>CAVOVO010000001.1:0-148260 GCA_963699845.1 uncultured delta proteobacterium
GATGATCCGCTGACGGGACGGGCCCGCCCTGGCTCGGGCGGGCCGTGCCGTGATCAGGGCGACCCGGCGGCCTGGATGCCCTGGATGAACGCGACGAAGGCCTCTCGTTGGCTCGCGACCAGCTCGGCCGGGCCGTGGAGCTGGGGGTAGAGGTTGCCCTCGGGCGTCTCCACCACGGCGGCGAGCAACATGCGGTCGGGGAGGGTCTCCGCACCGGGTCCGGCACCCACGCCGCGGGCATAACTCCCGCGCAGCTCCACCAGGGTCGCCGGCATGGGCGACTCCACGGGCCCCATCACCGGCGTGACCGGACTCCCATCGGGATTGCTGAACTGGGCGGTCCAGCGCTCGACATTGGCCTCCAGGGATCCCCCCTGGCCCGGCCCGAAGTAGAAGACGACGAACTGGGCGCCCTCGCCCTCGGCCTCGCCTGGGACACCGAGCTGGAGCACGCGCATGTTGCTGCTCGGCGTGTCCTGGGTCCAGGCCGAGGGGACCTCGGATGTCAGCCCCTGGAAGCGCACCGCCTGACCGGCGGCGCAGTTGACACTCGCCCCGAGGAGCAGGACGAGCGTGAGGATGGAATAGGGTGACATGGAGGCCCTCCGGTTGGTTTGGGCCTGGAAGCCTACCCCGCCGCGGCCCGGTTGGCGATGGCCCCGGCGCCCATGTGCGGCGGCAAGGGCGACCTGAGGGGCTGAGCCCGCTCGACGGGCGGCAGCGCCGCGACCGGAGGCATACGCGGCCTGAGCCGCGTCTCGAGCCCGGCCGTCATGAACGCAAGGGCCGCGCGCCGCTGAAGACCCGTATCAAATTCCAACGCCGCGATCTCGGCCAGATAGGGGCGCACCGGCCCGTAATAGTCGGTCTCGGGGCCGATGGGGGTGAACTGAAAGCCCATGCGCCGGAGCATGACGTGCAGACTGCGCTCCATCGCGACCACCCAGTGGGTGATCCCGCGGCGCTTGCTCTCCTGGTAGATCAGCCGAAAGACCTGGGGGAGCATCTCCGGCACCTGGCAGGGTGAGGCGGGGGTCCTGGCCCCGCCGACGCAGGACCGCCCGGCACGCGGCGGTCCGCCCAAGACGCCATCCTCGCGGCGCCTGCGATACCCGTGGGCAACCGCGAGGCGCGAGATCTCCGCGTAGCGCGGACCCAGCGGGTCGCCCGGGTCGGCGAGAAAACGATAGCGGGACTCGAGCTCGCAATGACGCAGCAGCGGGAGCCCGAGGGGACCGTTCAAGACCAGACGCGCCGTCCCCGCCGGTTGGCCGCTGGAATGGCTGGCGAGGAAATGGAGAGCATGGGGATCGTAGACGTCGCTCTCTTCCTGGTCGGGATAGTCCTCGGGTCTGAGAAAACCCCTCTCGACGCAGAACACCTCAAAGCGGACCCGATAACCCCGGCGCAGCGCGTCGGAATCGGACACGCGGCAGGCCGTGAAATGGCTCCTGGCACTCGGCGCGGGGACACCGCGCCCCCTCCGCATTGGGATCGGGTGGTCAATTCGGTTCACAGAGGATACTCCCGGGCCGCAAAGGCGGCGTCGCCTCTCGAGGGTGGATCGCCGTCTCCCTATTGATCGAGCCCAGGCCCAATATCCGGGGCCTTGTATCCAGGATCGAGCCGCCCTGTGCCGCCGCTTCAATCCACGCAGCGTTGAGGGTAAGCCCCAGCGCCGAGGGGCGCTTGACGAACGGCGCCACTGACCTTGACCCGCCACGCCAATCGTCGGATGAGAGCCCCGCTCATCCGCGCATGGTTTCGCGGACGCTGCTCGGCGATTCGCCAGTCCAGCGCTTGAAGGCGCGAGAGAAGGCGGACGCCTCGGAGAAGCCGAGCAGATAGGTGATGTCGGCCAGTGAGCACCCGGGGTCGGCGATGTACTGTTCGGCGAGCTCCCGGCGCACGATCTCCAACAAGCGCTTGAAGCTGGTGCCCTCGTTCGTGAGCCGTCGCTGGAGTGTCCGCGGACTCATGATCAGGTCCCGCGCGATCTCCTCCGCGCCGGGTGTCCCGCTGGGCAATCGATCCAGGATCGCGTGCTTGACCCGCGAAACGGTCTCCTGGGCGCTGAGCTCGCTGCAGTAGGCCGCCAAAACGGCGTCGTTGGCCTTGGCGAGCTCGCGGTTGCGCGCCGGGAGCGGACGTTCCGCGTCCTCGCGCGAGAAGGTGAGGCGGGGGGCCGGTGCATCGAACTGCACGGGACAGCGGAAGAGCCCGAAATAAGGACCAGTGGCAGCGGGTGCGGGGTGGGTGAAGCACACCTCGACGGGGTCGAGGCCCTGACCGAAGACGTACCGGCAGATGCCCAGGATCACGGCCCAGCGTGCGTCCTCCAGCTCGGGGACATCGGGGAAGTCGGAGGAGGCAATGCGATAGGTCAGGCTCAGCCGGTGGGGGTGGGGGCCGGGGTCTTCGGTGAACACGATGACCGGGTTGACAACTGCATGGTACCGCTCGAGCCGTGCGATCGCGGTGCGCAGGTTGTCGCTGGCCAGGAAGGCGTAGCCGAGGGCATGGAAATCCGTCGGACGCCACGCCTCCGCCGCCTGGAGGCCGAAGGCTGGATCGGAGATCAGCCGGGCGGCCGCACTCCAGACGGCGCCACCGTCTCGGGCACCGTAGCGCGCGCGAGGCTCCGAGAGGGCGGATGGATTCAGTCCCGCCGCGAGGAACACCGGCGCGGGGTCGACGCCGTTGCGCTCGAGGATGCGCCATAGGATTCGGGTGGCGGAGGCGAGCAGGGTGGGCATGGCTGATCTGGAGCTCCTACGAGACAACCGATGACCCGACAACGGCGGGGGCCAGTAACGGTACGGGAGATGGACTCGAGGTGTACAGGGGGGAAGCCCGCAAAGCCGCCTCGGTACCGGGGCCTCAGTTAGAATGGGCCCATTTTCACCCCCCGGAGCCTCGTCCATGGAGACCTTTCGCGGAACCACCATCCTCTCGGTGCGCCGGCATGGACGGGTGGTGATCGGTGGCGACGGCCAGGTGTCGCTGGGCCAGACGGTCATGAAGGGCAACGCCCGCAAGGTGCGCAGGCTCTACAAGGACAAGGTGCTTGCCGGGTTCGCCGGCGCGACCGCCGACGCCTTCACCCTCTTCGAGCGTTTCGAGGGCAAGCTGGAGAAGCACCAGGGCCACCTGGTCCGCTCGGCGGTGGAGCTGGCGAAGGACTGGCGCACCGACCGCATGCTGCGGCGCCTGGAGGCGCTCTGCGCATCGCCGACGCGACCACCTCTCTAATGATCTCCGGCACGGGCGACGTGGTCGAGCCCGAGCAGGATCTGATGGCCATCGGCTCGGGCGGTGCCTTCGCCCAGTCGGCTGCCCGCGCCCTGCTCGAGAACACCGATCTGTCGGCCCGGGAGATCGTCGAGCGTGCCCTCCACATCGCCGCCGACATCTGCGTCTATACCAACCACAACCTGGTGCTCGAGGAGCTGGAGATCGGCGCCTGACCCCGGGCGCGGTCTATTTTGCCGCGGGTAGGCCCAGCGCCGCCATCGTCGGCGGCCCAAGGTGGCATCCCGACTTGCGCCGCCCATCCAGCACCCGCACCTCCTGAAAGACACTCATCCCGCCGCACCGGGCAGCCATCCATCGACTGGACTCCAAGACCCGCATGTCCCCCAATTCGGAAATCACCCCCCAGGCCATCGTCGCCGAGCTGGATAAGCATATCGTCGGTCAGGATGACGCCAAGCGCGCGGTGGCCATCGCCCTGCGCAACCGTTGGCGGCGTATGCAGATCGACGAGCCCCTGCGCTCGGAGATCACGCCCAAGAACATCCTCATGATCGGGCCCACGGGCGTGGGCAAGACCGAGATCGCGCGGCGCCTGGCGCGCCTGGCGAACGCCCCATTCATCAAGGTGGAAGCGACCAAGTTCACCGAGGTGGGCTACGTCGGCCGGGACGTGGAGTCCATGATCCGCGACCTCGCCGACGTCGCGGTGAAGATGTCCCGCGAGGACGAGATGGCCAGGCTGGGCGATCAGGCCGAGGCTGCGGCCGAGGAGCGCATCCTCGATGCCCTGCTTCCGCCCCCCTCGAGCTTCGAGGAGGAGAGCCGAACCCCGGCACCGAGCGCGACCCGCGAGAAGTTCCGCGACAAGCTGCGCGCCGGGGATCTGGACGACCGCGAGATCGAGATACAGGTCTCCGCCTCCCCCCTGGGGGTCGAGATCATGGCCCCTCCGGGCATGGAGGAGATGACCAGCCAGCTCCAGGGGCTCTTCAAGAACCTCGGCCAGGGCCGCACCAAGCGGCGCAAGCTGCGCATCCGCGACGCGCGCAAGGTGCTGCGCGACGAGGAGGCGGCCAAGCGGGTCAACGAGGAGGAGCTCAAGCTGCGGGCGATCGAGAACGTCGAGCAGAACGGCATCGTCTTCCTGGATGAGATCGACAAGGTGACCCGCCGCGGCGAGGGGATGAGCGGCGCCGATGTCTCCCGCGAGGGGGTGCAGCGCGACCTGCTGCCACTGGTGGAGGGCAGCACCGTGTCCACGAAGCACGGGACCGTGCGCACCGACCACATCCTGTTCGAATCCAACTCCTCAAGGGAGACGACCACATCCAGTGCCCCGAGGATCTTCTTCCCGGGAGAGTGCACGTGGCAGGGATCGGTCGAACAGCCCGCTTCATTGTAAATGGGGCTGATGATCCCGAGCAGGGGGTTCCCTTCCCGGCCGTTGAAGACGCGTTTTCTCTCGTCGAGCTCAAGCACTTGGATCGGGGGCTCCGAAATATGGCAGACGTAGCAGGCCTCCGCCTTGATGTTGGTGCTTCGGTCCACTTCTTCGGGCCGGATCGAATACTTGATTTCACCTGACTTGTTGTAGATGCGGATGGCCTCGATGCCTTTTTGCCTTCCAATATTTTTGATGATCTGGTTAATGTCGTCCCTGGCGTAAAGCATCATGGCGTAGTGCGTCCCCAACATGATCGTGTTGCTCAGTCGATCCGCCTGAGTTACCATCTGGACGATGGCCTTCTCCTTCTCATACTTGATGTTGAAGTAAGCCCAGATTGAAATACAGACGAACAGGATCAGGCCGACCCAGAAGATCAGACGATAACTGAGGCTCTGAAATATGTCGAATAACCATATTTTCACTGCATCGTCTCTTCGCTCTCAAAGCCGACTCGAGAGGCCGCCCATGAACCGACCAACACCTGCCGTCCCCATCACGATCTCGGCGGCCGTTTCTACGCCTCCTCTTCCTTGGGCTTCATCGCTTCCGGAATCTCCATCAGCTCCACAAGGGCCTCTTTGAAATGGATCGCCTTGATGCCCAGGTCGTACTCCTTGCTCAGGTCCCTGATCTGATCGATGCAGTTATGGCAGGGCACAAAGACAATCTTGGCCCCGGTCTCGCGGATCTGCTGGGCCTTAACCGCTCCGCACTTCAGTCGGTGCTTACGCATCTCCCCGCCCATGGGCATGGCGCCGCCGCCCCCGCCGCAGCAGTAATTGTAATTGCCTTGTAGTTTCATGGGTCTGAAGTCTTCTGAGAGATATTCGGCCAGCCGGCGGTTCTTTTCGGCCAGACCGCCGCTCCGGATCACGTTGCAGGGGTCCTGAACCGTCGTGGGCTCCTTGATCTTCTCTTTCAGCTTGATCCGGCCATCCCGGAGATAGTCATGAAAGAGCTCGACGGAATGAATCACGGGCTGTTTCGGCGTGTAACCCAACCAGGCTGGCGCTTCGAACCGAAGCGCGCGGTAGGCGTGCCCTCATTCAGTGACCGCGACGTTTTGAGCCTCCAGTTCCTCCGCCCGCTTGAAGGTGTTCTCAACGATCATCCTCGCCGTCTTGGCATCCCCACAAAACATGGCCAGGTTGGTGTCGTCCCATCCGGGCTGACTCGGCAGGGTCCAGTCCTCGCCCGCCACGTGGAAGATCTGGGCCACCTGCATGATGTCCTGGGGGTAAAACTTGGCCTCCCGTGCATTGACGGTGTACATGATCCTGGCACCCTTTTTGTCGATGGGGATCTTGAGGCCCACAATCTCTTCGGCGGTCTCTTCCTCGCACCACTCGAGGGTCTCCACCCATTCCTCGTCCGTCACCGCCATCTGGTTGCCGGTGGTCTGGTAGTTCTCTATGGCCCTCAGTAGTCCCTCCGGCGCCATCCCCTGCGAATGCAGAAGGCTTCTGAGCGTCGAAATCATCAACGCGATGTCGATGCCGAAAGGGCAGTAAAGGCTGCACCGTCGGCACATGTTGCATTCGTAGTAGATGGTGTCGTAAACTTTCTTGAGGTATGCCTCATCCACCTTTCCCTTTTTCTTGAGCAGCTCGGCCAAAAAGCGGACCTTGCGCGCCGGAATCATGTTCGGGTCCCTGTCGCTTGCCAGATAGTGATGGCATGTGTCGGCACACAGTCCGCAATGGGCGCAGATCTTTAGCCAGGTCCTGAAGCGGGCACCCATCCTGGGTTTGAGAAAGTCGGTGATCGCTTGAGGGTTTATCTCCCTCCTTTCAACGTCCCTATCGGCTACCTGTTCATTCATGTTTCAGCTCCTTTGAATGCTTGCGGCGTCATGTCCTCGATTTAGATGGGATACCCTCTCCGGCCGAACTCAATGGCTGTGGCACCCCTCGAGAAGAAAAACAAGACGAAGTGGGAAAGCTTCGTAAAGGGGATCAGAATGAGCATCAACTCCCCTGACAGCATATGGATCAACGCAATGTTCTCACCCACCACCGCGACGTTGTCCACGGTACCGTGGGTGGCGAAATAGCCCGTGAGAAAAGGGAGCATCGTCACAACCAGCAGCATATAATCGGAAAAGGAGGAAAGAAGGCGAATATCGGCCGACACGACCCGCCGCACCAGGAAAAAGACACCAATGGCCAGAAGCCCGATGGTCATCCAATCGGCCAACCCATCAGGGATGGGCGTCCAGGACCACTCGAACCGGGATTCCTCCCAAAGGATGATGTGGCCCGAGAGCCAGATGGGCACCACGATAAGGCAAACGTGGAAGATGTACCCCAGGATGACGAACACCGGATTTTTGGCCACGGCCCTGTTCAGGGGAAGGACCCATCGCCACAAGGTGGCAAAAACGTACTTCCAGCTGAAATACTGATAGATGATCTTGTCCTGTCTTCGAGACACGTAGACGAAAAATGCGATTCTCAAGACCGTGCCGATAATGAAAGTCAAAAAAGCGATCCACAACAGCGGACCTTCCGCGAACGCATAGAAATCCATGGTTGCTCTTCTCTCCTTTCCATTTTTGATGAACGTTAAGCGCTCTTAATGGACCCAGATCTCTCTTGGGGTCGGAGATACAATGGGTCTTAATCGTGCCAGTGGACCATCCATGAATTTGCTGTGGTTTTGTTGAACCGACAAGGTCGTGGGGCAAAGTCCGCGTGAAAACCGGAAATCATGAATACCGTTCATAAAATTCTCTAATCTTTCAGGGGACTTTCACTGTCAAATATACAGAGAATGGCAGGGTCTGTCAATAGGGAAAAAGGGAGACCTGGGCACTGGGACAGGCCCGAGACCGTTGAGCAGGCTCAGGATATCATGGGAGGTCGTCACCCTCGGCGGACACGCTCGATGGTCCTGATGACGAATTGACCCAGGTCTCGGCTCCTGGTCCCCTTCAGGATTGCCTCCACCGGGATCTCGGCCCTTGCGGCCGCCCGGTGTCCCCCGGCGGCACCTTCAAGTTCCCCCAAGAGACGCTTGGCGATTTTACCCGCATCACCCCTGAGTCCCGCGTTTCTGAAGATCACGATGAGTCTCTTTTCGACCGTGCCGGACACGATGCTCCATCTGGCCTCTGCGAATTTGATGAAAAAATCGGCGATAATGACGAGCGTGTCCGCGCTTTCCACCTGACCCATGTGAATGTAAGCCGTGCCCTTCACAAACGTCAAACGGTCCATGGCCAGTTGGAAGCCGGCCAGCATCTTACGTGTCATCTCGGAGGACTCGATTTTCTTGACGATGTTCATGTTCGCGAACCGGTAGAGATACTGGAAGGCGTTGATGTCGTTGGGGGTCGATGCCCTCACGAAGTTGTCCGTGTCTGTCTTGATAGCGTAAAAAAGGGCCGTTGC
This sequence comes from uncultured delta proteobacterium, assembly GCA_963699845.1. Taxonomy (GTDB): domain Bacteria; phylum Desulfobacterota; class DSM-4660; order Desulfatiglandales; family Desulfatiglandaceae; genus CAWHLE01. The sequence goes on from CAVOVO010000001.1 coordinate 8,095, forward strand.
CAGTTTCATGGAAGGGCGGATCCTGGCCACTCTGAGGTATTCGGTCATCATGCTGGCGACGGCCCCGTAGTGCTCCATGACATCCACAAACGGCGCTGCGTATTCGGGAACGGAGGGATGGTGATCAAGGATGATGTCAAAAGGGATGCCCTCCAGGATCTCACTGTGGTGAGGCTGTGAGTCCACCACGGCCCACTTGGTGAGCTTCGAGGGATCCATGGCCTTGACAGGTTGAAGCTCGATTTTCAGGAGCTCGATCATGGCAAGGTTATCCGGCCTCTTGATGGTGTTGATGTGATAGATGGAGACCCTTCTTGCCTTCCGCCAGAAGATACGTTTCAGGGCCATGGCGCTCGCGATGGCATCTGGATCGGCGTTGATCAGGATGCCAAGCGCGTCATCAGGGACGACGATTTCCCCAAGACGCTTCAGCTTCTCCGCCACAGAAACGGACTTTGGAAAAGGATGCTTCATCAAGGTCTGAGGATCTTCCTTTTCCATCTATGCCTCCTCCCAGGAATTCGCGGGCATGCCGCTTTCGAACGCCCCACGTTTACCAGGGCCAGATCTTTTCCAGATGAACGAGGCTTGGCAGCAGGTCCTCTTCCCGATGCGGCTCAATGGTCACGAAGGGGGCAGAGGCCTTCTTCGCCCTGACCTGGCCAAGAAACCCTTCAAAGTCAATGAGACCGTCGCCGAGGGCGAGATGTTCGTCCATATCGCCGTGATTGTCGTGGAGATGAAGCTGACCCAGGTAAGGATGCAGCACTGCCACCCATTCGTCCAGTCGGGTCCGGCTGAAAGAGGCCGCATGCCCCGCATCAAGACAGAACCGGACATTGAGAGGCTCAATGCCTTGAAAGAGACGGAGGAGATCCTGGGGACCATCCTCGTAGACGTTTTCAAGCATGAGTCGGCTTCCCGTTTCCTGAACCCGCCCACCGAGCCACGACCAGAACGCCAGGCTTCTTTCGAGCCAGTCTTCTTGCAGGCTCCCGTAACGCCTCCGGTCGTATCCGGCATGGCAGACCACGGTTTTCGCCTCAAAAAGGCCGGCCAAGCGGACGATCGGATCCAGTCGGCTCCGGGCCAAGGCCCTGACGGCCGGGTCCGGGGAACCGGGGGCCAGATCCATGAAAGGGCCGTGCAAGGTAACGGACCGGCCATGCCGTTTCAGAGACTGCGCGATTTCTCCGAATTCGCCGATCGAATGGTTCTCAATCGCCCACGCGTCGATCCCGATTTCAGGGTTGAGCCTTCGTTCCAAAAACACACCCATGTACGTGTCATGCAGCATGGTAAAGGGGATGCTCACCTGTATCTTGGCGGAGATTGGTTCTCTCACGAAAGCGACCCCCCAATGTTTGACATCGCACCCTGGGGTGCGTTAAGTTCGCAGGTGTTCCGGGCCTATTCTGCCACGGACGCGTTCTTGAAAGGCATAAAACCGGACCCAGCAGGTGGAGACGGGAGATGAGGGCTTATCTGATCGACGAAATCGGCAACCCGGAACTGGAAAGAATCAAAGGATTTCTCGCCCAAAATGCCATCGGGTCCGGTATGGACGGGATCTTCTGGGTCAAGGTCCCCAGCGACTTGCTCACCGGAGCCCAGCACCTGCACGAAGCCTGCCGGCCACATGTCTTCGCCGTCGAGCTGGGCCGCGGCTTCGTGAAGTTGGAGCTCTTTATCCGGAGCCTGGCGAACATGCGCTGCACCTGCCCCGGCTTTTGCACCTCCCCGCAACGGGACTTTGTCATCCGGTTCGCAGACTCGATGCTCGACCAGCTGAACATCCGAACCTGATTCGCACCTAAGACATCCCCTGGAGGATCTCTCTGATCTTCTCTTTAATGGCGACCGACGCCGCCTCGTCCCCGAAAAAACCCACCCGGATTACGGCCTCCGGTTTCATTGGAGGATTTGTATTCAACTGAGAGGGTGACCCGCGTGCCGTCCGGCCGCTTTGCCACGATCTGGCCTTTCTTCAAATCATGGTCCGACTTCTCCACCTTCAGGTTCATCCTGGAGAGGGCGCTCAGGGAGGCATCCCAGGTGTCCATGTAAGGGGCCTGGTAGATGACGTTGAGGGCTCCATCGTAATACTTGAATCCTGCAACGCCGGCGGCCGTCCCCGCCCCTAAGAAAATCAAGGGGGCACACCCCGACAGAATGACGAAGACAAACGGTATGACGATGCAGAATGAAATACGCCTCAGACAACTCGTCTTCAACCCAGCACTTACAGACATGACACGCCCCTCCCTCTCAGACGCAGACGCCGCGAACCCCAAAACCCTGATGATAGGTCTCGGAATCGCTACGACCGGCTGTGCTCAAAATCAGAATAACGGAATGGTGGAATAATGGGATATTGGGATCAAAAAGGACTCTATTCCGCCATACCGAATGTCCCACCATTCCAATTGGGGCGAAACCCGTGAGCTCCGCCTTTCACACGCGATCTCAAAGCATAAGAAATTGACTAAGTTAGGTAATTTACAGTTAATGACAGTACCTTTCACGTGATATGATGTCAATACCTTCCTTTCCTCGGACGATTCTTCACGGTCCAGCCCGGTTATTTGTCACCTTAATATGAATTTGACTTGAATTGCCTGATTTGATAGCCTATTTTTTTACGCTGATTGTGTCGGGAGGCGCAAGGAATGGACTACAAGCAAACCCTCAATCTGCCGGCGACCGAATTTCCCATGAAGGGAAACCTCGTCAAAAATGAACCGGAGATGCTCAAGCGATGGGAGGAAATGGACCTCTATCGCATTATCCGCGAGACCTCCCGCGGCCGCAAGCGTTACAATCTCCACGACGGCCCGCCTTACGCCAATGGCAACATTCACATGGGTACCGCCTTCAACAAAATTCTGAAAGACATCATCGTCAAGTCGAGACAGATGGCGGGGTTCGATGCCCCCTATGTTCCGGGCTGGGACTGCCACGGCCTGCCCATCGAGCACAAGGCGGATCAGGAGCTCGGGCGGAAAAAGCTCGACATGACCCAGGTGGAGATCCGGCGTTACTGCCGGGAATACGCGGAAAAATTCATCGACATACAGAGAGAGGAATTCAAGCGGCTGGGTGTCCTGGGCGAATGGCAAAACCCTTATCTGACCATGAACTTTGCTTATGAAGCCACCATTGTAAGGGAATTCGGCAAATTCGCACTGAACGGCAGCCTCATCCGGAGCAAGAAGCCCATTTACTGGTGCATTTCCTGTGAGACAGCCCTGGCCGAAGCGGAAGTGGAATACGAGCAGCACGCCTCCCCATCCATCTTTGTCCTTTTCCCTATGCGCTCCGACCTCGGATCGATCATTCCCGAGCTCCGGGGCAGGGAGGTTCATGTGGCCATCTGGACCACCACGCCCTGGACGCTTCCGGCAAACCTCGCCGTTGCATTGCACCCGGAGCTTGATTACGTGGCCGCGGCCATTGATGACGGGAGGGTCCTGATCCTGGCCAAGGGGCTCCTCGATGTATGCATGGATACCTTCGGCATCGACCACTACGAGATCCTAGCAGAACTCAAGGCATCCGTTCTTGAAAGGCTTGAGGCGAAACACCCGCTTTATGACAGGCCGTCGTTGCTGGTCCTGGCCCCTTACGTGACGCTGGAGGCGGGGACGGGCTGCGTGCACACGGCGCCGGGCCACGGCCGTGAAGACTACGAAACAGGCCTTGCCTACGGCCTCGAGGTCTACTCGCCGGTGGACAGCCGGGGCCGCTTCACTCCGGACGTGGAAACCTTCGCAGGCCTTGCGGTCTTTGAGGCCAACCGCGCCGTGATCGAAAAGCTCAGGGACAATGGTACCCTGATCAAGGAGCAGGAGATCTCACACGAATATCCGCACTGCTGGCGCTGCAAAAAACCGGTGATCTTTCGATCCACGGAACAGTGGTTCATCTCCATGGAAAAGAACGGCTTGAGAGACAAGGCCCTTTCCGCCATCGACCGGGTCTCATGGATCCCGGCCTGGGGACGGGACCGCATTTATGGGATGATTGCCAACCGTCCCGATTGGTGCGTGTCCCGACAAAGGGCCTGGGGCGTCCCGATCACGGTCCTTTTCTGCGACGACTGCGGTGAGATGCTCATCTCTCAGGAGATCATTGACCATGTGGCCGGGCTCGTCGACAGTGGGGGGGCCGACGTCTGGTTTTCAGAACCTGTTGAACGCCTCCTGCCGACGGGGACCACGTGCCGGGCATGCGGCGGCCAACGCTTCAGGAGGGAGACCGACATCCTGGACGTCTGGTTTGATTCCGGCGTGAGCTACGCCGCGGTCCTGGAGAAAAGGGACTATTTGGACAGCCCTGCGGACATGTACCTGGAGGGGAGTGACCAGCATCGGGGATGGTTTCACAGCTCGCTTCTCTGTTCGGTGGGTACACGGGGGGATGCGCCCTACAAATCGGTGCTGACGCATGGTTTTGTGGTCGATGGGTCCGGCAAGGCCATGCATAAGTCCGCAGGAAACGTCATCGCCCCGGAGGAGCTCATCGGCAAGTACGGCGCGGAAATCCTGCGGCTCTGGGTGGCAGGCGAGGACTACCGGGACAACATCCGGCTCTCCCAGGAGATCCTTCAGCGTTTGACAGAGGCCTATCGCCGCATCCGGAACACGTGCCGGTTCTTATTGGGAAATCTGAACGACTTCGACCCGAACCGACACGCCGTCCCTTACGGGGACATGGAACCGCTCGACCGATGGGCACTCAATCGTTTGCAAGAGTTAAATGAAAGGGTCCTCAAGGCCTACGATGCCTTCGAGTTCCATCTGGTGTACCACAATCTGCACAATTTCTGCGCCTTGGACCTCTCCTCCCTCTATCTCGACATCATCAAGGACCGTTTGTACACATCCCCCAAAAGCTCCCGGAAAAGAAGGTCCGCCCAAACGGCCATGCAGGAGATCCTGGAGGTTCTCGTGAGGCTTATGGCGCCTGTCCTTTCCTTCACGGCCGACGAGATCTGGCATCATATGAAGGCTGAGGGCCGCGGCCCAAGCGTCCACGCAGACGTGTTCCTCCCTGTCAGAGAGGACTACAAGGATCCGGACCTTGCGGCCCGATGGGAAATCATTTTTGCAGTCCGAAAGGAAATCACCAAGGCCCTGGAGCTGGCCAGGAGAGACAAGAAGATCGGTCATTCTCTCGACGCCGCCGTCACCCTGGGCCTTTCCCCCGAGCGCTTGAAGGCATTGGGAGATCAGGCGGAGCTCCTGAGGACACTGGCCATCGTCTCGTCCCTGGAAATAGTGGCCGTGGACTCGGTCGATGAGGGTGTCTCCAGCGAGACCCTGGAAGGCGTTCGGATCAGAGTTCTCCCCTCGGTCGCCACCAAGTGCGAACGGTGCTGGGTTCATGACCAAACCGTGGGTCGGGACCAGAACCAGCCCGGGCTTTGCGCGAGGTGTCAGCAGGCCCTGATTGAAATGGAAACGGAGAAGCCGTGACCCCGCGCGCGCATCTCATGACATGGCCTGCGCTCGCCGTGATTCTGCTTGACCAGGGGACCAAGTGGGCCGTCACCCGGTGGATCCACCCACACGAGACCATCCCGGTGGTGAAGGGTTTTTTCAACCTGGTCCATGTGAGAAACCGCGGGATGGCCTTCGGGCTGATGAACGATCCGGGGAGCACCTTTCAGACTTACCTCCTTCTGGGCGCGAGCTTGCTTGCCATATGCATCCTGCTCTGGTGGTTCAAGAGGCTGGGGGAGGGAGGAGGGGTCCTGGCCCTTTGCCTCTCCCTTGTCATGGGAGGTGCGGTCGGGAACCTGGTGGATCGATTCAGGCTGGGGGAAGTGATCGATTTTGTGGACATCTATCTGGGGTCCTATCACTGGCCCGCGTTCAATGTGGCGGATTCGGCCATCACGGTCGGGACCCTGGGCCTCGCATTTGGCCTGTTCACCAAGAAAGAGGGAAACGGTCGTTCTTGATGGAAGCCCATAGGCGGGTTTGCACCTGAACGGTTCAGCAGTAGAGCGCCGGATCGGTCTCAGACCCACCCCTGAAGAGGATTTATGTTGAAATGATAAGTCATTTCATATAGATTGATTAATGTACTTCATCTGGATCCTTTTTCAGCCGGTCCGAAAACGCCTTTTTCTACCTTTTTTGTGATCAGGTTCTTTTCGACATATGGAGAGAAAACCGCCCGAGATATATGACCATTACATCAGGGCGCTGATGGACATCAGCCAGGCCATCACCTCCGATTTTTATTTGGAGGATATCCTCAAGCTCATTGTCATGGTTACGGCCAAGGTGACGGGGGTGGAGATCTGTTCTTTGTGGTTGATCGACGAGAATGAGACCCCCAGAAAAATTCGTCTCAAGGCCACCCAGTCCCTTGATCCTGAATATGTGAAAGATCGTGCCCTCAATATGAATGAAGGGGTGGTCGGCTACGTGGCCTCCATGAACAGGCCCCTCATTGTGGGAAACGTACTGGAAGAACCCCGCTTCAAAGAAAAGGAGATGGCCCGCAAACTGAGCCTTGTCTCCATGGTAAGCGTCCCCATGCATGTAAAGGACGACCGGGTGATCGGCGTCCTGAACTGTTTCACTTCAGAACCCCATGAATTCTCGGAACCGGAGGTGAACCTGATCACCACAGTGGCCAATCAAGCGGCCATTGCCATTGAGAACACGCGCCTCATTATCAGGACAAAGGTGATCGAAGAGGAATTGGTCACCAGAAAGCTGATTGACAGGGCCAAAGAGATTGTGATGACCAAGAGAAACCTGCCTGCCGATAAGGCCTTCCGATGGCTGCAAAAGAAAAGCATGGACACACGAAAGTCCATGCGTGAGATCGCAGAGGCCCTCATCATCTCTCAGGATCTCTGACCTGAGACAACCCCTTCTCCCGCGCCTCCTTTGAGTGTTCCCGGCACAGTCCCTTTTTCCTGACACCCACAGCAGGAAGGGTGGATTCCGGGACGGAGTCACTGAATCTTTCCATACATTACAAATCTGTCTCAGAAAAACCACTTGACGAAATTGACAAAAATGTTTTATAAAACATCCGTCGTCACAAAGGCGTGCGACATAATACGGTATGGAAATGACAAAGGCGTCTTCCTTCCAAGGTTGGGCGTCTTTTTTTTATTTTTACTTATGGGGGTGAACCAAATGAACTTACACAGACCGAATTCCGATGAAGCCTTGCAGACTGCCAATCGATCGCGAAACGTGGCGCCGCAATCCGGTGTTTGCAGCCGCTGCGTGGACGGGTGCCGGGGAGGTTGCGACATGTTTCACGCCACCTTCCGCGGCAGAGAGCTCCTTTATCCTCAACCCTTCGGCAGCATCACGGCAGGGGCTGACAAGGACTACCCGGTCGACTATTCGCACCTCAACATCATGGGCTATGCCCTTGGGGCAAAGGGCATGGACCCCGACCCGGACAAGGCCACCTTTCCCGCCGTGAACACCGAGACCTCCTTTGGTGTAACGAACAAAGTCAAGATGAAGGTGCCGGTCTTCACGGGGGCGCTGGGAAGCACGGACATCGCCCGAAAGAACTGGGAACACTTTGCCGTGGGCGCCGCCATCAGCGGCATCAGCCTGGTTTGCGGTGAAAACGTCTGCGGTATTGACCCGGAACTGGAATTCGACAACAACGGGAAGGTGAAGAAATCCCCGGAGATGGACCGCCGCGTGAAGGAATACCGACGCTACTACGATGGCTAGGGGGACATCCTGGTACAGATGAACGTCGAGGATACCCGGAACGGGGTTGCCGAGTATGTGCTGGAGAACCTGGGCGTGGAAACAGTCGAGTTGAAATGGGGCCAGGGGGCCAAGTGCATCGGCGGCGAGATCAAGGTCGACTCCCTGGAGCGGGCCATGGAACTGAAAAGGCGCGGCTATATCGTCACTCCCGATCCTGATGTGCCCGCCTTTCAGGCAGCCTTCAAGGCAGGCCCCCTGAAGCAGTTCGAGACGCCATTCCCGCCTTGGGTTCGTGGATCAGGAAGGCTTCATGAAGGAAGTCGAGCGGATCCGGAAACTCGGGGCCAAACGCGTCACCCTCAAGACCGGCGCTTACCCCATGAGGGAACTGGCCATGGCCATACGCTGGTCCAGCGACGCAAAAATCGACCTCCTGACCATAGACGGCGCGCCCGGGGGAACGGGCATGAGTCCCGTGGAGGATGATGAACGAATGGGGTGTTCCTTCCATCTATCTCCATTCCATGGCCTACGAGCTGTGCGAGCGCCTCGCGAGCCGCGGGAAATGGGTTCCGGATATCGCCTTTGCCGGGGGGTTCTCTTCAGAGGACCATGTCTTCAAGGCCCTGGCCCTGGGCGCGCCTTACTGCAAGGCCGTCTGCATGGGCCGAGCCCTGATGATCCCGGGGATGGTCGGAAAGAACGCAGAGAAGTGGCTTAGGGGCGAAGACAAGGGCCTGCCCACATCGGTGTCCAAATACGGCTCCACCAAAGAGGAAATCTTCATGAACTATGAGGTCCTCAAAGAGAAGTACGGGTCGGAGGTGGACACCATGCCCCTTGGCGCCATCGGCATTTTCAGCGCTGTGGACAAGATCAAGGTCGGACTGCAGCAATTGATGGCCGGGGCCAGGAGCTGGGAGAGTTGGCTTCATCAACAGGAAGGATCTCATGTCTCTCACCGAGGAATGCGCCAAGGTCACTGGAATTCCCTATGTCATGGAGGCCTATCGAGAGGAGGCGCTTCAAATACTCGACGCCTAGTCGCACGTTTTACGATTCCGCGTGGGAAATACAGGCACCCATCCTACCCACGTCCTGCTGAAGGGTGAACGGTCAGGCTCATGGAGCTGATACCGTTCACCCTTTTCATTTCTTTCATCATCCGGTAGACATTTCATACGATATGGGGTAAAAACCGTTCTTCATCGATTCTGGGGATCCCCCGGATCCTGCCGTGCCGTATCGGATCCCTGTTTGATTCGAAAGACCATTGAGCCTGAGGCGAACAAGAGTGCACCGGCAAGTCCATAAGGAATGAAACCTTACCCGCTACCCTCCGAATTTTACGGGCGATTCAAGATCTTCCACGAGCTCATGGCCAGCAAGATCCGCGAGATCCTGCTGATTTCGAGTCCCTATGACGCCTACATCATGGAAGAGGACGGGAGGCTCTCCTCCAGGATCATCAATGAATACAGGGGACTCAATCTGAGCCAACCCCCCAGGGTGACGCGCACCTCTTCCGCATACGCGGCCCTGGAGCACCTGAACGAAAAGAAGTTCGACATGGTCATCGCCACGCCCCACCTGGAGGAGACTGGACGTCTTTACCCTGGGGCTGGAGATCAAGAGAATCAAGCCGGAGTTGCCCGTGATTCTCCTTGCCCATACGACCCGGGGCATCTATCCCCTTCCGGAGGGCGAACGCGCTCGGGGCATCGACAAGGTTTTCATCTGGTCCGGGGTATCCGATTTTCTTCTGGCACTGGTCAAGAGCGCGGAGGACCGGCTCAACGTTGACTTCGATACCCGGATGGCGAGCGTCCGCGTTTTAATTCTGGTGGAGGACTCTCCGCTATACTATTCCTCCTTTCTGCCTCTCATCTACAAGGAAATCGTGCGTCAGACCCAGGCTGTGCTGGAGGTGGGCCTCAACGAGGAGCACCGGCTGCTGACCATGCGGGCCAGGCCCAAAATCCTCTTGGCCGTGAATTATGAAGAGGCCATGGAGCTCTACCAAAAATACCGGCCGTATCTCTTCGGCATCATTTCCGACGCCCGGTTCCCCAGGGAGAACCGGTTGCAGGACGATGCAGGATACCAGTTTTTCAAACAGATCCGGAATGATATTCCTGACCTCCCCCTGTTACTGCTCAGCTCCGACCCCACGAACAGGGAAAAGGCCGGGCGCATCCCGGCAGTGTTTCTTGACAAGAACTCCCCGAATCTCCTCTCGGAGATACAGGACTTTTTCATGAATCACCTGGGATTCGGGGAGTTCATGTTTCGCATGCCGGACGGTAGAGCGGTGGGCCGGGCCTCCAACCTCAAGGAACTGGAGGAAAAAGTGGCCTCTGTGCCGGACGAATCCCTCTGGTACCATGCGACCCGCAATCACTTTTCCAACTGGATCATGGCCCGATCTGAGATCACCCTGGCCTCGGCCTTTAGAGAGGTTAAGGCCTCGGAGTTCAAAGACGCCGGTGAGCTCAGACAATATATCATCTCAAACATCCACGCGCTTCGCAGATGGCGTCAGAAGGGAGTCGTCGCCCAGTTTCATCCCCGCAATTTTGACCCGGATATCAGTGATTTCGTAAAGATCGGCCAGGGATCCCTGGGCGGCAAGGCCCGGAGTCTCGCCTTCATGTCCGCCCTGCTCCAGGAGAACCCCGCCCTTTATGAGAAGTACCCGGACGTTCGCATCGAGATCCCCAAAACCCTCGTGATCAGCACCGATGGGTTTGAGTCCTTTGTTGCGCAAAACCAACTGCATCGCTTCGGCCTGGAGGACTATCCCGACCGCGAGGTGGCGAGGGCCTTCCTGGAGGCGGAAATGCCCGAATGGATGAGAAGGGAGTTGGAGGTCTATCTTGCCCAGGTGAAGCACCCCCTCTCCATCCGGTCTTCCAGCCTGCTGGAAGATGCCCAGTTCCAACCATACGCAGGCCTCTATCATACCTACATGATTCCCAACAACCATCCGGATCTTTCGGTCCGTCTGCGGCATCTCATCGCTGCGGTGAAGCACGTCTATGCCTCCACCTACTATGAAGGCCCCAAGGCCTTTTCCAGGAGCACCTCGGTTCAGCCCCAGGAAGAGCAGATGGCCGTGATCATCCAGCAGATCACCGGTGAAACCTACGGGGACTACCTTTATCCCGCCCTGTCCGGCGTCGCCCAGTCCCACAACTACTATCCCATCGCTCCCATGAAACGGGAGGACGGCATCGCCTACATCGCCCTTGGTCTCGGCAAGACCGTCGTGGAAGGGGAAAGGGCCCTGCGTTTTTCGCCTAGGCACCCGGGCATACTGCCTCAGTTCTCCACGGTGGAGGACATCCTCAACAATGCCCAGCGCTTTTTTTACGCCCTGAAGATCAGAAACTACCCGGAGAACCTGTCATTCGGAAGGCACGCCAACCTTGAAAAACGAGAAATCGACGAGGCGGAAGCCGAATTCCCTGTGAAATCGCTGGCCAGCACCTACGTACCCAATGAGCACCGCATTCGGGATACGGGGTATATGCAAGGACCGAAGATCATGACCTTCGCTCCTGTCCTGAAACACAATCTCTTTCCCCTAGCCCCCCTGCTCTGCGACTTCCTGGAACTGGGAAGAGGGGCAATGGGCTGCCCTGTGGAACTCGAATTTTCAGTCAGCCTGGGTACGGCGCAATCCCCCAGGAAGGAGTTCTACTTCCTTCAGATGAGGCCCATGGCGCCCGATCAGGAACGCTACGAGGTCAAAATCAGCCCGAGCGATGTGCGAAGGGCCTTCTGCTTTTCCGGTCAGGCCCTCGGGAACGGCAGGAACGACCTGATCACCGATATCCTCTACGTCAAACCGGCAGCCTTCAGACCGGAGGCCACGGTGCAGATCGCACAGGACATCGGTCGCGTGAACGCAACCCTTCTCAAAGAGAACCGGCCATACCTGCTGGTGGGACCGGGCAGATGGGGTTCAGCGGATCGGTGGTTGGGCATCCCGGTCCAGTGGAGGGACATATCGGGTGTCGGCGCCATCGTGGAACTGCGAAATGATCAAATCAATGCGGACCCATCCCAGGGCACCCACTTCTTCCAGAACATCACGTCCCTTGGCATTCACTACATCACTGTCACGGAAAACACGCAAGATCGTTTCGACTGGAAGTGGTTGGATTCACTGCCTGCGCTTCAGGAAACCACTTTTCTAAGACAGGTGAGGCCCGAAAAGGGGATGCTGCTCAAGATTGATGGCAGGACATCGGAATGCGTGATCCTGGCCAATTAGTGGTCAACCGGGACCCGGTGTATTTCGAATAAACATGGGCTGGCAACCGCTGAAGAGATCCAATCGGTTGCTCTCCCCGCCACGCAAGTGGTTTTCAGATCGGCAGGCACCTCAGGAGCCGATCCGTTCAAACAGGTGTTACCCTTCCCCATTGGACGAAGGACTTATTCCATATTGCAGGAGGTTGGTTATGACGGACATCTTGAAAGTGATCCAGGCGCGAGACCCCGGAGAAAAGGAATTCCATCAGGCCGTGTACGAGGTTCTGGAGTCAGTGAAACCCGTGCTGGACCGTCACCCCGAATACGGGGATGTGGCGATTCTCGAACGGATCGTGGAACCTGAGCGAACCATCATCTTCCGGGTCCCATGGGTGGACGATCAAGGCCAGATCCAGGTGAACCGGGGGTTCAGGGTGCAGATGAGCAGCGCCATCGGGCCTTATAAGGGGGGCATCCGCTTCCACCCCTCCGTCAATCTGAGCATCCTAAAGTTCCTGGCATTTGAGCAGGTTTTCAAAAATGCGCTCACGACATTGGCCATGGGCGGGGGCAAGGGAGGGTCCGACTTTGACCCCAAAGGCAAGTCGGACAACGAGGTGATGCGCTTTTGCCAAAGCTTCATGCTGGAGCTCCACCGACACATCGGTCCCGACACGGATGTGCCCGCGGGCGACATCGGCGTGGGCGCCAGGGAGATCGGGTACATGTTCGGCATGTACAAAAAGTTAGCCAATGAGTTCACCGGGGTTCTCACGGGAAAGAGCCTGGGATGGGGAGGAAGCCTCATCCGGCCTGAAGCCACTGGCTATGGGTGCGTCTATTTCGCAGCCGAAATCCTGGCCACCCTGAACCAGACCTTCGTAGGCAAGAAATGCCTGGTCTCCGGCTCCGGTAACGTCGCCCAGTACACAGCAGAGAAACTCATCGAATTGGGCGCCAAGCCCATCACCCTCTCGGATTCCTCCGGTTACATCTACGATGAACAGGGGATCGATCGAGACAAACTGGACTTCGTCATGCGTCTCAAAAATGTCCGAAGGGGCAGGATCAAGGAATACGTGGACAAATACTCACAGGCCATGTACACGGAGACGGACTCCACCCTGGATTACAATCCCCTTTGGGCCCACAAGGCCGATTGTGCCTTTCCCTGCGCAACCCAGAACGAAATCAACGGGAAGGACGCTCAGCACCTCGTTGAGGGGGGGGTGAGACTGGTGGCGGAAGGCTCCAACATGCCCTCCACGCCGGAAGCCATCGAAGGTTTCCTCTCCAGTGGGGTTCGATACGCACCCGGCAAAGCGGCCAATGCCGGCGGTGTGGCCACCTCCGGTCTTGAGATGGCTCAAAACAGTATGCGCCTTGCCTGGCCCAGGGAAGAAGTGGATGCCCGTCTCAAGATCATCATGAAAAGCATTCACCGGACCTGCCTGGATGCATCCGAGGAATACGGAAAGCCTGGGAACTATATGGTCGGCGCCAATATCGCCGGTTTCATGAAGGTCGTAAATGCCATGCTGGATCAGGGCCTGGTGTAGCGAAGCGATTGAAGGAGTCCGGGCTCATCCCTGAGCCCGGACTTTCTAGGAAGCGCAGGCTCATCCCGCCATTAAAATAAACTTCGCCCGCGAGTTGTGGATTCTGGTTTGCAGGTGCAGCTAACCGAGCAGACGGACGATTGAAACATGCTAGCAAACGACCTGAAGGATGCCTTCTCTCACGGCCCGAATCGCGTCCTCGTGCGTGACTTTCTGCCCCTCGCCCGTCCGGACATAGAACACGCCTTGCATCTTTTCTCTGTCGCTGTTGACCTTGGCGAAACGGATGTCCAGGCCTAGCCCATGGAGCGTCTTGGCCAACTCGTAAAGCAGATCGGTCCGCTCTTCCGCGCTGACTTCGATGACCGTGAAAAAATCCGAGGCCTCATTTTCGATTTTAATCTTTCTATCACGTGATCGCCAGGGTTTCTGACCACCCAGGCTCATGCGTCCCTTTTCGTGGATCAGGTCGTCCAATGGGAGCCGATCGTCCAGGACCATGTTGATTTCGTCCCGCACCTGGCCCCATTTCTCAGATTCTCGAAAGGGGTCCAGGGGGTTGGTGACCTCATAGACGTCGAAGGCGAGACCGTTTTTGAGCGTCTGGATGTTGGCGGAGAGCACCTTGATGTTGTTGATGGCGAACACACCGACCATCTTGCTGAAAAGTCCGGGGCGGTCGTGGATGCACAATGTGATGCGCGTGACCGGGGCGCCCTCGATCTTCTGCAGGACCCAGGAGAAAGGTTCCGACCCCCTATTAAGGGCCATTCGGAAGTGGGCGGTCATAATCTCCGGCGGGGTGGTCAGGAAATAGCGCGAAGATACCTGCTCCATCAATTCCTGAAGCGCGTTTGAGGGGTACTCGGCGGCCAGGGTCTGAAGCAACTCCTTTTTCCTGGACTCGATCCGGTTTGTGGCATCGGGGGTCGCCAGGCTCTCTCCCTCCAAAACCTTCCTCACCTTGAAGTAGAGCTCCGTCAGGAGCATCATCTTCCAGTCGCTCCTTGCCATGGGGCCCGTAGCCACGCTGTCGGCAAATGTCAGAAGAAATAGCATGTTCAGGAGGTCCAGGTCCTGGATGGTCTGAGCCACCTGAACGACGGTCTTTTCATCCGAGAGGTCCCTTCGCTGGGCTATCCTGGCCAGGAGCAAGTGGTGGGTGACCAGGAAAGAAACCGACCTCGCACCGTCCACGCCCACACCCAGACGATTCAAGACCCTCGGGATCATTTCCGCGCCTTTGACCGCGTGGTCATCACCATGCCCCTTGCCGATGTCATGAAGCAGACCTGCGAGAAAAAGGTGCGACGGGTGGGTCAGCTCCGTGAAAACCTTCCTGTAAAGCAGCGATCGATCATCCTGATGCCCTCCTGCAATCTCGGCGATGACTTCCAGCGTCCGAAGGGAATGGAGGTCTACCGTTTCAACGTGATACACATCCGAAAGGGCGAGATTTCGAATCTTTCGGAACTCGGGGACGAAAAGCTCGATTAGGCCGACCTCAAGGGCAAGCCGTATGATTCGTGGGTTCGCGGGGTTGAGGACGATGCCCAGAAAGAGGTCTTTAGCTTCCCGCATGTGGGCCAGGGCCTTGCCATCCGCTGTGAGCCGCTTCCTCGCCTCCCAAACAAACCCTGATCCCAGGAACAGGCCTCTGCGGTTGGCCTCGTCAAAGGCCCGCATGATGACCAAGGGACTCTTCTCTGAGAGCCCCTCTCCCCTCAAGACCAGGTTCCCCTTATTCACCTGGAATTCCGAATCCTTTTCGAGTATCGGATCTTCCGCTGGCTCCGGGTCAACGATATCCAGGGTCTTGGCCACGAACAGCTCATATCCGTAACGGATGCGGTTAAGGTGCAGATAGACGTGCTGCATGAACTTCTCAACCGCTGTCAAGCTCCTGTCGTCGCCGTAACCCAGTCTGTGAGCCAATTCCTGCTGGAATTTCATCAGAAGGCGGTCCTCGCGCCGCCCGGCCTCGGAATGGAGCTGGTTCCTGACGTGCAACAGAAACCGCTTGGAATGCGTCAGCCTCCCCACGTCGAAGTGGGAAAAAAGGGCAAACCGCCTAATTTCCCTGAGATTTCCGCACTTGAAATAGATGCGGGCCATCCAGGACATGAAGTGAAAATCCCTGAGCCCGCCGAGCCCTTCCTTCAAGTCGGGCTCGACAAAAAAGTCCTCTTTGCCGTAACGTTCCTCCCGCCGTTTCTCATAAACCAGAAACTGTGTGAGAAGCGTCTTCTTCTCTCGTTCCAGTCTGGGCAAGAAGGCGTTTTGAAACAGATGTTCGATCTCCTGGGACCCCATCACCCGTCTGGCATCCAGAACCGAGGAAAGCACCTTGAAATCCGACATGGCCAGCCGGATGCACTCGGGGATCGTCATGACCGCGTGGCCGACCTCCAGCTTGGCGTCCCACAGCATATAAAGACCTCGGGAGATCCTCTTTTCCCATCCCGGCAGGAGTTTGCCCTGGTGCAGCACCAGTAAATCCACATCGGAGCCAAAGCAAAGCTCGCGCCTCCCGTAGCTGCCCAGTGCGAAGATCGCCAGACCTTGCCCCCTGGCGTTCATGTCCCCTTCCGGCATTCCGGCACCACAGAGGACGGAAAAAACAAATCGATCCATCAAATCGGAATATTTCCGTGGTGCGCCGAACCCGGAAGCCCTCAGGGACGCAGTCCCTTCATTCATCAGTGATTCCCTGTCCTCCAGAAAATCACCGACGCTTACGGGAGGATACGGCAGCCCCTCAGATGGCGTCTCTGTCTTCTTCACCGGTGCGGATTCGAATGGCCTTTTCAACGGGAATGATGAAAATCTTTCCGTCTCCGATCTGGCCTGTGTAGGCGTGTTCTTTAATGGTGTCCACGACTCTGGCCACCAACTCGGTAGCCACGACCACCTCGATCTTTATCTTCGGAAGGAAATCCACCACGTATTCGGCGCCCCGATAGATCTCCTTGTGGCCTTTTTGTCTTCCAAAGCCCTTCA
Source organism: uncultured delta proteobacterium (assembly GCA_963699845.1). GTDB lineage: Bacteria > Desulfobacterota > DSM-4660 > Desulfatiglandales > Desulfatiglandaceae > CAWHLE01. The sequence goes on from CAVOVO010000001.1 coordinate 24,620, forward strand.
CTTCAGTCATCGTGATGCCGCCGACGCCGAGCTTCAGGATAGCGTCTTTGACGTCGTCCAACTTGAAGGGTTTTATGATCGCCTCGATCTTCTTCATGCCTTCGCTCCTCTTCTGATATTGGCGGGGCACTCAAGCCTTGCCCCCTCTCGGCCCTGACCCCGACTACCGGCACCGCTCAAAGGGGCCGCAAGTCCTGAACATCGCGTCCCTCGCAGTGGGCAGGACCGTTTGGATATTCATGACCAGGGTGTCATGACGTGTCATGGTATTCACTGCCAAACCCGCGTGTCAATGGTTTTCAAGCTCGATATGCGGTCTGCCGCCCCTCATCCCGTCTTCCTTTCGGTACGTCCTGACAAGATATATACAAATTCGTATTTATTGTTCTATGAATTTTCAAAATTGTTCCATCGCTTTTTGAATTCGGTTTGCCAAATGTATATAACTATTTGAAATAATATTAAAAAATTTATATGGTCTTCTGGCATGGCCGTTGCTCTTAGGTGTGCCTATCAATTTACAAAGATATCAAAGATATTATTTGAAAAACAGGAGGAACAAAAGTGATGAACGCGGGAGATACGGTCTTTGTCCTGCTCTCCGCCGCCCTGGTGATGCTGATGACCCCCGGCCTGGGCCTTTTCTACGGTGGGATGGTCCGAAGCAAGAACGTTCTCGGGACCATTATGCAAAGCTTCGTGATTCTGGCTCTGGTCACGCTGGCATGGACCCTCTGGGGCTACACCATGGCCTTTGGCCCGGACCGCGCGGGGATTGTGGGTGGGTTCGAGTGGCTGGGGCTGCGGGGGGTGGGCATGGAGCCAAGCGCCACTTACGGGACGACGGTCCCCCACCTGGCCTTCATGATCTTTCAGTGCATGTTTGCGGTGATCACACCGGCCCTGATCACAGGGGCATTTGCCGAGCGAATCAAATTCAGCGCCTTCATCGTGTTCGTCTTGGCCTGGTCCACCCTTGTCTACAACCCACTGGCCCATTGGGTGTGGGGGGCAGGGGGCTGGATCGGTAAAATGGGGGCACTTGACTTCGCAGGCGGCACAGTGGTCCATATCAGTTCAGGGGTTTCGGCCCTTGTCGCCGCGATCCTTGTGGGAAAGCGGCGGGGTTACGGCACGACCGCCTTTATTCCCCACAATCTGCCCATGACCATCACGGGGGCGGCCCTTCTCTGGTTCGGGTGGTTCGGGTTCAACGCCGGAAGCGCATTGGCATGTAACGGCCTCGCTGCCAATGCATTTGTGGTCACGCACGTGGCCTCGGCGGCGGCGGCCCTTTCCTGGTTGTTCTTCGAATGGGCCCACAGGGGCAAGCCCACCACGCTTGGCGCAGCAAGTGGTGCCGTGGCGGGACTGGTTGCCATCACGCCGGCCTCCGGCTATGTGGGCCCGCTTTCCGCCATCATGATCGGCGGATTTGCGGGCGTTATCTGCTACGGCGGCGTCCTGATGAAATCGCACCTGGGATACGACGATTCTCTGGATGTGGTTGGCATTCACGGACTTGGCGGAACGTGGGGCGCGCTGGCGACAGGCCTCTTTGCAAGCACTGCCGTGAATCCCGGCGCCGCCAACGGGCTCTTTTTCGGAAACGCAGGCCAGCTTTGGACCCAGTTCGTCTCTGTCGTGGTGACCGTCGTCTTCGCCTTTGTCATGACCCTGATCATCCTCAAAGTCATTGACTGGACCCTGGGTCTGCGCGTAACCGGGGACGAAGAACAAAGGGGTATCGATATAAGTCTTCACAATGAAACGGGGTACAGCCTCTAGCTGTGATTGAAACAAAGCAAACTCAAACCGGCCGTTCTTAAACGTGCCTCAGTTGCCAAGGGAGGTCAAGAAAATGAAAAAACTGGAAGCCATCATCAAACCATTCAAGCTCGATGACGTGAAAGAGGGACTGTCTGGCCTAGGTGTCAAAGGCCTCACCGTAAGCGAAGTCAAGGGCTTCGGAAGGCAGAGAGGCCACAAGGAAGTTTACCGTGGTGCGGAGTATCAGGTCGACTTCGTGTCCAAAATCAAGATCGAGGTGGTTATGGAATCGGCGCTGGTCCCAGAGGCCGTCAAGATTATTCAAGAAAAAGCAAGGACCGGACAGATCGGTGACGGAAAAATCTTCATCCTCCCGGTGGAAGACGTCATACGAATCCGTACCGGTGAGTCAGGAAAGGAAGCCATCTGATTGCAGATTGCAGAAAAGCGCCAACCCCTCCCGGACCTGCGCAGCAGGACCAACAGGGCAGGTCCGGGACCTTTTTCGGGAAAACGACCATGGCGGATGCCAAAGAAGAGCTGAGGCAGTCAAGGGAATCCCTTCTCTCGAGATTTGTGCGAGGGGAGACTCGGTCTGACTTCCTGGAATCCTACTCCGGGATCATGGACCACTATTTCAGAAGAGGGCTTGAGGAGAGCACCATCGGTCAAGCCCTTTTCAGAAAAAGGTACGCCCTGGCCCTGGTCGCAGTGGGCGGATACGGGAGAGGGGAGCTCTGCATCCACTCGGATATCGATATCATGATTCTCTTCGGCACGAAGATCCCGGCGGAGGCCAGAACCCTCGCTGACGAGTTCTTCTTCCCCCTCTGGGACCTTGGGCTGGATGTGGGCCACGCCACACGAACGATCAAAGACTGCATCGGCCTCGCAAAAGATGATTTCGAAGTGCTTACCTCCATCATGGATGCGCGATTCGTGTGCGGAGATTCCACCCTTTACCTCACATTGATGGACAAGCTCCGCGACAGGCTGAAAGAAAAAAAGGCAGTCGCCTTTTCGCGCTGGCTGGAGGACCAGGACAAGTTGAGGGTCCAACGGTTCGGAGACGCAAGCGATCTCCTGGAACCCAACCTCAAGGAAGGCATAGGGGGATTGCGGGACTACCATCACATGCTGTGGCTCACAAGGGCCCTATATGGCCTGAGAGCCCCCCGTGACATGGAATACCATGGTCACCTTTCCCACAGGGAATTTGTTGACTTGAATGATAACCTTCAATTCATCTGGCTCACGCGAAACCATCTTCACCAGTTGTCCGGCAGGGCCAATGACCGGCTCAACTTCGAATATCAGGAGCCCATTTCGCGCCGTATGGGTTTCAGCAACGTAGCGCACACCATGGGTGTGGAGCGATTTCTTGGAAGACTTCACTCAGCCATGGCCGGCATCAAGGCCATTCACCGCTCCTTCGCGAGAGACCACACGCCGCTCAAAACCCAGACCGCAAGAAAGGGGGCATCCTCCAACCTTCCTGAGGATCTACACCTGAGTAACGAACAGATTCATTTTCGCAGTGCCACGTCCATTCTCTCAAATCCCCTCCTGCTCTTTGAGGTGTTTTTCCAGAGCGCCAAGACGGGGTACGAGCTCTCCATGGAGGCCAAGCGTCTGGTGAAGGAATTTCTGTTCCTGGTCGACGACCCCTTCAGGTCGTCCCCGCAGAGCGTAAACGCCTTCCTTAGGATTATCAACCATCCGAACGGCCACCTCGGGCTGGACCAGATGCACGAGACGGGGTTTCTGGAAACCTTCATCCCCGAGCTGGGCCAGGTCAGGGACCGCGTTCAGTTCGACACCTATCATATCTATCCGGTCGGGCGACATGCCATCGAGACCTACCGCTACCTTTCGACCCTGGGTCGGGAAAACGAAATTCTCCTCCTCGATCTCTTCGCGGAGCTGAGTGACCCGGAGCCACTCAGGCTTGCAGGGCTCTTTCACGACATCGGAAAGATCGGAAACGATCATGCCAGGCGGGGCACCGCCATCGCGGAAGAAATCCTCAACCGTCTCAGCTATGACGAGGACAAGACCGCCATGATTCTTTTCCTTATCAGGAATCATCTTCTGTTGGCCGAAACAGCCACAAGGCGGGACCTCAACGATGAGAAAGTCATCGTGCAGTGCGCGAGGATCATCGGAGATTCGGGAACGCTCAAAATGCTCTACCTTCTCACCTGGGCCGATGCCAGGGCGACCGGGCCCCGGGCTTGGAACGGCTGGATCGCGAATCTGGTGCAGGAGCTTTTCTTCAAGGTCCTCCACATGATGGAGACGGGCGAGCTGGCTACAACGGATGCAGCCAGAAGGGCCGCGAAAACGGAATCAGAGGTGCGCCGTGCCATGAGCAAGACCATGGGCGAAGCGGAGCTCGACCGATTCATGGAGGATATGTCCCCGCGATACCTTCTTGAAATCGGCCCAAAAGAGGTCGTACACCATATGGCGCTCGTGAAACGCCTGAGAGGACGGATCGAAGCCAACGGTCCCAATGAGTGCGTGGTCGAGCCCAGGGAAGTGGAACAAGAGGACTGCTGGATGGGCACCTTCATTGCCAAGGACCGCCCAGGGATCTTTTCCATCTTCGCAGGGGTCCTGTCCCTCAACCACATCAACATCCTTTCCGCTCAGATTTATACCTGGCGGGACGGGACCGTGGTCGATGTCTTCAAGGTTACCCATCCGCTCGACCCCCTCCACGCGCATGAAACCTGGACGCGGGTCGAAAGGAATCTGCGGGCGGCCCTGCAGGGGACCCTTCGCCTGGAGGACCGTATCCTCGAAAAGAGCGCCCCATCGATCCTCTCGATTCAGAAGATTCCCCCGCGACCACCTTCCGTCGTCATCGACAACGCGTCGTCTGACTTCTTCACCTTGATCGAGGTGTTTGCCGACGACCGGATGGGCCTCCTCTTCCTGATCACGAGCACACTCTTCCACCTGGGGCTTGACATCCGTATCGCCAAGATCGCCACAAAAAGCGACCAGGTGGCCGACATCTTCTATGTCCGCGAGGCAGAAGGTGAAAAAGTGGAGGGCGATCGTCGCGAGGAAGAAATCCGGGAGGCGCTTCTGCGAAAACTGGACACAACGCACAACCTTGAGACCGGGCTTGAGGCTTCAGCGTCTTGACCCCAGCGCCTGCCCGCCCATTCCTGATATCAAGCACCCTGCAAATAGTGACCCTCACCAGGCCATCCGCCAAACCCTCGCGAACGGCAGGCAGGCGACCCACTTCTCAGTTTTCCGTTTGCTGCAGCGTGTATCCTGCCGGAATTTTGAACAGACCTTTGTCGAGCTTTTTCAGGTCAACCTTCTTGAGGGTCGAGGTGATGGTTCCGCCCATGAGATTGGTGACCATCTGGACGGGAAACCCGTCCAACCGGCTCATCATCCCCGCGATGTTCATTTGCTTGAGCATGGGGTTGGTGTCAAACACGAGGGCCATCTTGCGCCCCAGGGCTTTCATCTCCTCATACCCTTTCACCTCTTTTGAAAGCCAGTACTCGCTCCGGGTGGCCATCATGGAAAGCTCATACTTGGTACAGGTATAACCGGCAATCTTCTTTTTGTCGTTGGTCGGCACCACCTCGACTTCGCCGATCATCTTTCGCATCATTTCCTGGAAGGCCTGGACTTCCTCGTCCTTCATGCCCGGCGGTCTCCCTACGTCCTTCATGTTGCTCTTTGTGTAAGTCTTGGCCGCCAGGTTGAGCTGGTAGATGACCATCTTGTCGAAATCCATGATGGTCACGCGATCCTCCATGTCGGTTCTTGATGCAGAGTCGGTCATATAGTTCTTCACGATCAGTGTCTGATCGGGCTGTCCCTGCACCCCTTTTGTCACCTGTTCGGACTCCCAGTAGAGATCCGCAGCGGCCAGGCCTGGAAAGACCATCACGGCCATCATCACAAAGATCATCTTGACAAATTGACGCCCTGTTTTCATCACTTTCTCCTTTCAACCGTTGAACATACGCAGCGTTTCGCAATCGTTTTCAGATCTCATTATTATGGAATTTCGTGGCGGTGTCACGATGAAAAGGGTTCTGATGAAAGAGGTTCAAGGTACAAGGTTCAGGGTACAAGGCTCAAGGGTGAGGGGCAAAGAGAAGGGCTGGTTGAAAGCCCAAAGAAACTGTGGTATAGGCCCAGCACAAAGTCAGGAGTCAGTAGATAGGAAATAGGAGTCAGACGTCAGGATATTTGCGCTTCAAATGCCTCAAGTCACGCCGTGGCGTGACGATCCTCAAGCGAAGCGCCCCTCAAGTCCGGCGAGGCGCCCGACGATCCTTCAACTTTTCTTGCAGAGGTTCCGCCTATGAGCAAGGCCAAAGTCAATGCCGTCGTGCCCATCCACGAGGGAAGGGTGTTCAGGCTCCAGAAGGAAAACATCACCCTTCCAAACGGCGTCACCCTTGATATCGATATCATCCGTCACCCCGGCGCATCGGCCATCGTACCCATTTCTGACGCGGACGACGTGGTCCTAATCCGGCAGTACCGGCACGCCGTGGGAGGGTTCATCTGGGAGATTCCGGCCGGGACCTTCAACCAGGGCGAGACCCCCCTTGCTTGCGCCCGCAGGGAGCTCGTGGAAGAAACCGGTTTTTCCGCAAAGGTTTTTCACTCATTGGGCCAAATCGTTCCGGTCCCGGGTTATTCCGACGAACGCATCCACCTTTTCTTGGCAAAAGGGCTTGAGCCGGCAGAACAGAACCTGGACAGGGACGAGCTGCTTGACGTACATGAGGTCCCGTTTGGTGAGGCGATCGATATGATCAGAAGGGCAGAGATCGTGGATGGGAAAACCATTGCCGGGCTGTTGTTGGCGCTCAGTCAGCGACACCCGGGTTCGACGGGCGATAAGGACCTTCGAAAGTCAAGATGAAAGAAAGCGGATCACGAATTCCTGCCGTCGCCCTTTGGCTCAACCACCTCTGATTTGCGGTCTTGAAAACCCTCATCCCTTTCGTGACGAGACAGGTCTTTGTCCTTGTACAGCCTGTAGGCTCTCAGCACTCGCGTGACATACGATTGCGTTTCCTCGATGGGCGGGATGCCCCCGTATGACTCCACCTTCTCGGGACCCGCGTTATAGGCTGCTAGGGCCAATCGAAGGTCGTGCTTGAACCGATCCAGGAGCAGGCTCAAGTAGCGCGTCCCTCCTGCAATGTTCTCAATCGGGTCGAAGGGGTCATTTACATCCAAATCCCTGGCGGTTTGCGGCATCAACTGCATGAGACCCTTGGCGCCCTTGTGTGAAACGGCCTTTTGGTCAAAATCCGACTCCACCTTTATCATTGCTTTGAGCAGGCAGGGCTCCACCTTGAAACGGCTTGCGGCCCGGTGGATGATGCCTTCCACCGCAGCGCTGCAACCCCCCTTGCCCGCAATCGCCCCCGGTCTATTTGGCCTGGCCCCAGCCTCCGTCGGCAGGAAACGCAAGAATCCGTCTTTATCCCTGTAGCCGTAAATGTCAGCAAGGGCAGATGGCGACCATGGTGTGAAGAGGACAAAAAGCAACGCCGGGCAAAGGATGTGGCGCAAGGGCTGGAGACGAAGGTCTAAGGTAAAAAAATATAGGTGCAAGGTTCAAGGTCCAAGCTGCAAGTTTCAAGACCAGAGGCCTACGACGCACTTCTAACGGGACTGGCCGGCGGCATCTTCGGGTCGCCCCTGCGTCGCCCCTTTCTTGGCGATCTGAGAGAGTAATCGGATGATCTCGCGATTCTGTTCAATAACCTGGTCGTATTTTGCAAGCAGTTCGTCATACTTGTCCATCATCTGCTCATTCTGCCCGTAAATGAGGGAAAGAGACTTGGTGGTGTAATAGATGCCAAAGGCCGTCTGCTCCAGCAGGTAGTCCGTCTTCACAGAACTGTACTGGGACTGCGGCTTGACTGCCTCGTACTCCTTACCGAACTGCTCCAGGAGATCACCCATCGGGTCGGCAAAGACATGCTTTGGCAAAGAAAAGCAACATGAAAATGGATAACAAGAAATAGTTTCGCTTCATCATCTTTGATCCGTCCTCCATGCCAAAAAAGGGAAAAGACTTCGCAATGACTCCCTTTGACAGCCGGCAGCCTGCCGCCAGGATGTCCGTTTTCCAATTTCATCCTTTAGCCCCGGCCGCTTGGGGCTCCGCCGGCTGAGCGGGCGGCACCGCCTGTGGGGTCTTCGCAGGCGTCGGATTTGAGACGAACTTCCAGTCTTTGTAAGCCTTGGCACCTTCAAAGGATTCGTAGCCCGTCGGGAATCCACCGGACTTCAGTGGGGCCTTCTCATTGAGGCTAAATACGCCCTTCACGCCGCCTTTTGCATCGGAAATGATGCCCCACTTCCCGCCCGTCATTGGGTCGGTGTAAAGTCTTCGCAGGTGTCTGCGCGACTCCAGGTAACGCGGGTCTTTCAGAAGATCCTCAAGTCTTGAAGGATACGAGGGTTGCCTTCCCTGTGGGGTGGCACTGTAGTAGGAATCAATGGCCCGACAGATCTGATCGCCCCGGAACAGGAGCTCCTTTTCCTTTTCTCTTGTCATGACCGTGCTCCAGTATTGGCCGGCCGCGCTAAGCGTGATCCCCGTAACCACGACCAAGACGAGCGCACCGAGATAAGTGAATCCGGCATCTTTCCCCTGCGCCGTGCGCCGTGCGCCGTGCGCCTTTTCCCTACCATTCATTGTACGGCACCCCATCGAGGCTCACCAGACGGCTGCCGCTGTGGATATCGAATAATGCGCCTTCCTCGCCCTCCGGCGGGATGACCACCCATGTTGTATTCGACCGGGTGAAGGGATCGTCGGGCACCGCCCGCATGTATTTCTTTTCGATCAGGTCTTCAAGGGAATCCGGATATTTCCCGTGATCCGCGTAATACTGGTCGATCACGTCCCTCATGACAAACAGAGATCTCCGGAGTGAGGTTTCTCTTGCCCGGATCACCGTCTTCTGGAGGTTTGGCTGGGCTATGGAGACAAGGATGCCGATGATCGTAAGCACGATCATGAGCTCGATCAGCGTGTAGCCCCGGCGCCGGCGCAAGTCCGGCACCTTGCACCTTGTACCTTGCACCTTGTACCTTTCCTTTATCCTACCACTCACTGTATTTGGTCCCATCTAGGGCTTCCCTGTCGCTTTTTGAGTAAACATCGTAAACGTCCTTCCCGCCCCAGACGTCGCTGTCCGGGTCGTCGGCGTAGGAGCGGAGTCCCCATTCACCGTCCTCGGTCATGGGATCGCGAGGGATCTTTCTCAAAAGCCTCTTCTTGTAAGGCTTCGGGCCGCCACCCACCTCCACGCCTTCAATCAAGACATCGAGCGTCTTGGGGTAACCGCTCGAAAAGGCATCCACGGCTATTTTTCCTTCGTCCGACAGGCGTTTGTGCTCATCCAGGGCGTTTCGGATGATCCGGAGGTTCTCCCGGAGCTGGATCTCCTTGGTTCGCTTGAAGGCCATTTCCGATAGCGGGAGGACCCCCACCGCCAGGATGCAGAGGATAACCATGGTGACGAGCAATTCGATGAGCGTATGCCCACTGTTTCTCAGGGGCGGGAACATCTCAACTCCCGAAGGCCCACCTGCGGTCGACCACGTGGACTGTTTTGGGGAAAGCCTCCTGCCTTTTCAAGCCCTCGCAGACCGATTGGGCCGTCCGGTAGTCCTTAAACCTACCCAGAAAAACTCGATAGAAAAACCCCTTGCCCTCCACCTGAGCGGGGATCATGAAGCACTCGTAGGCCATGGGGCCAAGGCTCTGGATCCAACGCTCGGCCTCTTTCCTGCCGGCAAAGGAACCGATGTGCACACTGTAGGGGAGGCTTTCCGGCCAGAACTGCCGAGGCGGCTCGCCAGGGCCGACCTCTGCCGCTTCGTTTTCAGCCGCCCGCGCGGGTTGCATGGGCGCCGGAGACGGATTGGGCGGAACCGTCGGCTTTGGGGTATCTGTCTGCTTTTCCGGCGCCTGCCCGCCTTCCGATGGACCCGAAGCGTCATTCATAGCGCCGCGCTGGTCCTCCCCCTCCGCTGTTCCTGAAGGCGCCTGACTGTCGGCCCTTTCCGAGGGGCTTGGCGTCGTCTCCTTCAAATCTTCGCGCACTGGTTTGTCCAGGTAGGCGGCCTTCCTTTGCAGGACGCTTTCCGCAGGCTCGGTCTGTGTGAAATCTTCCTCCTTCCCGGACCAGATCTGCGTGACCTCAGGGCCGGGAAGCTCCTGTGGCCGCATCACGATGGGCGTGATGGACATGAGGATGTCCGTCCTCTGGCCGTCCGAATCCAAGTTCCCAAAGATCTCGCCCAATATCGGGATCTCACTGAGCCAGGGTGCCTCACGCGTCGTGGTCCTTTCGGTGTCCTGGATGAGCCCTCCGAGCACGACGGGCTCCCCGTCCCTCATGGTCAGGACGGTGGATGCCTTGCGGGTCAGGATGCTGTATTCCGGCTCAACCACTGTGCCCAGGTTCGGCCCCAGGGTGCTTATTTCGAGGATCAGCTTGACCCGGATCTCACCCAGCATGTTAATGATGGGGGCGGCCTCGAGCTTGACGCCGATATCGGTGTACTGGAAATCGCTCGTGACCACACCGGTTATGTCGATTCTCCGGTTCACCCTGAGTGGGACACGACTGCCGATGTGGATGGTGGCCTGTTCATTGGTCCTGACCCGTATCTGTGGGTTGGCCAGGATTTTCGTATTCCCATCCTGCTTGAGCAGGTTCAGGGTGGCGGTGGGAAGAGAGAGGAGGACTTCTTTGTCGGAGAGGCGCTTGAGTGCATAAAGGGACGCTATGTCTGCGAAGGTGGTATCGTTACTGATCTCAGGGCTGCTCTCCCCCACACCGATGGTCACCGCCCAAGGGTTGAAGTCGAGCCCAAGCTGACGCACCTTCTCCCGGCCGGCCTCGATCAGCTCCACATTCAGCATCACCTCGGCCGGCGGTCGGTCATTGGCCTCGATGACCTTGGCGGCGATATCGACCAGGCCCTTGGGCCCGCGGATCACGATGGCGTTCATGTCCTCGTTAGCCATGATGTCTTTGCTCTTGAGGACCTTGGCAAGCAAACCCACTGCCTTTTTCACGTCCAAATTGGAAAGATAGAAGGTCCGAATCTGAAGGTCTTCATATTCTTTCGACTTTGCAGGCGTATCGGGGTAGACGATCATGGTCTTTTCGTCCACCTGCTTGCCGGCAAGGCCGTTGGTCCGGAGCAGCACCTCCAGGAACCCGTCAAAGGGCACATCGGTCATAAAAAGGGTGACGCGTGTGTCCACCATGTCCTTGTCGAAGATGAAGTTGACGCCGGCAAGCTTGGTCAGGACCTCGAAGACGTTGAGGACAGGGGTGTTCTTGAATTTGAGAGAGATCTTGTCTGCGGTATCCGACTTGAGCCTGAAAGCGGGCGGCTGTTCCTCCTTCCTTTCATACGCCGAAAGGGATTGGCGCGCCTTCTGGTTGTCCGGGTTGAGCTTGAGCGCCTTTTCAAAGGCCTCACGGGCCTGATGGTCCTGACCGGCCTTGATAAGGGTCTCCCCCTGGCTGGCGAAGTAGCCGGACTCCTTCCGGGCCTTTGCCCGGTCGATCAAGACACCGGAGCGGGTGTTGGTGGGGTAATAGGCGATGCTCACCTGAAATTCGGCGATGGCCTCGTCATAAAGACCTTGCCCCATCAGGGCTTCTCCCTTTGCCATGTGTGAAAGGGACGCGTTCCATTTGGCTTGGTTGAGATGGAGCTTCACCACGACGTCTTCCGGATGCTGCCTCGCTCATCTTCTGGAAAAAACGGACACTTCGATCCCAGTCCCCCGCATCCGTATATCGGAGACCTTCATCGATGTTCAAGGCATCTCCGAGACAGCCTGCGAGCAGGAATGCGACCATCAAGGGCAGGAGAAATTTGGTGTTGGTGATTTTCATCCAGAAAGGGTCCACAGCAGCTCTCCACGCATCTCAGGTGCAGTCCCGCCGCGGCGGGTCTTACATGCCGCTCAAATCAATATGCACGTCCTGACTGATGTGCTCTGCTCTCAGAGTCACCTGCGTGCTCCCTATTTCCTTGACCAGATACTTTCCGTCTATTTTGTCCCCCTTGCTTATTACCAGGATTTCCCTCCCTCTTTCAACAAAAAGCTTCATGTCCCCCAGACCCTCATAGTAACCGAACACCTTCATCTGCCCCAGCTCTCGATTCACCGTCTCCATCGGGTCCGCAGGCGGGGGCTTCACGGGCTCGGGCTCGCTCCGGGCGGGTGTCGGATCAGGTGTTTTCACCGGTGCCACGGGTTTCTCCTCGAAAAACGGGTTTCTGAGCACATCGCGCGACCGCTGGGCAGGTTTCTCGATAAGAGACAATTTGACACCCGGGAGGCGGTGATCATTCGCCCGATTTTGCGGCATCTTCCGGCTCGTTTGCCCCTGGGCGCCATCGCGGTATTTCAGGGAGGCCACTTCCTTCTGCTGAAAGGGGTGAAACATCCGGTAAGCGAGAGACAACCCCAGCAGAATGAGCAGTGCATAGAGGATCTTCTTTTTTCGGTCCATCACTCCAATTCTCCTCTATTTAAAATACGTCGCGATTCTGACGGAAAGCACCACCTTTTCCATGTCTTTTGACTGGTTCTCGACCGACAGCTCCTCGATACAGAAAAGGCCGGGCGCTTCCTGGATATCTGCAAGCAACCCCTTGAGCCTGGGATAGGTGCCGATGACCTTGAAATGGGTCGTGTACTTGGACAGGGGAAGGATGTCGACGATTGAGGGCTTGAAGGACATCTTCTCGACGGAAAGCCCATGGCTGTCCAGGATGTCATTCAACGCCCTAACCCGATCCGTAAAGGTCGCCTTGTCGGGCAGACGGTCCATAAAAGTCCGGATGTCTTCCCTGGCCTTGAGGTAGCCGGCCGTCGTATCGTCTCCTCCGGTGGTCGTGAGCCCCCTCTTTTGAACATAAATGGCCTGCAGCTCACTGGCCCTGCTTTCCCAACCCTTCGAAAAGAAAGAGTAAAAGGCGATGTTCCCCACCAAAAGGATCAGGCATGCACTCCACAAAAGGCGTCCAAAGGGCACGGCCGTAATCATTCCCTTGACCGAGATGTTCGGAACCACTCCTTTTCCTCCTCCCGTTAAAACCCAAGCCCCAGGCGGAGCTTTCCCTCGATCTCGAATGCCATGGCGCCGGAATGCCCGTCTTCCCGATCCACGTGGAGCTTGCTCAGGGCCGCCCGCTCAATCACACCTGAGTCTTCCAGCCCGCCCATGAAACGTGAAAGCGATTCCGTCGAACGGGACTGGCCGGTGAGAGTGATCTTTTTCCGGTCACCCGAAGGTCGAAGGGACGAGAGCAGCACCCCTTCCGGCAAGGCGCTTTCAAGGCTATCCAGAAGACGGTCCCAGGGAAACACATCGCTCACGATTAACTGGTTCACCAATAAGGCCTGCTGCTTTATGGTCCGCATGGCCTCCTGTCCCAGGGGCTTTTCCGCCTTTCCCCGGCCGTGGGCTGCGGCTTTGGCGCGGACGCTTTCGAGTTGCGCGATCCGTGCTTCGTAGTCGCGGATCTCAGCCCTGAGCTCGAGGCCTTCGTAGATGGAGTAAAGGGAGAGGACCACCACTGCCAGTCCCGTCACGAAAAGCAGAATAGCCGCGACGCGTCTTGTGCGGTAGTCAAAGGTGGCAAGATTTAATGACAGTCCATTCATGGCTTGTTAATCATTCACCGGTTACCCTGACAGGCTCTGGGCCGCACCGATAGCTGCCGCGAAGGGATAGAGCTCGACCACCCCTCGTTTCCCGTTCAGGCTTGGGTCAACCGTGATCATTTCCCTCTCCGGCAGACTTGAGACAGGCGTTGCCGTGAGGCTTCGCAAACCCTGGTCCAAATCCGCATGGAAACCCACCTGGCTTGCATAGAAGAACCTGTCGATCCCCTTTCCGGGGTTTTCGTTCTGGTAGAGGGCGATCATCATTTCAACATCCTGAAAAAAATGCGGATCCGAATAACCCTTTTTCAGCCCGTGGTAGAAGAGCGGCTCTCCCTGCTCGAACACGAACAAGGTCGTGTAACGCTCAAAAAGGCCCATGAAGGCTATGAGGCCGGACCTGGGGATCCGTTGGTGGTAGAAGTTATAGTGGTTGATCGCGGAAGGTCGGATGACCTGCGGCTCCAGCTTCAGCCCCCTCATGTTCAACTCGTATTCCCGCACCACATCGCGGTGAACGATGGAGGCCAATACCCGGCTTTCTCCCCCCGAGCTTCGGTCGAGGAGCGTGTACGAGACCTTGGCCTGGCTCCACCGGAAAAGGGAGCGTGCCCTTTACCCACCACGCTATCATCTTCTCCGTCTGCTCCCTGCCTCGGGGCAGGTCCGAATAGCTTTGGAGCGAAACCTTCACCACTTCGTTGGGAAGGGAAAGCCCCACCCGAAACGCGCCCCCTCCCAGCATGCCCAAACCCTTCTTGATCGTCTCGGCAAAGGCCTCCGGGTCATTGACGTTCTCCGCCTTGAAGGAGAGCTTCAGGGTCTCCTCGGGCAAGGGGGCTCCCGCGAGTCCGATGACGCGCCATCCCCGCTTGTCCCTCACGATCTGGGCCGCCTTGATGGATGACTCCGTGATTTCGATGCCCGTCATGATTTTTTGAAACCTGGGAAAAAGCATCAGTCCATCTCACTCAAGATCTGCAGCCCTTGCAGAGGCTCTCTTTCTTTTCTCCATCGTCCCTGGTCATTCGGTCTTCCCTTGTCCCTGCCACCTTGCACCTCTAGCTGTTCGGTTCGATAAAGGTCACCCGGTTTATTTCCCGAAGGGTCGTCACACCGTCCAGGACCTCTTTCAACGCCGCTTTTCGCAAGAAAGTGGTCCCCTTTTCTGTCGCTTTCTTTTTGAGCATCTGAACCGATCCCCCTAGAACGAAGAGCTCACGCATTTCGTCATCGAGCTCAAGGATTTCCAAGATGGCCTTTCGCCCCTTGTAGCCGGTGCCCTTGCATTCCTCACACCCCTTGGCCTCATAGAACATCCGATCGCGGTAGCGGTGACCATCGAGCCCAGACTCGGCCAATTTATCCTCTGTGAGCGAGACCGGTTCCTTGCACGTACAAAGGGTTCGGATGAGTCTCTGGGCTGCGATGCAGTTGAGGGCGGCCATGAGATTGTGAGGCTCAACCCCCATATGGGTGAAACGGTTGATGACCTCGAAGCTGCTGTTTGCATGGACCGTGGAGAAGACCAGATGGCCGGTCAGCGCGGACTGGAGTGCGATCTGGGCCGTTTCAGGGTCCCGGATCTCTCCCACCAGGATCTTGTCCGGGTCGTGCCTGAGAATGGAACGAAGGCCTCTGGCAAAGGTCAATCCCTTCTTCTCGTTTACGGAATCTGAATGATGCCTTTCAGTTGGTACTCGACGGGGTCCTCGATCGTGATGATTTTATCTTCATTGCTGTTCACCTCGGAGAGGGCGCGGTAAAGCGTGGTGGTCTTCCCGCTCCCCGTTGGACCGGTCATGAGAAACATCCCGTAAGGGGCGTGGATCAGCCTCCGGAGCCGTCCCAGCTCGTTAGGAGGGAGACCCATGCGGTCCAATCTGAACTCCCCGATATCTGCCGCTAGATTTTCACGGTCCAGGATACGGATGACCACATCCTCCCCATAAATCATGGGGATGATGGAGACACGGAAATCGATGTGGCGGTCCCTGAGCTTGAGCTTGAAGCGGCCATCCTGGGGACACGCTTCTCCGAAATGTCCAGCTCGGACATGATCTTGATCCTTGAGACGATGGCGCTCTGGTGCCGGACATCAAGCGGCTCCGTGGCCTGGTGCAGAAGGCCGTCGATGCGGTATCGGATAATCACGCCCAGATCCGAGGTCTCGATATGGATGTCGCTCGCCCTTTTGTTGATGGCATCCAGTATCGTGGAGTCTACCAGCCTGACGATGGGGCTCTCCTCGGCCGTGACCTTCTCGATGCTCAGGACGTCTTCGCCCTTCTCCGATTTCCCGCACGATCGGCAACCGCATGTCGTCGGAGACCGTATCCAGTACGCTCTGAGAGGTCTCGATCTTTTTCAGCAGCTCGCGGATACGCGTCTCGCTCGCGATGACGATCGAAACCTCCATGTCGAGCAGGGTCTGGACCTCGTCCGCCGCCTTGAGAAAGTACTGGGGATCGGCCATGGCGACAAACACGCGATCCTTTGTCTTGTGGTAGGGGATCAACTGGTATCGGGTCATGAGCTCGACAGGCACCAGGTGGAGGAGCTCAGGTTCGGTGATTGCATTGAGGTTCACATATTCGAAAGAATATTGGGCTGCGATGATCCGGGCCAGCTTTTCATGGTCCATGAAACCTTCCTGGACGCAAATGTGCCCGATCCTTTGCTGGCTGATGTTCTTCTTTGAGTTGACGTAATCCAGCTGCTCCTTGGTCAGGAACCCGAGGTTGAGGGCCCAGTCCCCGAACCTCAATCTCTTCAAACTTTGAACCGCCGTCACCATGCGTTGGCGCCCTCTTCCCCTATCCTAACGTTGCTGCCATCTGGAATATCGGCAGGTACATGGCAAGGACTATAAAACCGATCAACAACCCCATGATGATCATGAGCGCCGGCTCCATGGATGACATCAGAATCGATAGTTTCGTGTCCACGTCGGTCTCGTAGAATTCGGCCATGTCCAAGAAAATCGGCTCCAGGGCACCGCTCTGCTCGCCTGCGTCGATCATCCTCGTGGCCAATCCAGGCAATACCCCGGTCCTTGACAGGGATTCTGACAAGCTGCCACCGGCCTCCAAGGCCCGCCTTGCCTCGGTCAATCTCATCTTCAGAAACTGGTTGTCCAGGGTCGTGATGGAGATCCTGAGGGATTCCATGAGCGAGCTCCCCGCAGCCAGGACCATGGCCATGGTCCTGGCGAATCTTGAGAGAATGAAGTGCAAGTAAACCTTCCCCAGGAAGGGCAGCCGCAGTTTCATTCTGTCCATCAGAAAACGGCCCTTTTCCGTCTTCCTTGCAAACGAAAAAAGAACGAATCCCAGCGCGGCGACCAAAACGAGGGTCCGGACATTGGAGGAAAGGAACTGACCGATTTTTACCAGGAACAATGTGATCCCGGGCAAGGGCGTCCCCGCCTCGACATAGGTCTTCATGAAATTCGGCACCACATAGGTCAGCAGAAAGAGAAGCGCCGCAACCGACGCCAAGCTCAGGATGACGGGATAAACAGAGGCGCTGACCACACGCCTTCTGACGGCCGCCATCTTCTTGATGTAATCGACATGCCTGGAGAGCGCGGATATGACATTTCCTGACTTCTCGCCCGCCTGCAAGGATGCCACATAGAGCTTTGGAAAGACGTGACTGAATCGATCGAATGCCCCCGAGAGAGACTCACCGCCTGAGACGTCGTTGCGGATCTCTCTTAAGATGGTCGTGAATTCACTGCTCCCCCCCTTTTCGATGATGGCGTCCAGGGCGGAAATGATGGGAAGGCCTGCCTTCAGGAGCACTGACAATTCCTGGTTGAAGGAGAGGAAATCCTTCATTTTCACGCGGCCCACGCCCCGCCCACCCCTCATGCGTGACCAAAGACCGTCCACGCGTCGGACTTCCAGGATAAAATTGCCTTCTCCCTCCAGATGGCTTCTTAGAAGGGCACTGGTGGTGGCAGTCGACGTCTTTTCGAGCACCCGGCCGTCCGACGTCGCCATTCTATACCTATACATGGGCATAACAGACCACCCATTCCTGCAAGAAATTTGCCATCATTACCCCACTGTGAGTCAAACGAAAGGAATCCCGTTGAAAGTGGCAGCAGACCTCGGCACGAACAAACCGTATCAGGATGGGGGACGACTCTCAGACGACAAGGAAAATCAAACAAATCACAGGGAATGAGTTGTGGGGCCTGGACGACAATTCCTGTACAAAATCTGATTTTAAAAAAAGAATGATAGCAGAAATCTTCAAAATTTCAAACACAATTCGAACGGCATCGTTTCTATTGTATCATGGAGTATACAGCTCTTGTGAGTGATTTCTTCGCTGCCCAAATCTGCTCGCGTTTCCGGTGTATGCTACTAGCCTCTCATTGCATGCAAGTCAAGGCCGGAACCTCGCGTCGCCTGCAGACGCAGGGTCCCGGATGACCGTGACCTTCCATCACGCGCTAGGTTCACGTGCCAATAAGGCGTCCAGTGATTACTATTGACAAGGCAATGGGCTTTTGAAAAGATCCCGCTTCGCCCCAATGCCATAACGGCAAGCGGCGACCAATATGAGCACTTCCTGAGTAATTCCTTGTCCTGGGAAAATACCCGACGGATAGGGCATCGGGACGGGGAGAAACCATCCATGCAGTGAATCCCGGCATGAGGGAAAAATTTCGGAGCGAGTGAGATGGACACGGATCACGATAACGACACTTCCAATGAGGAGCAGAGCTTTGAGGAGCTTCTTGAGGCTTACGGAGGAACCACCCCCGACATTCTGCGGGTCGGGGATAAAATCCGGGGACGAGTCATTTCCATTGGAAAAGAAAGTGTTTTCGTTGAAACAGGCACCAAGGTGGACGGAGTCGCTGAAAAGACGGAGCTCCTCGACCCGGACGGAAACCTGACGGTCAGGGAAGGCGACTGGTTGGAACTTTACGTGATCTCCTCTGGCCCCGGAGAAGTGCGGCTTTCAAAGGCGTTGGCGGGTCAAGGGGGGATCGATCTCCTCAAGGATGCGGCCCGCAACGAGGTCCCTGTTGAGGGGAAAGTGAAAGAACCCTGCAAAGGGGGATTTCACGTGGAGATCATGCAGCGAAGGGCCTTTTGCCCCGCGAGCCAGATCGATCTTCGGTTTTCGGAGCACCCTGAAGACCATGTGGGAAAGACCTACCTGTTCCTGGTGACCCGTGTGGAAGAGGGGGGGAAAAACATTGTCGTCTCGCGGCGAGACCTCCTCAAACGGGAGCTGGAAAAAGCCAAGGGCGAATTCATGGATAAGCTCCAGGTGGGGATGGAGTTGGAGGGGCTCGTCAAGACGCTCATGCCCTACGGTGCCTTCGTGGAGCTCTTCCCAGGCGTTGAAGGGATGATTCATCTCTCTGAATTGAGCTGGTCCAGAACAGAGAAGCCCGAGGAGGCCCTCCGCGCCGGAGAGAGGCTCAAGGTGAAGGTCACCGGGCTGCAAACCGACAAGGAGACCGGGGCACAGCGAATTGCCCTTTCCATCAAGCAGCTCTCGGTTGACCCATGGGAGACCGTGGCGGAAAAATTTAAGGAAGGAGATCGCATAAGCGGCACCGTGACCCGTTGTGCCAAATTCGGGGCCTTTGTTGAAATCGCATCCGGCATCGAAGGGCTCGTTCACGTGAGCGAGATGAGTTACAAGAAGCGGATCCTCAGGCCGGAGGAAGTGGTAAACCCTGGAGACAAGGTTCAGGTGCTGGTCCGGGAGGTGGATTCGGTCAAACGGAGAATCTCCCTCAGTTTAAAGGAGGTCGAAGGGGACCCGTGGGCGGAAGCGGCTAACCGCTACCCTGTCGGGCAGTCCATCCAGGGGACGGTTGAAAAGCGAGAGCGGTTCGGCTTATTCGTAAGAATCGAGGATGGCGTAACGGGCCTCCTTCCCGCATCCCGGCTTAAGGAGGCATCTGATGCCGCATCTATCGAACGGCTCAAGCCGGGCGATCCGATCCGCGTAATCGTGGAGGCAGTCCAACCCCAGGACCGCAAGATCACGCTCGGTCCTGCCTCGTCAAGCGATGAGGGAGACTGGAAAGCATTTGCCCGCAGCCGGAAACCTGAGGGGACGGTCCTGGGGGAAAAGCTCATGGCGGCGATGAAGAAGAGGGAATTGGAGTGATGGAGTGATGGAGTGGAAAAAATTCCAATAGAGCCGAAGGGGTGACACCGCCACTCCAATACGGCAATATCCCATCCTTCCATCGCTCCATTCCTAGTACCGCGGACTCCCGTATGGGTATTGGGGATCTGCTTCAAAGTACCAGGGGGAGCTGAACTCTTTTCCGAAGTCCACAAACCCCCTGCCACGGTAACCGCCGGGGTCGCCAGGAGCCCAACGCACGTGAAGCTCACGGCTTTCGATTTTGAGACAGGGGCTGTGGCAGTTTTCCGTGCCCGGTGTCATATGGCCCAAGACCCTTCCCGCAACGGTGATGGCAAGCCCTTTCTGAAACCGGGCAGGATCCTCAGTCCGCTTGTCGATTACGACAAACCGCCCTTCTGATTGCGCCCGGTCTTCAGGGATCTCCCAGGTGGACAGTGGCGCCTGCGACACCTCGATGAGGACGCCCCCTTCCCCGCGCCGCGCCGCCAAAATGTATCCCCCAAGAATCACTGTTTTTCCTATGTAATGCGAACCATTGTCTACCAGGTCCCTGAATGGCACACCCTGTTGCGCCTCCTTCCGTAACTCTTTGGAAATCACGGAACAGGAAACCGCCAAAAGGCTTGAGATCAATAGGAACAAAATTCGTTTCATATGCGTACAACCTCTCATTCCATCGCCAGGAACGTGATGGGGTCAAGCTTCACCCGTGTTCCAGGCTCGGGCCAGCGCTCGTGATCCTTTAGCAACTCGAGATAGGTGCCTGACGCCGTCGGGTTAAGCCGGATGATCAGGCTGAAAAGATCGTCCGTGGTGTGGCATGGGTAGGGGATGCCCCGTTCGTTTGCGGTGGATATGTGACGGTGAGACAAGGCGGAAAACCAAATTTCCATTTCGAAATCCGCAGCCAACTGTTTGAAGGCCTCAAAAACGGATCGATCGGCCGCCTCGAAGTCCAGGCCGTCCACGATGACGGTTTCCGGTTGAAAGCTCACGCGGTCCCTCAAATTGGTAAGATTCGCCCGCAATCGGCCCATGTCGAAGCTTTCGTTCAAATAAGCCAGGATCATGCGGTTGCGGTCCACCATATTGCGAGAGTCGTTGTCGTCCCGGACCTCCAGGGCCTTCAGGAGGTCATGGAGAATCACGTTGTAGTACGAGGCCACCTTCTCCGGGCCCTCGTTGAGGGAGACGTGAACCAGCCGTTCTCCTTTAAATACCTTGTCGAGCGCGATGTGTATGAGGCAAGCCGTCTTGCCGACGCCCGCCCTGGCGATCAGAACGCCCAAGCGGCCCGGCCCAAGGCAACCCCGAACGGACTGATCCAGGACCTTGAGCGGACTGACGCGTGTAAAGTTGGCGATCATTTTTTCTCCCCCTTTCCTTTTTCGCTGATATTCTTCTTCAGCGCTTCGGCCAGCGCTTCCGGCAACCTGGCATATCGGGAGAACTCCATGGTGAATTCCCCCTTGCCCTGCGTCGATGACCGCAGCACGGTGGCGTAGCCGAACATCTCTGAGAGCGGGACCTCCGCGTCCACCGTGGTGAAAAGGCCATCCTCCGTGCACCCCATGATCAGCCCGCGCCGTTGATTGATGGAGGAAAGCACATTTCCCTGAAATTCGGAAGGGCACTCCACCGAGACTTTCATGACAGGCTCCAGGATCACCGGCTTTGCCTTGAGATAGGCCTGCCTGAAGGCCCCTGCCGCGGCCTGTACAAACGCCAGCTCCGAGCTGTCCACGCTGTGGGCCTGCCCGTCGTTCGCGGTGAGGCGCATGCCGATCACGGGGAACCCGCAGAGCTGCCCCTTCTTGAGGCAGGACTGAAATCCTTTGTCCACGGCCGAAATGAACTCCGTCGGGATGGCGCCGCCTTTCACCTCGTTCACAAACTCGTAATCGCCCTCTTCCGATGGTTCCATGAACCCGGCCACGCGGCCAAACTGCCCGGCGCCACCCGTCTGTTTCTTGTGGACATAGTCAAAATCGGCCCGTTTAGTGATCGCCTCCCTGTAGGCCACCTGGGGGACGCCGGTAACGACCTCGGCATTGAACTCCCGCCTCATACGTTCCACATAGACGTCAAGATGCAGCTCCCCCATCCCGGAGATAATGGTTTCACTGGACTCCGGGTCCACAAAGGATCTGAAGGTGGGGTCTTCCCGTGTGAAACGGTTCAAAGCGCGCCCCATGTTGTTCTGGCTCTTGTTGTCTTTGGGCCGAATGGTCAATGAAATCACCGGCTCCGGCACAAACATGGAGGTCATCACCACATTGAGCCGGCCGTCGGTGAAAGTATCCCCCGAATAGCACTCGATCCCGAAGAGTCCCACGATTTCGCCGGCATATCCACGCTGGATTTCTTCCATTTCGTCTGCATGCATCCTCACGACCCGTCCGACCTTGATCCGCTTGCGCGTGCGTGTGATGTAGAGGTCGTCGCCTTTGCCGATGGACCCCTGGTAAATCCTGAGGTAGGTCAATTGGCCATAAGGTGTAACCTCCAGCTTGAAAGCCAGGGCCACCGTCGGGGCCTCGGGATCGGCCGTGAGCGGAGATTCCTTCTCGTTGTGATCCACGTCGATGGCTCTGTATTCCACTTCCGTGGGACAAGGGAGATAACGGTTTACACCGTCGAGCACCAGTTGAACACCGATGTTTTTGTATGCCGAACCCATGAAGACCGGCGTCAGCTTCCGCGAAATGGTGCCGGCCCTGACGGCCCCCCAGATCAACGATTCGGTGACCCGGCTTTCGAAGATGGCTTCCATCAGATCGTCGGAAAACATGGAGGCCGCGTCCAGCAGCTCCTCCCTCCGAGTCTGTGCCTCCTTCAAGAGGTGGGGAGGGACCTCATCGGTCCTCAGCTCGTCGCCGCTGGGCCCCTCAAAATAAATCGCCTTCATGGAGACAAGATCCACCACCCCGCAAAACTCAGATTCGAGACCGATGGGGATCTGCATCATGACCGCATTGTGGTTCAACCTGGTCCTCAGTTGCTCCGTGACCTTGTAGGGATCAGCCCCTGCCCGGTCACACTTGTTCACGAACGCGATGCGCGGGACCTTGTATCGGTTCATTTGCCGATCCACGGTGAAAGACTGGGACTGAACCCCTCCCACGGCGCAAAGCACCAAAATGGCCCCGTCCAGAACCCGGAGGGATCGCTCCACCTCAATGGTGAAATCCACGTGCCCGGGGGTATCGATGATGTTGACGGTGTACCCTTTCCACTGACAATAGGTGGCCGCCGACGCGATGGTGATGCCCCGCTCCCTTTCGAGCTCCATGGAGTCCATCTTGGCACCCACACCGTCCTTTCCCCTGACCTCATGGATGGCAAAGATGCGCTTGGTGTAATAGAGGATCCGCTCCGTCAGGGTGGTCTTACCCGAGTCGATGTGGGCGCTGATGCCGATGTTTCTAAGTGTGGCAATGTCGTAAGACATCGAAATACCTCGTTAACGTTATGCAGTATCTAATAAGGCTCCGTTTATGACAAATAAAAATGAGGGCCTGCCTGTGTAACGGCCCTCATTTTTATTTTATATCACGGATCAGAAAGTTTTGAAAGGCCTAAGCGTCTGTCGAGTGATTACGAATCGAAAAAGCTCAAAACGTTTTCGCGCTCCAGGGCGATGAACTCCCTGATCTGTATGAGCATGTGCTCAATGGTCCGCTCATCGATCTCAAGGCCCTGTTTCGCGATGAAATCGTAGATCTTGGGGCTGAGATAGCCATCCTTCCCTCCTGCCGCTTGCTCTGTGAGGAGGCAAGGGTAGCCTGCGAGCTTGGTCAGGAGGTTGGCCAGATAGACAATGATGGAGCCGGCAGCGTGGTTTTTGTCGTACCAGGGGGCGTGATGATAGAAGACCTGGGTCACCACCTTTTCCGGAAACCGCCACTGCTGGAGAAGCTTTGCCGCCACCTGGTAGTGCGTGATGCCCATGATCTCTTTTTCCGCCGCGCTGAACGTGCCGTTGTGCTGGTTCACGTGCTCGACGACCCGGGCGAAATCCTCGTGGAAGTAATGGTCGAAGACCACCTTGCCCATGTCGTGAATCAGACCGGAAAGAAAAAGGGTTTCATCCGTCCCCATCCTGAAGTGCCTTGCCAGGTATCTGGCGACCTGACTGCAAACGATGGCGTGCTTCCAAAACCTTGACCGATCGTAGCCATTGTTGTTGCTGTAGAAGAAATTGTGAATGGAAAAGGCCAGCAAAATGGCTTTCACCTCCGCAAGCCCCAGGACCACCAGTGCGTGATCAATGGTGCTCACCTTCGTGAGTGTCCCGTAGAAGCTCGAATTGGCGATTTTGAGGATTTTTACGGCCATGGCCTGGTCCTTTTCGATCAACTCCGCCACCTTCTTGATCGAAACGTCTTCGTCGCTCATGAGGGTCATGATCTGTTTGGACACGATGGGCAAAGTGGGGATTTGCTCAATTTTCTGAACGTAGCGCTCAATGAGATTTGGCTTTGATTGGTCCATCTATTCTCCTGCCTCTTCGTCCCGGACAACCAGGACCCGGCTTTTCCTGACCCTTCTATTGCGAGCCGTTTCGACCCCTCAGGAAGGCTTCTATGTCCAATGCAATGGGCTCGGGAATCAATTCATCCTTGGCCTTTTCGCCTTCGCCGTTACCGTGGGCCGGCTTGCCGTTTCCTGCAAACACCTGCCTGAATTGCCGCAACTCCTCCGCGATGACCGACACGTTTTGAGCGAGCTTTGCCACCCATGGAAAAAGGGACGCATCCACTTTTCCTGTGGGGGTCTCCTGCAGGGAAGGTCCCGTGACAGGGACCGCGACCGGTTCGTTCACCACCAGGGGAGCCTCGACAGATGAGGCGGCCGAAGCCAGGCCCACCTTTACAGAAGGCGGTTTGCTTTCAATCGCCGCTGGTTCCGACTTTTTCGCCTTCCGGTCGGGCAACTTGAGCGTGCCCCCGAGCAAACGGAGCCACTGTTGCCAGAAGGCCCTCGGGTCGCTCGGCATGGCGCCCTCCGTCCCGTTTGCGACCAGCCGTTCGGCGATCTTCTGAATGCATTTTGCGGCGCTGCTCTCCGGGTAAAGGGTCATGAGGGGGGTCTGCCGTTTGACCGCGTCGGTGACCTTTGGGTCATGATAGATCATGCCGAGAGGACTGACGTTCACCTGCAGGTACTTGGCCACGGCCGCCCTGAGCTTGTTGTAGACCTCTTTCGCATGAGAGGCGTCCTTGCACTGATTGACCACAATCCGGACGCATCCCTTGAAACCGTTCAGCGTCAGGACCTTCAACAGGGCATAGGCGTCGGTCAGGGATGTGGGCTCCGGGGTGATCACGACGATGACCTCCGGCGAGGCGAGGCAAAAACCGATGACATTTTTTGAAATACCGGCAGAGGTGTCGATCAGGACAAAGTCATAGCCTGACATGTCTTCAAAGGCGGTGATGAGCCGTTCCACCTTGTCGGGAGAGAGATCGGCCAGTTCCTCCACGCCGGAGCTACCGGGCAGGATGTCGACCCCCATCTGATTCCTGATGAGGACTTCGGGAATGCTGAGACCGTTCAGGATCACGTCCCTGAGGTCGCGCTCGGGCTGAAGACCGAGGAGGATGTTGATGTTGGCAAGGCCCAGGTCCGCATCAAAAAGACAGGTCAGTTTCCCCATGACGGCCAATTGAATGGCCAGATTGAGACTGACATTGGTCTTGCCGACCCCGCCCTTTCCGCTCGTAATCGTAATGGTTCTGGCCATGCCTGTCCTCGAATTGGTGCTCGCCCCTATCGCCCCCACGGGACTGCCAGGACTCCCACTTTCTCATTTTTCTTTTCGACCCGGAAGAGCACCTGTCTGCAATGATATCCCTTGCGAATCGTTTGAAAGCTCTCTGTCACGAATTCACCGAAAAGGCCCCGATCCAGCAAGACGTTTCCGGTTCCACTCTCTCCGCAGAGGTTTTCATAGGTCATGTGCATCTGATCGACCAGGTACTTCTCTTCCTTCGGTTCGGTGACCAGAAAACCGCCCACAAGCAGGCTTTCCACCGTGGGGGGACCCGATCGCTGCGCATCCTGTCGATTTCTGACCCTGAAATCCTCGACGATCTCATAGGGGATGACGCGCAGGATCTCCGAGAGGGTTGTCTCCTTGAGCTTGAGCAGGCCGTCATCCAGCATGCTCTTCATGCCCCTGGAGATCGCAAGGGCTCTCAATTCATCGATCTCGGCGCCTTTTCCCAGGGCCTTGGCGATCTCCTTGTCCACGACGAAGATCTCGGAAAGGAGGGTCCTTCCCTTGAACCCGGTAAATCCGCACGCCTCGCAACCCTTCCCCCTGTAAAACCTCAGATGGGTGGGATAGCTGTCGAAAAACGGAAACCACTCCTCCTCATCCGGGACATACTCCCTGGCACACGAAGGACAGATGCGTCGCACCAACCGCTGCGCAAGGACACAGCTCAGGCAGGCTGCGATCTGTGCCCGTTCCACCTGGAGATCCAGGAGACGGGACACCGAGCTCACGGAGTCGTTGGTGTGAAGCGTGCTCAGGACCAGATGGCCCGTCTGGGCGGCGTCAAACCCGATTCTGGCCGTTTCCACGTCCCGGATCTCGCCCACCAGGATCACGTCGGGGTCGAGCCTCAGGAAGGATCTCAGAAGTCGCGCAAAGGTGACATTGATCTTCGGGTTGACCTGGGTCTGCATGATCCCCGGAAAGCTGTACTCGATCGGGTCTTCCGCGGTGATGATCTTGATGGTGGGATTGTAGACGAACTTCAGGGCGCCGTAGAGCGTGGAGGACTTGCCGCTCCCCGTGGGACCGGTCACCAGGATCATGCCGGCTGAGCTCTTGACGAAGCGTTTGAACGGCTCGATCACATGAGGGGAGTGGTTCAGGCTTTCAAGCCCACGTGGTTGCGTTTCGGGAGTCCAGGATACGGATCACCACGTTTTCCCCCACGATGGCCTTGCAGGTCGCCACCCTGAAGTCGAGATCGGTCTTTTCGCCCTTTGCCTTGTCGTAATAGTTGATTCGGAATACCCCATCCTGGGGGATGCGCCGCTCGGCGATGTCCAAATTCGAGATGATCTTGATTCTCGAAATGATGGAGCCGGCCTTTTCCTGAATCTTCTTCCTGAGCCAGGCGATGTTGCAGTCTCGCAGCACCCCGTCGATCCTGTACCGGAGCTTGACGCCCGACGCGGTCTTGTTCGATGTGAATGTCGCTTGCGCCGTTGCTGATGCCGTACTTGATGATGAAGTTGACCAGTTCCTCGACCTCAATATCCTTGACGTTATAAACCGGCGCCTCATCCTTTTGCCTGTCGATGTCCTCGTCGAGCTCGATCTGCATGAAATCGACGGACTTTTCTTCCCCGTCTTCTTCGTTCCTCGTCCTCGATCAGTGCCCCTCATTCCAGCCAGGGCTCTGTTGTAGAGGACCTCGAAGAGCTCGGCGAACTTCTCCTCGGGGATGAGGACGCAGTGGATCTCAAGATTGGTGTAGAGCGCCTTGAGCTCCCGGGCCGTGCCGATCTGTTCGGGCTTGAGGATGCCGAGGGTCAAATTCTTCCCTTGAAGAGAGATGGGAAGGATCCAGTTCTTTTCGGCGTAGCGCTGGCTGACGAGCGAGGCCAGGGTCTTCTTTTCAACCGGACTGTAGGAAAACCCTTCAAGGGACCTGAAAGGAACGTTTGACTGTCGTGAGAGCGCTTCCTGGAGCTGGGCCTTGGTGATGATCTTCTTCCTGACCAGGATTTCGCCGAGGGAGTCGGAGCTGTGCTTCTGCTCCTGGAGGGCCAGGGTTGAGATCCTCCTTGCTGACGTAGCCCATCTCCACCAGGATCTCTCCCAACCGTTGCTGCTTGCGATACTTGTTGAGCACGTAGTAGAGATCCAGGGGATTGACCAGCTTCAGATCGCAAAGGATCTCGCCAAGGGTTCGTGGCCCTTTTTGGATTCTCAGCGCGGCCTTGAGCTCCGCTTCGCTGATGAGGTTCAAGCTGCTAGGGCCAGTTCCCCCAGCCTTGGCGCGCCCATCTGTTCCCGGAGGAGCTGTTGGAGATCGGCCGGCTTCAGGTACCCGGCTTCGATCAACATCTCACCGATCTTCTGGCCGTCTCGTTTGCTTCTGGAGGCAGGATTCGAGCTCGGCACGCGTAATCAGCCGCTTTTCCACGGCAAGGGACCCGATGGTCCGCTTCAAGTCCGGGTGAGCGAGAAGTTGGTCCAGTTGGGCCTGCGTGATGAGTGCCCGTCTTCAAGAGAATTTCACCCAACGGGCGCTCGGCGAGCGCCTTTTCCTGGCGCTGGATGGAAAGGGCCTGCTCAACGTCGGTCGACTTGACGAAACCCTCTTTTACCAGCAGCTCGCCGATTCTCAGGACGCCGGAGCCCTCCTGGATGGTGCTGGCGTTGTTGATGCCCGCCGCGGCCACACCTTGGTTCATGATCCCTCTACCCTCCACCTGTCTTCGAATCCTGCCTGGTGCCCATCCAAAACGACCGGTTTCGGATGGGCCCTATCAGCCATCAGCTGCCGGCCAAGACTAATAAAAACAATAGCCCGGATGAATGCTACCCGTTGATCGCTGAAAGGGCCATCCCGAAATCCCCGTTCCATTGATCCACACTGTCTAGACCCTGCCATGATCGTCCCTTGACCCGTGCCTCCCTATTTGCACCACGCTCCACTTGCAGGGATTGACGTCCCGAAAAGGAGGTTTTTGCCAGATTATGCAAATCCAATGCCACTGTTGAAAAGCGATCTCAATTTTTACCTCCTGCATCGACGTGACCCCGCAAAGGGGCGCATTATCTCAAGAGACTTGCAAGAGGTGAGACGCAGGCGCCATGGAATCAAGCCATGAAGAATCAAACGGATGGATGTGAATACGCCAAAATATTGACGATTGGCAAGTCCTCAGCGGTCTTAAAACGCTGATTGACCGTATGGAGAGGGTTTGGTTGAGGCTCAAGAGAAATCTGACGTAAAGCGGTTGATATTTTCCGAGATCCTCACTAGGATACCTTCCAGCTTCGAGGGCAATTTGAGTCTGAACGAAACCCAAAGGGTCTTCGAAAAACGCGCCGAAAAGCCTCCCGGACTTTACACAATGGGCAAACTCCACATCATCTCGGGGCCATTGAAGGGCCAGGCCTTTGATCTTCAAAAAGAGACGATTTTTCTAGGTCGATCCTCGAAGAACGACATCCGGATCAGCGACCGAACCTTGTCCAGAAAACAGCTCAAAATCTTCCGCATAGGCGGCAAATTCTTTGTGGAGGATATAAAAAGCACCAACGGAACCTGGTTGAACGGGAACCTCATCCTCCCTGGTGAGGGTTTTGAGCTGGATGAGGGGGATATCATTTCCATGGGTGAGACACAACTGAGGGCGGAAGATCTATCCGTGGCCCCGTTTCCCACGACCCTCACCAAAGAAAGGGGCAAGGCAAAAGCCGAGCGTCGACATCGCCCTGCCCGATACCTGGAACCCCTCTGCCGGATAGCGGAGCTAATGAAGGATCCCCGCAGTGAACGGGAAATATGTTCCGAGGCATTGAATTCCCTCATTGATCATTTGCCACGGATCGACAGGGCGGCGATCCTGATCGTCGGTCGCGGAAACAGGGAACAGCAGGATCTCTTATTGAAGACAAGAACCCATGAGGGGGACACCCGTCTCGCGCTCAGCCGTAAGGTCTTAGAGGACGTCATTAAAGAAGGGAAAGCCATCAGGATGTCAAACACCTCTTATGAGGCCCCTGCCGATCTCTCTGAAAGCTTGAGCTTGGAGATCAGGTGCGTGCTTTGCGTCCCGCTCTTAAGAAACGGTCGAACGCTCGGCGCCCTCTACATTGATTCACTGCGCATGCCTCACGGGTTCAGGAAGGAAGATCTCTTGCTCTTGAAGAGTCTGAGCGGTCCCATAGCCCTTTTGGTGGAACGGGGTTGGGAAATGGGCGAGTGGCCCGCAGGTGACCGCTGGGCCCGCAACAACTGAAGCCGGTCTCAGTCCTTAATTTCTTTGAGCTCATCGATGTCGATGTCGAACTCAAACTCATCCAGATCATCTTCTGCCATTTCGGAGGACGCTGCGTCAAGTTTGCGGTCGAGCTCAAGCGTCAGCATCTCGGCGGTGTTGAGCCCCATCTGGTTCTCCTCAAGCTCCGCCATCCCCTCTGCGGCCAATGTTTCAGCACGCTTGCCTTGCTCGGAGGCAGGCAGGTCCGCCGTTTGACGGTTTCTCCTCCCCGGCATTCATATCGCCGAAATCAAGGGATATGGCATCTTCTTCCACGGCTTGATGTTCGAACTGAAACGGGCTTGACTCCCCTGGCCCACCCCCTTCGTCCAAATCCAGAGAGAGCTCATCCAGATTCAGTTCCAGCTCATCTTCCGGGGCTTTGACGGGAACCGATGAAACAGGCGGATCGGAACGGGTCTCAGAAATCTCCATCGGCGATGACAGGACATTCTCCCCGACCGTTGATTGGGGGGCTCCATCGAATTCTATGCTCGCGCTTGATTCCTCGAAAGAATCTGAGACCGCCGATGCCGTGCCACTCTCACCGGTCAGCGCGCCGAGGAAGAACGGTGGATCGGGCTTGTAGTCCGGCAAATTGAGCCGTCGCTGCTCGGCAAGGACGTCCTTGCTGCACTTTGGACAAACCTGATGGTGGTCGAAGCTCACATATCCACACTTTGGACACTTCATGGAGGACTCCTGAAATATTTTGGCCGCAAGGCCCCGTGATCTCAAGGCCGGGACGACTCTCTCGCATCGAGCTGACGGTGACGCGGTCGTCATCGGCTGTCAACCGCCCGGGGTGGTCCCTAATGCTTATTGTCGTTGCCCGGCACTGGTCCTGCGCCAAGCGCCCTGTTTCTTTGCAAGATATGTGCCATCGTCCTCGGAAAAAGCCCTGGCGGCCCGTCCTTGGCGATGCGGCGTCGACGCCCGGAAGAATATTTTCAAAATGTGCACAAAAATATTGCGCCTGCAAGATGATGCGGCCCACGGATGAGCACAAAATAGCAAAATCCAGGACCCGAATTCAAGGGCCTAATACCGGCGGCCCAGTTCAAGCGATCTTTCATAGGCCGCTCGGATCGCCCTGCAGATCGTCTCTTCGAGGCCCATCCCGTTCAAGGTGGCGAGGCCTGCCTCGGTGGTCCCCCCGGTGAGGTCACCATCTCCCTGAGACGCGAGAGGGGTTCTTTCGACTCCTGGGCCAACCGGGCCGCCCCTGCGAAAGTCTGAACCACCAGACATTTGGCGGTCTCCCGATCGAGGCCTACGCCTACACCTGCTTCCACCAGACACTCCATCATTCTGAACAGATACCCGGGCCCGC
Source organism: uncultured delta proteobacterium (assembly GCA_963699845.1). Classification (GTDB taxonomy): domain Bacteria; phylum Desulfobacterota; class DSM-4660; order Desulfatiglandales; family Desulfatiglandaceae; genus CAWHLE01. The sequence goes on from CAVOVO010000001.1 coordinate 55,600, forward strand.
TGCCGGAAAGTGCGGTGACCGCATCCATCTTGGACTCCGCCACCACAACCGTTTGGCCGACCGCGTCAAAAATATTGGCCGTCAATGCCACATGGTCCGGGCCGGCCGTCTCGTTTGGGGCCAGGGCGCTCATCCCCTGAAGGACAAGGGCCGGGGTGTTGGGCATTACCCGGACCATGGGGATGTCACGGCCGAGGATGTCCCGGATCACCCTCAAGGGAATCCCGGCTGCGATGGAAATCAAGAGGTGGTCATCCCTCACGTCCGGCCTGATCTCCTCAAGGACCTCTCGCATGTTCTGTGGCTTCACGGAAAGGACCACCACCGGGCTTTCCCGCACCACCTCCCGATTGGAGCCTCCCGCCCGAATGGCGTGGGCGCCGGTTCGCTCCTTCAGAACCGTTTCATTTCGGTCAAAAACGATGAGGCTTTCTCTTCGGTACACGCCGCTCGTGAGAAGCCCCCTGATCAAGGCGCCGGCCATGTTCCCGGCCCCGATGAAACCGAGCTCGATTCGCGCTGACATCCCTTTGCCTCCTCCATAAATCATCACCTTAACTTCTTGACGCCCTTTCCGTTTTGTGATAGGCCTTTTCCGCTTAGAAAGCGGTGAACGGGCAATCCATGACTAGGTGATGGAAGTGGGATCAGGATACTTCCAGGTTCGAAAAAATCAAACCAAAAATAAGGAGGATGGGCTAGATGGCTTACGATGCAACCAAGATGGCGGACTGGCAGATTTCGGAAGAGGCCGAAAAAAACATGCCGACCCCGGATGAGTGGCGCGAAAGGCTGGGGCTCGAAAAGGACGAGATGCTCCCAATGGGCAGGCTCGCCAAGTTGGATTTCTTAAAGATTATAGACCGACTGAAGGATCGGCCCGATGGCAAGTACATCGAGGTCACAGCCATCACGCCGACCCCGCTCGGCGAAGGCAAAAGCACCACCTCATGCGGACTGATGGAAGGGCTTGGCAAGCGCGGCGTGAACGTGGGCGGCGCCCTGAGACAACCTTCGGGCGGCCCCACCATGAACGTGAAGGGAACGGCGGCCGGCGGCGGCAACTCGCTCCTGATTCCCATGACGGAATTTTCCCTGGGGCTGACCGGCGACATCAACGACATCATGAACGCCCACAACCTGGCCATGGTCGCCCTGACCGCCCGCATGCAGCACGAGCGCAACTACAACGACGAGCAGCTCAAGCGGCTCACCGGCATGCGCCGCCTGGACATCGACCCGACCCGCGTGGAGATGGGCTGGATCATCGACTTTTGTGCCCAAGCCATGCGAAACATCGTCATCGGGCTGGGCGGTCGCCAGGACGGCTTCACCATGCAGTCCAAGTTCGGCATCGCGGTTGGCTCCGAGTGTATGGCAATCCTGGCGGTCATCCGGGACCTGGCGGACCTGAAGGAACGCCTCAACAACATCACGGTGGCCTTTGACAAAAGCGGCAAACCCGTTACCACCGGCGATCTGGAAGTGGGCAACGCCATGACCGCCTTCATGCGCAACACCATCAACCCAACCCTCATGTGCACGGCCGAGTACAACCCCTGCATGGTTCACGCGGGGCCCTTCGCCAACATCGCCGTGGGGCAGTCCTCCATCATCGCCGACCGTGTGGGTCTGAAGCTGTTTGACTACCACGTCACCGAATCCGGTTTTGCCGCCGACATCGGCTTTGAGAAATTCTGGAACGTCAAGTCCCGCTTCAGTGGTCTCAAACCCCACGTATCGGTGCTGACCTCCACCATCCGGGCGCTCAAAATGCACGGCGGCGGCCCGAAAGTGGTGGCCGGCATTGCGCTGCCCGACGCCTACACCAAGGAAGACCTGAAGCTCGTGGAAAAGGGCTGCGAAAACATGATTCACATGATCGGTGTGATCCGCAAGGCCGGCATCAACCCGGTGGTGTGCATCAACCGTTTTTACACCGATACGGATGCAGAGGTCGCTCTCGTCAAGAAGGCGGCCGAAGCGGCAGGCGCGCGCTGTGCGGAGTCCAACCACTGGCTTAAAGGCGGCGACGGTGCACTGGAGTTTGCCGATGCCGTCATCGACGCCTGCAACGAAAAGAACGATTTCAAGTTCCTTTACCCCATCGAAATGAAGCTGCGCGATCGCGTTGCGTTGATCGCGAAAGAAGTCTACGGTGCCGACGGTGTCTCCTGGACCCCAGATGCCGAGGCCAAGGCCAAGATGCTCGAAGGCGATCCCAAGTACGCAGATTTCGCCACCATGATGGTCAAAACGCACCTGAGCCTGACGCATGATCCTACCCTCAAGGGTGTGCCCAAGGGCTGGGTCCTTCCCATCCGCGACGTGCTCATTTATTCGGGTGCCAAGTTCCTCTGCCCGTGTGCCGGCACCATCAGCCTGATGCCGGGGACGAGCTCCAACCCCGCCTTCAGGCGCATAGACGTGGATGTGAACACCGGGAAGGTGTCCGGGCTCTTCTAATCGTCAGCGCTTTCGGCTTCCAGCTGTCTGCTGGAAAGCAAAGGAGGACCGAATCTCGGTCCTCCTTTTTGTTTTTCAAGGCCTCATACTTTCGCCTTCACCCTTCGCCATTTCGCATTCTCATTCGCTCTCCCTCACCAGGCGAAAGCCCAAGGTCGCATAGCGGCTGGCCGGGTGCCCGAAATTGCGGTTGGCTGAACGGCAAAGGGACGCCCCCTTGAACCAACTCCCCCCGCGACGAACCTTCTGAGAGCCGGAGGGCGTCCCTTTTGGGTCCGTGACACTGTCGGGGGGATAAGCCCCATACCAATCCAGGCACCACTCCCACACATTGCCGTGCATGTCAAAAATCCCCCAATCGTTGGGAGGGTAGCTCTTGACCGGCGCCGGGCTGTCCGTGGGAAGATCTCTCTTCTTGGCGTAATCGAGGCAATCCCGGGAATCAGAGCTGTTATTGCCAAACATGGCTTGCGTGCAGTCAATGGTCTTTCCCCAGGTGTAGGGGGCTTGACTCCCGGCCCGGCAGGCATACTCCCATTCGGCCTCTGTGGGCAACCGGTACCGGCCTTCGCCCAGCCGATTGAGCTTCTCGACGAATTCCATGCAGTCATACCAGGAGACCTTCACCACGGGAAGATTGCCACCCCCTCTCCGGCCGAACCATTTCCGCCCCATGACGGAATGCCATTGTGCCTCGGTCACCTCGGTCGTCTGAATGTAAAACGGCTTGGTCAACGTGACCTTGTGAAGGACTTCGTCCTTGTTTCTGAAGGGCTCATCCTCCGGGCTCCCCATGAGAAAAGTGCCGGCGGGCACCAAGACGAAGGCCATACCCAGTGAATTTTCGATTGTCTTCAGCTGTGAGGCTGTCGCGTCAAATCCCGTGAAGGCGAGAGACAAAATCGCGGACAATATAAGCGTCAAACCCAAATTTTTCTTCTGAGCCATGTTTCCTCCTCTCTCCCGGAGCGTTCCCCTTCCGTGACCAAATCGCCACTCGGTTACTTCACCACCCATCCCTCTTGTTCCATTACTCCAATCCCCTGGGTCGCGTCAAACCGGTTTCGCGGTCATTTGACCGGCACGGGGGTTTCGGCTATAGTGGGAAACAGTGATTTGGTGAGAGGGATGTCCCTGCGAACGCGCCTCCGATCTGTATAACCCATTGCCATTGAACATCGAAGCCAGAAAAAGACCCAGCCGCCTCGAAAGGCGCCTCAGCATCTTCATTCTGCTTGTCCTGGGCGGAATAGGGGCGACGCTATGGGGCCTCCAGTCCCGACACCATCCTGCCAACGATTCATTGCTCTCGCACAGCCCTTTCACCCCGCAACCTTTGCCTGGTGGCGTTTCACAAAAAACAGGCTTTCCCGCGCCTGAAAACCTTGTTCCCTTAGGGCCTGTCGAGGTCTTTTCCCCTGAACACCTTTCGGACAAAATCAACGGAAAAGCAGAGCTTTATCTCTCCTCAGGGGTGACAAGCTGACGACACGGCGCTTCCGGGTAAAAAACGCAGTTGACGCTTGGTTAGAGGTCTTCCAGTACGATATGGGAAAACCCGCCAACGGTTTTTCAGTTTACAGCGCACAGATGCGCGCCGATGGTGTGCGGCTCAGCCTCACCCCATTCTCATACCGGACCGAAAATGCCCACTTCTTTCTTGACGGCAGCACTTACGTGGAGATCATCGGCTCAGGAATCACTCAAGGGGAAATGGCCGCCAGAGAGGCCCTTGCGCAGGCCCTCGTTGGAGCAAACCCTGGTTCTGAAGAGGCTTTTGGATGAGCTGTCTCTTTTCCCGGAACCCCACCTGGAAAAGGATTCCATATCATTGATCTCGACGGACGCCTTTGGTTTTGACGGGCTGGACAATGTATTCACGGCCACTCTATGACGTCGATGGCATCGAGGTCATGATGTTTCTCTCACTGCGCGGTCAGCCTCCGAGGCGACGGAGCTCGCCTCGGCTTACTATAGCTTTCTCCTGAGAAACGGCGGCAGGTCGGTTCCGCCAAAGGCCTTCAGCCCCGAAATGGCCCGACTCGTGGAGATCCTTGACACCTATGAGCTCATCATGACGAAGGGCCCAATGCTTGCCGGGGTGAGGGATGCCCAGGATCAGGCCACCGCCGAAAGGCTCGGTCGACTGTTGATAGACCATCTCGTGGAGACCCAGCGCCCAGGGGAGATGGCCCAGTGAAAGGAGATCCATTGGATCGACGCACCTTTATGATTCGATGCGCCAAGGCGGGATTGACCTCCGCCGCGGTCCTGGGTTTAGGGTTTTCACTGCATGACCCATCCGGTCCCAGCCGGTTTTTGGGTGAGACGCCAAGAGGGCCAGGTCCCGGATTTCCGAGTGGCCGGTGTCGAACCAAGACTCGTGGTTGTAAAGGGCCCGGACCGGGCCAAGTCCCTCCGGGCCGGAATGTCTGCAATCGGAGGGCTTGATGGTTTTGTGAAACCAGGGGACCGGGTGGCCTTGAAAGTGAACGCGGCCTTTGCCTCGCCGCCGGCCCTGGGCGCAACGACCCACCCCGAGCTCGTATCAGAACTGATCCGAGGCTGTCTTGCCGCCGGCGCCAAATCGGTCATCGTCACCGACAACCCCATCAACGACCCCTTCACCTGCTTTGAGCTGAGCGGTATTTCAGGGGCAGCCCGGTCTGCGGGCGGCCAGGTCATCCTCCCTCAAGCCGACGCTTTCCGGCCCGTGACGGTCAGAAGGCGGTCTCGCTGATCAGGCAGTGGCCGGTCATTGCTCGCCCCGCTTCAACGCGTCAACAAGCTCATCGGCGTTGCACCCGTCAAGGATCATCACCGAAGCGGGGCCTCCATGGCCATGAAGAACTGGTATGGGCTCCTGGGAGGACGGCGGAGTCTTTTTCACCAGGACATCCATACCATCATCCAGGAACTGGCCCAAATGGTTCGTCCAACCCTGGTCATCCTTGACGGAACGGTTACCATGATGAAAAACGGACCCACAGGCGGGTCCTTCTCGGACCTCAAAAAGACAGACACCTTGATCATCAGCACCGATCAGGTGGCAGCGGATGCGTTCGGCGCCACCTTGCTCGGAAAGTCGGCCGCGGATCTTCCCTTCATCCGAAAGGCGGCAGAAGCCGGTCTCGGGAGTGCGGATTACCGGGCCATCAAGGTGATCGAGACCTCGGCGGCGTGAGGCGGTCGCCCATGGGCGATGGAAAATTGATTCACGAAATGAGTGATTCACATATATGAACATCCTTACAGTTCGTCGCATCAGCCAGGTCTTCTTCCTGGTCCTCTTTGTCTGGTTCGTCGCTGCAACCCGGCTCGGGGAGGGCTGGTACCAGCTGAGGGGTTGGCCGGTCAACTGGTTCTTGCAGCTCGACCCCCTGGTGGCGGTCGCAACGCTCTTCACGACCCACACCCTCTACGCGGGCCTTCTGTGGTCGGTGGCAGTGATCCTTCTTACCCTCCTGATCGGTCGCTTCTTTTGCAGCTGGGTCTGCCCCTTCGGCACCATCCACCACGGCGTGGGCTATCTGGCGCACCGGAAGAAGTCCCTGGCCCAAAAGGCGCGATTGAACCGTTATCGAAAGGGACACACGATCAAGTACTGGATCCTCTTTTTCTTGCTCATACCGGCGGCCCTGCATTTTGCTTTGTCACCAGCCCTTCTCCCAGAGCGGGGTCACGGATCTCACGTCTCGTGGCCACGGTTTTCATCTTTGGCGCGTTACTGTTTCTGTTTTCCCGCAGGTGTCTTGAAGGTCCCCTCAGGGTTGGGGATCGTCGCGTTTTCGATCCTGGTCTGATGTGGGCTGGCGTTGACCATGGTGCTCCCCACGGGATCGTTGGCCGTTCGCTCCATTCAAACGGGGCTGCTCGACCCCATCGCGCTCCTTTATCGAACGGCAGGACTTGCGGTCCTGCCTCTCCTGGATGGGAGCCCGCCACTCCTTTCGAAGCGCGCCCCGCCACTACGAAGGGGCCTGGCTCATCGGTAGCAGTCTTCTTTTGGCGGCCGTCTTCTTGAATTTCTGGCTTCCTCGTTTCTACTGCCGGATCATCTGCCCCTTGGGCGCGCTTTTCGGGATCCTCTCGCGACTTTCTCTCTGGCGGATCGGAAAGACCTGCGCGGACTGTTCCCGAGTGCAGACGTCTGCGACGCGGGGTGCGAAGGCGGATGCGAACCCTCCGGTCAGATACACGGGGGCGACTGCGTCCTCTGCTTCAACTGCCTCCACACGTGCCCCCAGGATCTGATTCATTACGCGGTCAGGCCTTCGGCCTGCGGGGGAAGATCCCGCACCCGATTTGTCCAGGCGGCAATGGATCACGGCCCTGGTCTCAGGCGTGGTCGCCATTCCCCTGATCCGGCTCGATGGATCGCTCGCAGACAACTGGAACCCCGGTCTCGATCCGGCCGCCCGGATCATTGGACGAGACAAGGTTCCTTGCCCGGTGTACCAAGTGCGGCCAGTGCATGCGCATCTGCCCGACCAACATCATTCAACCGGCCGGCCTCTCGGCGGGTCTCGAAGGACTCTGGACGCCCGTCTTGAACTTTCGAATCGGCACAAGCGGCTGTCAGCCCAACTGCGTCGCCTGCGGAAACCTCTGCCCCACGGCCGCCATAAGACCCATCACCCTCGACGAACGTCTCGGCAGGGACCGTTTCGGCGGCCAGGGGCCCCATAAGGATCGGAACGGCCTTCGTGGACCGCGGACGTTGTCTGCCCTGGGCCATGGACCGCCCCTGCATCGTCTGTCAGGAGAACTGCCCGGTGAGCCCCAAGGCCATCACGACCCGGGAGCAGTTTCAACCGGTCCTGGGGCTCTCCGCCTTTCCCTTGGAGAAAGGTGGATGGGAACCCTTTGGACCCTGAAAGGGGCCTCGCTTCAACCGAACCGCTTTTCTACGGGCGACTACTATTGCCGGGTCCTCGAAGCGCCGGGACAAGCCCGCAAGACTCATTTCCGCCAACAGCGTAGACACGCTCCAGATCGTCTCCGAAGCGCCGCTTGATCCGACCCCACGGCCTGGGACAGACGATAGAAATCCTCTTGAGGCTTCAGTTGCCCCACGTGGACCCGACCCGCTGCATTGGTTGCGGCATCTGCGAACATGAGTGCCCCGTATCGGGAAGGCGAGCCATTCGCGTCAGCGCGGAGAACGAATCGAGAAGCCGAGAACATTCATTGCTTGTTCGAAGGCCAATCTGAGGACCGGGGTGGTGCGCCGCTTTTCCTTGACTAGTGCTGGGCTTTCGCTTTATAGACTTTGGTGATTGTAACCGCAGGGAAGTTTTGGAAAATCTTTGGAGAAATCCAACGCTTCGATGCCTGAGCCTCAATGGTCGTCCCCGTTTTTCCGGAAGGGCCACAAAACCAAATGCGTGCAGGAGAAAGCCATATGGCATGGGATTGGGACAAGCTGCAGGAGCAAAGAAGGGCCTCCGGCGGAGGCGGCCCGCCCAACATGGATGAGATCGTCGAAAAGATCAAGGGGGTTCGAGGCAAAATCCCAGGGGGACTCGGGATCGTCATTGCCTTGGTGATCCTGGTCTTTTTAGGATCGAGCTGCTTTTACACCGTGGCCGTCGATGAGGTGGGCATGGTCCAGCGGTTCGGCAAGTTTATCAGGACCACCCAGCCGGGGCTCAATTTCAAGCTGCCGGCAGGGATAGAAAAGGTCCGGAAGGTGAAAGTCAGGTTCGTCTTCAAGGAGGAATTCGGTTTCCGGACCCTGGAGGCGGACGTGCGGTCCCGGTTTGCGTCGGGGGCCGCCTATGAAGCGGAATCCCTCATGCTGACGGGCGACCTGAACGTGGCGGTGGTGCCATGGATCGTCCAGTTCCGGATCAAGGACCCTTACAGCTACCTCTTCAAGGTGCGAAACGTTCGGAACACCTTGAGGGACCTGTCCGAGTCCACCATGCGCTCGGTGGTGGGGGACCGCACCATCAACGAAGTCATCAGCAAGCGCGAAGAAATCGCCCTCGACGCGCAGCAGGTCCTTCAAAAAGAGCTGGACGAGGCGGAAACCGGTATTCAGGTGGTCACCATCGAGATGAAAAAGACCAATGTGCCCGAACCGGTCCAGCCCTCTTTCAACGAGGTCAACCAGGCCCTCCAGGAAAAGGAAAAGATGATCTACCAGGCCAGGGAGGCATACAACAAGGTCATCCCGGCGGCCCGGGGCGAGGCCGAAAGGATGGTCCAGGACTCCGAGGGCTATGCGCTGGATCGCGTCAACCGGGCAAAGGGCGATGCTTCCAGATTTCTGTCCCAGTATGAAGAATATGCCAAGGCCAAGGACGTGACCCGGAGACGGCTCTATCTCGAAGCCATGAGGGAAATCCTTCCTAAAATCGGAGAGAAATACATCGTGGATGCCGATCAGAAGAACCTGCTCCCGCTGCTGAACCTGGGAAAATCAAAAGGAGACAATCCATGAATGCCAAAGTCCTGATCATTCCGCTGGCCATCGTGGCGTTCATCGCTTACCAGGGTTTCTATGTGGTGGATGAGACCGAACAGGTGGTCATCACCCAGTTCGGGAGGGCCATCGGGGATGCAAAGACCGATCCGGGTCTCTACTTCAAGGTGCCGGTCATTCAACAGGCCAACTACTTCCCCAAAAACCTGCTTGAATGGGACGGCGACCCGGGGCAGATTCCCACGCTGGACAAGACCTTTATCTGGGTGGACACCTTTGCACGCTGGAAGATCGTGGACCCGCTCAAATTCTTCCAGACCGTCACCAACACCGTCGGCGCGCCTGGGCCGCTTGGATGACATCATCGATCCCGCGGTTCGAAATTTCATCACCTCCTATCCTCTGATCGAGACGGTCCGCGCCACCGACCGGGAGCTGGACACCTCCGAGGTGGGCGTTGATCAGGTCAAGGAAATCAGCCCTCTTGGCAAAGGTGACCATGGGCAGACGTCAGATCATCAAAGGGATCGTGGACCAGGCCCAGCCCAAACTCTCGGAGTTCGGAATCCAGTTGGTGGACGTGAAGATCAAGCGGCTTAACTACGTGGAAGAGGTCCAGAAATCGGTGTATGGCCGGATGATCGCCGAGCGCAAGCAGATCGCGGAAAAATTTCGCTCAGAGGGGAAGGGAGAGGCCAGCAAGATCGAAGGAAACCGGCAGAAGGACCTGAAGGAAATCACCTCGGAGGCCTACAAGAGGGCCGAGGAGATCAAAGGAAAGGCCGATGCCGAGGCGACTCAAATCTATGCTCAGGCCTTCAACTCGGATCCGGAGTTCTATTCATTCCTTCAGACGCTTATCACTTACCGGGATACCCTGGACAAGCAAAGCACGCTGGTGCTCTCGACCGATTCGGATTTCTTGAAGTATTTGAAGGGCTATCAGAAATAACCGCGGCCTGCCGGCCTCAGGCGTGACGCAAGTCAGGGTTAAGGAGCACCAGATGGTAAGAACGGAAATTTCCCTATTTCTCAAGAACGCGCCGGGAGAGCTTGGAAAGCTGACCACCCTTCTGGCCGGCGCCAAGGTCAACATCGATGCGTTGACCATCCAAGATGCCTCGGAGTACGTCCAGGGGCTCTTCAAGGCGAGAGGAAAATCTCTCAAGCGGTTCGCACCGGCGGCCAGCTACGCCTCCATGCAAAAGGATTCCGCCGACTTCGCGCTCATCAGGCTCTTGGTGGACCAGACGGATCGGGCCATCGATCTCCTGTCCAGGCAGGAATACGTCTTCGACATCATGCCGGTCATCGCCCTCGAAATCGTCAACAAGCCGGGCACGTTGTCAGAGATGGCCAAAAAATTCGGTGAAGAGGGCATCAACATCAACTATGTTTATGGATCCGCGCTCCCGGGAGGAGACAAATCCCTGTTTGTCTTCTCCCCTGAGGACATAGATCTGGCTGCCCGGATCTTCAAGGATTGACCGTATTCACGAAGGGCCTTTCCTTGGCGGAAGACCGTTTCCGTCGACCGTCTCGTCCATGTCCACCACCCGCAGTCGAATCCTGCGATTTCCTTGCCAATGGTCTGTCTCCGGGGTGAAAACCATGTCCACCCTCCTGCCTAAGTTCGGCTTCCTTTGAGCCTGGCCGAAACCAATGGCTTCGAAAACCCCTCCGTCCTGTTTGACCGTAAGCTTGAGATGACGCTCTGCGATGACTTTGGTCCCCATGACGTCTAGGCCCCTTGCCAGGAAAACCGGCTCCGGGTTGCCCTCCCCAAACGGGGCCAGGGCTTCGATGTCGGAGACCATCTTCGGATCCAACCTCCGCGAGCTCAAGCGCTGCATCCACTTCCAGGAAAGGTCTCAGCTCTCGATCGGCCAGGCCCTTGCCGGGCCATCTCTTCAAGCCCTTCCCGCAAGCGGTCAAGATGCTGGGCCTTGAGGGTAAAGCCGGCGGCCTGGGCGTGCCCCCCGAACCGATCGAAAAGGTGTTCGAACCGACACAATGCCCCGTAAAGGTTGAACCCCCGGACGCTCCGTGCGGATCCCTTCATGGCACCGTCCTGGCAAGTCATGACAAAGGCGGGGCGGTGATAGCGATCCACAAGCCTTAGAGGCCACGATCCCGAGCACGCCTGGGTGCCATCGTTCTCCAGCCAGGAAGAGGACCCTTGACCGGGCGACCTGGCCGGTTTCATGAAGGATGCTCTTCGATCTCATGGAGAATACGCCGCTCCGTCTCTTGCCGTTTTTCGTTGGAGGCATTCACTCGGGTCGCCAGCTCATCGGCGGCCGTTGGCTCGGAAGCGGTGAGAATCTCCATGCCCAGTTCGGGGCCATCCATTCTTCCCGGTGCGTTCAGGCGAGGGGCCAGCTTGAACGACAGGTCATAGGTGGTCAGGGCCGGCCCTTCCAGATGGCAGATTCGATTCAAAGCCCGGATCCCTTCCCATCTCGATCTCAACAGCCGCTTCAGTCCGTTTTTGACAAAAATCCGGTTCTGTCCCGAGTATCGGTGCGCGGTCTGCAACGGTCCCCAGCGCCACCAGGTCCAGGTACTCTCTCAAATCCGGCAATGGACGGGGCCATGCCCTCTTGCGCAGGGCCGCTTTTACCGAAACGGCCAGCAGGAAGGCCACACCCACGCCGGCCAACTCCTTGGAGGGAAAGCGGCAGTCAGGTCGATGTGGGTTGACCATCGGACAGATCGGTTCAAAGTCCCCGGGCAGTTGATGATGATCCGTCACCACCATTTCAAGACCAAGCCTCCTGGCAAGATCGATTTCATCCCGGTTGGAGATACCGCAATCCACGGTCAGGAGCAGTCCGCCTCGCTTTTTCGCTATCTCGCGCACGGCGAGCTCGTTGAGGCCGTAGCCTTCCTTGAGCCGGTGGGGAACATAGTAGAACGCCGACACGCCCAGTTCGAGAAAGAAATTCCACAGCAGGGCCGTGGAGGTCAGCCCGTCGGCGTCATAGTCGCCGTAGATGGTGATCGGTTTGCGATTCTCTATGCTCGCGACAACGGAGGCGGTTGCGCGATCCATGTCGCTGAGCAACATGGGATCGGCCATCTGTGAGAGCTTCGCACTCAGGAAGGCCTTTGCCGATGGCCCGTCCGAGATGGCACGGTTGAGGAGCAACTGGGCCTGAAGAGGCGTGACCTCCGCCTCTCGCACGAGTTGCGGGACAAGCGGGGAGGGGGGTTTCAGGATCCAAGCGGATCGTGCCAAACCTTTTCGCCTCCTTCAGCGGTCAACCCCTTGAGTGCGGTCTCCGCGCTCGCCACATCTTCGGGGACGTCCACTTCGATGGAATTGTATGGACTCTGCACCACCCTTATCTTAAATCCATGCTCAAGGGCCCTTAGTTGTTCGAGTTTTTCGGCGGATTCGAGTGCCCCCTTGTCGAGTCGCGTGAAATGTGACAGGAATGCCATGCGAAAGCCGTAAAAACCCAGGTGTTTGTAATGTCTTCGCATGGAACCGGCATCCCTTGTAAATGGGATCGGACAACGGGAAAAATAGAGGGCATTTCCCTCACGGTCCGTCACGACCTTCACGTGGTTGGGATTGCCGATATCCCTTTCATCGATGACCTTGAAGCTCAAGGTGGACATCCCCAGAGAACGATCTTCCAAAAGAGGCCCCAAGAGAGAGGGAATGACGGAAGGGTGGAAGGCGGGTTGGTCCCCCTGGATGTTGACGACGATGTCTTCCCCCTCAAGTCCGACGCGTTCGGCCGCCTCGCTGATCCGGTCCGTTCCGGAAAGGTGGCTGCGACCCGTCATGACAACCTTCCCCCCGAAGGACCGCACACAGGCAGCGATCCGTTCGTCATCGGTTGCCACGTGGACATCGGTGAGACCCGGGCAGTTTGAGGCCCTCTCAAAGACGTGCTGGATCATAGGCTTGCCGAGGAGCATCGCCAGAGGCTTTCCCGGAAAACGTTGCGAATCAAATCGGGCGGGAATGAATGCGCAGATCTTCATGATGCTCGGGCCTAGTGGTGAGAAGCGCAGGCGCCGACACGTCAGGAGGCCCTGTAGGTGGCACAAGCGGTTTCGGATTCCCAAGCGGTCACTCGGCTGACCCTCACGTCACCTTGGTTGAGCTCTCTCGACAAGGCGTCAAAGAGGTGGCGAGCAATGTTTTCCGACGAAGGGTTGAGCGATTCGAATGGCTCTATTTCGTTCAGCAATCGATGGTCTAACCGTTCGAGGACCTTCAGGGTGGCCCGCTTGACGTCCTTGAAATCCATGAGCAGACCATCATCCCTGAGCGAAGGACCGGCAACAAAGACCTCTACCTTCCAGTTGTGGCCGTGAAGCCGCTCACAGGCGCCGTCATAGTCTCGAAGCTGATGGGCCGCAGCAAACTGCGTTATGATCTTGAGCTCGTACATGTCATCGATACCTGTCTCCTCGGGCCTAGCCCTCCTTTTCCGCCTCGGCGGGACTCCTGCCGCATACCATGCACTTGCCGCTGACCACAATTCCGGTGCACGTTCCGTCGGGACAAAGGACCCTGTTTTCAAGGTCCAATTCATCGTCTTCATCCCTTGGTGCGGGACCCGTGTCCAAAAGGGATGAACCGCATTTCATGCAATACCGCCCCGACGCCGGAGTGGTCTCGCCGCACAGCGGGCAGAGTTTCCCCGGTATTTCCTGATCACAATGTGGGCATTTCGTCATCTGATCTTTCCTCGCTTCTTCAGACCTTAAGCGATCAACGCCAAAAGGGCGCTGCCGCTTATTGGCAGCAATTCATGCGCGTTAAAACACCTTCTGAAAAAAGGTGATTCGGCGTAAGCCGACCTTCACGCCCCTTGGCTCAGCGGCCGTCCAGCCAAAATAAAAGCGTCTCTTAAGTGCGGCTTGCAAAAATCCCCAGAGATGCTCAGCTCTTCTTCGAAGTCACCACCTGAAAAGAAGAAATCTGTTGTTTCACCTTCGTGCTTTTGCACTTTGGGCATCGGAGCTTCTTGCTGTCGTACTCCGATATGGACATGATCAGGGTAAAGGGCTTCTCACATTTCTGGCACACGAAGTCGTAGGTCGGCATAGCGGAAACCTCCTTGTAACCAGTTAATTTTCCCGAAGATATCATCGACATCATGATATGTTTTTTTGCAGGCTTGTCAAGCGCTGCAAAACAGTCGCCCTTAACCCATTGGCATATCGCCCCAATCAATCAAGGAAGCCAGCTCCGACCAATCCTTCACGCGACAAAAAGGATGGACTTTCCTGTTCCAGGGCTGTTCAAAGACAATGGGAACGAGCGATGCCTCTTCGATCAGGTAGCACGTATCCAATCGATCCTCCACGAAATACCTGATGCCATGGCTCAACAGCACGGGAAGCTTCTGCAGATGAGTCGCCGTCGCTTCCACACGGATCGATCCGGAATCCGCCCCGGGCAGCTTTTGTCTTACCCACGCCGAAATGGCTGCTTTCTCAGGCCGTGCCGTTACGAAAAGGACCGGCCCTGCGGCGGCTAACTTGGACAGCACCTCTACCGATCCTTGCACTGGCTCAATACCCATCCGAATCGGATCGGAAAGGATCCGTCCAATGATCTCGGAAGCGACGTCTTCCTCCATGTCGATGACCGAAAGGAATTCATACTCCGTGATGTCTTCATATTCAATCCGGACCCCATAGTCCTTTCGAGCGGTTTCTACGAAAACGCGAAAGGTATCCGCGAAGACACCATCAATGTCAAATGCCAGTTGCCTCGGCGGAATCCTGTTTTTCAATTCAGAATAAAAATCGTTCACAGCCCTGTTTGCTGGCCTCCGGACCCGCTTCTCGGGGATGATGGAATCGATCCAGGACGCACCGGCCCTGCCGTCCCCCCATGTTTTAGATTTTCAGCCAATGACCGAATAGAAAAGGAGGGCGACATGAAAAAACGGAGGACCGGAAATTGAAGAAGGTGAACCAGTACGATTCGTCACCGCGAATCAACTGCTACGGCTGCACCCGCTTCTTCATCACCCATGATCGCCATTATCCTTACGGATGCCGGGCAATGGGTTTCAAATCCGCCGCGTTCCCTTCCTCGACGGTCATCCTCAGCTCGGGTCTTCCCTGTCAAGGGTTCACACCCAAACGCACGCGCCCGTAACGGGAAAGCGCCCTTTCATTCTTCCACAACGATGGCGCCGGGCGCGCACTCTCGAGCGGCCTGTCTCACCAAGGACTCCAAATGGGCCGGGACCGTTTCAACCAGGACCCTTGAAATCATCTTGTCTTCATCGTACTCAAACACTTCCGGACACACCTTGTTGCAGTTCCGGTCACCCATGCAAAGATCGTAATCGATTCGAGCTCGCATCTATTTCATCCTCCTCCATCCATCACTTCAAGTTTTCACGAAATAATCGATCAGCGCGCAGAACGGGCGTCTCGACCCACTTCGTGTTTGCTTTTCCGGCCTTCCCCTTTCATCCATCCTCATCCCTTTTCCCTCCTTGGATCCCGATCGGCAGTTCGATCACCTGATCGTCCCTCTTCCGGTCCTTTTTTGCCGCCAAGAGCATGCCGTCTGCAAGACGGATCAGTGTTGACGGGTCCTGTGCCCCGGTTTCCCACAGGTCGGCAATGCCAAAGCTGAACGTGACCGGAATCTCAATCCCATCCAGCAGGAAGGGATGATCCTTCAGGTGCTGCTTGGCTCGTTCCGCGAAGGCCCGGGCCGCAGCAAATTGGGTTGAAGGCAGGATGATGAATACCTCGTCTCCTCCGAATCGGGCTGCCACATCACTGCTCCTGCACATCTTCTGCAGCAGACCGCTGACATGTTTGAGAACACCGTCGCCCACATCATGGCCATAACGGTCATTGATCGACTTGAAATGGTCCAGGTCCAAGAAAAGGACTGAAAACCCTTGGCCGTATCGCTTCGCCCGGTCGAACTCCCTTGTTAGGACGGCCTCCATGGCCCTGCGGTTCAGAAGGCCGGTCAAGGGGTCCCGTGAGGCGGCCAAACGGATCCTTTCATGGGCGGTCACGTTTGACAGGGCGATCGACACCTTCACGGCCAACCTTTCAAGAAGGGTTGTATCCATTCCCGGCGCGTAGCGCAGAGCGGAACCGTCCGCGCAGTTAAGGCTCCCGATGATACGTTCTTCCAAAACAATGGGGGCGACGGCCAGGGAACGGATGAGGTAATTCTTGCCCTCCGGCAGAAGTCTGTAAAATGGACTCAGGTCCCTGTTGTCCAACAAAGGCTTCCCACTGCTTCCCACCAGGGCCAAAAAATCCGCTTTCTGTATCAGATTCAAACGTTCCCGGACCACCTCTGACGCCGCGACTTCGTCGATGAGGTGTGAAACGCTGCTGTCATCCACCAGCGAAATCCAGACGTAAGGGATGGAGAATTTATCCCGGATCTCTGTCAGGAGCCTTTCAAATAGATCGGTGAAATGGAGGGTCGACAGGATTCGAACCTCAACCTCGAAAAACTTCTGGGCGATCTCCTCATTAAGTTTAAGTCTTTCAAGCACATCTTCAATGTTATACATTTCCATCGATTCACGCAAAGCTTATTCAGGACTACCGTCCAGTGGCAGTCGCTCCTTGGAGAAAAGGTCACTCGAAGTGGATATGCTGCGTTCGGCTTTCCCGTCGCGTCCTGGGTTGAGAGAGGTCACTGCGCACGAGGCAAGAAGACCACGAAGGTCGTTCTGTCCTGATAGGAAGTCACGTCGATCCTGCCTTTCAACAAACGGATGATTCGATAGGTGATGTAAAGACCTCGACCTTCTCCTTCACCCTCGAGAAGCCTCCGCCTGTCTTCCTCAGGGATCTGACCTGTGTTCGTGATCTCGGCGCATGCCCACTCGTTTTGCGCGTAAGTCCGGATATGGAGGACACCTCCCTTGAGCGGGACGGCCTTGGTGGCGTTATTGAGGAGATTGTCAAAAACCCGTTCCAACTGCATGGGATAACACAACACCTTCAGGTCCGTGTCGAATGGACCCTCTTCGAGCTCGATGCTTTGCCTGAGTTGTTCTTTGATGGCCTCTCGATTGATTTCGAACCGCCTCCGCAGCACATCCGTGAGGTCGACCAACTGCTGCTCGCCCACCTGGTATATGCTCAATGCCAACTCCTGAAGCCGGGTGGTCTCGTCGAAAAGGATGTTCACATACCTGCGGATCTGGTCCTTCGACGCCTCCAGGTCTCCCTCTTCCAAGAGGCGTTTCAACCTTCTGGCAAAACCCGCCGTGGCGATGGCAGGATTCTTGAAATCGTGCAGGATATCATCCAGCCTCTCCATTCTCTGGGCCTTCATCAACTCTCTGCCCAGGAAGAGGAAGGTCTCGATCTCGTCTTCGGTGTAGCGCTTTCTATGGTCAATGGCATCGAAGGTCATGAAATGGGTAATTTCGCCCATGAGACCCAAAGGCACATAAAGGATGGAATTGATGTTGTGATATCTGGCAAACCGTTTGAGATTGTTGGAAATCAGGGTGCTTTTCTCCGGGTCCGCAACCAGCAGGTAGTAGGGCGTGACCACCTCGTAGGCTGAATCACCGCTGTAGCGCTCCAAGTCCAGGATCAGCTCAAAAGATGGCTCGCTGTCTATGGAAAAGCTCTTTCCAATGCTGTGATATCCCGCATTCTCGGGGTATCCGGCTTCGAGCACAACCTGGTTGAGATCTTCCCTGACGCTAAAAAGCGCGCAACTCTGAACATTGGCAATGTCGGCAAGCTCCGGGATGACGCGGTCAAAGACCTCCTTCATTTTTATGCCGCCCTTCTTCCCAAGCTTGCGGAAGATGTGCCGGACGATGATCTCCCTTTTTTCATTTAACCTCTGCATCGCCAAGAGTCTCTTGCGGGCGATGACAAAGCTGAGCCTTTTCGCCATGATGTTGGCGACCTGCGTTTCGAGGGAAGAGAAAGCGCGATTTCGCTCAGAGAAATAAATTTGTATGACGCCGACCGTGTCACGCTCCCTGGGAAAAAACCGCGTGATCTCAAGGGGTATGGCCATCAGGGACTGAACGCCTTTGCGGTAAACCACGCCTTTGTTCTGATAGCGAACATCCGTGAGAATGTCAGGGACCAGGACGGCCTTCCTGGTCTTTACCACTTCGCCGGCGATACTCCCTTCAAGAGAAATGTAGGTCTCCCGTTGCTGTTCGTCCGAGGGGTAAGATCCGTAGGAAAGCATCTGGGCGGTCACCGGGTCGTATATCCGCACTGACGCGGAGCGAGCACTCAGAAAGTCGACCATGTAACGCGTCGTCTTTTCGAGGATTTGAGGCTCCGAGAGATCGGGATCGATATCCACGACCTCGTCCACGTGTTTGGTGACCTCCTCAAGGAACGCCGGCAGCACCTCCCGCTGGATCCAAGCCATCAGCTCGGACCAAGGCCCTTTCGCTTGTGAGAAGCCTTTGGCCCATGGCTGGGACCTCATACTCAGCTCGACTTTTTCAACCGTACGCCGCATCGGGATTCCCTTGAAGAATGGATGCTATGAAATCGCCCCCCGGATAGCAAATCAAAGGCCTAAAGTCAAGGGATGGCCGATATCGCCCAAAAATCAACGGCCGGGTCCGCCCCGGGGAAGCGCGGCGGATCAGTGCAACGGATCGGACAAGTAATGATCGAGAACTTTTTCGATTTCAACGATGGCTCCCCCGTAGAAATGATCCGCATTTGCCACAAAGTGCAGTCGCGCACGCGGGTTCAATGACCCAAACATCTCCCTGACTTGGGCCTCGGGTGCGAATTCGTCACGGGTCCCAGCAATAACCAACTCAATCTTCGTACTTGGAGAAATGAGACCGAAATCGAGAAACGCCACAGGAGGAGAAATCACGATCAAGCGGTCTGCCGCTGAAAAACGAGCAAGGCCCAGAAGATTCACCCACGCACCAAAGGAATAGCCGACGAGATCCACCCCGCCCACGCGGTTATTGCCCCGCTCAGCCAGGTAGGACAAAGCCGCTGACACATCGTCCTGCTCTCCAACGCCTTCTCCATAGGTCCCTTCGCTTTTCCCGACGCCCCGGAAATTGAACCTCAGTGTCGCATGACCGCGCCTCCCATATGCCTTGATCACTGAATCCACCACGTTGTTCAGCATGTTTCCCCCATAAAGGGGATGTGGATGCGTGACGAGCGCTGCACGGCCACCCGAGCGCCCATTGTAAAGACCCTCCAGCCTCCACGGATCTGCGTTGATCCAAACCGTTTCTTCCGCCATCCAGTCCGTCCCCCTGCATTTTCTCGATTCAAGGCGCTGCTTGGTAACCGATGAACGCCGGTCGGCCGGCACCTAACTGAGCCACGGGTTGTCCTGCTTTTCCTCTTCGATGGTGGACGAGGGTTTGTGGCCATAGTCATGGCCGGGCCAGACGATCGTCTGACCTGGCAGGGTGAGTAGCCTCTCACGAATGGATTTCATGAATTCGGGCGTAGAAGCGCCCGGCAGGTCCGTCCGACCGATTCCGCCCACAAAAAGCGTGTCCCCCGTAAACAGGTTCCCATCACCCAGCAAACAGATGCCACCAGGGCTGTGACCGGCCGTGTGAATGACCCGCAATGCCACCTCTCCCGCGACGATTTGGTCACCGTCCTCCACGTGGATATCCGCCGGCGGCGAAGGAGTAAACCCCCACTGCCGGGCCATGGCCTGCCCTCCCTGGGAGTTGAAAAGTTGATCATCCAACCGATGCATCACGATTTTTGCGTCGGTCAAATCCTTAAGCTTCTGGTTGCCGCAGGTGTGGTCGCCATGGCCGTGGGTATTCACGATGTACTGAAGCTCGTATCCCCTTCCCTGAACCGTTTCAAGGATCCACGTTTCGTCTCCACCCGGATCGATGACCAGGGCTTTGCCTGTCTTGGGACAGGCCACAACATAGGAAAAAACATCCATATGGCCGGTTTTCATCTGAATAATATCCATGCTTTCACCTTCAACGATCAAAACTTTCTAGCTCATTCGCTCAAACAGGGTGAGCATCTCCGCCTTTACGCCTTCAGGGACGTCGGCCAGCTTTTCACCCGTCACGAGGGCAAATTCTCCGACACTCCTTGCCAAAATTCGCCCCACGTCATCAAAAAGCTCACCCCTCGTCTTGATAAGGGGACCCCGGTCTTCATCCATCACCCGCCCCCTTGCTCTTAAGGGCGTGTGGAGAGGGACCGGCCGCACATACTTGAGCTCCATCTTTCGGGTGACAAACAGGGTTCTTCTGAAACAGACGATCGCCCAGGACATGACCTCATCGAGAATCGTAGAAATGATCCCGCCATGGGCCATGTTCTCCCATCCCTCAAAGTGCTTGCCAAGCGTGATATCGGAATAGACCGCATTCCCATTGCGGTAGAACCGCATCTTGAGTCCAATCGGATTGGCGTTGCCGCAAGCAAAGCAGTGCCGACCATCAAGCTGTTCGAGCATTACGCGTTCTTCTGCCATTGTCTTTCCTTCATCCTGTTCTGGACTGCGCCACACACCCCATTTCCATGGTCTGAAACGCCGACCTTTCTGAGCGCAAGAATCGTAAACCATGTCATCTCATGATCCCATTCCCGCTCAATTTGAAAGCCATTCAACATGAGAGCATGCCGAACCTCGCGCCACTGTGTTCTGAGAAGGCCCGAAATAATCACCCTGCTTACACTTCGGAACCCCTCCATGCCAAGCAATACCTTGATAAGCCCGAAGTGGAGATTAGCGACAACCAGTTCGCGTCTCCTCCCCGATATGGTCCTCTGCCCTTCCTTCAAAAACGATCACCTTACCATCCAGCCCATTTAGGCGCACATTGGAGAGAGCCGTTTTGACGCACAGAGGGTTGAGGTCGACGGCAGTGACCTTGCCGGCACCCAGTTTGGCCGAAGCAAGGGCCAAAATGCCAGTCCCTGTTCCGAGATCAATCACCCGGTTTACCTTTGACCCACTTTCGAAAACCTGCGAAAGGGCCAGGAGACAATCCCTGGTTGTCGGATGCAGCCCATTTCCAAAAACGACGCCTGGGTCAAGCACAATTTCGACCGCATCGCCGCACAGACCCACTTTCAGCCAAGGCGGGTGGATCAGAAACGGACCGATCCGAGACGGGGCAAGCCCTCCACCCTGCCATTGCTCATACGTAAATCGGAATTCGTCCATGACCGTGAGGTCGGGCGATTCCCCAACAAGCCATTGGACCTCGGCCCATGCCGGTCTGCGAAAAGAAAAGAAATGACTGGCTTCCTTCCACCCAGTTCCCAATGAAAGCAGCGCCAAGCCCGGTTTCAAGACGAGATGGCACCGGACCATCCATGAGATACACGTGGAGGTCCTTATACGGCGGAAAAGCGTTACCGTCGCTGTCCAACTTAGCTTCATTGATCGGGGAAATGGAGGTCATCACCGGACGGCTAATCGAGTTGGGACCGGGGTCAAGCCTCGGTCCCTTTCTAAAATGAAAGGGTGAACGAAGTCAAGCCGCACTGCCAACCTCCTTGATCGGCCGACTCGACGGTCAACCCAAGGTGCGAGAAGAGGCGGAATAAAAAAGGCCCCCCCGGACAGGGAGGGCCTTTTGAAGGAATCCGGCAGCGACCTACTCTCCCACGCAGTTGCCCACGCAGTACCATCGGCGCAAAAGAGCTTAACTTCCGTGTTCGGGATGGGAACGGGTGTATCCTCTTTGCCATTGCCACCGGAAAAACCATAACTGATACAGGAGAAAGCACCTTCAAACGCCTTGCGGATTTGCAGGTAAAAAATATGGCCAAGCCGCACGACCGATTAGTACCAGTTAGCTAAATGCGTTACCGCACTTACACACCTGGCCTATCAACCTTGTAGTCTCCAAGGGGTCTTTAGTCCGTCTTGCGACGGAGGGACATCTTATCTTGAGGTTGGTTTCCCGCTTAGATGCTTTCAGCGGTTATCCATTCCGAACATAGCTACCCAGCGATGCCGCTGGCGCGACAACTGGAACACCAGAGGTTCGTCCATCCCGGTCCTCTCGTACTAGGGAAAGATCCTCTCAAATGTCCTACGCCCACGAAAGATAGGGACCGAACTGTCTCACGACGTTCTAAACCCAGCTCACGTACCGCTTTAATTGGCGAACAGCCAAACCCTTGGGACCTGCTCCAGCCCCAGGATGCGATGAGCCGACATCGAGGTGCCAAACCGCGTCGTCGATGTGAACTCTTGGACGCGATAAGCCTGTTATCCCCGGAGTACCTTTTATCCGTTGAGCGACGGCCCTTCCATACGGAACCGCCGGATCACTAAGACCTACTTTCGTACCTGTTCGACCTGTCGGTCTCACAGTCAAGCTCCCTTATGCCTTTACACTCTTCGGCTGATTTCCAAACAGCCTGAGGGAACCTTCGCGCGCCTCCGTTACGCTTTGGGAGGCGACCGCCCCAGTCAAACTACCCACCAGACACTGTCCCCGACCCGGATTACGGGCCAAGGTTAGAACCCTAAACTGATAAGGGTGGTATTTCAAGGTTGACTCCCTCCCGACTAGCGTCGAGATTTCGCCGTCTCCCACCTATCCTACACATGTCAGCCCAAAGTCCAATGTCAAGCTATAGTAAAGGTTCACGGGGTCTTTCCGTCTTTTCGCGGGTAAAGGGCATCTTCACCCCTATTTCAATTTCACCGAGTCCCTGGTCGAGACAGTGGGGAAGTCGTTACGCCATTCGTGCAGGTCGGAACTTACCCGACAAGGAATTTCGCTACCTTAGGACCGTTATAGTTACGGCCGCCGTTTACTGGGGCTTCGGTTCGATGCTTCTCGCGCCGAAACGCGATAACAAGTCCCCTTAACCTTCCAGCACCGGGCAGGCGTCAGACCCTATACATCATCTTGCGATTTAGCAGAGTCCTGTGTTTTTAGTAAACAGTCGCCACCCCCATTTCTCTGCAACCTCCTTCAGCTCCAAAAGCAAGTCTCTTCACTTAACGGAGGCACACCTTCTTCCGAAGTTACGGTGTCAATTTGCCGAGTTCCTTAACCAGAGTTCTCTCGAGCGCCTTGGGATACTCACCCCGCCTACCTGAGTCGGTTTGCGGTACGGTCACCAAATCAACTCGCTAGGGGCTTTTCTAGGCAGTGTGGGATCAATCAGTTTGTTCCGCAAAGCGGATCCTCATCACCTCTCGGTGTTGAATAAGAGGGCGGATTTGCCTACCCTCTCCACCTACAGGCTTGAATCCGGACGTCCAACACCGGACTGACCTACCCTTCTGCGTCCCCCCATCACTCAAACGTCAATTCGGCGGTACAGGAATATTAACCTGTTTCCCATCACCTACGCCTTTCGGCCTCAGCTTAGGGACCGACTAACCCTGAGAAGATTACCTTTACTCAGGAAACCTTAGGCTTACGGCGATACCGTTTCTCACGGTATTTATCGTTACTCATGTCAGCATATTCTCTTCCATCCAGTCCACCAGTCCTCACGGTCTGGCTTCAACCCAGAATGGAATGCTCCCCTACCACCACGCCAAAGGCGTGATCCACAGCTTCGGTAATGTGCTTGAGCCCCGTTACATTTTCGGCGCAGAATCACTTGACCAGTGAGCTGTTACGCTTTCTTTAAAGGATGGCTGCTTCTAAGCCAACCTCCTGGCTGTCTGTGCGATTCCACTTCCTTTACCACTTAGCACATATTTAGGGACCTTAGCTGGTGATCTGGGCTATTTCCCTCTCGACTACGGAACTTATCTCCCGCAGTCTGACTCCCACAATAGAAGTTAACGGTATTCGGAGTTTGGTTGGGTTTGGTAATCTGGTAGGACCCCTAGCCCATCCAGTGCTCTACCCCCGTTACTTAATTTGTGAGGCTATACCTAAATATATTTCGGGGAGTACCAGCTATTTCCAGGTTTGATTAGCCTTTCACTCCTATCCACAGGTCATCCGGGAAGTTTTCAACCTTCTACGGTTCGGGCCTCCAGTCGATGTTACTCGACCTTCACCCTGCCCATGGATAGATCACCTGGCTTCGGGTCTACTCCATGCTACTCATTCGCCCTATTAAGACTCGCTTTCGCTACGGCTCCACCTGACGGCTTAACCTTGCAACATAGAGTAACTCGCTGACCCATTATACAAAAGGTACGCAGTCGAACTTGAAATCAGAGGAGCAAGCCCCTCACGACTCCAAATGTTCTTCCACTGTTTGTAGACAGACGGTTTCAGGTACTATTTCACTCCCCTCGCCGGGGTTCTTTTCACCTTTCCCTCACGGTACTAGTTCGCTATCGGTCGCCGGCTTGTATTTAGCCTTGGAAGATGGTCCTCCCGGATTCCCGCAGGGTTCCACGTGTCCCACGGTACTTGGGTATCCTGTCCAGCAAGCTCAATGAATTTCGTTTACGGGACTATCACCTTCTGTGGTGCCGCTTTCCAGCAGCTTCAACTATTCATTGAGTTTTTGACTTGCCGAGAGATCTGCAAATCTCTCCAACAAGACCCCGCAACCCCGGACATACAACGCTTGCAGGCTTTAACATATGTCCGGTTTAGGCTTTTCCCCTTTCGCTCGCCGCTACTCTGGGAATCGCGTTTGCTTTTTTTTCCTAAGGGTACTTAGATGTTTCAGTTCCCCTCGTTTGCCTCTGCCACCTATGTATTCAGTGACAGATATTCGCCCATTACGGCGAATGGGTTCCCCCATTCAGAAATCTTCGGGTCAATGCCTGTTTAGCGGCTCACCGAAGCTTATCGCAGCTAGCCACGTCTTTCATCGCCATCCGGCGCCAAGGCATCCACCGTCTGCCCTTAGTAGCTTGGCCATAAACCTGCCAAATCCACGTTTTCGGTTATATCCCGAGGGCGTTTTAAGATGCCTTCTACCTGTATTCAGTTTTCAAAGAACAAACCGCTTTCGCGCTGAGCTCAAAGCCCAGAGCCGAAAGCCCAGTCTTACTGAGCCTTCCGCTTTGGACCTTCAACATGAGTGGTGGAGGTGAACGGGATCGAACCGATGACCTCCTGCGTGCAAAGCAGGCGCTCTCCCAACTGAGCTACACCCCCACTGAAACGGAAACCCATTTCCACGGAATTAGAACTTTTGCAGATTCCGAACCCAGAAGTCCGCGTTCAGGGTGGTGGGCCTAGTTGGAGTTGAACCAACGACCTCACGCTTATCAGGCGTGCGCTCTAACCGAAGCTGAGCTATAGGCCCATTCAGCTTCAGAGTGAACTTGATCCGGACGACAAATTTCATCCCTCAGAACAGTTCAGTCGTCTACGTTCTTGCTCCCTCAAAACTAAATAGTGGTGACCGATACAGGACTGACCTAGGATTTGTCGAGAGGTCTCGACAGACTCCTTAGAAAGGAGGTGATCCAGCCGCAGGTTCCCCTACGGCTACCTTGTTACGACTTCACCCCAATCATCAACCGTACCTTAGGTACCTGCATCCACGCCGAAACGTGGTTAGCCCGGCAACTTCTGGTACAATCAACTTTCGTGGTGTGACGGGCGGTGTGTACAAGGCCCGGGAACGTATTCACCGTGGCATGCTGATCCACGATTACTAGCGATTCCAACTTCATGAAGTCGAGTTGCAGACTTCAATCCGAACTGAGAACGGCTTTTTGGGATTAGCTTCACCTCGCGGTGTTGCAACCCTTTGTACCGCCCATTGTAGCACGTGTGTAGCCCTGGGTATAAAGGCCATGAGGACTTGACGTCATCCCCACCTTCCTCCCCGTTAACCGAGGCAGTCTCTCTAGAGTGCCTAACTTAATATTGGCAACTAGAGACAAGGGTTGCGCTCGTTGCGGGACTTAACCCAACATCTCACGACACGAGCTGACGACAGCCATGCAGCACCTGTCACTCTGTCCCGACAGAGTCGGGCAAACCCTGTTTCCAGAGCTGTCAGAGGATGTCAAACCCAGGTAAGGTTCTTCGCGTTGCGTCGAATTAAACCACATGCTCCACCGCTTGTGCGGGCCCCCGTCAATTCCTTTGAGTTTTAACCTTGCGGTCGTACTCCCCAGGCGGAGAACTTAATGCGTTAGCTGCGGCACAGCAGGGGTCAATACCCGCTGCACCTAGTTCTCAACGTTTACGGCGTGGACTACCAGGGTATCTAATCCTGTTTGCTCCCCACGCTTTCGCGTATCAGTGTCAGTATTGGTCCAGAGAGCCGCCTTCGCCACGGGTGTTCCTCCCAATATCTACGAATTTCACCTCTACACTGGGAATTCCACTCTCCTCTCCCATACTCAAGTAGAGTAGTTTCAAATGCACTTCCTGGGTTGAGCCCAGGGCTTTCACATCTGACACACCCCACCACCTACACGCCCTTTACGCCCAGTAATTCCGAACAACGCTTGCACCCTCCGTATTACCGCGGCTGCTGGCACGGAGTTAGCCGGTGCTTCCTCTAGTGGTACCATCAGATCCCACAGTTATTCACTGTGGGACGTTTTTCCCACTTGACAGAGCTTTACAACCCGAAGGCCTTCTTCACTCACGCGGCGTTGCTGCGTCAGGGTTTCCCCCATTGCGCAAAATTCCTCACTGCTGCCTCCCGTAGGAGTCTGGACCGTGTTCCAGTTCCAGTGTGGCTGATCATCCTCTCAGACCAGCTAACCATCGTCGCCTTGGTAGGCCGTTACCCTACCAACTAGCTAATGGTACGCGGGCCCGTCCCTCAACGGCAGCTTTCAAGAAGAGGCCACCTTTCATCCCAAGAGCCAGAGCCCCTGGGACAATATCCGGTATTAGCACGCCTTTCGGCGAGTTATCCCTGTTTGAGGGGTAGGTTACCCACGCGTTACTCACCCGTGCGCCACTTTACTCTCACGCCGAAGCGTAATTTCTCGTTCGACTTGCATGTGTTAGGCACGCCGCCAGCGTTCGTTCTGAGCCAGGATCAAACTCTCCAGTTAAACTGAAGATGGGCAAAAAAGCCCATTTTGTTACTCGGAAGCCTATAGCGGCACCACTATTTAGTTTTCAAAGAACAAGTCACTAAAATACATTATCTCCGCTGGGGCTGTTTGTCAACCACCTTGTTTGTTTTCCCCACCGAAGAAGCGTAGAATACGGGAACCGCTTCTTGATGTCAACAAAAAAAACAACCTCGTGCATAAAAAAACGTCATGACTCATTCAGCGTTAAAATACCTTATCATTTCAACAACATATTCGATCTCTTCCAAGCGGAGCTCCGGGAAAATGGGGAGCGCAAGGGTGTTCCTCGCCGCTTCGACCGCGTTTGGGTATCCCTGCTCCCCGTAGCCCAGGGGCTTGAGGCACGCCTGCATGTGGAGCGGCACGGGATAATAGACCTCGCACCCCACCCCCTTTTCGACCAAATGCGCCTTCAGGCGGTCCCTTCCTTCTGCGATCTCAATGACGAACTGATTAAAAACATGCCGCTTTTGTCTTTCGATCGGCAGTGAAATCCCTTTGATTTTCATTTCTTGGAAAAGCGAACGGTAAAGCCCGGCGTTCTCTCTTCTCTTCTCCGTCCATTCGTCCAGGTATTTCATCTTGGCCGCGAGGATGGTGGCCTGGAGCGCATCAAGCCTGAAATTCCCCCCGATCATTTGATGAACATATTTGGGTTGCGCGCCATGAACTCGCAAGACTTTCAGCCTCTCATATGTGTTCCGGTCATTGGTGGTGACCATTCCCGCGTCCCCAAACCCGCCAAGGTTTTTTGAGGGAAAGAATGAGAAGCACCCGTAATCCCCCATTGAACCGGCCCTCTTGATTGACCCGTCCCCTGGCTCGTATTCGGCACCGATGGCTTGGGCCGCATCTTCAATCACGGTCAACCCATGTTCTTGCGCCAGACCAACGACCTTGTTCATGTCAACCATTTGCCCAAAGAGGTGAATCGGGATGATCGCCCTGACACGCGCACGCTTCTCTTCCGGCAAAGTGGATAGGGTTGAAGCCAGCGCTTGGGGGTCCATATTGTATGTGCCCTTCTCAATGTCTACAAAGAGCGGGGTAGCCCCCACCCTCAGCACCGCACCCACTGTGGCGAAAAAGGTATAGGGAGTGGTAATCACATAATCCCCACGTCCAACTCCCGCGCACATAAGCGAAATCAGAAGCGCGTCCGTCCCTGATGACACCCCCACCGCGTATCTGCAACCGCAGTAGGCTGCAACCCTCTCTTCAAAGGCCTCCACTTTGGGGCCAAGGATGAACTGCTGCGTCTTGTAGACGTCAAGCGTCGCTTCGAGCAATTCATGTTGTATCCGGCTCATACTGTCTTCTCAAATCGAGCAAAGGGACCTTCAAGAATCTCCTCCTAACTCCGAGCTCGGCTTGCAGACTTGGTTACCCGCTCTTTCCGGCCGTTCGCCGGTTGATCCCCAGCAGATTGAACGGTCCGTTATTCTGTCAGGTCGGATACCGGAACGATTTGATATTCCCTCCGCAGCTTCGGGAGATACTCCTCCAGAAGTTCCACAGTCTCCCGATGAGGGTGCCCGATCCCCACACCGGCCCCTTGGCTCCGGCTAAGCCCAAGGAGCCGGTCCATTTGCACCCGAAGCGCCTCGAACTGCAGATCATGGTCTAGGAACACGTTCCGCTCCGCGGCCGGCACGCCCATCTGCCGGGCCAGGCTTTTCCCAATTGTATTCGAACTGGTGCGGCTGTCCACAAAAAACAATCCCTTCTTCTTGAGCTCTCCGAGGAATACCGTCATTTTTTCCCGGTCCTCCGTAAACATGGAACCCATGTGGTTGTTGACGCCCCTGGCCCCAGGGATCTTCGCCAGGCTCTCGGAGAGGATCTCCCTTATTTGCTTCTCCCCCATGTCCATGGTGAGCACTGCGGGTCCAGGGTTGGAGCCGTTAGGATTTCTCGGTTCCATGGGCATATGAAGCAAGAGCTCGAATCCATGCGCGCGTGCCTCAGCGGCAATCTCTTTCGCGTACGGGGCTGAGGGCAGGACCGACAGGGTGAGCGGCAGTTCAAGCTTAAAGAGCTCGGAGGCCAGCCTTCGGTCATAGCCCAAGTCATCGATAATGATGGCGACTTGAGGTCTTTTCGTGGCCGGTCGCTTCGACGCTTCAGTTGCGAAGGCAATCCGGTGCGTATAGAAGTCTCCCAAATGGACGTGCACCGTCGAACTGCCTCCCGGTGCGGCCTCGCTTTCAAGCCGCACTTCCTTGCCCATTTGATTGAGCCTCCGGCACACCAACCGCTGCAAATTCAACCGCTGCTGATCGTCGGCGGCAGTGAGCGTGACCTCGGTGAAATCCAGATCGAACCCGTGCTGCTTTGTGGGGCGAACGCTGATGGCCAAGCGGCTGTCCTTGACTCCCCCTTCACGGACCGACCGATAAATGACATTGTCTGCACGCCAGACCATTCGCTCAATCCGGCTCGCGAATCGAACGGGTTCCTCATATTGCGGGCGCGTCACCGGCTTTTCGGACCACCGTGACTGCCACAGACCGAACCCGGCGAACAGGGCAACCCCCGCTGCCAAAAGACCGATCGCCAAGCGCTTTGAACGTTTCACCCTCCCCTTACTGGCGCTCGATCTCCTTTTCTTCCCCATCCGCTTTCTATACCTGTTCGGAAAACGCAAGGCCCGGCCGATCTTGAGCCAGGATTGGACCGGTGCATGATGTAACCCGAAATCTCCATCTCTGAGAGGGTCTCACCGGCAGCCCGGGCTTTCTTACACGCACCGAAAAGCGCTTAGGCGTGGCAAGGAACCAAGAGGATGATGGGATCCACACACGGGTATTGCTGCCTACGAGTCCCCTACCGGATTCCCGGTTTCACCGCAGAGGCAATCGCGTCGGATGCGTGGGGCACACTTGGGGGCGCCTATCAGGACAAGCTCAAGCGCAGGATAACGCTGCGGGGTTGGCTGCGCCGGCTTCCGGCGCAGGCAGACTCCGTCTTCCCCTTGCCGCCTCGACCGCAGCGCTTTGCGCAGAGTGACGCTTGCAAGTTGCTGATCTTAGGGATTCGTCCTAATTTTAGAGAACACATCCCAGGTCTTCAGGAGCTCAAAGGCGTGCCGAGCCTGGTTGTCCCGCTCAAGGAGGGCTTTTGCCTGCTGATCTTCCGGACTCGAGCTGACCTCTTGCGCCTTCTGCTCAGACTGATCCGGCTCCTTCTCCATGTGCCTTTCCAGATCTTCTTCCCGCACCACCTTTGAAGGGGCCTTGGTCTCTTTTTCGTTGGGCGAGACGAAGGCCAGCTCAATATCCGGGACGATCCCGCTCAACTGGATGGATCGTCCGCTGGGCGTATAATACCTCGCCGTCGTCAATCTCAACCCCGACCCGTCTGAAAGCGGCAATATGGTTTGAACCGATCCTTTGCCAAAGGTCTTCGTCCCCAGGATCAAGGCTCGATGATTGTCCTGGAGGGCCCCCGCTACAATCTCAGCGGCGCTGGCGCTTCCACCGTTCACGAGCACGATGATGGGGTAAGATCGAGCCCGCTTGTTCTTGTGGGCGGTCGCCGTGATATCTTGGGAGGAATCCCTTCCTTTGGTGCTCACGATAACGCCCGAATCCAGGAAAAGCTCCGACACCTCAATGGCCTGGGATAGAAGGCCGCCCGGATTATTCCTTAAATCCAAGATCAGTCCAATCAGCTTTCGGTCTTTTTCCAGATTTTCCAGGGCTGAAGCCAGCTCTTCAGCGGTCTTGCTCTGAAAATTGGAGACCCGCACATAGCCGACCTCCGGAGAGAGAAGCAGATATCTCACACTCTTGAGCGGAATCACGTCTCGCACGATGGCAAACTCCAGAGGCTTGGGCTCACTTTCGCGCAGAACCGTAATATTCACCTGGCTGCCTTTGGGACCTCGGATTTGTTTGACGGCGTCGATGAGCGTCATGTCCTTGCTGGGCTTGCCTTCGATTTTGACAATTTTATCCCCGGCCTTTAGCCCTGCAACATATGCCGGCGTTCCCTCTATGGGTGAGACCACTGTCAGCATGCCATCCTTCACGGTGATTTCGATGCCGATCCCCGTGAAGCTGCCTCTGGTCTCCATCATCAATTCCTGGTGTTCCTCCTTGGTCATAAAGGACGAATGAGGATCCAAGCTCTGGACCATTCCTTTGATGGCCCCTTCGATCAGCTTCTGTGCATCCTGCGGTTCAACATAATTATCCTCGATCTGTCTGAGGACTTCCGTGAACGTTTCTATGTTCTTGTATGCTTCGCTTGTGTCCGCCTCTACGATCCTGCCGCTCCCGCGGAGAAGAAAAGCAGTCACACCCATCAAAAACAGTATGGCAACAGTATTTATATATTTGTTTTTGGAAGTCATTCCCATCTCCCTGGACTCCGGCCCCCTCTTCTCAACGTTCATGCCCTTTCGGACACTGTGGCGCTCCGCCTATCGTTTCTCACCCATGCGATTCGAGACTTGGATTTCGAGCCTCGAACGGATTACCTGTCTGCCTCTGCTTCAATTCATCGCCGCATCGCATGTTCCGACGTCTCGGGAGCCCATTTCGGTCGTACTATCCTAAAGGATCGGCCGGCAAATCTCAAGAATTGTTTTTAATTCCTGCTCGCGCGGTCTCGGAGCGGGTTCACCGACGTTCAAACCAACGGGTTGGATCCAGCGCCTTGTCCGCCTCTCTGACTTCGAAATACAGTCGTTTGTCCATCTGACCCTCAGCGGCCCCGACGACCCGCCCAAGCGCTTCACCCTGTTTCACGCTCTCCCCCTTTCCCTTTGCCCGGTTAGCCAGAAAAGCGTATATGGTGAAAAACCTGTCGCCGTGATTGACGATGATCGTCTCACCGTACCCTTTGAGCGTCCCCGAGAAGTCAACTCGGCCCGGAAAAACGGCCTTCACCTCCTGGTTCGAGGCCGACTCCAAGAAGACCCCCCGTTGAAAAGCCGATTCCGAATCGGATCCCCTTTCCCTTTGGCCCAGCAATCATGCGGCCATCCATTGGCAGGGGCAGATGACCCTTTGAGTCAGCAAATCGACTGGCTTGGAATCGCCCGATAGGCGTCGACATCTCTCTGCGTCAGACCGGTGAGCGCCTGGCTCATTCCCTTGGCCGCCAGCTCAAGCTCTTTGACACCGGTTTCATAAAACTCCTTCTCCCTGTGGACATTCATGAGCCTGACGACCGTACCATCCAGCTCCTCCCGAAGCCGTGACCTGAGCGTCTTCGATGCATCTCTCTGTCGCGATCGACTTCACGCAATCGGTCCTTAATGGCCATGATGTCGCTCCGACATTTCTGTCCGATCGACGCCCACGCGGCGAGTGTTTCCTGGTCTTTCTGTATCACCGCGGAGACGTATTTGGCCCTTTGCCTTAAATCCATGAGGTCCACGGCGTCAAGAAGGCCTTTTACGTACCCCTTTCGCGCGTGCTTGTAAAGTGCCAGCATTCGACTCACAGCGCGCTCCTGCGTTTCTTTGAGCGACCTTTCGAGTGCCGCTAGGTTCTCATTCAATCCCTTAATGTCCAATTCGGCAAGGTCAATCTCATGGTTCAGTTTTTCAATCTCCTGCTTCAATGTTGCTTGGCCGCCTTCTCCAGATTTGAAAATGCCTCGATCAGCTGTCTTTCCTTGGACTCAAAGGTCTCGTAAGCCATCCTCTCCTTTGATAAATCTGACTCTATCCGCCGCGCAAGGCCGTGGTCCCGGACGGGTTGTGTGGTAGCCCCTGTCGAAAAAGGAGAGGCAAGGCATATGATCGCCAACAACAGGACCTTGATCCCGATGGTGTTCCCGGGACGGGAAGCCACGCGACGGAGACCGCTTCCGGCCTGGGACCAAATGGCTTGGAGCATCGCTTGATCCGGGGACTTGTCCGTTTGCCGTTCATACGTCAAAGAATCGGCCGATGGCCACGAAGCTTCCGAACAGCCCCAGCAACGTGCACAGGATGACGACGAAAAGGGTGTATTCGAGGGGCAGGAAATCCACGCCGAGCCCTGCGAACTCGAACCATTGCGCCTTCTTTACGCTCAACCCGAAGTAGAGGAGAAAAAGGATGGCGATGGAAAGCGCACCGCTGATCACACCCTGCAGGAATCCTTCCGCAAGGAAAGGCCCCCGGATGAACCAGTCGGTCGCTCCCACCATTTTCATGACCTCGATCTCGTCCCTCCTGGAATAGATGGTCAGTTTGATGGTGTTTGAAATGATAAACAGGACGCCGACACAGAGGAGCCCCACCACCACTAAGCCCAAAGACACGCGCCATATGGATGAAGGACTCGAAACGCCCGAGCCACTCTTCACTGAACTGGACCTCCTCAACCCCTGCCATGCGCTCGATCTCATCCTGGACCACATAGAGATCCTGACGCTTGGCGGCGCCCTTGGTGAACGCGACCTCGAATCGAAGCGGGGAGCGGATTGGTCTCCAAACCGTCCAGGAGACTTGCCTGGGGCCCAAGAATGCGCTTGAATTCCCGCAAAGCCGCATCCTTGGTGATAAACTTCTTGATTTCGGCAGAGGGAAGGCGATTCAGATAAGAGGCCAGCGCTTGCCGTTGGTCATCGCTCACATCATCCCGCAGAGTAAATCGACATGCTCCATGTCTCGTCCCATCCCTGGATCCACGCGCTCACGTTGACAAAGACCAGGCAGAAGCCGCCTAGGATCAGCATGGATATGACCATGGTCCCCATGCACAGAGCATGTACGAGTCGGTTCTGGGTCATATTCCTCGCCGCTTGCCTGAAGACGTAGGAGAGCAATCCCAATCTCATTCCCCGGGCTCCT
Organism: uncultured delta proteobacterium; assembly: GCA_963699845.1. Taxonomy (GTDB): domain Bacteria; phylum Desulfobacterota; class DSM-4660; order Desulfatiglandales; family Desulfatiglandaceae; genus CAWHLE01. The sequence continues at coordinate 89,215 of CAVOVO010000001.1, forward strand.
CAATCCTGCCATGGTGAAGCGATATGACACGGTTGTCGGCTCTCTCAAGGATTCCGCGGCTGTGCGTGGCAATCACGACAGTGGCCCCTCTCAGATGGATGCTTCCTAAAAAGGACCATGATTTCTTCGGTGAGATCCGGGTCCAGATTACCCGTGGGCTCATCGGCCAAAAGGATGAGAGGGTTCTTGACAAATGCCCTTGCAATGGCGACCCGCTGCTGTTCACCCCCTGACAGCTGAAGAGGGAATGCATCTCCTTTGCCCGCCAGGCCGACGGCACGCAACGCCTGGTTTGTCCGTTTGCGGATGAACGGCTCCCCGTTCGCCTGCCACTTCCAGGGCAAGTGCGACGTTTTGGTGGACGGTTTTTGCGGGGATGAGCTTGAAGTCCTGGAAAACGAACCCGATTTGTCTTCTCAGCAGGGCAAGCCTGTTTCCGCTTATCCGGCTCGAGATTGACACCGTTGACCAGTATCTGACCGCTCGTGGGCCGTTCGGCGCCGAAGATCAGGCGGAGAAGGGTGGTCTTGCCGGCGCCGCTTGGCCCGGTGATGAAAACAAGATCGCCCTTCTCGATGTTCAGGTTCAGATCTTGAAACGCCAGCTTGCTGCCGAAACGCTTATGAAGATGAAACAGATGTATCACTTGAGGAAATCAGTAAGACCCAACGGCCCTTTGAAGCCTGAATCTTGCAAGATTGTGGCTGTAAAGGGCCCGGTAGTGGTTGACCCTGGCCTGGGTGAGAAGCGTTTGGGCGTCGAGCACATCCGTGATGGTCGTCACCTGTGCCTTGTATCGCTCTTCGTTCACCCGCAGGTTCTCCTCTCCTTGCTCCACCGCCTTCTCTGTGGTGGGGATGTTCTCCGCCGCGTTCTCCAACCGCAATAGGGCTTCTTTAAGCTCTAACCGGATGCTGTCTTCCAGTCCCAGTTTTCTTTGCATCAATTCTTTCTTGAGACCCTCTTTTTCGCGAATGCCATAATAAGTCTTTCCCCACTCCCAAAACGTCCACGTCATTCCGGCGGTCACCTGCCAGCTGGGGTCTTGATGAAAATCGTCTCCTGACACCCGCCAGTCATCTCCCTCCCGCAGGTACTCCCACGTCAAGGCCACCTCCGGGTAGTATTTGCTCTTGGCCAGACGGATCGCTTGGTCCGCCTGAAGAAGGCTGATCTCGATCAGCTGCATCTCCGGGCGTTTTTCCAAGGCCTCATTGGTAAGCACCGCAAAATCAAAAGACTCTTCTTTGTAAATCAGAATGTCTTCCACGGCGACCGGATCGTTCACAGACCTTGTCAGCAAGGTATTGAAAGCGGCCCTGGCAAGTCTTGCAGCGTTTCTGGCCGTCGTCAGATTCTCGGTCGAATTGGCGAGCTCCACCTCCGACTTGAGCACATCGTTGATGGGGACCAGGCCGACCTGATAGAAGCTTCGTGCAACCTCTAGATTTGCTTCGCGGGCCTGAACGTCCTTCTCGGCCACTTCAATCCCCTTGTCAGCGATGAGAATATTGAAATAGGCCTCCTTCACGCTTAACGCCAAATCCAGCGTATCGAGCGCCATCTCCGTCTCTGACTGATCGATGCCCAGTTTGGCCAGCTCAAATGTGCTGAGCAGCGCAAAACCGGTAAAAATGGGCTGGGTCACGGATGTCGTGGAAGCATAGTTGTTCTGGGTGGTGACGGGAATGTTGCCGCCAAGGCCTGACTTGAAGGTCAGGGGCTCGTTCAAACGGGTGTATGAGTAACTCGTCGCTGCCTTAGGCAGAAAATCGGCCCTTGCCTGGTTCTTGACCATTCTGGCCTGCTCGATCTGCTCCTTCCTGGCCTTCAGCGCATAGTTCTTGGAGAGCGCCTGGGCCACGCTTTCATCGAGATTATAGATCCCGACCGGCTCGCCACCTTTGGCGGATCTTTTCGAGACGCCCTGAAGCAGGGACGAAAGAAAGGATCAACATAAGCGGGTAGATATGAAGGGTTCTCATTGCCCAATTCTCTTTGAAAAGGCCTGAGAAACCGCCCTTCGGACCGAAAGGCCGTCCCATGCACAGCTTTTTGGCGTATTCATTAGAACACGGTCGGACATATGTCAATTCAAACTTTGCCGGAATATGGCAGACGGGATCAGGGCTCTTCGTGACCGAGCAGGATCATTCTTTCCCTGGCTGCCTCCTTTCTTTCTTCCTCCCAACGGTTCCATTCCTGCTTCAAATGATGCAGCTCACGCTCGATCGCACGCCTCTGATCAGGCGAAACCTCTCCATTTTCGCCCCTCGCCGGTTTCAGCTCTCTGACCCGTGTCTTGATGACCTTGAGCTCGCTCAGGGCCTGCTGTTCACGTTTGGTCGGGACCTCAATGGTACCGGCACAACGCACATTCGGCAATATCTGCTTAGGAATCCTCAGTCATAAGCCTCTCCTCTTTCATGCACTGTCAGGTGTTAACGCTTCCAGATCCCTATTCATTTCCAAGGCCTCGTCTCCAGCCCATTAGAGGTTGACATCCCAAAAAGGCCTTTTTACTATTCTGCATAGTCTAAACCCAATGATAATGGCTTTCTTCCCCATTTCCATCAAGGAACGTCCTTTGTCAGGTCGTGCCGGAGAAATATGATCTTGCATAGGAGAATAACGGGAAATGGAGATCACTCGATCGCATTTTCGCGTTTCCCATGGCTGGACCCAGCCACCAATAACTGCAACACTTATCTCGCTCCTGGGTGAAAAGAGAGTACTGGTGGACCCGGGCCATCACCACCTCTTCCAGGATGTGGAGGACCATCTGGCCCGCCTGTCCCTGGCTGTCGAGGATATCGACGTGGTCATCATCACCCATGCCCATCCCGATCACATGGAGTCCGTGCGGCGATTCACGGACACGAGACGCCCTCGTTGCCGTGAACCCACTCGAAATGGAATTCGTCCGCGAAATGGCGCCGCACTACGCCGAGGCCTTCGGAAACGGCGGCTTCGAGCCCCATATCTTGCTCCAGGAAGGGGACCTGCGAATGGGTGACATTGCCTTAAAGGTAATGCATACGCCCGGCCACTCTCCCGGATCCGTTTGTCTTTACTGGCCTGAGGAGAAGGCCCTCTTCACGGGCGACCTGATTTTCAATCAAGGGATCGGCAGGACCGACCTACCGGGCGGAAACGGCCAGTCGCTGAAAAACAGCATCAGAAAGGCTTCGGCATTGGACGTGGAGATCCTGCTGCCCGGCCATGGGGATGTCATAAGAGGTCGCGACGCCGTGGCAAAGAACTTCGAAGACGTGGAGCGTTTTTGGTTTGCATACATCTGAAAGGTGCGAGGCAGATGCCCTAGACTGAGCGTTCGAATGCCATGAAACGAACCGCATCCGAAAGGGTCACTGACATTGATTTTGATCTCCGCCAGCTCGAAGTATTCAAGCGAGTGGTGGAGCTGAAGAGCTTTTCAAAGGCTGCGGATGCGGTTCACCTCGCCCAGGCCTCCGTGAGCGAAAGAATTGCCACCCTCGAGAGTCAGGTCGGAACCAGGCTCCTGGACCGGCTCGGGACGACAGGTCGTTCCGACCAAGGCCGGAGAGATTCTTTTCAAACACGCCGTGCTGCTCCTCGAAATGAAAGAAAACGCCTGTTTGGAAATGCAGCAATTCCTCGGCCTCAGAAAGGGAACGGTTCGCATCGGTGGCAGCACGATCCCAGGTGAATACATTTTGCCCGCGGTGATCGGCCGATTCCATCAGCAATACCCTCTGGTCACGGTGGATCTGAGCGTCGGCGATACAGGCGATATCGAAAAACAAGTGCTCGAAGGGGAGATCGAGCTCGGTGTGGTCGGGTCGAAGCTCACCAACCGGAGTCTGTGGCTTCGCGAGCTGTGGAAAGATCAGCTCGTCCTGGCCATCCCATCGGGGCATCGCTGGTCCAAAAGACGGGAAATCTCGGCCCATGAGCTCTTTGAAGAACCTTTCATTATGAGAGAGGAAGGGTCGGGGACACTCAGGGAGATCGATCGCTTTCTTCAGCGTTCCCAGCCCAAGGGTACGGATTCGTTGAAGGTGGTCGCGCACCTGGGCAGTTCCACCGCCGTCAAGCAGGGAATTCTTTCCGGGTTCGGTGTCTCGATTCTCTCGGCAAGGGCCCTGACCACCGAGCTCAAAATGGGGGTACTCAAAGCCCTTAAGAGTCAAGGGACTGCCCATGTCAAGGGCCTTTTACCTCATCAGAGATAAACGGCGGATCGCCTCGCCCATCTGCCAGTCATTGAGCCAGTTCCTCCTCTCAACCGCCAATGAACGCTCGGAGGGCCTTTAGGCGGGCTGTTTCCGTTTTCAGAGCGCCCATACGTCGGATGACACGAGTGAGGCGGAAAACATTCCAACCCGGACAACACCCTTTTGGGCCGACCCTTTCTCATTGACACATAAGGCGAAATCGCCTAATTTTTCTTTCAGGAGGATCAACGAATTTCTGTCACTTCGCGCGGTCATCTTCATCACAGGGCGGCCACAAGAGTGACCCATCATGTCACTCTGGAACGGGGGTGCAGATATGGATATTCAAAAGACATTAAAGGGCAAGTGGATCCTCGTCGTGGACGACGAGGAAGATATCCTCCAGACCATTTGCGAGCTCTTGGAGATGTGTAAGATCGATACAGCCTCAACCTATGAAGAAGGCAAGGCGTTTCTTGAAAAGAACCAATATCACATCGCCATACTCGACATTATGGGCGTTCGGGGATACGAATTGCTCGAGATTGCGACCCAACGGGATATCCCCGCGCTCATGCTCACAGCCCATGCGCTTACCAAAGACCACCTGAAGCAATCCGTAGAAAAGGGCGCATCCTTTTACGCCCCGAAGGACGAGATCACGAATATTGCGCTCTATGCGGCCGACGTGCTGGAGGCGAGGGCAAGAAAGCAAAACCCCTGGGGGAAATGGTATGAGAGGCTGAGCGGGTTCTGCGACAAGCGGTTCGGGAAGCACTGGAAGGATCAGGACCCCGATTTCTGGGACCATCTCATTAAGTATTGATGACTGTGATGAAAGCGTCCTATTTCGAAAAGACGGTCACGGGTTTGGGTTCGTGGTTTAACAAGGTGGCGTCGGCATCGCTTTTGGCCATCATGCTGCTGACCTGCCTTGATGTGTCCATGAGGTACTTCTTCAATCGGCCCATGGCCGGGACCTACGACCTCGTAAGCCTTTTGGGCGCCGTCCTGGCCTCGTTCGCAATGCCTTTTACGATGTTACAGAAGGGGCACGTGGCCGTGGAAATTCTGATACAAAGCCTATCGAGCGGCAAGCAACTGATCATTGAAACGGTGACCCATGTCCTCGGGATTTTGCTCTTTCTCCTGCTGGTTTGGCAGTCAATTGTCCTTGCGCTGGACATGAAAGCCGCCGGCGAGGTCACACCGACCCTACTTGTTCCGTTTTATCCGATTCTAATTTGCATGGCCATATGCTTCTTTGGGCTCTGCCTTGCCATCCTGGTTAATCTTCTGCACATTTGGGTGAGGAGCGCAACGCGATGAATCCAGTACATATTGGTATCATAGGCGTTGTATTCCTCGTGATCCTACTGTTTTCAAAGTTTCCGGTGGCATTCTGCATGGCCCTCGTGGGCGTTTTGGGGTTTGGATATCTGGTCTCACCCCAGGCGGCATTGAGTATCATTGCCAAAGACTTCTATACGGTATTTAGCTCCTATGACCTGACGGTTGTGCCTTTATTCGTCTTCATGGGGCAGATTTTGTTCTATTCCGGAATCAGCCGCAAGCTTTACGATGCCGCTTTTACCTGGTTTGGCCACTATAAGGGTGGTCTTGCCATGGCAACGGTTGGTGCCTGTGCCGGCTTTTCCGCCATCTGCGGATCAACGAACGCAACGGCAGCAACCATGGCGTCGGTGGCTTTGCCGGAGATGAAAAGGCTGAAATACAGTGACGAACTGGCAACAGGGGTGGTAGCGGCCGGGGGAAGCCTGGGCATTCTCATCCCACCCAGTGTTATTTTTATTGTCTACGGCATCCAGACTGAGCAATCCATTGGAAAGCTATTCATGGCAGGGATTCTTCCCGGAGTGCTTCTTTCCACACTCTTTATCGTGACCATCTACACGTGGGTCTCCCTTAAACCCAGCATCGCTCCCCGTATAGAAAAGCAGAGCTTCAAACGCAGAATAAGATCCCTAACCGGTCTTATCGAGGTCATTATTCTGTTTATTATGGTGATGGGCGGACTCTTTCTCGGTGTCTTCACGCCGACTGAAGCGGGGGCAGTGGGGGCCTTCGGCGGCGTGCTCATTCCCCTCATTAGGGGGCAGCTTTCATGGCAAGGATTCCTGGAGGCCCTTTATTCTTCAACACGAACCACTTGCATGATTTTCATGATCGTTGCAGGCGCGACGGTTTTCGGCCACTTCCTGGCGGTGACAACCATTCCCAGTACGCTGTCCAGCTGGGTTGTGGGTCTCCCTCTCCCCCCCTGGGCCATCATGCTTGTGGTCATGTTCTTTTTTCTCATCGGTGGGTGTTTCATGGATGCCCTGGGGATGATTCTGCTGACGATCCCCATATTTTATCCGGTCGCCGTTGCACTTGGCTATGACCCCATATGGTTCGGCGTGGTCATTGTGCTCGTCACGGAACTGGGCGTGATTACGCCGCCGGTGGGCATCAATGTCTATGTGGTCAGCGGGATTGCCAGGGACGTGCCATTGGAGGTCATATTCAAAGGCACCTTTCCTTTTGTACTGACCTTGATCGCCTATCTGGTGATCATGATTATTTTTCCCCAGATCGCTTTATTCTTGCCGAGCTTCGTGGCTTATTGATTTTGTGCGCCTGCTCCGGCAACTGGAACGGAATTTGGGTGGCACGCTCCATCAATGGAAAAGGTCTTTCATCCTTGATCTAAAACGGCTCGTTTTGAAGGCAACTAATCTTTTAACCAAAAGGGAGGATTCAAGATGAAAAAGGGGCTTTTCTTTGCTGTGGCAGGACTGGTTTTCTTTGGCGCTTTCCTTGTATCTACGGCGATTTCCGTGTCGCCGGCTGGAGCGGAAACCTATAACTTCACTTACAGCACTTTTTTCCCACCCACACACATCCAGACCAAAGTGCCCGAAGCGTGGGCCAAAGAGATCGAAACGCTTTCGAAAGGTCAGATACAGATAAAGATATTCACCGGAGGATCCCTGACGCCGGCGCCGCAGATCTACGATGGCGTTGTTAAGGGCATTTCAGATTTTGGTTTGTCCGTTTTCGCCTATTCTCCCGGCCGTTTCCCTGTGATCTCGGCAGTTGACAATCCCTTTGGCTACCCCAATGCCTTTGTCGCAACAAGGGTCATTAATGAGCTTAATAGAAAGTTCCAGCCAAAGGAACTGAGCGATGTTCATGTCTGCTATCTATTTGCCCATGGACCGGGTTTGCTCCACACCGTGAACAAACCGGTCCATAAATTGGATGAAGTGAAGGGACTTAAAATCCGATCAACCGGGACAAGTCAGTTGATCGTCAGGGCGCTAGGCGCCACCCCGGTAGCCATGTCCCAGGGTGAGACTTATGACGCCCTCAAGAAAAATATTGTGGATGGCACCCTGGTTCCCATTGAGGCGCTGGAAGGGTTTAAGCAGGCCGAAGTTCTCAAGTACACGACACTCAACTATAGCTGCGCTTATTCTCAGGGTTTCTTCGTTGCCATGAATCTCAAGAAATGGGACAGCCTTCCGCCGGCGCTTCAAAAAATCATCACAGACGTGAGCAAGAAATACGAAGACATTACGGCCAAGGCGTGGGGAGATAGTGACGAATCGGGCCGCCAATTTGCCCTGAAACTGGGCCATGAATTCATCAAGCTCTCCGACGAGGAATCCGCGAAGTTCAAAGAAGCGGTGAAACCGGTCTTTTCCGATTACATCAAGAGCGCCGATGAGAAAGGCGTTGACGGGAAAGCCGTCTTCAACGCAGCGCAAGAGATGGTTGAAAAGTACAGCAAGGAATATAAATAGCCCCTCTTGAGTGACAGGGGCTTGACGCCTGGTGGATCGGTCGGTCGCTTCACATCCCGGGGGTGGGTTCTGGCACCACCCTCGGGATACTTTCTGTTAAAATGCTCGCCGCATGTGGGCGAGTAGGAAAACAGAAACCGATCCGCTTAGGTGCGCTCGTAGACCGTAATGACCACTTCCTTCGCGCGCCTTTCTCCCGAGGCAACGGCGGCGATGCCGTGCAACCATTGATATTTCTGTGCCCCGGTCTCGAAAACAGGCGTGCTCCTGAAATAGTATTCTCGCGCCATCACCCACCCTCCATCATGCCTTTCCACTTTTCCCGGTGTATTTTGCCCGCAGCTTGGGTTTCTCGATCTTGCCCGTCGGGCTTCTCGGCACCTCGTCGAAAATGATCCTTCGCGGCCGCTTATAACGGGGCAACTGCTGCTCGAAGAAAGGAACGAGATCCGCTTCGGTCAACGTTTCGCCTTGCTTCAGCTGTATCACGGCCACGGCGGTTTCCCCCAGGCGATCGTCCGGGGCGCCGATCACCGCCGCGTCATGCACCTTCGGGTGCTTCAGAATGGCAGCTTCCACTTCCACAGGATAGATGTTTTCCCCGCCGCTGATGATGAGATCCTTTTTTCTGTCGACGAGGTAAATGAATCCCTCCTCATCCATCTTCCCCAGGTCACCGGTATGGAGCCAGCCGCCACGGATCACCGATTCCGTGAGCGCAGGGTTTCTGTAGTATCTCCTTCATCAACCCGTCGCCCTTCACGATGATCTCGCCCACCTCACCCCGAACCACGTCTAGGCCATTGTCGTCCACTATCCTTGCGTCCCAAAAGAGGCTTGGCTTTCCGATGGCGCCGACCTTTCTCTCGTTTTCGGTCCCCAGATGAATGATCCCGGGTCCGGCGGTTTCGCTCAACCCGTACACCGTGTCATATTCCATATGAGGGAAGTACCCCTTTATCCGTTGGACCAAGACCGGCGGTATCGGTTGCGCACCCATGAAGGTTCTGCGCCAGCAGGTCAGATCGTAATCCTCGATTCTGAGCTCCCTTCTGTCAAGGGCATTGAGAAAGTCCACGGCCCACGGCACGAGCAGAAAGACCGCGGACAGGCGCTCTCTGGCTACGGTCTCGACGATGAACCGGGGGGATATCTGTTCGGTGAGCAGGACAGAGCAACCTCCCGCCAACATGACGGCCAGCAGGTGTCCGATTGCCAGGTGATACATGGGGGGCATCATCAAGAAGCGGTCGGACGACACAAAGCCATGATTGCTGGCCTCGGTTGCGGCGACGCTCATGAGATTTTTGTGTCTGAGAAGCACCGGTTTGGGGACACCTGTGGTGCCTGACGTGAAGTAGAGGGCGCATTCATCCTCTTCTGATAGCACAACGGGATTGGATTGCGGCGACCCGTTTCTGACGAGATCCTCCAGGGTGACGAATCCCTCGGCCCGATCGGGTCCAATCATGCAGTAGTGGCCCACCGTCTTCAGTTCTCCCTGAAGCCCGCTAATCCTGGACGCGTACTCTTCGTCGAAAAAAAATGCCGAGGGCTCTGCCACACCCGCGCAATAAAGAAGATCCCCGTCGGTGAACCGGAAGTTGAGAGGGAACCGCCCAAGCGCCCGTCTTTAAAATCGCGAAGTAGGCATCCAGCCATCGGATCGAATTCCTGCCGAGGAGAAAGATTTTATCGTGTTTTTGGACGCCCTTTTGGAGAAGGCTGTTCGCGATCCTGTTTGTCCTGTCGTGGAAGGACTCCCAGGTGATTTCTTGTCGAAGACCCGACAACGGGCGAACCTCGACAAATGCGGCTTCGCTGGGACTCATGCGCGCAAACTTGGCAACGACGTCAATCAGGTTCATGGGACCTCCGGATGAGGAGTGGCCGGCTAGGAGAGAAGAAGGGGAATCAAGGTCCGTACATCGCTTAGCTGCTCCATGTGGTCCACGCTTTCTACGATCTCCTCCACTTTATCCTTATGAATCGGTTTCTTGGCGTAGGCGATGCAGTCGCGGAAACGATCCTCCTGCTCTTCCTTCGTGAGCGGGTTGCCCGGAAAACCTGGGGCAATATCGATCTGGCGAAAGAACTCGCCTTCCGTCCTTCGTGTGTACCGTCATGTCGACGGGCGTGTGTCCCCGGAGTTCCATGGCCGGATCCATGACCACGTCCACCCGGCAGGCGAGCTCAAGGAGCCGGGGATCGCGGATCGCATCCTCCTCGAAGTGGGCCAATTTGGAGCTGCCGCGCAGGATCGCATTTGCGACGCAGTACCGAATGCTGAACTGTGCGTTCACCCTAGGTGTGGCACCTATCTCGAAAGGGTGACCCACCAGCTTGTAGGTGTAAGGGGGCACCCTCACTTCCACCCGCTCCACGTTGTCGCCTGAGACCCCCATCCCATCCGCCTCGCGCATCAGGCTTAGAATAGCCTCCGTGCTTCCCAGCGTGAGGCCGCAGCTCGGGTACTTCTTAAAGAGGATCTTTTCGCACTCGAAGCGACGGCCCAGATCCGCCAGCGCCTGCTTCGGATCCACATGACCCCTGCCGTAAACGTGGTAATAGCCGTAGACGCCCTCCAGAAAGTTCTTCGGACCGGTGATGCCGGCCTGTGCCAGTCTCGCGCACATAACCCCTGATTCCGCCACCCATCCCTGAATGACCCGAACAGCCAAAGAGCCGTCCACATTGCTCTGGAAGCTCCCGCCGGCACGGTTGAACGCCAGGGCCAGTGCGTTCCAGGTCTCCTCCTCATTGAGCCTCAAAATCTGTGCGGCCGCAGCGGTGGCGGCGAACACCGTGCAAATTCCGGTGGGGTCCAGACCGTTGTAGGCGGCTTCCGTCAGGTTAAGGCGGGCGCCCACCTCAGCGCCCACGACAAGGGCGGTGAGGAAGCCCCGGCCGTCGATGCCGCCTCGCAGCTCCGCGGCCGCCAGGGCGGCCGGAACCGTCGAGGCGCCGATGTGCACGCCCGGCGCAAGCGCGTCATCGAAGTCGAGCGCCCTGGCCATGACCCCGTTCACGAGGGCCGCGGACTGAGCCGGTACGAGGCCGCCGTGGATGAGAATGGTGGCCTCCGCCTTCCCACCCTGCGAGAGATAAAAGTCGATAAGAGTCTGGCAGCCGGCCTGTGTAGACCCGGCTATGGTCGTGCCGAGAACAGTCAGAAGCTGGTTTCTGATGGTGCCGAGTGTTGCCGGGTTCAGGTCGTCATAGGCGGTGCGGCAGACGAACCGCACGAGGTCATGTTCCATACTCATCGCACTGCTCCCTTCGACACGCTAACAGCGCCCTTCTGCTTCATATCATGCCCTCATTATAAATAAACCGACTGGTCGGTTTTACATTTTGACCGGCGGGATTGTCAAGAAAATTCTGGATCTGTTCTTGCCTTCAGAGCGAAATGAACCCTTCGCGCAAAACGGAGAAAGGCACCTCAAAAATGCCTTGACACGGAAGAGCGATTTTATTAATAAACCGACTAGTCGGTTTTCTTATTGATCGGATTTATCCTGCGGCGTCCTTTGCAGAGCCGAACGGATCCATCATCTTTATCGAGGAGAAGAAAATGAAACGCGAGACGGATTACGGCCATCCACTCAAGTCTGTGTACACGCCGAAAGATATTGAGGACTTCGATTACGAAAGGGACCTGGGTGATCCCGGTTCGTATCCTTACACTCGGGGTTATCATCCGGACGGGTATCGGAGTCGAATATGGACGCAGAGGATGACCGCTGGGCTTGGGTCCTCCAGACAGACCAACGAGGTGCTCAAGCGATACCGGGAGATGGGGCAAAGGGGTGGGATTTTAGTCATTTGCGACAGAACGAATGCCATGCCCATCGATCCGGATCATCCGATCGGAAGGAGAGAGGCCGGTATCCTCGGGTGGCCGGGGGCCTCGCTGCTCGAATTCGAGGAGCTCATGGACGGCATTCCCCTGACCGGGCAATCCATCACCCTGCTCGGTTCATGTGCCATGTCTGCCATTCGATTGGCCTACGTTGTCGCCCTTGCCGAGAAAAGAGGCGTGAATCTGAATGAAGTGCACGGCAGCGTCACGGAATATCCTTTCTGCAACCTCTTCGGCCAGACGGACGCGCAACCTCTGGACCTCAACCTCAAACTCTGGCTGGATTCTTCCGAGTACATCGTTCGAAACAAAATCCGTATGCGATCGGGTATCCTCAGCCAGCACTTTCAGGAGTCCGGCGGCAACAATGCACAGGCCCTCGCCATTGAAATGGCGATGCTCAAAGAGCTGTGCGGCTTGTTGGTCAACGAGCGGGGCCTTGATTTTGACGATGTCGCGCTCCTGCCCTATGAGCTGGTCAGCGTCGGGTCACGTTTCTTCGAGGAGATAGCAAAAATCCGTGCGCTTCAGAAGGATGTGGGCGAAAATGGCCAAAGAGACATTCAAGGCCAAAAGGGATAAGTCCTGTCAGCTGCTCATGGCGGTCCACACATCGGGTCGCACGATGACCTACCAGCAGCCTCTCAACAATATCGCACGATGTGCCATCCAGACCCTGGCCGGAGCCATCGCGGGTTGCACGGCCATAGACAATGCGTGCCTGGACAATGCCCATGCAGAACCGTCGCCGCTGGCAGCGAGGATTGTCTCTCAACACCCAACACATCGTGGCCGATGAGACCGGGGTGACGGATGTGGTGGATCCCCTTGCCGGTTCCTACTTTGTGGAATACCTGACCAATAAGGTTGAGGAAGAAGCCTACAGGATCTGGAACAAGATAGAAGATCTCGGGCGGGATGATTGCCGCCGTACAGAAAGGATACATTCAGGACATGCTGAGGGAGTCGGCCCAGGAAAAGCACCGAGAAGTGGAAGCGGGGAGATCGACTGATCGTCGGGGTCAATGAGTTGGTCCTCCCCCCTGAAGAAGATTTTCAGATCCCCATACAGGAGCTGAAGGCCGGCGATTCGGAAGCCATTGCCAGACGCATGGAGGAATGGAAAGCAGACAAGGGATATGCCTCTGATAGAAGAAAAAATGGCCCGGCTCTATTCGGACGCAAGAATGGGAGGACAGATATAGTCTGATGCCGTCCATTATTGAAGCAGTCAAGGCTTATGCCACAGCGGCTGAGATCATAGGGGTGATTCGAAAGGCCCGCGGCTTGAGTTACGATCCCGCTGGAGACCATCGATTGCCCCTTTGATTTGGATTGAGAAAAATTCACCTGCGATGCAATTTCAATCAAGACAGGAGGTGCGTGATATGACCAAAAGGCAGGGAATCAAAGTTCTTATTTCCGTAATCGGCCTGGATGGACACAGCACGGGGGCCGAGGTCGTATGCAGGATCCTTATGGACGCCGGAATGGAAGTGGTTTACCTGGGAATCTATCAGACGCCGGAGATGATTGTCCGGGCTGCCATTCAAGAGGATGTGGATGTGATCGGGATAAGCAGCCACGCCTCAAACTACGGCCAGATTGTCGAGCTGTTGGGGTTGCTGAAGAAATACAATCTTGACGACATTCGTGTCATCTGCGGGGGAACCATTCCGAAACATCAGATGCAGGAACTGATGGAAAAGGGCGTATCCGAAATTTTTCTCCCTCAAAGTACTTCAGAATCCATTGTCAATTACATTGTTTCAAACGTGAAAAGAACACATGCCTTCGTCAACTGAGCTTGCCTGCCGGCCTCTATCCGGTGGTTCCGCTGTCGGGTCTCGCCCCAAGGCCGCGTACGCCGTCGGTGAAGATGGTCATGATGATTTCCGACAACCGCCCCGGGTCGATCCGGCCCTTTGGGTCATACCAGGAATAGATCCAGTTGCACATGCCGAGCAGGGAAAATGTGACGGCCGTCAGGACGTCCTTCCCTGCGTGGGGCCCCAAATGCTCTCTGACGATCGCCTCCACCACCCTATAGTAACGCCGCTCTTTCTCTTTGATCATTTTCAGGTCTTTTGAAGGCAGGTTGTTTGCCTCCTTCAGCAACACGCGCGCCGCGGGCATATGACGGGCGTAAATCTCCACGTGCCGCCGAACCAGGAACGAAAGCCCACGATCGGCGCTCTCGATGGCCGCGAGCTCGGCCTCGATATCGCCAGCACCTGATCCATGAAGTCGGACAAGATGGCAAAAAGGATTTCTGTCTTGCTCTTAAAATAGTGGTACATCCCGCCCTTGCTCAGATGCGCTGCCCGGGCGATATCGTCCATGCTCGTTTCGAGGAACCCCTGCGTGCTGAACAGCTCAGATGCCGCTTGGGTCACGGCCCGTACGCGCTTATCGAAAACCGCACCCTTTGGCCTCACGTGCTTCCTCTCCCTCTAATATCAATAAACCGACTAGTCGGTCTAATAATCTCCATTACCTTGGTGCCTGTCAAGAGGAAAAAACGAAATCCGTGCTGCCACGTGCAAGCGTTCAAACTGAGCGTGTGAAGAATGATCTGCCAAGCCACCTGACCACCCTTCAAGAATGGCTCGGAAGGCTCCCCTTTTTGATTGGCAAGGGGAAGTGAGATTCCAGAAGTCAGGCGCTTTCGGGTGCGCCGCTATCCTGTTCGACGGACCCGGCGGCTCGGGTAAAGCGGGCAGACCGGGCCGATGCATTCTCGGTTCTTCGTAAACTGGGCGCATTCAAGCGGGGCTTCCGCGGCAAAGAAATCGGGAGATATTGGCCGGACAACTCGGCGGCCGTCCTGAGCCCCAGCCATGTGTCCCGTTGACAGCAGCGTGCTGCCTTGAAAGAGGCTATCTTAGCGAGGGCTTCTTTGGTGACTTCTTGGACCATTTGCCTTGCCTCGGCCTTGACCGGGCTCGATTCCAAGATCAGCCCGAAGGCAATTCCCACCCCCAAGGCGCCGCCGCAGGCCCCCATGAAGGCGCAGGCGCCGCCACTGACCCTGCCGCCTCGCTGTATTCCCAGACTGATGGCATCGTCGGTCACTTTCCCCCCCAGATTCCGATAGGCGGAGAGCACAACGCCCGCGACCATGCCGTGGTGCTCGGGACCGTGAACCGGAAAAAACGCATGGGACCGTATGGCCTTCATCAAGGCGATCATGTCCGTTTCCGAGGACGAAAGGCAGATCCGCTCGACCAGGGTCTGGGCCTCTGCCTTGTGACAATCGTCACAGACGTAGTGGTCGTTCGCGCAGCAGGCGTTGGACGAACCCACGGTTCCACAAATGGCACAAATCCTTTTCACTTCGCTCGTGGTATAGGCCAGTGGCGCGCCGCAAACCATGCAATCGACCGGATGCCTTTGGCCTTTGCCGATACGGGCATCATGGTCAGGATGGGCGTTCCCCATGGTCGCAGAGAGAACGGCGCCGCCTTCCTTTGAGACGTCCGATGCCGGGACGACTTCGCAGCTGCACGCGCAGCCGCTCATGACCCCCGGGTTCAGCACTACGCCATTTTCGTCGAGCTCCAGGATGTCGTCTCCACCTCCCTGGACCTCGTCTCGCCAGACCTCCTGAACCACGCCCGCGTTGAGAACCGTTCCATGGTGGGTCACGACCGAGGCGTGCGGCCCTCGGTACATCACCTTCACACGTCCCGCCATCCTGGGTTTGTATGCCTCGAAGGTCAGCGAGTAAAACGGGTGGCCTTTCACGTTGCGGTAGGGGAACCTCCCGAGAACCCGGGCGGAAATGAGACCGGACTCTTCCACCAGACCGAAGAGGTCCTGCTGGACCATGGCCCCTGCCAGGCACTGTCCTTTCAAGATGTCGTCGTTTCTAATCTCAGGCCCTGGTTCCGTCTCACAGACCACATCCGATATGACGACACGGCCTCCCCGCTTCAAAACCCGGCGTATTTCCCTGAAGACCTTCCGCTTGTTGACGCTCAGGTTGATCACGCAGTTGGAGATCACCACGTCGATGGTTTCGGTTACCAGGGGGAGATCCTCCAATGTTCCACCGCAGAAGGCCACATTGAGGTAGCCGAGCTCCTTGCCGACGGAGGCTCGCCCCCGGCCGGCCAGGGACAGCATCTCACCCAGCATGTCGAGCCCAACGACCTTTCCCTGCTTGCCCACCAGCCGCGCGGCAATGTAACACTCCACACCCCCGCCGCATCCCAGGTCAAGCACGCTTTCCCCGGCCTTTAGACGGGCATCGAGAACGGGGCTTCCACACCCGTATCTGCGAACGAGATGCTCTTCGGAGATGTGGTCCACGAGTGCTTCGGGGTACTGAGCCGGGTTTAGGATCTCCTCATTGGGAGTCCGGGCTGCGTCGGCGTAGAACGAGGCCACAGGTCTGTGGCCTTTCGCATCGGCAACCGAAAGCAGGCAGTTGTTGTGGACCAGCGCCACAGCCCCATGGGGACCGCAGCTTTCAAGCACCTCTCCCATCTTGAGGCGAAGCGCGGGCGGACCCCCGTCCCTTTGTGAGGCAGCCTCCTGGGCGATCAACCACAGAAACGTCTTCAGGTAAAGTGGGTAATAAGGGTCGCCGCCCGCGAGCTCACCGCTGAAAACATAGCTGTGATCAAAGTCTCCCCCCCCCAGGAAGTACCTGAGCGGCATGTCTAAGGACCTGACGGTTGTCTGTCTCAGTCTTTCAAGAACCGGATTTTCCAGCCAGACCTCTGAAAAATTCCCGTTCACCTCACAGCCCAGCGCCTGGATCCCGACGGTGGCCGGCGTCGGATACACTTTCCCGTCCGGCCCAACGGCTATGGATTCCCATCCAGCCACTGATCCATCGTAGCGGGTCCCCACCGGGGCAAAGACCTGTGCCCTCAGCGTTTCGATGTTGTCGATGGACATCCCGACCCGTCTTGCTTTGTCGGAGGCCCTTCTCATTTGGTGGAATGCGGCCTCCGGCTCCACGGTCCCGGTTCCCTTAGCCCTTCCGCGGCCAAACCCCCACATAAAGTGCACATTGCCGGCCCCAATCCTCGCCGCCAGATCCACAACGTCTTCCATTTCTTGGAAATTTTCCCGGATGACGCACATGGAGATGGTATATGGTATCTCCGCGGCCTTGAGCCATTCAAGCGCCGCCATCAGTCGACCAAAGGTCCCGCGGCCTCGAATCCGGTCGTGGGTCTCCTCCAGCCCATCGAGACTGACCTGCAGGTGGACCCTGTCGCGCGGCCAATTCCGAAGATCACGTTGATGATGCGCGAGCAATGTCCCGTTGGTCAGGATCACCACATTTGTCCCGTCGAGAGCTAAGAGCCCTTCGATGATGTCCCGGATCTCACCATGCATGAACGGCTCGCCCCCGGTCAGTGCGAACAACCTGGCCCCCAGGCCGTGGGCCTGGCCTGCTATCCATTCGATGCGATCGGCCGCCATTTCACGCCGTTCAGCTGGGCCGGAGGAAACCAGACAATGGCTGCAGAGCAAGTTGCACCGGTCGGTGACGTGGAACCAAACCTCCCGCAGACGGTTGAGCTTTAAGGCCTGAACCCTTCCCTGATAATCCTTCACCGGGCCTGTATCGACCCGGTTGAGCAACCGCTGCAGGTGGAAGTCGCCGTTTAGGGCCTTCCCCTGCAAAAGGGCCTTCAGGGCCTGATCTGCCGATCGGTTTGGGACAAACCAGTCGGGTGGGTCCTCACGAACGTAAACCGGTGTTCCTTCAAATTCCAAACGCACCCAACGCGATGATTCAAAACCCATGCCCTTTGCTCCAAAAAAGCGCAACCCTTCACATTTCGTTTCCGCCAAGACGAGGCTTGTTTCCACTGTGAATATAATAGAGGCCTTTCCGTGTCCTTTCAAGCCGCAGTGAGCCATCTCTTTAATCGCAAGGCCTTTCTTGCGAACCCATTCCCGCAGCGCGGCGTGCACCTTTTCCTCAAAGCGAACCGCGCAAAGGGACCTTGTTTTTTTCGGGAGGGGTGGCCCGCCCCCCCCAGATAGTTGGTGCCTTGAGGGCCGGCATGCTTGCGAAGCAGATTCCTTGACTTAACTTTTGAAAGTTAGGAACGGAGTGGCGGCAGTCATTACCCTTCCGAAGGCCCGAAAACCCTTGGGCTCGAATTCCCGCGTGAGAGGAGGTGAAAAGAATGCTTTCAGTCAAAAAGGTTGAGAAGAAGGTAGTCTATTCCGCGAGTTGCCATGCGCCATCGTGTCATGCGCCGGGCTGCCACGCACCGGCGTGCCATGCCCCGAGCTGTCATTCGCCGGCGTGCCACGCACCGGCATGAATCGGGGCCTAATCCTCCAAACGACTGGGGGCGCTTCGCCCCCAGTCACACACCATGGGGGATCCGCCATCCTGGATATCATTTACAGAATGTACGCCATGTGGGTCAGATTGTAATCGGTTTTCCTGATACAGGATTGTCTTTCGATCGGAAAATCCAGTTTGAATATTCGCTGCCATCTGCTTATTTTTGTTCGATACGACCTCATGTCACCTTTTTCACTTGGAACGGTTATTCGCGTTTTTCTGTTCGCGATGGCTTGATGTTCCTTTGGGAATACCGCATTTCTGAACCGAGGGTCTTTTGTGGGCGTTAGTGGCAACCCGCTCCCGCCAAGAGATCTTCATCGGTTTTGCTCAAACCTGACGGCCCATTGCCGTCGGCTGTTTTTTTCTTGGAGAAAGGAGCGTCGCATGGCGACCGAATTGGACTGCCGCGGACTTGCATGCCCTGCACCAGTCCTGCAGACAAAGGAACACATTGAGCAGGAACACCCTGAGAGCCTCATCGTGCTTGTGGACAATGAGGCGGCCAGGCAAAACGTCTCTCGATTCCTTTCCACACAGCACTTCGCCGTCTCAGTGGAAGAAAAAGAGGGCCAGTTTCGCATCAAAGGCACACGTGAAGGACACGCTCAGGTTGAACAACCGGCAGTGAGCCTCGGATGCTGCGGAAAAGAAGATCATGGTGATGGTCGCAACCGACCGCATGGGGGTCGGGGATGACGAGCTGGGGCGAAAGCTGTTGTTCAACTTTCTCAAGACCTTGAAGGAAATGGGGCCCCAGCTTTGGCGTCTGGTCTTCGTGAACAATGGGGTCAAGCTGACCATTGAAGGCGCGGAGCCGCTCCCCATCCTTCAGGACCTCGCTGCGGAAGACGTCACGATCCTTGTCTGCGGGACCTGCCTCGACCACTTCAAGCTGCTGGAAAGAAAACAAGTCGGCGAAACCACCAACATGCTCGACATCGTCACGGCCATGCAGCTTGCCGACAGCGTGGTGAATATATAAGCCCTTTCTGTGGTGCCCGTTCGATATGGCCTGGACCTGGTATCCGCTCATGGCGGAGTGAATCCTCAACCTCAAAGATGCTGAATCCGGACAGGATGCACCGCTGACGGGGATGAATACATGAAACCCAAGGCGGAATTTTCGCCTGGAAGGGGGCCAAGTGTCCCACAGAAAGTGTGAAATGACACGTCCCCCCGTCGGGCCCCGAACCACGCTGGGCCCGGCGGGGTCCGCAATGGACGCTACCGGATGACGGTTGAAAGTTTCTTATGAAAGGCCGCCTTCTGCTCTGAGACCACATCCAGCCAGGCCGGATCCGCACGAAGGTTCGGCACCAGCGCCGAACCGGATATGGATTGGCGGCGCAGCCGTTCCATGGCCCGGGCTTCCCACGATCGCTTCAGATGCGCCATCCCTTCATGATAGGCTGAAAGCACCTTCTTTACCGGGTCTGTATCCAACTTCAAAATCGCCTCAATGATTCTGAGGTATGGAAACGCGTCTCCGTCGGGGTCGAGGTTTTTGCACGCCTCCTTCAAGGATGCCAGGGCCATTTCCCGCCTGTCCCCTTCCATGGCCGTGATCTCTCCCCGGAGCTTCTCCAGGTCGAGGGAACCCATCCAGATGCTTCTGAAGCAACCCCCGGATCTTCCCTTCAATCTCATTTTTCTGAATCGCCTTTCGCTCCTCGTCGGTCATGGTAAGCCCCTTGGTCTTTTCCATGATGATATCGAGCGTGCTCCGAATCTCTCCCATGTCTTTCTCCTTAAACCTTCATGTGGCCCCGGGCCAAGCTGGAGCCGAACGCACGAAACGCGCTTCGCCCGATCAGGATGGCGGTTACACTGTCCAGCGCCTCCATGACCCGGTCATGGAGCCTTGGTCTGAAAGCGCGAATGCTTTGATTCTTCCGTGTCGGATGAATGCGGTTCGTCAAGAATATGACAATGACATCCCTTTGAAGGTCCATCCAAAGGGACGTACCGGTAAAGCCAAGGTGCCCGACACTTTGGGCGCTGAAATGGCGGCCGGCGCTCGATCCTTCCTCCGACGGCGTGTCCCATCCGAGCGCCCAGGTGCTCCGCGGAACGAGGTCTTGGCGTCGGAAAAAGGTTCTTACCGTCTCGGCCCGAAAGAAGTCCTGCCGTTCTCCATGGAAATGGCGCATCAACAGGTCTGACAGAACAAGGATTTCCTCAGCGGTGGAGAAGAGCCCGGCATGACCGGAATATCCGCCAAGGGCGTAGGCATTTTCGTCGTGGACCTGGCCGAGCATGACCTTTCGTCGCCACGCGCAATCCTCCGTGGCCGCGAAGTGGGCCTCCCCCAGCCCCAAGCCCGCAGGGGCGTTACCCAGAAAGGTGTGCCCAAGGCCCAAGGGGCCGAAAAAGCGGTCCCTGAGATAGTCCGCCATTGACACGCCTGAAGCCCGCTCCACCACCCACTTGAGCATCATAAACCCGAGATCGCTGTAAATCGTCTCCCTCCCCGGCTGGTAAGCGAGCGGTTGTTCAATCAACCTCTTTCTCAAATGCTTTTCGCGCAGCGCCGGAGAAAAGGCTTCGAGCTCCAGATAAAACGGCTGCCAGTCCGGGAACCCCGCCGCATGGCAAAGGAGCAGACGACAGGTCAGGGCGGACTTGTCTTCCGGCAGGAAACAGTCCAAAATCCTCTGGATGGGCTCGTCCAGGTCAATGACTCCTTCATCGACCAGCTTCACAAGGGCCATGGTCGTGGCAAGGGGTTTTGTCAGGGAGGCAAGATCAAAGACCGTGGCTCGCTGCATGGGCGCCTCACAAGGTGTGATCTTTCTCCGCCCCACCGCCTCGTAAAACGCGATCTCTCCCCGGGAGGAGACCAGGACGACCGCCCCTGGATACACCCCCTCCTCGACCCCTTCGACAAGCAATGCCCTCACGGACCCTCCGTCCTTCACTTCGCCCCCGTGACCCGACCTCGGTCGGATCTTCCCAGCTTGATTATGGCCTTGCGCCTTCTACCGTGCGGCTTACGCCTTGCGCCGTGCGCCCTTTCCCTCATCTTCCCCTTGGAAACGGTGGACGGATGTGGTATGAGCCATAACCTGTTTCGTGTCAGCCGAATCCAAAAACCCTGGTCTTATATATAGCATCGAATCATGGGAAACAACGCGAACAAAGATTTTCTGACTTACGAGGGAAAGGAGATCATCCTGGTGGGCACGGCCCATGTCTCCGCTGAAAGCGCGGAGCTGGTAGCCCGCGTGATCCAGGAGGAAAAGCCGGACACCGTCTGTGTGGAGCTGTGCGAGTCCAGATTTCAGGCCCTCACCCAAAAGAAGCGCTGGCAGGAGATGGACATTGTCAAGGTCATTCGCGAAAAAAAGGCCTTCCTGCTGTTTCTGAACCTGTTGCTTGCCTCCTTTCAGAAAAGGGTGGGGGATAAGCTGGGCATCCAACCGGGCGCCGAGATGATGCGGGCCATCGAGGTCTCAGAGGCCATTGGCGCCCGGGTCCACCTGGCCGATCGGGACATCCGCATCACCCTCTCAAGGACTTGGCGGCTCATGGGGCTTTGGTCAAAGGTCAAGCTGATCCTTCAAACGATCCTCTCCCTGGATGAACCGGACAAAATCAGCCAGGAAGACATCGAGAAGATGAAGCGCGAAGACGTGCTTGAAACCATTCTCGCCGAGGTGGGGGAGAGCCTTCCTGAAGTGCGACGCATCCTGATCGACGAAAGGGATCTTTACCTGACCTCCAAGATCCGTTCGGCACCCGGCCAAAGGATTGTCGCGGTGGTGGGGGCTGGGCACGTGCCCGGGATCAAGAAGCATTGGAGCGAACCCATCGATCTGGTGCCGCTCGAAGCGCTGCCACCCAAGGGCAGGACATTTCAGGTCCTCAAGTGGGGTATTCCCATTGCGATCGCAGCGCTCGTCGCCTTTGGATTTTCCCGCGCAGGCTTTGAAACCGGCACGCAAATGATCAAATGGTGGATCCTCGCCAACGCCGTACTTGCAGGCCTTGGGGCGGCGGCGGCTCTTGCCCATCCACTGACCATCCTGGCGGCTGCCGCGTCAGCCCCCCTCACCTCTTTGAACCCCATGGTCGCGGCCGGCTGGGTGGCAGGGTTGGTGGAAGCGATTCTCGGAAAACCCAAGGTGCGGGATTTCGAGTCTCTTTCAAATGACATTTCAACCGCCAAGGGTTTTTGGCGGAACAAGATCACCCGCATCCTGCTGGTTGTGGTTCTGACAAACCTTGGGAGCTCCATCGGCACGTTCGTAGCCATCCCCCTGATGCTCAAGGCACTGGCCTAAGGCGTTTTCTGCACGGCCCTGGCCCTCCGCTTGTCATCAAAGTTGATTTCGCCAGACAAAGAGGGCGATGCCGGCTGCCAGGGCCGCGTTGATGGACTCGACGCCCGGCGCCATGGGGACGGAGAGCACGGTCCCTGTCTTCAAATTGCCGGGTAATGCCCGGCCCTTCAAGCCCGGGGACCAGACAGAAGTCCGGCGGAAACGCGTAAGACCGGATGTCCCGGCCCTCCGGGGAAAGCGCGATCACCGGGAGCCCCAGATCGTTCACTTCTCGAAGCGAAGGGCCTTCAAAGATCGGCACGCGGAAAAGGGCGCTCCCCGCAGCCCTCACCGATCTGGGCAGGAAGGGGTGCGCCGCCTCCTTGAGCAACAGGACCCTTGAGACCCCGAAGGCCGAACCGGAACGGATCAAGGCCCCCACGTTGTAAGGGTCCTGAAAGGGGATGCAGAGCGTGCAGCCGGATGCACCCTGCGGCGGCACCCACGGGTCGAAGGGAGGGACCCGCACCAGGAGGAGCGGGCTTTTCGTCTCGCTCACATCCAGCGCTTGAAAGAGATCGGGACGCAGCTCATAATGGGGCAACTCCGGCCTTTGGAGCACGCTCGGCAGCTCGTGCCCCTCGCTGGAAATGACCCCGACGCACTGCTCAAGATGGGTGCTGAGCACCTCCCTGATGGCCTTTTCTCCTGCGAACAGCCCGAGGCCAAGCTTTCTGATGCCCCTTGAACCGGTGAGCTTCGCGAACCGCTTGAAATCTTCGTTGTGGGGGCTGGTGATGCGCTTGACATGGCGCTCGCCGCTTTTATCCTGCCCGGCCCGGTCCGGTTGCGCGGGGATGGTTCGCCAACGCGCCTCCTGTTTGACGAACACCACCAGGCGCCGCCGGTGCGGGGTGCCCGCTATGGCATAAGGGATGTCCCGTATCAGGGAAAAGTCTCCATCGGGCCGTGCCAGCGCGCGGTCAATTTCGATCTGGCAGTTTGGCCCCTTCATGAAGATGGCCTGGCCGCCAGGGGGAAGGAAAGGCGCCACCCGGTCGAGGGTCTCCGAGATCGTTTCGACGGCCCTGGTGATGACGGCCCTCACAGGGGGTTCGAAATCGCCGCTCACGCGATGGGGATAGACCCGGATCCCCGTCAGCCCGAGCAGACGGCATGCCTCTTCCAGAAAGGCCACCCTCCGCTTGCGGCCTTCGGACAAGAGGATCTCGGTCTCCGGTTGCACAATCTTCATGGGAATCCCGGGGAAACCCGCGCCGGAACCAATATCGAGCAAAGGGGAGGGGAGGTCGATCAAGCGCGGCACAAGCCCGCTGTCCACATAATGCTTGATGACCATGCTTTCAAAATTTCGGATCCGGGTCAGATCCAACGCGTCGTTGTTCCGCCTGATCAGGTTGTGATAGGCCCAGAAACGTCTGTATTGATCTTCTGACAGAGTTAGACCGCTTCGCTCGAAAAGCAGGATCATGGACTTGAAGCCAGGTTCCACTCAACCTCCCGATTCAACAATGAAAAAATCCGTTCGCTCACGGGTCGAAAGGTCGTCCGGCGAGGCAGGCCAGGGCGCCGACCTCAGCCCCGCAAAGGGTTGCGTCCGTCCGGATCGGCCTGAGCAACGCGTCAGGGTCCTTTATGAGGACAATCACCTGCTCGCAGTGTACAAGCCTCCCGGTATTCTGGTCCAGGGGGATCGGACCGGAGACCCTTCCCTGCTTGAGTGGGCCAGGGCCTGGGTGAAGGACCGTTACCGCAAACCGGGAAGCGTCTTTCTCGGGCTCGTGCACCGCCTGGACCGCCCGGTATCCGGCGTCATGTTGTTTGCCAGGACCTCAAAGGCGGCCGCCCGCCTTTCCGAGCAGTTCCGGGAACATCGGGTCAAAAAGATTTACCACGCCGTCGTCCGTGGAGAGATCAAGCCCCGTTCAGGCATCTTGAAAACCCGGCTTTCCAGGACCGGCACGAAAGCGCGGGTTACAGACGCCTCGGACCCACTGGGCAAGGAGGCCGAGCTCCGTTACCGGACCATAGACGCGCAACAAGGTCTAAGTCTCCTCGAAATAGACCTCGTCACCGGCCGGCACCACCAGATAAGGGTTCAGCTGGCATCGCTCGGTCACCCCATCTATGGAGATCGGAAATACGGCCTTCAGCAGGCCCGGAGGGGCGCCCCCATGGCGCTCATGGCCCGGACGCTCACGGTTCGGCACCCTACCCGGCCTGTGGACATGACCTTTGTTTCCCCCCTCCCCGATGACTGGCCGTGGTCTCCAACATCAACGGGATCCAAGCCGCGTTCCGGCGCGCGGCACCCGCTAACGCTTTGGCGGCCCGGCCACCCGGGCAAGCAGCTCTTTTTCCTTAAGCTTTCTGGTCTGTTTCCGCCGCCGTCGCCTGCGCTCGATTTCCCGCCGCCGCTCAATTTTCTTGTGTTTTGACATGGCATTATGGCTCCTCTGCCTTGATGCCTTGCCCTCTTTATTCCACACCCTCGCCACGCCGCCCCCCGCCGGAGCGCATATCCCCGAAAAACCGTTTCAGATCCTCTTGGCTGGTCGCCTTCTCTCCATAAAAATAGGAAAGCATGTCCACAAACTTCCTCCTCAGACCCGGGTCTATGGAGGCCTCCGTCAGCGACATCCTGCCTCTCGGATCGTAGAACCCCTTGAGCTTCTCGAAAAGACCCTTCAAGGGGATCGTGTCTTCGTTGAGGCGGCTGTGACTGGAGATATCGGTGAGAAGCGCCATCAGGGGGTTTGAGTAGGGATTGAGCATTCGATAGTTGTAATAGTGGCTGTCCCTTTCCGCGCGGTGCTGCTTGGGGGCGAACCGCTCGATCTTTGAAATGACCCGATCGAGGTCGTCACCAGCCGATTTTTCCGAAGGTCTGCGTCTCGAGAAAAGGTTGCCGATCATTTATTCGCCCACCTCCTGTCCCATTCACCGGGCACAGCCTGCTTTCAGGGGTGAAGGGATCAATTCCGGCCACACCCCTGAAAAGGGTTTCAAGGACCCCGTCAGGGCCGGTATCACAAAAAGGCCGAGCCTTCCCCTATCATATGGATGTGGCAGGACACGCTCAAGATTTTTCTCTGTGGCGCGCCGTGGAGGATGACGGCTCATTTGTTCTCCCGCGAGTGAACGGTCGGTGCGGAGGGAAATCTCTTTTGGCTTTAAAGACCACCGGGATTTGTGCCGATGACCCAAGACAGGAACTTATCGGATTTTCTGTCTTTTTCCGGAGCGCCTTCGTTTGGTCAATGATGAATGAAATCCATAAGTTCGATCGTGATGCGGGCTGCGGTGATGAGGAATGGTTCTGAGATGGCACCTTTTTTGATCTGATTGCATTTCGCGATCCTTGATAGGGAGGAAAGAATTGACCTATTCGCTTGAACAGGCACAAATCGATGCCATCGAGGTCGTGCTGAGACAGGATCTCATCGATCTGGGTGTTCGTTGCGTGTTCTTGATCGACATGGCAGGAAACATCATCGCGGATCTCGATGACGGCGCAACAGATCACGACATCTACTCGCTGGCGGCACTGGCCGCCGGGAATTTCGGCGCCGTGAGCAGTATGGCCAAGATCATTGGAGAAGATGAATTCTCTCTCTTGTTCCACAAGGGCAAGAGGCAAAACATTCATTTCACCAAAGTGACTTCCGAATTCTTGCTGATCACCATTTTCGGCCCCCAGGTTTCCCTCGGTTTCCTCAGGCTGAGGGTGGCGGAAGCCGCAGAGAGAATTGGGCAGATCCTGGGGCCCTCGCTCGAGCCATAGATGCGAGGTATACACCAGGGCGTTTCGAGCGACCGGCACCTTCTCCAATTTGCTGAAAGGGTCATTGAATGGCATTCGTCAATTTGAAGAAAAAGGAAGTGCAGGTCAAAATCGTCTATTACGGCCCCGGCAGGGGAGGAAAGACCACAAACCTGGAATTCATTTACGGCAAATTCAATCATCGAATAAAGAGCGAAATGGTCACCATCAAGACCCATGGCGACCGCACCCTCTTCTTTGACTTCCTGCCCGTGGACATGGGCAAGATCAAAGGATATGACGTCAGGCTTCAATTCTACACGGTGCCCGGGCAAGTGAAATACAATGCCACGCGCCGGGTGGTCCTAAGAGGGGTGGACGGGGTGGTCTTTGTGGCCGATTCCATGTTGATCAGACGGGAGAAGAACATCGCTGTCTTTGAAGAACCTTCAAGAGAATCTGATGACATACAAGAAGAGCATGTTCACGATCCCGTTGGTGCTCCAGTACAACAAGCGGGATCTGGGCGAGCAGGATATCCCCATGCTCCCCATAGAGACGCTGGAGACGGACCTGAATGCCGAGCTCAAAGCGCCGATCTTCGAAGCCAGCGCCTTGTCAGGGAAGAACGTCGTGGAGACGCTCAAGAAAATCATTACCATGACGATCTTTTCCCTCGAGAAAGAACTTAAATAGGAGGTAGCCGCCCAGTGGAGTCAATAAATGAATCCATCACATCCGAGGTGGAAGCGAGGCTGGAAGCCCTTTTTGGAGACATGGAGGAAGAGCCGGCTGCACAGGAGAAAGATGCCGCGACCTAAGGACCCCCCCCTCCGTGAATTGAAGGCTGCAGTTCTTTCCCTCGAATGGGAAATCACCGATGAGGTCATTTCCGCGCTCATGTCTGAATTGGATGGCCTTAAACGGACCTGCAACGGGGACCAAACGGTCCAGGTGTTCGTTCAGCTACTGATCGCGCTCGGCAGTTACGTCAGGGCCAAACGGGGCAAGGCCCATCCCCATACCCTGGATACCCTGAGCGAGGTCTTCGGCAACTTTGAAAAAGCCGTTTCCTCAGAGACAACCGCGGCCTCGAAAAAGAAGCTTCTCCACCAGAGCGTCGCACGGTTCAAACAGCTGAAACAGGAGATTGCCCTGAAAAAGGCGGAATCGGCCAAGAAAATGGAGAACAAGGGTGGCCCGGCCGTTGGGAAAGCCCTGCAGGCTACCCTCCCCCCATCGAAATGGGAAATTTCAAGAGAGGCATGGGAGGAACTGATGCAATCCAACGAGAACTTGGCGCTCTCCGTTGAATCGCTTGTCCGAAACATGGAGGAAATCGCGGAGATTTGCCGGTCTCAATACGATGCCCTCAGGGCGGAGATGCATAGTGTGGCGGCAGTCCCGGACCGTTGCCGGAAACGAAGGGGAAATGGCCGCGTACCCAAGTTTTCCACCTCAAAAGCCGCCAAACGAAATCGGCGGAGTTGATGTTTGCGAGGTGATGCTATGGCAACGGTCCCCATTGACCTGTCCCGAAGGGTATTCAAGCGCACCAACTACAAAATGGAGGGCGAGTTCTCCCTCGACGGTCAGATGCTCAGTGCGCTCATGGAGCTCGATGGAAAGAAGACCATGGGTGGCATCGCGGACAGGATGGGCCTTGACATGAAAGCCATGCAGGCCTGGTCTCCCGGCTTCTCGATATTAAGCTCATTGAACCGGTTGGTGAGGCCGTCGCCACGGTGAACAACGGGTTTTTCGATTATCTGAGGCATCAGCTTTCCACCGCTGTGGGCCCCATCGCGGCGATCCTCATCGAGGACGGCGTGAACGACATCGGCCACACCTTGTCGCGGTTCCCGCGAAAGCACGCGGCTGAGCTCGTCGAGCTCCTTTCTCGTGATATTCAACGGGAAGAGAAGAGAAATCTGTTCAAAAAGAACCTGTTGAAATACATCAACGAGCATGTGATCACCCGGATAAGAAATGATTGAAGGGGCCCGATTCTTTCCGGCGTATCGTCAGTGAATGGAAGGGGGTTTTGGATATGGTCGTCATTTGTGAGGAGTGCGGAAAAAAATACAGGCTGGATTCGGAGAAAATCCGGGGAGATGGCACCAAGGTACGGTGCAAGGTCTGCAATCACGTCATCACCATTTCCAAACCCGCGTTGGACTCTCAGATTCCTTCGCCCATCGAAGACAGCAACGGCGATGCCATTGGGCAACAAACCGAGACAAAGCAACCATCCGAGACCCTGGCCGAGACCTCCACATGGGAGCCCTCGTCCTCGATTGAAAGCACTTTCAAAGTGAAAGGGCTGGGACTCCGCGGAAAGATGATGATCCTCTTTCTCGTTATCCCTGCCATCTTGGTGGCAGCTGCGGGCGCTTCTTTTTTCTGGCAGATGCGGACACTCTCCTCCACGGTCGTGGATGCCAGCAAGGGGACCGTCGCGCAGATGGCGGAAGAAAGCGTGGCACAGATCGCGCGATCTGTTTCAGCGCAGTGTGCCATATACATTTCCCAGCACCCGGCGCTCACTCGGGAAGAATTCAGCCGCCAGTCGGAATTCAAAGATCTGGCTGTTCAGAAGGTCGGAGAAACGGGCTACACAGCCCTTTACGAGGTCCCCGGAATGCAGGGCGGGGTTTGGAGGACCTGGGCCCATGTGAATGCAAAGATCATCGGCATTGACATGTCGGACCTCAGGCAGCCGCTCGGGAATAACTTCCCGTCCTTTTGGAAAATTTTCACGGGGGTGGTGAACGGCAAAGAGTCCAGAGGCTACTACGCGTGGCAGGACAAGGATGGGAGTCGTTAGGGACAAATTCATGGTTTGCACACCTGTCAAAGGGACGCCTTACGTCATCGCCGCCACCACCTACATGGACGAGTTCACGGGCCCTGTAAGAAAGGTGGAAACCGAGATCAAACAGATCTACGCCGGAACACTGAAGAAGATCCTGGCCATAGCCGTGGCGGCGTTTTTCGTGGTGGCGGGCCTGGTTTTCACCTACGGACAAAGACTTTCCGGGAAAATCAAATCGCTGACGGAGGCCGCGGATCGGATCAGCGTGGGTGATCTGGACGCGCAGATTCAGATCCGGGCCGATGATGAGATCGGCGGCCTGGCCGAGGCCATCGGCAGGATGCAGGAGTCCATTCGACTCTCGCTTGAAAGGCTGCGGAAGAGAAGGCAAACCCTCTCCTGACCGATGGGGTCGGGAAAATGTTCTGACAGAGCAAAGCTACTCGGGGTTGACGGTTGCCATGATCGCTATTCCGCAGGATGATCCAGTCCTGAAGCATTTGAACAGTTACTACCTTGATCTCCAAAGACTGATCGAGCACTGCCAGGGAGACTTGGGGGCGGGAGGCATTCACTTCAAGTCGGTCTCTTCGGAGGGCGTCATCTTCTTTGATCAGGATGAGATCGTCAATGCAGTGCTGGAGGAAAAAGAAATCAGTCTGGAAGGTGGGCGGGCGGCTTGGGCACTTGTCGAATCGTCGGCAAACCGAAACTACTCCGTCAGTGTCTACAAAATTGATGAGAACAGAGGTCTATTTCTGGGCCTCCATCGCTTCGCAGGACCTGGTCCACGAGGAGCCGTTTCGATGCAAGCGGCGGGTTTGCCGACCTGTTGAAGGTCTTTTCGGAAAAACGATTCACAGGCTATGCCCAGCCCGAAGGCGGAGGATGAGGTCACTCAAGTCTTTTTCAACAACGGGAGATGGGTTGCAAGCGCCTTTCTTGACCATAACGGGGAACGGATTGTCTCATCCGCCCTCCACGCCGGAGAACAGAAAGGATTTGAGGCATCTCTCGAAAAGGGCCCCGTAAGGGTTTTCGCGCTCTCCCCGACGGGTCTTTTCCCCGTCCACAGAGCATGCCGAGACAGGGACGGATTCCTTCTTGATCCAATCCCTGGCAGGGCTGCTGAACCTCTTTGAGATGGCCTACGCGGCAGAGGGTCGATCCAAACCCATGTTTTCAATCGTGCTGAGGAAAAAATTCATTCAGAAGGCGGACCGCTTCCCCTTCTTGGACCCATTTTCCGGAGAGTTCACCTACAACGCCGGGAAGTTGAGCTTGAAAGGGGCCCATAGACCCGTGGAGGTGGCCAAGGGTGTGGTGGACTCGATGCTGGAGCTGGGCAAGGAGCTGGGAATTATGGACGGTGCCCGTCCCGGGATGAAAGACTGGCTCCGCAAGCACGCGGATGAATACAGCGCCCTGGGCATCCGGTTTCCCAGCGGGGTTTGGAATTGAAGGAACTGAGGTGAATGAGTGATCAGACAGGTGCTGCTCGTTGACGACGACCGGAAAATCCTCCTTTCTCTCAAGGAGGGACTTGAAAGTTTTTCAGAAGAATTCCGTGTGGTCACCGCAACAGACGGGGCATCTGCCCTTGAAAGGATGGGTAAGCTCCCGGTCTCCGTCCTCATTTCCGACATTCGCATGCCCGGAATGGATGGTCTCACCCTTCTTTCACGATGTGCCGAAGTCTACCCGGAGGTCCCCGTCATCCTGATGACGGCCTACCCTCATCCGGTCTATCAGGACAAGGCCAAAGCGCGCCGGTGTGTGGAAGTACATCACAAAGCCTTTCCGGGTGGAGGATCTGGCCTCTGAAATACAGAGGACCTTGAAACGGGAAGCCGACGGCGGCACGCTTCACGACGTCTCATCGGGCATGTTCCTCCAGCTCATTGAAATGGAACAGAAGACCTGCACCATCCGCATCGCGGATTCCCGCAACCAGAAACAGGGTGTCCTCTATTTTCGGGACGGAGACCTGCTTGACGCGAGGATCAACGGGTTGAAGGGCGAGAAGGCGGCCCACGAAATTTTCTCATGGGATGAGGTGACCCTGTCCATTCAAAACGGCTGTCCTTTGACGGAAAAGCGGATCCAGGGTGAATTGCAGGCCATTCTCCTCGAGGCCATGCGGCTCAAAGATGAGGCCAAACAGACGGCCCACGTCTCGACCGGTCCTGAAGAGGTGGCAGATTCTGAGAAGCGCCAAGAGAATCTCACCCCACCCCATCGGGCCGATGGTCCGGCTGAAACGCGAAGGGACGGATCTCTCAAGGAAATCAGCAGGGTCCTCGGACTGGACTCCATTTCGAAAGGACAGCACGTGGGATGGGCTGCTGGCCCAGATGGCGAGAATCGGCACGTTCTTCGACGCCGGGAGATTGAAACTGTGCTACATCAACCGGGAGGAACCCAAAGACTATATCCTTCTGCCCAAAAAAGAGACCATGCTCTTTTTCGTAAACCCCAAATCCCCGAGAGAAAGGATCATGAAAAGACTCTCAGAGGTCGATGAGTGATATTGAAACCGAAAGCCGCCACATCGAAATGAAAGCACTTTTTCAGGACATCCTTGATATGGAAGACGTCTTCGGGCTGATGCTTTTTTCCTTCGAAGGCAAGCTCCTTTTCAAGGAATTCCCTTTGCCGCCCGCCGAAGATCCTGAAACCAGGGACTGGTGGCCTCTGTTTACCGCCTCCCTCGACGGCGTCAAGGAAGCGGACCTTCTTTTCGATCACCGCCGACTTTATATCCGCGAAACGGACATGGGCTACCTCATGGTCCTCATGGGAAGTCTCGCACCCACGGCCATGTTGAGGCTCAACTGCGACATGCTGCTCCCGAATCTGAAAGAAAAAAGGCCCGCCAGAGGCCTCATGCGCATCTTCAAGAGGCGGTCTTAGCACTCCAACTTCTTCCCGCTTCGCGGCCTCTGTGGTTCGAAGCGCAACGCTGATCTGGATAGGGAATGAACGCTGCACTGGCAGAGAAAAAGACATTCATCGAATCGAAGGTCAAGGAGGCCGAAGTCTATCGGTCGATGGGATTGCTCGACGAATCCCTTAAGAGTCTATGACAGGATCCTGTCCGGCTCCCCCGAGTTGGACCCGGGCAGTCAGGCCAAGATCAAGCAACGAATCGATATCCTGAAAAAGGAGATCGCCAATCAGGAAAAGGCGGATGCCCAGGCGGTCTCGACCAAAGACATTTCAAGCTTCAAAAAGGCGGTCGCCAGCAACGGAAACGCCTCGGCCATATTGGACAGTGCCTCGGCCTTCAAGGAGTTGAGTCTCTACAATGAGGCGGTGACGGAATACGAGAAACTGCTGCACCTCGATTACCCCGTCGAAAAGGTCATTCCTGAAATCGTTTCGTGTCTTCTGAGGATCCATTCTCCCTCAAAGCTCGTCGAGCACGCGGAAAAGCTCACCGCTGTCCCGGACCTCGGAACCAAGAAAAAGGCCCAGATCAAGTTCAGGGTCGGGATCGAGATGGAGAAACGGGACAACAAGCTGCTGGCCCTCAATCTCTACAGGTCCGCCAGGGAAATGGACCCCGATGAATCCGAGATCAAGGGTCGCCTTGACGCCGTCATGGCAAGCCTTTCCTCGGGTTCCAAATATGACTATCTGTTGAATCAGAAGCATGTCACAAGGGATCAGCTCCAGCAGGCCCTGGCCCTTTCAAAAAGGACCAGAAAAAGCGTCGAATTCATCCTTATCGAGACATACAAGATCAAGAAAGAGGAAATGGGGAAATCCCTCTCCTTTTTCTATGGATCACCGTTCAAGAGCTACGACGTGCAGCTGCCGGCCCCCACGGAGCTCCTGGGGAACCTGAAAAAGACGTTCCTGCACAACGAGATCTGGGTGCCCCTCAGCTGGGGCAAGGACGGGGTTGAGATCTTCATCGATGATCCGAGAGATCTCACCAAGACGGATCACATCCGCGCCCTGTTCAAGACCAAGAAGATCCACTTTACGGTCGGCATCAAGGAGGACATCGAGGCTTACATCAAGCGGTTCTTCGACGAAAAGAACACGGAAAAAGCCACATTTCCAGGAAGAGGCCCTGGACGAATTCGAAATGCTCCCGGACGTCTCGTTTGAAGAAGAAGGCGAACCGGATGAAGATCGGGATTTCGTCGACGAAAGCTCAAGTCAGGTCGTGAAACTGGTCGACCAGATCATCGTCTCTGCGTATCGAAAGAACGCTTCAGATATCCACATCGAGCCCTCGACCATCACCAAAACCACCAAGATACGCTTCAGGATCGACGGGGTCTGCCAGGATTACATCGAGGCCCCAAACTCCATGGCGAAGGCGATGCTATCGAGAATCAAGATCATGGCGAGGCTCGACATTGCCGAACGGCGCCTCCCGCAGGACGGCAAAATCAAGTTCAAGCGAAAGGGGATCCCTCCCTTTGAGCTGCGCCTGGCAACCCTTCCGACTGACCGGCGGTTTCGAGGATGCGGTTCTGAGAATCCTTGCCAAGGCCGGGGCCATGAAGCTGGATGAAATGGGGTTGAGCGAAAGGAACCTGCGGATCATGAAGCAGATCATTTCCCAACCCTACGGTCTGGTGCTGGTGGTTGGTCCAACCGGGTCCGGGAAGACCACAACCCTTCACTCTGCCCTGGGTCATATCAACAAACCGGGCATCAAGATCTGGACAGCGGAGGACCCCGTGGAAATCACGCAGCCCGGGCTTCGACAGGTGGAGGCCAAGCCGTTGATCGGACTTGATTTCGCAAGAATCATGCGTTCTTTCCTGAGGGCGGACCCCGATGTCATCATGATCGGCGAGATGCGCGACAGGGAGACGGCCAACACGGGTGTTGAAGCTTCCCTCACGGGACACCTGGTCTTTTCCACCCTCCATACCAACAGCGCCCCAGAGACCGTGACCCGGCTCTTGGACATGGGACTCAACCCGCTCAATTTTTCCGATGCGCTGCTGGGCGTTCTGGCCCAGAGGCTTGTCAGGAGGCTCTGCATGGAGTGCCGAAAGCCCTACCACCCCTCAAAAGAGGAATTCGAGGATCTGATAAACGACTACGGACGGGAGTTCTTTGAACAAACGGGCATCAAGCACGATGCCGATTTTATGCTGTATCGGCCCGCCGGGTGTGAATTCTGCTCCGGAACCGGCTACAAGGGAAGAATGGCCATTCACGAGCTGATGGAAGGGACGGTTGAAATCAAGAACATGATCAAGAAAGAGGCGCATACCGATGCCCTGTTCGCGCAGGCCATGAAAGACGGGACCACGACCTTGAGGCAAGACGGCATCCTCAAGGTGATCGAAGGACGCACGGACATCAATGAAGTTCGAAGGGTTTGCGTCATCTGATGGGGGCGAACACAATGTCAAAAAGCGCTTTGATCGCGGACAATGATTTCTATTTGACGGCATTCATTGCAGAAGAGCTGGAGTCCGCCGGGTATGACGTATTAAAGGCCTATAACGGTCTGGAGGCATTGGCCCTGCTTGAGCAGCATGAAATCGATCTCCTCGTGGTGGATCTCATCATGCCCGTTGTGAATGGAAGGCAACTGATACGCTTTCTTCGGGACAAATCTCCAAAGATCCGGTTCCCCATTGTCGCCCTTTTCATCGTGGAGGAAGGCGAAGAAGTCGACGGATACCGCTGCGGACTATTTCGTGGTCAAGGGCCCTGTCGATGGCATGAGCGGCGACACCTGTCGTCCGTCCTTGACATGGTCGAGAAAGGGCCCCCCCTCTCCCCATCAAACCCGGAGATCTTCCAGAACCCGCGTCTGATTCCCCGCCACACCAACGACGAGCTGCTCCAGAGCCTAAATTACACCGAGGGAATCATTGAAAACCTCGCCATGCGGGATACTGGTCCTCGACCGAAAGACAAGGGTCATTTCAAGCAATCCCGCGGCCCTTCAACTGGTTCGAAGGCCTTACGGAGAAGTCCTGGGCCGACAGGTGAAATACCTCTTTTCAAAAGAAGACGAACCCGTGGATCATGGAAGCCCTCAGGCGTGTCCTTCAGAAACCCGACGCCAAAAGAGGAATGATCATTCCTTTTCCATCCATTCCGGCAAGACCCAGGCATCCGTCTCTCTGCTGAAGACCCGCACTGAGGCCACCGGTTGGGTCATCGCCCTCTGCCCGATAAAGACCCTCAACGGTTCGACCGACCAAACGTGATCAAGGAAATAGGTACAGAAATAGGTAAAAGGTTCAGGGTGCAAGGTTCAAGGTTTAGGGTTTAGCCCCTTCGTGCGTAACCTCACTGCAATGGGCTTGCGACCATAGGCCTGCATTGGGATGCGTTCTTTTCCATTTTTCCCTTGCACCTTGCACCTTGCACCTTGTACCCTCTTTTTGCGGATCACTTCATTTGGAAGGTGCGGAAATGAGCGAAGAAGGAAAAGATCACGGTCGCCATGGACCAGTCAAAAGCCGTTCGCAAACAGAAGCTTGACCTGTGGTTCCGGGACAGCCCTGACCTGGGCCGGGGCTGCGCCCTCAGTATTAGAATCAGAGACGTTCTTTGCCATTACAATTCCCGCTTTCAGGAGATCGCCGTCTTCGAGACGGACCAAATGGGACGGATGCTGGTCCTCGATGACGTCACCATGCTCACTGAATTCGACGAGTTCGCGTACCATGAAATGATCGCCCATGTCCCCATGATGACCCACCCAAATCCATCGAGGGTCCTCGTCATCGGTGGCGGAGACGGCGGGACGATCCGCGAAGTGTTGAAACACCCGGGGGTGAGCGAAGTTCACCTCTGCGAGATCGACGAGGAAGTGGTGGTGGCCTGCAGGAAGTTTCTGCCTTCCCTGGCCTCGGGCTTCGATGATCCCAGGGTACGCTGCTTTTATGAAGATGGGGCGGTCTTTGTGAGGAATCATCCCGAGTCCTATGATGTCATCATCGTGGACTCGACGGATCCCGGTGGGGCCCGGCCAGGTCCTCTTCCAGCCCCCGTTTTACCGGGACATGAAAAGGGCGTTGACAAAGGAAGGGGTCGCGGTGACCCAATGCGAATCGATCTATTTTCACCCCGAGATCATCGGCAAGGTCGCCGCCTTCGCCCGTGAGATCTATCCCGTACGTGGGCTATTATCACACCCTTGTCCCGACCTATCCGAGCGGGATCATCGGCTTCATGTTCTGCTCGCTCCGATACGACCCCGCCAGGGTGGCGGGCATCGAGGAAAGGGTCTCCAAACTCAAGGACCTCAGATACTACACGCCGGCCGTTCACCGGGCGGCCTTTACGTTGCCCCGCTTTGGCGAGACCATTTTCGAAGCCAAGTGAGCCAAAGAGGACGGGTGTCGGGGCTTCAGCCGGTGCGCCGTATCCGGATACGGTCCATGAGCTGAGAAAGGAAAAAGGCCGCACCGGCCACCAGAATGATGGTAGCGCCGGATGTGAAATTGTAGCGGTAAGACAGCCAGAGACCCACCACCGTAAAGAGGATGCCAAGCAGGGACGAAAGGACCATCATATGACCCAGGGAGGTGGTGTATTTTTCCGCGATATAGGGTGGGATGGTCAGGAGCGCGATCACCAGTATCAGGCCGACGACGCGTATGATCATGACCACGGAAAGTGAGGTAAGGACCAGGAGAAGGAAGTAGAGGGCACGCACTGGAATGCCCACCACGAAGGCGAACTCCTCGTCATAGGACATGGCCAGGAATTCCTTGTAGAAAAGGACCAGGGTCAGCAGGATCACCCCGTCAAGCGGCAACATGAACCAAAGGTCCGACCTGGGGACCGTGAGGATGCTGCCGAAAAGATAGCTCATGAGGTCCACGTTGTAACCCGGTGTCAAGTCAACCAGGATGATCCCCAGGGCCATCCCCAGGGCCCAGAGGACCCCGATGACGGTGTCGGCCCGATGTTTGGCCTTCAGGCTGGCAGCGCCCATGACCAGCGAAACGCCCACCGTGAAAAGGGTCGCCCCCAGGGTCGGGGAGAAACCCGTGTACAAGGCCAGCCCGATGCCGCCGTACGCGGCATGTGCGATCCCCCCAGCGATAAAAACCAGTCGGTTGACCACCACCAGCGTCCCGATGATGCCGCAGGAGATGCTCACGAGAACGCCCGCGAACAAGGCGTTTCTCATGAATTCATAGTTGAGCGCCTCCCACATCTCATCTCTCCCGGTGGTCGTGAAACACGCGGTGAGGGACGCCGTGGGCGATGAGGTCGACCGGGCACTGGTAGGCGGAGTCGAGCATTTGCTGGGTGATGCGGCCTTCTTCGTGGAACACCAAGGTGTGATTCACGCATGCAACCGATTTGACATACCTGGAGATGACGCCGATGTCGTGGGTGATGACCACAACGGTCACCCTGCGGTTGAGGTCTTCCAACAAATCGTAAAGGTCGGTCTCGAACTCCTGGTCCACACTGGCCGTCGGCTCATCCAGAAAAAGGATCTCCGGATCCGTGGCCAGGGACCGGGCGATGAAGACCCGTTGCCGCTGCCCCCCGGAAAGCTGCCCCACGGGCATGGAGCGGTGCTCCCACATGCCCACCTTTCGCAGGACCTCCTCGACTTTGTTGCGATCTTCTTTGGAGTACCGCTGACCGATCCTGGATCTTGAAAGACGACCCATGAGTGCCATGTCGAAGGCAGAGATCGGAAAGGTCACGTTGAAGTTGGTGTTCTGCGGCACATAACCCACCCGGCGCTTGGCATCGTTCGGTACGGTGCCCAGAATTCGAACCACCCCCCGGTCCGGCTTCAGAATGCCGAGCAGAATTTTGAGAAGCGTGGTCTTGCCCCCGCCGTTGGGGCCGAGGATCCCGAGAAAATCACCCTGTTTCAGGTTGAAGCTCACCCCTTTAAGGATGGGGGGCCCACCGTACGAAAACCACACATCCCTGACTTCAATGGCATG
Source organism: uncultured delta proteobacterium (assembly GCA_963699845.1). Lineage (GTDB taxonomy): Bacteria > Desulfobacterota > DSM-4660 > Desulfatiglandales > Desulfatiglandaceae > CAWHLE01. Next base: position 127,189 of record CAVOVO010000001.1, read on the forward strand.
TCCTTCGACCATGTTGCTCCTGATGGACGGCAGTGAGCGATCTGGGGTCAGCGCTCAGCTTGGCAAAGGACCATGGGGTCCCCATTACCGGCCGCTGATCCCTATTCACTGATCACTGGTCCCTAAACCCCTAGGAGGCCCCATCCACGTCTTCGAGGATGTTAAGGTTCTGATTGATCTTGCCCATCCTCTGAGTCAGGCCTTCCACCCTTTCGCGCACCTCTTCAACGACCTCATCGGGCGCCTTCTCCAGAAATGCCTGATTGGCGAGTTTCTTCCTGAGGCCGTCCAGCTCCTTGATGACCTTCTCGATCTCCTTGGTCAGCCGCTTCTTTTCTTCCTTGACGTCGATCAAGCCCTTGAGCAGCACATGAACCTGCACGTCGCCGATCACCGCGGTCGCAGACCCCCGCGGTTTCGGAACGGAGCGGCCCAGGGAAACGGCATCCACCTTGGCAAGGTTTCGGATATAGGATTCGTAGCGATTCAGAAAATCGGCTTGCCCCTGGTCCGGGACTTCCATGACGGTTTCGACCTTCTTGCCGGGAGGGACCCCCATCTCGCCGCGGATGTTTCGGACCGCCCCGACAATGGCCATGAGCAGTTTCATCTGTCTTGAGGCGTCCTCGTCTCTTGCCGCCGACGCCATATCGGGGAAATCTGCCCTCATGATGCTCCCCTGCGTGCCGGGGAGCTTGTGCCAGATCTCCTCTGTGACAAAAGGCATAAAAGGGTGCACCAGTTTAAGGACCGCCTTGAGGACCTCCAGCATGGTGGCGCGGACGGAGGTCTTCAGCGCCTCGTCCGGGCCGTAAAGGCTGGGTTTGATCATTTCGAGATACCAGTCGCAGAACTCGTGCCAAACGAATTGGTAGCAGCCGCTGGCTGCATCGTTGAAGCGATACTCCTCAAGGGCCTTTGAGACCTCCTGCGCGACGTCTCCCAGCCGTGTCAAAATCCAGCGGTCTTCAAGGGTGAATATCCGCTTGTCCGGGTCCGTCTCGACGGCCCCTTCCAGGTTCATCATGACAAACCGGGACCCGTTCCAGATCTTGTTCACAAAATGGCGGTATCCCAAGACCCTCTCTTCGGAGAGCTTGATGTCCCGACCCTGGGCGGCAAAGGCCGCGAGCGTGAATCGAAAGGCATCCGTCCCGAATCGGTCCATGACCTCCAGCGGATCGATGACATTGCCCTTGCTCTTGCTCATCTTCTTGCCCTCGGCGTCCCGCACCAGGGCATGAATGTAGACATCCCTGAAAGGGACATCCCCCATGAAATGAATGCCCATCATCATCATTCGGGCCACCCAGAAAAAGAGGATGTCAAAGCCGGTGACGAGCACCGAGGTTGGGTAGAAGGTCTTGAGCTCGTCGGTGGAATCGGGCCACCCCAGTGTGGAAAAGGGCCAGAGCGCTGAGCTGAACCATGTATCCAGGACATCTGTTTCCTGATGGAGGCTGCGGTGCCCTCGCAAGCTACGGCACTGAGAGGGCGGTCTCTTTGGCGACGGTGACCTCACCGCAGCCCTCACAGTACCAGGCCGGGATCCGGTGACCCCACCAGATCTGTCTCGAGATGCACCAGTCCTTGATGTTCCTCATCCAGTCAAAATAGACCCCCTCCCAGTTGACGGGGTAGATCCGCGTCCTTTTCTCCTCCACGGCGCAGGCTGGAGGCTTCAGCCAAGGGTCCGGCCTTGACGAACCACTGTTTGGATAGAAGCGGCTCAATCATGGTCTTGCACCGGTAGCAGTGACCCACCGAATGGCGGTAAGGCGTGGTCTTTTCGAGCAAACCCTCTGTCTCCAGATCCTCCAGAATCCGATCGCGACACTCAAAGCGGTCCATCCCCAGTGTATGGGCCTGCGAGTTCATTCATGCGCCCACTTTCGTCGATGACTTTGATTCGATCGAGGCCGTGGGTGTTGCCGATCGTAAAGTCGTTTGGATCGTGTGCAGGGGTTATCTTGAGGGCGCCGGTGCCGAACGCCTTGTCCACATAGCGGTCGAAGATCACGGGGATGGGCTTCTTGAGTATCGGCAGCAGCACGCGGGCGCCCGATAGGCCTTCGTAACGATCGTCATCGGGGTTCACGGCCACGGCGGTATCGCCCAGGAGCGTCTCGGGCCTCGTCGTTGCCACCACCAGGGCACCCTCCCCTGCTTCATGCAGATAGCGGATGTAGTAAAGGTGGCTCTCCCTCTCCTCGTGCTCCACCTCCAGATCCGCAAGGGCCGTGTGACACCTGGGACACCAGTTGATGATGTAGTCGCCGCGATAGATCAGTCCCTCCTCGTAGAGGCGCACGAAGACCTCTTTGACGGCCCTTGAGAGGCCCTCATCCATCGTGAACCGCTCGCGACTCCAGTCGCAGGAGCAGCCGAGGCGCTTGAGCTGGTTGATGATCATGCCGCCGTATTTCTCCCGCCACTCCCACACCAACTCAATGAATCTCTCGCGGCCGACACCGTGACGGTCCGTTCCCTTGGCAGCCAGATCCCTTTCCACCACGTTTTGCGTTGCAATGCCCGCGTGGTCCGTTCCCGGCTGCCAGAGGACGTTGTAGCCCTTCATCCGCTTGTAGCGGCAGAGGATATCTTGCAGGGTGTTGTTGAGGGCATGGCCCATGTGAAGTGAGCCCGTAACGTTTGGCGGGGGAATCACGATGCAATAGGGTTCGCGCTCCGAGCGTGCATCCGCCCTGAACAGGTTGTTCTCCTCCCAGTATGCGTACCATTTCTGTTCCACATCCTTTGGTTCGTAAGCCTTCTCCATGGTCTCCGCTTCCATCAATCCCTTACCTCTCCGTAATGTCTTGGGCACAGATGAGTTGATAACGACTCGGCATGGGGTTCAAGGTTCTTTTCTGTCTTCCCCTTGCACCTTGCACCTTGAACCCTTGTTTTACTCATACCACAATCACCCCTGAATTCAACCATTTCCGTTTCAGCCCCGGCACCTTTGGCCACTCTTGCTGCCCCTGGATCTTCGAGTTTGCACCCATTCAATCCCTCCAAGAGCGGATCTGGTTTTGGCTGCGCCGTTTTTATGGAGGGATGCATGTGACAAAAAAAAGGGGTTGCATTCAACGCAACCCCTCAGAATCTCATCCCGCCTGCTGAATGGCGCAGCGGGAATTCAGCCGGGCTCAAGCCCCCATCGGATTCAAGCGCCCTTCGGAGCGAGGCAGATCTCCTCGGTGATGACCCTTTCAGCGACGCTCAACATGGTCTCCTGGGCAACCTTGCCGATCGTCTGCTCGGCAAGATCCGGAAGAAGGGCCGCGATCTTCTCCGAAATGACCCGCTCCGCCACGACCGCCACCGTGCCTTCCACGCTGCGCTGCACGATGTCTTCGAGGCACCGGGGATAAGGGCTTCGAGCCGTTCCGGACAGCGTCTCCGCCACGGCCGATCGAACCGTATCCGGCATGACCGCCGCTCACGGCATCCTGAATCAGGTGCGGAAACACCGCCGTCCATCTTCTCGTCCGCAACACGTTCCACAGCCGACGCGACGTTTGCCTGGACTGAAGTCCCCACCGCGCCTTCGAGTGCGGAAGGAAGCGTCGCCTCAAGCCGACTTGTCACGGTTTCATCGATCGCGGCTACGGATGGTCTGCCTCCGTGCTTGCCTTCACGGCATCCTGAATCAGTCCCGGAAACACCGCCTCCATCTTCTCGGCCGCAACCCGTTCCACAGCCGACGTGACGCTTTGCCTGGACCGAAGTCCCCACGGCGCCTTCGAGTCAGCGGAAGCAATGCGTCGCTTCAAGCCGACTTGTCACGACTTCATCGATGGCGGTACGGATGGTCTCTTCCGTGCTCGCCTTCACGGCATCCTGAATCAGCCCCGGAAACACCGCCGCCATCTTCTCGGCCGCAACACGTTCCACGGCCGACGCGACGTTTGCCTGGACCGAACTCCCCACCGCGCCTTCGAGTGCAACGAAGGAAGCGTCGCTTCAAGCCGACTTGTCACGATTTCTTCGATCGCGGCACGGATAGTTGTCTTCCGTGCTCGCCTTCACGGCATCCTGAATCAGCCCCGGAACGATGCTGCCAAGTCTTTCCGACAAAACCCGCTCGGCGGCCGAATCGATGCTTTGAGACACCGATCGATCGAGAACATCTGCCACCACCTTCGTGACAGCCAACTCCAGGTCCTCGGACGTCATTGCCGGCAGCCCCTTGTCGGGTTCGGGCACCTGCGCGCTCAAGTCTTCATCGGGGATTTTAATGCCCATCGCCTCAGGTGGGGCGACTTCTTCCGAGAGGGCCTCACCCCTGATTCGAGCTCGAAGTCGAGGCTGATTTCAGCTGGCGAGATCCGTTTCGGTTTGTGGCTCCCCTTCAACGGCGATGTCTTCAAGCGTCTCGGCAAGCGCTTCATCCACCCCCAAATCGAGCCTGGTCTTCGAGTTCCGGTTCTGCTCGTCCATCACTTCGATTTCGGATTTCTTTTCAGGCCTCTGGGGGGACTTCCTCCTCCAACTCGCCGATGGGCTCGAGCACGGAATCCAGATCGAGATCAAGCTCTCCGGACACGTCTTCTTCCAGGATTTCTTCAATGTCCTCTCCCACCAATTCTTCAGGCTCAAGGACTTCTTCAGAGAGCATCCTCAATGTCGTCGAGCCTCAATGTATCATCGGATTCATCGGCTGCAACGGATTCGCCTTCCTCGATGACGTCCGTCAACTCGATGATGTCCTCTTCTCCGAGCTCCCCAGGGCCATCAGCGCCTTGAGTACCGCTTTCTTCCGAGAGCTCGTCAAACTCAAAGTCGAGAAGATCTTCTTCCGTCTTTGAAGTCTCCTGGAAGGCATTCTGTTCTTTGTCCATGACCTCACTCCGGCTTATTAAGATTCAGGGGAGGGAGAAAAACGGGAAAATGGCCCGAAGCTTGTTAACATAACGGTTTAACCCTGTCAAGCCGAGCAAAAGATCGTTAACTTCTGATTGATCTTGAATAGCCAAAGATAACGTAATCCATCTCCTATTTAAGACTCGGCCAAACAGGCGGGCATCTTCCGTTGGGATTCCCTCCATTATCCTATCGGTCAAAGGGGGGGCAGGACTTGACCTCCGATCCATAATACTGGTAAAATTTTTTCTTTTGGGCGATTAGCTCAGGTGGATAGAGCGTTGGTCTCCGGAACCAAAGGTCGCGCGTTCGAGTCGCGCATCGCCCATTCAACATTGTCAATGTGTTAGGCGTGATCATCACTTTCGCTGTCTCGATCGTCGGCGTGACCTGCTCTTCGATTCTTTCCGGTTCGCTGTGGGTCAACCTTGTCCAGGATCAACCACACGGCGGTGATGCTTGACAACATGGGTTATGACCTGCTTTTCGTATACTCCGGAGCATCCGCGATACTGCATTTGTTCATTGTTCTCCTCCTCTTCGAAAGGGAGTCCTCCATTTATTCGGGCCAAAAGCTGTCGTCCACGGCCTGGTCAAAGGAATAAGGGCAGCTGCGGGGGAAAATGTCCTCATCAAGCCCGGTTTGCTTTGCTACAATGATTAGTGCTTTGCTGTACGACTTCTTGACTTTCGTCTGAATGTCATGGCTCAAGCTGGGGCTGTCTTCGAGCAAATCCAGGAGGCCTGTCCGTTGTTCCTTGATTGAATATCTCCAGCTCTTGGAACGTAATCCCGGCTGGAACTGCCATTTCAACAGATGTGCGAGTAACAGGGCCAGCCGGTTTATGAATGCCCGCTTTTCGCTCTTCCCCATGCTCTCAAGTTCCTCCGCGATATTCTCCACATCTATCTCCGATAACCTCCCCAGGCGCATAAGCTTGGAGTTCTCCATTGCCCATTCATAAAAATCCTTTTCGTACAACCCTGTATCCATTGTGTTTTCACCTCTCTTACGATTCAACGTACTCATGGTGCATATTCAAAGTGATGATCTAGCCGCCCCGGAGAGCCACTGCGGCCGCTAATGTCTCCGTCACCTCATGGCGATGGAAGCTCTTACTGAAGGTACTGCGGGCTCGATCACAGTTTTCCTCAACCGTTTCGGTCCGTCTCCAGGCGCCGAAGGCGCGTTCCAGAATCTCGTGCGTAGATTTGGCTGCCCTTTGTTTGAAGTAGGCCCTCAAAGCGGACTCCACTAAACGCTTCTTGCTGATACTCCGTGTTTTCACATAAGCATCCCGCGCCGAATTACGTCTTCATCAATCCTCCTCGAAAAAATCTTATCCACACTGAATTCCCTATGCAAAGCACCTGGCCACACAATTTATGCTTACATGATAGCGTAAGAAATGCAACTGTGAGGACATGAGAAAAGTGGTGCGATGTGTGAGGGAACGCCTGAAAAGCGCTTGAACCGGGCGTCGAGCCCCTGATCTCGGCCCAGAAGGGCGGGGCTCATCCTGGAGTGAGAGACATGGAAAGCCCTACTTTGTAATGGCCATCGAAGGGTCCGCCGACGATGGGGGTCAGGTGTCGGATCGTAAAAAACATGTTGAGGGCCTTCTGGTCGCTGCAGTATTTCATTTCGATCACGCTTCCCAGCCCGAAGGCCTGAAGGGCATCTATTTGCCCTTGTTCCACCAGCATGCCCATCCCGCCCCGGCCCGTATCCAGAATCTTGAAGCGGTAATGCTTGCCTTCCAGCGACAAATCCAGAAAATGGACTGAGTCGTAAGGCTCGAAATAGGTCCTCTTCTCGATGCGCTTGTCGTCCGTGGCCATTGCTTTACTGTCTCTCTTTTTTCCCATCATTTCCCAAACCCTCCTCCGACAGCAACCGCGCCCGAAGGTCCTCGCAAGGACATACACCGTCAAAGGCCATAATGAAAAACAGAGATAAATGTCCCTATATTTTTCAAAACGCCCTGGATAAAGACCGATTCCGGGGCCTCGCCCCTCAAGAAATTTCCTCTAAAGCCAAGGACAGGACACGTCGATGTAATCAGTGATCCTATTTTTTTGATCGGAGTCGAGATTTAAAATCTTGACCCTTTTTTTATGACCTGGTATGAGTAGAAAAACTACTCGTAAAGGAGCACCTCTTGCAGGACCTGTTTGAGGGCATCATTTCCTCCAAGACCCGGATCAAGCTGCTGGTCCGGTTCTTCTTCAACCCTGGGACCCGGTCTTACCTCAGGGAACTGGCAAAGGAGTTCGGGCTTTCAACCAACTCTGTCAGGGAGGAGCTCAATCAGCTTACCAAGACCCGATTGCTTGAATCCGAGCGAAACGGCCGCCAGGTCTATTACAGTGCGAACGCAGGTCATCCCCTTTTCCCCGAGCTCAAGTCCATGGTCGCAAAGGTCATGGGCATTGACCGGGTTATTGACGGAATCGTCAACAGACTGGGCAACCTGGAGTGCGCCTATTTGCTGGGCGATTATGCCGAAGGCAAGGACACCGGGATCATCGACCTGCTCCTGATCGGCGAAATCGACCCCTATCACCTCAATGACCTGAGCAGGAAGACGGAACGATATATCAAACGCAAGATCAGGTCGCTGGTGTTGAGCCAGGCAGGAATACGTCAGTATGAAGTGCGGCCTTGAAAGCCGGCCGCGCCTTCTTCTCTGGGAGGCCAAAACAGGATAGGCACGGGCTTTGCTTTAAGCTCATGTGACCCGAGGCCCAAGCCAAGGCCTTGGACATCATGGCCCGCACGGTCGGAGTCCCATCAGATCAGACATCATAGGATTTTCATATGGTTACATCCAAATCGCCCCTGTAACCAAAGGGGCGGAGCTGTGTGAATGGAGCAGCGCGAGATCATCATAGAAGCCGGCCGGACAGAACGCCAGTACTGGAAGGACCTGTGGGCCTATCGGGAGCTTTTCTACTTCCTTGCCTGGCGGGACATCCTGGTCCGATACAAACAGACGGTCATCGGCGTTCTGTGGGCAGTGCTCCGACCCTTCTTGACCATGGTGGTATTCACCGTGCTTTTCGGTAAACTGGCGAAATTCCCTTCGGACGGGGCTCCTTACCCCATCCTGGTCTTCTCAGGGCTCCTTCCATGGCAGTTCTTCGCGGGCGCCTTCTCAGGGGCCAGTGACAGCCTCGTTGGTAACCGGAACCTCATCTCCAAGGTTTATTTCCCGCGACTCGCCATACCCACGAGCTCCGTCATCGTCAGCTTCGTGGATTTCCTCATTTCCGGTGCAATCCTCTTGTGCCTCATGGCATGGTACGATTTCTGGCCAACCTGGCGCATCCTGCTGCTTCCGCTCTTTATCGTGGTGGCGTTTGCCGCCGCCATGGGGGCGGGCCTATGGATATCCGCTTTGAACGTCAAATATCGAGACTTCCGTTATGTCGTCCCTTTTCTCGTCCAGTTCGGTCTCTACGTCTCCCCCGTGGGATTCAGCACGAGCATCGTTCCTGACAACTGGCGCCTGCTCTATTCCCTCAATCCTATGGTCGGCGTAATCGATGGCTTCCGCTGGGCCATTTTGGGCAAGGACATCGCCTTTTATCTTCCAGGCCTTGCCCTCTCCCTCTCCCTTGTCGCCTTGGTCCTGGCTTCGGGCATCCGGTATTTCCGACGGACCGAGAGGACCTTTGCGGATGTCATTTAGCTGCCTAGGAAAGACGAGTCAACCAGCCGATACTGACTCTACTGCCCTGCCCGCAAACCATGTCCGCTACACCAATCAGAGTCGAAAACCTCGGAAAAAAATATCTCATCAGCCACAAGCCCAATGAGCGTTACACCTCCTTGAGGGACGTGCTCACGGACAGGGCAAAGGCGCTCTGCCGACGACTCGTTTCTCCCTTCGGCAACGGCCGGGCCAACCCTCGCACGAAGAGTTCTGGGCACTGAGAGATGTCTCTTTTGAGGTGAAGCAGGGGGAAGTCGTCGGGATCATCGGTCCTAACGGCGCAGGCAAATCCACGCTTTTGAAGATCCTTTCGAGGATAACGGAACCTACGACCGGGAGAGTGAGACTCAAAGGCCGGGTGGCTTCGTTGCTCGAAGTGGGCACGGGGTTCCACCCCGAGCTGACCGGCCGAGAGAACATCTTTCTCAATGGCGCCATACTCGGCATGACCAGAGAGGAGATCAGAGAGAAAGTTCGACGAAATCGTCGCCTTTGCAGAGATCGAGAGATTTCTGGATACACCAGTCAAGAGATACTCATCCGGGATGTATGTACGCCTTGCATTTGCGGTGGCAGCCCATCTGGAGCCGGAGATCCTGTTCATCGACGAGGTTCTTGCCGTAGGCGATGCCTCCTTTCAGAAGAAATGCCTGGGAAAGTTGGGGGATGCTGCGAGAGACGGGACGCACCGTTCTATTTGTGAGCCATAATATCCCGGCAGTCAAATCAATGTGCGAAAGGTCGATTCTCCTGAGAGAAGGACATCTTTCCGCCGATGGGAAGACATCTGATATCCTGGCCACTTATTTGTCTTCGAACGCACAAAAGTGCGCACCGGGTGGCGAGGTATCTTGGCACCTCAAGGAGCAACGCACCAGGCAGTGAAGAAATTCGTTTAAATCCGTCCGCGTCAAAGACGGACGCGGCCAGACGAGGGATCTCTTTGAGACCAGATGAACCAATTTCTGTTGAGATTTCCTATCAAGTCTTCCGACCCTTGAGCGGCATGCGGCTTATTCTTTCGCTGACCACAGTCGACGGCGTCGTCGCCTTTTCATCTACAAATCATGGCTCCTGTCCAGCTACACTGACCCCGGCCACTATATCAGTTCGGTTGTCATCCCTGCCGGTCTTCTCAATAGAAATAGATATATCATACAGCTACACGCCGGTATCCCAGGCCTAAAAGTGTTGCTGAATCGCTTAGACCTATTGGCCTTTCACTGTGCGCGAGGCAACAACCACGGATCAAATTTCCCAGAAAACTGGCCAGGGGTTCTTGCCCCCCGCTTGCACTGGTCCATCCGAGAACTTGCCGATTCACATGCAAACCAAAATCATTAAGAAAATTTTTGCTGCTTTCCACAGAAAAAAAGATACTGTGGTTTCATTTGAAGACGCTTTTCACTATCGTCCAGACGACTTCGTTATCGTGTCTTACCCTAAATCAGGCAGTACTTGGCTTCGCTTTATTATTGCAAATCTCATCTACGATGGAATTGGAAGAAATGGAAACCAAGTTGATTTCCTGAGCGCGCAACTCCTCGTGCCCGAGATTTCTGAACAAGCCTTAGCCAACGGTGCCGACTTCAACTCTTTGCCCCCCCCCAGGATATTGAGAAGTCATTCTGCAAAGAAACAGTTTTTCCCAAACGTCATATACCTCTTGAGAGACGGTCGGGATGTCTTGGTTTCCTATTACTATCACTTCGCAAAGTTCAATAACTTCAAGGGCACCATTTCCGAATTTATCTCCTCCAATCTCAGAAAATCCGATTGGCATGAGCATGTGAACTCCTGGCTTTTCACGGGTTCTCACCTATCCAATCTCTATATTCTCCGTTATGAAAACATGATCCTCGATCCTTTATCCGAAGTCCGAAGACTTCTTTCTTTCGTGGGATTAAATCGAACGGTCAACCAGGTAAATGCTGCCTTGCAATCATCCACGTTTGACAAGATGAGAGCTTTGGAACAAATAAATGGATTGGGTTATGTCGAAGAAGGCAATAAGCAAATTCGGTTCGTCAGAGCCGGAAAAATCGGACAGTGGAGAAAGGAATTCACCGAGAGAGACACAGCTCTGATTAAGGAGAAGTATGGAGACACTCTGATAAGGGCAGGATACGAAACCTCCCATTTTTGGTGAGTTCGGGAAATTTCCGATTTGACAAGATGAACTGTCCTTTATGCAATTCGAAACATTTGGCATCCGTCGCATCATTCGAGTCCAACAGAATAGCAGAAGCCTGGATGGAGCAATACAAGGCCGACATTTCAACGATTTTCCAAAGCTTCTCCAAAATCGAGCTTATCAAATGCACTCATTGCCACCTGCAATTCTTTTCCCCTGCGCCTTCGGCCCCTGCAATATACAACAGACTTCTCACCTTCGACTGGTACTATATGGAAGCGAAATGGGAGTACAATCGCGCGATGACTGATTTGGACGATTGCAGCCATATACTGGAAATAGGGGTGGGTCAGGCCATTTTATGCTCAAAGCTCGTACAGAGAAGCAATCCAAAATTGAGGGGATAGAAACTAGTCAAAAGGCATTTTATGAAGCCAAACGGCGTGGCCTTTCGGTCCACAATTTCGACATAGCCGAGGCATCCAAGAAACTTAACCCTACCTATGACGCGGTCTGCAGTTTCCAGGTGCTAGAACATATATCAAACCCGGAAGAATTCATAAGATGTTCCTCCAACCTCCTTAGAAGGGGAGGGAAAATGATTCTGGGCCTGCCCAATGCTGATAGTTTCCTCAAATATCAATTCAACATACTGGACATGCCGCCGCACCATATGACGCGATGGTCGCCAAGGACACTACCGTTCTTTTCAGAACTCTTTCCGCTTCATCTGGAGCGCATTGAATTTGAGCCTCTAACGCCTTACCACATTGATGGCTTTGTCAATGCTTACAGCTCAAATATGGAAAAACGTATCCCGTCTCTGCGCCGCTATCACATGGTTAACAAGTCTTTTTTACGCTTTCTTGTCAGGAAATTCAATTTGTACAAACTCATCAGGGGTCAAAGCCTTTACGCCGTTTTTCGGAGAGTGTGACTAGGATGATGGATTACCTAAATCTTGGGTGCGGCAATCAATTTCACCCAGAATGGATAAATATTAATGCTATCTCCAGCAGCCCTTATGTCAAAGCACATGATCTTCGGAACGGGATTCCATATCAGGATGAACAATTCGAAGTCGTATATCATTCTCACCTTTTGGAGCACTTATGCGTGTCCGATGCCATAAAGTTCATGGGCGAATGTTTTCGCGTTTTGAAACAAGGTGGCGTTATCAGGGTTGTCGTGCCTGACCTCGAGACCCTGGTGCATATTTATTTGAAAGCCCTTCACAAGGCTTTGAAAGGAGAAATGGATTGGCAGAACCACTACGATTTTATCATGCTTGAGCTTTACGATCAGACCGTCCGGGTGAATCCGGGCGGGAATATGCTGAAATACCTCAGGCAACAACCAGATCCCGAACGAACAATTTGTAATAGATCGGATTGGAGAGGAGGCACTGAGAACCAACGGTTGCATGATAACGCGACTCAACCCAAAAAGATCCTTAGCGCCAAAACTGTTAGAGCGAAATCCAGGTCTTTCTGGAGAACCTTAAGGGAAAAGGTTATCAAACTTGTTTCGAAGTCGGAAGACCAGCTGGCTCTCGAGGTCGGCCGCTTCCGCTTGAAAGGTGAAGTCCACCAGTGGATGTACGATAGGTTCTCGTTGAGGCGACTTCTCCGGAATGCTGGTTTTTCCGATATTCGCCAGTGCAGTGCTTCTGAGAGTTATATCCCTTGGTAACTTGGTCCGAGTATCTGTGGATGCTGATCCCAACGAAAATACCCTCAAGCCTGACTCGCTCTTTATCGAAAGGAACTTAAACCGGTTAGGTAAATTTTTCACATGAACACCAATGACGTTTCAAAGGGCGCGGCGAAACAGGCATATCGCCTTCACGGCAACATCTGTTCTCTGCGTGAAAAATCATGCACGTTCGTGGCCAGAAAGGATAGCGGGAACCCACTTGTCATTGTGTATCGGCCCCCTGAGACACCATTGGAATTCAGTAACCGAACCAGGAAATACATCGATCAACACGTAAATCTCTCCAGACAATTTTTCAGACCGGAATTGCATCAAGTCACGCTTTTCGATTTAAAGTACGATGATAAAACATGTCTGAATAATTTTGATTTTTTAAATTTTAAGGATTATTTTGCCTAAATTGGACAAGTCTTTTTTTCAAGATCCTTCGTTAACGTCTAATCCTTCGTCCCCCATTACCTCTCTCTGGAATCATAATATGATGTGTCCTCCAGACTCAGTTTTACAGACAAATGTACTCGGATGTTCTTTTAGGCGACTGTCAGTTCGCCTAGGAAGACTTGATATTTTGCTTGACTAGTTTATACGTATCTGGAACTAATGAAGATTTTGCATCTAAGCATGCGTCACAACCGAGGCGGTGCAGGTCGTGCTGCAGTACACAGACTCCATATCGGGTTACGAAGATGCGGTCACGATTCCATCATGCTCGTAGCGGAGCCTCATGAGAGGGACGATGCTATGCGGTTATTCCAACCGCCCCGGCTTCCACGAGCAAAAATTTCTGAACGACCAAACCGTTATCTGCGATGTCATATGCAGCTTTTCCGGAGAATCCTGCGGATGAAGTCTTCTTCAGCCAGTCCACTTGACATGGCATATTACTCATGAAAACACGCGGCCCAAGGATTACGGCTGCTTCTCTGGGACGGCAAGGCGCAAGGGGCAAAGGAATTATTAAAGCAGATTCCGCTTTGTGACATTATCAACTTGCACTGGGTCACCCATTTCGTGGACCTGAGATCCTTGCTGCCCTTCGTTTGCAACCGTATTCCACTCGTGTGGACGCTTCACGACATGAATGCCTTTACAGGCGGATGCCACTATCATTTAGGCTGCGGAAAATACCTAACCGGATGTGGCGCTTGCCCCCAACTCGGATCCAATGGGGAATCCGACCTATCGAATTTGGGTCTGGCGTGCCAAACAAAGGGTCTATTCAGAAATTCCACGCGATCGGCTTCATATCGTGACTCTAGAAATGGCTCGGCCGAATCTCTAGAGAAAGTCCTCTCCTTGAGAGGTGTCACGTGTCCGTCGTCCCGCAACAGTCTGGACGTGGATCTCTTTGCGCCGAGGACAAGGGCTTTGCCCGGGATGTCCTGGGCTTTCCACAGAACGGTTCCATCGTGCTTTTTGGGGCCGAGGCGGTAGACAAGTTGAGGAAGGGATACGCCCTCTGCAGAAAGCGCTTCAGGGGCTGGACCAAAAGGAAGATATAACGATTGTCACAGTGGGAAAGGCGACCGGTGTTTCTAACATGCCCTTTTGGTGGTGAACAGGGGCGGAGGTTGAAAATGAGCGGATCCTCTCTCTGGTCTACAGCGCGGCAGATATCTTCCTGATCCCCTCTCTCCAGGACAATTTGCCCAACACCGTCATGGAATCCATGTCTTGCGGGACGCCGGTGGTAGGTTTCGAAACCGGAGGCATCAGCGAAATGGTGAGACCGGGGTTGACAGGTCTTCTCGCCCCGGAGGGGGACGTCGAGGCCATGGGGCGGGCCATCGCACACCTCTTGCGAAATATGACTCAAAGGAGCAAAATGGCGGATTCCTGCAGGCAAACCGCCATTCGTCAGTATAATCTCCAAATTCAGGCAAATGCCTATGGGAAACTTTATGAAGAACTCATCCGAGTCGAAGCCTCCTGATGACTGCCATGAATTTTCCAAGGATTTACATAATCCTTCCTGTCCATAACCGAATAGAAACGACGCATAGATTCATCAAATGTCTGAAGCGGCAAACCTACACGAAATTCCACCTGATCCTCGTGGACGACGGGTCTACGGATGGCACCGAGGAATATGTCCGTACCGAACTCCATGACGTTACGGTCATAAAGGGAAATGGCAATCTTGGTGGGCAGGGGCACTGAACAGGGCCTACAAGCATCTGTGCAGGGCCACGGCGTCCAGCAAGGATATAGTGTGGATCAATAATGATGATACCCTTTTGGATCCAGATTATTTCGCGCAGGTCGTCGCCGATCCCCTATAGATGACAGAACTTTGGTCATATCCCCAGGCCAGAGCCTCCATAGCGATTTCCTCGAGAGGGGCTTTTCCGCGGACTGGTGGGGCAATTGGTTGCACTGAATGAAAGAGAGCGAGCCGCCAGACGCTCTTACCACCCGGGGGCCTTTACATGCATGTTCCCGTCTACATGGCCCTGGGGCCAATGCATGCGTGGCTTTTGCCTCACTACCTCTCCGATCTCGAATACACCATTCGTGCAAAACGTCGTGGTTATAGACTATCCATTTCAAAGACAACCAAAATCTATGTTGATCGAGAGAATACTGGTATCCATCTGGATCGCTCTTGGGGAGAAAACTCTTTGGGATTTTCTTTATAATCACTTCATTTCCAAAAAAACTGCCTTCAACACATTTTACTGGGGAAACTTTGCGTTACTCGCATCTCCGCCTGGCAACAAACTCGCGAACCTTCTCCGAGTCTAGATCTTCGCTTTTTTAGAAAATTGAAAGCCTTTTCGGTCGGGCGATCGATTGTTCACTAGGTGCCAAGTGATCCCTCCATATCCTAAGATCAGTGTACTCGTCACGAGCTTTTAAATCAAAAGGAATATCTCGTTCAGGCCTTGGATAGCGTCCTCAATCAATCCTTAAGACCTTTTGAAATCATCGTTGCAGATGATTGTTCGGAAGATGGCTCCAAGGAGGTCATCGACCGTTACGCACGTGCCTATCCTGAACTTGTCAGACCTTTCTATCAATCTGTGAACCAGGGTATCCCCCGAAACAAAACATTTGCCATGGAACAGGTAAGGGGCCAATACGTCACCTGCTTGGACGGAGACGATCGGTTTCTCTCTGGAAAACTGGAGGAGGACATCAGGACGTTTCGAGCGAATCCGGAGGCCCGAATTGCCTTTTCTAACTTCTTTTCTACATCGATGAACATGGAAACCGGAAGGGAACTCTGGGCAGAGACCGACATGCAGGTGACGACGGTTCGGTTTTTCGGGAAGTTTCAGCCCGAACTTCCAAAAACACCACTTTTCCGTAACGAACTCATAGAATATGAAGCCCTAAAGGTGGTGGGTTTTTATGACAAACATTTCCCGCTATATGAAGATTGGGAATTTCGGATCCGATTGACGTATCACTTCAAGGTCGCGTACACCTCTAAGCCGTTATCCGAATACCGCATTCACATGAAAAACGTCTGAAAATCGGATGTCTCAGAGCATTTCAATAATATCGAACGCGTGTATATCAAGAATATCCCTTTGCTCATGGATCAATCGGTTTCGCACAAAGCCGAGGTCGAAAAACGTCTTTTTATGTTACTTGAAGACCTGGCATATCGAAGTGCAGCCCAAGGGCTACTGCGTGGCACGAAGAGGGCAGCATTTTATTATTCTAAAAAGTGCTTTCATTATCGCACTAGGTGGACACATCTTTCGCTCTGGCTTTTTTTTGCCCTACCCCATCCCCTCTATGTCCTTCTGAGAACCTTCTACAAAAGGCGCCGAAAAGTTTTCTCCTACTGGGCGCCAGCCGGAATAGACACTTGGCAAAGGCATTGACTCCTATATTCTTGATTTCGTTGCCCAGGTCCGGATCCACGCTACTTCAAAAGATCCTCGGTGCCAGCCCAGAAATACACACGGTCTCCGAGCCTTGGATACCACTGCCCCTCGCTTTCATGTGCCAGCGACACGGAACCCTGTCGACTTACGGCCATTCATATTACTTCGGAGCCTTCACCGACTTTGTGAATACCTTGGCACAAGGGCAGGATGACTTCGACGCTGCTCTGAGGGATTTCATCCTTTCACTTTATCAAAAAACGGCGCCAAAAGGGGGGCTAGGTATTTCCTCGACAAAACGCCTCGATACTACCTGATTGTGCCCTTTCTCGCTCGCGTTTTCCCGGATGCTAAGTTCATCTTTCTATTCAGAAACCCCTTGGAAGTTCTCGCCTCCATTCTGACCACCTGGATGGGGGATCGCTTTTTTACTTACCGCCATGATGTGGATCTTTTTCAAGGGCCTCGCTCCCTTGCACAAGCTTATGAAAACATGGCCGACCGTTCCAAATCTATCAAATACACGGACCTCGTATCCTTCCTCAAGATGAAGTTAAAAAGATATGCGTCTACCTGGATATACCATTCGAACTAAACATGCTGGAAAACTACAGATCTACCCGACTAACAGGGCATATGGGGGATCAAAAAACAGTTAATGAAGAAGAGTCGATTTCCCCGAAATCCCTCGGAAAATGGCAGTCCGTTCTAAATACCAGATACCGGAAGGCCTTTGCTAAAAGGTACGTTCGGACATTAGGGGACGAGACATTGAGGCACTTTGGCGCGTCTGTTGAATCTCTACAACGTGAAATCGCATCTATCACTGAGCTTAGAAGAGGCACCATTCAGGATCTTTTTTTGCACGGAATGTCCACATTAAAACGCCTCTTTTTTTTGGATCACTTCAAACGATTGGCGAAGGCGCTGTCAGAGGGAGAACGCCTCCATCCCTATACTTAAGAAAGGTCCAATTCTCTTTGAACTTTTTGGCGCCAACGAGCCTCGATTAAAGCATGGGAGTCCCTCGCATTTGAATCCTAGGGTATCCATTATCATCTCAAATTATCAGGGGAGAGAGCTTCTCCCGATGTGCCTTGGACATCTAATGAGTCAGACTTATGATAACTTCGAGGTCGTTGTTGTCGACGCCGGCTCAACGGACGGGAGCGCAGACTATGTTTCGGCCAATTTTCCTTCTGTCATTCTGGTTCGTCGAGGTCGAATTGGAATCGGTGAAGCAGTCAATGTCGGAATACGATCCTCCACCGGCGACATTATCATTTTTGATTTGAACACAGATGAATTCGTAGAGCCGGACTGGCTTGAACAGATTGTCAAACAACTCGAGAGATACGATTTCAAGGTTATCACCGGTACGACTCGGCTCATATGGTACCGATTAATCGACGAATGTGGCGTCAATTTGGGACTTAATGGTCAGGCGCGAAAGCGAGGGCAACGGCGTCCGAGAACTGAATTCCTTGTGAATGATGAACCGACCGTTTATGTTGGAAGTCCAGCCTTCCATAGAAACATTCTGAATCTAATAGGACCTGTCGAGGAGGACTATTTCTTGTATGGAGAGGATTTGGATTTTTGCTTTCGCGCTAAACTAATGGGGGTTGAGACCCGTCCTGCCCCGCTCGCCGTAAGTCACCATATGATCCGCTCGACCCTCGGCAAGAACTCGCGCCGCCTCGAGTTCTTCTCAGACGTGCCTATCTCAGATTTCACACATCCTTTTCGAGTCCGCCAAGGACTCTAATCAATATTCTTTACCTTGTTCTTTTCTTGGAACTCACGGCATTGATCGCTGCCATTTGTCCGAGCCGAAAAGGCCATTGTGTATCGTGAAAAGCTCATCGGAAGGACCATGGCTTTGATGTGGTATGCCCGTACCGTTAGGGAGCATTTGGCAAGGAGGCGGCGATTCAACCAAGTGAGAGCAGACGGAAAGCCTTTCGGTTAGAAGCCTAACAATCGAGACGGATTTTGGCTTGGATTAACGATACGGATGCAGAGTGGAGGAAATGGGGTGAAACCGATCCTTATTTCGCCGTGCTGACTTCTTCGAGGTACAGAAACAGAGCAAATACCAAAGACTTCTTTCAGACCGGAGAAGACCACTTTGGCCGAGTCAGGACGAACTACCAAAGACTCGGGATTTCTCTTGATGCAGATGGCATCGCGCTTGATTTTGGATGCGGCGTGGGCCGAGTCCTGCGCCCGCTTTGCGAGTATTTCAAAAGGGCTGCGGGTCTTGACGTATCTCCCGCCATGCTATCAGAAGCTCGAAAGCAGGTGGCGTCCCCGAAAGTTGATCTGCGCCTGCTTGATGGCGGTGATCTCCGCGGTTGTCTTAGAGATGAGACATACCAATTCATCCACTCTCACATCGTTTTTCAACACATAAGGCCCAGGCGAGGCCTAATCATCCTCAACGCCCTTTTGAGCCGTTTGGAACGAGAGGGAAAGGCATATATCCATGTTCCAAGAGGACCAATAATAGATTGAAATATTTTGCCCACCAAATCATCACGTTGCACCCTGCGTTCTTGAGGCTCACCAAGGGAATGTTCGGGAAACGAGACTTAAGGCGGAAGCCCGTGATGCAGATGAATGTGTATCGACCCGTACAAATGCTCTCAGTTTTTACTGCCGCAGGTACGGAGGTAAGGTATGTTTCTTTTAGCGAAGACCCTAAGAACCGACTCACGCATGCATCCTGGTATTTTTATAAGCCTTGAAAGAGACAGTGCTCTGGTAGATGCGCCGGTTACCCGGCGCACCCCCCACAGACCCCACCGTGCAGATTTCCCGCAGTGGGTTCCTCAAGCATGACTCCCCAAGCCAGCCCAAGATCTGGTGATCCGGGGACGCGCCAACGGATGTCGGGCCAGCAGTTTGGCGTATTCAGGCCATGGAAGGGTCTTGCCTCGCGTTCGGCGGTTCAGCCATTTCCTCCAGATACGCCGCACGGCCCGATAGAACCGCCATAATCCCCGGTGGTTCGTAGGCCGCCCGTAGTACTGGTAGTGCCCCAGGAGCTTTCGGTTGAGCGCCTCGCACTGTTTGTCGACCGGGTCGTGCCGGTGTTCCTGGCACCATTCGGAGACCTTAAGAAGACTCCGTCGCAGTCGCTTCCCGATGGTTCGAACGTGAATCGTGAAACGCCCCTTTCGGCTCCAAGCACAAATGTGCGTAAACCCCAGGAAGTCAAAGGTCGCCGGCTTCTGCCCACTTTTCTCTGACGCCTCCAGCGCACGGCGCCCAAAGGCTAAGAGGCGGGTTTTCTCCGGATGAAGCTCCAACCCGTACTTCCCAAAACGCTTCGGCAATACCTCGTAGACCCTCTTCGCATCCGCTTCATACTGAAACAGAATCACGAAATCGTCGAGGTACCGAATCAGATAGGCCCGCCCACGCAGTCTTGGCCGAACTTCTTCCTCAAACCAGACATCCAGGACGTAGTGCAGGTAAATGTTGGCCAGCAGCGGACTGATGACCTGACCCTGACCCGTCCCCGTCTCCGTGCTCAAGAGCCTTCCCTCCTCGATTACCCCGGCGTTGATCCATTTCCGTATCAGACGTAGCATACTCCCGTCCCGTACCCGCTTCTCGACCATCTCCATGAGTTGATCTCTCACGATCGAATCGAAATAGGCACTGACATCGGCCTCTAACACATAGGATGTTCCCTTTGGCAGATCACCTTGCCTATTTCATCCAGCGCGTCTTGGGCACCCCGCCCAGGCCGTCCACCATAGGAACACTCCAGAAAGTCCTGCTCGTAGATCGCATTGAGCAGCTCCACCGTCGCCCTTTGCACGATCTTGTCCTCCAGGGCGGGAATCGATATTGGACGTCGCTTCCCCCCTTCCTTTGGGATATAGACCCTGCGCAGCGGCTGCGCACGGTAGCGCTTCCCTTTGAGCCGATCATGCAAGTCCCGGATTCTCTCTTCTGCTCCCTCGGCGTACTCCTGGTACGTGACGCCATCGACACCCGCAGCTGCCTCTTTACGTAGCGATAAGAACGCTTCGTGCAACGCCTCCGGCGTGAGTAGATGAGCGATCGAGAAAAACTTGCGCTCCCCATCCTCCTTTGCCAGCTCGGATATTCGGTTGAGTCCCGGTGACATGGTTCCCCGATTTCTGTGTATCGCCATGTTTCCCTCACCCGATGCGTTTGCCTGTTCGGTCCTTCCCTCCAGTGGGTATCGTGGCCGCCACCTTACCGCTGGCCCTGCGGTTCCCCACCTTCTCCGGTACTATGACCTCATACGACTGCTCACCACCCCTCCCGGGTCCCTCCGGTCTCCCTTGGTTCCCGGTACCCCTCCCGGATACTTCGCTTCGCTCCTGCCCAAGGTGTATCCGAACCCCGAACCGGCCTGGTCCGTTACAGGTGAACCACACCTCTGCCTGTCAGGGGAGATGGCAAGCCCTCCCAGGTTCCTGGGGGACCCCTTTGATAGCATGCCCCGGGCTTGGGACTCCGGCGGCCCCTGTCGACCTCGCACTAACGGTCGACCAGATTCTGCCTTCGGCCAGGCTAACGGCCTCGGCTTCCGCAACGAGAAAAGATTTCGGAGCTGAACCCTCGCGGCCTGCTACCTCGCTGTGTACGCTTCATCCCGGAGGTCACCCCCCGCCGATGCAACACTCGCTACCGGCCTGCCCGCTACGGCTTTGACCGGGTTGGATTTCCACCAGCTGGATCCCATCGAAAGGTTTCATCCGCTCATGTCGGACTCCTCCTTTCCCAGGCTTTTGCCTGGCGCGATAACCTG
>CAVOVO010000002.1:0-50438 GCA_963699845.1 uncultured delta proteobacterium
CCCAAATTCATGGTTTCTGGTCTGGATTTGGGGTATTTCCCGGCTTTTTGAGAGGCCGGGTATAGTAAAATCAATAAGTTAGGCTTCAGAGAACATTTGTAGTGCCAAAATGATAAAATAATTGGTTGACAGCTCGCCCCGCCCCTATTACTATGGGGCCATGTTCATCAGAAAAACAACCCATACTGACAGAAAAGCCAAAAAGGAATACCATACCTTCAAGCTCATCGAGTCTTTCCGAACCGAACGAGGTCCCAGACAGCGGATGCTACTCAATCTGGGAGCAGATTTCTCGCTCCCAGAGGAACAATGGAAGGATCTGGCCAACCGTATCGAAGAGATCCTCACCGGCCAGGACCCTCTCCTGCCCTACCCGGAGGAGATTGAAACCCTCGCCGCACGCTATGCCCGTAAACTCATTGGCTATCAAGGCGCTACGCGGGCGGAAAAAAGACAAAGCCGTGATCCCGATTACCACCGGGTGGATATCAACAGCATCGACAACGAACACTCCCGAACCATCGGGGCGGAACACGTGGTCTACGAGACCATCAAATACCTTGAGCTCGATCGGCTGCTGATGGCTCTGGGGTTTAATAAAGTAGCCCTCGACGTAGCCATAGGGGTGATCGCTGCCCGTCTGATCGCCCCCTCTTCGGAGCGGGCCGCCCACTTGTGGCTCCAGGGGATGAGTGGGCTCGATGAGCTTTTGGACACCGATTTCACGGACCTTTCCCAGGACCGGGTTTACAAGACCTCCGATCTGCTGCTTCGCCACAAAACGGAAATCGAGTCACATCTGCGAGCCAAAGAGCGTAACCTTTTCAACTTGGAAGAGAAGGTCATCCTCTATGATCTGACCAACACCTTTTTCGAGGGCACGGCCCGGTACAACCGCAAAGCCCGTTTCGGGGTTTCCAAAGAAAAACGATCCGATTGCCTCCTGCTCACCCTGGGACTGGTTCTCGATGGGGAGGGGTTTCCCAAACGGACAGAGGTCTTTGAGGGCAACGTCAGTGAACCGGGAACCTTACAGAAGATGATCGCGACCCTTTGCTTCGAGGACATGCCCACCCCTCCGATGATCGTCATGGATGCCGGCATCGCTACTGAGGGCAACATCCTTTGGCTGAAAGCGCAGGGCTACCCCTACATCGTGGTTTCCCGTAAAAGGAGATCCGACGTTCCCCCGCTGGCAGATGCCGTGACCGTCAGGGAGGATGATCGGAGAATGATCCGAGCGGCTCTGGCAAAGGGACCCGAAGACGATGAGATCACCCTCACCTGCCATTCCACGGACAAGGAGGCCAAGGAAAAGGGGATCAGGAATCGTTTTGAAAAACGCTTTGAGCAGGAGCTCGAAAAGGTCCAAAGGGCCCTTTCCAAACGGCATGGCACCAAGCGCTACGACAAGGTCATCGAGAAGATCGGACGGCTTAAGGAACGCTTCAAACGGGTTGCCCGCCGCTACGAGATTACGGTAACAAAAGATGAAAAGACGGACCGGGCGACGGCCGTTACGTGGCAACGCAAGGTGCAGGAGGACCGTTGCGGCGTCTATTGTCTGCGATCCAATCGCCTTGATTTCAAAGAGCAGGAGCTTTTTGATATCTTCGCAATGCTGACGGATGTCGAAGACGCCTTCCGCAGCATGAAATCTGAGCTGGGGCTTCGCCCCGTGCGTCATCATAAGGAAAAACGTTCAGACGGCCATCTATTCATCACCGTCCTGGCATATCACGTCATGCATACCATCCGGATCGCACTGCGAGCACATGGGATCCATGACAACTGGACGACCGTTCGGAAAGACATGTCCACACATGTACGCATCAGTACAACAATGAAACGGGACGACGGAAAGGTCATCCACATCCGCAAGTCCTCCAGGCCGGAGATGGTGCACAGCAGAATCTATGACGCATTAGGGCTCGGCCATCGGCCGGGCAAAACGATCAGGACCATTTTATGAGGTTTTGAATCTGTAGTGCCAAAACGAGCAATTTATTTAAGCTAACCATCTGATATCAGACCATATTTTTCTAGAAACCATGAATTTGGGTTAACAGGAGGTTTTCTTTTTTGGTAGTCTGATAAAAAACTTTTTTCCCCTGCACCCTTAGGGGTATAACCAATTGACTTCTTTATATATAACGCTGCTTAAAAAGATGCTTCTCAAGAGCGGTGCCGTGGTAGAGGCCAATTATGGAAGTCGCCCTTTTCTCTGAGGGGGACTTGATCGTTCGCGTGGGTAGCGCTGAAATCAACAAGTCAAAAACCCCACAGGAATGTCTGAAATTCCTTGATGCCGTCATCCCCTTTATCGAAATGCCCGACATGCCCTATGCCAAGGAAGTTAAACTGAATGGCCCAGCTATCGCGGCTGTAAACGTTGCCGCCCGCCTTGGGGTCTTGGGGGCTCCTATCCCATTGAAGGCGTCCGAGGAATGGATGAACCGCCTCAAGAACTTCAAGCTCCAGGTACTCGATGACAAGGGGACCGTGGTTGGTGAAGGGCAGGGGAACAGTCTCCTGGGTGATCCGCTGAGCGTGGTCCTTTGGATCAGGGATTCGCTTAAGGCAGAAGGGAAAAAACTGAAAAAGGGTGATATTCCTGTCCCTTGGAAGCATTACGAAAGGTATACCAACGGCACCAAACACGACCTTACGGGCACACTACACAGATCTAGACCCGAAGGGGCCCGTTGATGTCACTGTAAAATTCAAATAAGGGGAGGAATCAGAAAGGGGGCGTTTAGGGGGGGGGGGGCAGCTGTCATTTGTCTCCGATCAAGTGTCGTGTTGATGGAAATCCGGTTGGAAGGGCCAGTGCACGACATCGAAACGGCAGAGGCGTTCCATAAGCGGTACGAAATGGCTGGAGATCTGGCCTGACGCCCCATGACGACCCCTAGGAGTCTGTCGGTCTTGCAGACAGGCATGAGTTCAACTTTTTGATATTGTTAAGTTATTTTTTTTGGCTCAAAATGGCACACTTAATGATTTGTGTCCTTCCGGCAAGCGTGCATGAAATGACGCGAGGGAGGTGGTAAGGTCGGCCATCATCTGTTGAGGAAAGGAGGATGGCCGATGGAACAACTGCCTGCATTGAAACCCGCCACGAATACGACGAACAATCCCACCTCAAGACCTACCCTTGAAGAAGTCAGCCGTCGATTTGAGACCTGGCGCCGCGGAAGGAAGCACGGGAGCCGCATACCGAAATGTCTTTGGAAGGCGGCGGTAGAGGTCTGCGCAGCGCATCGGGTCTGGCAGGTCTCGAAGGTGCTGGGACTGAGTTACAATGACTTGAAACGGCGCGTTCTGGGCACGGGGCAAATCGAAAAGATACCGACTCCTGCAAAGGCGGACTTTGTAGAGGTCTCGATGGGTTTGAGAACCCTGCCGGTGCTTTGCAGTGTCGAGATTGAAAGCGCGGCATACGGCAAGCTGAAGATGAGCTTTGCCCGGGACTTTGACCCGGTGGAACTGGCCAGGGTTTTCTTTGGGGTGAGACGATGATCCAGATCACGCCCCAGATGCGGATCCTGGTTGCGATCGCGCCGCAGGATTTCCGAAAAGGGATCGATGGCTTGAGCGGGGTGTGCCGGAATCTGCTCAAGAGCGATCCGTTTTCCGGCTCTCTCTTTGTGTTCCGCAATAAGGGCGGTACGGCCATCAAGGTGCTGGTCTATGATGGCCAGGGTTTCTGGCTCTGTCAGAAACGACTTTCAAAGGGGCGTTTCCGGTATTGGCCAAAGGGGGAAGGGAGCCTGAACCCTTTGCTTGCCCATGAGCTGCAGCTCCTGATCTGGAACGGCAGCCCTGGGGCTGGAGCGGTTGCGCCCATGTGGAAAAAGGTGTGTAGTTGAAGAAAGTTCTGGACACTGAACACTTGACATGCTATAGGGCCTTTGAACGACAAAGGGGGAAGCCCTATGCGCTATTGTGGCCGGGAGTTTTCGGAGCATGAAGTCCAGTGGATCCGCCAACAGATAGGGGGGTCGAGCAACCGGCGTGCCATCTCGATTGGGTTTTGCGAACAGTGGGGCTGGCACAAGCCCGACGGCGGGCTCAAGGAGATGAGCTGCCGGGTGGCGCTACTCAAGATGCACCGCGAGGGTCTCATCACCCTTCCTCCTGCGCAGCGTCGGGCAAACCTGGCCCACAAGCATACCAAGCGAAGCATGTTTACCGGCGAAAGGCCTCCCATCCACAAGAAGGCCGGAGCATTTGATCTGCATCTGGAGATGGTTGAAAAGGGCACGCTCAAACTGTGGAACGAGTTTATCGACCGTTACCATTACCTGGGCTACACACCGCTTGCCGGTGCCCAGGTCCGCTACTTTGTCAAAGAGCATGATGAACCCCTGGCGCTCTTGGGTTTTTCTGCCGCAGCCTGGAAAACAGCACCCCGCGATGCCTTTATCGGTTGGGATGCTGAAAGCAGGACGCAAAACCTCCACCTGGTGGTCCAAAACTCCCGATTCCTTGTGCTGCCCTGGGTGCGGTCCAAAAACCTCGCCTCCCGCATCCTTTCCATTGCCGCCAAACGACTGCCTCATGATTGGCAGAGCCGCTATGGCTACCGCCCCGTGCTTCTTGAGACCTTTGTGGAAAAGGCGCGTTTTGAGGGAACCTGCTACAAAGCGGCCAACTGGACCTACCTGGGAGACACCCAAGGCAGGGGAAAGCTCGACATCCATTGTGAACGCAAAAAACCGGTCAAGGCGGTCTGGGTGTATCCTCTCACTGGGACCTTCCGACGTCACCTTGGAGGGACGCAGTGAATCGGCCGCGGCAAATCGAGGTCAAACCCGAGGAGCTCCGTGCCCTCATTGAGCGAGTGAAGGCCGGCCGATTGCTGCCCGGCGATGAATCGCTCATCGAGGCCATGGCCGAGACGATCCTCTACCTCAACGAGGCGGTGGAGGACAAACGGGCCTCTATTGCCAAGCTGGTCCGGATGCTCTTTGGGGCATCAACTGAAAAGGCAAGCAATATCCTTCCCCAGCCTCTTGCCAAGGAGCCGGACCGTGAGGAGAGTAAAGACCCTACTTCCACGTCTACGGCGAAGAAAAACGGCCATGGCCGAAACGGGGCGGCATCTTATGTGGGCGCCGAAAAGATCCGCATCGAGCACGAAAGTCTCAAGATCCAAGACCTCTGCCCGGACTGCCAGAAAGGCAAGCTCTACGAAAACATAGATCCAGGGGTGATCATTCGGGTGGTGGGTCAAGCACCCCTTCAGGCCAAGGTCTACGAGCTGCAAAAACTGCGCTGCAACCTTTGCGGCCAGGTATTTACCTCCAAGCCACCCGTTGAGGTCGGGGAGCACAAGTACGACCCCAGTGCCGGGGCCATGGTGGCAACGCTAAAATACGGAACCGGCCTTCCCTTCAAACGGTTGGAAAACCTCCAGTCAGCCCTTGGCATCCCCCTTCCGGCCTCCACCCAGTGGGATATCGTCGAGCGGGTGGCCGACCACATCTATCCCACCTTCGATGAGTTGGTGCGCCAGGCCGCCCAGGGAGAGGTCTTCTTCAATGATGACACCACCATGAAGATCCTCTCCGTCATCAATGCAAAATCCGAAGACGAACCACAGCGAAAGGGGGTTTTCACCTCCGCCATCCTGGCACACCATGAGGGCCATCGCATCGCGCTCTTCTTCACTGGGAGAAAGCATGCAGGGGAAAATATTGCCGATGTGCTTCAAAAAAGGGCATCCGGCCTGGCCCCTCCCATCCAGATGTGTGATGCCCTCTCACGCAATGTGCCCAAAGGCTTCCGCATCGTCCTGGCAAACTGCCTGGTGCATGGCCGCAGGAACTTCATCGACGCCATCGCCGGGTTCCCGGAAAAGTGCCAACATGTGATCGAAGCCCTGGCAGAGGTATACCGTCATGACGAGGTCTGCAAACAACAGGCAATGACACCTCAGGGGCGCCTGATTTATCATCAGGCCCAAAGCGGGCCGGTCATGAAAGCGCTCAAGGAGTACTTACAAGCCCAACTGGACCAAAAGCAGGTGGAGCCCAACTCATCCATGGGAAAGGCCGTGACTTACATGCTCAAACACTGGGACCCCCTGACCCTGTTCTTGCGCGTCCCGAGCGCCCCTCTTGACAACAATATCTGTGAACAGGCCCTCAAAAGGGCCGTCCTTCACCGCAAGAACAGTTACTTTTTCAAGACCGAGCATGGCGCATACATCGGGGACCTGTTCATGACCCTGATCCACACCTGCAACCTCAACGGGGTCAACCCCTTCGATTACATCACCGCCCTTCAGAAACACAAGTCCAGACTGTTCAAGAAACCCCAAAACTACATGCCCTGGAACTACCATCTGGCAGCGCCCCCGGAGACAACCTAGCCAGACCTGGTCCCCCTTCCGGCAACCAATGCAGGGTTGCCGGAAGGACACAAACGTTTCCAGGGCAAACGGTCCTGCGCGTTGGTCAGTAGGCATAGAATTTGGTTGACACCCAGCTCTGGTGGGACAAGGAAGAGGAGAACGAAAAATGTGAAGCTCGGGTTCAGGATTCCCGGGCCAATCCGCATATAAAGAGGCAGATAATCAAGTCCGAGATCAGGTTCTGAGCTTACGCGGCGGAGGCTTCAACAGCCTCGAATTCGATCTTGTTCGTCTGCGTTATCTTCCGCCGATCAGCCTATGCAGCAGAAACTTGGGGGAGAAGATCTTTGAGCTCGATCACTGGTATGCCAGGCTTTTTGAATAGGCGACTGGCATCGAGGACTTCAATCCCTACCAGCTTTTCTCCAGCGGCAAAATCCAGTGCAATCTCGTCTGTGAGGCGGACAACCCGGCACTCGTAATCTCCCTCCAAGAGGCGGATGTACATCGCGTCCGATTCCTTGTCATAGGAAATTTTCACTGCTTTCCCCCCTCTCAAAAATAAAAAGTGTATACGGTGATGACAACAATTTCATCCTCTTCATCTTTGACTACCGGGGCGACCTGCTGCACGCCATAATATTGCCCATCCCAAGTTCGTTTGAATTCCAGGTTCAGCCGGTAAAGGAAGCGCCCTCCTTTTGCTGGCTCCTTCTCACCTATTCGAATGGCCTCGCGCACATCTTCCTCGTTGGTTCCCCTCGCTTTCATACGTTGAAGTGCGTGGGCAGTGAACACGATCCGTTTCACGAAGTCATCCCTCTATATCATTGAGGAAGATGCAATAATTATGGCGTCGTTCAGCCGCTCCCAAAAACCCTTGCGGTCATTTCATCGATCTGTGTAAGAATTCCGAGGACCAATTCCTCTGTCGTCAAAATCCACTTCTTACTTTCCCTTGCGAAAATAATTTCTTTTCTTAATGGACACTATCTTGAAATGTAAGCAGTGTCAACAGGTTATACGAAATGCAGCTCCTTACGTCGAGACGGCGGACGCGGCTGGGAAGGGAACGTCACGTTCCTCTTCCCGTTGCCGCCTGAAATCAGTGCCGCCCTCTTCTCTCCGTGAACCGGGCCATCCTGGAGTAGCGTGCCAATTTGCCGGAGCCGTCGCCTCGGTTGAAAAGCGAGAGGTGGAGGAGACTGCCCTCGTGGGTCAGCCCGAGACCGGCGACCTTCCCGCTTTCAACACGCCAGTCCGTGCCCAGCCCCACCGAGGGCCGGCCTTCCGGGTCCGCCGCCAAACAGTGGGCCAGAAAGGACGTCACCTTGCTCTTGAGGGGTTTGGCTTCCTTTTCGGGCTGATACCTGGTGAGGGCCCGTTTCTGCTTCAGAAATTCCTCATCCGAGACCAACTCCCGGTAACGCATCTGGATCAGCGCACCCAGGTGTTTTTGATTTTGGTCAAGGGCCTTCTCCAGGGACTTGCGGATATCTTTTTGGGTGCTCAACTCTTTTTCAGAGACCTTCCAAAGGTACTTCAAGGCCCAGCTCGCGAAGCGGCCGGAGATGGTGATCCGGGACAGATATCCAAGAATTTGGTTTTCGAGCTCTTCTAGCCTGATGCTTCTCTGGACGCACCAGGTATCTCTCCGTTTCTTGGTGCAGTGGTAATAGGTGTAATGGTAGCCGTACCGGTTCACCTTCTCTTCGGCCGTCACCATGCAGCCGCATTCCCTGCAGCGGATGAGTCCGGTAAAGGCAAAGTTCATCTTCTTCCCCCTCGGCTTTCCCTTCCGGCCCAAGAGGTCCTGCACCCGGCCAAATTCTTCCGGGCTCACCATGGGTTCGTGCCTGCCTTGATAGATTTCGCCATTCCGGATCATCTGGCCGCAATAGAAGGGGTTGGTGAGGATCTTGTAGATCGCGCTCCTGCAAAGAGTCTTCCCGCCCTGTCTTTTTGACTTGCGGGTCACGGAGAACAGTAACATGCGGTTCTCGCTTCAAGGACTCAATAATTTCATCTCATCCCATGTGAGCTCGGAATACTGGCTGAACCGCATCTATCCCCCCAATGTGAGGGAGGCGCACCGAAGAGGTGATTTCCAGATCCATGATCTGGATGTCCTCTCGGCTTATTGTGTCGGGTGGGACTTGAAAACGTTACTGAAGTGGGGATTCAGGGGAGTGGAAGGGAAGGTTAAAAGCCGTCCGCCCAAGCACCTCCGGTCCGCTCTGGGTCAGATCGTCAACTTTTTTTATACCTTGCAGGGTGAAGCTGCCGGAAAAAAGAACTCGACTGGCACCACGTCAAATGATCGAGCCAAAGATGTAACTAGTTTAAAATACATAATAAAATCTGGTCGGGGCGAGAGGATTTGAACCTCCGACACCCTGCTCCCAAAGCAGGTGCGCTACCAGGCTGCGCCACGCCCCGTAAAGATGTGAGCGGTCAGTCCCGTGCTGGAAGCGGGACCAAGTTTCAGACAGAGGCAATTTAACTTACAAGGAATTGAAAATCAAGGTGAAATGCAAGAAACAGTGGGCGCCCGCGAGTCTGAAGAGGGACCGGTGAGCGCGCGCTTAATTGACCAAAGAGGCCGACCGCCTGGTTCTCGCCACGGGCCCTTGACCTTTTGGTTGACTTTGGGGGCCACAAAACCCATACTTCTCGTGTGTTTAAGAACTTGGAGGATGATGATTCAAGAGAATGAAAGACATCCAGAACCATAAGGATTCGCGAAACATCGACATCGATCAAGTGGGGGTGAAGGGGATTCGCTACCCCATCACGGTCCTTGACAAAAACCTGGGAGAGCAGCAGACCGTTGCCGAAATCAACATGTACGTGAACCTTCCCCGGTATTACAAGGGGACCCACATGAGCCGGTTTGTGGAGATCTTAAACGAGCACAGCCGCCGCATATCGCTCCAGAATTTCTCCGGGATCCTGGAGGAGATGAAGACGCGCCTCAAGGCCGAAAGCGCCCACATGGAGATCACCTTTCCCTACTTCATCAGCAAACCGGCCCCCGTCACGAGCATCAAGGGGCTCATGGAGTATCGGTGCTCGTTCAAGGGCGCGCTCAATCACAGCCAGGGGACCGATCTCGTGGTGACACTCAACGTGCCCATCTCGACCCTGTGCCCGTGCTCAAAAGAAATCAGCCAATTCGGCGCCCACAACCAGCGGGGGGAGGTGCGGCTCCAGGTCCGGTTCAGGAAGTTCGTGTGGATCGAGGATCTGATCAAGCTGGTGGAAGAGTCGGCATCGAGCGACGTCTATTCCGTGCTCAAACGGGAAGATGAAAAATTCGTCACGGAAAAGGCATACATGAACCCCATGTTCGTGGAGGATGTTGTCCGCGAAATCGCGCTCAAACTGAACCAGGACGCCAACATCACGTGGTTCGCCGTGGAGACCGAGAACTTCGAATCCATCCACAACCACAACGCGTATGCCTATATCGAACGGAAGAAGAGCTAAAGGGCACAACAGGCCCCTGAAACCAATACTGATTGCGAGGCCACCATGACTGATGATCTCAAGAAGATGTACCGGACGGTGATGGACGACCACTTCCCTCCCGAGATGACCATCTCTTTTGGTGACCAGGTCCTGAGGTACCGGAAAAGGGTCTGGCGATTCCCCGACGAGAAGAGCGGGGATCTCATCGAAAAGGGCCTCCGCTACGGCGAGAACCCGGGGCAGGAGGCGGCGCTCTACGAGCTTGTCAACGGCAATCTGGCTCTGGGCCAGTGCCGCTTCATCGAGCCGAATCGGGGGCTTGTCTCGGCCATTTCCGAAGAGCGACATGATCCAGGAGGGAAAGCACCCGGGCAAGATCAACCTCACGGATATTGACAATGCCCTGAACATCATGAAGTACCTCATGGAAAAGCCCCTGGCGGTCATTGTGAAGCACAACAACCCGTGCGGGGTAGCCTACGGGGAAAGCCTGGCGGAGGCCTACACGCGGGCCAACACGGCCGATCGGATCGCTGCCTTCGGCGGGGCGGCCGCCTTCAACCGGCCCGTGGATCTTGCCACGGCGGAGCTCGTGGCCCGGAACTACCTGGAGGTGGTGGCCGCCCCTGATTTTGAAGAGGGCACAGTCCCGATCCTGGCCAAGCGGGCCAACCTTCGAATCATCCAGGTGAAAAAGATCGATCGGCTCTCCGACTATCAGAATGCGCGTTTCGTGGACTTCAAGAGCCTGATGGATGGGGGGATCATCGTGCAGCAGTCTCCGCTCAACCGCATCCGTTCTGCCAAGGACTTCACCCTTGCCTCGTCGGTCTACCAGGGAAAGACCTACGCCATCGCAAGAAGGCCGACGGACGCGGAGTATGCGGACATGCTCTTCGGCTGGCAGGTGGAGCAGGGGGTTACATCCAACTCGGTGATCTATGTGAAGGATCAGGTGACGGTCGGCATCGGCACCGGCGAGCAGGACCGGGTCGGCGTGGCCGAGATCGCGGTCTACAAGGCTTATGTCAAATACGCGGACTGGCTCTGCTTCGAGCGGCACGGCCTTCCCTACAGTGAGATGGCGCTCAAGGCGCGCGCCGGGGAAAGGGACCGGGAGGCCCTGGAGGACATTGACAAAGAAACCCGTAAGGCAAAGGCCGGCCTTGTGGGGGCCACCATGGTCTCGGATGCTTTCTTCCCTTTCCGGGATGGGGTGGACGTCGGCATCAAGGAGGGGATCAGGGCCATCGTACAGCCAGGGGGCTCCTTGAGGGACTTCGAGGTGATCGAGGCCTGCAACGAAGCCGATCCCCAGGTGACCATGGTCTTTACCGGACAGCGGGCGTTCAAGCACTGACGGGTCTTGAAACCATTACTCCTTCTCATTCTGGGCTGGGTTTGCGGCTGGGTCTTGCTCCCGAACGGCCACGCCCAGCCCCTTTCCAATCAGGTGCGCGAGCTCCTGCGCAGCCGCATCGAGGCCGGCCGGACGGACCAATCCCTTTCCGCTTGCGATGAGCAGATCCACGCGTCGGGCGCGCTTGCTCCATTTTACGAGGCAAGAGACTACCAGCCCGCATGGACCGATGAAAAGGGCCCCCGAAAACAGGCCCTGGCGCTCATGGGGGCCATTGGCGAGGCCGGGGATGAGGGCCTCAATCCGGAGGACTATCACTTCGCCGCCATCTCGCAAAGTCTTGACCGGTTGGGGTACGGCCGCGGATCTGATGGGGGTGCCGATGCCGCAATCCTCGCGGACCTTGAGTTGCTGCTGACCGACGGTTTTCTGATCTACGCAACGCACCTGCTTTCCGGCCGCGTGAATCCCGAAACCATCGATCCTGAGTGGCAGGCAAACCAGAGGGAAGCAGACCTTGCCACGGTGCTCGAAAGGGCCCTTTCCGATGACCGTGTCGCGGGGACGCTCCACGATCTGCTCCCCGCTCATTCCGGCTATGCCATGCTTCGGGAGGCGCTCAAGATCTACCGACGGATAGATGTGAGCGGCGGATGGGTCAGCGTCCAGAATGGTCCGAAGATGACGAAGGGGCAGCGAGGGCACCGGGTCGTCGAGCTTCGAAAGCGGCTCCTGGCAACCGGCGACCTCCGAGGGGGTGGGAGCTCCGACGGCCCCGACTTTGATGAGATCCTGGAGCAGGCGGTCCGTCGGTTTCAAGCGAGACACGGCCTGGCGGCGGACGGCGTTGTGGGCCGTAACACCCTTTCGGCGCTCAACGTGGCCGTGGCGGATCGACTCGGTCAGATCCAGGTCAATCTGGAACGCTGGCGCTGGCTACCGCAGGACTTGGGAAACCGCTACGTCCTGGTCAACTTGGCCGATTTCGAGCTGGAGGCGGTTGAGACCGGCTGTAGTGTCTTAGACATGCGGATCATCGTGGGCAAGGACTATCGCAGGACGCCGGTTTTCAGCGGCATGATGACCTATCTGGTCTTAAACCCTTCGTGGCACGTGCCGGCAAAGATCGCGAAGCTGGACATCCTCCCACGCATCCGAAAGGACCCGGGCTATCTTTCGCGGGAGCACTTCAGGGTGTTTGACGGCTGGGGGGCTGGGGCGACAGAGATCGACCCGGCGACCATCGATTGGTCCAACGTGATCCCACGCAGCTTCAAGTATCGCCTTCGGCAGGACCCCGGGCCATGGAACGCTCTCGGCAAAATCAAGTTCATGTTTCCCAATGAATTCGGCGTCTATATTCACGATACCCCTTCCCGAGAGCTCTTCAAAAAGACCGTGCGCACCTTCAGCTCCGGGTGCAT
Organism: uncultured delta proteobacterium; assembly: GCA_963699845.1. Lineage (GTDB taxonomy): Bacteria > Desulfobacterota > DSM-4660 > Desulfatiglandales > Desulfatiglandaceae > CAWHLE01. The sequence goes on from CAVOVO010000002.1 coordinate 12,617, forward strand.
CCGCATTGAAAAGCCGGTCCGACTGGCCGAATATGTCCTTGCAGGCGACCTCAAATGGAATGACGAGGCCATCATGGCGGCCCTGGAATCAGGTCAGGAAAAAACCGTCCGGCTGCCTACCCCGATTCCTGTTCGCATCCTTTACTGGACGGCCTGGGTGGACCCTTCCGGCACGGTCCAGTTTCGAAAAGACGTCTATGAACGCGATGGTCGGGTCCTGGAGGCATTGCGGTCCAAGCCTCCGGCGTTATGTATCCCGCCCGAATCGAAAAACTGAGGGATCGTAGATGATCCATCCAAGGGGTACCGAAAGTCCGCCCCGGAAACACAGAGAGATGAAACTTCTCCTGATCATCACTGTCGCCGTGCTCACCTGGTGCGAGCTTGCCAGCCCTCCTTGCGGTGAAGCGGCATCCGGTCTTTCGCAGGAACATGGCCAGCCCCCCGCCCTCGATCTGGCCAAGGCCATTCAGACGGCGCTTCAAAACCACCCCCGCATCGAGGCGGCTCGGTTCCGTGAGCAGGCATCAGAGGAGCGGGTCACGCAATCGTTTTCAGGGTTTCTGCCCCGCCTGGACCTCAACGAGTCCTTTCAGCGGACCAACAATCCCATGTTTGCCTTTGGCACGAAGCTCAACCAGGGTGAGATCGCCCCGGAAGACTTCGACCCCGACCGCCTCAATCATCCCGATGGTATCAACAACTTCGCCACAAGCGTGGCCTTCAAGTGGCCGATTTTCGACAAAGGGCAGACCTGGCATGGCTGGCGTCAGGCCCGTCTGGGCAAGGAAAGCACGGATCTCATGGCGGCCAGGACGCGTCAACTGGTGATCGCGGATACGGTCATGGCCTATGTGGGCCTCCTCATGGCCCGGCAACGCCTGGCGCTTTCAAACGAGACGCTTGAAACGGCACAGGCCCACCTGAGGCTTGTGGCGTCGCGATATGACAGGGGGTTCGGCGTTAAGAGCGACGTGTTGCAGGCCCGGGTTCGCATCGCGGATGTGGAGCAACAAATCATCGATGCCGAGACCGAGGTGTCGGTGGGTCAAGCAAGGCTGAACGGGGCCATGGGCGTCGGCCCCGACATGCGACTATGAAATCACCGGGAAGCTCGAAACGGGTGGTCCCGTCGCTCAGACTCTGGAGCACTGGGTTTCAGAGGCACTGGCAGCCCGGCCCGACCTGAAGGAGCTGGAAGTGCAGGAGTGGACGGCGCAGGAAGAGGCGGACAAAAGGAGGGCAGCGAACCTTCCTTCGTTTGACATCGTGAGCAACTACGAGATCAACACGGAGTCCTTTGAAACGAGCGCCGACAACTACACCATCGGCGCCGTGATCAGCTTCAATCTCTTTTCAGGGTATCGGGATTCGGCCAAGACCCGGGAGGCGGAGGCCTCCCTGAGAGAGGTGAAGGCGTTGCGGCGATATTTGAGCCAACAGGTTTCCATCGAAACGAAACAGGCCTTTCTCCTTGCGCAGTCTGCGTGGCGGCGCATCCGGGTGGCGGAGGCAGCGGTGGATCAGGCCGAGGAGGCCTTGCGGATCATCTCCAACCGTTATCGTGAAGGGCTTCTGACCATCCTGGATCTCCTGAATGGAGAGCTGGCAGTCCAGCAGGCCCGGACCAACCGATTTCGTTCCCTGCACGACTATCAGGCAGCACGGGTTCAGCTGGCGCTGGCCGTTGGTCAACTGGATGAGACGTTCAGGCTCACGGGGGAGCAGTGAACAGGAATCAGTGATCCGTTGTGAGAAAAGGCGGGGGAAAAGGCGAGTGATCAGTGACAGCAGGAGTCATTCTATGCGGAAGAATGTCTTTCCTCTTTCCATCTTTCTGTTGTTGATTTCGTTCTTCTGGGGATGTGAAGAGAAGATTGAACCGGGCAGGACGGTGACGGCTTCCGCGCCGGTGGTCAAGGCCCGTGTGGCAGCCGCTCGCATCACCCCTCAGCCCCGCACCTACGAAGCGGTGGGCACGGTGGTGGCCGGGACGGCCACCACCGTTTCGAGCAAGGTGATGGGGGTTGTCAAAAGGGTGCATGTGAAGGAAGGCGACACCGTCAGAAAAGGTGATCTGCTCGCGACGATCGATGACATTGCGTTTCAAAGTCGTCTCAGGGAGGTCGAGGCCTCGCTCGGCGAGACAAGAAAGGCCGAGGCCGCAGCCCTTTCCGCCGTGGCGTCGGCAAAGGCCGCATCGGACCTGGCCCACACCACCTATGTCCGATACCTGAACCTGCTCGCGGACCAATCGGTTTCCAGTCAGGAGTTCGATGAAGTGGAAGCGCGTGATCGACAGTCGCGGGCGGCCCTGGCGAAGGCCCATGAGATGACTCAGGCGGCCCGTCGAGCGGGTGAAACAGGCCGAGGCCGCGGTCTCGGGGGCGGCGGTGCCGATAAAGGATGCGACGATCCTCGCTCCCTACGATGGCGTCGTCACGGCGAAATGGATAGAGGAAGGCGACCTGGCATCCCCCGGGACGCCGCTGGTTGCCCTGGATAAGGCCGAAGGCTATCGGCCGAGCTCGTTGTGCCGGAGGCCTACTATCACGCCTTGAAAGTGAACGAGAAGGTGACGGTCAGGATCCCTGCCATGGCGATCGATCCGTCGAAGGCATCATTGGCGTCGTCGTGCCGGCGGCCGATCCTCAAAGTCGTTCCTTCGTCGTCAAGGTCGATCTTCCCCGGGACGAAGGGATTCGAGCCGGGATGTTCGTCCGCGCGGCCATCGCCACGGGTGAGGAGGATCTGTTGCTGGCTCCGGCTACGGCCATCGTCCACCAGGGGGGATTGACGGGGATCTATCTGGTGATGCCTGATCAGACCGCCCGGTTCCGCCTGGTGCGGATCGGCCGCGCGTTCGGCGATCTCCTGGAGGTCGTTTCCGGGTTGAAACCCGGGGACTCGTTCGTTGTCGGATCCTCCGCCCCAGATGGTGGACGGGGCCCGCGTGGAGGCCGGGCCATGAACGCGAAGGCAGGACCGGCCGGCAGGATATCCAGGATTCTTCATCCAATCCAAGCTCACGCCGCTTATCATCGCTACGTCGATGATTCTCGGAATTGCGGCCGTCATGGCGCTGCCCCGCGAAGAGGAGCCGCAGATCATCGTCCCCATGATCGACGTCTTCGTCCGGATGGATGGGGCCAGCGCCGAGGAGGTGGAACAGCGGGTCACCAAGCCCATGGAAAAGCTTCTGTGGGAGATCCCGGGGGTGGAGTATGTCTATTCCACGTCGAGCCCCGGTATGTCCATGGCCGTTGTCCGGTTCTATGTGGGGGAGGACGAGGAAAGGTCCATCGTAAGGCTTCAGTCCAAGCTTATGGCCAACATGGACCGCATCCCATGCTGTGTGAGCCCGCCGCTCATCAAACCGCGCTACATCGACGATGTCCCGATTCTGGGCCTGACCTTTTGGGGGAAGAACTCGGATCACTACATGCTGCGCCGCGTGGCGGCCGAGGTGGAGGACCACATCAAACGGGAGCCCGATGTCTCGATCACCACGATTACGGGAGGCAATCCGCGCAGGGTTGAAGTGCAGCTGGACCCGGTGCGGCTTGCAGCGTTCAATCTTGACGGGGAGAAGGTGTCGGCCATGGTTTGCGGGGCCAACCAGGCATCCGACACGGGGAGCTACCCCTCCCGTGGGGGTCGGATCATCGTCCACACGGGCGAGTTTCTGCGCAACGCCGAGGATGTGGCATCGGTTGTGGTTCACGTCCATGACGGAAAACCAGTCCATCTGCGGGACGTGGCAACGGTCGTGGACGGGCCAATGGAACCGGATCAGTATGTCTTTTTCGGGACCGGCCCTGCGGCCGGAGAGAAGAAGACCACGTTTACGACCTCGCCCGTGGGCGCGTGGCCGGCGGTGACGCTCTCCATTGCCAAGCGGAAGGGAACCAACGCCACATCGGTCGCCGGGAGGGTCCTTGAACGGTTTGAGACGTTGCGGGGCACCGTCATACCGGATGATATTGAAATGACGATCACCCGCAACTACGGTGAGACGGCCAAAGAGAAATCCAATGAGCTCCTTTTCCACATGATGATCGCGGTTGTGTCCGTGACCGCGCTCATCTGGTTCACCCTGGGACGGAGGGAATCGGGCGTGGTGGCCATTGCCATCCCGGTGACCCTGGCCTTGACGCTTGCGGTTTTTTATCTCCACGGATACACCCTCAACCGCATCACGCTCTTCGCCCTGATCTTTTCCATCGGAATCCTGGTGGATGACGCCATCGTGGTGGTGGAAAACATCGTTCGTCACTTCCGAATGGAAGAAAACCGTGATCGACCCAAAGAGCAGGTCGCCATCGAGGCGGTGGACGAGGTCGGCAACCCGACGATTCTCGCAACCCTCGCCGTGATCGCCGCCATCCTGCCCATGGCCTTTGTGGGAGGATTAATGGGGCCCTACATGCGGCCCATCCCGGTTGGCGCCACAGCGGCCATGGTTTTTTCCCTGCTGGTGGCATTCATCGTCACGCCCTGGGCCTCGCTCCGCTTGATCGGTGGAGAAAGACATGGCCGGACCCCGTCGGCCCACGCCAAAGACGACTGGGCCACGCGTTTGTATCGCCGAGTCATGGCCCGGTTGATCCACAACCCCTATTGGCGCTGGACATTCCTGGCGAGTGTGGTGTGTATGCTGGCGGGCGCTTGCGCCCTCGTGGCCATCGGTTTTGTAAGGGTCAAGATGCTTCCCTTCGACAACAAGAGCGAATTTCAAGTCATGATCGACATGCCGGAGTCCGCCACACTGGAAGTGACTGCTGCCGCCGCAGCGGAAATGGGGGACTATCTCAGGACCGTCAATGAGGTGGTGGACTTTCAGACCTATGTGGGGACCTCCGGGCCGTTCAACTTCAACGGCCTGGTGCGACACTACTACCTGAGGCGCGAGCCTTATCAGGCGGACATACAGGTTAATCTCGCGAGCAAGGGTCGTAGAAAGTTGCAGAGTCATGACATCGCCAAGCGGGTCCGGCCTCCGCTAACGGCTATCGCCGACCACTACGGTGCCAGGGTAAAAATCGCGGAGGTGCCGCCAGGGCCGCCGGTGCTGTCGACGCTTGTCGTGGAAATTTACGGACCCGACTACGACCGTCAGCGCCAGATCGCCCTGGAGATACGTCGGATCATGGAAGAGACAGCCGGGGTGGTGGATGTGGACTGGCTGATGGAAGAGGACCCCTTGCGCTACCAGTTTGAGGTTGACCAGGAAAGGGCGGCGCTTCACGGGATCAGTGTTGCGAGGATCGCCCAGACCCTGAAACTCATGCTGAGCGGCTCACAGGCGGGTTTGCTCCATATCCCTCAGGAGCTGGAAGACGTGACCATCGAGCTGCGGCCATCCCTGGCAATGCGCGCAGGGATCGACCGTCTGAAGGGGGTCAAAGTCCTTTCGCCCGACGGACGCCCGATCTCCCTTTCAAGCCTCGTCAAGGTTCGAGAGACCGCTCCCGATCGGTCCATCTATCACAAGAACCTGATGCCGGTGGTTTATGTGATCGGTGATGTGGCCGGCGCCAAGGAAAGCCCGGTCTATGCGATCCTCGAGATGCGCAAAAAAGTTGAGGCCCTCTCCCTGCCGGAGGGTTACCGGATCGCCCAACACACGGCCGCTTTACCGGAAAGCGATCGTCGCTTCAGCATCAAATGGGACGGGGAATGGCACATCACCTACGAAGTGTTCCGGGATCTCGGGATCGCCTTTGGCATCGTGCTGGTTCTCATTTTCGTCCTGGTGGTGGGCTGGTTTCAATCCTATACCACGCCCTTTGTCATCATGGTGGCCATACCGTTTTCCCTGATCGGAATTCTGCCGGCCCATTGGTTGATGGGCGCCTTTTTCACCGCCACGTCCATGATCGGGTTCATCGCCGGAGCGGGCATCGTGGTGCGAAATTCCATCATTCTGGTCGATTTCATCGAGCTGAGACTCGGGCAGGGGATGGCGCTGGATCAGGCCGTGATCGACGCAGGGGCCGTCCGCTTCCGGCCCATGATGCTCACGGCGGCAGCGGTCGTGGTGGGTGCCTCGGTGATCCTTTTCGACCCCATCTTTCAGGGACTTGCCATATCGCTGATGGCAGGGGAGGTCGCATCGCTCCTCTTTTCCCGCATGACCGTCCCGATCCTATACTTCCTGGATAAACGGTGGGAGACCGTTCATCTCCATTCCGCTCCCACCGGACCATCCGCATTCTAGGAGTGGTTGTTCCGAGCCTTGTTCCTTTCCCCAGCACTTCCCTGGCTGGTCAGGGTCTTGGCATCCCAGGTCAGCCGTTCCTCCAGGTCATGGGCGCGCTGCTTGCAAAGGTGATTGCTGCAGATGGGGCAATCCGGGTCCAGGCAGGGATCCGTGTGGATCAGGACACTGGCCCTTCCGTTGAATTGGGCCACGATCATTTTTTCCAAATCCTTGGCCTCGCGATGGGATTCCTCCAGGCTGAGGTCTCTCGGGAGGATCAGGTGGAGGTCAATGTGAACAAAGGCCCCGGACCGAAACGCCCTCAATTGATGGATATCGATCCAAAGGTCCTTTCGTCTTTCGTGGATGAGTCCCGCGATTTTTTCTAAGAGCGCCGCATCTGCCGTGTCCATCAACCCCCAAAAGGATTGCCGGACCAACCGCCATCCCGAAAACAGGATGTTCAGACCCACCAGCAAGGCTACGGCGCCGTCCAGCCACAATAGGCCCGTTTTGTGGACCATGAAGAGGCCCACGAGCACCCCGGCGGAGGTGTAGACGTCGGTGAGCACGTGCTTGCCGTCTGCGATGAGGGTGATGGACTCCGTCCTCTTTCCGACACGGATCAGTCCGATACCCAGCAGGAGGTTTACGACGCTAACCCCAAAGAGGATCCAGAGCCCCTTTTCGAGCTCAGGAATCTCTGTGGAGTGAAATAGGTGCGCCCACCCGGTCTTGAAGATGCCGAGGGCGGCAAGGATGATGAGAGCCCCCTCGAAACCGGCCGAGAAATACTCTATCTTCCCATGACCGTAAGGGTGGGTCTCGTCGGGGGGCTTTGCGGCCACGAGAATCGCCACCAGCGCCAGACCGCTTGCCACCACGTTGATGATGGATTCGAGGGCATCCGAGAGGACCGCTGCCGAGTGGGTGATGTCATACACATAAAACTTGAACGCCATCAGGGTCGCGCCGACGACAAAGGAGAGACTGATGGCGATCACCCGGGCCTTCACCATGTTCGGTTCGCGTGGTTGATTGGCGGCTATCTCTTCCAATGGTCTTTTCCCTTGACTCCCTGTCGCAACCCCCACTAACGTTTTGTGGCGATCGGGTGGTGTCCACAAACGAAGATTGTAGACCGGATCGCGATGGCCCTGTCCTCGGGCTGACGGAGGTTGAGGGCCGGTCGTTAAGTTGGAGCGGAAAAACTATAGGAGAAAGCCCTATCCAAGTCAAACGGCGAAGGGTCGAGGATGGCGATCGACCGGGAAGGGAGGTCCGTTGGCGTGCGGAACCTGATTTCAGTGATGTCTTTCATGGTGTCGGTCATGGGCGGTCTGGTAGCCATGTTCAACAGGAACCGGGACAAACAGACCATGGGCGCGATCGTGGGCATCGCCTTTCTCCTGTCCTTTTTCATGAATGCCTCCAGGGAGTCCATCTTGGTGCTTCGAGGGGCTTGCCTGATCTCGTTTGTCATGGCGGTCACCGGGGGCGTTGTGACCACTTTCAGCAATCAGGAAGACAGGCGGGTGGGGGCCATCGTTACAGGCATGGTCGCACTGGGGACGTCGCTCTTGATCCTGTTTCTCTATCTGGACAACCCTTAGCCGAACAGGCTCAGCTGCGTCCCAGATTTTGCCCTCGGCTTCGGCCTCTTGCGGTCGAGGGTTTGGCAGATGTGGCCCGGAATAAGCGACAGAAAGGGCGAGGGCGCCATGTGAAGGCTACGGCCGCCGAACGTCCGCTTTTGCGCCCAGGAGAGGATGAGTCTCCGGCGGGCGCGCGTCATGCCGACATAAAGGAGCCGCCTTTCTTCTTCATCGTCTCGGTTCCCGAACAAGGTGCACGGGAGCAACTGATCCTCGCATCCGGTGATGAAGACAACCGGCCACTCCAACCCCTTGGCCGCGTGAAGGGACATGAGCGCCACGCGGTCGCCCGGAAGCCTTGCGTGGTCGATCCCGCGCTCAAGGGAAAGACCGTCCACGAAGGATCTCAGGTCGCCCCCAAACGTCGAAGCGAAGCGGCGAAGCCCTGAAAGGGGTTCTTTCGTGCTTTCTTCCTCACAGTCGATGCCATGAAAGCGAACCGCGGTCTCAACAGCCTCTGCTGGCGTCCCGGGGAAGACGACTGCCCGGTGCAGGGTCTGGGGCTTTAGGCCGGAGGCTGACAGAAGGTCTGCGTAGGCCTTGGCATAGTAGGGGTTTTCCGGGTAAGTGCGGGTCTGGAGAAACCGCCAGAGGAGGTTTACCGGATATCGGGCGACGAGTGGCGTTTCACCGGACCTGGCATAGGGGATCCCGGCCCGCTTGAAGGCCTCTTCCAACGCCAACCCCTGGGCATTCAACCGAAAGAGGACAGCAAAATCGCCAAAACCCAGGTTGGCTTCCCCATCGCCCGGCCCGGTCCGGCCGCTGTCGATGACAAAATGGGACGTTCCGCCCATCAACCGTTCGATCTGTTCCACCACCATCTCCGCCTCTTCTGCCTCGGTGCGGCAGGGGCTCAGCATGACGAGGTCCCCCCCAGGTGAAGAAGGCGTCAAGGCTCGGTCTTTGTGAAGGATGGCGGCCGCGGCCCGGAGGATGGGCCCGGATGAACGGTAGTTCCTGGTCAAGCTGATCGTATGTGTGCCAAGGAAGTCGCTGGGAAAGCGGAAGAAGTTAGCCTGATCCGCCCCCCTGAATCCGTAGATGGCCTGGTCCGGGTCCCCGATGGCAAAGACCCTGCCCTTCCCACCATTCACCAAGGTCTTGACGATATCGGCCTGGATCGGGTTTGTGTCCTGGTATTCATCCACAAACACCCACCTGAACGTGTCCCCATAACGGCGGCACACCTCCGGGTGGTCCCTGAAGAGGCGAAGGGTCTCCACTTCCAGGTCATCGAAATCCACCATGCCGAGGGCCCTGAGCCTCGCCTGGTAGCGGCGGAACAACCTGGGGAGATCATCTTTCGCTTCTCCCCCGCCGAAAGGGTGGCCTTCTGAGATCTTCAGACGGGGCAGGGTTTTGAGAAACCTTGTCACGATGCGTTTTCCGAGCTTGCCCTCGTCTGCCGTCTCGTAGGCGATATCCTCCGCCTCACGCTCCGAGCAGAGGGAGAAGTCCGCGGGAAGGGCGGTGTGCTCGGTTTCGTCGCGGAGGATTTGGAGGCAGAAGCCGTGAAAGGTTTCCACCCGGACGTCAGGGGATTGGCCCAAGAGGGCCGACAACCTTTGAGCCATTTCCCCTGCCGCCTTACGGGTGAAGGTTAGGGCCAGCATGGACCGGGCGGCGGCCGTTCCTTCCCGGATGAGATAAGCCATCCGATGGGTGAGGACGGCCGTTTTTCCCGTGCCCGGGCCGGCCGAGGCCAGGAGGTGGCCGTCTTCATTCAGAACGGCTTCCTTTTGTTCGTCGTTGAGGGGGCCGAGGATGGGATCGTCGTGTTGAGGCGCAGGCCTTGGGGCCACTTGGGGTGCGAAGGTTTGTGCCGGGGGGGTGGCCTCATGGATGCGCTTTGGGGGATGAAAGGACACTTCAATGGGTGATGGCTTCTGAGGCGCCTGGAAAATGGCCATCTGGCCCCTCACATTCCCCATTTCGCCCGGGGCGAAAAGCCGGATGGTTCCATATTCCCCGTCATAGCCCGCCTCACGGATGACCTCCCCCTTTCGCATCCGGCAGATTGCCTCGGCAAGGACCGGCCCTGCGGCCTTTTCCAACCGCTCCGGGTCGAGCGCCATGAGGATCGGGAGCTCCGGGCCCAGCTCGGAGAGCAGGCGCTCGTAAAGGGTTTCCACCTTGACCGTGCCGCGGCCGCATCCGAGGAGCTCGGAGAGGATTTCAGCAAGTGGAATCAGGCTGAAGAAGGGTTTGTGGAGGCCCCCCATACTTCCGGCGGGTTCCTCTCGGTCGGCCAGGTCGTCCACCCGGTGAAGCACCCCAACGGTCAGCGGACGGCCGCATGCCGGGCAGAGGCCGCTGCGCCTCTTTGTTTCAAAGGGTTCGAGCCGCACATCGCATTTGCGGTGGCCGTCAAGGTGGTATTTCCCTTCCTCCGGAAAGAACTCGATGGTTCCGCAAAACCCCTCTCCATGGGTCATGGCACTGACCATGTCCCCGTAGCTCAAGCCCGTATCGAAGAGATTGGCCTCCCTTCCCAGGTTGGCGGGTGAGTGTGCGTCCGAATTGGAGACCAGCAGATAGCGGTCCAGCTGCGAGAGGCGGCGATTCATGGAGGGATCAGAGGAGAGGCCCGTTTCGAGGGCATGGATGTGGGGGGAAAGGTCTTCAAAGCACTCCTCCAAGGCGTCGAATCCCGATTTGGACCCGAAGAGTGAGAACCATGGCGTCCAGACGTGTGCGGGGATGAAAAAGGTCCGATCGCTTGCCTGGAGGGCCATTTCGAGGAGTGCCCTGGAATCAAGCCCCAGGATGGGCCGGCCGTCGGAGGCCACGTTACCGACCCGGGACAGTTGGTCATTGAAACGCTCAACAGAAGCGAAATCCGGCATGAGGATGAGGTGGTGAACCTTTCGCGTCTTTCCTGCCTTTTTGTAGATGCAGCTGATCTCCCCTGAGAGCACGAACCGCGAAGGTGATTGGCATGAGAGCGGGACCTTGGCGTCCACCTGTTCCTGGATTTCGGGGCGGAGCCTGTAAAGGCCCGGTTCCGCCTCCACGAGCTTGTCCTTCAGCTCCGTCACCCAACCGGGGTGTGTGAAATCTCCCGTCCCGATGACCGCGATGCCCTTTTTTTGTGCCCAGAAGGAAAGGTTTTCGGGATCCAGGTTCCTGGCGGTGGCCCTTGAAAACCGGCTGTGGATGTGCAAATCAGCGATAAATTTCATAAGAGAAAGATCTACCCCTCGCCAAGACGCCAATAACGCCAAGAACTGATTTATTTAAGTTAAAAACAAAAAACGTTTTCATACTCCTATATCTCTCCCTTTGCGATCCCCGCGATCTCTGCGAGATAATCTTATCAAAGCCGGCATGGGAGCGGGTGGTTGAGAGCAAATCGTGTGGAGATCGATAGCCACGTCATAGGCCACGATCTCGACACCGTTCTTGACAGCCTTCCTCAACTCTTTTCCGTAAGCCGGGTCGATATGATCGGCAGGGCGGAAGACCTCCGCATCCATTCTCTGGATGATGTAGAACATGGCTGCCCGGTTTCCCTGCTTGACTTCTTTCTGGAGCTCCACCAGGTGCTTGAGACCGCGCTCGGTCACCGCGTCAGGGAAATAGGCGGTCCGGTCCTCCACCAGGGTGCAGTTCTTCACTTCTACGAAGCACCGCTTATCACCCTTTTCCAGGAGCAAGTCCACTCTCGAATTTTCCCCATACCGGACTTCCGTTCGCACAGCGTCGAAACCTTCAAGCTCGGGGACCTTGCCTGCCATGATCGTGGCCCTGGCCAGCCAATTCGGGACCGAGGTGTTGACGCCCACCAACGATCCCGGCATCTCGATCATCTCCCAGGTGTATTTGAGCCTTCGGCCCGGCGTGTTGTGGCGCGAAATAAATACCGGCCGCCCCGGCTCGCAGCAGGCGGCCATGCTGCCCGAGTTTGGACAGTGTGCGATCACCACGTGGCCATTCCGCAGTCGCACATCGGCCATGAACCGCTTGTAACGATTTATCAGGGTTCCCCGGATCAGGGGAGGCCACTTGAGCACGCCGTCGGAGAGTGAATCTTTCATGAAGGGGGAGGATAGCACAGTTGACGACAAAATCCGAGTTGCTGCGAAACGTCATTATCTTCATAAGGGAGTACCAGGCAGCTCCGATAAGGCCGGAGGGTCTGCCCAATCCCAAATCCGATTTTTTATTGATATGTACTTCGTCGCTTGTCATGGGATATGGACCCTGAAAGCATTAAACGAAAATATACCTTATAAAGATGAAAATAAACAATAATAAAGTTATTGATTTTTGTTTTATTATAAATTATAATTTTAATATGCCTTTACATTTTACATCTTAAAACATGGGAGGTGAGCGAAATGAACCTAAATCAGGCCATCAGAATTGCCAAAGAGAAATTTCCTTGGATAAGAATGTCTGGATTATCCGGGGAGCAGGTCCGGGGGATTGCAGCAGGTGAGTTGGTGCCTGTCAGGATTCAGAGACGCGGTTACGAATTGTGGAAAGGCTCGGATCTAACGGCGGGAAAACTGGATCAGGTGAACCAGGAGATCAAACAGCGGAACTGGCCTATCGGAGAAGGCAGCGCGTCATTTGCCGCCAGGTAAATGCCACATTTGATGCTGGGGATTTCAAGGGAATCGTCGAAACCTTCCAGTCTAAAGAGGAGGGGTTTTAACCATGCCACGCAAACGAGCCACAAAACCGGATCCCAGGCGACCCCGCACGGTCAGCTATTTGCGGATCACAACCGACGGGGAGGACACCGATAAGGACAAGACCGCCATTTTGAAATTTGCCGATGATCGCCAATTGGGGCATGTCGAGTTTGTGGAGGACCAGGGCATATCGGGCAAGATATCCTGGAAGAAGCGCCAGATCGGCCCGCTGATTGAAAGCCTGCGGGAAGGCGACAGGCTGATCGTGCCGGAGATGTCCCGCCTTGGCCGGTCGATGCTCGAATGCATGGAAATCTTGTACGTCAGCAAGCAGAGGGAAATCAGCGTTTATGACCTGCGCAACGGCTGGGAGTTGAATGGCACCATCCAATCAAAAGCCCTGGCCATGGTCTTTAGGATCGCCGGCGAAATCGAGCGGGACCTTATCAGCAAACGCACCAAGGAAGGGCTCAGGGCCGCCAGAGCCAAGGGCAAGCTGCTTGGCCGCCCCAAAGGCCCCGGCAAAAGCAAACTGGACCCCCATCGGGAGGAAATCATCGGCCTGTTGAAATTGGGCGTCCCCAAGACCCGCATCGCCGCCAAATACGGCTGCACCCCCGTGAACCTTTGGAACTGGCTGCAAAAGAACGGAATCGGCGCGAAACCCGAGTAAGAGAAGGAAAAAAAACAGAATACCAGCGGATGGAAAGCGCCCCAACCCCTAGAGAAAGGAGCCAACCCGTGAGCATCCGCTTTGACAACGGCACCGAGATCGAAACCGGCGGCCCTTTGAGAATCCTCCACCTTGAGGAAGGCCTGTATGTGACTGGAGAAGGCCATCTGATCCCCTGCGGCAGCGAGGAAGAGGCAGACGAAACCCTGCGCGGGATGATCCGTGACATTGAGAAGTATAAGTTAGGGACGCCCATAATTAAATAATTAACTTGACAAAACGAAAAGGTTTTGATAGAAGGATCACATGGCAAGGTTAGCCCGACTGGATGCGCCCGGTGTCGTACACCATGTGATTATCCGCGGCATAGAGCGGCGGAAGATTTTTTGGGATGAGAAGGACTGCATGGATTTCGTTGAGCGCCTTGGTGATCTCCTTCCCGAGAGCGGAACCACCTGTTACGCTTGGGCATTGCTTACCAATCACGCCCATTTCCTGTTGCGGACCGGACAAGTAGGACTTGCGGAGGTGATGAGAAGGCTTCTCACGGGGTATGCGGTTCGCTTCAATCGCCGTCACAGGAGGCATGGTCATCTGTTTCAGAACCGATACAAGTCCATTGTGTGCCAGGAAGACGTCTATTTGACGGAACTGGTGCGCTACATACACCTTAACCCGCTAAGGGCCGGGATGGTCTCATCGGTCCATGAGCTCGCGGGATTTCCCTACAGCGGACATGGCGTGGTGATGGGATTGCGGAGGAATGGATGGCAAGACTGGCGATATGTGCTTTCGATGTTTGGGAAAAAAGTAGGTGAAGGGAGGAAGCGCTATCTTAATTATGTTGAAGCGGGGGTGGAGCAAGGGCGGCGACCTGAACTAATTGGAGGCGGTTTGATCAGGAGTCTTGGGGGATGGGATGAGGTAAGAAAGAGGCGATCCATTGGTGAGCAGCGAGTGAAGAGTGATCAAAGGATACTGGGGGACAGTGAATTTGTAACGGAGACCCTTCGCGCGGCTGACGAGAAATACAACCGGTATTACAGACTCAAGAGTCTGGGATACGATATGTCAACGGTTGAAGAGAAAGTTGGTCAGATATTCGAGCTCAAAGTTTCAGAGATCTATGCAAAGGGGCGGGAGAAGAGGCGTGCGGAAGCGAGAGGGTTGTTGTGCTACTGGGCGGTGAGGGAATTGGGCTTTAGATTGACCGACCTTGCCAGGAAGCTCGGGATGACGCAGCCTGGTGTGGGGTATGCGGTGAGGCGTGGGGAGAGGATCGCCCTGGAGAGAAGTCTCACCCTCGAAGACTAGTTAATTACTTATTTATGAGCGTCCCTATAACATACAATCGTGACGCTATATGGCAGAATAGGAGGGCATTGTCGTCCTAGGGAGGGTAAAATGGACGAGCCTGCGAGAAAGATCGCGACTTACGAAGACCTGTACAGGATCCCGGAAAACATGATCGGTGAAATTATAGACGGCGAGCTCGTTGTCGCCCCCAGACCTTCACCGGAACATTCCAACGCGGCATCCTCTTTAGGGGGCGAAATCGTTCCCCCATATCGTTTCGGAAGAGGAGGCCCGGGAGGATGGATCATCCTTTTCGAGCCGGAAATCAAGTTCTCGGAAAAAGATCTCCTGGTACCGGACTTTGCGGGCTGGAGGAAAGAACGGTTCCCGGGATGGCCCGGGGAAAACTGGTTTTCGGTTCCACCCGATTGGATTTGCGAGATTCTTTCTCCCGGCACGGCCAGCAACGACAGAATCGTGAAGATGGCGACTTATGCAAAATACGAAGTGCAGTATTTATGGCTGATCGATCCCCGGGAAAAAACCCTGGAAGTCTTTCGGCTGATGTCCGAACGATGGGTCAGGCTTGGCGGTTTTGCCGGAAACGAGAAGGCCAGGGCCGAGCCTTTCGGGGAAGTGGAAATAGAGCTTGGAAGACTTTGGACTGAAGAGAGCGGAGGTTCTTCACCCGCAGTTGACTCCAGGACATGACCTGGATTGGTGAGGTGAGGTGATAAGAAGTTCATCCCTCCAGCCATCCTATACATATGTCTCCGTCCTTGTGGTAAATGAACTTCTTGATTTCCACCTTTTGACTCCTCGCATTCCGGACTGATCATTTATTTCGCCGTCTCTTGTTTTGATAAAATTCTTGCTCGAAATCATGATCAAACGTTCCGCCGGTTGACCGAAACTCGGACAATCGCGTCGAGTACATCATCAAGGTGTGTTCCAACGTCTTCGGCAAGAAACCGCAAGACAATGTAGCCGTGCTGCTGAAGCAGCAAGTCCTTGTACCTGTCGCGCCGGTAAGCCTGGGGATCGGTCAGATGCTGCGCGCCGTCCAGCTCGACAGCAATTCGCGCATCGGCATCCAGAAGATCGACCTCCATTTTTCCCCGGCCGTCGAAGGAGATGGGCAGCTCCGCATTCAATTGGAACTTTCCGGCTGTCAGCGGCAGCGTTTCCAGTCGGTGATACAGGAACGCTTCGGTCGCACTTCGGGACCGGTCGACGCCTTCCGATTCAGGAAGGACGGAACGGGTCACATGGACAAAGAGGGTGGCAAGCGGGGTATCCACCCCATCGCGTATCAACCGCCGGACACTGGCAGTATAGTCCTGTTTCCACAGTGGATCGATGGGAAGCGTTACATCGGCAGGCCAACCCGGGATGGCACTGGCCGGTAACTGGACCGTGTAGCCGATCGCTTCATATCCCCGGCAACGCCTGTCAAACATCCTTGCCAACATGGGCACGTCGAGGTCGGCGTAATCATAGATGCGGACCTCCCGCTTGCGATCGTGTAAGCGGTGTAGCCGACCCGCATACTGTGTGATGGTGCCCCGCCATGACACCGGCAAAGCAAGAAACAGGGTGTCCAGCCGGGCATCGTCGAAACCTTCTCCGATGTACCTTCCGGTTGCAATCAACAGCCGGTCTTCATCTTCGGGAATGGCTGTCAATCGGGCGGAAGCGCCAGTCAGGGCCTTTGCGCCCATGCCTCCCCGAAAAACGACCAGGTGGCGGACGTTCGGAGCCAGGCGTTCGGCCAAATGCTCGAGATGCTCGGTTCGCTCGGTTAAAACGATCGGCGAGCGTCCCTCCCGGATTGCTTGAGTCACATCGCCGCAGATGAGGCTATTACGTGCTTCATCGGCGATCAACGCTTCGTAGAGCTCGTGAAACTGATGGCGGGCATCAGGCGATGGTGCGCCCCGTGGCTGAAAACCGGTTGGCCGCACAATGACGGAGTGTCGAAACGGCCGCGTAAGCGCTTGTTTCTTGGGTTCGACGCGATATCGCACCGGGCCGCACTGCATGAAAATGATTGGGTGATGACCATCCTTTCGTGTCACGGTGGCCGAAAGCCCCGTTACAAATTTTGCTTTTGCCCGCTTGGCGACTTGCTCGAAGCTTCTGGCCGGCAGATGGTGACATTCATCGACCACGAGATGGCCGTAGTCGCCTACCAGATCATCCACCACGCCTTTTCGTACCAGGCTTTGGATGAGCGCCACATCCAGCGCGCCCGTCACATCCTTGCGACCGCCACCGATCCGGCCGATGGCGTCGACCGGCAAGTCCAGGAACATCGACAATCGTTCAACCCATTGTTCCAGCAACTGCCGGCGATGGACGAGGACCAGGGTGTTGACGTTGCGTTGTGCGATCAACCATGCCGAAAGCACGGTTTTTCCAAACGCCGTGGTGGCGGATAAAACCCCGATATCGTGTGAGACCATGGCTTCGGCAGCGGCTCTCTGTTCGGATCGCAATTCCCCATGAAACGAGACCGAAAGGGACCTTCCCTCGAAACGCTCGTCGCGGAGCGCAGGTTTGATCTTCAACTCCGCCAGAAGCGCTTGCACGTCTTCAAGGCAGCCGCGCGGCAGACCAATGTGCTGCGGGTAATCCTCGGCGCAAGCGACGATCCGAGGCTTTCCATAGGTGGATAAACGCATGGCCTGTGCCTTGTAGAATTCCGGGTTCTGAAACGCCGCCAACCGGAGCAATCGGTTACGAAAAGATGGCGATAGCGCTTCCTTGGCGATGTAGATCTGGTCTCCGATAGTAAGCTCCAGGCTTTTCGGCGGCGAGATGATCGGGGGCTCCTTCCGTCGGCGGGAAGGCGGCGCGGTCCAAGGCGTATCGTCCTCTTCCTCCGTGGGGGCAAGACGCACCGCCACTACCCGTCCTCTATCCTCAGCTTCACGGGCGATTTCTTCCGCCTGAGACCGGGGGATCTTCCGCATGGTCGCCAGAAATGCCCACTGGTCCGGATAGGGATTGCGCCCTTCATCGAGAAATACGCTGTTTCCACTGTCTCGCGGCTGCTTCTGAAGCGGCAGGGCGATGAGGTTGCCAAAGCCTCCTTTAGGCAACGTATCCTGGTTGGGGATGAATCGGTCGTAGGAATCGAGGCCCATATCGGGCCGATGCTCCATGGTCTCGGTGAGGATGTAAGAGACGAGCTTACGCGCCAACGCAGCCGGAATCGCTTCATTGAAGAACAGCCAAACATGGCCGCCGTTTCCGGAACGGGATCGCTCCAGCGCCGCAGGAAGATTCATCCGGCGGCATGTTTCCATGAATGCTTCGGTGTCTGCGGGCCAAGTCTTCTTGTCGAAATCGGCTGCCACCAAAAAGCATGTCTCGTCCTGGAGCATCGGGTAGACACCCATGACGAATGCGTGGTTTGTATCGTCCTGTCCTGAAAGATGCCAGCGAATCGCCTCGTCCGAGACTGGAAGGAATCGGCGGTTAGGGCAATTCCCGCACCTGACCGAGCGTTTGTCACACAGTCCCTTGACCCACTCGTTGGCGCAGGCAGGCTGATAGCCGGATCTGCCGGTTTTTCGGCTCTCAAATCGGCAGGGATAGACGTCCTCGCGTCCGCGAAAGAGGGCGCGAAACAAGGCGATCTTGGCGGCGGGCGGGCTATGATGATGAACGAACGCTTCATTCATCTTATGAATAGGTGGTCAAGCATCAGAAAGACAGGATTGGCACATTGACCGTTTTCGCTGCACTTATCAGCCTTTCATCCAAGGTGGCCAGGGGTATTCCTTTTTTCATGGCGAGATCCAGGTAAGAGGCATCGTAGCTGGAGAGACTGTTTGCCCTGCCCAGCGCCAGGAGATCTCTCATGACCCAGTCAGTCCTCTCAATTTCAACGATGATCGGAAGCTGTGCCAGGAGGGTCAGGAAGTGCACGCTGTCGGCCTCGGTGATGCGCTTTTTGCGCTCTGCGACAAGCAGCACGTTGACAACCTCAAGAGGCCAGATCGAAGGAACGAAAGCCTTTCCATCCGAAAGGTGCGCCAGGACGGAGTCGGCATATTCGTTCGCTTCGTCTTGAAAACACCAGGCCATCAAAACAGAATTGTCGGCGACGAAAGCCCCAGCCATCTAATGCCTTCCTTCTTCGATCATCTCCCTGACGCAAAGCCCTCCGAGACGGTGTTTCTTTCGGAATCTGCGGATCTCATCGATCACGGATTTGATGTCGGTCATTCCCTGAGGGTCAGGAGGCTGCAAGACGGCTACAGGCATCCCATGTTTTGTGATGGTGATGCGCTCCCCCTTCATGACCCTTTCAAGGAGCTTGGGCAAATGCGTTTTGGCTTCATATGCACCTACCGATTCCATGGTAAGACCTCCACTAGTCTAAGACCAGTCTAAATAGGCCCCATCTATATGTCAAGAACAGGTTCAACATTATGATAGATGTCGGGTTCATCAGGAATTTGCGTACTTTAGATATTGAAAGAGATGGACATGTGGGTTAACTCCTTTTGTCACTTCCAAATGACCAGAGGAGATACCCAAGCATGTCCACCAGTCTTTTGTACCATGGATTTGGCATCCGAGGCTATGAGCACGTTCGGACCTATTACGAGGAAGGGGGAATCATTTTCAAGATTCGCCAACAAAGAAACGAATTGAGATGTCCTTGCTGCGGCTCTCGGGATGTGACCTGCCGTGGGCAAGTGGAGCGTCCTTTCAAGAGCTTGCCCATCGGGCTGAAACCGGTTTCGATTCTGCTTGCGATTCAAAGGGTTTGGTGCGTTGCCTGCGATGTGGTCCGTCAAATCAGAATCGGTTTTGCCGACCAAAGGAGGAGCTATACAAGGAGTTTCGAGCGATATGGTTTGGAGCTTTTGAGGCATATGACGATCCAGGATGTGGCTCAACACCTTGGGGTGAGCTGGGGAGCGGCACCATACTGTTGCGGTTCAGAAAAAATGACCAGGACGGCGCCTTCTGGTGAAGCTCCATCTGATAGGCATGCGGAACACCTGCGGGATCATAAAATTCGACACATGGAATGCGGAGCAAACCATTAGCCTCATAGCGCGCACAAAATGTCCCACCAACGGGAATCGGCGCAATGCTTTTCTGGTCCAAAACAAATAACCAGATCGGGAAGAATGGCGAGCGCAGCAGTTCGATCCGATATGTGTGAAGGCCCCCGGAAGGATCTGAAACCTCTACACACGGGACACGAAGCAGGCCTTCCAATGTCGTAACTGGCACAGAAATCTCCCATATTGTCATATTCAATGATATAACCCATGATATACGGCTGTTCTGGTGCGGGCGGGAACCAGTTCTGGCCAAAGTTACTGGTGCTCACAGGACTCCACTCGGATATGGGGAAAACGTCTTCGGCCGGAGGCGGCCAAAATGGCGCCAAGAAATCAGCAGGTTCATTTCGTGATCCACAATAGATTTCCCTCGGTATCGAATCCTCCACCCAACCAGAAACCATATGTCACTGTAAGGTTGGCGCCACATCCGAGACTCGGCCTCGTGGGCGGACAACCTGGCAGGTGGTCAATCGTCAAGAAACGTCTCCCGTATGAATTCGCTTTCCTCCTGGCTCGTAACAGTGGCCAGGTGTCCGCTCAAACCCTGCCACGTAGACATCCGAGCAAGGTCCCTCGCTTCCTGCCACGGAATGCCCTTTGCCGGGAAAACCCGATAGTCGTCTGCCCGGATAAGGTCGTACCAATGGCCATTTCCGCCGTCTTCAACGCGCCATTGCACACGCTCGTGATAGTCATACTCAATGATATATCCTTCCAAGACCTGCTGACCATTCAGATCATTCCATTGGGCGTCCAGGGTCATGGATAATCGGTCTTCTCCGGTCCCGAAATCGTTGGGCTCACCCGGACGCCATTGGGATTCAAAAATCGTCCCAGACCTCCCAGGTAATCAGCGGTTCAAATGCGTCACTTGCATTGGTTCCGCCCAACCAGAATCGATTTCGCTGATTTGATCAAGGACATTGAGAAAAGGAATCTCAAGCAAAGCGCTTCAGCCGTCCCAAGCTCAGAATCAGGAAGCAGGCAAGATAGGCATGCAAACCACCTTGGCCATGATCAAGGAGCGCTTTGATTTGGTCGCAAAGGATGAAGCCCCGGTCACGCGGCGGCGGGGTTGATAAAGGGGATTCAAAAGGCCAGGACACCCAAAGGGAGGGAATGTCCAGAGGTTTGCACCTTTAATAAGGGTCAGCACAGAAAGCCAGTGAGTCCTTCTTGGAGCTGCAAAAGCCCAGATCGATTGACGAGATCAGCATCTGGGCAGGGCACAATACCTGACCATCGTCTGGCATCTGATCAGCGGAGTCGTGCACGTGTTCGTGAGGAGACGGAAAGGTTTGCAACTTCTAGGATGCCCCTTGGCGCCTGTTCTGACGACGTTATGAAAGCGATGAAAGCCGCTGGCCAGGGAACGACTGAAATCCGAAATCGGTGTGGCCATCCTGAAAACGGCAGACATCCGCTTCTTTGTCCTCACACGGAAAGTGGACCTTTTCAACCGGAGGCACACCATCGTCTTCGACCATGCTTGCCATGCGATCCAAACTCTACTCAGCCGCTCAGAACGCTCTCCGATCTCAGATCCGGACCGCTCTATCCGGATCAAGCGGGGCATTCACCCAAGAGGCCGTCCAAAGGCCGATTGTTCGATCAAAGGGACCCGATGGCTGTTGCTCAATAAACCCCGACAACCTACGATGAGATCCGAAGTATGAATCGGCCAATTCTGGCTCCAGGAAGCTCTGAGCATCTCTAAATCAACCGGGCTGAATGCCAGCCGCCTGTACTACGCTTTCCAAGGAAGACCTCAGGCATACTCTGGTCCTACCACATTGAGTCGAACAAGTAAAGAAGCCCCAAGACTTTCCGTCAAAGATTGAGGTGGCGCCGCAGCAAGGGCAAGCGGCAATCGAGAAAATGCTCGCTTAAATTGCAGCCAACACGTCGTGATGGCTCAGCGCTGCAAGCTCGGTATCGCTACTCGCATCGCAAGGATGATCCACTGTAGCAATTTCCGCATATCCACTTTGGTCCCCTGGAAGGCACAAACAACAAGATCAAAACCATGAAAAGGCAAGCCTATGGCTTCAGGGACATGGAATTCTTCAAACTTAAAATCATGGCTATTCATCAGTCAAAGTACGCTTTAGTCGGATGAACCAGATGTCGTTCATGTGGTAACCGGAGAAGAGGTCTTGCGGGAAACTCGCCGATCCGTGGCCTGAAAGCTGATTGTCTTCGCTTTTTTTCGGAGTTTCAGGCAGCCGGCGCGCGCGAAGGAGCCTCGGGGTACTCTCAGACAAGCGACATGGCGGTGGCCTGACCCCGCCCCGCTCTCACGCAACAGGGGCCACAGCCCCCCCACGGCGCCGAGGAGAACGATCGGGCTTACGCCGACCAGAATGCCGAAGGCCGCCTGGTGCCAGAGGTTTCCGAGCGCGCTTCCCGCCAGGGCAGCGGCCGGGCCCAGGACGAACCCCGCTCCGATCAGGCTCTCGTGGGTCCCCCCGGATTTGACGGCCGCGTTGCCGATCACCATCGCGTAGTAGAGGCTGGCGTAGTAGGCCACTCCATGGGAGGCCCCGAACACGACCAGACCCAGGGCGATCAGACCCCCTCTCCCCGCCGAAAGCGCCAGCAGAAAGCCGACCGGCAGGAAAACCGCCGCCAGGGCGAGAATAGACCGTCGGCCATGCCAGGTTTGGGTGCGCTGCATCAGCACGAACGTGGAGGCTCGCCCGGCATCCAGACAGCCTGCGAGCGCGGTCTGAGCCACGATCGTGTAGCCCAGTTTGCTGAGAAGGACGGGCAACAACGGCGAAAGCACAAAAAGCATGGCGTACCCGGCCACCATGGAGGATCGGCTGGAGATCAGCAGGGCACCGAGCCAGCGAATGCGATCGGGATCGGGACGTTCAGGATGGTCCGTGGCCAGGTGCTCGGGCACGGCCCGCATGGGCAGAACGAGGGTCATGGCCAGCGCCATGCCCCCGCCGGCGAAGACGAACAGGCCGGAAGCCAGGTGCTGGATGATCGGACCGGAGGACCACACGGCGAGCGGCACCGGCACGGACCAAGCGATGTTGAACTTCCCAATGGCCCGTGAGGCCGCCACAGGCGTCTGTCCCACGCTGATGTAGCTCTCCACGATGGGCCACATCATTCCGTTGAAGCCCGAAAAGAGCAGGGACCCACTCACAAGCAGCCATCCCTTGGGCCCTTGCCAGACCGATAGGAGCATTGCGATCTGACCGATCAGGACGGCCAGAAGCGCCTGTCTCTCGCCGAACCTTTTGGCTACGCGATGGCTGGGCAAGGCCCCCATGACATAGACGGCGCCCATGCCCAGCGCCAAGAGGAGGTTCTGGTCCCCCCCGAAACCCAACGTCTCTCGCGTATAGAAGTACACCCCACGCTGCACCAGGACGGTGGCGAAGCTCTGGATGGAGGCAAAGGCGAGCAAACGGGAGAGGTAGCTCATTGGGCGTTTCAGTGAAAGGAAGTCCCCTGCTTTTTCAGGGTCGGACTATACGGGATTGGGCCCTGTGGTTCAAGGAAAAAGCCAGCCATTCAGCCAGTACATCCTGATCAGGCTTCCATCCAAGGTGGCCGGGGGTATCCCTTTCTTCATGGCGAGCTCCACACAAGACGCGTCGCAGCTGGATAGGGTGTTTGCTCCGCCCAGCGCCAGATCTTTCATGATTCCTTGCTTAAGATGGCACCTGTTTAAGCCGATCTCGATGATTGGGGCGAATGAGGGGGTTTGCGGGAGGTGCCATGAATCAGGGATCGGATCTTAGGGCAAGGTTGAAGGCGGTCATGGCTGCGAAACAAAAGGGGCACGCGGCAGACCCAAAGAGGAACGAAATGCGGGAAGCGATTGCCAGCCAGGTGAAGGCCCGCTTCCCCCTTGTGGACCTGACCCAGGAACCTATTCGAACCCTGTGCCGGATATGCGTCCTCAGGGCGATTCGTGAAGAGGGAAACGGAGGGGCATCATCGCGGCAGCCGCTGTCGCCGCAGAAAGGGAAAGACCCCGACGTCGGTTCTGAAAAGTTCGAAGACCCCTCAGCGACGTCACTGAGGCCGATCCCGGATTTTGCCGCCCTCTTGGACGGAAACGGCGGTCTCCCCACTCTTCCCGTGGTCTTCAGCCGCCTCGTGGACCTGCTGAGCGATGGGACCAGCTCCGCGCAGGCCATCGGCGACGTGATCGGGGCAGACCCCGCGCTCTCGGCAAGACTGCTTCGACTGGCCAACAGCCCGTACTACGGCATTCCCTCCCGAGTCGAGACCATTTCAAGGGCAGTGACGATCCTCGGTATGAAGGAGCTTTACTCTCTGGCCCTCACGGTGTCGGTCATCTCTGCCTTCAAGGACATCCCCAACCAACTGGTAAACATGGCGAGCTTCTGGCGACACAGCGTGACCTGCGGGGTCATAGCCCGGACCATCGCTGAGATCAAAGGGTTGAGTGATAGGGAAACCCTGTTTGTGGCGGGACTCCTTCACGATATCGGCCGACTGTTGCTTTATCAGCGGGCACCGGCCCACGCAATGGGTGTTCTGGCCTGCGCGCGACGTTCAGGGTCCCTTCTCTTCCAGGCGGAAAAGGAGGTCATGGGGTTGGATCATGCGGAAATCGGGGGGCAGGTGCTCAGACGGTGGCGGTTTCCGGAGCGGCTCCAGGACTTGATCCAGCGCCACCATGACCCGCAGAGAGGACTTCATCCGCTAGAAAACACGATTGTCCACTTCTCGGATGTTGTGGCAAACGCGCTGGCGCTCGGAACGAGCGGGGAAATCCTTGTCCCGCCGTTTCAGGCGCAAGGATGGAATGCTGTCAACCTGAGTCCGGAAGAAATCGCTCTGGTCATCGGCAAATCTGAGATCAAGGCAGAAGAGATGATCGACGCCCTTTTAGGGCAGGACCCGTCCGTCGGCACCGGAAGAATCGACCATTAATCATTTTCCCAGATGGCATCCCGCAGGCCGGAGCTCCTTTCGACTTGACGATGAATCGAATCCAGGAAGACCGATTCGATCCCCCAGATTTCAATTTCTTTCCTGGCCCGGGTGGCGCCGGTGTAGATGAGCTCGCGTGTGAGAATGGGGTTGGTTCGATCAGGGAGAATCAGAAGAATCCTGTCGAACTCGGAGCCCTGGCTCTTGTGGACCGTCATGGCAAAGACCGTTTCGTGGACGGGGAGCCGGGCGGGGTGAAGCCGCCGGATGGATCCGGAAGGGGCGAGGAAAAAGGCCCGCAGATCACCCGCCGCTTCGGGATCGGGAAGGATGACGCCCGTATCCCCGTTAAAAAGATCCAAGTTGTAGTCGTTACCCGTAATGAGGACGGGACGCCCCCGGTACCAACGCTCAGAGGGGTTGATAAGCCCCGCGTCCGATAGGATCTGCTCGACCATTCCATTGAGGCCGGCCACCCCATGAGGTCCCTGTCTCAGCGCGCAGAGGATTCGAAACCCGGAGAGCGCGACAAAGGCATCGAGGGGGTCATCGGCTTTCAGATATCTTCCGTATTCCTCCAGGGCCTTGTCACGAAGCTCGGCCATCATACGTTTGGGCGCAGGGAGATCCCTCCACCGGACGTCGGCGTAACGGCCGGATGTTGCAACCTTCAAGGCACCACTGGATTCTCCGAGGTTGATCGCTCGGCTCAGGGCGCCGATGCCGCTCTGGGGCCCGAACCGATAGCTCTCCTCAAGATGCACCACCCAGTCCCGTCCTTCAACTTGGGTCAAGGCGCGGCAAGTCCCGGGGATTTGCCGACCCGAGATCGCTTCAAACAGGTCGCAGAAGGCCGCCGAGAACCCGTGAACGCCGGATCGGTCGCAAATGTCTCCCAGCACGGCGCCCGCCTCCACGGAGGCCAGCTGGTCCCTGTCCCCCAGCAGGATGAGGCGGGCGTCCCGGCCTACGGCCTCGACGAGCTTGGCCATCAAGGGCAAGTCCACCATGGAGGCCTCATCCACCACCACGAGCTCAAAGGGGAGAGGGTTTTCCCGGTTGTGTCTGAAACGGGGCGAGTTGGGGATCGTTCCCAGGAGACGATGAATGGTCCCGATGGTCCCGATTTCGCCACCGTCTGCGCTGACTGCACCGACAGGGTTGGCCGGCGATCCATGATGCCTTTTCATCGTTTCCTGGAGCCGCGCGGCCGCCTTGCCCGTGGGCGCAACCATGGCGACGTTCCGGATGGTTTCGCCTTCCAACTGCCGGAGGAGAGCCACAATTCTTGAGACCAGCGTGGTCTTTCCGGTGCCGGGACCTCCCGATATGACACAGAACCCGTTGAGCACTGCCATGAGGGCCGCCACCTTCTGCCAATTCACGGCCCGTTCATCTTTTTCCGGAAAGACGATTGAAAAGGCTTGTGCCAGTCGGGCAGGATCAATCTCCCGTGGGTGTGCGGCGACCCTCGTCCGGATCTCATCGGCCAGGGACCGCTCATAGCTCCAGTATCGGTGAAGATAGAGCCGGGAGCGATCATCGAGGACGAGAGGTCGGTACTCGCCAGGGCTCCCCACCACGCCGCTTCTTTCAAGCGCCCTTTGCCACGTTGAAATGGGTGGACACAGGAGCGAAGGGCCATCCGCTGAGGAATCGAGCAACGCGGTTTCCGCAACGGATCGAAGATCCAGACACACGTGACCCTTCTGGACGGCATGGCTGGCAAAGGCCGAGGCGATAAAGAGCTCATCGCTCGGCGATTCCGACAGCCGGTTCATGAGGGCGGCGAAATGGATGTCGATGTTCTCGAACACGCCGGAGGCGGTCAAACGTTGAAGAAGCTCATATCTCATAGGTGATAGCTCATGGCTGATAGGTGGTGGAACAACACAAAAGGCCAAAAACAATTCATCTCTCACAGAGATTAGGCCAATATCCGGGGCTGTGTCTAAAAACCTGGTTTAACTTTCGTCCTCCGCCCTTTACTCCATGCTCTTTACACTATGCCCTATGCTCTTTGCTCCACGCTCCATGCTTCCAGCCCCAAACCCCTTGCGCCTTGCGCCGTTAGCCTTGCGCCGTCCCTACACATCCAACAACGCTCCTCGCAAGGCTTCGATCCGATCAGCCGAGGGCCGCATGCGGACTATGCCGAAGTCCGGGCCCAGCTTAGGGTCCACTCCCCTGAGGAACACGTAGTAGGCCCCTCCGAAGTGGGTCTCATAGCTGTAATCGGCGATGCGGGAACGCAGGTACTGATCCAGGGCAAGGGTGTAAAGGATCGACTGGACGCTGTAGGCCTGCTTCTGCATGACGCCTGCCAGGGCCTCCTGGCCATAGTCTTGAGGCGCTGCGCCGAGGAAATTGGATTTCCAGTCGATGAGGTGAAATCGCCCCCCCCACTCGAAAACCAGGTCCACGAACCCCTTCATGAACCCCTTGATGGGCGCAAAGTGGAGCGAACCGATGGTTTCGGGGATGGGGCCTTCTCCCGAGACCTGGTCCTGAAATAGCAGTAATTCAAGTTGTCTGGGGCTCACCCGCTTCAGGGGAAAGTGGAACTCCCATTCGTCGAAACGGCGATCTCTTGCAATCCCTTTCAGTCTCATGCCCGGAATGGCCGGATCAAGGGGGACCTCAAGGACCTTGAGGACCATTTCAGAAACGGCGTCGGCCCACCGGGCCTCAAAGCCGTGCTCCTTGAGCTTGGAATCGATCAATGATCTCAGGGCGGAAGGGTCCTCGTCCGCGAAATCCATGTGTTCCATCACGTCATGGACAAAAATGCCCGCCCTCGCCCCCTTCGGGAGCTCAAAGATCCCAGAAAGGGCTTCCGGCTGGGGGAGCCGGGCCAGTTCCCTTTCAGCCGCTCTGATCGCATCCGGGCTCGCATCGTGATCCGGATCATCCGCCCCCATCGATTCATGGGCGAAGAGAGACGAAAAGCTCCATATGCGCCACTCCTCTGCCACGGCCGCTGAAAACTTGCGGCAGGCCAGGTCCTGGTGTGCCTGTTCCAGACCCTCCGACCGGGGTTCCTCCAATTCGGGGAGGCCGGATAACCCGATCATCCCGCCGGCTGTACTTTCGAGTCGCTGGAGGTCGTCCCTCATCTGGCCTCTGGTCAGTTCCATGACGCGGCGTCGCGTCTCTTCCATCTCGCGGCCCGGGGTCGCATAAGGGCCGTGAAAGAGAAATGCCGGGGCGGAGGTGGCTGAACCGCTGATTTTACCCCACACCAGGTAGCAGCGGTTTTTCGCTCGGGTCAGCGCCACGTAAAGGAGCCGGAGGTCTTCGGCCAGGGTCTCACGCTCGGCCAGACGCTTGTGGTCCTGGGAGTGCTCTGAGCCCAGATCCAGGGTCAAGCGGCGGTGGGCGGATTCATCGTGAAAGGTGATCTCTTCGTCATTGATCTTTGACCCATCCCATTGAAAAGGGCAGAAGACGATGGGGTACTCCAGCCCCTTGCTCTTGTGGACGGTGACGATCTGGACTGCCGCCTCGTCGCTTTCCAGGCGGAGCTGATGCTCATCCATCTCCTTGGCACCGGATTCACGCTGATCCGTGAGCCATTTGAGCAGCCCCCGCATGCCCAGGTGGCGCTCCAGGGCCGCGGCTTGAAGGACTTCTGAAAGGTGAAGCAGGTTGGTGAGACGCCGTTCGCCGTCCACGTAGGAGAGGAGACGCGGGCGAACCCCCTCTCTCTCAAGGAGGTAGCGGAACATGACGATGAAGCCTCGGTTGTTCCAGGTCTCGTGGTAGCCCCTGAAACGTTCGACGATTTCTTCAAGGCCCTTGCCTTCCTCCAGAAGGCGTGCCAGGGACTGGAAGTCGAACCCCAGCATGTCGGTGGCGAGGGCCCCTCTGAGGACCGGTTCGTTTTCCGGAGCGGCCACCGCTCCCAGGACGCGCTCCATTTCCATGGCATCCCGGGTCTCAAAAAGACTTCCCGCGCTGAAAAGCACGCTGGGGATCCGTTTCCCCGAAAGGGCCGCCTGCACCATGCGGGCCTCCCGGTTTTTTCTCACCAAGACCGCAATGTGGTGTGCCCCCAGTGGCTCGTTTCCAATGAGCGCCCGTTTTTCCCTGCCGAGACGAAGGAGCCTTGCGATCTCTTGGGAGAGGGCCCATTGGATGATTTCCCTGGCCTTTGCCTTGGTTGGGTCCTTTGACGGATTCTCTTCGTCCGCCTCCATGAGCCATATGCGGAAGGGCGGATCGACCCTTCCGTCCAGGGTCAGACGCTCCCTGCCCTCGCTCTCGCAGGGGATGGAATCGGCAAAACCGATTTCTTCGAAAAGAAAGGGCCTTTCCTTCAATTTGAACAGGGCGTTGACCGCAGTGATCAGCCCGGGCTCCGAACGCCAGTTTTCCCGCAGGGTGTACCGGGCGGGGAGCGCTCTTACGGCATTCATGTAGGTGAACACATCCGCCCCCCGGAAGCCGTAGATGGCCTGCTTGGGGTCGCCGATCAGGAAGAGGGGGATGTCCTCAGCCCCGAAAAGGACGTTGAAAATTTCGTACTGGACGGGGTCCGTGTCCTGGAACTCGTCGATCATGGCCGCCCTGTATCTGTTCCGGATGGCCCGGACCAGAACGGGTCCGCAGCCTCCCCTCAGGGCGTCCCTCGTGTCGGTGAGCAAGTCGATGAATGTTCGGATATTCCGTCGGCGCTTTTGGGTCTTCAACCGGGCGTGGGGGTTTCCAAGCAGCTGGGCTTTGAGATGAAGGATCGATCGGTCCATCTCTTCACTGAGGGCCGTCCCGGCCGCGAGCAGGTCGTCAAAGAGGTGAAAGACCGGGTTCTCGGGGGTCTTCCCCCCCTTGTTCGTGGCCCGGGTAAGTTTATTGTGGCCCAGCTTTTGAACGGAATCGAGAACCGTGACATCCGCGTGCGTGCATGCCATGAGACGGTCCGCGGCTGAAACGAGGTCGGCGGTCTTGGCCTCCCGGGTCGAGGGGGCGCCCTTCCGGGAGACGAGGGTCCCGTACATATTGCCGTGGAGAGGTGCTTCCATGAGGGCCCGGACGACCGAATCCCGCTCCCGGGGCCAGGCCTCCTTCAAGGCCTGAAATGTCTCCCGCAAGGGGCCGAGCCCGTCGAGCCCGCCAGGCATGACCTCCGGGATCAGGGTGATGTCGGGGTGGGAGGAGACCCGTTTCAGCTGATCGAGGAGACGATCGGGCTTGATCTTCTTCCCGAGCACGTAACTCACGAGCTCCGGTTCCGCCGGGTAGAGGTGGGTCCGCCAGAAGTCATGAACCAGCTCCGTTTGGAAGGGTGCTTCGCGCGTCTCCAGCTCCGTGTCGAAGAGGGAACCGGTCTCGAAGGCGTGCTCGGCCAGCAACCTCTGGCAGAAGCCATGGATGGTAAAGATCGCCGCCTCGTCAAAAGACTGGAGGGCCTGCCTGAGGCGGCTCAATGCCTGATCTCTGTTTTCGTTACCCCTTGCGAGCCGGTCCAGAAGCGAATCCTCATGCCCGCCTTGTTCAAAGGCCTCCACGGCGTCGGTGATGCGCCCCCTGATGCGCCCCCTCAGCTCCTCGGTGGCGGCCTTGGTAAAGGTGACCACCAGGACCTGATCGACCGACAAATCCGTTTCCACGATCAATCGGACGAACAAGGAGGAAATGGTGTAGGTCTTCCCAGTGCCTGCGCCGGCCTCGATGATACGGGTCCCCTTCAGGGGCACGGTGACAGGGTCGAGCTCCAGGTATGACGTCATTAGGCATCACTCGAAAAGGAAAAGGGTCTTCGAGCGGCGAAAAGGGGCTCAAAGACCGTGAGCGCCAGGTCACGAAATTCCTCATCCAGGGGGTCCCGGCCCTCAAAACAGCGACGATAGTAGGCATCGTCGGATTCCCCACCCCAACGTTCGTCATCGGTCTGCCACACCCGTCTTGCCGCGCCCATGGCAGCCTCCTGGGAGGCATTTCGCTCGATGACGGCCAGGGCGTAGGCAAGGGAAGTTTCGGGGAAGAAGTGCACGGGTTTGACGAGACCCTTTTCGAAGATGAGGACCAGATCCTCCAGGGACTTTTCGCCACCGGGTAAATGGATGTTGTTGTTCGGCCATAACGATCGTATTTCTCGTGAGTCAACCTGGCGTCAGCGTCGGTCCCCAAGGAGCCGCACAAATCACTTTGCGGAAGCAACCACGGAGAAGGCAAAACCGCCACCTAGATCTGGCTTCTCCCTTCGCATCTGTCTTCCCGAACGCGCGGCTCGGCCGAGCCAACGCGTCTCCACGCAGTGGTCACTCAGGCATCTCATCGGGATCTTCACGGGAGGGGGTATCGCGTTTCAAGACCGACAAGATGTCGGCCTTGTGAATCAACATGCGGCGGTTATCTTCCATCTGAACCATCATTTGCTGGGCCAAGATTTCGATTCCCAGCACGTGTGCTTGCCCTTCTTTCGTCACGACGTCGGACCCGACGGGCGGCAGTTCTTTCTGCATCTTCACGTACGATGGGTACTCATAACGTAAACAGCATTTCAGGCGTCCGCAACGGCCTGAAATCTTCGTGGGGTCCAGCGTCGCTTTCTGGACTTTGGCCATCTTCATCGAGACGGGGGCATTTCGGTCAAGTGTTTGCCACAACAGACAGGCTGCCCGCAGTCCCCGTAGTCCGCCAACAGCTTCGCTTCATCGCGAACCCCAATTTGCCGCATCTCAATCCGAGTCTGGAATTCGGCGGCCAGCCGTTTGACGAGTTCCCGAAAATCGACACGTTGCTCCGCCAAATAATACACCACGATCCGTTCACCACCAAAGAGGTGTTCGATGTCGATCAACTGCATCGACAACCCCAACTGCTGGACATGCCCCGGCAGATTTCGAACTCTTTCCGCTCATTGGTCTTGATGTGCGTCAGTTCGTTGGAATCTTCCGGGGTCATGGCTCGCAAGATCTGGCCGTGGGGAACGTCCTTCAGGCTTCCGAGGATCTCGTCGGTGGCAACGCACAATACGTCTCCTGCCTCCAGACCGCGATTCGTACGAGCGATCACCCGATCACCTCGCGTGAAGCGATCGTTGCCTCGGGGAGCAAGCAGCCCGAGGGTTCGCATGGTGCCGTAACGAACCACGTACTTGACCATGACTGCCTCGCACCTCTCCGGTTAGAACAACTCGCCTCCGCCAGCACATTTACGGCAGACACAACACCGAGCCCCGGCGATGAACACCAGTATAAAATCGAATGCCAGAATCTAGGAATGGTCAAAACGGCAGATTTCGCCAAGGGACATTTCCATTTTGAGATCTGCGATCAACAGGGACTTGGCGCTTAGCAGTTCGAATCTTGGGCCGCGAGGCATGACCAACTCGCGTGCCAACTCGCGTACACGCACGTGGACGCGGCTATGGCGCGGGCAAAAGAGCGTGCCGGGGGAGGAGCCACCCGGAAGTTGGGCATCAATCGAGAATGGCCAGAATGTCGTCCTCGCCCATGATCAAGACCTCTTCGTTGTCGACCACCACCTCGGCACCCGCCCAACGACTGAAGACGACTCGATCTCCCTCACGCACTTGATGCGGCACTCGCTCTCCGCTGGGGAGCATGCGGCCGTCTCCCACCGAGAGCACTCGTCCCTGCTGAGGTTTATCCCGAGACGAGTCGGGCAGGACGATTCCCCCCGCTGTTTTTTCGTCGGCTTCCAACCGTTTGATGACAACTTTGTCACCCAGTGGTTCAACTCTCATACGTGCAGCCCTTGTTCCCGCCATCCGATGTGAATCCAGGCAGTCCCTGTACGGTGCTCAGGCAAGGCCATTCACCGTCAGGGCGTGCCGCTGGCGGGCGACAGGTGGTGATTGTCGCATGCCCAAGCTCCACGTTCAAGTCTTGCCGCGGAGGGTTTCACTCACACAACCATTTCCGATTCAATTCCCACGCAGGCAATGCCGATGAAAAACTTTGGGCAGTTTTTTCCGAATATACTGCCATAGACCCCTCGATTGGTGACAACCTTCACCATATCGACGCGGCGCAGGATCCGAAGAACGTATCGGTCGTACGCGAGCGACCCGCAGCGGTGCGCCCACATCACGTCATCCGCCAGCTTACTCAACGAACCACTGCCAAGCCTCACGACGATCGTCGTCGCCAATGGACGATACCCCAGCGTTGGCACTCTCGTGCCGCCCGGAGGACGTGCGACTGCGGCGTGGCACGCCGGACTGGTACCGCGCGAGCTGCCGCGTCCGCCAGCTGATGGCGTAAATCGCGGCATGGGGAGTTCTCCGATTTGTACTGACCTGAAACGCGGCAGAGGGAGAAACACGTGACGCCAGATCGCAGCTCCGCGTCAGTCGAACCTCAGAGTGGGATGGCACCTCGCTTCCACCCCCCCCACGGGGTGACGATCGAACGAGCTGCCCAGATCCCCTCTCCAAGCCCTGAATTGCTACTCGCAGGCGCGGGCAGAAGCGAGGCGCTGGCCGCCGACCAACTGCAACAGCAGGCAGCCGAGTTGTCGGAACACCTCCGTATCCGACAACACAATTTGCGCGACAGGAAGCCTCCCTGAATGCACGCTCGGCACAGCAGGATGACGAGCAGCGCAATACCCGCTTGTGGCTCCGCGAGCAGCAGGTCGAGTTGCACAACCGAGCCAGTGAACTCCAACGGCAAGTCAATCTGATCGAAGCGAGGGCCGCGGAACTGGAAACCGCCGGCATCACCGCCCAAGCGCTGGCACGCCGAGAGGACGAACTCCGACAACGAGAGAAAACGCTCGCCGAACAGCGGCAGAGCTTGGCTCTGGAACTGGAAAACGTGCGGCGACAGGCCACCTGGTTGAACGCCGAGCGCGATAGTTGGCAGCAGCAATGCCGCCAGCAAGAGCACGCCCTGGACTGCCTGCGACAACAACTGGTTACCGAGCATCAGACGACCGAACAACTCAGTCAACGTCTCCGCGAGCAACTGACTCAAGACCAGCGCCATACGGACGAATCAGCACAGCTCGCCGCTCGACGCCAGGATCTGCTCACGCAAGCCGCGCAGCTGCGTCAGCAACAAGAGACGCTCGACCAACAGCGTCGCGTGCTGACTCAAGAGCATGAGACCTATCAGGCGCGTACCCTCCGCCAACGACAGACACTTGCCGCGCGATGGCGTCACCGACGTCAATTGCTGCAGACACAACTCGAGACTCTGCGGACCAGACGTCGCGCTGTGAAGGATCAGCAGGAAGCGATCCTCCGTCGCCAGGAAGAGCTGGGCCGGCAGCAGCAACAGATCCGCGAAGATCGGTTCGTGCTCCAGCAGGTCCAAACTCAATTGGAGCAACAGGCCTCTCCCACCAGTTTCGCCCCACTGGCAGAGGCGATTCTTCAATACGTTCATGCACAGTCGGCCACCGTCGAGCAGAAGTTAAACGAACGAAAACAAGAGCTGCAACAATTAACGCAGACTCTTCAGCGGCAGCGGGACTCGCTCCAAACTCGTCATGCCCAATTGCACGACGCCATGATGGGGCGTCAAGCCGAATTGGATGATTGGGCAGCGCAGTTGGCACGGCGTGAAGCAGTGCTTGATCAACGCGAAGACCACGTGCTTCGCGCTTCACCGGCCCGCTGACCCGCCAGAGCTTCCACCGGACCGGGAAGTTCGAGATCGTTCGCCCACAGGCAGCAAGTTGCTCCAAGACCAAGTGGCAACCATGTTGGCCCCCGGCTGGGCCGCTCGCCAAGAGAAACGCTCACGCCCTCTTGAAAACGAATCGGGATTGCGGAATGCGGAATGTGACAACCAAGGCGGACTTACTTGCCATCGCCGTGTGCCAAGGAGCCACGTTGGCGATGAATCTGCGTCACCAGGGGAAGGGGCTCATTGTCGCAACAGATAGGTCACCCGGACGTTCACGAAACCGGGGTGGCTGATACTGACCTCAAAGGTCATCTGTGGACACACCGTAGTTGGCATCCCGCCGGCAATTCCATCTTCGTCATTCCGCATTCCGCATTCCGCATTCGTTCGCGGGGAAGTCTCGCCAAGGGGAAGGAAAGTGCCCGCCAGCTAACGCCACGGGTGTTCGCATGTTGCTGCCTTGAATATGGTCGCGCGTCTGCGTTTAGCCACGAGAAATCCTGAGTGCCTCTCGCTCTTACTCATACTCTTACTCATACTCATACCCCCCCTTCCCGGCCCTCACAGACAACTTCACTCAACTCAGCATGAACTGCACTCCTTTGCCCGCGGCATAGACGCTGGTTTTGGGCCACTGCCGAAGAAGAAGAGTAGGAGTAGGATTGGAACTAGAGTAAGCCTTTGCCGCCGGAGGCTGTGAACGGTTACAAAAAAGAGCATCCTGCCGTCGTGAGCAGGACACTCTTGATCTACTTCGTACTTCGGTCTTTCGTACTTGGGTATTTCGTACTTCGGTCTTTCCAGGGCGGAGCCCTTGCCGCTATTTGTTGTCGCTCAAAGTGTTACTGAGCGAATTCGCTTTGTCCTTGAGAGACGGTTCACTGTAGGCGGGATTCTCACGTGCACGGCGAGCGGCTTCGGCAGCAATCCGCAGACCCAATTGCAGCTGGCCGCCATTGAAGAAGGGTTCACTGGGACCATGAATGTGCTTGACGCCCACTTTGCTGGCCAGCTCTTCCCAGCTCAGCTTGTCCGGTGTAGTGCCACGCTGCCGCCTGGGCCGCTAGATTGCACTTGCTCCAGTTGTTCGCGTTCGCCTTTGGCATATCCGAGCATCTTGCAGATCTCGATGACCTCAGGGTTCTTGGTGAAGCTTTCGATAGGCACCATTTGTACTCAACGCGCGGAGCTCGGTTCGGTCTTGCCATGTTCGAGGCAGACGGTGGTCACTTTGATTTTCCGACCTTCCCGGGCCGACTTGAAACATGCCACCCATGCCCATGCCGCCCATGCCACCCATGCCGCCGCCCATGCCGCCCATCCCGCCCATGCCGCCCATGCCGACCGCCCATACCTTGCCATGCCGCCCATGCCGCCGCCGCCCATGCCGCCCATGCCGCCGCCCACGCCGCCCATGCCGCCACCGCCCATGCCCATGCCACCCATGCCGCCGCCCATCATCTGGCGAGCACGGGCACGCCCGCAAAGGCCTCCGGCAATTTCACACGCAGTGGTTCATCACCTTTGTTCTCAATCAGAACGGTGGCTTGCTTGGAGATCCTTGGGAATGAACTTCACGTCAATCTCACCGGACTCCATCGCGGCAAACAGTTCGACTGTTTTACGGCCGCCGCAGCTTTGTCTTTGTCGTCCGAGCCGAGTCGGCTGCCGGCGCGGAGCAGGACACCAGTCCACACGTCACGACGAAGGCCGCGATCCACGCGGGGCGAAATACATATTTTAGCACCATTACATCAACTCCTTCTGTCTTCTCTTGTTCCAGAGGACATCGGCAGCGCACGCCCCATGTTTCGCCTCGCAGACTGCCATGATTGAAGATCTATGCTCAGCATAATCGCCTGACCGGGAAAAACCAAGAATAATTCCGGAGAAAATGGGCAGCCTGGGTGAGGAGCAGGAAAACCTGCTGGACGGCGTTTGCAGCCGGTCTTGCGGATTCTTCCGATAGTGACCGCTAGTTGACAGTTGGGATTTGGATTCAGTACACTCGCTGGCTTGATTTGGCCCTTGAGATGTCGACGGTTTGTGGTCTGCTCAGCTGTAACCAGCTCCCCCGCCGGACGGGGTTGAAGGTGAAGCAGTTCGGCAGTGCCGACTCCACCTGCCGATGTCGACGGCGGCGTTCGCGAAGAGGCACTATGTGCTCCGTAAGTTCTTTCAGGATCGCATGTTAGCACCCCACCTCGCGATCACGGCTCACCCATCGTCGCGGCGTCTGAGGTTAGCAGGGCCGAGCCCGCGCGTGTCCGGCGTGACTGCCGGCCGGGACCGGGCGGCGATGCGGGGGGGAGCTGTGGCGGGGGCCAGGCCGGGACGTGCTCAGCGTCTGGGATATTTTAGTTTACGGTCGTCCGTTTATATACGAGGAACCAACAAAGATGTTGACACGATCGCACCGATTCAGGTGGACCGCGCATCGTGGGATGTGTCTGTGATGCTTCGCCCTGGTGCTGGCTGCGGCCGGCCAGACGTTTGCCGCGGAGGCCGAGGCGCGGCCGGTGCGGTGCTGGCGGAGGAGGAGGACTGAGTTCGTGGTTATTTGGCTGGTCGCCTTCGTCGGCTCCATTGCCGCCTTGGTCCAAGCCTATTTGTTCTACAAGTGGGTGCTAGCTGCTCCCCAGGCAACGAGCGGATGGTGGAGATCGCCGGTTACGTGCGCGAAGGAGCCAACGCCTATTTGCGACAGCAGTACATCGTGGTGGCGGGCTTCTTCGTGGTGATCGTGGGCTCTGCTGCTCGTTCGCCGCATTCGGGTTGGAGGTGCAGAGCAAGTTTGTCCCGTTTGCCTTTCTGACCGGTGGTTTCTTCTCGGGTCTGGCTGGCTGGATTGGCATGCGTACCGCCACGATGGCCAGCAACCGGACGACTGAGGGGGCCCGCAACTCGCTGAATCAAGGCCTGCAGGTTGCGTTCCGTTCGGGAGCCGTGATGGGTCTGACGGTGGTCGGCCTGGGATTGCTGGACATCACGCTTTGGTTCGGCTTCCTGTACTGGATTTGGCCGATGTCCTTGGTCTGGGAGACGATGTCGCTGGTCGAAATCACGGTGACCATGCTTTGCTTCGGCATGGGCGCCAGCAGCCAGGCGTTGTTTGCTCGCGTGGGCGGCGGTATTTTCACCAAGGCGGCCGACGTTGGTGCGGATCTGGTCGGCAAAGTCGGAGCAGGGTATTCCGGAGGACGATCCGCGCAACCCGGCCACGATCGCGGACAATGTGGGCGACAATGTGGGCGACGTGGCCGGCATGGGTGCGGACCTGTACGAATCGTACTGCGGTTCGATTCTGGCCACGGCGTGCCTCGGGCGTGGCCGCGTATGCCTCTCCCGGTCGGCTGGCCAAGATCACGTCCTGGCGAATTCCGACAACTCGCAATTGCAGGCCCTGTTTCTGCCCGATGGCGATTGCCGGGCTAGGCATTTTCCTGTCGATCGTCGGCGTCTATCTGGTCCGCACGGAAGAAGGTGCCACGCAGAAGAACTTATTGAAGGCGTTGGCACGCGGGATCAATGCCTCGTGCGGCCTGATCATTGTGGCGGCCGTCATCCTATCCTATTGGCTCATGCCCAAAACCGAGGGCACGCTGCTTTTCGGGGTGCTGCCCGGGGTATCGGTCAGCATCATTGTCGGGCTGATGGCAGGCTGGCTCATCGGCAAGTGGACTGAGTATGCCACCAGTGACGAATTCGCCCCCACCAGGAATCTGGCGGAGC
>CAVOVO010000003.1:0-94203 GCA_963699845.1 uncultured delta proteobacterium
TAGCTCTTTGAAACACTACGCAGCCATTTTGAGGGGTTCCTCATCGGCGGAGTCCTTGCCGAGGGTTGATTTGCCATAGACAGGACGGTCTTCGACAGGGTTTTTCCCCTGTAGCTCCGCTGTGCGGAATAATCTCATTAGAACAGCATGCGTCTTGGCCCCCTGCTCGGAGCGGTTTTGCTGGGAGACCTTTCTGGTTAGCACGGGTTTTCGCATCTGTTGTTCTGCATGGTTGTTGTAGGGGCTGACATTTTCATAGTCCAGGAAGGTGAATAGTTCGGCTTTGTGGCGTTTCAATCTCTTGATGAGCCTTTTGGCATCTTTGTCGTGATGGCTTCCTGAAGGAACTGCTCTAGGCGATAGGTAAGCCTCTTTTGCGACGATCAAAGGATTCGGAGCCAATTGGGTTTTTTGTTGGAGAGTCGGACAGCGTCTTTGAGCAGGCGAGCCAACTTTTTGCGAAATGCCTTCCACTCGGGGACTTGTTGTGTTTGTCCACTTTGGCGAGTTCGGTGAACAGATGATAGAAACACCTCTGCTTTGCCAGGGCAGTGATCTTGTTGTAGGCGCCCCAGAAGTCACAGATGAGGATGCCCCTGAATAGGGTGCCCAGACCTTTGCTACCACAGGGGAGGCCCGGCTCTTGGTGATCAGGTAGTAGCAGAGCGCTTTGGTGGTGAAACACCACAGCCAGTGGGTGATGCCGTTGAGACGCCACCCGGTTTCATCGGCGTTCAGGACGGCGCTTTTGAGATACTTTGGCCAATGTGCAGTATAAATGGGCTCCAGGAGGGATGGCCAGATTCTTCCAGGCCTGGGTCAATCCTCCGGCACTGATTTGGAAGCTGCACACAACCGAGAGGATCCTGCACGATATTGTTGACGCTGACTCCGACCAGATAATGAAGCCATGCCGTGAAGACCACCAGGCGCAGACCGATCATGGCGTTGGGCAAGGCATCCGTGACGGTGGGAAAGACGACCTTTTTGCACCTTGGGCACCAATACCCATGGACCGTGTGCTCTGTCACGTGGGGCTTTCAATCGGGGGAATGTCTTCGGTGTAACGTTGGTATGCTTTTATGGGTTCTTTGAGCAGGTGCCTGGCAACTCAGGACAACGGCTCAAGGGTATGCTCTTTGAAATGATCACCTCAGTTGGGGCCGGAGGCGGGAAACCCCTTATGGCCTTTCTTTCTTCCGGGTCGTTTTGGTCGCTTCTGGAGGGTTGGCTTTAAATAGGTGGGCGATCATCCCGGAGGGGGTGGTGGGAGTCACTTGGCCGCAGAGTTGATCGTATTTTTCCGCCTTCTCGGCCAAGGCCAAGATGGTATCGATGGCCTTGATGCGCGGCAACTCCAGAATGGCCGCAGCCTCATCCCTGGTCATCCAGCAGATACCTCCTGAAATGACGGATGCAAGGGATAAAGGTAGATGGCTTTTGGTTGACCGTGATAGCGATAGGCGTTGCCCTTCTTGGCACTGCCTTTGGTCTGGCCCGCAGAGCCAATTGGCCGCCCGGTAGCAGGTGCCTTCGAATCGGCTGATATCAACAAAGGTTTCGGCCAGGTAAACCGGATGAGCATAGGCCTCTGCCAGTCAGCTCAGGTCTTGAGGCTTAGAGACAGGACCTTTGAAGCCAGGTATTTGACCCTGATCCAGGAGGGAATCAAAAACCGGGTGTTGTTGGCGATCAGATGAAGATTTTTTCGTTTGGCCGCTCGTCCCACCCAATGAATTGGTCGCTGGCTTTGACCTTCCAGGCAGCGCTTGCCCAGGAAAGGCAGGCCACCACCTGGCCATTGATGTAGACCAGGTACTTGAGATGCTCGCCCACCAGTTTGGGCAGACCCAGATAATGGTAATGGTGAACTAAATAGTCCCATAGATAAATGTCCTGGGGGGACGACTTAGAAGGGCGCTCGTGTTCACCGATTGCCCACCCAGGGGTTTGCCGAGGAAAAACGGGATCTGATCAAAGGATTTTTTCTTGAGATTGTTTTTTGGCCTTAACCGCGGAGGAAGCTCAATGAATCCCTGCTCTTCCAGGCGCAACAAGAGGTCCCGCGCTGCATACTCTTTGAGTTTTCATTGGGCGTACCCATTGCCAGGCCTCGCATAAAGCCCTGGAATGTAGCTTCTGCCTCGGTTGTAATGCTTTGAAATAAGAGCCTGAATGAATCGGATATCCTGGACATCCAATTGCCGGGCTCGATATCGGAATACAACCTGTTCCATGTAGATCTCCAATGTGGAGATCTACATAGCAAAAAGTGGATTCTGACGCCAGCTTTTTTTTGCAAAGGGTATTTTTTCTTTCAAAGGGCTAAAATGTTACAAACTGTCTTTGTGTTTTTGTCATTCCCGCCACGGATCAAGTCCGGGATAAATTCCCGCGGGAATCCAGTTTTTTCAAGAACTTCTGGACTCCCGCTCCCATCCTAATCGGCCATCTGTGGGCACGAATTGGTGCGAAAAGATCGGCATCCTTAAGATACGGGTTTGGCCGCAGGAAGTTTATAAGCCCCCTCCAACACCGATTTGCCCGGGCAGTAGATTCGCATCAGGAAGTTCCATCCTTCCGTGGTATCCAACCTGTTGGGCACCTCGCCGCAGGTCTCCACCGATCCGAAACACACGGTGAACGTGCCGTCGGCGTTCAGCTTCACATTGGAGGAATTGACAATGTTGTTGTCGCTCTTCATGAAGCCATCGTTGCCGTACACGGTGATGGACCAGAAAGCGTCGTTTTCCGGAACCTGATAGGTCGCCTGGTGGCAGACCCGGTAATCATGGCCGCCGCTGTAATTCAGATACGTGGCGTCCCACTCCGGGAAAAGCCCCCACGCCGCGGCCGCCGCAATATGACGGGTCTTTTCGTCCACCTGGCCCCTCGGCCCCATCATTCCCTTCCAACTGCTGTATACGGTCGACTCTTTTTCATACTGGTCCGTGAGGGCTTGCAGCGACTCAAGGTCCCACTTGAACTCCGGCAGCGGATCGGCGCTGTTGGCCTTGATGATGAACTGATCCTGCAGCTTGTTGATCATGGCGACCTCGTCCTCGTCTTTCGGGTTGAAAACCTGGATGCGCACCCCGAGGCCCAGGTATTGGGTCTCCCTGGGCAGCTCGTGCGTGCCGGCGCGGTAGATGACGAAGGGGCAATAGTGATCGTTGTCCGCCAGATAAACCGACACATACCTATCCTTAGGGAATTCCGGGACGGTGATCGTGGCGCCCTTCGAGGTATCCACAATGCCCATGGAGTAAAGCGTGTCCCTGTTCATGCGCACGACATTCTGTTTATCCAGAGGGGTGGGGCGGCGGAAATGATAGAACCTGTTCACGCCGCCAGCCATTTTGACGACCACGCCAAACTGCCGATCACTTTCGGCCCGTATGTAGGTTCCAGGCGTCACCTTCACTGCAGGAGTAACCTGAGCTTTCGCCGGCACCGCGGCTACCCGCTTCAAGGGCGGCTGTTTCCATTGGCCGCTGAACACGGCTGGCTTGGGTATGTAGAGGCGCAGGATGCAGTAAAAGGGGCCAGCCGGCGCCGGCAGCCAGTTTGCTTCTTTGCCGGCTCCCGGCGAATCCTTTTGCACGTAGAACGTCAGCGAGCCGTCGGCGCCGTACTGGAAGGAATCCAGCATGGTTGAGTTCAAAAGGTAGCGATTCAGAGGATTGGCCACGAGGAACTGCGTCGGCCCGTCATACATGGTAAACGACCAAAACGCCCCGGCGGGCGGCAACTGTCCCTTCTCAAAACGCAATTCGTAGGCGTGTTTCGCACCGTCC
Organism: uncultured delta proteobacterium; assembly: GCA_963699845.1. Classification (GTDB taxonomy): domain Bacteria; phylum Desulfobacterota; class DSM-4660; order Desulfatiglandales; family Desulfatiglandaceae; genus CAWHLE01. The sequence continues at coordinate 3,798 of CAVOVO010000003.1, forward strand.
AGTTGCTCGCCCTGTGCGTCGACAAAATAAGGAAAATACAGTGCCTCCTCGCGGGAGAGGCCGAAGAGTCCGAGTTTTGCCCCGGCAAATCGATAGAGATAGTTGTTCTTCAGGAACTCCCTGGTGCCGAACAGATCGCCACTGGTCACCTCCCCCGCATTGACCCGCTTCATGAAGCCGGCAAAATCCTCCTGCCAGACCGCGGCAATACCCTCTTCCATGGCTTTCTTGGTTTCGGCGGCAAGCTCCCGGTCATGGAACGGTTTACCGGCCCCGATACCCAACTTGGCGAAACGCTCCATCAATTCCTTTTCCGAAGGGTGCGTGGGGCAAAACTGCAGGAGAAAATTAAGGTAGCCAAACACCTGGACCGACTCGCTCATGCCGTCGGCCAGGGGCGGCCAGTCCACCGCCGGTGCGACGTTCGGAGCAGGATTGCCCAGGTAAAGGCTCAGCGGTTGCACCTGGTAGGCGTCCTGGATCTGGTGCACGTTCCGAAGGTCGCCAGGGTTGAACAACTGGGTACGAAACAGGGCAAACATTATCTGGGTTTCGCAAGGAATCACTGCTTTGATTCCCGCGGGTTTTTCACCCCGCCAATCTGGCCCCGTAATCAGGAAATCGCCGCCCTCGTTGCCGAATGAGCGGGTGCCTAGAAACCCGAAGTTGTGCGTGTAGAGATCGACCAGCTGCACCGAGTAGTAACGGTGCGGCTCAATCTTCGGGCATGGTGATGACCATCGGCTCAGCGCGCAGGTCCAGCCAGGCGAAGGAATACGGCGTGTCGGAATTCGGCGTGACCACGAACTTATCCTCCGGCGTGGCGACGGTGCGCGAGTGGCCGAGTTGGTTCAGCGGCGCCTTGTAGTCCGGGCTGGTCCGGTCAATCGCCTGCTTATGAAGCGTCTTATAGGTTTCAACCAGGGGGAAAGCATAGATGTAAGCCTCTCTGGCGATGGCTCGGGCTTCCGCAGGGGTAACGATGGTTGTCTTCATGGTGCTTCTCCTTTCATGCTCATTGAATTGATTAACGGCTGGATTCCGTCGATCGCGCCACTCGGCTCGGACGCCGGGATGGAATCATTCAACACCTTTTTCCAAGAAGGGTCCTTGACTGTGATCGGTCGCCACGCCGGCCGCAGGCGTTTGTGCTTGCGGCTTGGGCTGGTCACTCACCTCCGGACCGAGCAGGATGGCAATCGGTCGGGTCTGAGGGCTGGAGTCCAAGGCAATGATGAGGCTCATGGTGAGCGGCACCGCCAGGAATACCCCCACTGTTCCCAGTACCCAGCCCCAGAACAGCAGCGAAAGGAGCACTGCCAGCGCAGAGATGCCAAGCTCTTTGCCCATCATCCTGGTTTCCAGCACGTTGCCGATCACCGTGTTGACGACCACATAGCCCAGGGCGACCAGCAACGTGGTCGGCAGATCCGTCTGTACCAGAGCCATCAGGACGGCCGGGATCATCATCAGGATTGCGCCGGCAAAGGGGATGAAGTTCAGCAGGAAGGCCAGGACCGCCCAGAGCACGGCGAAGTCGATACCGAGAATCCACAGCCAGACCAAGACACAAACCGCTGTGGCCAAGCTGGAGAGGGTTTTGATCGTTGTATATCGTCTGACAGCACTCGATAGACGTCCAAGTCGGTTTTCGGCCTCCCCAGTGAGGTGAAATGCCATCCTCAGCTTTGCTGGAAGGCTGCCCGCCTCGAGCAGCATAAAGACGACAACCAGGAGGACCAGCAGCCCGCTGCCAACGGTACCGCTCACTTTGGCCAGAGCCAGGCGAACCAGGGTGATGGGTAGAGCCGGGTCAAAAATGTCTTTGACGGCTTCGCGGCCTTTATCCACACCGATATTCTCCAACCAGCCGCCGAACTGGTCGCTCAGCAGGATCAACCGCTCCTGATAACCGGGCAGGCCGTGCCTGAATCCCTCCAGTTGCCCGGTAAACACCAATGCCAAAAGACTGCCACCATCGAAGAGTGCGAATATGATAAGCCCCATGGCGAGCCATTTCGGCACCCGTTTGCGCTGCAACCAGCTCAAGGGAGAGGTGACGATGATAGCAATGAAAGCGGCAAGCAGAACAGGCGAGACGATGGATGCGGCCGCGTGCAGGAAGATCAGTCCGATGGCAATGGCCGCTACGACGATCAAGGACCGCGAAATGGCGGAAAAGTTTTTGAAGTCATTCATTTTTTGATCTCCCGCACCGCGTCGCCCATGCGAAAGCGGCTGCCGTTATCGATCCAATCTTCCGAGATCTTCTTTCCGGAAAGGAGAGGGTTGCTTCTTCCTTTTGGCAAAGGGAGGTTGATCATGCCCGGCTCAACCGAACTAGGCCGCCACGCTGTAGAGCGGCATGATCCACCGCTGGAAAATGGTGATGAGCGCAAAGATGCCGATGATCAGCAGGAACAGCGCAATGATTTTTGCCATCGGCCTGGGTTCGCCGTAGGCGAACCGGCCGGACCGGATCTCCTTGACGAGCTCCACATGCTGAATGACTCCTCCGAGGATGCAGACCATCCCGAGAACGATGAAGCTCACCCCGAACCAGAGCGGGGCATGGATCTGGTCGATAAACCGTCCGGTCTTCTCCACCTCATCCATCTCGATATATTCGTAGGACTTGGCGATGGCGAACCCGAACCCGATCAGGGAGATGGCCGTTCGGATCCAGGCCATGAGGGTCCGGTCGTAGGCCGCCCGGTTGCGCTCCTTGGCGAGCTCATTGGTGAGATTCGCCTTTACCTCATTTTCGTCTGCCGGCATGTGTCCACCTCTCTTCAAACGGATTCATTTTTCAGCGCGTCACGGTGAGCAGGGCCATTTATTAACCGGCTCGAATCCGAATGGACACGGTTCGTGAAATCCCCGTCACTGACGTCATCCCACCGCCGGCGGTAGCTTTCCAGGTCGGAGGGCGGCGGCGGATAGGGATGCTGCTCGTAGAAGCCTTGCACGGCTTCCCGGACGGCATCGCGGTCCGATCGGTGCGTAGTCCGAGCGTTCATGCGTCCATGCATGGAGCCTCCCGGTGCCGCGCACTCGGAAACGCTCGGCACAGGGAGGCTCCGGTTCGGGTTAGTCGATGTTCAACGCCTGCTCCATCTTCGCCAGCACCTGGTCGATGCCGAAGCTCGCCGGCTTCATGCGCGGCGGGAACTCCTTGAAAGTTTCAAGGAAATTCCGCACGATGAACTGCGCCGCATAGGTCAGGTAAGCGCGGTCGATCATCCAGTCCCAGTAGGTGTTGGAGGTGACATCCGCCCGTTCGAAGGGGTCGGTGCGCAGGTTGAAGACCTTGGGTATGCGCAGGAAGGTGAAGGGTTCCGCCCAGATCATGATCGTGCCCTGGCATCGTTGTTCGGCGAAGACGAATTTCCAGTTGTCGTAGCGCAACCCGACCAGGTCGCCGTCGTCGGAGAAGTAAACGAACCCCGGACGGGGCCCTTTCTCCTGCTTGCCCGTGAAGTGGGGCAGGAAGTTGTACCCGTCCAGGTGCACCTTGAACCGCTTGTCCCCGGCCGTGTGGCCTTTCTTGAGCTTCTCGCCGATCTCCGGCTCGCCGGCCGCGGCCAACAGCGTCGGCAGCCAGTCCTGGTGGGCGATGATCTCGTTTGAGACCGTGCCCGCCTTGATCTTGGCGGGCCAGCGCACCATCATCGGCACCCGGAAGGCGCCCTCCCAGTTGGAGTTTTTCTCGTTGCGGAAGGGGGTCATGGCGCCGTCGGGCCAGGTGTTCATGTGCGGGCCGTTGTCGGTCGAATACATCACGATCGTGTCCTTGGCGATGCCGAGCTCGTCCAGGAGGTCCAGCATCTGGCCCACGTGCTTGTCGTGCTCCACCATGGCGTCATGGTAGAAGGACTGCCAGCGCCCGGCCTGGCCGAGGATCTCCTTCGGCGGGTGGACGCGGAAGTGCATCCAGGTGGTGTTGAGCCACACGAAGAAGGGCTTCTCCGCCTTGTGGGCGCGCTTGATGAAGTCCTTCGCCGCGCCGACGAACTCGGCGTCGCAGGTCTCCATGCGCTTCTTGGTGAGGGGCCCGGTGTCTTCGATCTTCTGCTTGCCGAAATCCGGGACCTTGCCTTATTTTTTATCCTTCGCCGGTTCACTGATGGTCTTTTGGGAATATTTCCGTTGCTGACCGAAAAATTTGAGTTGCACCACAAGACCTGTAATTGCCACGAGGACAAATGCAAGGATTGTGAATGAATCCAAAATCCTAGAACCGGGATAAAGCCAGGTACGTAACCCCCATGCCACGATCATTGCGCCATTGAGCGCGCTGGCCACCATAACCATAGCATCCTTGGCGTATATGAAAACGTATGAGCCGGCCAAGGCGCCTACCAGGCCGACCAGCAATGGTGTATAAGAGGCTGAAGGCCACAGAGCCCCGACGACGACAGTAACCAGGCCATACCCAAGAATCGCTCCAGCAATACCGATCATTACACTCCAGTACAGGTACGCTGCGCTGGCGAACAAGATCGCAAGGATGACCGCAACGAACAGTGCTGCAATCGGATAATCGGGTGCAACGACGGTGACTCCCAAAATGTAGCCGACAATCCCTCCGTAAATCGGCAGAAAAATGCGGAAAATGGGATAGCCAAACAGCGCAAAGACTACACCGTATGCAATAGCCAATACACCTGCCAGTGAACTCGACATAAATCTCCCTCCTTCCTGTCGTAAACCTTACATCACCCTTTCACGAGTTACCTCGACTCGGGCCGGAAGATGGTGTTCCAGTCCCGCTTCATGTCCACGACGAGCCAGCCGCGCCTGGGGGCCTCCTCGAGGGCTTCGACGAGCTTGCCGGTGCTCTTCGTCTCGGCGTCATAGGCGTATTCGCGCTCGCCATCGGTGTGGTGGACGATGAGGCCGAGACTGGGGCGCGGGTTGCTGATCGTGGTGTACTGCAGCATCGCGTGGTCGCCGTCGCTGTTCCCGAAACATGCCACGGGCCGCCGGCCGATAAACTGATGGATGCCGACCGGCTTGCCCTCCTTGTCGTTGACGAATAGATGGTCGAGCGTCTTTGTCAGCACCGGTCCGCCGTCGCGCAGCTCGAATGTCGTCCGCGCTGTCGAGCCGACGACCTGCTCCGGTGGGTATCCCGTAGACGCGCTCCACCCAGACGCGCATGAAGTCCGCGCCGCCGCCGGAAACGATGAAGTTCTTGAAGCCATTCGCCCGCAGGAGGCGCAGGAGCTCCTGCATGGGTTGGTAGGTGAGCTCGTCATAGGGCCGGCCGAACCGCGGATGTCGGGCCGACGTGAGCCACGCCTCCACGGCGTCGCGAAACTCGTCGGTCGTCATCCCCGCGTGGGTGAGCGCCAGGACCCGCATCACGCCGTCGAAGTGTTCGCCTGCCAGGAGCCTGCCAAGGTCGCCGTCTAGGGCGGCCTGCACCATGGGGTCCGAAGCGAGATCGGGCTCGGGTGGCGACGCGTCGGTTCAGCTCGTCGATGGCGAAGGCCGCCTGAAACGGCATCGGGTTCTCGGGCCAGAGCGTGCCGTCGTTGTCGAACACGGCGATGCGTTCTGCCGGCGGCAGGAAGTCGGGTGATCCTTCCTTCGTCACGCGGGCGATGAACGCGAGGATCGCCTGTTTGGCGGGGCCATCGTTCCAGGAGGGAGCGGATCAGCAGCGGTGGAGGTCATGGAGCTTTCTCGTGCGACACCGTAGTCCCCCAGCTGGTAGAGGCTCACGGATACGGCCCGGACGGTGAAGGCCTCGAACGGCTCCGCTTTCAGCGCGTCCACGAAGTCACGGGTCCCGATGCCGACGGTCAGATGAGGGTTGTAGTTCGTGCCGGTGCGGGGTCCGACGAAGCCGTTCACGTAGTCCACGGTCGGCTGGCCGATCGCCGCGCCGTCGGGGCGGGGCGCGAAGGCCTCGCCCGTCCCGTTCTCCACGGCGAACGGGGCGACGGCGTCGATGATCCTCTGCTGGAGTCGACGCAGATCCTCGGTCGGCTCGATGACGATGCCCGACCAACCCGAGATTCTCGTCGACGAGGGCATAGTAGCCGATCGCCCTGGCTTTCCCAATTCATCGGCTGCTCTGTCTCGCAGCACGCCGTCCACGGCATTCGCGATCGCGTCGAGGTCCGCTGTCCGCACGAACCGCTGGAGGAGGGTGATGTGCGGCGCGTGGTTGGCATCGAGGGCGAAACCGTGCGGGAAATTCTCTCGCAGCCGCGCGTTCACGGCCCGTGCCCTCTCGACCGTGGCAGCATCTGGATCCAGCAGTACGTTGATCGCGATCAAGGTCATGTGGCTTCTCCTTTCCTGGCAGTGCATGGTGAGTGTGCGTCTGGCTGATATGTAAATGTGTGGTTCGTCTTATCCACCATTTCCGATGATGGCCAAAGGTCTGGACGAAGACCCGGCCGACGTCTCGTCCGACCCACTCGTCGAAGACGGCCGTGAGGAAGTCGCCCCACTGCTCCGGCGTTACGCTGCGGGCCGAGACCCTCGTCCCCTCCTGGTGGGCACTGACCAGCCCCGACTGCATCCGTTCGATTGCCGGAATGAACGGGATTCCAGCTGACCCCCGCCTCGTCGCGCAGAAAGCGGTAGATCGCGAGCGGGGACTCGGCGTTGGTCATAAGGTCTCAAAGGTCGGCCTGACGCCAGCCGTTTGACTTGGCTTTTCTCCCTGTTTTTTCGCAATCCAGGATTCGGCCGCCGCGACGGCCTGCATCAGGGCCTCTCCGATATCTTGGGTGGCTTGAAAAAGGTTCTCACGGCCGATATCCCGCACAATTCCAGTCCGTTCCATCTGCGCGATGACATTGGGGTCCACGCCGGCCAGCATCAGTTTGCTCTCTCGGCGACGCAGGGCCCCGGCGTAGCGCGCCACCACGTTCAGAAACGTGCTGCCCACATCTTTTTTGTCCCGCAGCACCAGGATCACGACGGCATGGCGCGTGTCCGGGGTCACCTCGGGAAGCTGCGCATCGAAAAGCGGCGCGGCCGCATAGAAGAGGCTGCCGTAGGGAACGAGCACGGTGGCCTTTGCGGGCGGGACGGCGCGGGGCGGCGCCCCCTCCACCGGGAATCGCCCGGGCTGAACGTCCCAGGCCTTGACGGTGATCTGGTTCGACTGGTGAAAGACGTAGAGCAGCACCGCCAGCCCCACCCCCAGCAGGACCGCGTATTGGAGTGGAAGACATCAACGAAGAGACGAACGTGAGGCCCATCACCGCATCTTGCGTCAGCCCGGTCTTCCACACCATGGCGACCTGCACCGGCTTGAGCGTGCGAACGCCGACCACGATCAAGAGCCCGGCCAGGGCCGGCATGGCGATCAGCCCCACGTATCGGCTGAAGAGCAGGATCGCTGAGGCGATCACCATTCCGGCGGTGAGATTGGCGAACCGCGAGCGCGCCCCGGCACTCGTCACGAGCGCGGTGGCCGACATGGAGCCGCCCACCGCCGTTCCCTGGAAGAGCCCCGAGACAAGGCTCGCCGCCCCCTGGCCCACAAAATCCCCGGAGGGGTTCGGGTAGCAGCCGTCGGGGTTGGGCACGGACTGGGTGATGCTGGCCCCCTGCATCAGCCCCACGAACGTGAGTGAGAGCGCCGGCAGGACAGGTACGGTAAAACGGCAAGTGATGGGAGCATCGGCAGCGGCAGTGAGCCGGGGATGGTGGCGATGTCCCGTACCAGGGCCACGCTGCCCGAGCCGATGAGTGGGGTCGCCAGCGATGCGGCGGCCATGGCCGCAACTATGCCGAGCGATTTGAGTGCCGTTCGTTCCAACGTCAGGATCAGGATGATGGTGAGGGTGCCGACCAGCAGGGTGGGGATGTGAAACTGCCCCGTTTTCTGCAACAGGTCGATCGTGCGCATCAGCCGGTTGGCCCCGGAGCTGGCGCATCCGGTGAAATCATCCAGCTGCCCCAGGATGATCAGGATGGCCACGGCGTTGATGAAACCGGTCATGACCGAGTGTGGCACAAAGCGGATCAGCGAGCCAGCTGAGCAGGCCGGCCGCCAGCATGAACAAGCCGGTCAGAAAGGCCAGGGCGAAAAGAGCCGTGTCGGGATAGCCGCCCTGGGCCACCTCCGGTACGCTGGCGATGACGAGCGCCATGGCGCTCGTGCCCTGAACCGACATGAAGACCGAACTTGTGAAAAAGGCCCCGGTCAACACCCCCACCATGTAGCCGTGCAGCCCGTAGATCGGGTTGACCATGGCCAGCAGCCCGTTGGCCATGCCCGAGGGGATGCTCGGAATCCCCAGGACCAGGCCGGCGCTGAGGTCCGAAATCAAGGTTCTGCGGTTGAAGAGGTGCCGGTCCATCACATCTTCGTCTCCTAAGGTTGCCGCCCATTAGCGTCATCCACCCACCCCGAAGCGCGGCTTTCAAGGAAATCGTAGAAAGGATTGTACCTCAACCGAAGCAGCCATTCAGAGGAGATTCTCAGCAAGCCGCGCTCACCCGCGAATCGCCATCTGTCCGAGAAAGAGAGCCGTGTGGTCTTCAGGGAGCCGCTGCCCGTAGAGGGGATCATCCGGCGGAATCGGCAGTGCGACATGGGACAGGGATATCACCTCGGCCGGCCAGGACAGATCGAGGCGTTTGATCTCTGAAGCGACCATTGAAAAGGGAGCTTTGCGGTGGGCGAGAACCTGACGACTCTGCGGGCTCTCGTTGGTGACCAGTGTGACGGTGAACGGCAATGTCCCGTCGGCCATCAGCCGAACGGACAAAGGCCCGGGTCGTCGACCAGCAAAATGGCCTTCGCGGCGAAGCGATTGATGTCAAACAAAACCAGCTCATGGCCGTCAGCCCCCAAGTATTTGAGGAAACTGTCAATCACGGCATTCGCCGAAACCGTTGCATCGATGGCGGATTTAAGAACCAGAGTCGGAGGGAAGCCGTCTTATGGGCCGGACGCGTCCTCGAGCAGCGATGCGCCTGGACACGGCGCGGGTCAAGCGATCAACCTGTGTGCCGGCATTGGTCGCGAAGGAATTGTATTTGTAAGGATCGAATTCAGGCAGATCCGATAGCCCAGGCGAGGCGACTGACCCAGGAACAATGGACAACCGTTCAGGAGGCCTGCCAGCCTGGCCGGCCACGGGTGGAGGCCGATGGCCGGGGAAATCAGCACCAGGCTGGCAGGTAAGCGGTGAGCTATTTCCTTCAGCGCATCGAGGGTAAAATTCAGAGCCAACGGGGCCCGGTCGAATATCCCACGATGTGGATCGGTTTCGTCCCACTTTGGATGCGAGGTGCTCCATACCCAGCCGCACTGCGGCGGCCATGTCCTCCCATTTAACGTTCAACAGCCCCGATGGCGCAGTTCCGTGACCGGGCAAGCGCAGGCCAATGACCCAATAGTTGTGATGGTTGAGCGCCGCACCGAGGGCCCGAAGGCTGTATGGAGAGTCCGACATGCCGTGCAACAACAGGGCACCGCCGACAGGGGCATCGGTTGGCAGCTCGAAGCTGCGGTTCCAATTGGGGTTGCGGCGTTGCGGGTCGGCCGCGCTGCCGGCGCTGTAGCGCACGAGCGCATATGCAGGCCCGGTTCCGATGCGGGCGTAGACTTGCTCTTCCAGTTGGGCGAACAACTTGTCTTCAAGTTGCTTGTAATCGTCAAAGGTTCGGATTATATCCGTCTTTTTTGCCGTAAATTCCGCCGTCAGCCTTTCGGTGTGCCAGGCTCAAGAGATGGGCCGCGCGTCCGGCGACATACAAGGTCATTGCGACCCCGATAAAGCCGAACAGGCCCCAGATGAGATACCGTCTATTCCGTCCAATCATGAGCGCACGCTCCTTCGTTGCCGGGCAGAAGGCGGTGGACCCGCGCCCCAAAGCCAGTTGCCGAGCCAAAGACTCCGGTCCTTGGGCGATAAGAAGGCCGAGAACAGGGTGTCACTTAGACCGAACTCCCGGTCCTGGCCGGGCCAAAACGCGGGCTGAGAGACCACGGGCACAATGGTGCGGGTGACCGTGAGCCACTTCTCGGCCACGTCGATAGGGAATGATGGGCTGAATGTTCAGGACATTCTGCGTACGCTCCATCGGACCAAAGTTGAAATACGCAAACGGCTTCTTGCAAATCCTGGCTCATCTTTCTCTATCGCTCGGCCGCCATCATCTCGCCGCCCTGCACGATTACCCAGGTTGAATAGCGTTTGATCGCCTGCCGCATGGCCTCGCGCATTACTTGAGAAGCGGATTCCAGTGATATTCCATCGTTCATGCCGCCTCCGATAATGCCATGTGGCGTTTGGTCCAGACAACATCTTCATAAATACCGGTTTTTTTGAACGATTTGATGGTGTGGTCTTTATCAAAGCCTTATCTGGTCGAGCCAAAAGAGCAGATAAAACGGATAAGAAGTCCCTTTTTTGCCCGAATTATGGTCGGTTTGAGCTTGTGTGTCAAGGAAGATCTGGGCACAAGATGTTGTGTCTGCAACTTGCGGGCGTAAAAATGGGCACTGGATGCCGGCAAGGGCGTGGAGGTGGAGTCAGAGCCAGGGGGCTCGACTGTGTTTGGGTGCCGGTTCGCATCAGCAGGATAAACATGGGCGCCACAAGGAACATGCCTTTTCCATAGAAGAAGCCGTATTGCTTCGCAAAGATCTCATCGTGGGCCTGTTCCAGTCTTTCAAAGTGATCCTCCACACACTGAAGTACTGTGATTCCTGTGGTTTTCTGGGCTGATAACTAGATGTCGTGCCGGGCATGGCTGTTTCTCCAAGTCTGAAACGGGACCATACGCAGAGAGATATACTGTAAGTTAAAATGCAAATAAATGAAATTGATTGAAAAGAGCCCTGATCCAATCTTTTTCCATACACCGGGAATAATGCCACGGTGTCTCACATCCAAACGATGCTTAAACTCTGAGACGCTCTGAGGAAAGTCATGGGGGTATCTGCGACCTATCAGAAACTGCGCTCTTGGGTGTCGAATTCTTCCCCCTAAACCCTTTCACATTTTTCAAACCGTCAACCATCATTAAATGAAATCTCTTCTCATCAGGAGACACCCGCACAATGAGAAGGGGGGTGCCTCGATTTCAAAGGAGCTTAAAAAGAAGTTTTGCTTGACACGATTCTTTCGGATCGTTTAGTTTGCATTAATCTGTCAACACCAAACCTTAATTGCCAGAGATACAGATGACCTTTTGGCGTGTTCCACTGGATGCCGAGGAGATTCAAGTCTCCCATGGCATCGTCCACATCCTCGAAGACCGCTGCAAAGGGTGCGGTTACTGCATCGAGTTCTGCCCGAAGTCGGTCCTCGACTTCTCAGCCCGGTTCAACCGCAAGGGATATCACCCGCCATCGGTCAAGAAACCGGATGAGTGCGTGAACTGTCATTACTGCGAAATCATCTGTCCTGAGTTCGCCATTTATTCCGTGGAGGCGGAGAAGACTTGAACCGTGGCCGGGCCCGCCGTTTGATTCATTGCCTGTGACGGACCGGTTTTCCATGGGAGACCTTTGACCTATGACATCTTCTGTCCTGACAGGTGAGCATTTCATGACCGGTGACGTGGCCTGCGCCGAAGGGGCCCTGGCAGCTGGCTGCCTCTTTTTTGGGGGATATCCCATCACGCCGGCAACCGAGATTGCAGAGCACATCTCCCATCGTCTGCCGAGGGTAGGCGGCACCTTTATTCAAATGGAGGACGAGATCGCAGCCATCGCATCGGTCATTGGGGCCTCATGGGCGGGTGTAAAAAGCATGACGGCCACATCAGGGCCGGGCTTCAGCCTCATGATGGAAAACATCGGTCTCGCGGTTTGCACCGAGACCCCCTGCGTGGTGGTGAACGTGCAGCGGGCAGGCCCCTCCACAGGGCTTCCCACCCAGGGGGCCCAGGGGGACATGATGCAGGCGAGGTGGGGATCTCATGGCGATTATGAAATCATTGCCCTCGCGCCGGCCTCCCCCCAGGAGATCTTTTATCAGACCATCACCGCATTCAATCTGAGCGAGACCTACCGGGTCCCGGTCCTCATCATGACCGACGAGATCGTCGGTCATCTCAGCGAACGGGTGGTCATTCCTGAGGCCAGGGAGATCAAAACCGTTTCAAGACCAAAACCCAAAGGCAGGAAAGACCGCTTCAGGCCCTATGCGCCTGGACCCAACGGGGTTGCGCCCATGGCCGTTGCCGGAGAGGGGTACGCCATCCATGTGACCGGACTGACCCATGACGAAAAGGGCTATCCCGTCATGACCGTGGATGCACAGCAGGAGATGATGACGCGAATCATGGAGAAGATCCGCAGAAACCTCGCTGACATCATCCGGACGGAGAGCTACCGGCTGGAGGACGCAGACGATCGCCATCGTCTCCTACGGGGTTTCGGCCAGGACAAGCCTCGCCGCGGTGGACGAGGCCAGGGCAAAAGGGATCAAGGCCGGACTGCTCCGTCTCATCACGGTCTGGCCGTTTCCGGAAACGCTCATCCGCACCCTGGCCGAACGGGTCAAGGCATTTGTGACGGTGGAAATCAACCTGGGCCAGATCTCCCAGGAAGTGGAGCGATGTGCCCGGGGAAAGGTGCCTGCTTTCTGGTGGGACACCCGGGCGGAACCATCATCCCGCCCGAGCGCGTCATCGAGACCCTGTCAGGAGGTCATACTGAAAAGTCGCCAGCCATCGAAACAGCGCACCCCCTCGACGACCTGATCCGCACGGATCGGATCCCCCACATCTGGTGTCCGGGATGCGGAATCGGGACCGTCTTCGCCTCCTGCCTGACCGCGATGAAGGCAAGCCGCATTGATCTCCAGAAGACCGTCATGGTCTCGGGCATCGGCTGCTCCGGCAGGGCAGCAGGCTATGTGAAGCTCGATTCCTTTCATACCACCCATGGACGGGCCATCCCTTTTGCCACCGGCATGAAGCTGGCCAACCCGGAGCTCAACGTGGTGGTGTTCAGCGGGGACGGGGACCTTTTTGCCATCGGCGGCAATCACTTCATCCATGCGGCCAGAAGGAATATGGATCTGACGGTGATTTGCGTCAACAACTTCAATTACGGCATGACGGGCGGACAGGTTGCCGCCACCACCCCCCATCTGGCCAAGACCACGACCACCCCTTACGGCAACCCGGATGCCCCCTTCAACCTGCCGCTCATGGCCTATGCTTCCGGTGCCACCTATGTGGCCCGGTGGACCATGCTTCACATCCGGGATCTGACTCAGGCCGTCGAGGAAGTGCTGCTCAGAAGGGGATTCTCTTTCATCGAAGTCCTTGCCCCGTGCCCCATCAACTACGGCCGACGCAACAAGGAAAAGCCGCTCGACACCCTGAAGATGTACAGGGAACGGACCATCATCAAAAACGGCGCTCAGCCCACGGAGCTGGATATCGATTTTGGAAGAGGGGTTGTCCTCGGCAAGTTCGTGGACGTGGAACGACCCACCTGCATCGAGCTCTATGACCGGACCTGCAGGCCCCAGGAACTGCTTGAAGAGGAGCGGGCGGCATGACGACCCTGAACCATCCTGAAGTCAACCCATCGAAAAGAGGGCGATTTCGAAAGGAAATCACCGTCACGGGGTTTGGCGGCCAGGGTATCGTTCTGGCCGGCAAGATCCTCGGGCAGGCGGCTGCTTTGGGCGATCACATGCAGTCCACTTTGGTTCAGTCCTATGGCCCCGAGGCACGGGGCGGGGCATGCAGCGCCCAGGTGATCATCTCGGATGACACGATCCACTACCCTTATGTTCGAAAGCCCGACATCCTGGTCTGCATGTCACAGTCCGGATTCGACAAATACATCCCCGAGCTCAAGGAAGGCGGCACTCTGATCACGGACCAGGACCTCGTTCAACCGTTAGGCTATGAAAAGGATTTCTTCACCATCCCCTCCACCCGCATGGCCGAGGAGTTGGGACGGAAGATGATGGCCAATATCATCATGTTCGGCTTCTTCACCGCGGTCACGGGTGCGATTTCACTCGATGCGGCGCGCGCCGCGGTCCTGGGCTCCGTGCCAAAGGGGACCGAGCAATTGAACCTGAAGGCCTTCCAAAAGGGCTTCGATTTCGGGGAGGCCACGCTCAAAGGGAGGAAAAAAAGGGCCATGGGGGAGGCAAGCGCCTGAACATGAAGCGGCCAAAGGATAGACTCCACAAAGTGATCGTCATCGGTGCAACGCCGGCCGGTATCGCCGCGACCAACAAGCTTGGCGAACTCGGCATCCCCGTGACCCTGGTGGACCGGGAATCCGACCTGGACCGAAAGCTCTCCCGGGATGAGTGGAAGCTCGCATCGGGCCTGGGGCTCAATTTCGCGCATCGACCCGGCCTCATCCGCTTGCTCAGAAACCCCATGATTCGCTGCATCCTGCCGGCCCAAGTTCAAACCGTAAAGCACACGCCCCAGGGCTTTCGTGTTCAGATAAAGGCGGAAACCACTTTCGTGGACCCTGATCGATGCACGCTCTGCGGTCGGTGCGAAGCCGTCTGCCCGGTGACCACCCCCCAGGGGACAAAACCCATTGATTATCCCGGCCGCCAGGCCCTGCCGGGTCGACCTAGCATCGAGAAGCGTCGACAGCCCCTATGCCAGGCCCACTGCCCCCTCGGCGTTAATGCACAGGGCTACATTGCCCTCACCCTGGCGGGCAGGTACCAGGAGGCCCTGGACCTGGTGCGGCAGGATAACGTCCTTCCCTCCATCTGCGGCAGGGTCTGCACCCATCCCTGCGAGGCCGCCTGCCGGCGCGGGCTCTTGGATGAACCGATCGACATCCGGCACATCAAACGCTTTCTGGCGGACCACGATACTGCTCCCGGCGTCGAAAACAGGGCGACCCCTTCCAAGCAAGAGCGGGTCGCGGTCATCGGCTCTGGGCCGGCAGGACTTGCTGCGGCAGCGGACCTGGCCCGAAAGGGTTACGGGGTTACGGTCTTTGAAAAGGAATCGCTCGCCGGTGGGCTGCTGCGTTACGGCATCGGTCCCCACAGACTTCCAAGAGAGGTGCTCGACCGGGATCTGCGGTACATCAAAGACCTGGGGGTCCAGTTAAAGACCTCCAGCCGAATCAATCTCCCTGGGGAAATCCAGGCACTGGAGAAGGAATTCGATGCGATCATCTTCTCAGGGGGCGCCTGGACCGACCGCAAACTGGGTGTTCCGGGCGAGGACCTGGAAGGGGTCGAAGGCTGCATCGCCTTTTTGAACAAACTCTACCGCGGGGAGATCCGGGAGCTCAAGGAGGATGTGGCGGTCATCGGAGATGGCAACGCGGCATTCGATCTGGCCCGTGCCTTGGTGCGGATCGGCGCAAGGGTCACGATCATTTCCTGGTTTCCGGAAGAATTAATTCCCGCTGCCAAGGAGGAGGTGCAGGGGGCGAAAGAGGAAAACGTCTCCCTTCGGGACAATACTCAAGTCGTTGGCTTTTCCGGCCAAAACGGCAGGCTCGGCCGATTGATTTGCAGACCCACGGTCCCGGGGGAACCCGACGCACAGGGGATCCCCTGGCCGGTGATCGTGCCCGACAGCGAGCCCTTGGAGCTTTCCTTTCACCGGGCCTTCGTGGCCATTGGCCAGAACGGCCCCTTTGCTTCAGCCTTGCCATCGCCACTGGGCGTGACCGAACGGGGGTTTGTCAAGGTTGATTCTGCATGGCGGACCACCTTGGCGTCCGTTTTCGCCACAGGAGACGCGGTCAAGGGACCCTCCTCTGTGGTGGATGCCATGGCATCGGGACGGGCCGCAGCCCATGCGGTTGATGAATTGCTCGGTGGCAGAATTGATATGGCCCACAAACCCTGGAGGCCGGAGGATAAGGACTTTTCGGAAATTCCCTCCGATATTCCATCCCAGGCCAGACCCACCATGTCCGAAAGGCAGCCGGCGGCAAGATGCGACAACTTCACGGAAGTGGCGCTCGGCTTGAGCGAAAGCCAGGTTCTCTCGGAGACCGAGCGGTGCCTGCAATGCGGCGTCTGCTCCCAGTGTTACATGTGCGCCGAAGTCTGCGATGCGATCCGGGCCATCAATCACTCAAGCGCTTCAGAGCCCCTCGTCGAACATGCGGGCGTGGTCATTATCGCGGATCCCGAGGCCGCCCCTCCGACAGTTCGGGGAGAAGACGTCATTCGCGCCTACGGCCCCACCTCTGCCAAGACCGATGTCTATGCCATGATAACGCGGGGGTTTGCATCGGCCGCCCAGGCCATGATCCTGCTTGGGGGGACGTCCCATCGCCCGAAGGGGCGGGGCCTCTCCTTCAGCCCGCCTGAACCGGGGCTTTCTACGGAGATTCGCCTTGGACTCTTTGTGTGCCGGTGCAATGATGCCTTCGGATGGACAGAAGGGATGGGCGATGTCGTCGATCAATTAGCCGAAACGCAACAAGTGGCTTATGGCGAGGTCCTCCAATCAGCCTGCGTCCCGGAAGGATCGGCTGCGATTCTGAAGGCCATTCGGGAAAGGGGGCTCACCCGGGTGGTGCTGGCCTCCTGTGTCTGCTGCCCCTTGGATTTTGTCTGCAGCGCCTGCACGGATCAACGAAGCCGATTAAAGGACTCGCTCTTCAAGGGAACGGGGATTAGCCGGGCCATGGTGGAGACGTGCAATCTGAGAGGCGAAGTGCTTCGCTTCCTTCCCGCCGATCCCGGCGTCGCTCTGGCCCGGTTCAAGGGATTGATTGAACGGTCTCTGGGAAGGGCCAAACGGCTGAAGGCCCTTCCCTCTCCTGCCAGGGCTTACAATTTCACCACGGCGGTGATCGGGGAGTCAGAGGCATCCGTCAGCAGCGCCATGGCCCTGGCAGAGGCGGGCATCGAGGTCTTCATGTTCGGAACCGCAGAAAAACCGCTTTCCGAAAAAGTGGCGCACCCCAACATCACCAGCTTTGAAGGATCTTCCGTGCTTGCCCTGAGCGGGACCATCGGCGACTTTCAGGTCTTCGTGCAGAAGGGCGATTTCAGACCAGACCCTGCCGGTCGGCGCAATCGTCATCGGAGAGGGCTCCAGGCGTAAAATCCCTTATGTGCCGCAGGCAGGACTGCCCCCACGACTCGTCGCCTCTGCCATGCAAAAACGCGGGCGTGGCGGGCGTCCCCTTTCTCTATCCGGGAAACACATCCATCGCCGGCCTGTTTCTGGCAAGCCCCCAGGAGGTGCCGGCCTCCGAAAGGAAAAAGGGTGCTGCGGCCGCTGTGCTTGCGGCAGCCCACATGCCCCGCGGTCCGAGACAGAGCAAAGGATATACCGTAGTGGTCCAGGAGGACCTCTGCCGCGGATGCGGCCGATGCCTGTCGGCGTGCCTTTATCAGGCCATATCGCTTCAAAAGAATGAGGCCGACGGATGGTCCGCCCGCGTGGACGAGGCCCTCTGCAAGGGCTGCGGCAATTGCATCTCGGTCTGCCCATCCAACGCGGCCGATAGCCCCTACCGGGACCAGGCCTACCTGGAGCAACTGCTTGAAGAGGTGCTGATGTGAAAGAAAGGTGCAAGGTGCAGGGTACAAGGGAAGAGGGAGAGAGATTGCCTTGAACCTGAGACCTGAGACCTTGGACCTGCTATTAATCTTGGTTCAAGGTGCAAGGTCCAAGGTATAGGGTTAATAAGGATTTTGCCATGAGCTATGAGCCATCAGCGTCACCGGACTTCAAAATCATACTCTTTCTTTGCAGTTGGGCGCCTCATGCGGCTTTCCAGACGCTTCAGGACCGCGCTGCAGCCATTCCGCCCGAAATCAAGATGGTGCGGATCCCGTGCACCGGCCGGATCAGCAAGTCCCTTTTGTTCAAAGCCTTTGAAATGGGCGCCGACGGGGTGGCCCTGGTGGGCTGCGAGTCCGGGACCTGCCGCTACGGCACCGGCACCGCCAACGCACAGAACAACGTCACCGACACCCGCGGCATTCTGGACCTTATCGGCCTGGGTCAAGAGCGGCTCCAGCTGGCAACCTTCATGCCGGAGCAGTCCCAGGAACTGCTGGCCTTTCTCACGGCCTTCTGCGACCAGATCACGGCCATTGGGAAGACGCCGGTCGTCCACGGGCCCAGGACGGATGAAGATGGTGAAACAAAAGACATTGAGCCTGAGATCCTCTCGGCCCACGACATCTACGCGTGCCAGGACTGCGGGAAAGTGCTCCTCTGCTTGCCCCCTCACCCTCTCCGGCAAGCCCTTTTCCCCCCGGACCCTGGCAGGGGCTGTAATCTCGGGGAACATCCGTTCTCCTTCGCTCCAAACCGATGTGTGGGCATGCCTCACCTGCGGATTGTGCTATGACCGATGTCCTTCTGCCGTCAATTTCCCTGAGTTCATCCGGGACCTGAGACACCACTTGCGGGGCCACAAATCGGCGTGTTCCGATCCCCACGGCGGGTTCTTTCATTCACTCATGAGAACCATGGCCGCCCCCGGGCTCAAGCCCCGTCACTGGCAATGGCTTCCCGAGGACCTCAAGACGGACCGAAGCAGCAAAATCCTGTTCTTTGGAGGCTGTGCCCCCTATTTTGACATCTTTTTCCGAACCCATCTGGGCGTCGAGACCCGAAATGTCCTGGTTGACGCCATCCGGCTGCTCAACTTCTTTGACATTCATCCCGCCCTCATGGAAGAAGAGCGATGTTGCGGACACGATCTCCTCTGGTCGGGCGACCGGGAGAATTGCAAGAAGCTCGCCGCACTCAATGTTCAGGCCATCAGGGACATGGGGGCGGAGGAGGTCGTCACCGCCTGTCCTGAATGTTACCGGACCCTTTCCCGGGATTATCCCGGCCTCGGAATTCCGCTTGACATCAAGGTGACTCACCTCTTCGACCTGCTCGAACGTGAGATCGAAAAGGGCGCCGTGACGTTCAAGCGGATTGAGAGACGCCTGACTTTTCAGGATCCGTGCCGTCTGAGCCGACTTGAAGATCGTGCCGACCTCCCCAGGAGGCTCATCCACCGCCTGAATGTCTCGAACTTCGCCGAGATGTCGGATCAGGGGCGTGGGGCCATCTGCTGCGGGAACGCGGCCTGGACCCGTTGCGACAGCTTCAACAAGGCGCTGCAGGTCAAACGGATCCGCCAGGCCCATGACACAGGCAGCGACCTGCTGGTCACCGCCTGCCCCAAGTGTCAGATCCATCTGCGCTGCGCGATGGAAGATCCCTTCCGTGGGGAGGGTTTGAACATGGAGATCAGGGATCTCACCTCGCTCATGGCCGAGAGCATATCCTGGGGGGATCAATGAACGATCTCCGCCAAGCTCAGCTCCGGCGTGGAATTGTGATGATCTTGCGCGATGAACGCTCCCATCTTGGCCCCGGCCCTGAGACGCCAAGGGTCATGAATAGAGTACAGTTTAAGGAAAGACCATGGAAGAAAAGACGGTTGTGAAAAAAATCGATCACGACGGGGATGCGCCCCGCATCGGGGTCTATGTGTGCCACTGCGGGCTCAACATCGCCCAGACCGTGGACTGCGGCCAGGTGGCCAGGTTCGCGGAAGGGCTCCAGGACGTCGTGGTGTCAAAAGACATCGGCTACGCCTGTTCGGAACCGGGCCAGCAGAACATCAAGGATGATATCCTCGAAAACGGTCTGGACCGGGTCGTGGTGGCCTCCTGCTCGCCCAGGCTGCATGAACCCACATTCCGGCAGATGCTCCAGTCGGTGGGGATCAATCCCTATCTGCTGGAGATGGCCAATCTGCGGGAGCAATGCAGCTGGGTCCACATGCATGACCGCGCATCCGCCACCGACAAGGCCATGGACCTGGTCAAGATGGCCGTCTCCCGTGTGCGGCTCCTCTGGCCCCTCAAGGAAGATCGGCTGCCCCTCACCAAACGGACCCTGGTCATCGGCGGCGGGGTGGCGGGGATCCAGGCCGCCCTGGATCTGGCGGACAACGGGTATGACGTGGTCATGGTGGAAAAGAAGCCCTCCATCGGCGGGATCATGGCCCAGCTGGACAAGACCTTTCCCACCATGGACTGCTCCATCTGAATCCTCGGACCGAAGATGACGGATGTCGGTCGACATCCCCGGATCAAGCTCCACACCATGGCGGAAGTGGTGGACGTGAAAGGGTACGTGGGCAATTTCGATGTGAGGATCCTCAAGAAGGCCCGATACGTGGACGAAAAGGAGTGCACCGCCTGCGGGGATTGCGCCAAGGTCTGCCCGGTGGTTCGCCCCGACGAGTTCAACGTGGGCCTCTCTTCCCGGAAGGCCATTTACACGCCCTTTCCCCAGGCCGTCCCCTCGGCCTATGTGATCAACGTCAATGAGTGTCTGGGACACAATCTTGCCGTCTGCGCAAAGTGCCTGGAGGCCTGCGACAAGGGCTGCATCAATTTTCACATGTCCGATGAGGAAATCGTTGAACGGGTGGGCTCCATCGTGGTGGCCACCGGCCTCGAGCCCTATGATCCCACGGAACTGGATGAATACGGCTACACCCGGTTTGAAAACGTCCTGACCAGCCTGGAATTCGAACGGCTGGTCAACGCCGGCGGTCCCACAAAAGGGGAACTGATTCGTCCAACAGACCGAAAACGCCCCCGGTCAGTGGGTTTCGTCCAGTGCGTCGGGTCCCGTTCCGCCCGGAAAGGGGGAAGCTACTGCTCCAACGTCTGCTGCATGAACACGGTCAAGAGCACCCTGGTGCTCAAGGAGCATTACCCGGACATGGATGTGAAGGTCTTTTATATCGACATCCGGGCCTTTGGAAAAGGGTTTGAGGACCTCTACACCCGCAGCCGCCGACTGGGGGTCCACTATTTGCGGGGGCTCCCCGGCACCGTTGAGGAGAACAACGGAGCGAAGGCTGCGGGTGGCGGTCGAAAACACGGCCACCGGCAAGCTCGAAACCCATGATCTGGACATGCTGGTCCTGGCCATTGGCGTGAAGCCCGCCTCCGGCACACAGAAGCTTCAGGAAATGCTGGGGCTTCAGCTGACTCCGGATGGGTTTTTCCTGGAGGCCCACCCCAAGCTTCAGCCGGTGGATGCCGCCACCCGCGGCATTTTTTACGCCGGCTGCGCCGAAGGCCCCAAGGACATCAAGGAGAGCGTCACCCAGGCCTCAGCCGCCGCGGCCAGGGCCATCCGCCTGATGCACAAGGGCGAAATCACGACCGAGCCCATCACTTCCGAGGTCATTGCCGAGCAGTGCAAGTCGTGCGGCAAGTGCGCCGAGGTCTGTCCCTACAATGCCATCTCCGTGGATGTGAAAAGAAAGACCCCCGCGGTCGTCAACACGGCCGCCTGTGCGGGCTGCGGCACCTGCGCCGCGGAGTGCCCCTTTGGCGCCATCACCATGAACCATTTCACCGACGCGCAGATCCTGAGCCAGATCGACGCCATGCTGGACGAACGTCCGCAGAGAAAAGATCCTGTCCTTTGCCTGCAACTGGTGCTCTTACGCCGGGCGCGGACTACGCCGGGGTCTCCAGGCTCCAGTATCCCCCCAATGTCCGCCTCATCCGGACCATGTGCTCGGGCCGCGTGGATGAAAAATTCATCTGGCACGGTTTTCGAAAAGGGGCCCCCGTGATCCTGGTGAGCGGATGCCACATCGGCGACTGCCATTACATCGACGCCAACCACTGGACCGAAAAGCGGGTGAAGAAGGTCCACAAAAAAATGGAAAAACTGGGCATCCGGCCTGAACGGCTTCAACTGGAGTGGATCAGCGCGGCCGAGGGCGTCCGGTTCGCCGAGGTCATGAAACGCATGGAGACGCTTCGCGCCGCGATAACACCGGAAGAGATCGCCGAAACCGCCCGACTCCTCGACAGCCCCAAACCGAAGGAGGAATCCGATCAGAGCTAGGCGCGCCAAGCACCACTGCCTCCTTGACCGATCTATTTGGGGAGAGGGGGGATGCTTCAGCACCGGATTTCAGGCGGCGCAACAGCCCGGCGGCAATGCAGGAGCGTTTGAAAAGGCAGACGACACGCAGAGCAATGAACGTCTCAGCCGAGTTGCTCCATAAAGGACGCAAGGCTCGCTTGATCTTCCACGTTGTAGATCTTGAGCCCCGCTTCAGGGGGGGCGATCTTCTTGAGCAACCCGGTAAGGACCTTTTTGGGGCCGATCTCGGCGAAGGTGGTGATGTCCTGGGACAAGATGTTGCGCACGATCTCGTACCAGCGGACCGGGCTGGTCAACTGTCTCGACATGACGTCCTTGATCTGCTCCGGGTCAGACCCGCGCTCGGCCGTGGCATTGAGAAGGATGGATGACTTGGGGATTAAAAACCGGATGTGGTCCATGAATCCACGGAATTCCTCCACAGCGCCCCCCATCAAAGGGCTGTGCCAGGCGCCGCTCACCTTCAGGGGGATCGCCTTCCCTCCTCGGCCCTTCAGCAGCTGCGCGGCCCTTGAAACAGCGCCTTCCTGTCCCGTGATGACCACCTGATCCGCGGTGTTGTGGTTGGCTACCGCCAGCACTTCATCTTCCTTTGCCTGCGCCACGACTTCCTCCACCGCGCGCAGATCGAGCCCCACCACCGCGGCCATGGCGCCCGGATTGGCCAAAGCCTCGCGATGCATCAGCTCACCCCTTTTCTGAACAAGCCGAAGGGCATCATCGCTGGAAATGGCCTCCGACGAGACAAGCGCCGCATACTCCCCCAGGCTGTGGCCGGCAGAGACGGCGGGTTGAATGCCCGATGACCTCAGCACTTCCAGACACGCGAGGCTGACCGCCGCAATGGCTGGCTGGAGGTTTTCCGTCAAGGTCAACGTGTCCATGGGTCCCTCGAAGCACAACCGGGAAATGGGCTTCCGGCAAATTTCGTCGACCCGCTCAAACACGCCCCGGGCCTCCGGAAACCCGTCCTGCAGATCACGCCCCATCCCGACGTACTGCGAGCCCTGACCTGGAAACAGAAACGCCACCTTTTCGGCCATGTCCGCTCTCCTCACTCTGGGCACATCAAGTCATCAGAAAAGCCCGCCGTCTCAAGATACGCAAAAGCCGGCCGGGATTCACGGCTTTTTCCCGCCTCTCGGCTAATGCTCCGGTTCCCCGACCTTCTTCCTGAAGGCCTGGTCAAGAGCAATATCGTACTCCCTCGAACCGGGCGTCAGGGTCTTGTTGCGCGCCAGCTGGGCCAACACCTCTTCTTCGGCCCTTTCGAAACGGACATTGATGTGGCTGATCACTTCGTTGACCAGCTGATAGATGTCCGTGTCCGTGCCATATATCTCGATCACGCTGGGATCGTCGATCATGACCTCCATGATGTACTGGGTCATGTAGAGCGCATACTGGTTGGGTCGGGGAACAAGGGTCCGGATCGGCGCAGTGAAATACTTGAAGTCAAACTCGGAGCTGCTCTGTGCCCGTTTCAACCCCTTGAGGATCAGATCGGATATGGCTGTGGGATTTTCCGTCTCGATCACTTTCTTCATCAAAAGGGCCTGGGATAGCCTGCTGTGAATCTCGGTCAACTTGAACTTCAAGAACCGGTCTCGCTGAAAGGTTTCCCGTCGCTCCTGCCTTTCGAGACGCGCAATCAGTTTGTTCTGGACTTTATCGGTGTCAGATCTCTTCATGAGCAACCTGTGGTTTCAGTAGGATGAGAGCTTGTTCCGGTTAACCGGCTTCAGCTCTCTTTGGCCGCTCCGCTTTCCTTGGCGGTCGTCTTTGCGGTTTCTGTCTTGGTTTCGGCCTTGGTTTCGGATTTCTTGGCCTCGCCGCTTTTGCTCCCTGACTTGGAGGCGTAGTCGGTCACATACCAGCCCGTCCCCTTCAGATGAAACGCGCTCTGCGAAATGACTCTCCTCACATTGCCGCGGCAAGCCTCACATTGTGTCACGGGCGCGTCGGAAAACTTCTGCCACACCTCCATATGGTTTCCACATTTGGTGCACTCGTACTCATAAATGGGCATAATTGAAATACCTCCCGTTGATTTAAATGTTACCCCTCAGGAAACGGCCACCTCACACCAGCGGTGGCCCTTGTAACGATCCAGCACAAGGTCGAGCTTGTCCAAATTAATCTTCCTGAGGATTTCGTAGGTGATGGAATGGACAATCCGCTCTTCCATCTCCCTGCCGGTGCCCGACACGTCGAAACGCTTCACAAAATCTGAGAACCGGATGACGTGGACCAGCTCGTGGGTCAGGACGTAGACGAGGAGCGGCAAAAGGCCGATTTCCCCGTCCCGACCGACGGCTTTGAGAACCCGGTGATCCTGAAGGCAGATAAAATAATAGTCCTTCTTGAGGGAAGTGGGGCCGTAATCGTTCACAACCCGTGTCCGCTTGCTGAGGACCGCAAAGGCCTCATGGCTGATCTCATCCGAAGTCAAGTCCGCCAGGGTCTTGACGTCATAACGAAACCTCTTCCACTGGCCGGTGGAAAACTTGAAAAAATTCCCTGTGATATCCTCGGAGATGTCGAGGGCATCCGTCACGACCCTCAAATCTTCACCTTTAAACGGGCGGAACTTCATGTGAAAGGGGCTCCCGAACGAGGCAAGATCTCTTGATATTAAGCTCAGCAGAAAAGAAGTCAACCCCTGGCGGGACATTCGAAATGGTGGCGGTGACTGGACTTGAACCAGTGACTCTGCGGATATGAGCCGCATGCTCTGACCAACTGAGCTACACCGCCAATTTAAAAAGATAATTATACAAAAAGAGGTCCTATAGTCAATGAAATTTTCGCGCCCCTCCGTCTGTCCTCGATAGATCCGCAAGCCATTGCGGTCGCCCTGTGGCGCGATCCGGATGAGATTTTGATGAGAAAGACGACGCGTTCCCTGCCCGAGACCGCCCCATTTCCGTCGTGAAGCAAAAGGGAAAAGAGGCAGTCCGTTGCGGGCAGCGAGCGCTAGGTAGGTTTTACAGATACTTCTTCACTTCCTCGGTCAGGGCCGGAACCACCTCGAACAGGTCCCCGACGACCCCGTAGTCTGCCTTCTGGAATATGGGGGCATCAGGGTCCTTATTGATGGCAACGATCACCTTGGAGGTGCACATGCCAGCCAGATGCTGAATGGCCCCTGATATGCCGCAGGCGATGTAGAGGTTGGGGGAGACCACCTTTCCGGTCTGTCCCACCTGGTCTTTGTGGGGCCGCCATCCGGCATCCACCGCCGAACGCGACGCACCCACCGTGGCGCCGATCAAATCGGCCAGGTCCTCCAGGATCTTGTAATTTTCCGGTCCTTTCATGCCGCGGCCGCCGGAGACGATCTTATCGGCCTCCGTCAGGTCGACCTTTCCGCTTGTGTCTTTAATGGTGTCCACCACCCTGGTCTTGAGCTCGGCATCATCCAGGGTGAAGGCCGCGTCAACCACTTCGACGGACCTGGACGGTTCCGGTTCATTGACCTTCATCACGTTGGGTCTCGCAGTCGCCATCTGGGGCCAGCTGTTCTGAAAGGCCACCCTGGCATAGGCCTTTCCGGCATAAATCGGCCTGTTGGCGATCAAGTTGCCCTCCTCCACGGAAAAGGCCATGCAGTCCTGCGCCATGCCCACGCCCAAGGCAGCCGATAGCCTGGCGGAGAGGTCTTTGCCCTGCACCGAAGCGCCCATTATCAGGATCGCGGGTTCGCCATCCTTTGCCAGCTGCGTGAGAACGGAAACATATGCATCGGTCGTGTAAGGTTCCAGCCTTGGATCATCGGCCACCAGGACCCGGTCCGCGCCATACTGGGCCAGTTGGGATGCCTTCGACTTGATCCCTGCGCCCAGCAGGACCGCCGTCAGGGGTTGACCCAACGCGTCGGCCAGGCGCCGTCCCTCGCTCACAATTTCGTATGAAACCTTTCGGATTTCACCATCTCTTTGCTCGGCAATCGCCCATACTCCCTGTGCCATCTCTTTATCTCCTAGGTCATGATCAGATTTCGGGATTCAGAAAATAAACCTTCCCCATCAAGGTCTCCTATTCGGCCTCAGATGATCTTCGCCTCCTCATGGAGCAACCTTGCCAATTCGGTGGCCTTTTCCTGGGGGGTCTCACCATCTACCAGCTTGCCGGCTTTCCGGGCGGGCGGTGGTTTGATTTCGAGGACTTTCAGCTTGTTTCCACCCTCACCGAACGCTGATCCGTCCAAACCCAGATCGGCCAGGCTCTTTTCTTCCAACGGCTTTTTCTTTGCCTTCATGATGCCCGGCAAGGAGGCGTATCTGGGTTCATTCAGCCCCTTCTGGGTGGTAATCAGCGCCGGCAGATCCGCCTCGATCACCAGGGTCTGGCCTTCAACGGGTCGGTTCACCTTCACCCGTTTCTGGTCTTCGGAAACCTCCACCTTCACCGCCAGCGCCACGTGCGGCACGCCCAGCAACTGGGCAAGGGCCGGGCCAACCACACCGGTGTCGTCATCGACCGCCCTTTGGCCCGTGAAAACCAGATCAAAGCCCATGCCTTTGATGGCTGCAGCCAGCGCCTTGGCGCGGCTGAGCGCGTCGGCACCGTCCAGGGATGGATCGCTGATGAGAAGGCCCTTGTCCGCGCCCATGGCCAATGCCGTGCGGATGGATTCCGTGACCCGCTTGGGTCCCAGTCCCACCACCGTCACCGTACCGCTTAGCTTCTCCTTGATGCGAAGGGCCTCCTCCACACCAAACTCATCGTATGGGTTCATGACCCACTTGACATCATCCGTGACAATGGACTTCCCGCCCGGGGCGATCTTGATCTGGGTCTCCGTGTCGGGGACCTGTTTCAGGCAAACGACAATGTTCACGGTTCTCCTCCTTACTTTCTAAGTTATTGTGATGATGTGCTTATTCCACTCAAAAAAATGTCGCTGATCTGTTCGGCTGCGGTCTTGATATCATACCCTCTTCGGCGTGACAACACCCTAAAGGTGGACATCTCATCCAGTGCGCCAAAAAAGGCCCTTTTCGCCACACCGGGGATGATCTCCCGCTTGAATGCGCCTTTCCGTTGCCCCTCCCGAATGATGTCCGCAATCAACTCCAGATACTGGACGAACCCCTCGTTCTTGTACTCCTTCATGAACTTGCTGCTCTGGCGCAGCTCCACCTGAATGATCTCGGCCATGCTCTTGTTCTGTTCGATCAGCTGCAGGTGGGCGAGCGCGAAACGACGAAGCTTCCTCACCGGGTCGTCCTCCATGGAGATCTGCGTGACCATGTTCTCGAGCACGGCCTTCATCTGGGCCTCGAAAAGCGAGATCAGGATGTCATCCTTGTTTTCGAAGTAGAGGTAAATGGTACCGTCGGCCACCCGGGCCTCTTTCGCGATATCGGAGATCTTCGCGTGGAAAAAGCCCTTCTTCGCAAAAACCTTTGTGGCCGCCTGGATGATGCGGTGGTACTTGTCGCTCGATTTATCTCTTTTCACAGGCCAAATCAGTGGTTGAGTGATGATTCATTCAATATCCAGCCTACTGATCAAGGTTCTGGCTGTCAAGGACATTTCTGCCTCCATATTGCCTGTTTTTCAGCCCTCGCAGGGCGCCGCCTTAATCGATCCATGTCGTATATGCTGTCACATATGCTTGACAAAGGATACCCGATCTAATAAATTCAACGAATGTCGCTTTCCGGATGGAAAATCTAATGGCATTCCTTATTGTTGCACCTTTTCTCGATCCGGACCCCGCGGATGTCATGAGCCCTGCAGGGAGGATGGCTGATGGCTGAGAAATCTTACCTGAAAGGCAAGAGAATCCTCGCCGTTGACGACGAGGAAGACGTCCTGGAGACCATCAAGGACGTTCTGGAGGAAGCCATTGTCAACACCGCCCGAAGTTACCAGGAGGCGGTGGATAAAATGGACGAACGCGTCTTTGATCTGGCCATTCTCGACATCATGGGGGTTGACGGACTGGATTTGTTGGAAAAGACCGTAGAGAAGGGAATTCCCACGGTGATGCTCACGGCCCATGCCATGAACCCCGAGGCGCTGCTGACTTCCATCAAAAAAGGGGCCATGTCCTATCTGCCAAAAGAAATGCTGGCCGACCTCGATCGAATCCTGAACGATGTCCTGGCAGCCATGGCCCAAGGAAAACCCACGTGGAGGATTCTCTTTGACAAGCTCGGCGATTTCTTTGACGAAAAATTCGGGCCGAACTGGAAGGAAAAGGACAAGGAGTTCTGGTCTGAATTCAGCCGCACCTATTATGTCGGCAAGGGGATCCAAAGCAGGCTGCTTCGCGACGATCACGTGCTCTCAAAGGGCATCTGACGAAGCACGTCCTTGTTTCGTTTCAGGTTTCGCAGGATTGTGTCCAAGACACTCCTATAATGTTTGGAAGCTCTTTTTGAACCCGGCCGCCACATGGCGTGGGAACAAGGCCGATCTAACGTCAACAGCGAACTGAGAAAGGAGCAAGGTGAGTATGAAGAAGTTAGCTTTTTCCGTGGTGTTCCTGGTGGGGGTAGCGATGGTATTTGGTGCTGCGTGGGCGGCAGGGCCGTCGCTGGATGCGTGGAAGCCGGCTTTTGATCCCTCCGGCGCGAAATACAAATTCATTGTCTCAAATGTTTCTCATCCGGTCTTGAAGGGCGTTTACGCGGGTTTTGCGATACGGGATGAGCTGTGGAAACGTACCAACGGCCAGATGTACCTCGACTACAAGCCTTTCTCCATGCTCGGTGGAGAGGTGGAGGTCCTCAATCAATTGCAGATGGGCGCCATCCAGGGCATGGCCTGCAGTTCGGTCGCTTCCACCAATTTGGGTCCACGGTTCGGTCTCATCAACCTCCCCTTTCTGGTCAATTCCTTCGAAAAGCTGGACAAATTCGTGAATAGCGGAAAGCTGTTCGACCATTACATGATGGCCATGGATCATCAGGGCATCATAGGCCTTGATATCACGGGGTATGGCAACTACGGCTGGGCGACGACAACCCCGGTGAAGACGATTGCAGACGCAACGAAGGTCAAATTCCGGATCGCAGAAGCATCTGTGAACCAGATGCTTTATAAGGCATGGGGATTCAACCCGGTCGTCATGCCCTGGCCCGACGTCCCCGTGGCACTGAAACAGGGTGTGATCACGGGATTGGACCACACGCCTTCCGTCTGCTACATCACCAAGAAATTCGAAGTCGCCAAGTACTTTACCAGGGTTAATTACGCCCAGGGCCTTTTCATTTGGATCTTCAACAAAGCCTGGTTTAACAGCCTTCCCCCGGACCTCCAGAAGACCTTCAAGGAGGTCGTCCATGAAGTCTCTAAAAAGATCCGATCCGAGACCGTGCAGCAGGAAACCGATTCCATCCGTGACGCGAAGGAGAAGGAAGGTGTCGAGTTTTTCGATCTTTCCGAAGGGGATATGACGACCCTGAGGAAAGAAGGGAACTCGGTTTACAAGGACTTTGCGCCTGAGATCAACAAGCTTTTATCCGGGGGATACCTACCGACCCAAGGATTTTCTGAAAGAAGTCCAAGAGTATATGGGTTACAAACCGTAGGCTCAAGAAAAAGCAGAAAGGGCATGAAGGTGCCCTTTCTGCTTTGACCCGCTAAGAGACCCGAGCCATGCTGAAGCTATTAAGTTTCTTGGATCGTATCCTGAGTTTCATCGAGGAATGGGTCCTTTTCATCTCAACGTTTGTGGCCCTCATCGCCCTTTTCTTCAATGTGGTCTTGAGATACGGCTTCAACTATTCCCTGGCCTGGTCCGAGGAATTGGTCAGAGAAGTGATTATCCTCACGACTTTCATAGGGTGCAGCGCCGCCATAAAGGCCCGTTCCATGATCAAGATCGACGCCCTGGTTCAACTCGTGCCCGTTTTGAAGACCCCGCTCACTTTTTTCGGCAACCTTGTCACGCTCATATTCTCGGCGATGATGATCTATTACGGATGGCAGATGGCCGCCCTTCAGGTGCAAACCCATCAAATGACCATTATTTTAAGGATTCCTCTCGTTTATTTGTATGCCATATTGCCCGCCATGGGGATCATGATGTTCATTCGGACCATCCACGTCATGTATCTGGATGTGCAGGCGCTTCGCGCAAAGGCTGCCGAAACGGCCTAGGCATTCTAAGAACCGGGCTTAATCCATCTCACCCCTAATCCGGCGGAGACGAGCCACGACATGGAACTTAGCGACCTCGTGATGTTGGGAATCCTTCTGGGATGCATGTCCTCCTTGGTCCCTGTCTTTATGTGCCTTTTTTTTACAGCGGTCCTGGGCTTTGTCCTCTTCACCGACCTCCCCCTTCTTCTTCTCGCGCAAAGCCTCTTCCGGAGCATGGACAACTTCGCCCTCGTGGTCGTCCTCTATTTTATCCTATGCGGCAACATCATGACCTCCGGGACCATTGTGGACAAACTCATCAAGGTCGCCAACGTCATGGTCAGCTGGCTCCCCGGAGGCCTCGGCATGGCGGGAGTCATCGCGTGCGGTCTTTTTGGGGCCATCTCAGGGTCCACGGTGGCTACGGTCGTGGCCCTGGGCGGTTTCATGATCCCTGCGCTGCTTGAAAACGGCTATGGGGAGAGATACACCCTGGGCCTCATGACCACCTCCCCCAACTTGGGGGTCATTATCCCCCCGAGTATTGGGATGATCCTTTACTGTATGATCAGTAACGTCTCCCTCGAGGGCCTCTTTCTCACCGGATTCGTCCCCGGCATCTTAATCATCATTCTGACGTGTATTTACAGCTTTTTTTATTATCGAAAAAGGACTGATTACACCCGCATGTCCGTTCCGGATGCCAAGACCATCCTGGCGGTTTTTAAGGAATCCTTCTGGTCCCTGATGTTGCCTGTCATCATCTTCGGCGGCATTTTTTCAGGGGCTTTCACTGCCAACGAGGCGGCCGTCGTGGCATGCGTCTATGCGTTTTTTGTCGAGCTTGTCATCCATAGGTCCATCAAGTTCAGGGATGTAAAGAAGATCACAGTCAGCTCGGCCGTCACCTCTGCAACCCTGCTCATCATTGTTGCGGGCGCCACCTGCTTTGGTCGTTACCTGACCCTTGAGGCCATTCCCGGAAGGATTACCGAGGCGGTCTTATCGTCGATCCAATCCCCGATTCTCTTCCTTTTGGTCATAAATATCCTCTTGCTCATCGTGGGGATGTTTATGGACATTATCTCGGCCACCATGATCCTGGGGCCTGTTTTCCTGCCCATGCTCTCGGCCTTTAACGTAGACCCCACGCACTTCGGACTGATCCTCACGGTAAATCTGGCCATCGGGTACTGCACGCCCCCCATGGGGGTCAGCCTTTACATCACCGGGGCCATTGCAAACAGGGATCTTATTTATGTCTCGAGGGCGGTTTTGCCGTTTCTTGCAATTCAGATTGCAGTTCTTCTTTTTATGACCTATATGCCCGGCCTCACCCTATGGCTACCTCGCATCGCCGGCTACATAAAGTAGACTTAAACATGTCATTTTAAATCTGTGACCGACGATATGAAAAGGTTCGATTCAATAGAGACCAAGGGGGAAGATTTCGATGAATTATGCCAAGTATGCGACCATTCATGCCCGCCACTTGCCTGAAAAGACCTGTCTGGTCGAAAGGACCCCGTCCAAGGGCGCCCGGAGGACGCTCACCTGGAGACAGTTCAACGACGCCATCAACCGAGTGGCCAATTTCCTGTCAAAAGAGCTCGGGATAAGGGATGGCGATTACGTCATGCACCTCCAGAACAACTCCCTGGAGTGGCTGATCACCTACTACGCGATCATCAAGATCGGCGCCGTGATCGTCCCTCTGAATTTCCGGTTCGTGGGACCGGACATCCTCTACGCGGCAAACGTGTGCAACCCCAAGCTGTTTATCTTGGGTGCCGAGTTTTTACCCGTGGTCCAACCCATTCAGGGTGAGCTTGTCACCGTCGAAAAATTCATTTGCGTGGGGGATCAGGCGCCAAAGGACATGATCGACTACGCGGTGGTTTCCAAGTACGGAGACACCGCCGAGGCCATGGTGGACGTCGATGACCAGCACGACCTGGCCATGATGTTCACTTCCGGCACCACCGGAAAGCCCAAGCCCGTGCTCCACACCCATTACTCGCTCAACAACACGGCCATCGGAAACGGCATGAGTTATTTTGTGGAGAAAAACGACAACTACGTCTTTTTCCTCCCCCTCTACCACAGTGGGACCATGTTTCTTTGGGCGCCCTTCTATGCCACAGGGGCAACCGGGACGCTCCTTCGCGAATTCAGAGAGCCCAAATGGATCCTGGAGGCCTTGGCGGAGGAAAAGGGTACGGACATTCTTTTCGTGGTGCCCGTGGCGGTGGCCGTTCTCAATGCCATCAAGAGCGGCGACATCAAGCTTGAGGACTATGACCTCTCCAGGTGGCGCTACCTTGAAATCGGCGCACAACCGGTCCCCTTCGAGGTCATGAAAAATCTTGTTGACTCGCTGCCTTGCGGTGTTTCAAACATATATGGCATTACGGAGGGCGGCGGCGGGGGCCTTTTCAACCTTTACCCTGAGGACGTGCTTCGAAAACCCGGATCCATTGGAAAACCGACCTTCGGTATCGAGGGGAAGGTGGTGGATTTCAAGGATCAGGAAGTCCCCTCCGGGGTCGTGGGTGAATTGGCTTTCAGCACCAACCGGATGATGAAGGGCTATTTCAACAACCCCGAAATGACCCTGGAAACGCTGAAGGATGGCTGGCTTTACACGGGTGATCTGGTAAGGACCGATGAGGAGGGGTTCTTTTACATCGTTGATCGCAAAAAGGACATGATCACGAGTGGGGGGGAGAACATCTTTCCCGTCGAGATTGAGGACGTGCTCATGGAGCATATGAAAATCGATGACGTGGCCTGTATCGGATATCCAGATGACAGGCTGGTCGAAGTGGTGATGGCCATTGTTCAGGTCAAGAAGGGAGAAACCCTGACCGAGGAGGATTTGTCCGAGTTTGCCAAGTCAAAGCTCGCCTTGTACAAGGTCCCCAGGAAGATCGTTTTCGATCAGGTCATGAGAAATCCCACGGGGAAGTTGATGAAACCCGAGATGCGACAGAAATACACGGGTCGCAGGGAAGCCTTCAAGAAGCTCGACTAGAGACTCACGTACACCAGGAAGGAGGGAATGAAAGGGTCGATTCAATGCGCCGCCCTCGGGGACGTCTATATGGGCCCCTCTGAATTTGCGCAAGTTGGATCGCCGGCGGAGAAATGAAGGTTTAAAACGCTCCCGACGGGAACAAATGAGCCTAACATGGACATGGCGTTATCCGCGAAAACCCCGGATACAGGAAATGAAGCGGATGGTTTCGGCTTCATCAAACCGGAAGCGCTAGAAAATCTGGGGATCGACCCGACGGATATCCCGATCGGAACCCTTCCGGCATTAAAGCACCCGGCCCAACTGCCAAGCCGCTTTGGGGGGAATGCTTACGGGTTCGGGCTCTTCGAGCTCGGGGACCGATTGACCCGCAACGAAGCGGCATTCCTCCAGGAAATCCAGTCCGGAGATACGCTCGACATAGGCCGAAATGCCAAACGCCTCAATGGGATTTTACAGGGCCTGGGGCTTCTCGTCCGGTTTTCGAACCGCGGGCGACCCTATTACCTCATCCCCATTCACCTCGTCTCCAACACCCTGATCCACGTGAGGACCCGGGTTGAGGAAATCAGCAAAATCATCGAATTTCACCGGAAAAAGTACTTCAAGGAACAGCAGGACATCGGCATTTTGAGCCCCACGGATGATTTGATCACCCACGAGCTGTCCGTCCGATTCAAGGAGCACAGGTTCTTCGTGATCGACTCGTTCGAGAAGTTGAAGGCGCTCACCCAGGTCCTTGACTTGGTCATTGTGACGAGGGACCTTCACGAAATGATCCTCCTCGAGACATTCAGCGTCCTTTCGCCGAACGCCCTCGCAAAAACGCAGTTGGACCAATACGCCACCTATGTGCTTTGGAAAACCTACGGGCTGGTGAAGCCGGAGGGGGAGCTCTTCATCATCGCGAACCATTACAGGCCAAGGACCAATGAAACCTCAACCGTCACCTTTCATACGGCCGAAGAAGAGAAACGTTTCACCCTGTTCACGCACCTTTTCAAGACCAAAACCAGATACCGCATAATGGACCATACCGTTCAGGTGAACCTCTTCGATTTTCACGAGTACCTGAGCGGCCTCTATGTGGAGGAGAGCCTGGTCCGCCAACTTCTCGGCGGCCGCCGATTGGAGGATATGACGATCGATGAGGTCAATGCGCTTCCTTTCATCAATTTTCAGTTGCACGACCGCCCCTACCTTTCCCACCAGGAGAAGACCTGGTTAAAGCTTCTGCCTACCTTTTTCGACGCCATATACTTGAAGCCGCTGGTGCCCGACGACATCAGGGAGGATCGAGCGAAACGGTTCTCCTGCGCGGACTGCTCCCCTGCCTGCCTGATGGTTTACCTTGGCCAGAAAAGGGCTTCGCACGAACACACGGACAAGCTCAGTTTGGAGGTTACCGAATCAAGGCTTGCCGGATGCGCGGTCGGCTTGCTTGCGGACTACCGCAACTCTTTTGAGTACGTGGGGCTGACGCTCCAGGTATTAAAGGGACTCAAATCCGGCAGGCCTTCCAGGCTCCCCCCGGTGCTTCTCGACCGACTCAAGGCCCCCCTCGAGAGCAAGAAGCGAAAATTTTCTGCGCTCAACACCGTCACGAGGCTTGTTCGGAAGGCCCGGCAGCTGGAACAAATCAGCGAGTACCTGAACCCCGGAAAAATTGAAGGCGTGCGGACCAAGATCCTTGAAAACCTGACGGCGCTCGAGCTTTTCGGCTACACGCACGAAGAGCTGAAGGAGCTGTTTCTGATCGTGCTGGGCCACTCGTCCATGGGCAGAGTGATTTCCGGAAAATTGAGCGAGAAGACCCTTAAACCCCTCACGGATTTCGCCCGCACGCTTGATCCCGCTCAGGGGCTGAACCTTCTCCGTTATTGCCGGCTCATGACCATGGCCGAGATCGAGGCTTCCAGGGGCGCGGAGTTGACCCAGGAGCAACTCGCCGAGCTCTTCGACCTCTACGAGTCCACAGCCAGGGTCATGAGCAACGAGGAGCTGGATTGGGGCACGCTTCTCGACGAGCGGATCACCGCCATGGGCGGTATCCACTACAAGGCGGTCCGCAAGATCCTCAAGATGATCCACCATCATGAGTTCCTGAACGACTGGGCCGAGCTGAGCCAGAAGGGACCCATGGAAAAGGAGGCCCTGGCCGATTATGACGAGGGAAAGCTGTCGAGGCTCTCCAACGTCATCGCTCTGGTTGAAATCCTTGAGCAGTTTGAAGACAAATATCTCAAATCCGACTCACTTTTTCTGCCTCTCTTCTACAGAAAGATCCTCGACCTTGAGTTCCATGGCACCGGCCACCTTTTTCAAAAAATGGACGCTCGCCTTGTTTTCATTCACCTCTGGATCACGGTAAACCTGGTCAAGGGAGAAATCATCAATTTCAACCCGCTCCTTACAGAAATGGATTCGGCCAATGAAGAGGACTGGATTCAAAAGCTGGAAAAAGAAACGAAGGCGATCAGCAACCAATATCTGGACCTTGATTTCCTCAGACAATTCAGCCGACAGATTCACGAGACCGGGACCTCTTTCATTGTGGGGACAGGATTTCAGGTGCGGTTGAACCCCGAGACACAGGCGTTGGAAGTGGCCTATGTGGACGTGGACAAGCAGATCCGCAGGCTCGAGTCCCTGTCTCGAAAGCTGGGCGCGCTAGGGGTGACGGACATGCCGGAAGCTCGGCTCAGGGATCTGGAGACGCTCTTTTCCGACGTGGACAGCTTTTACCACAGCCACGTGGGACTGGTGAGCCAGACACACCCTGAGATGGACCTGCCCGCAAGGCAGAAAAGATGGTTTGAGAAGATCCAGTCCCTCCGGGCGTACTTGAGAACCAACTTTTTGAGAATCATCTTTCGACCTGAAGCGGTTCACTCCAATCTCAGTCTTCTTTACAACCATGCCCCGTCCCTCTTGAGATTCATACTCCCCGAGCTCATGGCCCTGGGTGAGATGCCTCTGACGCGACACCTTTACCTGAAAACCAGTTTGCCGCAATATGTCTTGGCCACCACAAAAAAGCTTCAAGCCCTGGTGACGGGTCAACGCGATGATTTCCGGGACACCCATTACCTCCACCAACTGGCGACCAAGGAATTCGGCCCTTTCGCCGCAGGCATCGTGGGGGTCAACACCTCACAGATCGAGGCATTGGAAAGAATCACTTCCCGGTTGCGCCAAAACGGTCCCTTGTTCGACGCGCTCATCGCCACGTTGGTTTTCCAGGAGATCGGCCAGGGGTCACAACGCGCAGATACCCCATTTGAACAGATCGCCCCTGAAAATACATGGAAGGCGAGGAGCTTGACCCGCGAGGCGAAAGACATCGCCGAGAAGTACCATCTGAGACAGAAGGCCCGCCCTCATCTTGCCCTTCTCTTGAAATATCACAGCCTCCTGTTGCAGGTCCTTCGAGGAGAGCTTTCCTATTGCGCGATCGAGGGGGTTTTGAAAGACTCAAACGAAGAGACCTTTGACGCTTTCTTCCTCCTTTCCTTCATCAATGTTTCGGCCCTCAGAGAAGATCTGATTCTTGAGGATGAAGCAGAGACGCTCCTCCAACTCCGGTCGCTTTGTCTTGAGCTTCTTCGGGGTGGGGCGACCTTTCAGGATCATCTGGAAGCGATCCACCTGCAGCGCGGAGGCTTGCACCGCGCCCTTGAAGCCTTTCGCAAAAGAGAGGTCCCGCAGGGCGTCTCTCCTTTTGAATACCTGGAGTCCCAAGCCCCGAAAAGCCGAGACCGGTCCAAATGGATCGAAGCGGGAAGACAGGTCTTTGCACTGGAAAGGCTCTTAAAGCTCAAGGGCTTGAGACGCATCGGGTTCTTGGATATCGCATGCGTGATGATCGAGGTCCCAATGAAGTACATTTACAGAAAACGAAGGTTTTCGAGCACGGGGTATGCAAGCTTCGAGAAGGAGCTGTTCGAGGCCCTTCGTTTCTTTTACACGCTTCAAGCCCTTGCGGAACCCATAAGGCATTTCATCCTGGGGTGTCTGATCGGCGACGGCGTCCGGATCTTCGGATACCAAAAAGTGGTGGCCTATCTGAACTACGAAAACCAGATCAAGCTCCTGCTGATCGGCCTGCTGGCCTCAGACCGATTGAAACGTGAGGGGCGGCCCGTTTCCCTCAGCTACCTGAATATGTCCGAAAAGATCGACAAACGGTACGAAGTCATCAACGATCATCTTAACCGACTGACGGCCAAATCCATCTGGGAAGGCCCAGCGCTCATGGAACAGATGTTTGAGGCCGGATCAGGCTTCGCCCTTCGAATCAACGGGGCGCGGAGTGCGGTTTCCGTCGAGTTCCACGACCCTGCCGATGTGACCCGGAAAATCTCTCACATGGGGGGGATCAGCGACCCCGAGCAGCTCAAGACCTATTTCCATACGAGCCTCCAGTCTCTGAGAAGCAGCCAATTTTTTACCGAGGACTATGAAATCGAGTTGGAGAAGGCTTTTGAGAAACGGCTTTTCGAAATCACCGAGATGATCCTTGACCAGACAAGGACCCAGATGGACCTCACTCGGGACTTCCAAAAACTCCATCATCTCTTCAATGATCTGATTGAACGTGGTTGGGAGATCGGATTTTCAGATGAGCAACAGCACAGGCTTGGTGACCTCTACGAGCTCAGGAAAGACAGGCTCAAGCGTGAGAAGGTCTTGGAGATCGACGGGATGCTGGGGACCATCCGGGACTTGGATGAGCTCAGGGACTACTGGAGCAGCACCAAATGGTATCTCCAGGCGAACCGATCCTACTTCGGAAAAGAATTCGAAAACATGATCGCCAGAAAATTCGACACGCGAATGCTGGGCCTGGAGGTCCGAAATGATCCTAGGCCTTGACTCTCTGCTTCAATGCGGCGATGGCGGCGACTTTCTTCTGCTTTTCCTGCCAGGGATAGGCGACCCGTGAATGCATGGAAGCTTCGAGCGCGCCGGCCAGCGTCTCGACGATTCTTGCCAATTGGCGGGTGGAAAGGTCGCACTCGTCGAACTGCCCATCGTTGATCCGCTTCATGACAATGAGCCGAATCATCTTTTCGATTTTCTCCCGGCTTGGGTCTTCCAAGGACCTTGAAGCGGCTTCCACTGCGTCTGCGATCATCAGGATGGCCGCTTCGATGGTCTGGGGCTTCGGGCCCGGATACCGGAAGTCCCCTATGGAGACCGCGGCCTCGTTATTCGCTTTGGCCGCCTTGTTGTAGAAGTACTCCACCAAGTGGGTCCCATGGTGCTGTGGAATGAGATCCGAGATGACCTCCGGCAGCTTCATCTCCTTGGCCATGGCCTCGCCGTTGACCACGTGATTGATGATGATCTTCGCGCTCTCACGCGGATCCAACTCCTCGTGGGGATTCCTTCCGCCGATCTGATTCTCCACAAAAAACTTGGGCTCGGCCATTTTTCCAATGTCGTGATAATAGGCACCGAGTCTCAGGAGCATGACATTGGCACCGATCGCTTCACCGACCGCCTGGACCAGGTAGGCCACGGACATGCTGTGTTGGTAGGTGGCCGGCGTCTTGGTGAGCAAATCCTTCATCAGGGGGTGTTGAAGATCCGCATACCTGGCGAGCTTGAAGGTGGAGGCCGTCTGCCAGCCTGCCTCCAGAAGGGGCAAGAAGACAATCGCGAGCGCCCCTGAAAGGAGTCCGCCGGCAAAGGCCCATCCCATGTCACGCATCAGGGTCGCGAAAACGGCATCCTGTGCCAGGGACCCCGATTTGACCAGTCGATCCAAGAACACGTTCACCCCCCCCCAGTCCGTCGAGAGGACCATGACCGTGAACGCGTTCACGATGCCGACGACGGAAGAGGGAAACAGGACGTGAAAACGCTTTCTGATTTGGAAGGGAAGCAGCAGGGCTGCAACTCCACCGAAGGTGAAGAAGAGCAGCATCTCCAGGCTTCGCCCGGAAAAAAGGGAAATCAGGATCGCACCCGTCAGTGTTGTGGCCACCGCTGAAACGCGGTCGTTATGGAGGAGAACAATCAATAGGGGAAGCATGGCGAAGGGGGCCACATACACGGGAAGATGGGTGAAGAGGAGGGAGAGCTTCACGGTCACGATGGTCAGGATCAGGAGGGACAACAGGAGACGACAGGGAGGCTCCGCGCGCCAATCGGTCTTGACGGTGACCTGAAGGAACGCGTTGTAAAGAATGACGGAA
This sequence comes from uncultured delta proteobacterium, assembly GCA_963699845.1. Taxonomy (GTDB): domain Bacteria; phylum Desulfobacterota; class DSM-4660; order Desulfatiglandales; family Desulfatiglandaceae; genus CAWHLE01. The sequence continues at coordinate 42,990 of CAVOVO010000003.1, forward strand.
AAGAGCGCTATGACGAAAACCCACGGGGCTTTCGCGTAAAAATCCTTTTTGGCTGCCTCCTGGTAAGCGGCGAGCAGAAGGGTGTCTTCCTCGCTCAAGGACTTCCCAAGGGGGAGCAAGATCATCCCCGGCCTGTATTCGATGACTTTGGAAGGATATCGGCCGATGATCTCCTCTATCCGCGCATCGTTTTCAGCCTGATCATATTTCATGTTGGCCTGAAGTGCCTGTGCCGCGACTTCTACGACTGGGGTCAGGATGGATTCGTCCACCTGCCAGAAAAGCTGTCGGGATTTCTCGAGGAGAGATACCCTCGCCGCTTCCAGGGTGATCAACTCACTGACCGGGTGGGTCACCATCCCAGCGGGCCCAGGGTGAAGGACCTCAACCACCTTCTTACCCTTGAAAGGGTTAGAGTCCTCGACGATCCTCTCCATCATGATGGACGCCTGGATCGTCGCCACCCCGGTGATCAGGTTCTTCAGATCCCTGTAACGGAGGAGCTTGCCCACGATTTCCGGGGATAGATCGATGCCATGGTCCGTTTTCATGTCCTCGACAAACGACTTCACCCCTGAGGGCTTGCTCCCCTGCAGCGCAGCCACCCCCGCTTCAAACGCCTTCATCCGCGCTTTGGTCTCCAGGAGCTTATCAGGAAGATAATTGTACAGGGGTACATATTGAGAGACCGCCATTTCGCGTTTTCCGCCCAGGGCCTTTTCCTGATCGAACTGAAAGACTCGCTGGGTCCGGATACTGAATGGAACCACCTCATCGGGCTTGAGTGGAAAAAACGACAGATAGATGGGCTCGGCGTAACAGGCCAGGAAGGTCAGAAGGACCAAAAGGCTATTTAAAAAAAACGTCATAGCATGCCAACAGCCAATGGTGACTCTCTTAAAGACTCAAATGGGGCCGCTTCAATTCGCGCGCCCATGGATTCACAACCGGTAGAATATACACCCCCTTTGCTCCGAAGTCAAAATTAGCAGCTAACCATTCTGAATGACAATAAATTTGGCAGGGTTGAGGCCGCGAGAAGGAGGGGATCTTTAAAGTCAAACGCTTGCCCGTAAGCACGGGGGAATCTCGCTGCCCGCATGGCGCCGCTGGAGCCGACCCCAGCGGCGGCTAACCGACGATCCTGGCGACGAGATCTTTGGTCTTGACGACGTTCATGTTCAAACCCAGGGCCTTTGGGTCAATGCCCATGGCCAGTCCAAGGACTTGTGTGAGGTACAGGACCGGCAGGTTATAGGAGACACCAAACTGGGATTCGATGGTCTTCTGATTGCTGTCATACATGACCGCGCAAAAAGGGCAGACGAGGCAGAGAAAATCCGCACCGACGTCCAGGATCTCGTCCAGTTTTTCCTTGGCCACGGCGAGGGCCACCTTTTCATCCACCGGGAGGACCGGGCCACCGCAACACCGCTTCTTGCCTGGATACTCCACTACATCGGCGCCGGTCAGCCTCACCAGACGGTCCAGGGATTTCGCATCTTCCGGATCATCAAAGCCCCCGTAGACCTTGGATGGTTTGAGGTAATGGCACCCGTAGTGAATCGCGATCCTCAACCCGGTCAGTTTTGTTGTGACCAGCGGTTCGATCCGGCCGGGACCCACCTCTTCGTAAAGGATTCTCGCCAGGTGTCTGATACCGACATCGCCGTTGTAACGACGGTTGACCCGAAAAAGCTTTTGGTTGATCTCTTCGCGCCGCTTCCCGTCCCCCGAAATCCGGTGCGCCGTTTCGGTGAGCGCCGATGCGCAGGAACTGCAAAGGGTGCAAAGGGCCAGCCCTCTCTCTTCAACCAGGGAGAGGTTATAGGCCGCCATAACTTGTGCCGACCTCTCATCTATAGCCTTCATGGGAAACCCGCAGCAGATGGATTCTTCAAGATCCACCAATTCAATCCCCACCTTTTCGGCCACTTCTCTGGCTGAAAGCTCATAGTTCCTGGACCTGGCCGGTATGGTGCATCCCAAAAAAAGCGCGTATTTCATCATGGTCCGAGCTCTTTCTCCATTAGTCTTCGCTTAGAAGAACAGCCGCCTTCTCGCACGATGTGGGAAGGGAAGGAAGGCCCAGCTTGTTTCTTTTCTTGTTGTCGAAATCATCGATCGGGTAGATGCGTCCTTCCCTCGTGATTAAATCCATCTGTACCCTGGCCCCCGCCGGCATATGGCCCTCCCTCACGGCAAGGTTTTTGAGGGCCGTCATGAATTCCGTAATGCTCACGCCTTGAGGACACCGCTCCTGGCAGGCATAGCAACTCGAGCAGAGCCAGATGAAATCGCTCTTGAGCACCTGTTCCCTGAGGCCGTAGAGGGCCATTCGGATAACGCGAAGCGGATTGAACCGTTTGTCCACGTGGGAGATGGGGCAACTTGCCGTGCACGTGCGGCACATGAAACAGGCGGCAATGTTCTCGGCGCCCTCCTCACTCAAGAGCGCTTGCCTGAAGCCTGGATCGGCCGTCCCTAAATCAATGCCAGTCATACACACGACCTCTTTTCCATTCATTTATACACCGGAAGGTTTCGCGAGACTCAGGCCTCAACCCGGTCCGACAAAGCCGCTTCAGGAGTCGGCGTCGCTGCGACTGCCGCCCGCGCACGCTCATAAGCTCGCACAAAATCGAAGGGTTTGCCAGGCCCGGTAGTGCCGAACATGAGGCGGTCTCCTTTCAAGCCCATCCTGCCAAGAGAGGCCTTCAACTCATTTACCCGCCGCTCACAGCGCACACTCCCTTCCCCTGACTTGCAGCTGTCGTGATGGCACCCCAGCACGAGCACGCATTCAAACCCTTCCGTCAATGCGCTGAGCAAGCAGTCCTCATCCACCCGCCCGGCACACGGGACCTTGACGACCTTCAGCGACAAAGAAAATCCCACACCCATCAGGCTCGCGTGGCGCCACGACTCATAGGCCGAATTCTGACACACCAGTGCGAGGATCCTCGGGTCGACGGCGGTGGCGCTTTCATTTGGTTCTTTGGCCCGGATCGCGGCCTTTAGCTCCTTGCCGGTCGCCCCTTTGAGGTCAATGGCCTGCATGGGGCATTCGGCAGCACAGATGCCGCAACCTCTGCACGCCAAGTCTGAAAAAAATGGGATGTCCTCCCCAATGTGGGATATGGCACGGTGGGGGCACACACGGTAACAGGTCAGACATCGAGCACAACGGGCCACGTTTTTCCCTATCCGGCCCGACATTGCCTCGTTGCCGTCTTTTCCAAGGAGATCGAGCGCTTCCAGGGCCACGGCCATGGCTTCCGCTTCACTCTCAGCCTGTGACTGGGGGCCCTTTGCCGTTCCCACAGCCCAGATGCCGGTTCGATTTGTGAAAATCGGCCGATTGTGGATATGATCTCTCTGAAAAAAACCGCCGGAATCAAGGGTGATGCCAAGGACGTTTGCCAGAAATGGCGCCGAAGGGGGGGGACTACACGCCTCTTCAACCACGAGCAGGTCAGGGCACACCGTGAGCGTTTCGCCCATTGTTTCGTCAAGATATGAGACCTTCAGACGATCCCCCGAGGTTTGAATCCGTGGTCCGGGCCTGGAAAGCTTCACAAAGAGGATTCCTTTCTCCCTGGCCTGCCGCGTCAACCGCTCCATCCCCTCTTGGGCGACCTTGAAGTGCTCCAGGAGAAAAATAACCCGTGTATGGGGGTCCTTGGAAAGCATCAAAGCGCATTCAACGGCCTTGCGCTGGGTGTGGGGATAGGAGTGGTGCGTGAAACCGCAAAGAAAGACAACTGTCCTGACCGCCTGCTCCCCTGACCGAAGCAACCGAGGCTCTGACTCAAGCCTCTCAGCAAAAACCGAAAGCGGCCACACGGTCTCGGAGGGCGCCAAGCCCCACTTGCCCAAAGTGGGTGCCAGGACACAATCCACGGCGACCACCACGGCCCCGGCTTCCTCCACCCTGCGTTGCCCTTCCCTAGAGACGACCCCGACCCTGAACGCACCGGGAAACCCCTGGAAGTCAGCGATCCTTGAAAATGGTTCCCCCGATGGGGATTCGTCAATTGAGAGATTCAGGCTCTGAAAGCCCAGATGACCCAGCTCATGGATGACTCTTTTCGCGGTAAGCCCTTCGCCGAGCACCAAGACCCGCTTGTTCGTCTCCAGTTGCGATTTGAGCGTCGCAGGTTGCATGTCGCCATTGCTCATTGGTCCCCTCGTTTTCCCTCTCCTCCGTACCCTTCCCCATGGGCATCGGCACCCGTGCAAGGATTTCTCGCTACCCCAATCGGGTCAAGAGCTCGAGCGCCGCCCGCTTGGCGTGGGTGACACATTCAGAAACATCCATAGGCCCTTCCGCTGTCCCGACGATGACCACATTTTTCCGGTTCGTTCCCTGGGCCTGCATCAGAAAACCGTCCTCGTTCTGCCCTAAACCCAGTCTTTCTGCGAAAAAGACGTTTGTGCCTGCCGGGGCGATGCCTACAGAAAGCACGACCAGGTCGAAAGGCCGACTTATCGTTTGCCCTGCCGCCTCGTCATAGTAACTGAGCCGAACCCTTTCGTCATCGACACCATAGAAGTCCCCTGGAAGCCCTCGGATCAGCTTCAGCTTCCTCGATGCTTCATCAAACAAGCGGTCGTAGTCCTTCCCGAAGTTCTGGATGTCCATGTAGAAGACCGTGACTTCGATTTCCGGGTGGGTGTGGACGATCTTCAGGCCCATCCGCAATGCGTACCCGCAGCATACCCGGGAACAATACTCATGGTTCAAACGTGCGTCCCGGCTCCCCACGCACTGGACAAAAGCCACCTTTTCAGGCAACCGACCATCCGACACCCGACCAATCCCCTCCGCGCGCCCCAGCATGCGCTCAAGGTCCATGCCGGTGATCATGTTCTTGAGCTTTCGGAATCCGTATCGGCTCTGCACTTCGGGATTGAAGGGCATGTACCCTGTTGCCAGGATCACACCGTCAACGTCTAGTCGCCATGAGGTTTCGAGACCGGTGAGCGTAATGGCGCCTTCCGGGCAGACCGAGGCGCAGGGACTTTTTTCCTGGTCCTTGCATGCGTCCACGCATCTTGAACGATCGATGACGTAATAGGGGTCGATGTGGTGAGAGGGCGCCCTGAGCACCGCACCTGTCGAAACGGTACGGCATTTCTCGAAACACAAACCACACTGGGTGCACCGGGCACCATCGATCGCCGGCGGTTGCGACCTCCCCGAAAGAACAAGGCGGTTGCCGACATTTCTGATGTCCACGATTTCGCTCAGGACCCGAATGTCGTATGGTTTTTTCAGAAAGACCTCGCAGAGCCGTTCCTCAACGAGGCAGTTGTTGCACTTGAGACAGCGGTCCGTCGCTTTGCACGTGAGGTTCGCCGCATGCCCGCCCACGAAAGGGGACTGCTCTATGAGGACGACTTTGACGCCCCTTTTGGCCAGTTCCTCGCCGGCCGTAAGCCCCGCGATGCCGCCGCCAACCACAGCCACACATCTCTCCATGCCGGTAGACCCCGCTTCAGAACCAGAATACACGGAATTCTCATTCGAGAATGATCAAAAAGTGATTATATCGTAACTATAATGTAGCCATTTTGCAACCGAATTGTTCAAGCGCGCGTTGCGTCATCCCCATCATCCCCGCTCCGCAGGGGCCTCCAGTCGATTGAATTGCATAACTGATTGTTTTGTATTGATATTGTTCTTGAATTCCATTCAAGAAAAGATTGACAAAAAGCGGGCGTTCAACTAGTTATTAACGCTTGCGCATCCGGCGCTGGGATCCTCTAAATATATTAAACACTAGGAGGTGCCGAATGAGAGAGGAAAGAGACTTCTACGACAAGCTATCGGAAAAGGGCGTCTCACGAAGGGACTTCATGAAGTACTGCGGGTGTCTGACCGCCACCATGGGGCTCTCTTCGTCCTTCGTCCCCATGGTGGCGGAGGTGTTCGCCCAACCCAAACAGCGCCCACCGGTTATCTATCTCCATTTCGGCGAGTGCACGGGATGCTCTGAGGCGGTTTTGAGGTCAATGTATCCCTGGATTGACGAGCTCCTGATGGACATCATCTCCATGGAATACCATGAGACCATCATGGCGGCGGCCGGTCACCAGGCAGAGGACAACCTCCATGCCGCGGTCAAAAAGCATGAAGGAAAATTCATCTGTGTGGTGGAAGGGGCCATCGCCACCAAATACGACGGGGCCTACGGAAAAATCGCGGGCCGAACCTTCCTGGAAATCGGTAACGAGGTGTGCAAGAAGGCCGCTGCGGTCATCTCGATCGGCGCATGCGCCACCTTCGGCGGCATCCAGGCGGCATCTCCCAACCCCGGTGGTTACAAAGGCGTGGGGGAGGCATTGGGGATCAAGACGGTCAATATCGCCGGATGCCCCCCCAACCCCATCAATTTCGTCGGCACCGTGGTCAATTATCTGCTCCTCGGCAAGCTCCCGGATTTGGATGAGCTTGGAAGACCCCTCTTTGCCTATGGCAAAACGATCCACGATCAGTGCCCCAGAAGATCCCATTATGAAGCGGACGAATTCGTGACGGCCTTTGGATCGCGTGAAGCGGCCAAAGGATACTGCCTGTACAAAATGGGCTGCAAAGGCCCTGACACATACAACAACTGCCCCATTGCCAAATTCAATGACGGGACCAGCTGGCCCGTAGAGGCCGGTCACCCTTGCATCGGGTGCAGTGAGCCCAATTTCTGGGACAAGATGACCCCCTTCTTTGAACCGAGCGCATAAAAAGGGTGAACCTGAGCAATCTCTGTTAACTTTATTTTGGAGAGAGGAGAACCTATGGGCACGAGAATCACGATCGATCCAATCACTCGAATCGAGGGCCACTTGCGAATTGAGGTCGAGGTTGCAGACGGAAAGGTGGTCAATGCCTGGAGCTCGGGCCAGATGTTTCGCGGCATTGAGATGATCCTGAAGGGCAGGGACCCCAGGGACGCGCCGCTTTTCGTCCAGCGATCTTGCGGGGTTTGAACGTACACCCACTATCTGTCCTCGGTGAGGGCAGTTGAGAGCGCCGTCGGCGTGACCATTCCCGACAATGCGAGAATCATTCGAAATCTCCTTCACGGTGCGCAGTTCCAGCACGATCACATCGTCCATTTCTACCATCTCCACGCCTTGGACTGGGTGGATGTGGTGAACGCTCTGAAGGCCGACCCCGCCAAGACCGCCACCCTGGCGGAAAACGTTTCCGAGTCGCCCTTTGGAGGGACGGACTATTTCCGGAATGTCCAGCAGCGAATCAAGACCTTTGTTGAGAGCGGCCAACTCGGCCCCTTCGCAAACGCCTATTGGGGTCACCCCGCCTATCAGCTTCCGCCGGAAGCCAATCTCATGGCGACCGCCCATTACATCGAGGCGCTCCGTCTGCAGGCCCGCGCCGCCAGGATGCATGCCGTCTTCGGCGGGAAGAACCCTCACCTCCAGTCTCTGGCCGTGGGAGGGGTCACCTGCGTGGCGGACTTGACGCCGGACCGAATCGCCGAGTTCCTCTACCTGTGGAAAGAGACCCAGGACTTCGTCAAGAACGTTTACCTGCCGGACGTCCTCGCGGTCGGCTCTTTTTACAAAGATTGGGGCGCCATTGGCGGGACGACGAATTTCATGGCGTGGGGCGAATTTCCCGAGAGCGCCAAGGAGCCCGAAAGCCTGTTTATGCCAAGGGGCGCGATCATGAAGCGGGACCTCAAGGGTATGAAAATGGCGGATCAGGAAAAGGTCACCGAACATGTGGCCAATGCCTGGTATAAGGGCAAGGACGCACTCCATCCCTCCAAAGGGGTAACGGAACCTCAGCACGGCCAATACGACACCAACGGGAAATACAGCTGGTTCAAGGCCCCGCGGTATGAAGGGGAGGCCTGCGAGGTCGGCCCCCTCGCGCGCGTTCTCGTGGCCTTTGCAATGGGCAAGAAAGAAATCCAGGGCCTGGTCAACACCGTTGTCACCCAGCTCAACATCCCGGTCGAGGCCCTGTTCTCCACGCTTGGTCGGACTGCGGCCCGCTGTGTCGAAACCGTTGCCATCGGCAACGCCATGGAGGGCTGGATGATGGAGCTGATCGAAAACCTGAAGAAGGGCAATACCGAGACCTGCGCCTCGTGGACCATGCCCAGCTCCGGGATGGGTTACGGGTTGAACGACGTCCCCAGGGGCTCGCTCGGGCACTGGATTGAGATCGAGAACAAGAAGATCAAGAACTATCAGTATGTGGTCCCCTCCACCTGGAATTTGGGTCCCAGATGCGAGAAGGGCAAGCTTGGACCCGTGGAGGAGGCGTTGATCGGCACGCCCGTGGCAGACCCCAAACGACCCCTGGAGGTGCTCCGCACGGTCCACTCTTTTGACCCTTGCGTCGCCTGCGGCGTGCATGTCATTGACCCGGCTTCAAACCGGATTTACAAGGTGAGGGCCCTTTAGGTCTGTATTTTTTCACCCCCTTCAATCCGGTTCTTCATGGGCCGGCTGAAGGGGCGTCTTTTTAACCCGCTCCCGACTTGTGCCACAGGCATGCTTTGGGCTATAGTACGGCAGATGAAAAACCGACAAGGTCAGATCACCGTTTTGGGGGTCGGTAACATCCTCTTCAGAGATGAGGGGGTGGGAATCCGTGTCCTCGAAAGACTGGAGGAGAAATACGGATTCCCTGAGAACGTCTCCCTGGTTGACGGCGGGGTCTTGGGGCTCAATCTCCTCGGCGTCATATCCGATGCGGATTGTCTCATCGTCGTCGACGCCATAAGAAACGGAGGCAATCCGGGGGACTTGTATCGCTTGGTGGGAGAGGAGATCCCGAAGAGGGTTTTTGCCAAGAACTCCCTTCACCAGGTGGATCTCCTGGAGGCACTGACCTTGTGCCAGGCGCTGGACAGGGTTCCCGAAACCGTCATCATCGGCGTTGAACCTGAAGACATTTCGACCCTTTGCATAGATCTTTCCGAGGCGATCCATTCAAGAATGGACCACCTGGTGGAGATGGTCCTTGACGAATTGGATGAGCTCGGCGTGAATTATGAGTTGAAAAGGAGTTAGACACCGACATGTGTTTGGCGATCCCTGCAAGAATCAAGTCCATTCAAGATCAAATGGCCACCATCGACATGGAAGGCACCCAACGTGACGTGAGCCTGCTCTTGATCGAAGATGCCAGGATAGGCGACTTTGTTATCGTCCATGCAGGCTTTGCCATTCACAAAATCGACGAACACGAAGCCATGGAATCCCTGAAGGTCTTGCGTCAGATGGCATCCCTCATGGACAGCGATCCCTCTTGAGGCGGAACGCGTCTAATTCCTTGACAGGGTTTGGATCGTTTTCCTATAGTGCGCACTTGAGGCATAGGTATATGCGAATACGTCTGATTGAACTTTTCGGAAAATGGCCAAGTTGAAAGGAGGTAATAAGAGAGAATGAAAAGTAAATTTTTGAACGTTTTTGCACTCATGTTGACTGCGGTTGTATTTGTGACGGTAGGGGCCCTCACTGCTGCGGATGTCCCGGATGAGATCACGATCGAAAACAAGGGATATGCCGCCGACAAGAAAGGGCCCGTGAAGTTCCACCACAAGAAGCACTCGGCGGATTACAAGATTGCCTGCGCAGATTGCCATCACGATACAAGGACGGAAAGAACGTCTGGAAGGAAGGCGACCCGGTCCAAGAAATGTAGCGCGTGTCACGACCCCGTCGAAAAGAAGGACAAGGCAGACAAGCTTCAAAACGCCTACCACAAGAACTGCAAAGACTGCCACAAGAAGGCGGTGGAAGAAGGAAAGTCGAAGGACGCCCCCTTCAAGAAGTGCAACGACTGTCATGAAGGCAAGGATAAGGGTTAGATAGGTTTTCTTAAACACGGCTTAAAGCAAGAAGCCCTTCCAAATTTGGAAGGGCTTCTTGCTTTTGAAAACTGAGATAGACCCGGCCTTCTTCAGCATGCCTGCCCTGAAAAACAAAAACGTCGTCTCAAAAAAAATGAGACGACGTCTCCATGCACCGGCATCAGTACAAATTCGGTTCACATTTCCGTAACGGAAATGGCCTCCTGGTCACAGACTTCCACGCAACTCTCACAGCCAAGGCACTCCTCGGCATTGACCGGTACCGATTTCCCGTCCTGCATCTCATAGACGTCCACGGGACAAACCTCAACGCACTCCTCACACCCTGCGCACTTATCCGGGTCCACAACGACTTCGTAAGACATTTCAATTTTCCTCCTGTCCTGTAAAATAAATAGAGCCAAAGAAAACGTAATCAGAGGGGAAACCCCGGACAGAAGCCAACCCCCATTTCTACGTCGTTCTCCGGGCCGACCCTAATTAAAAAAACAACAAATTAAACAAGTTAAATGACTTTGTCAATTTTTTCACAAAGGTCAGCGGTTTTGTAACAGAGTAACCCTACCCTGTCAAGCACTTTTCTGGACTTTTTGGCGCTTGACCTCCTGTCAACCCTGCGGATAGCATTCTGCCGTTTGTGGCACCGGATCTTCGACTCTTACGCGAGCAGCAAGGGAGGTAGACAAACGATGATTAGGTACAAGGGGATCAATCATATCGCGCTGGCCACCGCCGACATGGATCGCACCATCCGGTTCTGGCGCGACCTCCTCGGGATGAGGCTTGTGGTGGGGCTTGGCAGGGCCAATAGCCGCCTTTACTTTTTCGAAATCTCTCAAAATGATCTCCTTGCGTTCTTTGAGTGGCCTCAAGTCGAGGCCGTCCGCGAGAAGGAACACGGGTACCCCGTGAAAGGACCTTTCATCTTTGATCACGTCTCCTTCGGCGTCGAAACCCTTGAAGACCTCTGGACCCTCAAGGACACGATCGAGAGCGCTGATGCCGATCTGTGGGTGTCCGAGGTCATTGACCACGGCTTCATCTATTCCATTTACACATTTGACCCGAACGGCATCCCCATTGAATTCAGCTGGGACGTCCCGGACCTGGATATCCGGAGGGAGCCAAGAATGATTGACCGGGATCGATCGAAGGTCGCCGGCGAGGGGGCGGAGCCACAAGCCGGGCATTGGCCCGAGGCCAGGAAACCTACGCCCCCGAAAGAACGGCAAGTCTATCCGGGGGAGGGAATCGAGCTGGCCTCGGGAGGGAAAAAACCTTGGTAAAAGAAGGCCCATCCCGAATGGGGGATGGGCCTGTTGGGTTTGGGTATCGCTGGCCCTCTTAAGCCGCCACTTCCTCCTTAATAGATGTGGCAATCTTAAAAAGGATGGTCATGACAAAGAACCCCGTGGCCCAAACGCCGATGGTGATCAGCACCTCGGGCGTGGTGGGCCAGTATTCGGTCACCTGCTCAAAGGGATTGGGAATGAAACCGCCGATCACCAGCCCCAAGCCCTTGTCGATCCAGGTGGAGATGAATGACGGCGACGCAGGCCACGGCCAGGGTGTCTTCCTTTCTGCGGGTCGCCGGGACGATCAGCAGGAGCGAGGGCGACAACCGCAAAGCCCAGCCGAGTCCACATCCAGGGAACCAGCCTGCCATGTCCCTCCAGTCCCGCGAAGAGGTAACTGAAAGGTATGCATGTGTCCCGGAATCTGGCTGTAAAAGGCGGTAAAGACCTCAAGCAGGAAGAAAAACACATTGAGGATCATGGCATAGGTAACAATGCCGCCGAGGGTCCTGCATCTGCTCTTTGCCCGGATCGAATCTGGTCACCTTTCTCACGATCAGGCAGAGCAGAATCAGCAGAGCCGGCCCGGAGCAGAAGGCCGAGGACAGAAAGCGGGCCGCCATGATGGCGGTCAGCCAGAAATGCCTTCCCGGGAGACCGGCGTACAGAAACGCCGTGACGGTGTGGATGCTGAAGGCCCAGGGAATGGAGATATAGATCAGGACCTTGACCCAATTTCTGATAGTGGATCCCTTTTCGCTCCGCAGCCAGCACATTCCAGCCGATAACGATGTTCAGAAGCAGATAGACGTTCAGAACGATCATATCCCAGAACAGGATGGAATTCGGGGTTGGGATACATGATGACGTTCAGGATCCGGGCAGGATTACCCAGGTCCACGAAGATGAACAAGCAGACACATGATGATGGCTGCGACGGCCAGAAATTCCCCCAGGATGGTGATCCTGCCGAAGGCCTTGTAATCATGAAGATAATAGGGCAGCACCACCATCACGCCGGAGGCGGCCACGCCGACAAGATAGGTGAACTGGGCGATATAAAACCCCCAGGAAACATCCCTGCTCATGCCGGTGATCTTCAGACCTTCCCTGAACTGGTAGAGATAACAGCCAAAGCCGATCCCCATAAGAACGAGCAGGAATATGAGCCATCCCCAGTATTTCTGACTTCCTTTTAACGCTCTTGTCAAGCATAACCACCTCATACGATATAATAAATGTTCGGTCCTGTGCCCAGTTCGGGTTTTCGTCGAATCGAGTAGTGCTTGCGAAGGAGTTCTCTCACCTCGGAATCGGGATCATCCAGATCTCCAAAGATCAAGGCATCCTCCTTGATCTCGTTGGCCGCCTCCACACAGGCGGGAATCTGCCCTTTGGCCAGCCGTTCCGCACAGAAGTGTGCATTTTTCCACCACCCCTTTGGTCCTGGTGGGATAATCCGGGTTGGTCGGGAAAGTCGGGATTCAGTTCCTTTGGGGCCTTTCCGGGGATCACCCCAGTTAAAGCTCCTGGACCCAAAGGGGCAGCCGGCCATACAGAACCGGCATCCGATGCAGCGGTGCGTGGTCCATCATGACAATACCGTCTTCTCTTTTCCAGGTGGCCTTGGTGGGGCAGACCCTGCAGCAGGGCGGATTGGTGCAGTGATTGCAGAGCAGCGAGAAAGTTGTGCTTGCTTGAATTTCTCGCCGATATAATCATGCTCCTGGCCCGGAAAGGCATGCTCGTAGTCTCCTTCCAGATCCACTTGATCTCCTCCTTTGGATTTCCCAGATCCGGCACATTGTGGACACGTGTGGCAGGCCTCGATGCACTGTGTCCATGACCTCTTCATCCATGTTTGGCATGTCGATGACCATGGCCCATTTTTTGCCTGTGTCAGCGGGAACGGCTTCCAGCGAGGCCTCCACCTCCCCGGGAGCAAGCAGATCAAAGGCCGCTTTTCCCTCCCAGCCCCAAAAGGGCGGAGAGCCCGGCTATCTTCAAGAATTCTCTTCTGTCTACGCCCATCACTTATTCTCCTTCGGCGCAATATGGCAATCCCAGCAGTAGGGGGCGACCCCCATATAGTTGTGACACTGGTCGCAGAACTTGGTCTTGTTGGAATGGCAGTCCATGCAGGTCATCTGAAGGCTCTTGTAATAGATCTTTCCGTTCAGCTGCTCTTGTAGTACCTTTCGGCATCACGGACCACCTCATTCCTCCATTCGTCCAGCAGTCTTCATGTGCTGCGGTCTTCATGTACGGACTTCGGCTTCCACACACTGCTTTCGCCTCCTTGGCCTTCTCGGTGAGCTCGGGCTCCGGCGCTTTTGCCGCCTTTCCCGCATTATAGAAGAAAGGGAACAGCAACAGACCCGATGCCGATCACCAGACCGGTTATGATCTTACCTCCGTCATACATCCTCTTCTTCCTCCATTCCCGGGAGAGGTTCACCCCGCAGATCGGTAGTTCTTTCCTTTTCCCCCTCAAGAATCAGGGCATTTCCCACCATTTCGTGAACCCCGGTCACAGCCACCTCTGGAACCCAGTAGTCCATCAGAGGTCGGCAAGACCGCCCTGTCAATGGCGCAGATACAGGCCAGCATGTTCACGCCGTGCTTTTCATGCACGTGTTTGACGGCATTGGCCCTGGGCAGCCCTCCCCGCATCCTCAGCTCCATGTCTTCCCCTGCATTCAGGCCGGAACCGCTCCCGCAGCAGAAGGTCTGCTCCCTGATGGTGTTCTCCGGCATCTCATAGAAGTGGTTGCAGACATTCTTGATCACGTACCGCGGCTCCTCAAAGAGCCCCATGCCCCGCGCGGTGTTGCAGGAATCATGGAAGGTGACCTTCAGGTTATCGTTCCGGCTCGGATCCAGCTTCAGCTTGTTGTGCTTGATCAGGTCCGCCGTAAATTCCGTAATGTGAACCATCTTGGTGGCTTTGGCATTCTCGAACTTGGTGCCTGTGATGGGGGAAACCGGTTCCTCCAGAAAATCCGCCGGGCCGTTAAAGGTGTCCATGTACTGATTGAGCACCCGCCACATGTGGCCGCATTCCCCGCCCAGGATCCATTTCACCCCCAGCCGTTTGGCCTCGGCATACATCTTGGCGTTGAGCCTCTTGGCCATCTCATGGGAGGTGAAATAGCCGAAGTTGCCCCCTTCGGAGGCATAGGTGCTCCAGGTGATGTCAAGACCCATGGTTCTGCAGATAGTGGAAGAGCATCAGATAGCCCATGCAGGTGTAGGTCCCCGGATCGGCAAAGACATCCCCGGACGGCGTGATAAAAAGGATTTCAGCCCCCTTCCTGTTGAAGCTCGGTTCCACCCTGACCCCGGTTATCTCCTCGATTTCATCCACAAAGAAATCGATCATGTCCTTGTAGGCATGGGGCTGAATGCCCGAGGTGATTTCCGGTCCGGTAACAGTTGGCCACAGGCGCGGAGATCCAGTCGATGTTCAGGCCGAGCAGATTAGCAGCTCCCTGGCCCATGATGGTGATCTCGGCCGTATCAATGCCGTAGGGGCAGAAAAGCGAACAGCGGCGGCATTCGGTGCACTGGTAGAAGTAGTACCACCACTCCTTCAGCACATCGTAGGTCAGTTCCCTGGCCCCTGCCAGCTTCTCCCAGGATCTTTCCGGCCGTGGTAAACTTCTTTCGGTAAACGGATCTGAGAAGCTCCGCCCTCAGGACCGGCATGTTCTTGGGATCGCCCGAACCGATAAAAAAATGGCACTTGTCGGCACAGGCCCCGCATCTGACGCAGATATCCATGAAGATCTTAAAGGACCGGAATTTGTCCAGCCGCTCCTTCAAGCCCTTCCATAATGATCTCTTTCCAGTTTTCCGGCAGCTTCCAGTCCTCATCCGCAGGGATCCACTCCCTGGGTTGGGCATACCCACCGCATTCAAGGTTCTTGCCGCTTTGCCGCCATAGCAGTAAATGCCCTGCTTGATCTCGGCCGGCGTATCCATCCAGCCCTTCCATAGAGGGGGCTGATGATTGATCTGTGCCAGTTCCTCTGGTTTCGGTGCTGTCTGCCATGATTACTCCTTTTCTTCATTCTGCTTCCGCTTCAGGCTTCAGGCTTTTTCCACCGGCAGTCCGGCCTCAATCATCTTCTCCCTGAACTCATCTTCATATGCCTCATAGGTATGGACCTTGACCGGGTAGTTCCAGGGATTGACGTGTCTGACAAACCGGCTGTTGTTGGAAAGGTTTCTCGTGGGGCTGAGGAAAACCCCTGCCATGTGCATGAGCTTGCTGAAGGGAAAGTAGGCAATCAGCACGCTGACGATGAAACAGATGGATGTAAAAGAGCACCCCGATTCCTTCCGGGACCGTTGGGCTGAATGTGAACAAGACCCATGGCCAGTTCTTTCACCGCCGTGATGTCCACCCTGATGAAATAGCGCATCAGGATGCCGAGTAGTCCAAGGCGAAAGGATCAGAAAGAGCGGGAAATAGTCCGCCGGCAAGGGAGATATAGCGGATTTGTGGGATATAGATTCGTCTCACAAACAGGTAGGTCACGGCAGCCATCAGCAGCATATCCGTCAGATAAGACGCCGGGGAGCCCGAACCCGTTAAACGGCAGCAATCCCCATCTGCATAAACCCGTCGAGGCTTTCGAGCAGATGCACAAACCAGGGAATGGGCTCCATGAAAAACCGGAAGTGTCTGAGAAAGATCACCAGAAAGGAATAGTGAAAGCCAGAGGGCCGCCAGCCAGAGCCATTTTTCCCATTCATAGTCGATCTTGGGGCCGCCATCGGTGTTTCGGAATTCAAGCCGGGTGTTCCTGAAAAGGGATCGGAAGGTCAGGACTTCAAAAATCATTCTCACGATCGACCCCGCCGGTGCCCTTGGGGTTGTCGATGGGGTTGGACTTGATCCACGGAAAGGACCACTCCTGGCCGGCGGTGGTCGGGATCCTGAAGGGGACCGGAGACTGGGCCCAACCGATGACACGGACCACGATCCCCACAAAGAACGTGGCCAGGGCCGCATAGGGCACGATCACCCCGAAGAGCCACCGCAAATCCAAGGCACCGACCCCCACCAATGGGATGAGGACCACCACAAGGACCGCGATGGAGCTGACAATGATGCTGAGTATGAAATTCATAGACCACTACCTCCTCTACAAAAACGCTATCAGGTTTAGTCAGGTCGAGGATCCGTATCCATGTCCGGAATCTCCCACACCAGGTTCGCCCTTCTCAACAGGCCGGAGACCTGACGTTTGCATTCATCCACGCGAAGCTGATAGATCTTCTGGCGACACTGCTCGTACAGGTCAAAGGCAAGGAGGGCTGTGTTGTCTATCCTCTTTTCGAGCGCCGCGAGGCCGGCAGCCATTGCGTCGGGTATCTCATCCCGATTCAACGTTTCGCGCAGGATCTCTTTCAACTGGAGGATGAAGGCGAGCGCCTGAGAAGGCTTGAAGTCCTGAACCGCTCTGATCCGTATGATACCATCCAGGCACCCGGACAGTGCCGCGTCGTCGCCCCCTCTCACAAGTCCGTCATAAAGATCGGACATCTGAGTGGCCATCGTCTGGCCAACAGGATTGGCGAACCGGCTCTTTTCTTTTCGGAAAAACCCTTGGGCGTCTGGGGGATAGGATTCGAGGAGGGCGTCCAACCACTTTTTAAAAATGGCTGATTTCCTCTCGTTCAGGAGGTTTTCCAGCTTCATGGTAAGGGTCTGTCCTCTCCTCGTTGACGCTTTGGCGACGCCGTCCTAGATAGTCAACTTGCCTTTTTCTGTCAAGTGAAAAATATCTCAATTTCCTGTCAAAACAGGCCGGCAAAGACCTTTCTGGGCTGCCCGGAGGAAGAGGGTCCCCCCCATCCACCCCACCCGTGCGCTCGGCCATTCGTCTCTCGGAGGTTCATCACATGGCTCTTTCCTCTTCTGGAGTAAAGAGGCCAGCCTTTCACCTTGACATGATATTCCTTGTGGGAATACCATCCCAACCCGTGGATTCAGGATAGAGTTTCTTTCTCCAGCGGTTGTCTTTGTTAGGGCTTTTTCAGATCTTCGCTGCCTTAGCTTTCATGACTCGTCCCGTTTCCGCGGACGGAGAATTATGCAGCTTCAACTGAGGGGGGCTACCATGGCAATAGATACGACCATCTACGTTCAACCGCCGAGCGGAACATCGGCCTATCTTGGACTGGCTTCAGATGCTCACCGGCGCGGGTCTGATCCTGTTCATGTGGAGCCACATGATCCTGGTGGCCAGCGTCAACCTGGGGGCGGGTGCCATGAACACCATTGCCCGGTTTTTCGAGGCCACTTACATGGCCCAGGTGGGCGGTCCCCTGATCGGACTGACCTTTCTGCTGCACTTCGTCCTGGCTGCCCGAAAGGTGCCCTTTCGCGCAGAGCAGCAGTCCGTCATGTGGAAGCACAGCAGGATGCTTCACCACACGGACACCTGGCTGTGGGTGGTGCAGGCCGTCACGGCCATGATCATTCTGATCATGGGCTCCATCCACATGTGGACGGTCCTGACCGACCTGCCCATCACGGCGCAGAAGAGCGCCGCGCGGATCCAGGGCGGATTCTGGCTGGTGTTCTATCTGATTCTGCTGCCCATGGTGGAGCTTCACGTGGGAATCGGCTTTTACCGGATCGCTGTGAAATGGGGCTTTGTCAAACGGAAAGACACGAAAGGGCTTCAAGGGGTTTGAAAATATCCTGACCGGGATCTTTATCCTGATCGGGCTGATCACCATCATCCGGTTTATGACACTAGCGATATAGGTGAAAGACGATGCAAGGTTCAAGGTATACGATGCAAGGTTAAGCGAGGAATGCTAAAAACGTTTCCCTTACACCTTGAACCGTGCACCTTATACGTTATCTCAATTTTAAGGAGAGTACCATTGGAAACCATGTATACGGATCTTCTTGTGCATCGGGGCCGGGCTGGCCGGAGAACGGGTTGCCGTTGAGGCGGCTTCGGCCGGCTTTGACGCCATCTGCCTGAGCATCGTACCGCCCCGGCGATCCCATTCCTCGGCCGCCCAGGGGGGCATGCAGGCATCTTTGGGGAACTGTGCCATGGGAGACTGGCGACTACCCGGATGTCCATTTTCAGGATACGGTAAAGGGCTCTGACTGGGGCTGCGACCAGGAGGTGGCCCGGCTGTTTGCGGAAACCGCCCCGATTGCCGTCCGGGAAATGGCCTTCTGGGGGATCCCCTGGAACCGGGTGGTGCCCGGCAAGTCCACCTACTATCAAAGGCG
Organism: uncultured delta proteobacterium; assembly: GCA_963699845.1. Taxonomy (GTDB): domain Bacteria; phylum Desulfobacterota; class DSM-4660; order Desulfatiglandales; family Desulfatiglandaceae; genus CAWHLE01. The sequence continues at coordinate 61,412 of CAVOVO010000003.1, forward strand.
GAAAACAGTTCGACAAGGTGGAAGCCACGGAAAAGGAAGGCCTGATCACGGCCAGGGACTTCGGCGGGACGGCCAAGTGGCGGACCTGTTACACCTCCGACGGCACCGGCCACACGCTCCTCTACACCATGGACAACAAGGTCGTGGAACTGGGGGTTACGGTCCATGATCGCATGGAAGCCATCTCTCTGATCCACGACGGAGAGACCTGCACGGGCGCAGTGGCCAGATGCCTGAAGACCGGGAAACTGAGGGTCTATCTGGCCAAGGCCACCCTGATCGCCACCGGCGGTTACGGAAGGATCTACCGGGAGACCACCAATGCGGTGATCAATGACGGCGGCGGGTGCCATCATCGCCCTGGATACCGGGATCGTGCCCATCGGAAACCCGGAGGCCGTCCAGTTTCATCCCACCGGCATCGTTCCCACCAATATCCTGGTGACCGAAGGCTGCCGTGGTGACGGCGGCACCCTGCTGGATGTGAATGAAAAACGGTTCATGCACGAATACGAACCGGACAAGGCGGAACTGGCCTCCCGGGACGTGGTATCCCGATGGATGACCCATCACATCCGACAGGGCACGGCGTGAAAAGCCCTTACGGCGACCATCTCTGGCTGGATATCCGGCACCTGGGCGCCGAGCACATCAAGACCAAGCTCAGGGAAGTGGAAGAGATCTGCAATAACTTCCTGGGCGTCGACCCGATCACCCAGCTGATCCCGGTCCGCCCTGCCCAGCACTACACCATGGGCGGGGTCCGGACCAACAAGGACGGGGCGGCCTACGGCTTGAAAGGGCTTTTTTCCGCCGGAGAGGCCGCCTGCTGGGATATGCACGGCTTCAACCGCCTCGGCGGCAATTCCCTGGCCGAGACCATTGTGGCGGGCAGAATCGTCGGCGAAAAGATCGTCGAGTTCCTCAAGGGCTACGAGGTTCAATTCAATACCGCCGTCAGTACAGGGACCGGGTTGCACAAAGACCAGGAACGGATCAACCGGCTGATCGCCGGCAAGGACGGCAAGGAAAATGTCTTTGAGATCCGCAACGCCATGCAGGATGAACTGATGGACCGGGTGGGCATCTTCCGAAACGGAAAGGACCTTCAGACGGCGGTTGACAATCTGCAGGAGATTTATGCAGCGGGCCAAGAAGGTGGGGCTCCGATCAAACGGCATCGGGGCCAACCCGGAGCTGGCCTGGCCCTCAAGATCCAGGGCATGGTGCAGACTGGCCCTCTGTGTGGCCTACGGGGCGCTTCAGCGGACCGAGAGCCGCGGCTGCCATGCCCGGGAGGACTATCAGGCCAGAAACGACCGCGACTGGCTGAAACGGACCCTTGCCACCTGGAAGGAGGGCGACAGATCTCCCCACCCTGGACTACGAACCCTGCACCCAGGTCATGGAACTCCCGCCCGGGAGCGGGGCTATGGGGTCTGCAAGATCATCAGCTGCGACGGAGAAGTCTCGGCGCCCCTCACTCGGGCGAGCAACAAGTTAGGAGAATAAAATGGGCAGAACGACTGACATTTCAATATCTTTCGCTATCAACCCGCAGGATCCGGACTCCAAACCCCACACGGATACCTTTCATCTGGAAGAAACGGACAGCATGACCCTCTTCATCGCCCTCACCCGGATCCGGGAAGAGCAGGATCCGTCGCTTCAGTTCGACTTCTGCTGCCGGGCGGGGATCTGCGGCTCCTGCGCCATGATGATCAACGGCCGACCCGGTCTGGCCTGTAAGACCCTGACCAAGGACCTGCCCGACGAGATCACCCTGATGCCGCTCCCCGTCTTCAAGCTGATCGGGGATCTGTCCGTGGACACGGGCACCTGGTTCCGGGCCATGAACGAAAAGGTGGAGTCCTGGATCCATACGGACAAGACCCTGGACCCGACGTCCGAGGAAGACAGGATGGACAACGCCCTGGCCGAAGAGATCTATGAACTGGAGCGCTGCGTGGAGTGCGGCTGCTGTGTGGCCGCCTGCGGCACCGCCAATATGCGGGAGGATTTCGTGGGGGCCGTGGCCCTGAACCGCATTGCCCGTTTCATGATGGACCCCAGAGATGAGCGAACAGCAAAGGAGTACTTCGAGATCGATCGGCACCGATGAAGGGATCTTCGGCTGCATGGGGCTCCTTGGCTGTGAAGATGTCTGCCCCAAAGAGACTGCCCCTCCAGGACCAGTTGGGCATGCTGCGCCGCAAGATGGGTTGGAAAGCGGTCAAACACCTCTTCCGCTTCGGGAAATAGCAGGCAAGGCGATTTTCATGGTGCCATTCGACTACCCTGAGACCATCGAGCAGGCAGTCGAAAAGCTCACCGGTCACCTCTCCCTGAGCGATCGAGTCTTCATTGCCGGCCGCGGAGAAAAAGACCTCCCCATGGTTCACTCACTTCTGGCGCCCATCGTGAGGGACGAGCTGGGTCTTCCATCCAGAAACCGTCCCCTCATAGACGCATGCCGCCTGAGGACCAGGAACCCACACCTCTCACCGGAAGAGGCCTTTTCGTTTGTTATCCTGCTGTTTTGGGAGACCCTCCGAAAGACCCACGCCCTTCGTGTCGTCCGGCCAGGAACAAAAAAGTCCTAAGGCGGCAACAGGCCGCAACCAAATTGCCGTTCGAATGATGAATATCGAACAAGAAATATCGAATCACGAAGTGATTTCCCGAGAGTCGTCACTTCTACATTGGATATTCGACATTCGGCATGCTGCGGTTCGCTTTTCCATTTCTCCATGAGTTGCAGAGAAGGCACACCAAAGGGTCTGAATCGAACGATACGACAAATTTGGCGATCAATTCCTCTGGTAGACGACTTTGCCTCCCACAATGGTCATATCGATCTTCATCTCCTTCAATTCATCCGGCGGGATCGTGAGGATATCCCGATCCAGGACCACCATGTCGGCAAGCTTTCCCGGTTCAATGGAGCCTTTGATGTCCTCCTCGAAGGAGGCGTAAGCCCCGTTGATGGTATAAAGGCGAAGGGCATCCTTCACCGAGATGGCCTGGTCCGGGCCGATGCGCTCGCCCGTGTAGGCCTTTCGGGTCACAACGCTGTAGAGCTGCTGGGCGATTTCTCCTGAGGTCACGTACCAGTCGGAGTTTCCCACGGCAAGGATTGACTTTTCAAGATAACTCTTGTGTGGAAAATAACGTTTGATCCGCTCCGGTCCCAACCCCAAAAGATGAGCAGGCCCCAATTCATATATAAAACCCACCGATGACGAAGGCAGCACACCCAATCGCTTGATACGGTCAATGGCCGCTTCCGTAGGTAGACTGCAGTGCTCGATGCTCATGCGGTGGTCCGGGTCCGGCCTTTGCTTCAACGCCTTTTCTATGGCATCGAGCACAATATCGATGGCCCGGTCCCCAATGGCATGGGTTACAGGACGCAATCCCGCCTTGTGGGCCTCCACGATACCGTGGGTCAGCGCTTCGGCGGATGTCACGGTGAGACCGCACTCTCCCGGTTCATTGCTGTAAGGCTCGTACAGGGCCGCGGTCCAGCCGCTCATGCTGCCGTCACACATGAACTTGGTCCCGTAAAGCTTCAGTCGATCATTGCCAAAACCGGCCTTTAGACCGAGCGCTTTCAATTCATCAAGGTAGCCTGGGAAATCCAGCAGGGGGATTCCCGGGATCATCACCGCCACTCTCAACGGCAGACGTCTTTCAGAGAGCAACGCCTGGTAGGCCGACATGGCATCCCTTCCAACGGCTGCGTCGTGAAAAGAGGTTACCCCCCAGCGTGCCAGTTGCTCACAGGCCATCAAGATGCCTTGTTTGATTTCTTCAATCGTGTAGGCGGGCATGAGACCGGTGACCAGGGTCTGGGCCTGCTCTCTTAGAAGCCCGTTGGGTTCACCGCTCTCGGGATCCCGGTCACACCGGCCCCCATCAGGGTCCGGGGTATTTTTGTCGATGCCTGCGAGCTTCAAAGCGGCGCTGTTTGCCACCGCCAGATGGGCATCCGTTCGCACCAGGATCGCCGGGTGATCACGGGTGGCCTCATCTAGATCCCACCGGGTGGGGTGACGCTGTTCTTTCAGGCGACGATCGTTGTACCCCCATCCCTTTAACCACTTCCCTGGAGGAAGCTGCCTTGCCTTTTGCTGCAACAGACCGATGATATCGGAGATGGATTGGGCGGATCGCACATCCACCTCACAGAGGAGCTTGGTCCCGGTCATTGATGCATGGCAGTGGCTCTCCACAAATCCCGGAGTGACCGTTTTCCCTCCGACATCCACGACATGGGTCCCTTTTCCCACGAAGGTCTCAACGTCCCTGGTGGAACCGACACCGATGATCCTGCCGTGTTTTACGGCCACCGCTTCGGCGATCTCATCCTGCGAATTGAGGGTGATGATCTTGCCATTGATCAAGGCGAAATCCACGGTCCCTGTCCCTTTCATCCCGAAAGCCCTCCCTTTTCTTTTTGTGATCCCTCTCGCATCACAATGACACACGAAACCCATAAGAATGGATGGGGGTTGCCTATGATTGTCAAAAAATCAAGGCCCGGCACTGTTGTCAACAAATAGACTTGCCTGGTCTTCAGGTCATGATCTTCGTTCGGCCGTCATCTTGACAACAATGTGACCCCATCCTCCACAAGAGGGCCCGGTATCAAAACACCCTGTGGTATTGAACATCACCTCGTTTGGATCCCGCCCATTCATCAAATTCTCAAAGAATGCATTCATGAGTACCGCCAAATTGGGCATTAGAAACGAGCAGACCCGGTCCGGATTCTCCTTGGTTAACAGATTGCCGGTGCTGTCGAAAACGAGCTTTTGACCGACCACGTGGCCGCTGTGACATCCTTTGGATTCAATCACCTCAGCGATCAGTCGGTATTTGGAGGCCTCGACGGCAGACTTAAAGAGTTGCTGGAATTTGGGATTTCTTTCAATGCTGAACCACTCGCTCTCTTCCAACTTAAGTCTCCTGCGAATGATGGCTGCCATCTGATCCGTGTCCATACCTTATTTCTCCTCTCCATTTCTTGATTACAGCAGTTGACTTAGTTCACTGGATAGCAAAGTCGTTGCCAATAGAATTTCACCGCTTTACGAACACCCCACCATTCCCAGATGGTGCTTACTGAGGATATCCTGAACAATACCTCTTTGCCAAGGCATTGAGCGTTATGCACTCAAAAACCGCCCGAAACTTGCTGAATTGGAAAGCGAGTGGTAGATGGTAGATTCAAGAATAGTCAGGCGTTTAGCTTTCGCCGGCTGGATCAGCGGTCCGGCAAAGAGGGACAGGGTTTACCGGCCGTCCCGGGTGAAGCTTTTCAAACGCATCCCATCTTACCTCTGAAAGGATCACCAATGGACGAAGCGCAGAAACTGGAAAAGGAGATAGATGATCTCGAGGAAAGGCTGAGAGATCGGGAGCTGGCCCTTCCGGCCCATTCCGTCCGCCCGGCGCAGCTGCTGATCATCGAGGAGCTGGAAGAGGAGATCAAGGGGAAGAAGAGACGGCTTGCGGCACTAAAGGGTTGAAGGGGCACGGCCCGGACTGCCTCCAAAGACGGCCTTTCAGCCGGAAAGGCCCGCCACGCGCTCGGGTCATGAAACGGCGACGCTCAGTGGGAGGCTTTGGATGTGGACGAACGGCTGTTGCAAAGGGCCTGTGACCTGGGCTATATAGAGGAGACCCAAGGAGGTGGCTATGAGCTTTCCCATCGTACGCATGAGGCGACTTCGCCGAAGCGAGGTCCTGCGCCGCATGGTGGCGGAGACGACCCTGTCCGTAAACGACCTGATCTACCCGCTTTTTGTGGTGGAGGGAAAAGGCGTGAAGGAGCCCGTGCCTTCCATGCCTGGGGTGGACCGATTTTCCGTGGACCTGCTCGTGGAAGAGTGCAAGGACCTAGCGGGCTTGGGCATCCCGGCCGTAATCCTTTTCGGCATCCCGGCAAAAAAAGACCCCCTGGGAAAGGGCGCCTATGCGCCAAACGGCATTATCCCCCGGGCAATCCGCGCCATCAAGAAGGACGTGCCGAACCTGGCGGTTATCTGCGACGTGTGCATGTGTGAGTACACCGACCACGGCCACTGCGGCGTGCTCGACAAAAAAGAGGTGCACAACGACGCCACCCTGGCGCTCCTGGCCAAGGCCTCCGTTGCCTACGCCAAGGCGGGCTGCGACATGGTGGCCCCGAGCGACATGATGGACGGGCGGGTCGCGCGGATCCGCGAGGCCCTCGACAAGGCCGGCTTCGAGGGGATCCCCATCATGAGCTACGCCGCGAAATACGCCTCGGGCTTTTACGGGCCTTTCCGGGACGCGGCCGAAAGCACCCCGGCCTTCGGCGACCGGCGCGCCTATCAGATGGATCCTGCCAACGCCCTGGAGGCCATCCGCGAGTGCGAGCTGGACATCGACGAGGGGGCCGACATCCTCATGGTGAAGCCGGCGCTCCCTTACCTGGACGTGATCCAGCGCGTCCGAAAAGCCTTCGACCTGCCCCTTGCCGCCTACAACGTCTCGGGCGAATACGCCATGGTCAAAGCGGCCGCGGCCAACGGGTGGCTGGATCACGACCGCGTGATGATGGAGACGCTGACGTCCATCAAACGGGCCGGCGCCGACCTGATCCTCACCTACTTCGCCAAGGAGGCCGCGCGGCTGCTTCGAACGTCCGCCCACTAATCCGGACAGGCCGAAACCAATCCGTCGCGCACCACGAAGGACACTAAGATACACGATGGGTTTTGTCTTTCTTAAACCACATGACTCTTCCTTTCTTCGTGCCCCTTCGTGCACTTCGTGGTAAAAGTTCTTCCTGAAAGATCCTTATCCCTTGAGTGCCGCTATGGCCTGCCGCAGGATTCCTTTAGGAATTCCAGGAGGCTCGCATTGAACCTTTCCGGTTCCTCGTAAAAGGGCATGTGCCCGCTCCGCTCGAAAATCTCAAGCCTTCCATTGGGAACGGTGTCGACCACATACCGCCCCGTGTCTGCACCGAAACAGGTGTGACCCGAATCCCCGTTTGCTACCAGCACGGGGACCGATATGCGGTGGAGAGACCGGGAGTAGTCCCGCATCAGGTAGTCCGAGTAAATGGCCGCGGCGATGGAAGTGGGTGTTGCCAGATGTTCGCAGAGCATCCACGCCATGTCCTTTTCCGGCGCCTTGCCGGACAGGAACATGCCGTTGATGAACTGCCGGCCAAAGGCGGTCCTGTCGGTCTGGAGGTTTTGCAGCGCCTCGTTCATCCCCCTGAACCGGTAATTGGCCAACCTGTGGGTGTTCCATTTTTCAGGAGAGAAGGGAAACGGCGTCATCTCCACCAGGCAGAGCGCCGAGACCCCCTCGCCGCCATAGCGACGCCAATATTCCAGGAGGACCGGTCCGGCCAGCGACCAGCCCACCAGGGCCACGTCACGCAGATCGAGGGCATCCACCACCAAACGCAGGTCTTGCGCGTACTGGGGAATGGTGTGGCCGTGGAGGGCTTTGCTCGAGTTGCCGTGACCCCGCAAGTCCACGGTCACTACCTTGAACTGTGCGGCCAGGGGTTCGATCTGTCTAGACCAAAACCTCCCGCTCATGGTCCAGCCGTGCACCAGCAGCACGGCACGCCCCGCACCTGACTGCTCCAGGTAGAGGTGGGCCCCGTCGGGGGTCTCCAATAACCCACCCGTCACGGCCCCTTCGCGGCCGATGGTTCTGAGCTCGACCATTTATTCGCACCCCGCAATTGTAAATTGAAAGACATCCGGCGGCCATTTGCGCGGTGACACAACCACCTTGAACCGAGACGGCCTTTTGTATTATGTTTGTTCCCGAGGAGAAACAAACATGCCGACCATTTTACCCGAAGGTGAAAAGATCAGACAGGCCGTCAAGTGGATCTCTGCCGAGCGGCTCGAAGACGAAAACAAGCCCCTTTCCACGCTCATCGCGAAGGCCGCCCTCAAGTTCAACCTCTCCCCCAAGGACGAGGAATACCTGACGGGTTTCTACAGGGGCAACCAGAAATAGCCGTCAGCCCGCGCCTTCCGGATCCTCCCGGATAGAGATGAAGCGGGTGTAGCGCCTGTCCAGCTCGCTGAGGGTCACATCATCGTGCTCATCCACGAATTCGCGCCAGATGAGCGACAGGGTTTCCTTGAGGACCAGGGCGGCCTCTGCGTCCGCATGTTCCGCGACACCCATGAAATGGTCCACGAATGTCTCCTCGAACCCCGCCATGTTATAGGGCGCTTTGGGGCTCTTTCCCCTCAGGGTGGAGAGGAGTTGCCTGGCCTCCTCAAGGGAAAACCCCGCAAACCCAGGGGCCATGCCGAGAAGACCCCGGCCCCACGCGTTGAAGAGCAGTGGATGAAAGGTGGTCTCGGGGCCGGGAACGAACGACTCGCCGGGTGTTTGTGCCGTGAGCTTTTCGATCAGGCCGTCGAGCACCATCAGGCGTCGGAGCACGGCCGTGGATTCCGCCACCTCGGAGAGCCACTCAAAATCCTTGTACCCCTCCTCACTCCCGGGGCCCGCGTAGAACCTGGGCCTCTCCGAAAGAAGCCCTTCCAGGGTGCCCCCCCACTCCTCCCCCCAGAAGGCGGGGCGCAGCGCCTGCCTCAGGCACCAGCTCCCGCCGTACCACCGATCCGCCTCCCACTTCACCTTCATGGCCAGACCGAAACCCACCCTGAAAAGCGTCGCCAGGGGGTGTGTCCGAAGGACCTGTTCCGCAGCGGTGAGGTCTCTCCCGCACAACCGCTCGATGGCCAGGTTGAGGTATCGCGCCGCTTTCCGGGCGGTCCCGACTAGGTCGTCCAACTCGTACCGCGCCATGCCGTCCGCGGCGTGGATCTGATTGCAGAGCCCCGCGAACTCAAGGTGGATTCGGTCAGAAAACAAGGGGTCCTGCGCCCGTCCGGCGGCCTGCGACAGCAGGGTCCCGGATTGCGCCTCCTCAAAAGGGGCCGTGGGCACGAGGGACCGCGTCTCCGGGTCCAGGGGCAGGTCCTGGAGTGAAAGCCGCTTTTCCACCTTGACCCGCTCGGGCTCAAGAGGGGCGTAAACGGAAACGGCCTCTTCAAAGGGAAGAAAGCCGTGTTCGGCAAGTCTCACGTTCCGCTTCCGATACATCTCCTCTTCCAGCTCCGCGGGCAGGACACCGCTCAGCCCCAGCAACAGGGACTGATAACGGAGGAAATCAACGTCCCCCATGGTCCGGATGAGGTTTTCCATGGGCTCTCGGTTCCGGGGGTCCCGGACCCGGATGTGAAAGACCCCGTCCAGGCTGAAAAACCCTGGGGGCAGGTCTTGGGGTTCGTCCTTTTCGGTGGGCACAACCACGTCGAAGGCCCTGAAGAAGTGATAATACGCCAGGCTCTCCCCTTCGCCCAAGAGCCACTTGGCAAGCCGAACGGTGTCGGCCTGCTGGAGGGTCACGAGCCAGCGGGAGGCAACCTGCACGTCCAGTCGGTCCCTGTGCCAGAGCTCCAGGTCGAGCACGTACTCCCACTGGCGCTCGGAGGCAAGCTCGATAAGGGTCAGCGCGTCCTCCTCGCCAAACCTTTTCAGGATCCAGAAAAAGTCTTCGACGGGCAATTCCTGGACGGCCTTTCGCGGGTCAAGGCAGTCCAGGATCCGCTGAAGGATTTCGCTTCCGGAAAGAGGGAGGAGGTCTCTCACCCGCAGGGCCGACCCCTCTTCCTTTCGCTTTTCCAATCCGTTTGAGGTGTCAGGCGCGGCCGTAGTCGTCCTCCTTCCGCTCAATGTCATCCTCCCCGAAATAGTCCCCCGTCTGTACCTCCACGAACAAAAGGTCCGCCTCGCCCGGGTTTCTCACCCGGTGCCAGCTGCCCCTCGGGATGTCGACACCCTGGCCCCTGGCGAGGGGGATCTCTTCGTGGTCGCGGGTGACCACCGCCTGCCCTTGAACCACGTACCAGTACTCGGCCCGCTGCCGATGGCGCTGGAGGCTCAGCCTCTGGCCCGGGCGCACCATGATCTCCTTCACCTTGTGGTCGGTCGCCTCCAGCAGGACCAGGTAGTGCCCCCAGGGCCGGTTTGCACCGTCCGCGTGTGATGTCATGATTCAGAACCCCTGATAAAGGAAGTTTTCAGTGTTTAATAAATGCCTTTCATTAGCCCACTGGCTTCTCAGCTTCGCTCCAGAAACGCCTTCAGGAACCGGCCCGTGTGTGAGTCGGGAACACCGAGAAGCCCATCGGGGGGGCCCTGATACACCACCTGGCCGCCGGCCGCCCCGCCCTCGGGGCCCAGGTCGATCACCCAATCGGCCTCCTTGATCACATCGAGGTTGTGCTCGATGGCGATCACCGTGTCCCCCCTTTCCACCAGCCGGTGAAAGAGGTCCAATAGTTTTCGAATATCAACAGGGTGAAGACCCGTGGTGGGCTCGTCAAGGAAAAAAAGCGTCCCGCCTCCAACCCCCTTGACAAACTCCTCGGCCAGCTTGATCCGCTGGGCCTCTCCACCCGAAAGGCTGGGGCTCGGCTGCCCCAGGCCCAGGTAGCCGAGCCCCAGGTCGCAGACCACTTCCAGTGACCGCCTCAAGTGGGGGACCGCGGAGAAGAAATCCCTGGCCTCCGAAAAGGTCATCTTCAGGATCTCGGAGATGTCTTTGCCCCTGTATTTCACAGAAAGGGTCTCTTCGTCGTATCGTCCCCCCCCGCAGGCCTCGCACGGGACGTAGACCTCGGGTAGGAATCTCATCTCCACGCGAAGGGTCCCCTGCCCCTGGCAGGCCTGGCACCTGCCGCCCGTCACGTTGAAGGAAAACCGGCCCGGGCGCCAGCCCCGGCCACGGGCCTCCGGAAGCCCGGCCATGAGCTGCCTCAACTCGTCCATGATCCCGATGTAGGTGGCGGGCGTTGACCTGGGGGTCCGCCCGATGGGGGAGTGATCCACCACAAGCACCCGCTTCGCGCCCCTGGCCCCTTCCATCCCGCTGCACCCCCTGAGCTTGCCCCTGCCGCCTTTGAGCCGGTTGGCCAGATTGGGGTAGAGGACATCCATGAGAAGGGTCGATTTGCCGGATCCCGAAACCCCCGTGATCACCACCAGGCTGGAAACGGGAATGGACACGTCCGCGTCTTTGAGGTTCCTTTCACGGGCCCCCGAAACGGTGAGCCACGACCCGGGGGGGCTTTGCCGGCCCCGGGAAGTGATCCGGTAGCGGCCCCGGTCCCTGAGCGCACGGCCCGTCTGGGAGAGGCCCGATCGAAGCACGCGGCTCGGGGGGCCCTGGCACAGCACTTCTCCGCCCAGCTCCCCGCCCCCGGGACCCAGGTCGATCACCCAATCGGCCGCGCGCAGGGTCTCCTCGTCGTGCTCCACCACGATCACGGTGTTCCCCCGCTGCTTGAGCGCCTTGAGGGCCTTGACGAGAAGGGCGTTGTCCCTGGGGTGGAGCCCGATGGTGGGCTCATCGAGGACGTAGCAGACCCCGGTCAGATTGGAACCGAGCTCGGATGAAAGCCGGATCCGCTGGCCCTCGCCCCCTGAAAGCGTGTCGCCGGCCCGGTCAAGGGTCAGGTACCCGAGCCCCAGGTCTTCCAGGAAGGAAAGCCGCCTGACGCACTCGGACAGGATGGGGCCGGCGATCCTGCCGTTTGCGCCCTCCCAGTTGAGCCCCTTGAGAAACACGTGGGCCGATGCCACAGACAGCCCGCACACTTCCCCCACGTGCTTGCCGGAAAGGCGATAGGCCAGGGATTCCGGCCTGAGCCGGGTCCCGTTGCAGGCCTTGCACGGGACGTCTCCTTTCCGGCCCAACCCTCCGCATCGCTCACAGGCCCCTGCCGTACTGTTGAAGGAAAAAAGAAGCGGGTCCGGCACGGGGAGGCCGATCCCGCAGCCGCCGCACCAGTACTTCCGGCTCAGGAATACCTCCTTCCCTTTCGAGAGAAGGACCGCCTCCCGGCCCCCCTCCTCAAAGGCCTTTTCAATCAGGTGCCTGATCTCCGCGCCGTTTCCCAAGGTCGCCGCGACCTCGCCCACCACCCACTCGATCGTGTGCTCCCGGTACCTTGAAAGCGCCGGGACCGGGGAAAGGCCCACGATCTTCCCATCGATCCGGGCCGAACCATAGCCCTTCTTCGCTCCCGCTTCCAGGATCGGCCGGTGAAACCCCTTTCGCCGCCGGACCTTGGGGGCGAGCACCAACACCCTGCCTCCCCGGAAGTCACCGATGGCCCGGCGGACCATCTCATCCACCCCCTGGGTGCCAAGCGCGCTGCCGCAGGACGGGCAGAAGGGGGCAGCCAGCTTGGCGTAGAGGAGCCGGATGAAGTGGTAGACCTCGGTGAGGGTCGCAACCGTGGACCTGGGCCCGGCCTGACTGGTGCGCTGCTCGATGGCGATGGTCGGAGGAAGCCCCAGGACCAGGTCCACGTCCGGTCTTTCGTAAAGCCGCAGGAACTGACGCACGTAGGTGGGGAGGGATTCCACGTAGCGGCGCTGCCCTTCCGTGAAAACGATATCAAAGGCAAGGCTCGACTTGCCGGACCCCGAGAGGCCCGTGACCACCACGAACCGGTTCCTGGGGATGTCCAGCGAGAGGTTCTTCAGATTGTGGTGCCTGGCCCCCAGGACCCGGATCCCTTTGGGAGCCGCTTCGCCGACCGGCCCGGCCTCTGTCCGCTCACCCCTTTTCCCTTCCAGGTACCGCCCGAACCACCGGGCCGTGACAGAGCGCTTGCTGCGGAGAAGCCCGGACCGAGGCCCCTGGTAGACCAGGTCACCGCCCCCCTCCCCGCCCTCGGGCCCCAGGTCGATGACCCAGTCGGCCTGCTTCAGCACCTCGAAGTGGTGCTCCACGACCACGACGGTGTTGCCCTGATCGACCAGGCGGCGGAGCGCGCTGTTGAGCTGTTGGATGTCCTTCATGTGGAGGCCCACGGTGGGCTCGTCCATCAGGATCAGGTCGCGGTCCCTGGGCGCGGTGAAAAGGGCCCGGACCAGCTTGAGCCGCTGGGCCTCGCCTCCGGAAAGCGTGTGGATGGGCTGACCGAGCCTCAGGTAGCCGAGCCCCATGGCGATGGGGCCGGAGAGCTTTCCGCGGATGGCGTCGTGGCCCTCGAAGAAGCCGGAAGCCTCGGAAAGGGTCATCCGCAGAATTTCCGAGATGTCTTTGGACCTGTAACGGATCTCAAGGACCTCGGGGCGAAACCGCTCTCCCCGGCATGCGGGACAGGGCAGAAAGAGGTCCGACAGGAACTGCATCTCCACCTTTTCGAAACCCTGCCCGCCGCACACCTCGCACCGCCCTCCGGGGGTGTTGAAGGAAAAAGTCGAACCGCTGAACCCTCTCGAACGGGCATCCTCCGTCTGGGCAAGCACCTGACGGATTCCGTCATAGATCTTGAGATAGCTGGCGGGCGTGGCCCTGGGTGTCCGGCCCACGGGGCTCTGATCCATGAGCACCACCTCCCCGATGGGCTCCAGCCCCTTCATGGACGCGTAAGCACCGGGACGCTCGGACGGAAGACCCTTTTCGCGCAAGGCCCCCCTGTAGAGGGTGGTCTCGACCAGGGTCGATTTGCCCGAGCCCGAAACCCCGGTGACCACCGTCAAGGCCCGGAGCGGGATCCGCGCATGGATTTTCTTGAGGTTGTTCTCCTGGGCCCCCTCGATCCGGATGAACTCGCCGGGTCCATTTGCCGGTTTGGTCCGCCGCGGTGGACCGGCGCCCCCTTCTTCTGAAAAAATCCGGCCCGTTGGGGTGTGGGGATCCATCCGCTCGAAGGGCCCCGCGTGGAGCAGTCGGCCCCCCTGCTCCCCAGGCCCAGGCCCGAGGTCCACCACAAAATCGGAGGCCTCAATCACCCCCGGGTCGTGTTCCACCACACAGACCGTGTTCCTCTGATTCGAGAGGTCCTTAAGGATTCGGACGATCCGGTGGGTGTCCCTGGCGTGAAGCCCCCGGCTCGGCTCGTCCAAAATGTAAAGGGTCTCGACCAGGCTCGACCCCAGGGCCTTCGTCAGCATGGCCCTTGCCACCTCGCCGCCTGAAAGGGTCCTGGACTGGCGGTCGAGGGAGAGGTATTCGAGCCCCACGTCGCACAGATAAGCCACCCGCCTCCGGACCTCCTGGAGGAGCAGGCTGCTCGCCGGGTCCAAAGGCCGGCCCGAAAGACCGTCAAGAAAGGCAAGCCCGTCCTTGAGCGGAAGGCCGTAAAGCGCGCCGATGTGAAGACCGTCCAAACGGTAGTTGAGGGCATCTCCGGCAAACCGCGTGCCGTGACAGAGGGGGCAGGTCAGGTAGGCCCTGTAACGGGAAAGGAAGATCCTCACATGGGATTTGTATCGCTTGGTCTCGAGCCAGTCGAAGAACCCCTTGATGCCGTACCACGCCCCTTCCCCGAACCGTATGGCGTCCCGCGCCTTTTCGGGGAGCTCCTGCCAGGGGACGTGGGTCGGAATATCGGCTCTCCGGCAGAAGCGGGCCAGGTCCTGGCGCTCGCCTTTGGCCGCCGGGGCCTCGAACACCCTCACGGCCCCGTCCCGGATGGATCGGCGGGGGTCCGGCACCACCAGGTCCCAGTCCACATCGATCACCCGGCCGAAGCCCCTGCACGCCGGACAGGCCCCGACCGGGCTGTTGAATGAAAAGAGGTTGGGCGTCGGCCGCTTGAAATCCGTCCGGCAAAAGGCGCATTCGTAACGGCTGGAGTAGTGAAGCGCCTCCGTTTCCCCCAACCGAACCGAAACCCGGCCCCCGCCCAGGAGAAAGCCTTTTTCAACGGAATCGGCCACCCTGGATTCGCTGACCCCCGCGGGTGCCAGCCGGTCGACCACCACCTCCAGCTCGGAGCGGGGTGCCATCTCGTGGATGTCCCTGACGGCCGCCCCGTCCCATACCCTGAAAAACCCCGCGCTGACGAGCCCGTCCCGAAGGAGACTGTAATCCGTTTTCACCTTCACGGTCGTGGTGATCACCGCTTTCCTGCCGTTTGCGCGAGCCAGGACCTCACGCGCGACGCCCACGGGCGAGGCCGCGGCCACTTCGCGGCCGCAGCCGGGGCAGAAGAGCCGGGCTTCCCGGAAAAAGAGCAGTTTGGCGAAGTGGTTGATCTCGGTGAGCGTCCCCAGTGTGGAGCGCGAGCTCTTGACCGGGTTGGTCTGCTCGATGGCGATGGCCGGCGGGATGTGGTCGATCCGTTCGACCCGGGGTCTCGGCATCCGCTCCAGGAACTGGCGGGCGTAAGGAGAGAAGGTCTCCACGTAGCGCCGCTGCCCTTCGGCGTAGAGGGTGTCAACGGCAAGGCTCGATTTGCCCGAGCCGGAAACCCCGGTGATGGCAATCACCTGATAGAGGGGGAGCTTGAGGTCAAAGCCCTGGAGGTTGTTCTGCGAAACGTTTCGCAGATGAATGAATCGTCTGTCCATGTTTATGACAACAAAAGGCCCCTGGGCTGAGCCCGCGGCCCAAACCCAGAGGCCCGCTTCAGAGACTTGTCGGTCCGGACCTCTTACTTCTCGTATTTGAACGAAAGATTGAGTCTTGCCCGGTAGCTCTTGATCTTCCCGTTTTCAACGGTGACGTCCAGCTTGACCACCTCGGCGACCCTCAGGTCCCTCAAAGACCCCGAGGCCGCGTCCACGGCGGTCCTGGCCGCCTCCTCCCAAGAGTTGTCGCTGGTCCCCACGAGTTGTACGACGGTGTATGTGCTTCCTGCCATGGTTCCCTCCTCCAAAAGGTTAAAAGGTGTCAGTGCTCCGGTTTACTTCAAGATATATAATCGAAGTGCGGGGGTCAAGTGACCGCGTTCGCAAGCGGGAAGGACTGGGGGTCCGGTAATCGTCTCATGTTCCCGATCCAGCCAACTGTGGCTGGATTTGACCAGCGTCTTGGTACGTGGGCAGGTTTCGGGTTTCGGCAGCCCCGCCCCACGCCGCTCCCCTCGCTCCCCTTAGCTGGCACGCCATTTGCATAAAAAATTCCGAGACTTCATTCTGATCCTGTCTTTTTTCCATCAAACCGCGCCGGCTCACCTGCCGGAATCGAAGGGGACACATGATGAAAGGGTCGAAGACAAGAGCTTTTTGCGCCTTTTTGCTGGTTTCATTTCTCCTGCTCGCGGCAGGGGCGTTCGCTGAAATCCAGATGACGACCCAGTTGACCGATCCCCAAGGGGCCATGGGAAGAATCAACGCCCGTATCCTGGATGGATACAGCAATGTGGACGTCTATGTGGGCATGGTCACGGCAAGCGGCGCCCTCTATTGTCTGAGAGGGGATGAAAACGGGTCCCGCTGGGACTGGGAGACAGGGGTGCACCCCCTGCTGCAGGGGGTCTCGCTCACGGCCACAGGCTGGCTGACCCTGGCGCCCATCGACCTGACCCGGATCATGGCGGACCCCTCGAACAGCCGTTTCGTTTTGGTCCTGGTGGCGCAGGGGGCAGATCCCCTCGAACCGCGAAACTGGGTCTATGCCAAGATGGCGGACTGGGTCACTCACCCCTTTGAGCGGAAGCCGGGCCAGACGCTCTTCGCCTCAACGCCCGCAACAGACAACTTTCTCTCTCCGGCGGCACCCGACGGCGGCCTCCTGTCAGGCGCCGGCCAGGTCGAGGAAGACCAGGGAAGGGACCAGGCAGAGAAGGCCGACATCTTCAGGCTTTCGGGGCAAAAGCTCTTTTACACCAACAGTAGCGGCATGCGCTTTCAGGTGATCGATCTGTCGGACCCCGAGAAACCCGCGCTGCTTTCCTCCATCCCCATCAGCGAGACCCCCCGAGAGCTATTCCTGGCGGGGGAACACGCCTTTCTCATCGGGTCGGGTTACGCCTCGGGAGGGCCGTCCACGGTCCTGCGGGTCTATCGGATCGACGACACGATCCAGGAGGTCCAACGCCTGGATTTCGATCAGCTGGCCTATGTCACCTCCAGGAAGCTCGGCAACCGGATCTACCTGGTGGGGACCACGGGCGCCGGTTCCGATCCCTGCTGCGAATGGCGGGGGCCCGGACAGACCGCGGTCCACGTCCTTGACATCACCGCCCCTGGAAATACTTCCGTGATCGCACAGGCAACCGCCGGCAGCGCCGTTTTTGACGTGTACATGGACAACCGCTATCTCGTCCTTCTGGGCTGGGACGCGTGGCCGGCAACCGGGCTCGAGATCTTCGACCTTTCCGCCGAGGCCCCGCTTTCCCGAAAGGGGACGCTCTCCATCCCTGGGCTTGTCCCTTCCGAACACCACCTCCACACATCCGGTTCACTGCTCCACGCGGTCTACCAGCAGCCGGCCGTAGCCGATGGCAGCACCCTGGCCATTTACGACGCCGCCGACCTGTCGAACATCCGTGAAAAGGGCCGCGTGGGCGGGATTGCCCCGGGAGAGGCGCTTTTCGCGACCCGTTTCACGGACCAAAGGGCATACGTAGTGACTTACGAAAGGCAGGACCCCCTCTGGGTGGTGGACCTTTCGACCCCCAGCCTTCCCCACGTCGTGGGGAAGCTCCAGGTCCCTGGCTGGTCCGAATACATGAGGTTTTTCGAGGACCGGCTCCTCGCCATCGGGTATGACGACTCCCAGGGCAAACGCCTCATCTCCGCGGCCCTCTTCTCCGTCGCGAACCCATCGAGCCCCGAGCTGCTGGACCGGGTCACGCCGCTTTCCGAAAAGGCCTCCTATTCCTATTCGGAGGCTACCTCCGACGAAAGGGCGTTCTCTTTCGACCAGGAGACCGGCTTGCTCCTGTTTCCCGTTCATTACTACGATGAATCAAGCTGGGTCAGTGTCTCGGGCCTGGAGATCCTGAAGCTCGAAGACCCCTGGGACACGTTTTCCTGGCAGAGCTTTGTCGAGAGCCGCTTTCACGTGCTTCGGGGCTCGGAAATGGATCAGGCCGAGATCGTCCTTTCCATGGGCGATTCGGCCCTGGCAACCATCGACATCTCGATGCCGCCCCAGACCCCGGTGGTCGGCGAGCTCCGGTTGGCCTACAACGTGACACAGGTGGCCGGCCGTGACGCGTCCCGGCGGCTGTGGACCCTGGGCACGGATTTTTACGGGTACGGCGAATCCGAGCTGCTCTTTTTTCAAGAAGGCAACCTGGATACGCCAGCGCGGGTGGAAGACACGGGGCTTGGGTGGGTTAAGCTCCTGATGAACGACGAGGTGGGAGTCCTGTTCGAACCTCAGACCTCCCGATTCAGGGCCGTTGACGTTGAAAGCATCACGCTGGGCAGCCCCGTTGCCATCCAGGGCGCGATCACCTCCTGGTCTCTCCAGTCGCCGCTGATCGAGGGCCGCACCTTCTATGTGGCCCATGCCGCATGGGCCGTTTTGCCCTGGCCGGAAGCGATCCTTTTCCCTTCCGACACCGACCCGGGCCCATCCGCCGGGCGGGGGTCATTCGCCCCTGACGCGGTGTTGAACCCCGTCCAGTGGCAGCTCCTTCGCTTTGACTGTTCGGATTTTCAAACCCCGCAAGCCCTTCCCGCGATCTCCATCCCGGGGCGACCGGCAGGTTTTACGGCCGGGGGAAAGCTCGTCACGACCGAAGAGATATCCCCTTACTACCAGGCCGCTACCCTGATCCCCCCCGGCCCTACCGAGCAGAACGAGGGCCTCCTGGTGAACGTTCTCACCATCCAGGCCGGCCAGGCGATCCTGGACCAATCCCGGTTCTTCCCTTACGCGGAATTCGGCTACCCAACCGTCCTCGCGGACCAAAGAGCCATCTACCTGAGCTTCAGCAGGGACTCGTCGACCACCGTCATCACCCTGAGCCCCGGCGACCTGTCGGAAACACAAACCAGCGTCATAGAGGGACTCTTGGCGCCGGTCAAGGCCTTTGACGGAAAGCTCCTCGTTACCACCTATGGGAGTGTCGTCCCCCTGGCATCCGGCATCCCAGCCACAGATGCCCTCTTCTCCCCCATGCCCTGGGACCCTCCGGAGGTCGCCGTGTATGATTTGACGGTGTCTCCGCCGAAAAAGATCCTTTCTTTGGAGGGGGAGTACGTCGATGCCTGGGGCGCGGCCATGGATGAGAGCGGGCTCTATCTGACAAAGGGGTATGCCGGTGTCTCCTTTGTCCCGTTTGAACCGTAGCCCACTAACCGAGAGAAAAAAGGCCTGCCCCTTCGCGCAAACCGTCGGCATTCTCCCCCGACGTTTCCATCACCCCCAAGTGCGAAGGGGCAGGCCCTCCAATGACGCGACCTCTGATCCCGACTCAAGGCCTGGATGCGTCAAATGCCCAATGCGGTCTTAATTTCATCTTCCTTGTGACCCACGATGACCGTTGTCCCGATGACGATCGTTGGAAAAGAACATTTGGGATTGAACCGCCTGACTTCCTCCAGGATGGCCTGCCTCTCTTCCCCCGTCAGGAGATCCACGTCCATGAACTCAAACTGAATCCCGCAGTCCCCCAGGAGCTTCTTGGTGGCCTTGCAATGCCCGCACGTGCTGAGCGTGTAAACCTTGACCTGTTTATCCTCCATGCCTATGCTCCTTTCTTGGCTTTGCGCCAGTGTGACACAAATTTGTCCAATATAGCAACCCGGTTGTGAGGAATCAACGTGGCAAGGTCCCCTATCGCGCCGTAACCCCTTGCGGAGCGTCCTCTGGTGGACTAAATTGATGATTCGCGCGCACCCCTCGACACGTCGGAATCTCCATGGATAAATCGAAGCACCTCATCCTTTTTTTTGTCAAGTTCCCCGATCCGGGCCGGGTGAAGACACGGCTTTCGCGTGTCCTGGGCGACGAAAGGGGCGCGGCCCTTTACAGCGCCTTTGTCCTGGACATGCTGGCCATGTTCGATCCGACCGGATATCCCCTTTTGGTCTGCTTCGCGCCGCAGACGCGGGAGGAGGCCTTCAGGGCGTGGCTCGGCCATAGGCGGCGCTATCTCCCGCAAACGGGTGACGATCTGGGGGAGCGCATGAAAAACGGGTTTCGGGCGGCGTTCCGGATGGGTTATGAAAAGGCCATCCTCATGGGCAGCGATTTTCCGGATCTCCCCCCTGGGATCATCGGGGAAGCCTTTTCCTCCCTCGATCGCGACCCTGCGGTCATCGGGCCCGCCCTGGACGGGGGGTATTACCTGATCGGTTTCGGGCGCGAGACCTTCACCCCTTCGGTCTTTGACCGGGTTTCCTGGGGCGGGGACACGGTCTTCCAGCAAACCCTTTCGCACTTCAAAGGAATGAGACGACCGGTCCACATCCTGCCCGCCTGGAACGATGTGGACACCCACGAGGACCTTCTCGACCTTAATCGCCGCGGAAAAGGGACCCCTTTCGCCCAATCCAGGACCATGGCGTGCATCGCGTCGGTCCTCAAGCCTGACGATCAGGGGGAGTCCCTTGACTGAGCCCTTCCTCAAGGCATTGCGCCACTTCGGAACGCTCAAGCCCTACTTTGTCCGGAATCGCTTTCCGCTCACCGTGGGGCTCCTGTGCCTCCTCCTGGTGGACGGCCTTCAGCTCCTGATCCCCCAGGTGATCAAACGGGCCGTTAACGCCCTCACACTCAAGAGCGCCACCCCCTCCATGCTCTTCGCCTTTGCCTCGGCGATCATCGGCATCGCCTTGCTCATGGGGGGCTTCCGGTACGTGTGGCGGTACCTCATCTTCGGCCATTCAAGGCAAATCGAACGGGACCTCCGAAACAGAATGTACCGCCATCTTCAAACCCTTTCACCGGCCTATTTTGAAAAGACCAAAACAGGCGACATCATGGCGCGCGCCGTCAACGACATCAACGCGATCCGGATGGCCGCGGGCATGGGTGTTGTGGCGTTGACCGACGGGACGGTCCTGGGGGTGGCGGCCATCGGGTTCATGATCTCCATCGATCTCAAGCTCACGCTCATCTCCCTGATCCCGGCGCCCATCGTGGTCATGCTGACCAGAAGCCTCACACAACGGATGTCCCAGGCCTTTGAAACGGTTCAACAAACCTTTTCCGACCTGACGGAAAAGGTCCGGGAAGCCTTCGCCGGCATCCGGGTCATCAAGGCCTATCAGCGCGAACCGTGGACCGGCGAACGGTTGGAACGGGAAGGATCCCGTTACGTGGCAGAAAACATGAAGCTCGCCCGGATCCAGGGTCTTTTCTTTCCCTTGATGGCGATCTTCGCCAACGCGGGGCTTGCCATCGTCATCGGTCTCGGGGGTCGTCTGACCATCCTTGGCGAGATCTCGACGGGTGATTTCGTGGCCTTTACGGCCTATCTGAATCTCCTCACATGGCCCATGATGGCGATGGGGTGGGTGACGAACCTTGTTCAGCGGGGCGCCGTTTCCATGCGGCGCATCAACGAGATCCTCGACGAGGTTCCCGAGATCAGGGACGCGCCCGGCGCCCGACCGCCGGCCCGCGTCGAGGGGGCGCTCTCGTTTCGCGGGTTCACCTTCGCGTATGCCACGAGCCCCGGTCCGGTCCTGAAGGGTCTGACGCTCCGGGTCGAACCCGGGCAGTCCGTGGCCATCGTGGGTCGGGTGGGTTCCGGCAAGTCCACCCTGCTCAAGGCCCTGCCCCGAATGATCAAGGTGGCACCCGGGACCATTGACCTCGACGGGGTGGACATCATCGAGATCCCTTTGACCGCGCTGAGAGGGAGCATGGCCTTTGTGACCCAGGAGGTTTTCGTCTTTTCCGACACCATTCGCAACAACATCGTCTTCGGGAGGGACGGTTTCACGGAGGCGTGGCTTCAGACGGTGGTGGAGGCATCAGGGCTCCGTGAGGAAATCGGGAATTTTAAAAAGGGGCTGAACACGACGATCGGGGAAAAGGGGATCGCCCTCTCGGGAGGCCAGAGGCAGCGCCTGACCCTCGCCCGAGCACTCATGGCCAACCCGCCCATCCTCATCATGGATGACCCGCTGTCCATGGTCGACACCTTGACCGAGGACCGCATCCTGAATCGGGTGATCGAGCTCAGGCGGGGCAAGACCAACATCCTGGTCTCCCACCGTGTGAAAACGCTCAGCCGGGTGGATCGGATCTTCGTGCTTGATAGGGGTCGGCTGGTCGAGGAGGGAAACCACATGGACCTGATCCGGGCCGGCGGGATTTACGCGGCCCTCTACGAACGCCAGCTCGTGGCAGACGAACTGGAGATGGGAGAGATCTAGGATGTATGGCGAGTATGGGTACATGGAGGAGGGGAAGCTCGGGAAGGCATACAATTTCAGGCTGTTGAAAAGGCTTTCCACCTATGCCTTCCCCTACGGGTCTACCATCGCCAAGGCCCTCCTCATGACGATCCTCATCGCCGCCATCGACCTCTCACTGCCCTATCTGTTGAAGATCGCCCTGGACCGCTACATCCTCTCCGCCTGGTACCCGGTCCGTCCCGAGGCGGCCCTCGGGTCAGAAGCCAGAGGGATCACCACGACCTACGGCCACCTCTTGGTCTCCGATCACAGCCGCAAGGCCCTATTCCTTTCGAATCGCCGCATGAAGGAGCTGGACCCCGCCGATCTCCACGCCTACCGCCAGAGCGGGGTCATCGGGGCGGAATCCTTTTATCGCGCCGAGGCAGACGCCCTGGGACCTGCCGGGCTCAAGGAAAAAGCCGCGGCCTTTCACCAACTGACCGACGGCACGGTCATGGTGCCCCACGAGGCCATGGGCGGCCTGTCGTCTGAGCAGGTCCTGGCTTTGAGGGCGGGAGACGTGCGCATGGTGGCCATCTTGGGTCTCGTGATCCTGGCGCTCCTGTTTCTTTCGTACGGGTTCGGCTACGCGGAGTACTACCTGCTGGAGTACACCGGCCAGCACATCATGCGGGACATCCGGGTCGCGCTCTTTCGGCGCATGCAGTCCCAGGCGGTTCGGTTCTTCGACCGCCACCCGGTGGGACGCCTCGTCACCCGGGTCACCAACGACGTGGAAAACCTCAACGAGATGTTCAAATCCGTTGTCATCACCGTTTTCAAGGACATCTTCGTCCTGGCGGGGATCCTGGCGGTCCTCCTCTACATGAACTGGAAACTGGCCCTTGTCTGCTTCACCCTGGTCCCCGTCATCTTCGGTCTCGCGCTCCTTTTCAGCACCCTGGCCCGTGAGGCCTTCAGGGAGCTGCGGACGACCGTCGCGCGGATCAACGCGTTTCTGCAGGAACGATTGAGCGGGATGCGCGTGATCCAGCTTTTCGTCACGGAGGCCCACCAGGAGCGGGCCTTCGAGAAAATCAACCAGGACAATTTCCTGGCCGGCATGAAGCAGATCCGGGTCTTCGCCGTTTTCATGCCCCTCATGGAAATCGCCTCGGCCTGTGCCGTCGGTCTGGTGATCTGGCATGGCGGAGGGGAGGTGGTCTCCGAGCAGCTGACCCTGGGCGCCCTTGTGGCCTTCATCACCTACATCCAGATGTTTTTCAGACCCATTCGAGACATCTCGGAGAAATACAACATCATGCAGGCGGCCATGGCATCCACGGAGCGGATCTTCGAATTCCTGGACCACCGCGAAGAGATACCGGGACCGGTTTCCCCCATTCGACCCGTTGGGCGGAAAGGGCGGTTGACCTTCGAGGGTGTGAGCTTTGGTTACGAGTCGGGAAAGCCGGTCGTGGAAAACGTCTCCTTCGATGTGGCCCCCGGCAGGACCGTCGCGGTGGTGGGGGCGACCGGTGCCGGCAAGAGCACGCTGGTCAATCTGGCGGAGCGGTTCTATGACCCCGACGCCGGCGCGGTGCGCCTTGACGGGGTGGACCTGAGACAGCTGGACAACGACACCCTTCGAAGCCCGATGGCCCTGGTGATGCAGGATGTCTTCATCTTCAGCGGAAAGTTGAGGGAAAACATCTCCTTAGGGGACGCGCGAATCGACGAGGAGGCCATCAGGGACGCGGCCCGCAAGGCCAACGCCCTTCCCTTTATCCAGAACCTCCCGCATGGGCTCGATCAGGAGCTCGGGGAGGGGGGCGTCAACCTTTCGGCGGGTGAAAGGCAGCTTCTCTCCTTTGCCCGGGCGCTTGCCAGAGACCCCCTTCTCCTGATCCTGGACGAGGCCACATCCAGCGTGGATCCCGAAACCGAGCGGTCCATCCAGGAAGCCATATCGAGAATCACTCGAAAACAGACCACCCTCGTGGTGGCCCACCGATTGTCAACCGTTCGAGAAGCAGACCGGATCCTGGTCATGCACCATGGCCGCATTTTGGAACAGGGCCGCCACGATGAGCTCATGGCCCGCCGGGGGATCTACTACAGACTCCACCTGCTCCAGGAGCGTTGAGGTCATCGCGCGGGTCTTCGCTTGTACTCCGAGAGCATGAGGGAAAGACCGAGACCCAGAAAGACCGCGTCTCTCGTAAGGGTCTGCCAGGCGACTTTTTCACCCTTTGAACCGAGGCTGAAGCACCCGCACTTGATGTCCAGCCCCCGGTAAAGGCTCAACCCCAGGACCGCCCCAAAGATCAGGAGCAGGCTGTTCAGGATGACCAGACTCCCCCCGGTCATCCGGCCGACCACAAGAAGAACCCCGCACCCCATCTCGAGCCAGGGCAAGATGATGGCGGAGGGGTGGATCAGCAGGTCGGGCAAGACCCTGTAGTTGTAAATGACCCGGGCAAAGGCTGCCGGGTCGAGGATCTTGTCCCAGCTTGCCCAGATGAATAGCAGACCGAAAAGCACTCTAATGATCGTGTAGACCCGGTCTGAAAACCTTCCACGTGTCTCTTCGACAACCATCCGCACCCACCGCCCTTTAACAGATTGCTGAACCAACCTTACGTCACAGGGTGTGAAAAAACGCCCAGATGCAAGGCGCGCGAAATCCTGAGGAATGAGGCGTACATAGAAGTACGTCGCAGTGACGAAGGATAAGCGCAACGCAGCAGATCGGCGTTTTTTCACACCCTGTTAAGGTTCGGTCGGGAGCCCCCGCTCGCGCCAGAGGGTCCATCCGTTCACCAGGTAAGACGCGTTCTTGAAGCCCAGCTGGTAGAGCTTTTCAGCCAGGGCGTGACCCAGGACGCAATCGCGCCCGTCGCAATAGGTCACGAGCTGCGCCCATTTTTCCATCTCCGCCACCTTCTGGGGGAAGACTTCGTCAAAGGCCTGGTTCGGCAGGCTCAGGGCCCCCTTGATGTGCCCGGCCTGGTAGTCCTCCGGTGATCTGGCGTCGACGAAGAGCGCCTCGCCCTTCTCGTGCTTCTCCCATGCCTCGTCGAGCGAAATCTCGGCCACCGGCGAATCGGGTCTCGACCGGTCGGCGGCCATGGGCGACATTGAAATCAGGGGGATGGCGTCGGGGCGCAGGCCATTGATGGCCACGCCCAAGCCCCCTAGGATGACGAGGAGCCAGAACGCCTCCCTGACCCACCCCGCGAAAACCCTCTGCATCTGATTTGTTTCCTTTAGCTCGATTGGCTTGCTCCTCCCCACACAGATTCTCGCATATGAAACTGTCTGTAGGATCGCCCTGCAGCCTTGTCATTTATCTTATCACACCGAAACCTCCAATCAACCCCAAACGATGTGCGCCTTTGCCCGGGCCCCCCTTGACGTAAACTCCATCTGGTTATCTCCCTTGTGCCTTGCGCTTTGAGCCGGGCACCCATCTTTCATTTCGACATCTGGCACCCACTTTTTACTGCTAAGGCGCCAAGACACCCTGTTAAGGCAGGGAGGGAGCCTAACCGGAAGTTGGCATTTCTTTGCCCACCATGTGCAAAAGTCCAAGAGGAGATACCAGCCTAGGGTTTCCCCCATGCTCTATCTGCGATAGCTATTTGAAATAAAATGAATTATCGGTAAAAATTTGGCTGGTTCTTTATAGCAGCTCGACCAGACCCAAGCCTTCGCTGATAACCTGTTTTATCATTTCTTAATCAACTTCCCGTTGATGGCGATTTTGGTCAGGGTGGTGAGATTTCAGCCGTAGAAGGACGTCTCCGGATAGTGATCTTCGTTGCGGGTGGCGACTTTGTTACGGCTTATTGCTGCAGTAGCGGCAATCAGACAGTCGACGGGCGTGAGTGTCAGGCCGGCAGCCCGGTGCTTCCGGTACAGTTCCCCGGCAGCTCTGGATACTTCCACTGTAACAGGTTCGATAATGCAGGCGCTGATGAAGTGCTCGGTGTCTTTCCTCTCCTTCTCTCTCATGCCGGCGTACAGCTCGTACGCCGACAGGATGCTGAGGTACGCCCTGTTAGCAGCCCAAAGTGGTGCTATCAGCTCGATGGCCGGTGTACGCCCTCGCAAGTAATCTATGGCGACGTCCGTATCAATCAGAACGGTCTGCATAGCCCCTGTCTCCCTCTGATCTCAGGTCCTTCACGATGGCGGCGCTGTCTTTGTCTCTTTCATCCCATTTGCCGAAGCTCTTGAGCGCTCTTTCGACTTTCACTTTTCGAATACGGTCCTTAATGGCCTCAGTGACGAAGCTACTGAAGTTGTTCGACAATTCCTTGGCTTCTTCAAAAAGATCGTCCGGTATGGTTACTGATGTCTTTGCCATGGCTCCCAGCTCCTTCCTACTAATAAATAGGATATATTGGTAGGATTTTCAAGTATTGCCACAGCCGACCAGGTACATCCCGATGCAGTGGGCACGGTTACGAAACTGAAAGCTTTCGGTTGGAGATCCGAGGACTACCGTGTACTGGGGCGTTTCGGCCACGTATAGCCGTCTGATGCGCTGCAAAGGTCCGGATTCAAAGCGGGGGCAGCACTGAAAAGGACCCTTGATTCCTTATCAGCACGGGAGATCGTCGCAAAGGATGGAAGCTACCCCATCCAGGACGCCATACTGAAAAAATGGGTGCAGCGAAAAATTACCAGCTGATCCTTAAAGAATATTGAGGAATCTTTCAAGGCTCATCTGCCAGGTGTTGCCAGGGTATTTTTTTAAGACGTCACGCTGGCCGACAACCTGAATGCCGATGGTAGAATCCTTCCCAAACCACCTGAATCTGTCTTGCAGGGCGGGGGACAATGTCGCCTCCTTGCTTTTTACCTCAACGGCCAGCAATGGCCGGTTATCCCGGACCACAAGAAAATCGATTTCCCTTTTGTCCAAGGTCCGTACGTAATGAAGTGCAAATTTGCCATATCCCATGTCGGTCAGGGCACGACAATAGCGGTAAAGATTAAGCGCCACCATGTTTTCAAGCCTGGCCGCCGGCTCAGGCACATGGTACCAGTCCAGAAAATACCATTTCTTTTCCTTTTTCAGACCACGGCTTATCTTTTTCGACCAGGGCCGGACCTCGAAGATGAGGCATAGTCTTTTCAGTTGCTCAAGCCAGTTTTTCACCGAGGTGTGAGCAGCCTCGACATCCCGTGCCAAACCAGGCATGGATAAGGGAGAGCCTATCCTGTCCGGCAACAACAGCAGCATGTTTTCGACCTTATCCAGATCTACGATCCTGCTGATTTCGCGCATGTCTTCTCGGACCACCAAACTCAAATAGTCCATGTGCCATTTGCGGCAAAAACGATCATTCTGTCTGAGGAGCGGTTCCGGAAACGGTCCGAATCGCAAGAGGAGGTCGCACGCTTCCAAAACCTCCGGGGCCGGTCTTTGCGCCACGAGATGCTCAAGTTCCTTGCCGATCACCTCAACCGGACCATCCGCCACCAGGACTTCGGCGGATGGATTCTGCAACAGCTCGTGAATGGAAAATGGAAACAGGTGGAAGAGATTATATCGGCCGACAAGAGAGTCACCGGATCTGCGAAACAGATCCAGGCGGGCACTGCCGGTGATTAGAAAACGAAAATCTTCGTGAAAAAGATCATAGGCGCCCTTCAGGATATCACGCCAGTTCCTTCGCTTATGGATTTCATCGAATACGATCCAGGGATCTTTCACGCCGAGGGTGCGGGCCGCGGACTCGAAGAACCGGCTGTCTTCGGCATATGCCCGACGGGTGGCGAAATCGTCCCAATTGAAATAAAGGGGGGTGCTTTCTCTTGCCTTGAGCCATTCTCGGGCTAGCCTCGTCTTGCCCGCCTGTCTCGGTCCGGCCAGAAAGATCATGTGGCGGCCGGTCAGGGATTCGTCGAAAGCGTAACTCTCGATGGCGCGGCGAATATAAAGATTCGATGTCATGCGCTCATGTTATCGCGATAATATGAGCAAGGCAAACAAAAATATCGATAACGCGCACCCATTAGAAAGTTCCAGGCCGGATCTGGAATACTTACCTGGAGGGGACATGCCCCACAATCGTAAAAGATGGATGCTACCACATCCAGGACGCCATGCTGGAAAATGGGCGCAACAAAGAATTACCCGCTGATTTCAGCCGTAGAGGGGCGTCTCCGGATAGTGTGCGCAATAACCCTTGAAGGGACAAGGATACTTTAATACTCTTTATGTGCGCCTGTGTCCCTTCGGCGAGTGATGCGATTTCGGGGGGACCTTCAGGGGCTCATGAATGCACCCCATGGCTGGTCCCAGCATGGGGAACGATTTTATTGGAGGTACCTTCACGATGCGTTCGGACAGGCTCAAAACGTCCACGGAAACCCTTCCCCACAGGGCCCTTCTCATGTGCGCAGGGCTCACGGAGGAGGACCTTCGCCCGGGAAAGCCATTCATTGGGGTTGCCGACAGCGCCACGAACCTGATCCCGGGGCACGTGCACCTCCACGAGCTCGCAGAGGAGGTGAAACGGGGCATCCGGGACGGGGGCGGCGTGCCCTTTCACTGGGGGGTCCCGGGCGTCTGCGACGGGATCGCCATGTTTGTGGAGATGCGGCTCAGCCTTCCCAGCCGGGAGCACATCGCCGACAACGTTGAAATCATGGTCCTTTCCCACTCGCTGGACGGCTGGGTGGGGGTGACCAACTGTGACAAGATCACCCCCGGGATGCTCATGGCGGCCGGCCGCCTCAACCTGCCTGCCATCCTGCTCACGGGTGGCCCCATGAAGGCCAATGTGGTGGAAGGAAAAAAGCACCACCCCATAGAGGGCTTCGGGATCGTGGGGCAGGTCAAGGCCGGGATAATCACGCGGGAGGAGGCTGAACAGATGCTTCCCGCCATGGCCTGTGGGCCCGGTTCTTGTGTTGGTCTCTACACCGCCAACACCATGGCCGTCGTGACCGAGGTCCTGGGGATGTCCTTGACGGGATGCGCAACGACCCCCGCGGTGGACCCTTTGAAAAAGCGGCAGGCCTACGAAACGGGCCGGCGGATCGTGGAATTGGTCAAGACGGAACAGCGGCCCCGGGACATCATGACCCCCGATGCCTTTCAAAACGCCATCCGGGTGGACATGGCCATGGGGGGGTCCACCAACACGGTCCTCCACATCCCGGCCGTCGCCCGGGAGGCCGGGTGCTCGATCGGGATCGACCTGTTCGACGCCATATCCAGGGAAACCCCCAACCTCTGCTCCATCATCCCCGCGGGTAGCTATGAAATGGCCGACGTCCACAGGGCCGGAGGCATATCGGCGGTCCTCCATCGCTTGCGGGATGCCCTCAAGGACGCACCCACCGTCAGTGGACCGTCCACACGGGCCATCGCCGCGCAGGGCAAGGTCCTCGACGAAGACGTGATCAGACCCCTTGACCGCCCCTATCGGACGGAGGGCGGCATCGCCGTGCTGCGGGGGAACATCGCCCGAAGCGGAATCATCAAGCAGACGGCTGTTTCCAAAGAAATGTTGGTCCACGGCGGGCCTGCAAGGGTTTTTCATACCGAGGGGGACCTGCTGGAGGCCATCGCTTCGAAGGAAATCCATGAAGGGGACGTGGTGTTGCTCCCCTTTCAGGGGCCTGCGGGCGGACCGGGAATGCCCGAGATGCTCACACCGACCGACGCGCTCAAAGGCGCCGGCTACAAACGGGTCGCCCTGATCACCGACGGCCGCTTTTCTGGGGCGACCACCGGCCCGTGCATCGGCCACGTGGAAATGGAAGCCTATAACGGCGGTCCGCTCGGTGCGGTCAGGGACGGCGACTGGATCGAAATCGATGTCCCAGGAAGAAAGCTCAACGTCGGGCTGAGCGAAGAAGAGATCAAGACCCGGCTGAGCGGGACCACACCCCCGAAAAGAGTGCTCACCGCCATGCTTGAATCCTACAGGAAGAAATTCACGGAAGTGAACTGCTACGGAGACGCCCTGTAGAGAAGCGCAGACCCCCTCGGACTCGTGAGTGCGGACCCTCGCGGGTCCCCACTCACGAGAGGGCATCCAGGATGGGCAGGATGTCGAGCTGGTTTTCCTGGATTCCCAGAACGAACGGGTCGATGGCCATGCAGAGGCCGAGGAGCTGCGTGAAAAGGATGGAAGGCATGGGGTTGGGGATACGGCCTTTTTCCGCCAGGCGCTTCTGCACCCGGTCGAACTGGACCTGACAATAGGAACAGGCCAGACAAAGGTAGTCGGCCCCGGACGCTCTGGCATTGTCGATCTTCTTTTTGGTGAGCGTCGCCGAGAGCTCGTCGTCGATCCCCCAGACGGGGGACCCGCAGCATTCCGACTGCATTCGCCAGGCAACGGGGTCCGCGCCGGTCATGGACACCAGCTCGTCAAAAACGGCCGCCGTCCCCGGTTCGGCAAACTGGACCAGCTGCCTGGGACGCAGGATGTGGCACCCGTAGTGGACGGCGACTTTCAGTCCATTGAATTTCTTGACAAGTGTCTCCCTGACCCGGTCAAGCCCCACGTCATGGTAAAAGACCTCCATGATGTGCTTGATCTCGACCCCGCCTTCGTACCCGAGCCCCTCTTTTTCAAGCTTGCGGTTGATCTCCAGGCTCAGGGTCCGGTCCTCCTTGAGTCGGTGGTTGACCTCCTTCAGGGTGCCATAGCAGCAGTTGCAGAAAGTCATGATATTGACCTTTCTCTTTTCGGCAATGGAGAGGTTTCTCGCCGATGCAAGCACGTGGGCCTTGTAATGGTAGTTCTTCAAGGGGTACCCGCAGCAGTTGAGGGCCTTGTCCGTCAGTTGCACCCCGAGCTTTTCAAGGACCGCGTCCGTGGAGGTCTCGTATTGTTTGAGGAAAATGGGGGTGGTGCAGCACCGTTGCAGGGCCAGCTTCATGATCTCTCTCCTGACTGGCGGCCGACGTCTTTCATCCGCGCGACCGCGAGATTTTTCAGTTCGTAGAGCACATCCGCCACGCGGACCGCCTGGGGACAGCTGTCCTGGCACTGGTAGCAGCCAAGGCAATACCAGAGCATCTTGGACCGGAATATCATATCAGGGAGACCCAGGGCCGTCGCGCGGATGATCTGGTGCGGGGTGAGCCCGAGGGCCTCGGGAGGGTTGGCGTAGCTCCGCACCACCGGACAGGCCGACGTGCAGGTCGTGCAGGTGAAGCAGTATGAAAAGGTGGATCCGTTGGCCGAGGCGAGCAATTGCTTCTTGAAACCCTTGTCCATGTGAGTGGACTCGATGGTCTCCCCCGGTGTCGAAAGCGAGGTGCAGACCGCTTCAATGCCGGCCGTGGCCTGCTGCTGTGCGCCGAGGTAGTCTGCCTCCTTTACAGAAGGGCTCATGAGCCCCCTGTACATGGAAAACGGGGTGAGAACCAGGAGCTCGGGAGATCCCCGCTTCAGGACCGCCTCCCGCACGTTGAACCACAGGTCCTGCAGGTTGATGCCCACCGGGCAGACCGGTGTGCAGCGGTAACAATTGGTGCACAGGTAGAGGCCTTCCTGGATGGCGGCCAACTGGCGTGCGCTCAGGGGTCTGCCGGAGGCAAGGGCCTTGAGGGAGGCGATCTTCTCCGAAGGAAGGATGCTTGGGTTGGGGATTTCCTCGTAGGTAACCGCCACCGAACAGCGCGCGGTGCAGCTCCCGCAGTGGGTGCATGCGTCCAGCTCCATGACCTGGCGGGTCAGGACGTTTCCAGGGTGGGACCTTTCCCTGTCCATGACGCTGTTGGCAAGGAGGCTCAGGGGGCTTACGAGGATGTGGAACATCCTGCTGAACGGGAGATAGGCAAGGCCGATGAAACAGGCCAGAAAATGTACATACCAAAGCAGGACGTCAATGCCTGCCCGGTCCAAAGAAACGGCAACGGGCCGAAGGGTCGCGGCGGCCGCGTAGCTGATGAACGCCCACTGGGGACGGGAATGGCAGGCCGCGCAGCTCACCTCGTGCAGATCACGGCCCCGGTCGAGCAGCCCCGCCTCAAAAGGGCCGGACACATTGGGGGAGACCACGCCAAAGTGCTCCACCCAATAGGCCTCCAGGGCTTTGAGATCCCGTTCGTCGTCGGAATCCGCATAATCCTTCACCATCAGGGAGTATCGCTCAAAGGACCCGATCTTCGTCCCTTCGAGCAGGACGCCCGACAACATGATCACGGCAAGGAGGATCAGGGCGTATCGATCCATGACGTTGGTAAAGAAGCGACGGGCCTTTTGGACAAACCTCCGGTAAAAGGCGATCCCGATCCCCACAAACACCAGGAGCGCAAAAAGGTTCCTCAGGAAAAGGAACGGGTTCAGGGTGGCGGCATAGTCCTCAAAGAGCTTTGAAGTGAGAATCCCTTCCAGGGCATGCATCCACAATAGCAGCGTGAAGCCCCAGAAAAGACACATGTGCATGACCCACCGAAGTCGGCTCTCCTTCAGGATCCTGCGTTGACAGAAAACGTCCAGGACCAGGACCTTCAGAAGGGTGAAGGCCTTGCCGCTGAAGAGGGTCGACAGGATGCCCCTTGCGGCGGTGAAAAGGCGTTCCGAAAACAAAAAGGGTTTAGCCTCCCCGCCGAAATCGGGGGTTGAATGGACCCGAATGGCGGTCGGTGCACGGTTCCAGATCGGCGAGGATGCCCTGGTGGAGATCACGCAGATCGGCAAGGAATGCCACAACAAATGCGCCATCTA
>CAVOVO010000004.1:0-57023 GCA_963699845.1 uncultured delta proteobacterium
GAAGAGGGCGCTGGTCCCGGAAAGTTGGACAATGTGATAAGCTCTGAGTCAGTCCCAAAAGGAAGGAGCTGACAATGAGTAAGAAACGGAACCGTTATAGCGCCGAGTTCAAGGCCAAGGTGGCCCTTTCGGCGTTGCGCAATGATGAAACCATGGCCGAGCTGGCCACTCGATTTGGCGTTCACCCTACCATGATCAACGGCTGGAAGCGCTCGTTGGTTGAAAGTGCCGCCGAGATCTTCCAAAAGGGTCACAAATCCCGTAAACAGAATGAGGCCCAGGTCGATGAGCTTTACCGCCAGATCGGAAAGTTGCAGGTGGAACGGGATTTTTTGTCCAAAAAGCTCAGTCTCTAACCCCGGAGACCCGAAAGCAGATGATCGGCCCTTCAGAGTCCTTGAGCATTTCAAGCCAGTGCCGGCTTTTGGGCATCAGCCGATCCTCCTTCTATTATCAGCCAAAGCCCGTGAAGGAAGAGGATCTGAAACTGATGCGGCTCATTGACGAACAATTTCTGAAGACCCCCACTTGGGGAAGCCGCTCCATGAGAAATCATCTGCGGAGGCTGGGCTATAAAGTGAATCGAAAACGGGTTCAACGCCTCATGCGGATCATGGGGCTGGAGCCCATCTATCCCAAACCCCGGACCTCTCGTCCGCATCCTGACCACAAGGTCTATCCCTATCTGCTCAGAGATCTGACCATTGACCGCCCCAATCAAGTGTGGAGCGCTGACATAAGTGTGCTGCAGTAACGCGAAAGGAGGGTACAATGACCTGACCTGAAGCGTGAGAAGCTGCATGGAAGATGGGGGATTATGGCCCTCCGGGGTCTGCCTGCAGGGGCTGGCCTCAAACCACCCTCAGCGGCATTGGTCAAGAGCCCTTGTCGTGAGCGTGAGGGAAAAGGCGTGGATACACGTCAGGTGCGGATCGAGAAGACGAACACCAGTGAACCATCATTAACGTGTCGAAACGGTTAGACGACATCAAAACCGGGGAGTTATGTTGCCCCGGGACGAGCCCATCGGGAGCCTGCTTACTGGGTGGGCGGTGTCCGGCATAGAGATGGCGTGAGCTCGGTCCTGGCTTCCATGCGGAACTGCAGGAACCTGTGACTGCGATGTTAAGGGAGACAGCCGAGGAAGGGGTCCTTCCAAGGCCCAGAGTACCGATGCGCAGCACAGGGGCGGATTGACCCGTAGTAGTGATGAAGGGTCTGTAATGGGCCTGGAGCGAAGGGGTCAGGTTGTCCTGCCGAAGGCATCCGTCAACCCGAAGGGGGAGGAACGAATGACGCCGGCAAAGCCGAAGCCGTTTGAGATACCCAAGCGACTTGTGTGGCAAGCGTACAAGTTGGTGAAGGCAAACAAAGGAGCAGGAGGAGTCGATGAGCAATCCCTTGCGGAGTTTGAGGGAGCGCTGAGCGACAACCTGTATCGGATTTGGAATCGGATGTCCTCGGGGAGTTATTTTCCTCCTCCGGTGAAAGCTGTATCGATTCCAAAGAAATCCGGTGGAGAAAGGGTCCTCGGTATTCCAACCGTCTCTGATCGTGTTGCGCAGGCGGTGGTGAAACTTGTGCTGGAACCGGAAGTGGAGCCGTATTTCCATGATGATTCCTATGGATACCGGCCGGGCAAGTCAGCCCATCAGGCCATTGAAGTTACACGCAAACGCTGCTGGTGGCATGACTGGGTTCTGGACATGGATATCAAGGGCTTTTTCGACAAGATTGACCACGGGCTTCTGATGCGAGCAGTCAAGAAACACACTGATTGCAAGTGGATTAAGCTATATATTGAGCGATGGCTGAAGGCACCGGTGAGAATGCCTGATGGTACACTGTCAGACCCAGAGAAGGGTACGCCTCAAGGGGGAGTCATGACTCCCCGAACGCAAAAGATAACTTGGCACATTCTCTCTTTCAGATGGTCCTGATGGTGCTGTGGCGCCAGTGATCGGGATAGAGTGTCTGACCTTGATCGTTTCTTTGTGGACTAAAATTTCCTTGACCACCAACCGCAGAATCTTCTGCCGTTCGATCACGTCCAATGTGTCTGCATTGCAGCGTAACCGCTCCAGAAAATTTTCGATGTTATCTGCCAGACGAAAAAACGTTTGTTGATTGGCAGATGCCGCCTCCAGGCTTCGAAGCTCTGATTGCAATGCCTCGCTTCTCTTGCGTAGATTTGGCAGCCGAGCGCGCAGTTCTTCGAGTTTCAAAAGACCTTCCTGATAGGCGTCTAATAGCTTTTCTATCCCCTTCTGCTGTCGGGTGATTTCTCGATTGAGAACCTCCTTTCTTTTTCTGGTCGGGCTGGAATCTTGGATCTCTTTGATCCTTCGCTGGATTTCCTTACGGATCATTTCAGGATCCTCAAGCAACTCGATGACTTGTTTCCAGATGACTCCATCTAAATAATCTTGACGAATCGGCTTGTTATGACACACTCGTCCATTGACGTGGCGATAGTCATCCGACCCCAGACAGCGATAATAATAAATCTTCCGTTTGGATGTGCGGGTCGAACAACGGTAATAGGCATAGCCACATTCACCACAAACCAGCATCCCATGGAGCAAGGTCGGTTCAATCGTGCGCCGTTTGGAAAACCGTTTGTTGTGTTCCAATCGTTCTTCCGCAAGAGCAAAGCTCTCTTCACTCTATTATCGCTGGAACGGAGATCTCAATCCATTCGTGCCGTGGACGTTCCCGATTGGCGCTGCAACGCGGCGAGAAGCCTCCACGCTGACGTAACGGCCGGGTAGTTCTCTGCCTTGGGGCCGACTCCGTTTTCCCAAAACATGCCTTGCCCATATAAGCAGGATTACGCAACATCGCCCAGATCGTGGAACGTTCCCAACGGGACATCTTCTTGCGGGTGGGAATCTCGTGATCATTCAGCCATCGGGCAATAGCGCCGATACTTAACCCGACTTCCGTGTACAACTCGAAAACCTTACGAACCACCTCAGCCTGCTGCTCTATGATTTCATAGTAGGAAGCTGTTGTCTCGGTTTTCTTGACATATCGATAACCGTAAGGGGCGCCAGAGAGCACATTAATTAAACCCGTCTTGGCGCGATATCGTTTCCCGCGCCGGGTTCGTTCCGCGATTTGCGCCCGTTCGTACTCGGCAATCATGCCCTGAAACTGGACCAGCAAATGCTCTTCCGGCGTGGAGGCCCGGGGTGATCTGATAAAAATGACCTCCACTCCATGCCGGGCAAATTCTTCAATCAATAATACCTGGTAGGCATACTTACGGCTCAATCGGTCCGGCGAATAAATCAATACCTTCTCGATTTGTCCCTCGGCAGCCAAATCGCGTACTCGCTCAAGACCAGGCCGAATCAAGGTGGCGCCGCTGTAACCCTCATCCTGGAAAATCCACTCATCAGGGACCGCGTAGCCCTCTTGCCGGCAATACTCGATCAATGCTGCAGTCTGACTGACAATGGTCTGGTCCTCTTTCTGCCGATCCGATGACACCCTTGCATAAATCGCCGCCGCCTTCACTGTTCTCTCCAAATCGTTGCTTTACTGCTTCTCCAGAGCCCGTGCGCCAAGTTTTGTCAGGGACGAGAATCTGGTATGCTTGCCCGATTTTTCGTGCTGACAGTCGGTCAAGACTGTATTCAAGCTCAATTTCTCGAATCCTTTCCCTCGGCTTAACCACGCCTCCGACCTTTGTAGAGAAAAGCCTCCAAGGCCTGTGTGACCACTTCGCTTAGCGTTTGTCCCTTGAATTGGGCATATTGCCGTAACGCCAGCGTAAGATTTTGGGAGAGTTTGACCGTGAAGGCAACCTTCTGATCTGGCACTGGTATTTTTCTGCCGGCAGACTCGGCCTCCTTCACATAACGATACGCCTGTCGCTTCGATATTCCGTATTGGGATGACAGGGCGACTGCAGCCTCGGCAAGCGAACCGAATTCCTTGAGAAAGGCGACTGCCGTATTGATTCTCTTTGCGCGTTCGGTATTGGTAGACTTTGTCATGCGTCATATTAATACAACCTTTTATGTCATGTTGTCAAGTGTTATTCCAACTCCGCTGATACCGAATTATATGGAAAAACTCGAAGTTATCTTTTGCGTTCGGGGAGTCATCACGCCCCCTTGAGGCGTACCCTCATCCGGGTAGTGAATCGCCCCGTCCTCCATCACGCCCGCCTTCAACCATTTCCCAATCGTCCGCAGTATCACACCATCGCGTACCCGCTTCCTGACGAACTCACGCAAGAAGCAGTGCTCAACCGTGTCGAAGTAGCTCTTTATGTCAACTTCAAGCACCCAGCACCCACCCATGTCCATGGCCGCTTTCCACAGCGCTTGCAGTGCATCATGCACCGACCGTCCAGGTCGAAACCCGTACGAGACGTCCAGAAAGTCCGCCTCGTAAAGCGGCTGAAGCACCATGACCACCGCCCTTTGCAGTATCTTGTCCTCCAGGGCGGGTATCCCGATCGGCCTCAATTTGCCATCCCCTTTGGGAATGTAGACCCGCTTCACCGGCGGCGCATAATAGCGTCCAGATTTGAAACGCTCCAGCAACGACCGAAGGTTCCCTTCCAAATCCTTCTCGTATTCCTCGGCCGTTACATTGTCCACCCCCGCAGCGCCTTTCTTTCGGACCCCCTTGTACGCCGCTTGCAGCCATTCAAGGTCAATGTGGTAGGCAAGGGACGTAAAGCCTGCCTCCGGCATTTGTTCGGCAAGTTCCGCTATCCGTTGCTGTTTCGTTCGCACGTTCCCGGATTCCAATGCATCCTCCGTGTTACCCAACAACAGTTCCATATCCCGACACGGCCCTTCCCTCCTCCGGCTCTCCTCGGGGTGGATTCGCCGGATTCCCCGGTACTATGACCGTGCTAAGACTCCCTCCTGCCTTCCCGCCGCACTTCGTTGCCTTCGTTTGGCAGTACCACCGGCCTCCCTCTTTGTTCGTATCTCCTGTCAGGCTCCCGATGTTATCTCCCTCGATATAGTGGCGATATGGGGAGGAGAATTTGCAAGGGTGATCTGACCGATGATATAAGGGTGGGCGAATGAGTGAGGTAAGGAATTGACCATGGAAAAATAACCAAGCCCAACAAGGAGGCAGGCCCAAAGGTTTGAGCAGCCAAAAGCCTACCTCCCTGTGAGCGAGGCGCCGAAACATTCAGCTCCCCTACCTTAACAAATTCGGGACCCTTTGGGAATACCGCAAATCGTTTCTGGCCGGTCAGATCGATTTTTCTCCCTCCATTGGACCTGTCTGCCCCATCTGTGGCCGTCCGGATTGCTATCGAGAGATCACCCCCTATTGGCGGTTTGCCATTGACCTCTTCCCTGAATTTCGGAAAGAGAAGATCCCCATTGCTCGTTTTCTCTGCCGGAAACGGGAAGACACCTTTTCCCTCTTGCCGATCCAATTGATCCCGTACTTCCAGTACACGGTCGGTGCGGTAATCGGGACCCTGCTCCTGGCGCTTCAATACCGACAGATGGGTCAGCAGGGTTGCCTTGGCGCATCGACTGGCGTGGACCAAGAAAGTTCGGTTACTCCTTGGCTCATTGCCTGCTGGCTGACGGTTGTTTTGCGGGGGCTTCGCCGGGGGCACAGGTCGCTGGTTGGGCTTTACGATCTCAGCGCCATCCGTATCCGGCAAGAGACTCTCCCCTGGGAAGAAGTGACAGGCTACTTGATGGCCTTTGGCTTGAGGCCCCACGTGCAATCGAGTCAGGCCGGGGGTGTCATTGAACGACTCCTTTACCGATACAGCCACGCCACAGCCCAGTTTCTCTTCGGCACCCCTTCTCAATCCCGCTCCCTTCGGGTTCTCCTGGGCCCATGACCTTCTGATGTCAGAGGCATGATGGAAGGGGGGCCCTCACGCCCAAGGCGTGATTCAACCCCACCCTTTGTTACCAAATCCGCCCGTTTTTCCCTGTCTATGGTCTCCCTTTGCCTTGACCGCCTTCCGCGACCCATCCCCAAAGCATCCTTTTGAGACACCTTGTACAGAGCGTTGCTTTGAGCCATTCTTTCAGTGTGTTACCCATGGGCCATCTATTGCAATTTTTCGGTCATCACAACAAAAGGAGGAAAAGCCCATGGAAAAAGACATTCAGGAAAAAATCGCCCTCAAACGCTACCAGATCATCTCACCGGTCCTGGCCGAGCCCAAAAGGGCCCAAAACGACTACTTCCGAACACAGGCCGAGCTCGAGCACGACTTCCCACGCTATGGCCTAAAAAGACTCAGCGTCTCCACCCTCAAGGGCTGGCTCAGGGCTTA
The DNA here is from genome assembly GCA_963699845.1 of uncultured delta proteobacterium. Classification (GTDB taxonomy): domain Bacteria; phylum Desulfobacterota; class DSM-4660; order Desulfatiglandales; family Desulfatiglandaceae; genus CAWHLE01. The sequence continues at coordinate 6,287 of CAVOVO010000004.1, forward strand.
CCGCAAAGAGGGCTTTGATGCCCTCAAGCCCAAAGGTCGCTCCGACATGGGACGGCCAAAACGTCTGGATGAAGACACCCTCAAGGCCATCGAGATCAAGTGCAAGGCCTATCCCTTCTTCACCGTCCAAAAACTCTATGAAAACCTTCGGGCCCAGGGGCTTCTGGGTCAACCCTCCGTCCACTACAACACCCTTCTCAGAGTGGTCAAAGACCAAGGTTGGCTCAACCTCAAAACCCGCACCGATCAGAGAAAGGCCTACGAGGTGGAAAACGTCAACGACCTATGGGTCTGCGACTTCATGCACGGCCCCCAGGTGGCCACTCCACAAAAACGCACGACCAAAGCCATCCTCTGCGCCATCCTCGATGACCACTCCCGCATGGTGGTGGGCCATGCCTTCTCCTCTTCCGAGACCATCAGCGTCCTTACCCTCGTCCTCAAGGAGGCCTTCCTCACCTACGGCATCCCCAAGCGCCTCTATGTGGACAATGGCCCAAGTTTCTCCGCCGACTTGCTTGCCCGCAGCTGCGCCATGTGTGGCATCTCACTTATCCACTCCAAACCCTACGACAGCCCCTCCCGCGGCAAAGTGGAACGCTATTTTAGGACCGTCCGGGAACGCTTCCTCCCGGGGGTACAAGAGGGAATCACCATCCATGAGCTCAATGAGGCCTTCTGGCTCTGGCTCAGGGACGACTACCACCACAAGGTCCACTCCGGCATCGGTGAGCGGCCCATTGACCGCTACAACGCATCCGTCTCCCACAGTCCCCATCAGGAGACTTGCCAAGGCAGAGCTCGACGAGATCTTCCTTGTCCGACACGAACGCGTCGTCAATAACGATGCCACCATCAGCTTCAAGGGCGCCATCTACGAGGTCCCAGCCGCCTATATCCGTCAACGCATCGAGATCCGACACCCCGTCGATGACCCAGATGCCCTCTTTCTCTACGATAACGGCATCCGGGTGGGCAGAATCAAGCTCGTGGACAAAAGGGAAAACGCACGCACTTTCCGGCCCAAATCCGTCCCCACAAATCTCTCCTTCCACAAAGGGAGGGTCAAGGAATGAAAGATCTCTTGACTTGGTTCGGCCTCAAACGCTTCCCCTTCGACAAAGACATCAAAACAAGGGATGCGCTCCATACCGAGCCCTTCAAAGAGTGTATGGCAAGGCTTGACTATATCAAACGAAGAGGCGGCATCCTGCTCTTGACAGGGGACCCGGGCGTCGGAAAGACCCTCGCCTTGAGACACCATGTCGACTCCCTCAATGATAACCTCTTCAAGCCCTTCTACACCCCACTTTCCACCCTCAGCCGGGCCGATCTCCTCTATCACATAAACCGCCTCTTGGGTCTCCCACAGAGGCTGTCCAAGAGCGCCGTCTACACCCAGATCCAAAAGGCCTTTCTGGAATCCAAAGAAAGCTCAGGCAAGACCATCTTTCTCATCATCGATGAGGCCCACCTCCTCCAAACCGGCCCCCTGGAGGAGCTAAGGCTCCTTACCAACTTCAAAATGGACTCCTACGACCCCTTCATCCTCGTCCTGTCAGGTCAGTCCGACCTCAGAAGGACCATGGAGTTTGCCGTCATGGAGCCCTTCAACCAGCGAGTCGCCATCCGTTACCACATGCCGGGTCTCGGCCCCGATGAGACCAAACATTATGTGACCCATCACCTCAAGCTCGCCGGCGCAAAGGAACCCATCCTCGATGAACACGCACTCGATGCCGTTCATCAGGTCTCCTTCGGCATCCCAAGAAAAATCGGCACCATCACCGAAGCAGCACTGACCTATGCCATGTTCGACCAAAAACGCACCGTCACCGCCGAAATGGTCCTCAAGGTCAAAAGCCTCGAAGGATAGCTTCCAGCCCTTTAAAAGGAGACAACCATGAAAGACCAATATGAAGTCCAACTGGCCTGGAGAATCGTCGAGCTCCTCGAAACCTTAACCAGCCTCATCTGGGATCACTATCAAAACGACTTCAACAACCTAATGGAAGACCTAAAGCCCGAAGACGCCTGGGCAGAGTGACACATTAACACCCATCCAACTCCCACCAGAACAACACATCAACTCAGGAGCGGTAGGGCACCAAAGCCCTCCGCTCCCTATCCCTCCTCCGGTCAACTCACCTCGGTGAAAATGCCTCCAATATCCCCTCAACCATTTTGTCAATAACCCTCAAATATCCTGTCTCGCCAGTCAGATTACCACCTCAAAACATCGTCAGATCTGCGTTGTAATCAACACCGAGAGGTGGGATCAAAACAGGCCTGGATGTTTCGGGCTCTCCCCTGTGGTCACCCATATACCAGGTTCTCTCGGTGGAGCAGTACGGGTCTCCCAGGTTCCTGGGGAGTCCTCTCGTGCCTTTGCCCTGCTCATAGACCCCGGCCGCGCCCCCTTGCCATGCCATTCCGCCAAGGTGGTTTTGCCCCCGTCACACAGAAAACGAAGGCCGCAACTTTCAACAGATTTTCGAGGCTGATTCACAAGGCTTCAACACTCGCTGTCTACGCTTCCAGATTCGGCTTTCCCTACACTGGCAAGACTCGCTTCCGGTGGGTGGCAAGCCCTTACCGGATGGGATTTGAACCCATTGGACTCCAAAGCGAATTTCAAGTATGGCGGATATTCCACACTATTCCAACGCTCCAGGCTTAGCCTGGCGCCACTGTGAACCCTGCGAGCTCTGTGCGAGACAAAGAAAATTTTCTCGCAAAGCCGCAAAGAACGCAAAGGTCAACTGGGCTATGTCTCTGTGTGAGAATCAGAGCCGTGGTCAGCTATCAGTAAGCGTTGCAGGATTGAGGGTTCTGCTTTGTCTGAGCCCATGTTGTCTCAGTTGGCGCCACTCGACTTCGTCCACGATCGGGTAATTATTGGCGAAAACGGTCAAAAAGAAGTTTCTGTGAGAAAAGGATTTTGAATCAGAATGCCCTCGATTTGTTGGCCGTGACTTAAATCCTCCGTGATGATTGTCGCCGCGTTTCCGGCGAATGCTGCCGAAACAATCAGTGCATCCCAGAAGGAGAGTCTATGGGCTTCCTGAATTTCGGTCGCCTGAAAAATATTTTGGACACCGTTGACCACAATTTCCCAAGCAGAATAGTTGCGAACCAACCGTCTTACGGTCGGCACATCCAGAGGGCGCTGGATCTTTCTTGTTAACGTGATATAGAACTCTTGAAGGACTTGGGTGCTGACGATGCCTAATCGTGACTCCCAGAGCTCAGTCAGAAGCTTCCTCGCGACGGTATTTTTCTCACCAGCATCCAAGTCATGGGCATAGACGAGGATGTTGGTGTCCACGAACGTCTTATCGCTCATGCAATTCCTCGCGCTTCCAATCCATGCGCCCGCCCAAATGGAAGCCCTTTTTTAAGGTAATGAGCGCGTTCCTTTTGGAAGCTTCATAGAGATCCTCCTGTTCAACTGCCTGGCGAAGAGAATCCGCCACCAGTTTGCTGACAGAGGTTTCCTTTTTGGCTGCGAGGATCTTTCCCTTGCGAAGCAATTCCTTTTCCAAACTCAAGGTAAGGTTTTGTTTCATAAAACTGCCTCTCAAATGCTTTAGCGGGGAACATTCCGCCGTTCAGGGCGAAAAACAGCTTTCACGTAAATTACGTGTAACGCGTGTTTCCCATTTTGTCAATGTCCGAGGGATAATCGTGCGTCTGAATCTTGTGGGTCCGAAGGGCGCTACTTCTCTCAGACGCAGGGCTCTCAGGGAAAAACCATGTCTTGTTTCTTAACCCTGAGGACCCCGCGGCTCTGTGCGAGAATGATGAATACTCGGCACACGGCGCACGGTGCAAGACGCACGGTTTAATCTTGATCACGGTTACTTCTCCCCGCGTTCTTGGCGAGAGGAAAAACGGTCTCACGCCCGTCCCGCATGCGGGACTAGAGCTCTCAGAGAACGCAGAGAGTTAGCAATCAAAAACCTTTTCTCTGCGAACCCTGCGCCTCTGTGTGAGAATCAAAACAGTTGTCAGGGACTTTCTCTTTAGGCTGGGATTCCCAGCCTCTTGAACCTCTCGTCGATGGAATCGATCAAGGATTTTTTGTCGAAGGCAAGTTGAGGTGCGGTTTTCTTCATATTTTTTAGAAACCATTTCACCGATTCTCCTGCCCATTGGGTATAGATCCTGACTTCCTCTTCCGTGAATTCCCATCCTGCCTGGCGGGAGTATTCGGCTGTTTTTCTTCGATCGTAGAGATTGCCCAAGTACCTGGCAACGTTCACCGGCATGGCACCCGGTTTAATAAAGTGCATGCTGATCATCCGGCGAATGCCTTCGTGGGATTGAGGATCAATGCCCACGGTCAAAAGCAAGGCCTTTGCACTATGCTCGCAGAAAAAATAGAGATCCGATGTCGCCTTTCTGAATCTCCGGGCATCGTAGTTATCCTGGAAGGATTCCCAGTTCTCCTTGGCAAGGTTCAACTCCTCTTCTATCTCGCCTTTTCGCTCCTGGTCCATAATTCAATCCCTTCCTTGTTTAGACTTCGGGAAAAGGTCGTGCCCGCCGCCAACTGTTCTGCGGAGACGGTGACCACATTCGCGTACAGGAAAGCATCCTCAGGAAGTGCTTCCCACTTGGCTTCTTCCACGGCTGCCCTGGATGGAGGATCAATCGTGTCCATAACAACGGCGACATCCAGATCCGAATGTTCATCAGAAAGCCCTCGGGCCCTCGAGCCGAAGAGCAGGATCCTGCGAACCGCCGTTATGCTGGAGAGGCGAGAGACCAGCTTGCGGAGAAGATCCGCCTCAAAGGGGGTGAACCTGCCCTGGACGGGGAGGACAGGTCCCATTTTGCGTTCCGGATTTTGGCCTTGGCCAAGGAGATCGATAAGCCTGATCGCTGTCTCCGGGATTCTTCTTTCCCCCCTGACCCAGCGGGTGATGGTCCCGCGACTGACCCCCAGTTGCCTGGCCGCCACCGCATAGTTCCACCCGAGACTTTGAAGTTTCTGCTTAAATTCTAAAGGTCCCATGCTATATATGGATCACCCTTTTGTTGACAATGTCAACATTTTTTCCAGAGTGCGTGGGGTCACACCTTGAATTGTGAATGATGCGTTCGGTTTGTTCACAAAATCTGGGAGGCCAGGACTTTCGCAAGGCCGTTGCTAGCGAGGTTATGGGGCTGCCGGCATTCCACCTTGTGCGATTTTTGCGGGCCTGCGAGAGAAAGATTTTTTCTCGCCAAGATCGCCAAGAACGCAAAGGTTGATTGGGTGTGTCTTGTTGTGAAAATCAGCGCAGGGTTCTGTTTAGTCTGAACCCATGTTGTCCCAGGTTGCGCGGCCAAACGATGAAATAAGCGGGTCGCAGGATGATTTGGACGAGGCCCTAACCCTTTATGCTTGACGTAAAGCATAAAGCGAATAAAATATCCCTATGATCGTGAGCTTCAGAGACAAGCGAACGAGAGAATTCGCAGAGGGAAACCGAGTCAAATCTTTCGCCGGCTTTGAACGCAAGGCCGAGCTGAAGCTTGACCAGTTGGAAGCGGCAACCTCCCTACTTGATCTGAATTTACCCGGTACCCGTCTCGAAGCCCTCAAGGGCGACCGCAAAGGCCAATACAGCATTCGCATCAATGACAAATGGCGGATATGTTTTGAGTGGCCGAAGGAAAGCCCGGGACCGGTCAATGTTGAAATGGTCGATTATCACTGAGGTCTATTATGGGACGCACTGCCATACATCCAGGCGAACATCTCGCCGAACAGCTTGAAGCGCTTGGCATGAGCGCAGCGGAACTGGCGCGCCGGCTTAAGGTGCCAACCAACCGAATTACCGCAATTCTGAACGGGCAACGAGCCGTTACCGGGGACACAGCCTTGCGCCTTGGACATTTTTTCGGAACCAGCGCTGAGTTCTGGATGAACCTTCAAAAGCTATATGACCTTCGCATCGCCGAGCAGAAATCGGGAAAGACCATCGAGCGATTGCCAACGCTAGCAGAATCAGTGAGCAAAGAGCGCCTCCATCCGCAGACTGAGCGGATATAGCCACCCTCCAGCACAGACTCTTATCGCTCATGCAATTCCTCCGCTTCCACCCTATGCGCTCCCCCAAATGGAAGCCGTTCTTTTGACCATTAGAAAAATCTGTCTCACGCCCGTCCCGCTTGCGGGACTAGTCCTCCACACTAACGGCGGATAAAAGCCCTCAGAGAACACAGAGTTTTTTCAATCAGTAAATCTTTATCTCTGCGAACCCTGCGAACTCTGTGCGAGATAACGCCTTTGATTCTTCCTTCGGTACCTTTGCTTACTTGACCAAATGATCGAACTTGACAGAGCAGTCAAGGTGGCCGATTTAGGCAAGCGTTGGCGTTGGAGAGACCCTGGAGGCTCATGAAATGGAATCGGGCTTGACCGTCAAGGAAATCTCAGGGGCTTTTCTCATTATTCCGATAATTTCAATTATTGACTTTCGTAATTCTCGGGCTAAAATGAAAGCATGATTCAAAGAGATATATTTCAAGAGCTTCTTGAAGATTTGTCGAAGGAACAAATCAGCCTTATCGTTGGGCCGCGCCAGGCCGGGAAAACCACAGCGATGCGGTGGGTGGAGGAACGTGTCCGGCAACGGGGAACCAGGACCGTGTTCCTGAATCTTGACGTAGAGGTGGACCGACCGTTCTTTGAATCCCAACAGGCCCTTGTCAACAAGCTGCGTCTGGAGCTCGGAGACGAACCCGGCGTCGCTTTCATTGACGAAATCCAGCGCAAGGAAAATGCCGGGTTGTTCCTGAAAGGCCTCTTCGACCAGGGGCTTCCTCACAAGCTGGTGGTTTCCGGTTCCGGGAGTCTTGAGCTTAAGGAGAAGATCCACGAGTCCCTGGTAGGGAGAAAGCGCCTCTTCGAGCTACCGACCCTGACGTTTGCCGAGTTTGTAAATGATCGCACGGACTACCGGTACAAGGATCGACTGCAGCAATTCTTCCAGGTGGAAAAGGATCGCTCAGATGAGCTCCTCACCGAATACCTCAACTTCGGAGGCTATCCGCGAGTTGTGTCGCAAGCACGCCTGGAGGACAAACAAAGAACGCTCGACGAGATCTACCGCAGCTATCTCGAAAGGGACATCGTGGCGCTCCTTCGCGTCGAGAAGCCGGAGGCCTTCAGTCGGATGATCCGGCTGGTGGCACACCAAATTGGACAGATTGTCAACTACTCCGAGTTGGCAACCCTGCTCAATATCTCCGTCCCGACCCTTAAATCCTACCTGTGGAATGGCGAGAAAACGTTTGTTCTGAAAACCGTGAGTCCCTATTTTACAAACCCGCGTAAGGAGCTTACCAAGTCGCCGGTCTTATACTTTTGCGATCTGGGCCTGCGAAACTACATCGGTGGCGTGCACGCTACTTTGCGCGGCGATGCAAACCTTGGACCGCTCTTCCAAAACTTCATATGGCGGCTGCTGTGGGAACAGACGAGGTTTCAACCAACCAGCCTTCACTTTTGGAGAACCAAGGACAAAGCGGAAGTGGACTTCGTATTGGAAACCGGCAGCACGGTCATCCCGATTGAAGTGAAGTGCCGGCACATGGGACAACCTCGGATCGGCAGGGCCTTGAGGAACTTCATCTCAGCCTATAAACCTAATGAGGCATGGTTGGTGAATTTGGACCTCTCGGCCCAGATGCAGATCAATACCACCCAGGTTCGCATCCTGCCTTACTACCAGTTAATGTCCATCAATAAATCGGGGGATTTCTGGATGAAGCGATCAGCGGTCAGCGGTCAGCATTCAGCCAATCTTTAATTTTCCTAGTCTTTGTCCCGCGGGACGGATCGCTGTTGGCTTATCGTCCGCCACACTACCGGCGGCGATAGGCACGGAGTCCTCAGGGTTATAAAATACATACATCGTCTTTTCTTTGCGATCTTCGCGGGCTCTGCGAGAGAAAGATTTTTTCTCGCCAAAGAACGCAAAGGTTAACTGGGCTATGTGTGAGAACCAAGACAGTCGTCAGTTATCAGTAAATGCAATCAAAAAAAATATATCTCACGCCCGTCCCGCCTGCGGGACTAGAGCCCTCAGGGGACACAGAGCATTTTCAATCAGTAAATCCTTATCTCTGTGAACCCTGCGAACTCTGTGCGAGATAACATCTTTGATTTTCCCTTCGGTATCTTTGGGTACTTGACCAAATGATCGAGCTTGACAAAGCAGCCAGAGTCACCGATTTAGGCAAGCGGAGTGCGATGGAGAGATGACCGCTGAAAGCCCTATTCAACGATTTCCCGGCCCTTGATACGGTGTGCGGCAAGGGGGCGATCATGAAAGCAACAGGCTCAGCGGGATGGCCCAGATTTTCTCACCGAGTCTGACCGCCTGTTTGCCATTGTAAGCCAGGATGGCGGCTTTGCAGCCGGGGGTGGCAGCGAGAAATGCTTGCAGGCCGGAGAGATCTCTCTCCCCCCACCGGGCTGCGGCCTTTACCTCGATGGCGAGACAAAAGCGCCCCACTTCGATCACAAAATCGACCTCGTGCCTCCCCTGGACAGACCAGAAGTGCAACCGGGCCTGCGGCCAGGTCGAATCCAGAATCGATCGCAGATTTTGTGCCACGTAAGTCTCTAGAAGTGGCCCATAGAGGGGGTCTACTGGCGCCGTGGGTTGCCCAAGATCAATGCCGGCGAGATATGCGGCCAGGCCGGAATCGCTCAGAAACAGCTTGGGGGACTTGATCAACCGACTGGCCCTGTTTCTCAGGAACGGATATAGCCTGTAGAGGACAAATGAAGTTTCGAGCAAGGAGACGTATCTCGAGGCTGTGGCCGCAGTGAGCTTCGCGTCCCTCCCAAGCTGGCTCAGGATGAGCAGTTGCCCTGTCCGCAGGCTTGCAAGCCGGAGCAGACTCCTCAATGCCATCAGGTTCTCGACCTGGCTCATGTCCCGCACATCCCTCTCCAGGTAGGTCTGCTCAAATCCCTTGAACCAGATGAACGGGTTTGACACCTCATTCAGGCAGACCGCCGGCATCCCGCCTTTGAGAACCTCCTCTGGTTTGATTGGCTCTGCGGTCTGCCCGCCGGCCACATTTTCTTCCTGAAAAAAATCAAGGATGAAAGAAGTTGAGCGTGTCTCGTCTCTAACCTCCCGCCTGCTAAACGGATGCAGAGCAAAATAGACCGAGCGCCCCGCAAGGCTTTCAGAAATGTTCTTCAAGAGCAAAAAATTCGCTGATCCCGACACCACAAACTGGCCAGGAACCCGTTTCTTGTCGACCGCTTTCTTGATGGCTTTGAAGAGCTCCGGACACTTTTGTGCCTCGTCGATGATGAGTTTTTCCCCGGCGCCGACGAACCCATCCGGATCGGACTTGGCTGCCTCAAGCTGAGCAAAGTCATCGAAGCTGATGTAACGTCTGCCTTCGAGCCCGGGGTGATTCCTAAGAAAAGTGGTCTTCCCCGTCTGCCGCATTCCCGTCAGGGCCACCACGGGCATGTCTTTAAGGGCCTCAAGAAACGTCGGCCCGATATCTCGCGAGCGGTATTCTGTCATGATCTAATCGTATATGGTGTCAAAATGCCACTGTCAAGTGAAGAAATATGACAGAGCCGAGCAGAAGGCCAAACTTGGGGACGAATTTCACGGCTCTGGGGATATGGATCAAGGCCTGGCCAGGTTGGGGTAGACGTTGATTCCTGTTGACCTCCTGAATCTCCTCCGGTTTAATGGCCCCCAAAAATATTCATGAAATTTTTCTCTCTTTCTGATCGTCTTTGAGGGTGCTGATCAAAATGGGCCTACACCGGTCCCTGCAGAACGAAGCGATTCTGTGAGGGGCCTTGCCACACATCCTTACCGGCACTGACCCCAATCAAGGCCGGCTTTTTCCAGCATCACATTTCGACTGTGGTCCATTCCGGCTCTTTTTCCTGCTGATCGAAGCTTCCAGAGTAAGCGGGGGCGAAGGTGCAAGAGATGAACAACTTCATGCGTGTCTTCCGAAGCTCGGAGGTCATCTTCAAGGAAGCGACCCATGGCGATGAAATGTACATCATTTGCGAGGGAAGCGTCCGGCTCACCACAAACGCACAAGGGCGCGAAGAGGTCCTTGGCGTTCTTGGCCCTGGAGATTTCTTCGGCGAAATGGCCCTGGTGGATGCAACCCCCCGGGCGGCCACGGCCACGGCCGTCGGTGATCACACGCAACTGATCGTGCTGGATCAGGGAAAATTCCTCTACCTCGTGGCCCAGCAACCTCCCTTTGCGCTTTACATCATGCACGGGCTTTGTCGCCGACTCAAAGAGCGGTGGGCGGCCCACTCCGAATTGCTGCGAAAAACGGACGGTACCCTGACATGAATGAATGGCATAGAGGAGAAATTTTGATGGTTGAAGACAAACAAAACATCGTCGAGCTGCGACCTGGGATTTACCAGATCAGGGCGGAAAGGCCGGGCTGCCATGTCTATCTCATCAAGGGGCGGTCGAAAAACGTGCTGATCGACACAGGCCTTGCGAGAAGTTTCCCCTATTTGGAAGCAAGCCTTGGCCGGCTCGGGCTTCTCCCTTCCGACATTCACCTGATCCTTCTGACCCACGAACACTTTGACCACGTGGGCGCAACCGCCCTTTCCTTCGATCACGCCATCATCGCGGCCCACCGCCTGGCCGCAAACAAGATCCAGCTGCAAGACGAATTCGTCATGATGAACAAGTACTTCCATGCCAAAGCCAGGCCCTTTCAGGCCCACATCTGGCTGGAAGACAACACCATGATCGATTTGGGTAACTACAGGCTTCAGACCATCCACACCCCAGGGCACTGCTCCGGATGCATCTCGCTCTATGAGCCTGACCACAAGCTCCTCTTCACAGGGGACACGGTCCTGGGAGGCGGCCTTCTTTCCGATGTCTGCCCATCCGGGAGCATCAGCGACTACGTGAACGCCCTGGAACGGTTGAGCTGCCTCCATGTGGCGGCGTTCTACCCCGGCCACGGAAGGATCTCCAACCAGCCCGCCGATGACCTGGGGAAAGCCCTGAACGCTGCGCGCAACCTCCTTGCCGAATCAAAGGCACTGTTCGAGGCCCTCGACACCAAGTCCATATTCGGCCGGTTGTTTATGGCCGCCAGGCGGTTTCCTCGCGCCCAGCGATCCGAGGGGGGTGGAGAGAAGCCATGAGAACACCTGGTGCGGCGCAAGGCGCACGGCTGGAACGAAAACAGTCAGAGGTCGGAACAATTGATTGGGCGAGAAATGGGAGTTCCCCAATCATTAGCTCCGCCCAGAAATCCCCGATTTGTGGATCGGCACTCATTAGCAAAACATCCTGGAAGAGGCATCCACTGTCTCTCCCAAGCCGAGGCGTGCAAATGACAACGGCTGACGGGACAATCGACAAGGCGAGCTTTCTGGTGGGTGTCCCCCTGTTTTCAGGGGTGCCGATATCGGACCTCAAACGCATGGCTCGGCAGGCAAAAGAGCGCACCTTCAAGGCAGGGGAGGTAATCATACGGGAAGGTGAGAGCGACCGCCGGCTCTTCGTCATCGTAAGCGGCAGGGCCAGGATCGTGAGAAACCTGCGCCGCCTCAACGAAAAAGAGTTGAAAGTCATGGGTCCGCGGGAATACTTCGGAGAAATGGCGCTCATCGATGAGCTGACCCGGTCTGCCAGCGTTGTGGCGGAAGGGGACGCCCGCATCCTGGTCCTGGATCAGCTGGACCTCAGGAAGGAAATCGAGAAATGCCCAGCCATGGCCATTGAGCTGCTGAGAACGCTCAGCCAAAGGATCCGGGCGATCGAGGTGACGGTCATCGACACACTTGGCGCCCTGCTCCCCATCTGCGCCAACTGCAAGCGGATCCGGGAGACGGACGACGTCTGGACCAACATCGAAGAATACATCTCTCACCACTCGGATACCGAGTTCAGCCACGGCATTTGCCCCGAGTGCCTCAAGAAGCTCTACCCGCAAATAGCGGCCAAGATGAATCTGGAGGGCGTCGACAAGAAAAAGGGCTGAAGGATTGGGAGATCCGCGCTTGTCCGGGAGGCATTTAACCTTCCAGGGTGGTCAGTCCGGAGCGAATGGCGTACTTGGTGAGGTCGGCGACGTTCTTGATCCCAAGCTTCGTCATGATCTGCCGGCGATGGCTGTCAACCGTCTTGGCACTCACGTTGAGCTTCTGCGAGATCTGCCTGGTGGTTTTCCCCTCGGCCACCATTTGGAGCACCTCCCTCTCCTTCGGTGTCAGCGCAGACCTGGCGCCGACATTGTACTCATTCATGCTGCGGATATAGCCTTGCACAGCCACGTCCTTGATAGAGCTTCCCAAATAGGTGTGGCCATGATTCACCTTGCGAATGGCCTCCAGGAGCTCTTCTATGGAGCAATCCTTGCGGAGGTAACCAGATGCGCCCGCCCGGAGCATGCCGCCAATGAATTCCTCATTTTGGTGCATGGACAGACCCACGACCTTCACGCGCGGGTTAGCATGGACGATCAGGCGGGTGGCCTCAATGCCGTTCAGATCGGGCATGCTCACATCCATGATCACGACATGGGGCGACGTTCTGGTTGAAAGGTCAACGGCACTCCGTCCGTCCTCGGCCTCTCCAATCACCTCCAACCCGTCTTCGCCCTCAAGCAGGCGGCGAAGCCCCTGACGGAAGATCCTGTGGTCATCGGCCAAGAGGATCCTGATGGTCATGGCTCGCCTCCTCTTCGTTTTGCCTGTTGGTTTTTTCGAGTTGGACGGGGGCCATCAGCGTGACCTTTGTCCCCTTCCCCGGACTGGATTCAAACCGGAATCGCCCGCCGACGGACTCCAACCGCTCTCGGATGCTGAAAAGCCCAAATCCACCTCCGGCCTCCATCTGGGGGTTGACGCGAGAGAGGTCGGCGCCCACGCCGCGGTCCGCCACAACCGCCTCCAGAAAGGAATCCTTTACTCTCACCCTTATTTCCGCCGACTCGGTTTGCGCGTGCTTGGCCACATTGATGAGAAGCTCGCGCACGCTTTGAAAGATGAGGATTTTTACATCCTCGTCGAGCGCCAGGTGCTCCAGCGCAGCATGGAACCCGATGTTGAGTCCGTGCCTTTTGCCCAATTGGGAGGCCAGTGCCTTGAGGGCCGGAATGAGGCCGAGCTCGTAGAGCACCGGAGAGCTGAGATCCGCAATGAGCAGCCGGATCCCTTCCAGGCTTTCGACGCATAGCGCCTGCATTTCCTCCAAGGCTGACATGAGACCTGGGGGGAGATCGAGTCTCCTGACTTTCCCCAGCTGCAGTGTGGCCAGGGCAATGCTCTGGGCGATGTTATCGTGGATTTCCAAGGCGGTCTGCCGCCTGATCCGCTCTTCGGCAAGCGACAGCTCTGAGGCCAGGGCCTGCAAACGACGCCTGGTCTGGGCCAGGGCCTCCTGGGCCTGTTTGTAGTCGGAGATATCGATCATGACACCTCGGATCCCTACAGATCGGCCCTTTTCATCCAGGATCGCGTTGCTGTGAATCATGACGGGAAATTCCCTTCCGTCTGCTCCTTTGGCCAAGTACTCGCCGGGACCCAATCTCTGCCTGCGGTAAAGCCGGAACATGTTTTTATAAAGCCTTTTCAGGTCCTTTTCAGCAATCAAGACATCGGCCGTGAGCCCATGGTTCAAATCCCCTTCAGAGTAACCAAACCGCTCGAATCCGGTCTGGTTCACGTAAATGAGCCTGCCTTTGCGGTTGATCTCGAACACAATGGACGGCAGAAGATCGGACAACTCCCGGAACCGCTTCTCACTCTGGCTGCACTCGGCCTCGGCCTGCCGCCTCTGCTCCAGCTCCACCTTGAGTTGTTCGTTGGCCCGAGCAAGCTCGGCCGTGCGTTCAATGACCCTCTTTTCCAGCTCCGCGTGCGCTGTCTTGAGCGCAGACTCCGCCCTTTTTCGCTCCGTAATGTCGGTTACGATGCCGAGGATGGCTCGATCGCTGCCGTATGGGATCAGTTTTGAATTGATGATGGCGTGGATCCGGTCCCCGTTCTTGTTCAAAATCGTGTATTCGTAGGGCGCCACCTCCCGGCCGGAGAGGTGCTTCAAAAAATTTTTCTTCACCGTCTCAACGGATTCCGGCGCAATCAGGGCCATGAAATCGAAAGTCGGGCCGCAAATCTCTTCCCGGGTGTACCCCATCATCTCTTCGCAGCGTTGATTGGCGTAGACCACTTTTCCCTTCAGGTTGATGAAGATCATGTTGGGGGAATACTCCGCCAGGTCCCTGAACTTCGCCTCGGATTCCCGCAGAGCACGTTCGGCCTCTTTTCTTTCAGTCACGTCTCTTGAAACACCCTGAACGGCCACAACCCGGCCATTTTCGTACAAGGGCCGCTGATTGAGCTCGATTCGCAGCGTTCCGCCCGTGGAATTGACGCACTCCAGCTCGAAGAGGGGCAAGGCTTCTCCCTGGGCCGTCCGTTCGAATATCTCTCTTGCCCGCTGTCGTTCCCTCGGACTCACCAATTCGAGGTAGTGCAACCCCTGGAATTTCTCCTTGGGCATCCCGTATCGCTTTTCAAACGCATGGTTCACAAAGATGTATCGCCCATCGACACCCAACAGGTAGACGCCGTCGTTGACGTTTTCGGCCATCAACCGGTATTTCTCTTCCCAGTCGTGAAGGGATGGTTTCGTCTTTGAGCCCGGGGATCGACCGCGCTTTTTCAGATCCTTGTTCATAAGAGACGCTCTTTCCCGGTCTTGGGGTCCATTTCCGTTCACGCTGCACCCCTTTTGATCTCTATGCCAAATTGGGATTGTTTTTGCAACATGAACTTTTGTGGATCGCGGGTGGAGAGGTCGAGGCGGCAATGGGGATTCTGATCAAAGGGGACCTGAACCGGTCCCCGCGGAACCAAGCGGTTCTGTGAGGGACCTCTTCACGCACCCTAGACTGAAAGGGGCCGTGGGCTCGACGGGGATGGGGGTGAGCTCCAAGATCCCGGCGATCTTCAGATCGCCGTTTTCTCCTGGAGCCGGGCGCACACGAAGCTTGCGATCGTCTCGCTCGCACCTGATGCATTGGGCTCAAAATCGACCCCACACAGATAGCGTTCCTGATCCTGAAGCAAATTGGACAGAAGGTGGGAAATGGGCGAGACGTGCATCACGTGCCCTTCCATTTCAACGAGGCCGCCTTGCAGCTCGATGGCCATCGGGACGCGCTCATTGATCTTGAAGGTCATGGGACCGTCCGACATAAACCCGATACCGTCCACGGAAAGGTTGTAAACCGTGAACGTCCTGCCGTGGATCGTCAGTTTCACCGACGCCGGTCGATAGAGCCGCTCACCCTTTCTCTTGTTTGCTTCATTCATTGCAAATCCTTCAGTTGAGTGTTTCATGCCGAGAATGGAGGCCAACCGGGTCCGTCACATCCTTCCGACTCGTGCCCTTGCCTCAAGCGGTGCCCCCGTCTTGTTTATCATCGGAAGATCTCGCATAAAGCTCAATTGTGTTGTGCGCGTGTCTTGCAGGGTGTTCGACGGGAGTCTTGACATCAGGAGGCAAGGCAAACGGTCTGGAACAGCATTCGAGAAGGGTGAATCTGCGATCTTTCCAGAGGGCCCGGCTTGACTCACGCGTGGGGGTGTCCCTCTTTCGAGCAGTGCTTCCCACTGGGTCTGAAGACCGAGGTTGGCGACCTTTTCCAGGATCAAGGGATGTCGACCTCCTCTGGGGAAATATCCAGAATGCCGATGATGTCATCCAGGTGTTTCTGCGACCCGCCTTCCCGATAGTATTCCAGTTTGCGCAGGATCACATACTCGGGGGGGGCGATCCAAAAGGCTTCCCGCCGACGTGGATTCTCCGGCGACGGGACATTCCCCAACGGTGCAAGGGGTCCGTGCCACCAGATAAAAGTCCGCCTTAAAGCCCGTTTCGTGTGAATGACGTTGAAATGACCCCTCGCCGCCCGTTTTGACTCAAACCGAACCCCTCATGGGCGGGCAGTAAAACTGCCCGGGCTTGAACGCGTCGACGAATGCCTGAGCACGCTCCGAGTCAATGAGCACGACCAAGTAATATCGTGAGTCACTCTGGGCAGTCCATAGACGATGCTTGCCACGGCCCCGGTCACCATGTATGGAATGCCGAGGTCTTCCAGTGCCACCAAGAATATCTGAAACAGCCTATGTTGTGGCATAGAGGAATATTTCCCGCACCTTTTCCCGTATTTTCGAGTCTTCCCAATCAGGGTGTAACGCCTTGAGGCCGGCGAACTTCAGATCCCGGGCTTCCCAGTAGAGCATCTCGGCGAGCTCGAGCTTTCTTTCGGGGCTCATGGATTGGAAGATGCGTTTCTGTTCCGGGTGCATGTTCTGTGAGCGCTCCGTTTCACAGGCGCAATGGGGCTCTATTTCCTTTCCTTCCCACCAAGATAATCCCCCAGCAGTCCACGGCTGTGCTCGTCCTCGTGACAGTAAACGCAGAGGTTTTCCCAGTTGGACCCGTCGGGCGGGTTGTTTCGGTGATTCCCGTCCTTGTGGTGGACGGTGAGGAGGTGGCGGTTCTTCTCCTCGAATTCCCGGCCGCACTTGGCGCAGATGAGGCCGTTGATCTTGAGGGACCGCTCCCGATAGTCGCTGCCTGTAACCGTAGTGGTCGTCTTTTTCAGCTCGCGGACCAAGTCCGATACCGCCTGTCCGCCGCGCACGGCAGGCGGCCTGGGCCTGCTGCCCCGGCTCCTGGATTTCATTGTCCACCCTCCAACGATGACGCTTTGACGCCCGTGCGTGCGCTCGTCACGCCCACGCTTCCCTTTCATGAGTGCCGCACGGCTGTCAAAGCCTAGCAACATCCAACCCAAAATACAAATTTTTCCGGGTCATCATGAAGACCACGGGCGCCCGCTTGTCAGGGTTTGCCCGTGAAGACCGTCGCCCCCGAAAGGGTCCGGATCTCCGCGGCCCGATTCAGCACTTCGAAAAAGACCGCAGGATTGAAGTGAACGAGGGGTTTCAAGCCTGCCCGGCAGGTCGCGTAGAGGCGCTGCTCTTCCATGAGCCGATCGAGCAACTCCGCCCCGAGCCTTTCCCGCGGACTTCCGCCGTACGCGACATTCAAGGCGTCCCTGAGGCTTAGCGCCTGCTTGGGCATGGGGATGGATTTCAGGAAATTGACGATTCGCGCCGTCAGAAAGAGCGTGTAGAGGTCACCCCGTCTGAAGGCGGCGGTCTCGATCGCCATGGCCGTCGAACGTGCCCGAAACATGTCGGAATCGGTCATGGGCGGGAAATCCGCCGAAAGGACCGAACCGGGCGTGAGATAGAAGATCGAGGCGCCGATCCGGACCGGCAGCCGCGTCAGGAGGGCCATGGTTTCGACCATCTGATCCACGGTTTCCATGGGGAGTCCCAGAATCTGATAGGAGACCACGTGAAAACCCAGGTCTGCGGCGGCCTCGATCACCTCCAGGAATTGGCCGGTCCGGTGGGGGCGTCTGAGGCTTGAAAGGGATGCGGGCGAATGGGATACGAGGGAAAGGTTCAAGTCGGTGAAGCCCGCCGCCTTCATCTTGCAGAGGAGCTCCCGGTCGAGGCTCAGATAGGAAAGCCCGTTCATGGCGCAGAAGCGGGCGTCTTTTTCCGCAAAGGTCTCCCGGATCCCATCGAGGAGGGCCACAAAGCGATTCCGGTCAAAGCTGAGGTTGTCGTCTTCAAAGTCGAAGACCCGGTAGCCTTCGGCGTATCGCGCATCAAGCTCACGGAGGACCGCCTCCGGGTCCCTGGCGCGATAGCCTTGGCCGAAAGTCGCGTGGACCGAGCAAAAGGTGCAGTGGTGCGGACATCCCCTGGAGGTGGTCACAAAGCAGATGGGGGCGCCTTCATGGAGGTACCGTTGAGCGGGCAGGTCCGAAAAGTCGGCCATGGGCAGGTCGTTTATGGGTTCATTGGGCTCGATCGGGTTCAGGATCACACGGCCGCCCGCTTTGTACCCCAGGTTAGGCACACGATCGAGCCCGCTGCCCTGCACCAATGCCTTCAAGAGCTCGACCAGCGGCCTTTCCCCCTCCCCGCGGATGACAAAATCCACTTCGGGCTGAGACAACACCCCTTCGGGCACCGCTGAAACATGGGACCCGCCCATGATGACGGGCACGCCGATCCGGTTCTTGATTTCCCGGGCCAGGGTCAAGGCCTCCCGGTGATAGGGCGTGAAAAGGGCGGAGATCCCCACCAGGTCGGGAGATGCCTGCGCCACTTCTTCGGCGATCCCATGGAAAGGCGCCCCAAAATGGAAATAGTGGTGAAAGGTGCGAAAGGGGCTCGTGTCCGGGTGACCGTAATAGTCTTTGAGATAGGAAAGCGCCCCCGGCAGGGGCAGCGTCCGGCGGCCGAAGCCGTGGTGATAGTCCCTGACCTGAACCTCGACCGTTGGGAGGTGCTTCCTGACAGCGCCCTTGAGCATGCAGAGGCCAAGTGGCTGGAGCCGTATGTCCGTGTCGTAGAAGTCCTGGATCGGCGGCTGGATGAGCATGACCTTCAACGGATCTAAAGTCCCATGAACTTGGCTGCGATGGTCTTCATGATCTCGCTTGTGCCCGCAAAGATGGAAAGGACCCGTGTGTCCCGCCAGGCCCGCGCTATGGGGTACTCCTCGCAGTAGCCGTATCCGCCGTGGAGCTGAACGCAGCGGTCTGCCACCCGCATGGCCATCTCCGAGGTCCAGTACTTGGCCATGGACACGTCTACGACGATGTTTTTGCCCTCCAGGTGGTCCATGACGAGCTTGTCGAGGAAGGTCCGGCCCAGTCTGACTTCGGTCGCCATCTCCACGATCTTGAACTGGTTGTGCTGGAACTTGGAAATGGGCTTCCCGAAGGCGGTCCGTTCCTGACAGTACCGGATGGTCATGTCGAGCATCCTTTCCGCCCCGGTAACCGCAATGATGCAGCACATGAGCCGCTCCTGCTGGAGCTTTTCCATGAGCATCAGAAAGCCGCTGCCTTTCGTGCCAAGCCGGTTGCTTGCAGGGATTCGGCAGTCGTTGAAGTAGAGCTCGGCCGTGTCCTGGCTGTGCCAGCCCACCTTCTTGATCTTCTTCCCCTTTTCAAAGCCCGGCGTGCTTGCCTCCACCAGGTAGAGGTCGATCCCCTGATAGGGGTCCGAAACGGAAGGATCCCTTGCGGCAAGGACAAGGAGGTCGCACAGGATGCCGTTGCTGATGAAGGTCTTCTGCCCGTTGAGGATGATGTGGTCCCCGTTCGTTACGGCTGTCGTCCGGATGGATGCCAGGTCGCTCCCGGTATTGGGCTCGGTCATGGCGATGGCGGTGACGATCTCGCCTGAGACGCACCCGGGGAGATATTTCTTCTTCAGTTCCTCTGAGCCATAGGCCACGATGTAAGGGACCACGATGTCGCTGTGAAGCGACGCGGCAAGCCCTGTCACGCCGGTCTTTGCAAGCTCTTCGGTCAGGATCACGGAGTAGAGGAAATCCGCACCGACCCCGCCGTAGGCCTCGCCCACGTCCATGCAGAGGAAGCCCTGCTCTCCCATCTTTCGCCATACCGATCTGGGCACAATGCCGGCCTCTTCCCACTCGTCGGCAAAGGGAATCACTTCTTTCTCAAAGAACTTGCGAACCGCCTCGCGAAAAATCTTGTGCTCTTCGGTGTATGAGATGATGTCCATGTTTGTTTCCTCCGGAAAGGCCAGATGTCAGAGGTGAAGGCCAGGTAAAAGGTCCAAGGTTCCGGGTTCAAGGCTAAGATAACGGCCGGGTTCAAGGTTTCAGGTTTCAGGTCTCTTTGTCTTGGTTTCTTCCCTTGCACCTTGGACCTTGGACCTTGCACCTACCTTTGCACCTATCCTTGCACCTATCTCTTCTCCACCCGGTACCGGTTTCCCTCGTCATCGTAGAAAATAATCCCGCCGGCCTTTTCCCACTGGCTTTCGTCCATGTAGCAGTAGAAAGACTTGATCTCGCCGGGGGCAAGTTTTTGCGGGCCATGGGGCATGAGGGTCTCGATCCGCTTCACGCCGTCGGCCGTTGTCAGATCAAAATGGCTGGGGATGACGAGCGGCTTTTTGCCCGAATTTTTCAGCTGCAGCTCCAGGTTCTGGTCGAACACCCGGAGGTTGCAGCAGGACTTGAACTCGAAGACCTCTCCGGCGCTCGAATTCATGATGGCCAGGATTTCAAGACTCATATTTCCCCACGATGGCGATGCTGCAGACGTTCATGAACGGGAACCCGCCCAGGTTGTGCGTCAGCCCGTAGCGGGGGTCGTCGAGCTGGCGCTCCCCGGCCCGTCCGTGGAGCTGAAGGTACATCTCGTAGAGCATCCGAAGCCCCGAGGCGCCGATGGGGTGCCCGAAGCACTTGAGGCCGCCGTCCACCTGGCAGGGGACGCTCCCCGTCACGGTCGTAGAAGCCGTCGAGGACGTCCTTCACCGCCCCGCCGCGCTCGGAGATGTGGAGGTCTTCGTAGGTCACCAGCTCGGTGATGGAAAAACAGTCGTGGAGCTCCATCATGCTGATCTCTTTCCGCGGGTCTTGGATGCCCGCCTCCTGGTAGGCCTTGGGCTGCACTTGTCCGTGGTCATGAAGTGACTTGCCGTCCCAGTTGTTGTGAGCCCATCTCCTCGCCGCTGCTGAGGGCCAGCTGAAGCGCCTTGACCGTGACGAAATCCTTTCTGCCCATGGCCTTGGCCTTTTCCACCGTGGTGACGATGGCGCAGGCCGCCCCGTCGCTCACCCCGCAGCAGTCGAAGAGGCCGAGAGGATGGGCGATGATGGGGGCGGCCATGACCTGTTCGACGGTGACGGTCTTTCGCAGGTGGGCCTTGGGATTGAGGGCGCCGTTGGCGTGGCTCTTCACCGAGACCTGGGCCATGGCGCGCTTGAGTGTCCTCGTCCGGGACGCGATACTTGGCGGCATAGGCCGTCGCCAGCTGGGCAAACGCGCCGGGGGCCGTCACGTTGGGCCACCAGAGCCAGCTGAGGGACCCGAAACCGGAACCCGGGTTGGGCAACCCGCCGTACCCCGTGTCCTTCAGCTTCTCCACGCCCATGGCCAGGCAGATGTCGTAGGCCCCGGAGGCCACCGCGTAGACGGCCCCTCGAAAGGCTTCGGTTCCGCTGGCGCAGAAGTTCTCCGTGCGCGTCACAGGGATGAAAGGAAGACGCAGCGTTGTGGAGAGCGGCAGCCCGCTCTTGCCCACGTTGATCTCCTCGATGCAGGTGCCGAGCCAGGCCGCCTCGATCTCGTTTCGATCGATCCCGGCATCCTCGAGGCACTCCTCGAAGGCCTCAACCATCAGCTCCTCGGCGCCCACGTCCCATCGCTCCCCGAACCGGGTGCAGCCCATGCCGATGATCGCGACCTTGTCTCTTATTCCGGTGGCCATAGTCAAACCTCCATCCGTTCAGCTGACAGCTCCGATACGCCTGATAGCCTGACAGCGCGCTGCTAAAACTTAAACAGCTTCTCGATCAGCTGCGACTTCATCAGGTCCCCTTCAACCTTGAGCTTGCCGGACGTGAACGCCGCCATGGCATTCAGGCGCCCCCCGATCAGGCTCAGGAAATCCTCCGATGCCATGGCAATCGTCGTGGTCGGCTTTCCGTGCGCGCCCTCCTTCACCTCACACGTCCCATCCTTTACCACCACGTGCCACTCCCCGCCGCCGGGCCCCGATATCCGGAACTGAAACACCACATCCACCCCGGCCGCCTTGTCCGCCCGAAACGCTGCCGGCATCCGCTCAAACACCCCTTTCACCGTTTCTCCCTGGTCCCGCGTCTCCGCGTCATCCCTCTCCGGCGCGCAACGCCTTCCAGCATCGGCGCCAGCGCCGCCGTGGCGTTGTGGAATTCCCTGGCCCCCTCCAAGCTTGTTGATGGCCTCCCAGCCGGCGTGGATCTGCTCCGGGGTCGGCGGGTTTGTCCGTCGCCGACGCGTCGTTCCCGGCCCGGTCAGCAGACCGCAGCCCGGCTGAAGTGCCCGACGCCTGCATTGAAGACCATCCCTGTCTCACCACATTGCTCGTGAGCAGAGGTAGAGGACCATGCGGGGCCACAAACTCCGGCTTCAACCGCTCGAAGATCTCGGGCGGGATCACGTCCTCCGTGAGCCGCGTCCCCGCCATGGGCGCAACCGTGTTCACCTTCACCCCGTATTTCTCCCCCTCCAGCTTCAGCGTGTTCATGAGCCCCACAAGCCCCATCTTCGCCGCACCATAGTTGGTCTGACCAAAATTGCCGAAAAGCCCCGCAGCCGACGTCGTCAACACGATCCGGCCGTAGCGCTGCTCCCGCATCCTCGCAAACGCGGGCCGCGTCACGTTGTATGCCCCCGTAAGATGCACCGACAGCACCCGCTCCCAGTCTTCAGGGCTCCATCTTCAACAAGCGTTCGGTCCCGCAGGATCCCCGCGTTGTTGATCACGATGTCCACCCGACCAAAGGCTTCCACCGCCCTGCTGGACGATCGCCTCGCCGCCTTCGGCCGTCGCAACCGAATCGTAGCTCGCCACCGCCTCGCCGCCCAAGGGCCCGTATCTCCTCCACCACCCGGTCCGCAGCGCTCACCGACCCCTCGCCGCTGCCGTCCCGCGCGCCCCCCAGATCGTTTACCACCACCTTGGCCCCGCGCTTGGCCAGCTCCAGCGCGTAGGACCGGCCCAGGCCGGCCCCCGCGCCGGTCACGATCGCCACCTCTGCCGTCAAACCGAATGGCACCCTCAGCGACCGCTTTCGGCTCTGACCCGGGGATCGGAATCGCCTTCCAGAAATAGCCGGTGAACCCCCTTTCCTTGTCCGTGTAGCGTCGTCGAAAGACCAGTCCGCACCGGTTGGCCCACCTTCACTTCCGAGAGCTCGCAGTCGGTGAAGTCGGCCATGAAGCGGCCGCCGCCCTCAAACTGGACCATGCCGTAAACGGCCGGCGGGTCGACGGACACAGCCAGAAGATCGCCCGTGAAGCTCTTCACGGCGGCAGGGACCTCTGAGAACTCATAGTCTTCCTGGGTTCGAACCTTTCGGCAGTCCGGGTTCACGCAGATGTCCATCTTGGGAAACTGCGGCGTCCCGCACTCGGCACACTGCCCCCCGACCAGCCCCAGGAGCATCTTCCGCTTGCGCCAGAGGACCGTCATGGCGGTCTGGGTGGGCGCCTCGGCCCGGATGCCCATCTCGGTCTGGATCAGGTCCCTGAACTTGAGGAACTTGGGATAGTTGTCCACGGTCTTCCTGTCTTCAAGGCTACCCGCGAATCCCCTTCCTGGGCGGCAGCTTTCGAATGTTTTCCGTCACCCGAAAGTAGAGCGCGTCGCAGCCCTGCCCAAACCCCGCCAGCAGGATCCGGTCGCCGGGGTTGGCTTTCTCCAGGGCGTGGGACGAACATGACCAGCGGGTGCGCCGCGCCTGTCTCGCCGCAGACCTCGTGGAGGTTGTCCACGACCTTCTCGGGGCGCGCGCCCAGCTTCTTCGCGATGTTCCGGTGCTCGGCCTTGAAGAAACAGGGGAAAACCAGCGTGTCCACGTCGTCCATGGAGATGGAGAGCTTGCTCGAAAAGCCCATTCACGGCCTCCGGGATGATCTTTGCGAATACCCTCATCCCGTACCCAACGCTCCTCCCACATGTAGTCGTACTGCTTCTCTGCGCCCCGATAGTGGTCCACGAAGTCGTAGGAGACCGTGTGGCCCCCCAGATACTCCGCGATCACGTCGCGATCGCCCAACCAGGAGCGATGCGGCGCCGTCGCCGAACCACATCTCGTAGAAGTAGGCCGCCTTGGCCTCCCGCTTGTCCGTGGCGGTGACGAGCACCTGCTTGCGGTTGCCGCCCTGTCACCGCGTCGAGCGCCGTCATCGAGCCCGGTCGTCCCGGACCGCAGGCGAGGTCGTGAAGTCCTGGGCCACGATGTCGTCTCGCAGGTTGAGGGCTGTCTTGACGATGCCCGCGTCAGAGCCGGTCCCGAAACGGAAGCGTGGTGGAGCACAGATAGATGGCCGTCCACGGCGCGCTTGTCCATGCCCGCGAGACAGTCCCGGGCCGCCGCCACGGCCATGGTCAGGCTGTCTTCGTCCCAGTTGCAGAAGGACCGCTCCCCCTGGGCCACCATGACGATGGCAGGCGCAAACCAGCCCATGCTCTGGTAGATGCTCATGCGGTTCAGTCTGAGTCTGGGGATGTATCCTCCGTAAGACATGATTCCGGTGGCCATATTCCCTCCACAATTAGCTGACAGCTGATAGCCGATAGCGGCTTCTAGAACTTAAACAGCTTCTCAATGAGCTGCGACTTCATCAGGTCGCCTTCGATCTTGAGCTTGCCGGACGTAAACGCCGCCATGGCATTGAGGCGCCCCCCCATCAGGCCCAGGAAATCCTCCGATGCCATGGCGATCGTCGTGGTCGGCTTTCCGTGCGCGCCCTCCTTCACCTCGCACCGTCCATCCTTTACCACCGTGTGCCACTCCCCGCCGCCGGGCCCCGATATCCGGAACTGGAACACCACATCCACCCCGGCCGCCTTGTCCGCGCGAAACGCTGCCGGCATCCGCTCAAAAACCCCTTTCACCGTGTCGCCCTTGCCCTGCGCCTCCGCCTCTCCCCCTCCGGGCGTCCCGCCGCCGCCTTCCAGCATCGGCGTCAGCGCAACCGTGGCGTTGTAGTAGGTCTTGGCCCCCTCCATGGACGAAATGGCCTCGATGTGTTCCCGGCACCTCCTCGGGTGTGGGCGCGGCGGTCCCGTCGCCGATGTTTGCGCCCTGTCCCGACATCACGGCCACGCGACCGTAGTGGCCGACGCCTGCGTCGTAGATCTCGCCGGAGACCGGGCATTGTCGTGATGAGAGGTAGAGGACCATGGGGGTCACAAACTCCGGCTTCAACCTCTCGAAGATCTCGGGCGGGATCACGTCCTCCGTGAGCCGCGTCCCCGCAATCGGCGCAACCGTGTTCACCTTCACCCCGTATTTCTCCCCCTCCAGCTTCAGCGTGTTCATGAGCCCCACAAGCCCCATCTTCGCCGCACCATAGTTGGTCTGACCAAAATTGCCGAAAAGCCCCGCAGACGACGTCGTCAACACGATCCGGCCGTAGCGCTGCTCCCGCATCCTCGCAAACGCCGGCCGCGTCACGTTGTATGCCCCCGTAAGATGAACCGACAGCACCCGCTCCCAGTCTTCAGGGTCCATCTTCAACAAGCTGTCGGTCCCGCAGTATCCCCGCGTTGTTGATCACGATGTCCACCCGACCAAAGGCCTCCACCGCCCTGCGGACGATCGCCTCCCCGCCTTCGGCCGTCGCAACCGAATCGTGGCTCGCCACCGCCTCGCCGCCCAAGGGCCCGTATCTCCTCCACCACACGGTCCGCAGCGCTCACCGACCCCTCGCCGCTTCCGTCCCGCGCGCCCCCCAGATCGTTTACCACCACCTTCGCCCCGCGCTTGGCCAGCTCCAGCGCGTAGGACCGCCCCAGGCCGGCCCCCCCGCCCGTCACGATCGCCACCTCCCCATCAAACCGAATGAGCGGTCCTGCTTCGCGCGTCCGAGCGCTTCCCGGCCCATCCATTCCACGATGCCGCGATCGATGACCACGTCCCCGGTTTCCCCGTTGACGGTCCGGAAAAGGGCCTTTCCCTCCTCGATCTTCCAGATCTGGGTCCTGATGGGCACGCCCGGGTAGAGGGCTTTCGAAAACCGGGCCCTAAAGCGCGTCATCCGCTCCGGTTCGCCGGGAAAGAGCTGTTTGATCACGGCCCTGCAGGCGTAGCCGTGGGTGCAGAGGCCGTGCATGATGGGTTTTTCAAATCCGCTGGCCCTGGCAAAATCCGGATCCACGTGAAGCGCGAAGATGTCCCCGGACAAGCGATAGAGAAGCGGCTGTTGGGCCGGAGGCAGGGCCTGTTCCTCGAAGTCCGGCTCCCGTTGCGGGAGCTCAAAGACTTCTTTGGGTGCGGGCTCTCCGTCAAAGCCGCCGTCGAGCCTGCAAAAGAGCGTGAAGATGTTGGTGAAAAGTTTTTGGCCGTTTGAATGAATCGTGTCGGCCTCGGCCCTCACCAGGGCCCCTTTCTTTGGCCCCTTGTCGTACATGTGCGTGATTTGACCTTCAGTGGTGAGGGTGCCCTCCGTTGGGATGGGGTTGTGAAAAAGGATGTCCTGCTCTCCGTGAAGGATACCGGCCAGGTTTGCGTTCGAGCTGAGCCCTACGCTCGCAAGGAAATCAAAGATGCTCCCTATAGCGAAGCTGGGAAGGACCTTGAGCCGGTTTTCATAGCAAAACTCCAACTCTTCGAAACCGGCGCCCACACCCAGCGCGTACAAGACCACGTCCTTCCAACCGTATTCTTTCTTCAAAGGACCGATTTTCTTGCCGATGGTATCTCGGTTCAGGGCCATGGGACTACCTCCTTATGGGTATCAATGTGAGTGACCCCGTCCTGTGGTTCCGACGCAGGTGGTCGGGGTCTTATCTTTCCGTTCCTTCCCGGCAAAGGCGGGGATCAGGATGAACTTCAAGGTCTGCTTGACGCGGGCGATATAGGCCTCCCGTTCGAGAGCCAGCATTGGCCGGAAAAAATTTTCGCCTGAGATAAAGTTGTGGATCGCGTTCATCATGGCCAGGACCTGCATCTTGGCCTCCACTGAAACGTGCTTCCGATCATCGCTGAGCTTCATGGAAAGGGCGATGTCGGAGGCCAATTCCGGGACCTGGATGTCCAGCGCTTGATCGTGACGCGTTTTTCCGAAATAGCGGAAAAGGATCAGATTGGAAATTTCGGGGAATTCAAAGAGGAATTCGGTCATCATGTCGATGGAGATCTCCATCCGCTTGAACAGGGAGAGATCGTGAATGACCTTTTCCACCTCCCGCAATCTTCCGCGGAGGTCTTCGTTGATGTCCAGGATGACGGCGGTGTAAAGATCGCCTTTTTCGCCCCAGTGGTAATAGAGCGTGGAGATGTCGATGCCCACCTCCCGGGCGATCATGCGGGTGGTGGTCCCGTGGTAGCCATACTCGCCGAAGACCCGGCGGGCCTTTTTGAGGATCCTCGCCTTCATGGAGCCGGGATCCCTGCGTGCCTTTTCAAGCGCAGTGGCCATGGGCAAACCCTAACAAACGGTTTCCATCGTTTGATGGAGATCTTACCCAGGGCTTTTCGTCCTGTCAACCCATTTTCTGGTTAAGTGGATGGAAATCCGGCGGTCAGCGCACTTCCTTCATGATCTCCTGGATGGCTGGGTTCTCAAGGAGCTTCATAAAGTTGGGGTTCGAGATCATGGCGTTCAGGTCCCCGGCCCTGAGGGCTTCCATAAGGGCGGCATCGCCCAGCACCGCCTGGATGTCGGGATCGTCCCGGAGGGCCTGTATTTTTCGGAAAACGGCTTCATCGCCGATGAGTCTTTCCTGAATCCGGGGGACCTGCCCTGTGGGCAAAACCGTCCCGTCATCACTGGACGGCTGAGCGAGGCCGTCCCTTGATTCGATGGATTTCCCCGTCTCTTGACTGTCCGCTGAAACATCCCAATCGGTCCAGCCACCCACCAGCCATAGACCCAGGCTTACCAGAAAAACACGAAAAACCTTCATGTGGACCTCCGGAGTCAAAGAAAAACATTTCACCTTCCCTCAAGGGTCTTATCGGAAAAGCATTCCTTCTTATGAACCCATGATCCGACATGGCTCGCTTGCAGCCCCTTGACATGGTTAAAGCCCCCACCTATTCTTCCCGGCAGGAGCCGTTCTCGCGCTTCACGGTTGAAAAACCCGAGATACCCCCATGGCAACGCTTCCTGCTAAAATCCGGGATCCATCACCGAGCAGACGTTCGGTCTTTCTGGACCTTTTCGCGTTTCTGCTCCTCCTCTGTGGGCTCACGTGGATCATGGCCCGAGGCATGGAGACCCTTGGCTACCCCTGGCAATGGTATCGAATCCCTCGCTACATCCTCACGTTCGGCAAGGAAGGCCTATCCCCCGGTCCCATCCTGGAAGGCCTTTTCATCACCGTCAAAATCGTTTCCTTCAGCATGGTCCTGTTTCTGGCCATAGGGCTTTTAACGGCCCTGCTGCGCTTGTCAAGCTCCCGCCTGGGCCGCTCGGTGGCCAGGGTCTACCTTGAAATCATTCGAAACACCCCTCTCCTGATCCAGCTCTTTTTCTTCTATTTCGTCCTCTCACCGGTCCTGGGGATCGACCGTTTCACGTCGGGGGTCCTCGCCCTCAGCCTGTTTGAGGGGGCCTACGCGTCTGAAATCTTCCGGGCCTCCATTCTCTCGGTCCCCAAGGGCCAGCGCGAAGCGGCCTACGCCCTTGGGATGAGCCGGTTCGAGACCATGCGCAGGGTCGTTTTCCCCCAGGCAGCCAGGGTGGTCCTCCCGCCCTTGACCGGCCAAGTGGTCGCTTTGGTGAAGGACTCGGCGCTCCTCAGCACCATTGCCATCTACGACCTGACCATGCAGGGTCAGGCGATCATCGCTGAAACGTATCTGACATTCGAGATCTGGTTCACCATCGCGGCCATATACCTCGTCATGACCCTGTCGCTGAGCCTCATTTCCGAAGCCCTGATGAAAAGGCAACGGGCATGGGCGGGGGACGTGGGGGGATTGCGCCCATGACGGGGAGCCCGTCCACCGACCGGATCTTATCCGTCGAAGCGGTCAGCAAGTCATTTCCCAATGGCTCGGTGGCCCTCTCCGGCTTTTCCATCCGGATGAGCCGGGGCGAAGTGGTGGTCCTGATCGGGCCATCGGGCTCGGGGAAATCCACCCTGCTTCGCTGTATCAACGGGCTGGAGCAGGTGGACGCAGGGACCATCACCGTCGATCACATCCTTCTGGATGGTCGAAAGAGGACCCTTCAAGCCGTTCGCCATCGCGTCGGCATGGTCTTTCAGGCCTTCAATCTCTTCCCACACCTGAGCGTCCTTGAAAACATCAATCTCGCCCAGCGGGTGGTCCAGGGGAAAAGGAGCCGGGAAGCCACGGCCACATCCCGGGACCTGCTCAGAAAGGTGGGGCTCTCGGACAAAGCGACCGCTTATCCGCGGGAGCTGAGCGGCGGGCAGCAGCAGCGCATCGCCATCGCGAGGGCCCTGGCCCTCAACCCCAAGGTCATGCTCTTCGACGAGGTCACAAGCGCCCTGGATCCGGAGACCACCGCAGAGGTGATCGATGTCATGAAAGGGCTTGCCCGCTCCGGCATGACCATGCTCGTGGTGACCCACGAGATGGGGTTCGCGCGGGAAGTGGGAGACCGAATCGTGTTCATGGACCAGGGGCGGGTGGTGGAAGAGGGGAGCGCCGGGAGCCTCCTGCAGGACCCCAGGGAGGAGAGGACGAAACGGTTTTTGAGTCAGGTGATAACGTCGGGGTGGGGACCGGCTTTTGAGAGGCGGGATAGAAAATCAATAAGTAGGCTCAGAGAACATTTGAGTGCAAAATGATAAAATAATTGGTGACAGCTCGCCCCGCCTATTACATGGGGCCATGTTCATCAGAAAAACAACCATACTGACAGAAAAGCCAAAAAGGAATACCATACCTTCAAGCTCATCGAGTCTTTCCGAACCGAACGAGGTCCAGACAGCGGATGCTACTCAATCGGGAGCAGATTTCGCTCCCAGAGGACAATGGAAGGATCTGGCAACCGTATCGAAGAGATCCTCACCGGCCAGGACCTCTCCTGCCTACCCGGAGGAGATTGAAACCCTCGCCGCACGCATGCCCGTAAACTCATTGGCATCAAGGCGCTACGCGGGCGGAAAAAAGACAAAGCCGTGATCCCGATACCACCGGGTGGATATCAACAGCATCGACAACGAACACTCCCGAACCATCGGGGCGGAACACGTGGTCTACGAGACGATCAAATACCTGAGCTCGATCGGCTGCTGATGGCTCTGGGGTTTAATAAAGTAGCCCTCGACGTAGCATAGGGGTGATCGCTGCCCGTCTGATCGCCCCTCTTCGGAGCGGGCCGCCCACTTGGGCTCCAGGGGATGAGTGGGCTCGATGAGCTTTTGGACACCGATTTCACGGACCTTTCCCAGGACCGGGTTTACAAGACCTCCGATCTGCTGCTTCGCCACAAAACGGAAATCGAGTCACATCTGCGAGCCAAAGAGCGTAACCTTTCAACTTGGAAGAGAAGGTCATCCTCATGATCTGACCAACACCTTTTTCGAGGGCACGGCCCGGTACAACCGCAAAGCCGTTCGGGGTTTCCAAAGAAAAACGATCCGATTGCCTCCTGCTCACCTGGGACGGTTCTCGATGGGGAGGGGTTTCCCAAACGGACAGAGGTCTTTGAGGGCAACGTCAGTGAACCGGGAACCTTACAGAAGATGATCGCGACCCTTGCTTCGAGGACATGCCCACCCCTCCGATGATCGTCATGGATGCCGGCATCGCTACGAGGGCAACATCCTTTGGCTGAAAGCGCAGGGCACCCTACATCGTGGTTTCCCGTAAAAGGAGATCCGACGTTCCCCGCTGGCAGATGCCGTGACCGTCAGGGAGGATGATCGGAGAATGATCCGAGCGGCTCTGGCAAAGGGACCGAAGACGATGAGATCACCCTCACCTGCCATTCCACGGACAAGGAGGCCAAGGAAAAGGGGATCGGAATCGTTTTGAAAAACGCTTTGAGCAGGAGCTCGAAAAGGTCCAAAGGGCCCTTTCCAAACGGCATGGCACCAAGCGCTACGACAAGGTCATCGAGAAGATCGGACGGCTTAAGGAACGCTTCAAACGGGTGCCCGCCGCTACGAGATTACGGTAACAAAAGATGAAAAGACGGACCGGGCGACGGCCGTACGTGGCAACGCAAGGTGCAGGAGGACCGTGCGGCGTCTATGTCTGCGATCCAATCGCTTGATTTCAAAGAGCAGGAGCTTTTTGATATCTTCGCAATGCTGACGGATGTCGAAGACGCTTCGCAGCATGGTAAAGGTGCAAGGTACAAGGCGCAAGGCCCACGGGAAGATTGGGGCCGGGAAGGACTATTTGGAGGGAGCGGTCGGATGTTGAGATATTTGAGACGTTTTGATGGCTTGTTGCCCGCGATTCCTGTGGCGTTGATTCTGTGTCTCAGTTTGGCCACTTTGGTCCACGGCGGGGAGGTCCGGGAGCAGCTGGTGGCCGAGAGCACCATCGAGCAGGTGATCAGGCGCGGTGTGCTGCGCGTGGGGCTCGCCACTTTTGTCCCGTGGGCCATGAAAGACAAGACCGGGCAGTGGGTCGGGTTCGAGGTGGATGTGGCCACTCGGCTTGCCCATGACATGGGCGTCCGCGTGGAATTCGTGCCCACCAAATGGGCCGGCATCATCCCGGCCCTGCTCACGGGCAAGTTCGACATCATCATCGGCGGCATGGGAATCCGGCCCGACCGTAACCTGAAGGTCAACTTCTCCATACCCTATGATTACACCGGCATGTCCCTGGTGGCCCACAGGGAGCTTGCCTCGGGGTTCACAACCCTTGAAGATTTCAATCGGCCGGAGGTCGTCATCGCGGCAAGGCTCGGATCCACCGCCGCGGCCGCAGTCAAGAGCCTGCTGCCCCGGGCTCAGCTCCGGCTCTTCGACGACGAGCCCCAGGCCTACCAGGAGCTCCTGAATGGCAGGGCCCACGCCGTGGTGGGCTCCGCGCCCATGCCGGCCTTTCAGGCCCTGCGAAACCCTGAGAAGCTTTTCCTGCCCATGAAAGGGACTTTCACGCGGGAGCCCATCGGCTTTGCGGTCAGAAAAAGCGACTTTGACACTTTGAATTATCTGGACAACTGGATACGCGTGGCAGAGGCCGAAGGCTGGCTTGCGGAACGGAAACATCACTGGTTCGAGACCACCGACTGGGAAAAGCGGACCCGATGAGACGTCGACCCACCCAAGGACGAGGCTTCAACCTCACGGACCTCCTGCTGGGGGCCGGCCTCGCGGTTGCAGCCTGCGTCATCGTTTACAAAATGTCCATGGGCCTTGACTACCCGTGGGACTGGTCTTCCATTCCGAGGTATTTTCTTTATCGGGACCCGACCACCGGGGCCTGGGCGGCGGGCGTGCTCCTCATCGGGCTCGTCACGACGCTGAAGCTGAGCCTTTGGGCCATCGTCCTGGGTACCGTGCTGGGGGCGGGGGTGGGCCTTTGCCGGGTGGGCAGAAGGCTCTTCGGCCGTCTCGTGGGCGCGGGGTTCGTGGGCCTCATCCGAAACCTCCCGCCGATCATTCTGGTCTTCATCCTCTACTTTTTCATGGGCGACCAGGTCATGAGGGCCTTGGGCCTTGACCGGATGATTCAGTCGTGGCCGGAATCAGCGATCGGGATCGTTTCAGCGCTTTTCGCCCCCCCACACCTTCTCTCTTCGTTTCTGAGCGGTGTCCTCGCCTTGGCGCTCCTCGAAGGGGCCTACATCGCAGAAATCGTCCGGAGCGGTATCCAGTCGGTGGAAAAAGGACAATGGGAGGCCTCGGCCGCCCTTGGTCTCTCAAAATTCCAGCAGATGCGGCACGTGGTCCTCCCCCAGGCCATGCGCGTCATCCTGCCCCCGCTTGCCGGCCAGCTCATTTCCACCATCAAGGATTCGGCCATCGTTTCGGTCGTCTCCATTCAGGAGCTGACCTTCCAGGGCCTGGAGGCCATGTCGGTCACCTATCTGACGTTCGAGATCTGGATCACCATCGCCGCCATCTACTTCCTGCTGGCTTTCGGGTTATCCATGTGCGTGCAAAGGCTTGAGGCCCGGTTTGGATCGGCCTCGTCCTGAAGCGGGTGTCTTGACTTTCCCCAATCGGGTCATAACATAGGGCACAGGTCATCAATCATCTTGCTGGGGGCGACTATTAACCGAGTCAGCCTCAAAGCCGAAAGGAGGGACAGAACATGGCATACACCTGTAAAAACTGTGGGGCAGTGGCCGACGCCCCGGGGCACCTCTGCAACCCTTGCGGTGACAAGGAAAAGTGCACTTTCTGCGGTACGCCGCTCGCAGACCCCAAGCACATGTGCAAGGACAAGCTGGCAGCCATGAAGTTCGTGTGTGGCGGCTGCGGCCGCGTAGCCATGGAGGCCGGGCATCTTTGTAAACCCAATCCGATCGGTTCATGAATCGATCGACTTTGATGTGTGAGGGTGGCGCTGATTAACGCCGCCCTTTTTCTATTTCGCAGACATGAAAACCCGGTTACGCACGCTTTCTGCCGGATGTGGCAAGGAGGCAGCTCGAGCCCTGCGCCCTATGTTGAAAAGTAGGTCTGGACCGCTGCCAACGAGATTTTCGGGGGGGATTTCAAGAACCGCTCCTTGGCCTCCCCAACCCGCCGGGCCGCATCCAGAAGGCGATCCAAAGGGACCTCTCCCTTTAGCAGCGTGGTCTTGACCCGGTCCAATGACGCCATGATCTTTTCCTGGTCTTTGCAGATTAGGAGCACGTCCGCGCCCGCGGCCAGGGAAGCGGCCGCGCCCTCCGGGACCCCCCAGTGTCTTTCGATGGCGCCCATTTCCAGGTCGTCGGTGATGATCATGCCCTTGAACCCGAGACGTCCCTTCAGGAGCTCGGTGAGGATCCCATAGGAAAGGGTAGCCGGATTTTCTTCGTCCAACGCCGGATACACGGCATGAGACGTCATGACGGCCGATACCCCGGCCTCAATGGAAGCCACAAACGGAGGCAGGTTGATGGTCTCGATCTCGTCTGCATCAATGGGGATCACGGGCAGCTCGTGGTGGGGGTCCCGCTCGGTCCGACCTAGCCCGGGGAAGTGTTTTGCAACCGCCATGACCCCCGCCCCCTGTAGGGTCTCGATCACCCGACTCCCCAGACGGGCGACCCACTGGGGGTCATCCCCGAAGGTCCGTCCGACGAGGTGCTTCTCGGCCTCTCCGCGGCGCACGTCCACGACCGGGGCGAGGTCCATGTTCAGACCCACCAGCGTCATCTCCCTGGCCGTGACCGTCGCGAACTCATCGGCCCGTTCGAAGGCCTGGGGATCGCATCCGATGACTTCGTTTCCGTGAAAAAGGGTGAAGGGCGCCCTGAGTCTCGCCACACGCCCCCCCTCCTGATCAATGGAGAGAAAGAGGGGGATGGAGCGAGTCTTCATCGCAAGTTCCTGGAGGTCTTTGCAGAGCCCGGCGAGTTGAAGGGGTGTCTCGATGTTTCGTGAAAACAGGATCACCCCCCCGACCCCGTGATCACGGATCAGCTGCTCCGTGACGGGATCAAGGTCAGGGCCGGGCATCCCGACCATGAAGATCTGCCCGATCTTCTCTTCCAGCTCCGATGGCTCTAATTTGGGTTGCACGACGTATCCCTCCGGCGAACAGGGGCTCCACCCTCTGTGGCGGGCAAGCGGGTTTTTAGATTTGACGTGATCGACCAGGATGTATAATCACGGCCAGTGAATTGCAACCCCAAACTGCGCGGTAACGGCTTGGACAATCTCGCAAAGACGCAAAGCCCGACAAGAAAAAGGATAAGGCCTTAATTTGCCGATAAATATTATTTCTTAGCGTTCTTGGCGATCTTGGCGAGAGAAAAAGGGAGACCGTTTTGAAAGCCATGATCCTTGCAGCCGGACTGGGTACGCGGCTCAGGCCCCTCACGCTCGACCGGCCAAAGGCCCTGATGCCGGTGGCAAACAAGCCCATGATCGATCACGTGATCGACTATCTCAAACGCTTTGGGGTGAAGCGGGTCATCGTCAATGCCCACCACCATCACCAGCAGATCCTCAAACACCTGGACGGCGGCAAACCCTTCGGCCTCCCGGTGGCGGTGCGCGTTGAGAGGGAAATCCTCGGCACAGGCGGAGGCATTCAAAACACGGCGGATTTCTGGGACAATGCCCCCTTCGTGGTCATCAACGGCGACATCTTCACCGACATCGATCTCACAGCCGCGTACCGGGACCACCTTTCACTTGGAAGCCTCGTGACGATGCTGCTGCATGACCGTGCCCCATTCAACCAGGTGCTCGTGGACAAAGACCTAAACGTCCTTCACATCGCAACGGCGCCGCAACCCGGAAGGCTCGCCTTCACAGGGATCCACATCATCAGCCCGGCCTTGCTCGACCATCTCCCCGAAGGGCCATCGAGCATCATCGACGCCTACCAGCGACTGATCGCGGAGGGGCATCACGCGATCAGGGCGCACGTATCCGAGGCACACCACTGGCGGGATATCGGGACCGTTGAGAGCTACCGGCAGGCCAACCGGGAGGCGCTCGGAAAGCAAACGACGCTCGTGGGACCCACCAGCCGAATCGACCCGTCAGCCCAACTCGAAGACTGGGTCGTGATCGGAGCGGGATGCGAGCTTGCGCGCTCTGTCAAGGTAAGAGGGTCCGTCCTTTGGGATAACGTGACCGTGAGAGAAGGAATCAGGATCGAAGACAGCGTCGTTACATCGGGACGCGAGGTCAGAAACGACTTGATCAGCCAGTCCTTTTAGTGATCGGTAACCATCAGCATCCCGCTCGGGCGCCCCGTTCCATGGTCTTTGATCTAATAATAGGTTTCGATATTTTCTGCATGATAAGGTTAGCGGGGGTGTAGATTTTTTGGGCCTGTTTTTATAGGATATTCTTTATGGACTCGTCAAATCATTCATCTCTCCGAGGGTCCGGCCCGAGGGAACCGGGCGCGGAGGGCCGCCTCTTGGACTTTGCGGAGAGCTACTTCCGCAGGGAGGGGTTCTCCCAAGACCAGTTGCAGGCTGAACCCCTCCCGGGTGACGGCTCCAAGCGGCGCTTCTGGCGCGTGGGCCACCCGGCAGTCAACACCACGTTCATCGTCGCCTTCAACCCACCCACAGATGAGGCCGCACACAAGGAAAATCTGGCCTACCTGGCCATCGGCAGGCACCTCCGCGAAAAAGGGTTGCCGATCCCGCTCATCCACCACGTGGACCTGGACCATGGCTGGTTCCTGATGGAGGACATGGGAAAAGAAAGCCTTCAGGCCACTTCGGCCTCAACCGGCGATCCCCTGGATCTCTACAAACGCGTCCTTGAAACCCTGTTACGGATGCAGACAAGGGGTGCCGAGGGTTTTGACCCGTCCTGGTGCTGTCAGACCCGGACCTACGACCGGACCGTCATGCGACGGTATGAGGCCGACTACTTCAGGATAGCGTTTCTCAACGGGTATCTCGGGCTTGAGAAAGACTGGCCCGAGCTGGAGCCCGCCTTTCTGCACCTGATGGAGGTCGCCTCCGGCGCCAAACCCGCCTTTTTCCTCCACAGGGATTTTCAATCAAGGAACATCATGATTTCAGGAGAGCGTATCGGCATCGTAGACTGGCAGGCGGGACGTCTGGGGCCAATCGCCTACGATGTGGCCTCTCTCCTCATCGACCCTTACTCGGACCTGCCGTCTTCGATGGAGAGATTCCCTCTTTGATTTTTACCTGCGGATCCTCAAGGAAAACGACCCGGCCCTGGCCGATGGTTTCCTTCACCATTATCCCTACCTGGCCATACAGAGAAACCTCCAGATCCTGGGCGCCTTTGGTTTCCTCACGAAGGTGAGGGGAAAAGCTTATTTCGAGGCCTATATCCCGGCAGCCGTGCGCAGCTTGAATCATCTTCTCGACGGGCTGGAAGAGCGCGCGTTGCGCCCTCTGAAAAGTCTTTCAAGGGATCTCTTGGCCGCCACAAAGGCCTCGACACATTAAAGGACGGGGGGATAAGATGGTCCATTACGCTATCTTGCCGCCCCGGCAGGGGAACGGATTGAGGAGGGCCTTTGAATGATGGAGAGAAGACGATTGTACGAGCCCATGGACTTGGTTGCGGCCATTAACGGACAAGTGGGGATCGTCCTGTCGGAGACCGGGTATGCAAAGGCAAAAGAGGCCCTGAAAAATCGAGAAGAACCGGGGCTTATTTCGCGCCAGGATGCTGCGCAAACCCCGATTACCTCACCCAGGTCCCCGTCCTCTTCGAAGACGGGACCTATGATGTGATGCGGAGTCGGAACATCAGGAAAGCCGGGGAGGTATCTCAGGAGAAAAGATCTCGCCTGGACTCGCTCGTGCGCCGGCACGCGCTCTATTGAAGGATCGATTTGTTGGACCGACGCAGCCCGATTCGCACTCGAATGGTTCGAAACGGAAAGGAGGAAACCCATGGAGGACTGTATCTTCTGCAAAATTGTCAAGGGGGATATTCCTTGCCACAGGATCTACGAAGACCAAAAGGTGCTCGCCTTCGCGGACATAAACCCGGCGGCGGAGGGGCACACGCTCGTCATCCCCAAGCGTCACGCTGCCGATCTGTGGGAAATCCGGGATGAAGACCTGGCGGCCATCCACGCGGCCTCAAAGAAGATCGCCCAGGCCATTAAGAAGGCCCTTAACCCCCTTGGCGTCGCATGTTTGCAGCTAAACGGCAAAGGGGCGAACCAGGTGGTCATGCACTACCACCTCCACCTCGTCCCCGGTTGGCAAACACCCCTGAACTGCCCATGACCTGCTGGGAGCTCAAACCCGGAGACCCGGAGGCCATCAAGCAAACGACTAGAAAGATAAGAGAAGAATTGGAGTAATGGAGTGGTGGAGTGATGGAAGAATGGCGTGCTGGAATGATGGTTGCTGAAGACGGATCAGAAACCCTCATTTCCTTGCACCCCGAACCTTGCACCTTGCACCTTTGTTTTATTCCACCAACTCCACGTTCCAGTAGAGGTAGTCCCGCCAGGAGTTGGGGATCTCCTTG
This sequence comes from uncultured delta proteobacterium, assembly GCA_963699845.1. GTDB lineage: Bacteria > Desulfobacterota > DSM-4660 > Desulfatiglandales > Desulfatiglandaceae > CAWHLE01. Next base: position 44,007 of record CAVOVO010000004.1, read on the forward strand.
AACCCGATCGTGATTTTGAGAGCAGGCACCCAGCGGGGGCGAACCGGCGGCTGAACAAGGCTCATGCAAGCCTCAGCGGGCGTCCGGCCGCCCTTTTGGCGGTTACACAGCATGCAGCAGGTGACGATGTTGTTCCATTCGGTTTTCCCGCCTCTGGACCTGGGCAACACATGGTCATAGGTGAGATCCTCCGAAGGAAACTTCCTGCCGCAGTATTGGCAGCGGTACTTGTCTCGGGCGTAGATGTTTTGTCTCGAAAAGCGGACAGCGGACTTGGGCTTCTTGATCAGCTTCAGGAGCCGCACCACTGAGGGGAGCTTTATGCTGAAGCTGACGGCATGGATTTCCCGACCGTATTCCTCAACCACCTCCACCTTGCCAAGCAGGAGCAGGGTAAGGGCCTTCTGCCAGTTGATGATGCGCAGCGGCTCATAGGTGATGTTAAGGAGCAGAACATGTTCCATGAGTGGGCCACCGTTCCTGACGGGTTAGGAGTTCAGGATGACGCGTGTCTCGCTACGGTTTTTCCGTAGTGCTTTTAGCCTAACCCATGGAAAATATCAAGAAAAAAATCATTGCCCCTCGACCGGGGTCTCCCTGAGACCCTGATGAATCTGACGTGAATTGGAGGGCCGGCTTCCACCCCGGCCGGTTGACCTTGAGACCATGGCTGAATTCCTGACCATCCTGATCGGGCTTTATATTGTCTTCACGCTCATCCTCACCTACCTGGTCCACCAACTGCCCAGAAGACCCGTAAAAGACCTTCCCGACTGGGGCCGCGTGACGGACACACGCATCCCTTCTGTGGATGGTGGTTCTTTGGAGGTCTGGAGGGTCGAACCGGAGGGCGCCTCAAGAGGGGTGGTGGTCCTGGCCCACGGCTGGTCCAGAAATCGAGACCGAATGGTTCTCCGGGCCAGGGTCTTCGGAAAATTGGGTTTTACGACCGTGATGCACAGCGCGCGGGATCACGGCGCATCCACCCGAAACCGATTCATGAACGCCTTTCGTTTCGCGGAAGATATCGAAACGGTAATGAAATGGGTCGGAGAGCCCGTGCTCCTCTACGGCCACTCGGCCGGGGCGGCAGGGGCCGTCATCGCGGCAGGCCATCATCCCGGGATGGTGAAGCTCCTCTTCCTCGAGGGCTGCTATTCAAGGACCAAACCGGCGCTCCGAAGCCTTTACCGAAACTACAACCAGGTCTTAGGCCTCCTTTTCGCACCCGCCGTGGTCGCCTGGATGGACCTCTTATACCGATTTCGCATGGACAAGGTGAGCCCCATCCGGCTGGCACCGCACTTAGACCTCCCCGTCCTGATCATCCACGGGGAAAACGATGCCCCCTTTCCCCTCCGTGAGGCCCGCCGTCTGAGGGACAGCTTTCCCGCAGGCCGGGCCGAGTTGTTCGTGGGCGCGGGCGCGGACCACAGCGGCGCCAGTCTCACCCCCCAGTATCCTCCGGCCATCCGGGCCTTTGTGGACCGCCACCTGCCGCCTCCCGGCCATTGAGTCCCGGGCTTGGCAACGTTTCCGGCGTCTCCACCAGGGTCCCACTCTCGACGTTGCTATCGCCGTAGCCATCGCACGGCACAACATCCCGGAGGGGGTAATCGTGTCCGTACCGATATGCTATGTTACCCTATGCGCCTTCGTGGTCAGTGGTGTTATGTTCATTCATTGCCCGGAGGGCTCGGATATGATCCGGGAAATGAGTGTTGCAAGCTTCTCAGGGTCATGCCTTACGAGACCGCCGGTGGTGTCCAGAAGGTCCGACGAATAGATTTTTCGGCTGCCCCAGCGATCGTCTCGATCATCAAACTCAACAAACTCCGCTTTCTGATCGCGATACCGATGGAAGATGTCTTCACCTGGCTTTAGCGCGTTGCAGATGACGCCGTCGACCTGTCTCCGGGTGCTTTCTTCCAGCTTCTCGATGAAGTCAAAAGCCGAGAAATTGTGGGTCTCGCCGAACTTGGTCATCAAATTGAGCACATAAAGGATTTTCCCCTTGGCGGATTGGAGGGCTTCTTTCACGCCCGGGACCACGATATTCGGCAGGACGCTCGTGAACAGATCCCCGGCCCGATGACAATGTAGTCCGCGCGGGCGATCGCGTCGATGACCGGGGGGTAGACCGAGATACAGTGACTGTGGTGCGGCACAAGGTACACCTCGCGGATCTTTTCGCGCTGCGTCCCGCGGGGGACATCGATCGCCTCCTCACCGAAAACGCGACTGCCGTCGGTCAGCTCCGCCACAAGGGTCGCGCTGTACACGGTGACAGGCAGGATCTCGCCCCGGATCTCCAGGATCTCGCCGAGGGCCTGGACCCCGCGAGGGAAGCTTCCGGTGTAGCGGGAGAGCATGGTCAAGAGCATGTTGCCCGCGGTGTGGCCATGAAGCCGCCTGTCGGTGACGAATCGCTTTAGAAGGATGTTCCGGGCCAAATCCCGGTAGGGTGAAAGGGCAAGGACACACTTGAGGACATCCCCAGGCGGGAGGATGCCCAGCTCATCTCTCAACCGGCCGGTGCTGCCCCCGCTGTCGACCATGGAGACCACCGCCGTGACGGTCACGTCCTCAAGATCCCTCAGCCCGGAGAGCAGCACAAACTGACCACTCCCTCCGCCGATCGTCAAGAGGTTCCATCGCTCGCCTGCCATAGCCCTCCATCCGTCCTTCTGATGGTCGCCTTGTCGAAGCGTCTCAGAGGTTCAACAAAGTACGGTTAAACGAGCGTTTCAATCAAGAAGAAACGTTCCAGAGACATTCTCCTCAGTCCCCTCACGCGATTCGTTCGCATCGAATCGCTTCCAAATCCGGACGATATCAATGCGCCCCGAGGCTTGAGCCGAACCAGCGTGGCGCCCCAGCCCGAAGGCCCCGGGTCCAGACCCGTAGTCCAGCACATCCGGGTGCCTTTCGAGGAGCGAGTGAACCGGTTCTCCGGAGCGCGCCCTTCCCCTTTCCGTGAATGATGCGCAGGTCGTCAATGCCCCGCTCAAGGCAGGCATGAATGTATTCCTCCACAACCGAGGCCGCATCCTTCGGTGAAAAGGCGTGCAAATCCAGAATCCCGTCGATGGGGATTGAGACCGCTTCTTCAGGTGGATCGCTCATAAACGTTCCAGGCTCACCTGGTCGCCGAACCGCTCGGATATCGCACGGCAAAGCCGTTCATAGTCCGCATCCGTTTCCGTTTCGACCACCAGATCACGGTCATCCAGAATCTTGAGATACCCGTGTTCCGTTACCGTGTCGACGACCTTTTTCACATCCGAGGTCACCCACCCCTTCATCCTCATGACGAGCTCGTCGCCCTTGAACGCGCGCTCGATGGTCAAGGACACCTCCCGCTCCTTGGCCTCCCAGCCGAGAACCGCCGGCCGCACTATGATGGGCGTCACCGGGTCATGCATGGCGGCGCATCGGAACCACAACTTTGCTCGAACCATTGAATCCTCCCTGCTATGCGCATCAACTATCTGCGACCAGTATGAGCCATGCTGGGCGTGTTCGAAGAGCGACTTCGCTCGCCTCTTCAGGAGAATCACCAACATTCAATGACGTCGCAAGCCAAACATGGGTATCGAATCCTTTCAGCAAATTCCGGCAAAGTCAATAACGCGCCGTGTCACCCACGGAGATTTGTTCTGTCGCCAAATCGGCAATGGAATCGAGGAGATTCGATCGTTCCGTCTTGGGCTAGTCCTAACACTTAGCGGGTTGTGCTCAGTCCGCGGACGGTGCTCGTAATCGTAATCGAACATAAAAATCGCAGCATAAGAAATCGATTACGATGACGCGCACGAGCACGAGCAATCAGAAAAAGACATAACCATACGTTATCTAAAAAATTTACGATTAGAACACATTTACCCTGATTGTTTGATTGACATAAGAAAATGCTTCGTCTTATAAGACGCCGAACCGCGCTCAATACCCTTTTCCACAAGGGTGGTAAACTTCGTCTCATACGTATGCCGACATCGATTGCCGCTTTCGAGCCTTTGGGGGGCTGGGATGAAATTCGGGACGGCCTGCTGCGATAGTGAGAACGCATTTCATTCCGGCAAGACCATCGCCGACCAGGCCCTTTCGAGCGGAGGGATCTCCAAGCCCCTTCTGGTGTTGGCCTTCTGCAAGGGCACCCTGGACCATCACGCTTTTTATGCAGGTCTGAGATCAGTCGTCGGAGATGAAGTCCCCATCGTGGGGGGGTCGGCCATTGGCATCATCACCAATGACCATCTCTCTTACGGTGATGGCGCCGTCGGTTGCGCGGTCATGGAAGATGACGCCCTTGCGGTTCGAATCGCCTCTGCCTCGGGTCTCGACCTGGATGAATTCTCCGCGGGCGCCCGCTTGGCCCAAAGCCTGTCGAGTCGCCCCGAAGACCGACTTCTCTTCTTGTTCTACGATTCGGTCAAGATCCCTCCTTTGGATAACCAGTCACCTGTCCTCAATGGTTCCTCCTTTCTGCTGGATGGCATGGCGCAAGTGCTCTCCCCGCACCTGCCGATCGTAGGGGCTGGTCTGGTCGGTGACTATGGACTGGGCCCCACGCACCAGTTCTGCGGCACCAAGGTGGCCCAACAGACGGCTTGCGGGGTGGTCATGGGCGGCCCTTACAAAACAACCATCCGCATCATGAACGGCTGCTTCCCCCTTGACGGGGCCTACCACACCATCACGCGCATGGAGGGTTCGGTCCTGTTCGAACTGGACGGAAAACCCGTCGTGGAGATGATCGACCAGTTGTTTGGGAACCAGGCCTGGCGCGAAAGACACCCCCTGGACCTTCTGACCATCGGGGTCAATTATGGGGGGCGGTTTGAGGAGCCTTGCGAGGCACATTATGTGAACCGGCTCATCACCGGGGTTTCACCGGACGGCAAGGGAATATGCCTCTTTGAGCCCGACCTTGAACCTGGAGTGGAAATTCAGTTCATGGTGAGAGACAGCGCCAGAATGATCGATTCAGCGAAACGCAACGCGTGGGATCTCTTAAGAAGCATTAAGTCCTCCGGGAAGCGCCCCCTCTGGGGGATCTACGTGGACTGCGCCGGAAGGGCTGCCGCTTATCTGACGCAGCACGGCCGAAGAGGCAGTGGAGGTGCAAGCGGCCTTCAACCATTATGGCGTCCCCCTCTTTGGCTTCTATTCGGGGGTCGAAATCGCCCCCCTTCTCGGAAAGAACAGGGGGCTCGACTGGACGGGCGTGCTTTTGGTTCTGACAGGAGCGTAGTGGCCATGCCTGCGAATGAACACAAACGTTTTGAAGATCTCTCCGACCCCGAAAAGAGGGCCAAACGCTTATCTCAAGAGACGGCTTATTACCGCAAGATCGCCCAGGAAACGGGAAGACGTTACTTGCGGGAAGTGGACCATCTCTCCCGGGTCATCCAGGCGCATCAGGAAACAGAGAAGGCGCTTCTGGAGAAGACCCGCCTGAACCAGATTCTGCTGGACGCCTTCCCATGTGTGGCCATGCTCTTGACACACGACCGGAAGATCCTGGTGACCAATGAGGCCGGAAGAAAGGCCGGCGCAACGGTTGGTAGGACCTGTTACGAGAGCTGGTCCGGGTTCAAGGCGCCTTGCCGTTGGTGTCTGGCCCAGGCAGCCATCGAGCAAGGGCAAGCGCAGCATCTGGAGGTGACCACATTCGGAATCGTCTGGGACGCTCACTGGGTCCCCATAAGCCCCAACCTTTATCTTCATTACGCGTTTGACATCACCGAAGAGCGAAAGATGGAAATGCAGCTGCGCCGGTTCCAGCGCCTTGAGGCTGTCGGCCAAATGGCGGGCGTCATTGCCCACAACTTCAACAACCTGCTCATGGGCATCCAGGGAAACATCTCACTGCTCCTTGAAGACATGCGGGCCGACGATCCGCAGCACGAGGTCCTGTCCAACATCGCAAAACTGGTGAAAAGCGGGGGCGAGCTCACAAAGGGGTTGCTTTCCTACGGCCGCGCGGAGCCCCTGGAGGTAACCCCCATTGATTTGAACCGGCTGGTAAAGGAGATCTTTGGGGCCTGCACCGCAGGCAGAAAGGGCATCGGGGTCCGTTTCGACCTTTCTACTGAAACACCGATGGTAGAAGGTGATGTGACCCAGATCGAGCAGGCATTGTTGAACCTTTGCACGAACGCCATGCAGGCCATGCCCGGTGGCGGGACGATCTCGATCACCACGAGGCACAACACCCTGGATGGGCCCTCCGGCACAGGCCTATCAGCTGAAACCGGGCAAGTACGCCCTGCTGACGGTCTTCGATTCCGGCACCGGCATGGACCTCGATACGGCGGCACGGATCTTCGACGCCTTTTTCACCACAAAAGGGAACGGGATCGGCACCGGTCTGGGGCTTGCGTCCGTTTACAAAGTCATCAAGGGCCACAACGGATACATCGGCGTTCAGACGGCGAAGGGGACCGGCACCAGGTTCGACATCTATCTGCCCATCTTAACCACGCCCCTTCAAGAAACCAGTGTTCAAGCGCCCAAACCGGTTGGCCCAAACGAGATGATCCTGCTGGTGGACAAAGACACGGCGGTGCTGGAAATCACCGCCAAGCTCCTGAACACCCTCGGCTACCGCGTGCTGCAGGCGCAAAGTGTGAGGGAGGCGCTTGAGCGACATGGATCCAATCTCACGAAGACCGATCTGGTCATCATGGATGGAGACGCGGCCGACATTATTGAATCGGAGGGTTTCGACCGCTTTAAACGTGTCAATCCAGGCCTCAAGGGGCTTCTGTGCAGCGGATACCTGAGCGCCGAAGAGGAGACCATAGAATTCGGCGGAGGGTTCCACGGTTTCATCCGGAAGCCTTTCAATCTGAACAGCCTGTCGCGTAAAATTCGAAAAATCCTCGACCGGACCTGAGATCCGAACAGGGCGCCGGACGCGAGAAACCCGCGGCCCTTCGACACCGGGTGGTAGGTCTTGCAGGAGTGGGTCAGGTCTTCCGGCAAACCATGAAGGTCAGCGCTACTGCTTGGCCCGCAGCCTATTCCCTGTGGTCAGCCGCTGGGTTTTCAGGCGTTGAAGTGTGGCCGTTTGCTATGGCCATGACCGCCTCCTCGGGCAAGTCAGGGGATTTCTCCAGATACACGGTTCTATAAATCGAAAGAAAGGCCATGCCGAGAGAGAGGATGATCGGGCCCAAAAAGATACCCAGGAACCCATAAAGCTTCAGTCCGCCCAGGATCGTAAAAAAGAGAAGAAAGACCGGCAGCTTCGTGCCTTCACCGATCAGAAGGGGTTTGATAATGTTGTCCGACGAGCTGATGATCAGAACGCCGTAGATTGCCAGACCCATTCCCCACAGGGTTTGACCGTTGGCAAGAAGCCAGATCGATGCAGAGACCCAGACCGAGGCGGCGCCCAGAAAAGGGATGAAGGACGTGATGAAGGTCAGAAGACCCAAGAGAATGGGGACGGGAAGGCCGGCGACCGCGAAACCCACACCGGCCAGAATGCCCTGGACCAGGGCGGTCACGAACATCCCTCGCATGACGGCACTGACGGTTTTCGAGAAAGTGGAGACAACCAGTTCCTGGTGGTGTGGCTCGAGGGGAAGAAATTGAATCAGGAAGCGGGCGTAGCGTGCGCCGTCTCTGAAAAAAAAGAAGACCGCCACGACCAGGAAAAAAATGTGAAGGGTGAAGGCAGCGAAGTTCTTCAAGAGATTTGAGACCTTGTCGACCATCAGTTGGGATACATTCTTGAGACCCTGGGTAATGCTGTCACGGAGGACGTTCTCGGCATGCGCCGGTTCAACACCCCATCGCTCGAGGAGGTGCTGGAGCTCCAGCGCCCGGTATTTCTCGATCAGCCATTGGGTTTTGTGATCCATGGGCGTGCTGGTAAATGTCTCGTAAAGACCCTTCGCCTCCTGGGTGAGGTTCATCAAGATGAAAAAACCAGGCAGAATGAGGAGGATCAGCACCAGGCCGGTCAGAACAAAAGCGGACAAATTGGCCCGGCGGCCCAGAAACCGAAACACCCGCGAGTAGACGGGGTAAAAGGCCATGGAAATGATCAGAGCCCAGATGAAGTCCGGGAGGAATGGGCTAAGGATCGAAACCACAAGCCAGAGCAGCGTGACCAGAATGAAAAAAAAGGCCAGCGCAAAGAGGTTTTCACGGGTGAAAAGCTTGAAGTTGGACATGTCCGCGTTCCCAGCTCCCTTGACTCACCGAATCTCTGCATCAAACGGCAGTCCGGCATTATAGAACGCGAAACGCAAACCCGCAATATGATGACGGGCTCAAATGTAAATCAGACAGAAGGGGGGCTCATGCGGAAAAGGCGGTATTTTGCTGCAGGACGCGGCCGAGGTGTTCCTTCAAGCTTACCGGTTCATCACGAATCGATGCGTCTCCGGAGCCCCAAAAGGTCCGGAGACGCCCATATTATCCGGCTTTTACCGCGATCTTGCGCGGCTTTGCCTCCTCCACCTTTGGCAGCTTCAATCGCAGAACCCCGTCCTTCATCTCAGCCTCTATCTTGGCCTGGTCGATCATCTCGGAGAGGGTGAACTGCCTGAGGTAATTGCCGGTCCTGTACTCCCTCAACAGATCGGTTTCATTGGCCGATTCGGGTGGGTCAACGTGTCCCTCGACCGTGAGCACACTCTCTCGGAGATCGATGGACAAATCCTTTGCCTTGACACCCGGCATATCGGCCAGCAAGGTGATTTCTCGCTCCGACTCAAAAATGTCCACTGCAGGCATAAAGGTGGGACCGGGCCTCATTTGCTCTGCCGGGACGGCCATTTCCTTTTTTTCCCTCGCCTGCAACGCCTTTTGTTCGTCAGCCATGAGTCTTCCCTCCTTTCCTCCCAGATCTCTTATGAGGTTTTAACCTGAATTTGTTTGGGTTTTGCCGATTCAGCCTTCGGCAGACTCACCTTCAAGATTCCGTCCGCGCAGTGGGCATCCACTTTCGATGAATCGATCGGTTTGGGAAGGCTGACCATCCGACTGAACTTGCCGCCTTCTCTTTCCCGCCGGTGGTAAGTGACGTCCTTTTCCACAGATTCGATCTTTCTTTCGCCCGATATGGAAACCCCGTTTCCTGCGACCGAGATATCGAGCTCGTCCGGTTTGACACCCGGGAGCTCCGCCCTGATGTAATAGTTTTCCGGGTCTTCTGTCACGTTGACGATGGGGAAGATCCCGGCCATGGGCTCCCTGTAAGCCCCTCCCCACAGGGTGTCGGAGAGTCTGTCCATCTGGCGCCTCATGCGGTCCAACTCATCGAAGGGGCTTCTCGATTCCGTAGCGGGCCAATCATAGAGTCTTCTGATAATCATGGTTTCGTCCCTCCTCTCAAAAAGATTTGACTCCTGAGCATTCTTGAATGGTTGCCTGCCAGAAAAAGCAATTTAGATTAGCAATATCAAAATGTTAACCAACGTATGGCAGATCTGGACTGTAATATAATCATGCCGACTTGCGTGTCAAGCTTGTCGCAATAGGCACCCGTTCCCTCTACCGGGAAACCGGAGATCGCTCGCCTTGTGAGGCTCGAAGCAGGTCGGCCGCCTGAGACGGGATGTACACTTTGCCGGTATTGGGGGCGTAGACCACCACGCCCTCCAGCTCCACGGACCGGCCGCCCGTTATCAGGATGTTCTTGTTGACCGGCAGCTCGGCAGTCGTTTCTTGAAGGGTGACGCTGGCCACCAGGTTTTCCCCGTCCTTCTGAACGGTGACCGTCCCATGGGGGAATGCCGCCGCTGCTTCCACAAACAGCCTTTCGGTCAAACGGTCAAGATCGAGCCCCATGGCTTGGGCCATCCGTCTTCCCAGATCCGGCGCGTCCACCAGCCCAAAAGGGCGCCCCGGACCGTAGGCAAAAAGCGGCACATCTCCGCCCGTGTGGCCGTGGGTGGTCCAGCCAATGGATGTGTATTTCGCCGAGAGGAACTCCCCCAGACCCCAGTGCGCGACCTTCGGGGTTCGCTTTCCCGTGGTGATGATCTGTGCGGCATCCTCCTCCGTGATCTCCATCCCCCAGTGCGCTCGGACCAATTCCATGAGCCTTGCGGGGGTGACGTCCTCGCCCATCTTTTTCCAGATCCCGTAGGCGCTCAAATTCATTCTGCCAAGCGGACCCAGAAGCGTATCCGTGGGAACCGGCTCGCCCAGCGCCCCGAGCTTCATCCGGGAGTAACGTTCGCTCGTGGCTTGGTTTCCGATGGACATGCCCCCGGTGTTGTGATCCGACACGGCCACCAGGAGGGTCGTTCCGTCCTTCTCGGCAAAATCGAGCGCCACCTTGACGGCCTTGTCATACATGGAGAGATCGCTGATCAGGTGGGCCGGGTCGTTGGCGTGACACGCCCAGTCCACCTGGCTTGCCTCCACCATGAGAAAAAAACCGTCGGGCGATGCGGAAAGGAGCTCGATGGCCTTCCGGGTCATCTCCTCCAGGGAGGGCTCATCCGGGGCAAAGGCGGCCCGGTCCACGTCGGCTTCCATGTGGGTCTCGGAAAACATCCCGAAGACCCTGCCGGGGGTCAGGTTCAGCAGCTCTGCCCGGGTTTCGATCACGCGGACCCCCTTTTCTTTCAAGACGGCCATGAGGTCTTCTCCGTCCGCGCGCTTGCCGCCTCCGGCCTTGGGAACAAGGTGCCGCCTGCCGCCACCGAACACGAGATCCAGGTTCTGGTACACGGCCTGTTCCATGATGTCGTCTTCCATGTCGCGATTGGGCACGTGCGCGTAGAAGGCCGCGGGGGTGGCATGGGTCACCCTGGAGGTGGACACGACCCCCACCTTCATCCCTTTGAGCCTTGCCCCTTCGAGAAGGGTGGCAAGCGGTCGGTATCGCATGTCGGCAACAGGGGGGGCAACCGTGCTCAGGGTCTGCGGGGCCGGGCCCACGCTGATGTGTTTGTCGCTGGTCCGGTGGCCGGTCGCATAGGCCGACGCCGCAGGGGCGGAATCTGCTATGACGGAATCGGCGATATAGGTCTTGACGGCGCCAGCGTAGATCTTGTCAAAGGAAAGCGGTCCCCCTTTGACCCACCGGGCAAGCGTGTACTGCTCGCTGGAACAACCATCCACGATCATAAGGATGACATTTTTGACCTTGCCTTGCTCGGCAGCGGCATCGGGAAGGGGCATCGACCAGGGGAAGATCAAGAAAAGCAGCAGCGATACCCATACAAACAGGGTAAACCTTCCGCAGACGAAACGGTCCGATCACACATGACGACAGTCTCCTCTTGGTGAAACGAAATTTGGCGGATCCTTGTCTCTTTTCTGCTCCATTCTATTTGAGCTTTATTAGAATTTTGTTAAGCCTGCGGGCCATCGAATCGGATTTTATCACATTTTCTGCCGCTAAAAGGGCTATTTGTTCCGTGAAGGCGGTGGGTCGTTTGTGATAGGATGCTTTAGAGGAAACCCCCGTTCCGGGGGACCCTGATGGGACGGATGAGAATGCCGAGGTGAAATGGTGAAGGGCGGTTCGAGGGTCATCTTTTTCGCAGGCAAAGGCGGGGTGGGGAAAACCAGTGTGGCGGCCGCCACGGGTATCAGGTCCGCATCGGCCGGCTTTAAGACCATCATCCTCTCGTTGGATGTGGCCCACAGCCTTTCAGATATCTTTGACCTTGAAAAACCGATTCTGGACCAAAACAAGGGACGCCCGCTGGAAGTCCATGAAAACCTCTGGATCCAGGAACTGGACATCCAGGAGGAGATCGCACGAAACTGGGGGGATATTCACAGATATCTTTCCCTTCTCCTAAGCACCAGTGGGCTTGACGACGTTCTGGCCGAGGAACTGGCGATCTTGCCGGGCATGGAGGAAGTGAGTCTTCTCCTCTATATCAACCGGTACGTGAGGACCAGGGAATTTGACCTCATTCTGCTCGATTGTGCACCCACCGGCGAATCGCTCCGATTCATCAGCATCCCCACCACGCTGGACTGGTATATGAAGAAGATATTCAAAATGGAGAAGGCCATTGTCAAATATGTGCGTCCCATTGCCAAACACGTCTATGATGTCCCCCTCCCCGGAGACGACTATTTCCAGGCCATTGAAGAACTGTTCAAGCGTCTCCAGGGGGTGGACACCATCCTGACCGACCCTGCGGTAACAAGTGTCCGGCTCGTCACCAACCCCGAAAAAATCGTGCTTAAAGAGACCCAGAGGGCCTTCATGTACTTTTCGCTTTATCAGATGCACATTGACGCCATCATCATGAACCGACTGCTACCGGAGGGACTTCAACGAGGGCTTCTTCAAGGACTGGAAGACAAGCCAGATGAAATACGTCAAAGAGGCCGAAACCTACTTCAGCCCGGTTCCGATTCTACCGGCAGGGCTTTTCAGGGGTGAAATCCTAGGCAAGGATCGACTGTCGGAGCTGGCAGAGGAGATTTACGGCAATCGGAACCCGCTCGACTTTTTCTTCGAAGGGAAGCCCTATGCATTGAGCAAACAGAACGGGAAGTACTTTCTTACGCTAAAGCTGCCGTTCATCATGAAGGAAGACGTCCAGTTGAATCGCATCTCCGATGAGCTGATGATTCGCGTCGGCAGTTTCAAGAGCCATGTCATGTTGCCCCGTCAAGTTGCAGCTGCCAAATCCATTAAGGCAAAACTTGACGGCGAACACCTGAAAATCACCTTTGAAGGAGACAGCCATGTCAAAGAAGAAAGATGCTGATGAAAAGGCCTTCGTGTGCCCCGTCGGCCGTTTTTTCATGTCCTTTGAGGGCAAAGGCGTTAAAAAATCACCTTTTTTCGACCACCTCTCAAAGTCGGGCTTGGAGCTGCTCAAGGCGGTCCGTTCCCTGGTCGATGAAAGGATCGAGGTTCTCGAAAAGAAGGAAAAGAAAGGGGGCGGCAGGACGGCCACCAAGATTGAGGTGGAATGATTCGATGTCCGAACGAATGGTTTAATCTGGTCCTGCGACCATATGGCTGACCAAAACCAGCAACATTTCGCTATTTCCGTTCAAAAATTGCGACAT
>CAVOVO010000005.1:0-324447 GCA_963699845.1 uncultured delta proteobacterium
GGAAACGTATGAAACTGCTGGCCTATGCGGATGGAAAGCCGGAATCGATCAAGGTGCTTAACTTCGCCGCCGCTCTAAGAATGCGCCTCGGGGCCGAGCTGGCCGTGATCACGGTACGCTCTGGGACCCATGCCACCGAAGCCCCACCGCCCCTGGGAGTTGACATCCCCCAGGCTGATTTCCATCTGCTGCCCCAAGGACTCCAAATTCTTACGAAGGCGGTCGGTGTTCTGGCTGAGGGCGGTTTATTTGCACCCCCTGCCGCCATCGTGATCCAAGACATGCCCCACGGCCACATGTTCCCATGCAAGACCAAGAGCGGGGAGCGCGTGCTCTTCTACGAGTGCTTCGGTCACTTGACCGAGGCCCTCAACCATGAGATTGAGAAAAACGATTACAGCCTCCTGATCATCGGACCTCCACGGCGAAGCGGGCTGAAGCGTGTCGTGGCGCACGATATGGCCCGGCAAATGGCCCTTGATCTCCACACATCTCTTCTCGTGGTGCGGGGTGGGGGTCCTGACAGCCCCTACCTGGTCTGCGCCGACGGTTCCCCCTCCTCCCGCAGGCAGTTTCCGCTTCTCAAACAGCTCCTCCCTGCGATTCGAGGTCCCATAGACACCATTTGGGTCAAGAGGTCTGGGGCCGAGGAGAATGAAATTAGAGAAGCCGAGGAATGCCTGGCACACTCTTCCAAATGGCTGGAAGACTGTCAAAAGAAGGGTGCGTTGCACCGCCGGGAGGGAGACCGGACTGCCGACCTGATCATTGAAACGGCAGGGGGCGGATCGGTCATTGTCATGGGGGCCAGCCTCCGTCACGACGTCTATCGCCGGATGATGGGAAGCGTTTCCATAGACGTCCTGTCGGGCACCGACTCGAGTGTGCTTGTGGTGAAGCTCCCCCCGGAGGCAGACAGCGAATACTTCAAGGAGCCTTTCACTTGCAGGTGAAAGGAATTCGAGCCGAAGCCCAGACGGATCTGCTGAGGACTACCAGGCCTTTTCCTTCATGATTCTCCTGATCTTTTCCTCTGTCTGCTTTTCCACGAGAATCATCTTTTTGGCTTGGGCGTTCTTGATTTTCTGGGTCAACGTTTCCAGGTCAGCCGGCTTTTCGACGAAATCGGTGGCCCCGAGCTTCATGGCCTCGATGCCTTTTTCGAGTGTGCCAAAACCCGTCAGCAAAATCACCTGAAGCTCGGGCCGGCGCTCTTTCACCAGCTTCAGGGCCTCAAGGCCATCCATCCCGGGCATCATCAGGTCCAGGATGATGGCGTCATAGGACTCCGTCTCGATTTTATCGAGGGCATCCATGGCCGACGTGCTGGTGTCAACCGTCATGCCCCGATTCCTCATTCGATCGGCCAGCGTCTCGATGAAGTCCTTTTCGTCGTCTACGAGCAATACCTTTTCTGTCATGCTGAATCCTCCCATTCAGGGTCCGGCCCGGCCCGCGGGTCGGAAATCAACCCCAGGCGAAGCCCCTGACGTTAAAATTGTTTATCGCTCACCCTCTCTTTTCGCCCGCAAGCCCAGGGGGCGGGTCCTTGGGTATCAGCGAGCCTGAATTGCCCTATGATCCGCCTCGGCGAGAAGGGTTGCCCCCAACAGGTGTCATCGGCGATCGCCTCGCTTCGACCAGCGCGTCCAGTCGATCGGGCACGTTCTCACGACCTAGCCCACTGAACACGACGCAACCATGGGCGGGCTCATCTGTCACCAGAATCTGGACCTTCTTTTCCGGTGCGGCAACCGACATGGCGAAATCAATGCAGGACCAAATCTGTCGCGCAAGAAGGAAAGGGTTCGTCGTCACCCACACCGCTTCATCGGCCCCTGGTTTCCTCCAGCGAAACCCCCGCATGGCCGCCAATCGATCGATCAATGCGCGTCACCAGGAAGATCAGCTCGTTCAGGTCGATGCGTTGGAGGTCTTGGTCCACGCTGTGGGAAAAACGATTCATGTTCTTGATGATTCCGTCGGCCCGCTGTGTTTGCCTTCGCACTTTTGCGCAAATGGCCTGAAATTTTTCCAGATCAAGCCTTCCCCCCTTTTGGGCCAGGAGCAGGAGGTCTTCCATGAGCCCCGCGCTTTCGGAAATGATTGCCAGCACGTTCTTTATTTCATGGGAAATGGAAGCACTGATCATACCGAAGAATCTAAGCCCGGCAACCTGGGTCTGTTCCAAAGGATTCACGATCGACCCCCTTTCTTCTCAATGGCCTCGCGGATTTTCTCGAGCAGCAGCTTCGATCTTAACCGGTTTGACCAAGTAGTTTCCCGGACCCGCTTCGGCGACTCCGGTCACGAAATCGGCCTCAGAGCCGTGTCCTGTCATGAAGATGAAAGGCTCATTTGGGGACACCGCTCTTCGAGGACCTTTTTCAGATTCAGTCCGCCCATCCGTGGCATTCGCACATCCAGGACCGCGACATCGTAGGCACAACGCTCGACGGCGGCAAGGGCCTCTTCCGCGCTCACGACCCAGTCGGCCTCGACACCTCTCAACGCAAGCCGTTCTGCCAGGGTAGAGACAAGCTCCTTTTCGTCATCCACAAGGAGTATACGCATGTGTTTCCCTTTCTCTTGATGGGGATCGCGTCTTTATCGGTAAGATCACCGTAAAGGTCGTGCCTTTCCCCAGTTCACTCTTCACCCGGATGGTTCCGCCCAGTTCTTGCGTCAGTCCATAGGTTATGGAAAGTCCCAGGCCGGTTCCCCCCTGCTTTGTCTTGGTGGAAAAAAAGGGCTCAAAGACCCGGTTTAGATCGGACTGGGGAATGCCACAGCCGTCATCTGAGACCTTCAGCGAAATGTGATCCGTCCCGAACCGTCTTGACGCTGATCATCCAGATGCCCACCGTCTGCGACGGCGGCAAGCGCGTTGTTCATCAGATTCAGAAGGATCTGCTGGAGCTTGCCGCGGTCCGTTTCGATTTCAGGAATATCATCGGGGATCTCTATCTTTGTGTGAATGGACGCGATAGCTGGTCTCTTTGCTCAAGAAACCGAAGATTTCGTTGATCACTTCCTCAATGTGCAGGGACTCCATGGTCGAGGCACTGCCCATGTGTCGCGCAAAACCCAGGAGACGACGCGTAATGGTCGCACAACGTTCAACGGAACTGATAATGGTATCCACAATGCCCAGCAGTTTTTCGTCTTTGCTGTAGCTCTGTTTAAAGGTGAAAAGGTCCTTAATAAGTCCTGCTTTCTCGTTAATGATGGCCAGGGGGTTGTTGATCTCATGGGCCACACCGGCGGCGAGCCTTCCGATGGAGGCCATTTTGTTGGCATATTCCACCTGGTGGAGCATGGCCACGCGCCTCTGGTCCGCCTCGTAGATCCTCCCTACCAGGTAAGTGGATCCCCCCAGAACGACGACCAGGATGCCGATGACACTCAAGATCAGAAACCCCAGCAATTCCAATTGAACCGTGGTCCAGGATTCAATGAGCTCCGCCTGATATTTGCAGATCATCAGGATGAAAGGCGTATCTTTAATGTAGGCATACCCCACAAGCAACGCTTTTCCATCCGGGCCGACAATGGACTGCACCTCAGTCCTTTCCGAGTAGGCGGGGACAGGAATCGGTATGCGGCTGAGGGTCTCTCCATAAAACCGTGAAGGGGTCTGGAGGGTGCCCTCACGGTTGATGATGAACACATCCCCCCTTCCGCTGACCTCGATTTCGGCCAGTACCTGGTGGAATCGCTCCGTGTCGATGCTTGCCCGAACCACATAGGAAGGCGCTTCATCCGATGCGTTCCGCATGGCGATGACAAAATGTGGGACACGACGCATGCCCAGGAACACGTCGCTTACGTAAATCCCCCGTTCGAGCACTTCCCGGTACCACGCCTCCCGCTCGTATCTCACCCCTTTGAGGTCATAGGGGCCCACGTAGGCCCGCTGCATGCCCGTGGAATCGATGACTCCAAGATCCGTAAAACCCCCGAACACCTTTTTCGACCGCGCAAGCAAGGTCTCAAGCCTGTAGGGGTCGATCATTGAATGGAAGGCGTTGTCGAAGACAATGAACTCCAGTGCCGCTTTTCGTTCGCTCAAGAAATAGGATACGGTCCGACGCGTATTGGAGACGAGCCTTGCGGTTCTGAGCTCGATTTCCGAAGTCATGGCCCTCTTGCTGACACTATAGTCGATGAAGGCCATGAAAATGAGCGGGAGGAGCGTCACGCTGGCCGTCAGGAGAACGGACTGCTTCCAGAGGCGGCGGAAGTTGAAAAGCTGTTTGAATGGGCCGGCCGCCACATCGTGATGATCCCAGAACTTCGGTTTGAGACTGATCTTAAGAGGGCATAGGGTCTAAACCGCGCTCCCGGCTGCTTGAGACGTTGCGCGCATCCTATTTCCGCTCCGTTCACTTTGGCCTTTTTCTTCTGGATCTTTTCATTGGCCTTCTTCAGGGTCTCGCCCAGAAGGTCTATATCGACTGGCTTTTGAAGGTATGCGAAGGCGCCAAGCGCCATGCAGGTCTCACGATCGGTCTCCGTCCCGTGGCCGGTCAGAATAATGACTTCAATTTCCGGACGCGTTGCCTTCACACGGCGAAGGACCTCGATGCCGTCGATGCCCGGCATCTTGAGATCCAGGATCATCACCTCGGGTTCGTCTTCGCGGATCAGATGAAGGGCCGATTCACCGTCGTAGGCAACCGCAGAGCCCACATCCCTCATCATCAGCCGCTCGGATAGGGTTTCGACGAATTCGCGCTCATCGTCGACCAGCAAGACCTTTGATGGCATCTGAAAATCATACTTGCGATATATGTCGGCCTGATAGAATCCTTCGCCCACTTTCGTGACGACCGATTTGACCCCGCCCACGCCGGTCGCGATCGCCTTGAGCTCTTCTTCGAGCCGACTCAGAAGAAGGACGTGCTTGTTGATGATGAGGGTCACAATCCCCTCTTTTGCCTGAACGGACACGTCGTGGCCCTCATCGGCCAGGGCCACCTCGACCTTTGCACCCAGGAGAAAGTCCTGAACGGCCTTCCGGGACGTGTCTGTGGTCTTTACCACCGCCTTTTGGAGGTTTTCCGAGATGAGCACGACCGACTGTGACAGGTCTCTTCTTATCCGTGGGCAAGACGATATCGTAGAGGGTTGGGTCCCATGGATCCTTCGTATGCCTGAGGCTCTTCACCCATGCCGCGCGGTCCTCGTCCTGAGCGTGAAGGATCTTCAGCGCTTCTTTCTCATTGAGCCCGTTTTCAGTGGACGCGGTTTCGACTCTTGACCGCATGTCTGCAATCAGGCAGACCCGGAGTACATGGGTAATGGGTTGGGAGATCAGGTGGTGGATGAACCCGAAGAGGAGGAGATTGTCTTCAACCAGTCTTTCGGCCACCGCGAGCCGCAGGTGGGCGATGGAGCGTTCCTTTTCATGTGTGAACTTGTTGAAAACCGATGTCTTGGACGAAAAGGCCTTGCTGACCTTCTGTCCGGCAAGGCCAGAGGACTGGGAGGCCCTTTCCACGATCTCCTTGTCGGATATGATGGGAAAACCTGTTTCCGATGCAAGGCGGTGGATGACCTGCTCAGCCCTGCAAAATGTACCACTGAATACACTGATGATAGACATGGGTCCCTCCGTATTGGGCGTTTAGCTCGCAGACAAGCGGCAGACTTGCAGAAGCGGACAGACGGCCTCGTCGCCTTCCCGATGTGTGAACTCGTAATTGGCACCGATTGCCTTCTCCATGGTCGTGTAAATATGATCTTCGCCTATCTTTTGGAGCAGGTGGGTGCGGTTGAAGACCTTCATGACCGCTTCGTTGACGCCGCTGAGGGAGATCTCTATACCCGCGCTTCGCACCCGATCGATCAACAGCGACAAGGCCTCTTCTCCTGACGCATCGATGTCGTTGATCCCATTGCAGACGATGACCATATGCTTGAGCTCCTTGTGCTTGCGCATCCGTTCGGTCACCTTTTCCTCAAGATAGGTGGCGTTTGCGAAAATCAGGGGTCCGTCGAATCGAACCAGGGCCAGGTACTTGCACTCCTGCAGGCCATGGGTGTCGGTGCAGCGAAGGGATTGATCGTCGAGCCTGGCCAGAGCCACCACCTTGGGCCGCATGCTCTTGTAAAGGAACACCCCCAGGGAAAGCACCACCCCCACCATAATGCCGCGATCAAGATGCGGGGCGAAGGCCGAGGGTGCAGACAAAGGTGATCACGGAAATCAGACCGTCATACCACTGGGCCTCCCAGGCATGGACAAACCCGTGAACATTGATCAGACCGATGACTGCCATCATGATGATGGCCGCCAGCACCGATTGGGGCAGATGGTAGAGCAAGGGTGTGAAGAGAAAGAGCACCACCACGACGGTCAGGCTTGTGAAGACACTTGATAGGCCGGATACCGCCCCGGATTGGATGTTGACGGCCGATCGGGAGAAAGACCCGGAGGTGGGATAGCTCTGTCCAAGGGATCCCAGCATGTTGGCGAGGCCCTGACCGATCAGTTCCTGGTTTGGATCCAGCCGTTGCCCGGTCTTTGCGGCCATGGCCTTGGCAATGGAAATGGCCTCCATGAAACCGAGCAGTGAAATGATGGCTGCGTATGGGAGAAGGTGGAGCATGATCGAGGGTTCATGTTCGGAAGACTCGAACTTGGGAAGCCCCTTTGGGAATGACACCCACCACGGCGCCGCCGCCCGCCATCAGGAGACCGTTGCTCGTCAAGCGGGGTGTTGCCGATCTTCAGCCGCCAGATGCGCCCGTCATGGCTAAGGTCCGGCGCCGCCTGGTTCTTGGGGTAAAAGACATAGCTTCCGTCCGGGCGCATGACGCCTCGAAAAAGGTAGGACCGAAGGGCCTCCCTCTTGATGTGGGCCGTGTGCTTGAGGCCTTCGATCTTGACGTTCAGGACGTTGAGCTCATGCTCGACTTCGAGCATCTTTATGAAGTCCTCGTGACTCGCGGGCCATCTCCAGGTCTTTGTTGACCTCGGTCCGTCGTTCGCTCAATTCCGGAATGCCCTTGACGGCCCCGTTGAAGTCCTGGATCAGTTGATGGACCTCGGGGCTTTCAATCTGGGTGATGGAAGCTCGACCGATCATGCTGGAAGTGGAAGCCCCATGAGAGGGTCGTTGTCACGGCCACGGCCACCAGGACATTCGGAATCCTGGGATAGAGCCGTTTGAGCACGTACATGATCACAAAGGCGAGAAGGCCCATGCCCAGGGTCGGCCAATGGGTGTAGTGAAACGCTGCCTCGGCGACCCGGACAATGGTTTCGTAATGATGCTCCGCTTTGTCCACATAGACCCCGAACATCTTATCCAATTGGGACGACGCAATGATCAAGGCCGCTGCGTTGGTAAACCCATTGACCACCGGGTGAGACAGGAAATTGACCACCAGGCCCAGTCTCAGCACCCCCAGCGCAAACTGGAAGATTCCGACCATGAGGGCCAGCAGGATCGCATAGGCGATGTATCCGCCGCTCCCTGCCGTGGCCAGAGGTTCAAGGGATGCGGAGGTCATGAGCGAGACGACCGCCACCGGGCCTGTGGCCAGCTGGCGGCTCGAGCCGAAAAGCGCGGCAATCATCGGGGGCAGGAAAGCGGCGTAGAGCCCATAATAGGCCGGCAGGCCAGCGAGTTGGGCATACGCCATGGATTGAGGGATCAGAACCAGCGCCACGGTGAGGCCTGAAATCAGGTCGGCCCTGAATCCGTTCAAATCGTAGCCTTGAAACCACCTGAGAAACGGAAAGAACCTTGAAATCATCGGTCACTGATCTCCTAGTGCATTTGGGGTTTAATCATCCGCTGACACGAAGCGATCAACTCGCCGTGAAGCGCCGCCGCGTTATAGAGGTTATGGTGTTTGAACCGGACCAATCCGTCGACCATGGTGAAAATGAGCAGAGCCGTTTTTCTGCCTGAACGCTCGCTGATGGATCCGTCCTTTCGTCCCACCTCGATGGCCTCTTCGAAGATGTCCACGAGGCAGTCGTAAACTTCCTGCAGATATCCTCGGCAGGTGGGGTTTACCTGGGCCAACTGGTAGATGAAGTCATGATGGAGCAGCAGGAATTCATCCTCCAGTTTTCCAGCCAGATAGAGATAAAAGGAGATGGCCTCCATCACCATTTCCATGCCTGCATGCGTTGGGCGATTCTGGCGGTATTCGCGGAACTCCGTCGTGATCTTTTCTTTCAGTGCGGCAAGGATATGGAGGAGCAGGTCTTCCTTGGTCTTGAAGTGGTAAAAGATGGTCCCCTCCGCCACACCGCTCAGAGAAGAGAGCTCCGCCACGGAGCTCTCCTTGAACCCCTTTTCTGCGAACAGCCTGGCGGCGGTTTTGAGGATGGTGTCTTTTCTATTCATTTTCGAGGTCGCTTGATTACCGACTGAGCACTCACTCAGTAAATATCCTGTCCCAATTTCCCTGTCAAGAAAAAAGTGAATTCATGGCGTTCAATGAATGGCTTGTTCATAACCCGCTGTGCCGTGAAACGGTTGACGGGTCCTCTTCAAAGGAGCGACAGGTTTTCCCCCGAGGTTGGAAACGGGGGGGCAATATGAGCGCACGTAAGTCAGTGATTGAGCGGATGGGGAGGGATAAAAGGCGGCGGCCTGGTGCGGGAACAAGAGTGGCGGCAATGGCTTCTACAGGAGAAGTCAAGGAACGGGAGCGCGGCAACGCTGCCGGAGCGGCCCGTCTATCTGCTTAATCTCTGTTCCCAATCAAACTCGCGGGAGGTCACCGCATGTTCCATTCTCTGGATCCGTCGGTCGAGCTGGTTGAATTTCCGCTTCAGACGGTCGGCGGCACCCCTGTCGCGAGTGGGCGTAGCTGTCATAAAACTCCCGTTCGTCTTCCGAGCGGATGGACAGGACGGGTTCCGGTTTCATCAAGAGCGCCGCGCCCAGGTAGATGATGAGGACAGGCCAAAAACCCGTAAAAACGAGGAGCAGGATGGCGATCGTCCTTGTCCAGAACACAGAGAAGTCAAAGTAATTGGCAATGCCCCTGCAGACCCCCAGGATCGCCCCCTGCCTGGACCGATATAGTCCCCGGTGAGAGATCTCAGACCGCTTCATTTGGATCGCTCCTTTCTGTCCTGATCAAGAAGAATGGTTTCAAGGGCCTCCACTCGATCCTCCATGCGTGAGAGACCCTGATAAATCTCCTGGATGACTCTGGCCTCGTCGGAATTTATCCCATCACCTCCCATGGCCACTGCTGCCTTTGAGGATGCGAATGGCCACCAGAATGACAGCACCGATGATGATAAGGGCGACGATGGACCCGCCAAGAATGACCGTCAGCATGTGAACTCCATCCAAGGTTTCTTCTACTCCGTTTTATCTGTATGCGTCCACTTCGAATCGATCGGCACACTGAATCGAGCCTCGGCCTTGATTATACAGCGGGACCGCTCCACAACGCTCTTTTTTTCCAGGCAAGCCTTCAGACCCTGAAGCTCTCTTTCAATTTCTTCATCCACCGCAAGGTTGTCAAACTCCCCTGCGAGCCCAACCTGTCCCTTGAAGTTCGACCAGGTCGGCGTCTGCCTCCATGTGATCGATTCGGTTCTCAAGCTGCTCGAACCTGAAGACGGCCTCTGCGCCGTCCGCACGTCGGATCTCTTGCTGTGCCCGTCTTTTTCTTGTGGCATGGATGTGTCGCTGGACCAGCGTGCGCTGTTTTTCCCGGGCGGCCTGGAGCCTTTGTTCAAGCTCTCCGATGTCTTCATGATACTGATCCACCAGACGCAACGAGCTCCGAGAGCTCCTGATCGAGACCATCCAGCCTC
This sequence comes from uncultured delta proteobacterium, assembly GCA_963699845.1. GTDB lineage: Bacteria > Desulfobacterota > DSM-4660 > Desulfatiglandales > Desulfatiglandaceae > CAWHLE01. Next base: position 9,803 of record CAVOVO010000005.1, read on the forward strand.
TCAAGGTACTTTCGCTTCTCCAGGAGCGCCTCGCGGGCCAGGTCATCGCGGCCCTTGCTGACCGCGAGCTCGGCGTTCCGGCCCCAGTAGGAAACCCGGGACTTAAGGTCCTCAAGGTTTCGCTCCACCTTTTTTCGGCTGGCGATGACACCCGCACAAGAGGCCTTGAGATCCACGAGCGTGTCTTCCATTTCACGGATCATGAGCCGGATCAGTTTTTCAGGGTCCTCAGCCCTGTCCAGCATGGCATTGATGTTGGCGCTGACAATGTCCCGAAAGCGTGTAAAGATTCCCATGGTGAAACCTCCATGTCTTTTTGAGCTTAGAAAAAAGCATGAATCATGCCATCAGCCAAGAATAGCTGATTTATAATCGTAATATCAGATAGTTAATTGAAATGATTTGCTGTTGATGTACAGAGTTGTTATGGTAATATAAGCCATTAATAGGTTAAATAAACCATAAAATGAGGTTTTTGGCCATGAAACGGCGTATCAGCGGTGGAGCCCATACGGTGAAGCGTGGGTCTGGTCCCAAGCGGGGGTGAGGCCTTGGGCCAGTCCGAGGCCTTTTTGGCTTTTCAAGAAAGGGTTTCGCGGGTGGCACCGATCAACCGACCCGTGCTTGGTGGTGGGCGAACGCGGGACAGGCAAGGAGCTTGCCGCCTCCCGCCTCCATTATCTCTCGGTCGTTGGCAGGCCCCTTTCGTGGCGCTCAACTGCGCTGCACTCAGCCCTACGCTGCTTGAGGCGGAGCTGTTCGGTTACGAGAAAGGGGCATTCACCGGGGCGGAACAGAGGCGCATGGGACGATTCGAGGCGGCTCACCATGGCACCCTGTTCCTGGATGAGATCGGAAACATCCCTTTGGTCGTTCAGGAAAAGATCCTGAGGACAGTGGAATACGGGACCTTCGAGCGCGTCGGCAGCTCTGAGCCGGTGGAGGTGGAGGTGCGGATCATTGCGGCCACCAACGCAGACCTGCCCCATCTCGTCCGGGAGGGGCGCTTTAAGCAGGACCTGCTGGATCGGCTCTCCTTCGAGGTGCTCCGGGTCCCGCCGCTTAGGGAACGAAAGGGAGACATCCTTCTCCTCGCCCATCACTTCGCCGCCCGGATGGCCACGGAATTGGGTCTGGAAGAAAGCCCCCATTTCACAGAGGAGGCGGCTCAGCGCCCTGGAGGCACACCCTTGGCCGGGCAATATACGCGAGCTGAAGAATACCGTGGAACGCTCGGTCTACCGATCCGGTTCGGTGCTAATCCGGGAGTTGGTATTCGACCCTTTGGGACCGATTCACGACGAAAAAGCGAGGCGTGAGGTCACGACCGAAAAGGAGTCGGAGAGGGGCCCGTCCCTTGAGGGGCTCATGGACAGACCCCTGCCCCAGGCCGTGCAGGAACTTGAGATCGCCATGGTGAAGCGGGCCTTGAGCCGAGCCAGGTACAACCAGCGACGGGCATCCGAGATCCTGGGAATCACCTATCATCAATTCCGAGGCCTCTACCGCAAGCATGCAAGAGACGGTGGGGGAGGAGCCCGCGCCGGCCGGATCCGGACTCAGCGAGCCGCCCTTGACCCGGCGCCCTTATAGTCCTCAGCGATGGTTCTTCGGGACGGCGCTGTGGTTGACTCGAAGCCCCGCATCAGGACGAGGTAGATGAGGCCCGATGCGACCAGGCTTGGGATGGATGCGCCCATGGCCGTGGTCTTCTGGAGCAAGTGGTAGATCGCAAATCCCGCGCCCCAGGCGAAAAAGGCCCAAGGGTTGAAGCCCTTGAGGTACCAGAAGTGATCCGGGTGCGTGAAGTTCTCCTCAAAATAGATGGTCTTACGGAGGATGAAGTAGTCGGCCAACACGACGCCAAAGAGCGGGCAGAAAACGGATCCGATGAAAAGGAGAAAGCCTTCGTAGCCCGTGGCCGGGAAGATCAGGGCCAATGCGGTTCCAAGGACGCCGCAGATCAGGCTTCCTCGTTTTTCCCCAAATTGAGGCCAGATATTGAGGGAGGAGACGGCAGACGAGTAGATGTCAAGGAAGGTGGTGGTGAAGGTGGAAAAAAGAACGATCAGGATGGCCGGCAACACCAGGCCCAAACCCACCATCAGATCGAGGATCATCATGTCAGGGGTGGCGGACTGGGTTGCGAGCGCGGCGCCAAGACCGATCATGTACATCCACGAGCCCACGATGAAGTAGCCTATCCATGTCCCCCAGAAGGCGGGTCCGGCGGAGCGGGCATAACGGGAGTAATCGCAGACGAGGGGAAGCCATGAGATAGGCATGGCGATGACCAGATCGAGGCCCATCATGAAGGGCATGCCCCCCTTTGGTTGTGCTGCCAGGAGACGCTCCCACCCATACTGATGGAGGACCACGTAAGTCATGAGGCAACAGAGCGCCAGGAGTCCGGTGACTGCGATCCTGTGGAGCCATCGCCAGTAACGGTGGCCCACCAACGCCCATAGGGTCGTCACGACCCCGGCCACGAGCACCCATCCCCGAAAACCCAGTGCCGGGAAGGGCCATACCGCCTGGGCGGCCTTTCCGCAGATCCACAGCATGACGCCGGTCCAGCCCACGAGCTGGATGAGGTTGAGGATGGTTGCGAAGTATGACCCCCGGATGCCGAAGGAAGGCCTGATGGCCACCATGGTGGGGATGGCCGTTCGTGCCCCGATGATTCCACCGAGGGCCAGAGGGGTGTTACCGATCAGGTGGCCCAAGAGTATGACGATGAGCCCCGTCGCAAAACCGAGGGGAACCAAAAGCCCTCCGGCCCAGATTTCGGCCAGGGACACGGCGGCCCCTGCCCAAAGCAAGAAGAAATCCACGCCTCCCAGGTTCCGTTCCTCGCTTGGCACGGGCGCAATAGTGGTATTCGATTTCATGGGACTCCCTCCCCCTCCACCCGTGGCGTGGGCCGCCACAATGGGTCCTGCGGGTCCGCCAGGGACACGAACCGCGCATGTTTGGATTAACAAAAGACGTTGAACGAAGGGGCAGGAGACGCTTCAGGGATAGGAAGGCGACAAAACGGCCAAGGGTGGTCGTCGGAAAGATGGCAACACAGCCTTGCATTCAGGTCGCTTCCCTCCGCTGGCATTACCCAGGTCAGGTTCCAAGGGTTGTCACGCCATCGGCGTGACTCTCAGTCATCCCACCCCTAGCGACAACACAGTCTAACTTTTTATTCTAAAACTGACCAATGTCAAATTCCGAACCCTCCGATGCGCTTGACAATTCTTTCTTCGACTGTGGGTTTCCCGCACCTCAGCGGACCGGTGAAAGGGTACCCAGATGATCGGCAACGTCTGCAATGGTTACCACAGACGGACGATCTTTTCTTCCGCCTCTCAGCTCGCCCCTGAGCCTTCTCCATGTGCCTGAGCGCGGCGATTTCGCGTTCAAGGTCTGCGGGCTTGATCTGCAGCCGCTCGGAGAGGACCTTTGGTTCCACGCCGCCCGTCTCACTCCAGGATATTCAGGATCCGTTGCTGCGTCGGATTCAATGGCGTCTCCGTGCCGGCCTCTGTTTCGCAAAGGATTTGGCGCTGTGAACCGCCCATGGGTCACAGGTCCTTGGGGGCGAGAGGGCGTCCATGTAACAGTCCTCGCAGAGGATTCTTCCGTGAAACTCCCTCTGCCTCTCCCTGTTCCAGCGGATCATGGCATTTGTCGCACTTCATGGTTTTCACTCCTTTTAAATAGGATCTCTTGGCTGGCCATCAGCCTGGGAAAGCTGGTTGCCGACCACAGCCCTTTTTTCAAACGTGACTTTTTCGTCGCGGATCAGTACGAACCATTTGACGCGTGATGTTTCCGAAACACCTTCATTAGACGAGTCTAAGGGAAGGCGTATTGAGGATCAAGTCCAAAGCTTGTTCCCTAGTTTCTTGCCAGCATGCTCGTGTCCCTGATCGCAATCCCTGAGAGTTCGCACAGATGTCCAACTTGATCAAGCGAGGCTTCCTGCAAAGCAGGACGCTTCAACGCACCAAGACGACTGGAGAGGATCTTTGCGTAGGTCGGCGACGTGACGTAAGGCAAAGAAGGTTTCAGCAAAAAATTAGATTGACAGGCCGTTTCAATTAATATTATATCAATCAAACGTTTGTTTGGAGAATAAGACCCCATGTCACGGCCGAAATCCAGCGATAAACTTCAAGAGATCGAACGCGTATCCGCCCGGCTTTTTGCGCATAACGGCTACCATCGAACGACCATGCGGGATATTGCAGGCGCGCTCCAGATGAACCAGGCATCTCTTTATCACTATTTTCCAGGCAAGGAAGACATCCTTTTCAAGCTCATGAATGACGCCATGGACGATGCCATGGCCGTGCTCGTGGAAATCTGTGCTGAGAACCGTCCGCCTGAGGAGAAGCTTCGTGCCGTCTTGCAGTTCTACACGCGCCATTACGCAGGCGACCAGGAGCGGCTCATTTTGCTTGTCCAGGAAGGCAGCGCGCTGCCTGAGGAAAAGCGGCAGGTCCTGGTAGAGAAGGAACGGCGCTACGTCCATCTGTTCAAAGCGCTTTTTCAGGAGTTGACCGACCGCAACCATATGAAGGCGGTTCCGCCCAGCATAGCGACCTTTGCCTTCTTCGGGATGGTCCACTATACAATCAAGTGGTACCGAAAGGATGGCCCCATGGCGCCGGATGGGCTGGCCCAATCCTTCGCGGAAATCCTGCTGCGGGGTGTGTTGCAGGCCCCGGATCGCCGGGGCTGCGATGAGGCCACTGGACAGGAAAACACGACGGGAATTCCTTCAGAAAGCCCCTGACACGCGGAGGGAGGTTGGGACATGACCGAGCTGAATCCAGCCCTTCAGACCCATTTTGGCATACCGGCCTATGTCTTTGGATGGATTGTGTTTGTATTGGGCGTGGGTCTCTTTCTTTCAATCATTTACCGGCGGTATGTCCTGCTCCGCGCAGGGCAGCCGGATCCCAGATTCGACGCCCTGCCATCCAGGGTTTCGGACCTCCTGCGCTATGGTTTCCTGCAGACACGGCAACCCAGGTACCTCTGGGCCGGCGTGATTCATCTCATCATCTTCTGGGGGTTTGTGGTCCTTGGGCTTCGCTCCGTTGAGCTGGTCGCACAGGGCCTGAACATCCCGGTTCCACTCCCGACGGGAGAAGGGCTCGTCGGTCGTCTGTATGGAGGCCTCAAGGACATCTTTGAGCTCCTGGTCCTCGGGGCCTGTGTGTGGGCTGCGCTCAGGCGCGCCCTGCTGCGGCCTAAACGCTATGAGGGCAGCCACGCGGGGGAGGCATACTTTGTTCTCGCCCTGATCTCATGTCTCATGGTGACGGACATGATCTATGAAGGGAGCGGGCTGCTTCGGCTGCGTGGCGGCTTGAAAGATTCGTGGGTTCCCGCCGCTTCCATGGCCGCTTCCGCCCTCTCGGGCCTGGATGCGGACGTCCTCTCGGCCGTCCGACAGGCAAGCTTCTGGCTCCACCTCTTGATCTTCTTCTCTTTCCTCAACCTGCTTCCGGCGTCCAAGCACTTCCACATCATCACCGCCCTTCCGAACATTTTTTTCAAAAAGCGGACAAAGGGTGCCATCAAACCGGCCCGATGGCACGTTGATAACCTAGAGGACCTGGAATCCATTGGCGTTTCCAAGATCCAGGATTTCACCTGGAAGCACATCCTGGACTTCTGCACGTGCACCGAATGCGGCCGTTGCTCCGACAACTGCCCTGCGACCACTGTCGGCCGCCCCCTGTCTCCGAAGGTGCTCACCATGAAGCTAAGGGATCACGCCTACCGTCAGTTTCCTGCTCTTCGCCGGCCTGCTCGGACAAGCAGAGAGAGGCAACCGGCAAGGGAGATGAGGCGTCGAATGGCGCGCCCATGATAGGGAGCATCATCAGCAAGGAGGAGATCTGGTCCTGCACGACCTGCGGAGCCTGTGAGGAGGAGTGTCCGGTCTTCATCGAGTACATCGACAAGATGGTGGACATGCGGCGCCACCTCATCGAGACCGCCCAGAGCCCCACCACATTCAACCCGGTCCTCATGAACATCGAAAAGACCGGGAACCCCTTCGGGAAACCGGCGTCCAAAAGGGCGGATTGGATCAAAGAGGTGAGCGGCGAGAACATCAGGGTGGTGAAGCCGGGGGAGGCGGTGGAGGTCCTCTACTTCGTGGACAGCTACGGCGCCTACGACCCCCGAATCCAGTCCGTGGCCGCGGCCATCGCCAAAGGGTTTCATCGGGCCGGGCTGGATTTCGGGATCCTCGGACCCAAAGAAAAGGATTCGGGGCATCAGGTGCGGCGGTTGGGAGAGGAAGGGCTCTTTCAACTTCTGAGGGAGGAAAACACGGAGATCCTGTCAAGCGTCCGAATGAAGCGGATCGTCACCACGGACCCCCATGCCTTCAACTGCCTCAAGAAGGATTACGGGTTGTCCGTGGAGGTGAGCCATTATACGCAGGTGCTCTGGGAGCTCATCCGGACCGGGAGGTTGACCCCAAAGGGGTACGTGGGACAAGGTTCAACCGTGACTTATCACGACCCCTGTTATCTGGGGCGCCACAACGGGATCTATGATGAGCCCCGTGAAATTATCAACGCCCTTTCCGGCCTCAAGTTTGTGGAGATGAAACGGTGCCGGGACAGAAGCTTTTGTTGCGGGGGAGGAGACGTGAGCCTCTGGCACGAGATCGAAGGCGAGCAGGTGCGGATGTCCCAAAAAAGGCTCGACATGGCGCTTGGATGCCGGTGCCGACCTGATCGTGACCGCATGCCCCTTCTGCCTCATCCACCTTGAGGATGCGGTCAAGACCCGGAACCTGGAAGGAAGGATCAGGGTCACTGACCTGATGGAACTGGTTGGCTCAACGATCGAGGAGGGTTAGACATGGACATTGTCGTGTGCGTGAAGCGGGTCCCCATGACCCAGGAGGTGGACCTCCAGATTGACCCGGGCAAGAAAAAGCTGCGGAACCCGGATCTTGCCTACGTTATCAACGACTGGGACAACTACGCCGTGGAGGAGGCCGTCCGGTTGAAGGAGCAGTTGGATGGGACGGTGACGGCGGTCACCGTCGGGTCGGCGGAAGACGAGGAAGTGCTGAGAAGGGCGTTGGCCATGGGCGCGGACAAGGCCATCCGAGTGGACCCGGGAGATCGGGTCCTGGATGGGTACGTGATCTCGCGGCTTCTGTCCGCGGTCATCAAACCCCTGGCCCACGATCTGGTGCTCACAGGGGTTCAGGCCGAGGATGACAACTGCGCGACGGTCGGGATCATGTTGGCCGAGCAACTGGGGTTGCCCCATGCCGCGGTGGTGACCCGTGCGGACGTCAAGGAAGGCGAGGCGGCCATAAGGATGGAGCTTGAAGGGGGGATGGACGAGGTCTCAGTGATCCGGCTCCCGGCGCTCCTCACCATCCAAACGGGGATCAACGAGCCCAGATATGTCTCGATCATGGGCATCCGAAAGGCCTCCAAAAAGGAGCTTCAGGTCGTGGCCGTTGAGGACCTGGGTCTCAGTGAGGATGATTTGACCCCGCGTGTCGTGGTCGAGGAGCTCTTCTTGCCGCCCGAGACCGCGGGAGCCGCTTTCCTGGAGGGAGATCCCTCCACCATTGCAGAAAAGATTCTTCGCATTCTGAAAGACAAGGGGGTGAATGTCTAGATGGGCGAGATAATGGTCGTCATAGAACACAGACAGGGGAAGGTCAGGGACATCTCCCTGGAGATACTCTCAAAGGCCGATGAACTCTGCAACCACCTCTCATTTCAACTGACTGCAGCGGTCCTTGCGGCTGACGGCAGCTCGATCGTCGACGGTCTCAAAGCCAGGGCCGACCGGTTTCTGGTCTTTGAAGATGAGCGTTTGGCGACGTTTGAGCCCGAGTACTACACCGGGATCCTGAACCGGGTCATCCGCGAGGCGCGCCCCTTTCTGACGCTCATGGGCCACACGCCCTGGGGAATGGATCTTGCGCCGGCCCTCGCTGTGAGGACCGGCTTTCCCCTCGCGACGGACTGCAGTGGCCTTTCGGTCGAGGGAGGAAAGCCCTCGGCTGTCCGGCAGATCTTGAACGGCAAGGTCTTCTCGAGGGTTGGCTTCAAGGATTCGGAAGGGTATCTCATCACCGCGAGGCCGGGGGCATTTCCCCCCGGGCCGCCGGGGAACAGGGAGGGGCGGATCGAAAAGCGAGAGATCCCCCACGATCTCCCTGAACCCAAGCGAAGATTTCTGGGCTTCGAGGATACGGGGGCCGGGGCGGTAGACATCACCCAGGCTGAGCTCCTGGTTTCCATCGGCAGGGGGATCGGGGATGCAGAGAAAATAACTGCAATCCAGGCACTTGCGGACCTCATGGGCGGGGTGGTTTCCTGTTCCAGGCCGGTTGTGGACCTCAACTGGCTCCCAAAATACCATCAGGTGGGGACCTCCGGGAAGAGTGTGAGCCCCAAGGTTTATCTCGCCTTGGGGATCAGTGGCGCTTTTCAGCACGTGGCCGGCATCGCGGGTGCTGGGACCATCATTGCCGTGAACAAGGACCGCAAAGCGCCCATTTTCAGGGTGGCCCATTATGGCGTGGCGGAAGATCTCTTCACGATCGTCGATGCGCTCAAAGAAAAGGCAGGGACCAAGTAAGACAAAGAGGGGGGACTGAAAAATGGATTTCAGGCTCAACAAGGAGCAGCAGGATATCATCAAGGCGGCACGGGAGTTTGCACAGAAAGAATTCCCGGACGTGGCCCAGCAGTTCGACAGGGAGGAGACCTTTGACCTGGGTCTCTGGAAAAAGGCCTGCGATCTGGGATTTGTGGGGGTATTCATCGACGAGGCCCATGGCGGGGCAGGCTACGGCTTTTTTGAGCACTGCCTGATCACGGAGGAGTTCTGGGCCGTGGATCCGGGCATTGGCCAGGCGATCCTTTCAGCCACCTTCGGCGCTGAGCTGATCGGGTTGTTCGGATCGGAGGAGCAAAAACAGCTCCTCGCCAAGCTCGTGACCGGGGAGGCCATGATGGCCACGGCCATCACGGAGCCCGATGCGGGTTGTGATGTGACGGGCGCCTCCACCCGGGCCGTTAAGGACGGCGACACTTGGGTGATCAACGGATCAAAGATGTTCATCACCAACGGCGACCTGGCCGACTATCTCGTGGTGTTTTGTCAGACCGATCCTGAAAACCCCTCCCGCCATGAACGCCACAGCTTCATCCTCATCCCGACGAAGACGCCCGGCTACGAATCCAACAAGATCAAGGGCAAACTGGGCATCCGGGCCTCTGACACAGCGGAAGTGGTCTTCAAGGACCTGAGGGTCCCCGTCACGAACCTTGTGGGAGTGGAAGGGGATGGGTTCAGGGAACTCATGGCCTTTTTCAACCGAACGAGGCTTCATATCTGCGCCCAGGCCGTGGGTCTTGCCCGCGGGGCCATGGAGGCGTCCATCCGCCATGTGAAAAAGAGGCAGCAGTTCGGGGCACCGCTTGCCTCATTCCAGGTGACGCAGTTCAAGATTGCCGAAATGGCCACCAAAATCCGGGCTGCCAGGAACCTCTATTATGAAGCGGCGTGGTGGGTGGATCAGGGCAAGATCGACCACGCGCTCATCGCCATGGCCAAGTGGTATTCGGGCGAGATGGCGGTTCGCTGCGCCGACGAGGCGGTTCAGCTCCACGGCGGTTACGGGTACATCGACGAGTACAAGGTCCAGCGTCTCTATCGAGACGCCAAGATCCTAGAGATCTACGAAGGCACAAAGGAGATGGAAAAGATCATTGTTTCACGATCGCTTCTCGGTTAGGCGCATTAAACCGCCTCCCGGGCTATGAAGGCACGAATCAACGAATTAACGAGGTCCGGCTGCTCATGGACCACCCAATGGCTCCCGTCAGGGATGCGCTTTACCGCAAGGTCCTTAACGTATTCCTCCATCCCATGCAGATTCCCGATCAGCAGGGCGTGGTCCAATTCACCCCAGATGACCAGGGTTGGGACCTTGACCACAAACGTCTCGCGGGGCAGATCCAGAATGGTCCTGATCCTCTGTTCATCGTCCTTTGAGGTGGGCGGATAGAGGGGGGAGACCCGGTAGTAATTCAGTCCACCGGTCAAAGCGCCAGGCCTTGACCAGGCCTCGATGTACTTGCACCGCACGGACTCGGTCATCTGCCACTTCACGCCGACTTGAAGAAACAACCGATCGATCAGATACGAGAAATGGTTTTCCGAGAGGACCTTCTCGGCCTCGGGCGAACGCAACGTGAGCATATATTCACTGGCACGCCGTTGGTCATGATTGTGCAACAACTCCCGCGCAAAGATGGCGGGATGGGGTGCGTTGATAATGATGAGCTTCTCCAGCCACTCAGGGTGATGCATGGCAAAGGACCAGGCCACCGCCCCGCCCCAGTCATGGGCAACCAGCGTAAATTTCTTGTGGCCCAAATGGTCGGCCAGTGCACGAATATCCTCGATCAGGACCATGGCGTGGTACGCCTTTAGGTCATGGGGTTTCGAAGAGAGGTTATAACCCCGCATGTCAAAGGCAACCGCCTGGTGGTCCCTGCCGAATGCAGTGAGTTGGTCAACCCATTCGCCCCAAAATTCGGGAAACCCGTGGACGAACATCATCAGCTTGCCCTGCCCCACACTGACATAGTGGAGCCGAACCCCATTCACATCCGCAAATTGACTCTGAAAGCTATCAGACATGGTTTCCACATCCTTTCCATTCAATGGCCTCCAGACCGGAGGTGGGTAGCTCATTCGTGGCTTCGACCGACGGGGCCAAGGAGATAATGGACGATGGTTCTGTCCGCCTTTGAGAAGGCGTACGCCTGCCAGCGTCTGTCAGGACGCACCCAAGCCAGCCCGGAACAGGTCAACGGCTCTGGCTTCCCCCTTTGAATACGGGCACGGAAGGCATGGAGGGTCATGCGGAAATGGGTAAAGGTATGCTTGACGGACGTGACGGGTTCCAACACCTTGATCATGACGCCCAGCTCCTCCAGCACGCGACGCTCCAGCGCCTCCGGAAGAGAGCGCTCCCCGCGCCGCTCGCCGCCAGGGAGCTTCCACAGGCCGGGCAGCAGCCCGCGCTCCGGCCGTTTCACAATCAAGAGTTTCCCGGTCTTATCGGTGATCACCGAGGCGGTCATGTCCTTGTGTGGGAGCCTCCTCCCCTTTCTTGGGTGGCGGCAACCGCTCTTGGAGCCCTTTGCAAAGGCAAGACAGAATTCGGTCAAAGGGCAAAGGGCGCAGGAGGGGTTTCTCGGCGTGCAGAGGGTGGCGCCGAGGTCCATGATCGCCTGGTTGAATGTGCCGGGGTCGCTTGCGGGTAGGAGCGGTTGTGCCAGCCGGCGGATCCTGGCCTCCCCTCCCATCCCGTCAGTCCCTTCCCCAAAGGCGAAAAGGCGGACGTAGACCCGCTTGGCATTCCCGTCAAGGGCGAGGATCCGTCTTCCGAAGGCGATGCTTCCGATGGCCCCGGCGGTGTAAGGACCGATGCCGGGCATGCGAAGGAGATCGTCATGGTCGGAAGGTAGCTTTCCGTCCCAATCTCTTGCCATGAGCTTGGCTGCCCGATGCATGAGCCGGGCGCGGTGGTAGTAGCCCAGGTTCTCCCAAGCACTTGACCACTTCGTCGGGGTGAGCGTCCGAAAGGGCCGTTACGGTGGGGAATTTCTTGAGAAAGCGATGGTAATAGGGGATTACGGTAGCCACCTGCGTCTGTTGAAGCATGATCTCAGAGACCCAGATGGCGTAGGGGTCACGGGTCTGGCGCCATGGCAGTTGCCGGCCGTGACGACGATACCAGCCGAGGATTCTTCCGAACAAGGACGGTCTTTCTTGAAGGGCAGTCCGTCGGCGAGGTCGGGAGGCGAGGCGCAAAGGCGGGCTCACTTCTTTTTCCAACGCTCAAGCCTCCTTCGGACTTCCTTTTCAAAGCCCCTGTCCGTGGGACGGTAATACGATTGGTTCCTAAGACCATCCGGCAGATAGGCCTGTTCCACCCAACGCGCCCGGGTAGTTGTGGGGATAGAGGTATCCGCGGCCATATCCAGCCCTTTTCATGATTGCCGGTGGGGGCATTTCGGATATGGAAAGGGACCGGCCTTGGACCTGTCTGATCGATCTCTTGTTTGACGGCTTTTTCAGCGAGATAAAGGGCATTGCTCTTGGGGGCGGAGGCCAGATAGACCGCCACCTCCGCAAGGGCCAGCTCTCCTTCGGGCGGTCCAATCCGGTCCCAGGCCTCAAAGGCGGAGATGGCCATGGTCAAAGCATGGGGGTCGGCGAGCCCCACGTCCTCCGAGGCAAAGCGGATCATCCTGCGGCAGATGAAGCGCGGGTCTTCACCTGAGAGAAGCATCCGATAGAGCCAGTAAAGCGCTGCCTGGGGGTCGCTTCCACGAAGACTCTTATGAAAGGCGGAAATCAGATTGTAGTGCTCCTCTCCGTCCTTGTCGTAGGGGAGGGCCTTTTTGCTCAGGGCGGTCTCCAAGGTCTTGAGGTCCACGAAGGGGTGCGGGTCAGGACCGCCGGCGGCGGCCATTGCGTGGCTGACTGCGGCCTGAAGGTCGTTAAGCGCGACTCTTGCGTCTCCCTGGGAGAGGTCGGCGAGAAACTCAAGCCCCTTTGGCTCGACTTCCACGCCAAGTGCGCCCAGTCCCCTTTCTTCGTCTGAAAGGGCTTTGGTGAGAAGGGCGAGGATATCCTCCCTTCCAAGGCGGTTGAGGGTCATGACTCTGGTCCGGGACAGTAGCGGCGGGATCACCTCGAAGGAGGGGTTCTGTGTGGTGGCGCCCACCAGGATGATCAGCCCGCTTTCCACGTGGGGCAGAAAGGCGTCCTGCTGGGCCTTGTTGAAGCGGTGGATCTCGTCCACGAAGAGAAGCGTTGGATTTCCGGTTTCCTGGCGGGTCTTTTGTGCTTCGGCGATCACCTGCCTGAGATCGGCCAGACCCGAGGTTACGGCGGAAAATGCCCGGAAAGGGAGGCGTGTGGATTTACCCATGAGACGGGCAATCGTTGTCTTGCCTGAACCCGGAGGCCCCCAAAGAATGACGGAGAAGAGATGCCCGCTTCTCAAGCGCACGGACGAGCGGCGAGCCGGGCCCCAGGAGGTGCGCTTGCCCCACCATTTCATCCACGTCCCTGGGCCGCATCCTCTCCGCCAGCGGGGCCTTGAAACCGTCGTTTTCCATGAGCGATCTACCCGGAAGGACCATTTTCCATGGTGGCACGAAAGAGAAGGTTGAGGACTCTTTCAATGTGAAATGGTTTCGAGATGACCAGGTCCGGATTCCATCGGGTCACCCATGGACCATCGACCTGGGATGGTTGAAAAGGTACGATGGCGATCCGAGGCCCATTCTGCCAACTTTCTTGCGTACGTCATGACTGGATGAAAGGGCCTCGGATCGGATGCGGGCAAATAGGCCAGGAGAAGATCGAACCGTCTGTTTCTTGAGCAGCTTGAGGGCCTCAGCCGGGGTGGGCACAAGCGTCGGGATGCCACCCTTTCTGCTCGATCACGTGCGAGAGGAGCTCGGCGGTCATGTCGCCCTGCGTGATGATGAGAAGACGCATGTCCTTGAAGTTGGGTCGCGCCCTCTTTTTGGTCTCGAGGGCAAGCGCCGAGATGCAATGGGAAGTCGAATGGTAATGGTGGTTCCCTGCCCCTCCAGACTCATCACATCCATCTGACCGCCGTGCCTTCTGATGATGGCTTCTGAAACCGACAATCCCAAACCCGCCCGTGTCTTTCCTTTCGTCGTGAAATACGGATCAAAGACCTTTTCCTGAAGCGGGCGCGGAATCCCGTCGCCGTTGTCCTGAACATAGACCTGTGCAAATCCGCCACTCTCTTCAGTGGTGAGGAAGATATTCCCGCCCGATGGCAAGGCATCCGATGGCGTTTTCGATGACACCCATGAGCGCTTCTTCGATCGCCGCAGGATCTCCCGCGACGCGGGAGACATGTCTCATGTAGGTCTTGAGAAGGACGCGGGGCCCGCCTGACTGGGTTTTTCTGATCCGCGTCGAAGCACGGGCACGTTCCACCGTCTGGTGCACGATCTTTTTGAGGTCCATCGGGGCAGAAATCAGGATCACGCCTCTGGTGCGCACAGGGTCTCAAGACACCGAAGGAGCGCCGACCCCTTTTCCTGTTGAGGTTGGGGTAGATCCGATCCCAACAGGAGTTGACCCACTTCACGGCTGATCCCCTTTGCCAGCCGGCTTATGGCTTCCAGCTTATCCGCTCGATGGGACTGTCTTTCTCCCTCTTTCCAGGGCTGCAGATCAAACCAGTTGACGAGGATGGTTGTCTTTCCTTCGTGCCGGACCGCCCGGGTCAGGATGTGGGAAGGGAGCATTTCGCCGCCCTTGGAGACAAGAAAGATCTCTTCCTGTCCGAATTGAATCCCTTTCGCAGGCCACCCCCTCAAGAGCCTTTTCGCCGTGTCCTGTGAGTCCACATGGACCAGATCCAGGAAATTCGTTTCGAGGAGCTCTTCTGCCCCGTAACCCAAGCGGTTGAGACTGTATTGGTTCGCGTAAAGAATTTTGCCTTCTCTGATCAGCAAGGTTCCCGAAGGAAGGGATGCCACCATCTGCTGGCTGGCGGCAAGAGACTGTTTCAGGGCCTGGTTTTCCTTTCGCAGTCTGTCCAGGGTCTCTCGCAGTTTCAGGGCTTGATCCTTTGGGTTTCTTATCGGGCGCATGACAACCAGGTGTATGGTGAAAGGAAGAGATGGCAGCCGGAGCAATCCAAATTGCTTTGCCGGTTGAAGCCCAAGGTCAATTACCGTATCATAGAGGCCGGTTTCTGACAACCGCGAACCCACCGATCGTTTTTAGGGGCGTCTTGTGCCGTCTGCGGCAAAACGCCTCAGCGCGAATCACACGAAGGACATGAAGCAAGAACGCGAGTATAGGTGTCAGGCCAGATCCAGTAACATCGAAATCCCGACACCCTGAAACCGGCTTGTCCGGTTAGGAGGGAGCGAGAGATCGTGTCCGAATTCATCACCCTTTGTTCATCTTCATGTCCATTCGGAGTTCAGTCTTCTGGACGGGGCCATCCAGACAAGACGCCTCCTGGACAAATGTCGGAATTCGGGCCACTCGGCCGTGGCCGTCACGGACCACGGAAACATGTTCGGAGCGGTCCAGTTTTACGATCAGGCGTCCAAGGCCGGGATCAAGCCGATCATCGGGTGTGAGGTGTATGTGGCCCCGGGTGACCGAAGGGACAAGACGTCTTCTTCCACCGGCGGGCCGAGCGCCTATCACCTGATCCTGCTGGCCATGAATGAAGAGGGCTACAAGAACCTGAGCCGGCTGGTCACCTTGGGGCATCTTGAAGGGTTTTACTACCACCCCCGGGTGGACATGGCGCTCCTGAGGGAGCTCAACGGCGGACTGATCGCGCTTTCGGCCTGTCTCAAGGGCGTGGTGCCCTATCACATCGGGCTGGGTCAGATGGAAACGGCCAGACAGAAGGCCATGGAGCTGGCCGCCATTTTTTCCGGGGATCGTTTCTTCCTGGAGGTTCAGGCCAACCGTCTTCCGGAGCAATTGAAGGTCAACAGACGTCCTCAGGGACTTCTCCCGGGAGCTGTCACTCCCTTTGGTCGCCACCAACGACTGCCATTACCTGAATCAGGAGGATGCCGAGGCCCATGATGTCTTGCTCTGCATCCAGACGGGAAAAAGCCTTGGATGACGCGAAGCGGATGAAATTTTCGGCCAACGAGTTTTTCTACAAGACCCGTGAGCAGATGGAAGAGGCCCTCCCTGGGTTTGAGGAAGCCACTCGACAACACCTGCCATGATTGCAGACCGATGCCGGTACGAAATGGAATTTGGCCGCTACAAGTACCCGGTTTTCCAGGTCCCGGCGAACAAGAGCCTCAACGACATTCTGGTGGAGGATGCGACCCGGGGACTCGAGAAGCGCGTCTGGCCAAGCAAAGGAAGGCGGAGGCGGGCCTTTCCGAGGCTGAAGCCGCCGAGTACGGCGAGCGGCTGCACTATGAGCTCAAAGTGATTCAGGACATGGGCTTTTCCGGGTACTTCCTCATCGTGGCCGATTTCATCGACTATGCGCGCGGCAAGGGGATCCCCGTGGGACCGGGACGGGGCTCTGCTGCGGGCTCTCTCGTGGCCTATGCCCTCGGGATCACCAACGTGGACCCCATCAAGTACGGGCTTCTCTTCGAGCGATTCCTGAACCCCCAGCGCATCAGCATGCCCGACATTGACATCGACTTCTGCATCAACGGCCGGGACGAGGTCATTCGCTACGTGGCCGAAAAGTACGGCCGGGAAAACGTCTCCCAAATCATCACCTTCGGCACCATGAAGGCGCGGGCGGCGATCCGGGATGTGGGTCGAAGCCTGAATATTCCGCTTGCCGAGGTGGACCGCATCGCCAAGCTGGTCCCTGAAGGGCCAAAGGTCAGCCTCGAAAAGGCCATGGAGGAAGAGCCCGAATTGAAGCGGCTCGAGGAGGACAAGGATTACGCCCGCAAGCTCCTAAGCATCTCCCGGTCGCTGGAGGGTCTTGCCAGGCACGCCTCCACCCATGCCTCCGGGGTGGTCATCTCGGACAGACCCCTCGTGGAATACCTCCCGCTCTTCAAGGGGTCCAGGGATGAAATCATGACCCAGTTCACCATGGATCGGATCGAGCAGCTGGGTCTTATCAAGTTTGACTTTCTGGGTCTCAAGACGCTCACGGTCATCAAGCAGGCCGT
Source organism: uncultured delta proteobacterium (assembly GCA_963699845.1). Taxonomy (GTDB): domain Bacteria; phylum Desulfobacterota; class DSM-4660; order Desulfatiglandales; family Desulfatiglandaceae; genus CAWHLE01. Next base: position 26,563 of record CAVOVO010000005.1, read on the forward strand.
CGACCTGATCCGGGAGACGGACGGCGCGGAGCTCGACATGGATGAGATCCCCCTGGACGATCCGGCCGTCTACCGGCTCTGCGGCGAAGGGAAGACCACCGGCGTGTTTCAGCTTGAGAGCGACGGGATGAAGGATCTTCTGAGGCGGCTCAAGCCCGAGACCTTTGAAGACCTGGTGGCGCTCATCGCCCTTTATCGGCCGGGACCCCTGGGAAGCAACATGATCGATGATTTCATCAACCGCAAACACGGGCGGGTGAAAATCAACTACCTTTTGCCCCAGCTGGAGCCGGTCCTGCGAGAGACCTATGGCGTCATCCTTTACCAGGAACAGGTGATGAAGATCGCCCAGATCCTGGCGGACTACACCCTTGCCGAGGCCGATGAGCTCAGGAAGGCCATCGGCAAGAAGAAGCAGGAGGTGATGGAAAAGCACCGGGCCCGGTTCATGGAAGGCGCCCTCCGCAAGAACGCGGCCCGCGAAAAGGCTGAGAGGCTCTTCGATCTCATGGAGAAATTCGGAGGGTACGGGTTCAACAAGTCCCATTCCGTGGCCTATGCGCTGATCGCCTATCAGACCGCCTATCTCAAGGCCCATTATCCCGTCCAGTTCATGGCCGCCCTCCTCACCCAGGACATGGGCAATCAGGACAAGACCATCAAGAACATCGCGGAATGCCGGGAGATGGCCATCCGAGATCCTGCCGCCGGATGTCAATGAGAGCCAGGCGGATTTCTCGGTGGTGGATGGGAAGATCCGCTTTGGCCTCGGCGCCGTGAAGAATGTGGGGCTCAAGGCGGTTGAATCCGTCATCGAGGACCGAAACCTGAACGGGTCCTTTCGGGATCTGCTGGATTTCTGCAGAAGGATGGAGGGCGCCAAGGTGAACCGCAGGGTGCTCGAAGGGCTCATCCAGTGCGGCGCCTTTGATTTCACAGGGATGCCCAGGGCCCAGGCTGTATGCGGGCCTTGACGAGGTGGTGCGGTGGTGCGGCTGCAGCCACGACCCCAATCAGCTGAGCATGTTCGGGGGATGGATGGACCAGGCCAGGTCCCAGGGAGGGGCCATTTGAATATCCGGCGATTGAGGAATGGAGCGAAAAAGAGAGGCTGAGGCGGGAGAAGGAGGCCCTCGGATTCTACATCACGGGACACCCCCTTTCCAGGTTCAGCTCGGAAATCGGACGGTACACGAGCTGTCTGGTCCAGGATCTCCCCAACCAGCCCGACAAGTCCCAGGTGAAGGTGGCGGGGGTGGTGGAGCGGATGAAGATCAAGCGAACCAAGAAGGGGGACAAGATGGCCACCTTCAATCTGGAAGACGAAACGGGCGCCATCGAGGTGATCCTCTTCCCGGACCTTTTCACCCGCTGCGCGGTGCTCCTCAAGACGGAAGACCCCCTTCTGGTCTCCGGATACGTGGAGCTGGCGGAGAACACCGCAAAGATCATCGCGCAGGAGGTGGTCACGTTGGAGTCGATCCGCCAGGCTGCCATCAGGGTCGTGGAGATTCCCCTGGAAGGCGAAAGGGTATCAAGGGGTCTTCTGGAAGATCTGAGGGATTTGGTGTTCAAACACCCCGGCGAATGCAAGATCCGGTTCAAGGTCTCTCTGGATCGCGGAGGGGAGGTGAAGGTCAGTGCACACGATCGCTTTAGCATTGAGCCTTCGCAGGAGCTCATTCACGAGATCGAGGTATTGACCGGGTCGCACGTCCAGGCGTGGGGGGCCGAAAGTGTTCTTCTGAATTGAGGGATCTCAAATGAAGAATATCGAACAAGGAATGATGAATGCAATGAAGAATATCGAACAAGGAATGATGAATGCAGAAGTGAATGGCACTTCAGTTCAGAAGTGAATTGCACTTCGTGATTCAAAATTCGTTATTCTGCATTCGAGATTCGTTTTGTATTTGAAACGGCGAATCGCTCAGGTCAGGTCTCGAAGCTCCGCTTTTGGAGGCGTGCGTAGTCCTCGGGCGTATCGATGTCCTGGTCGTCGTATGCATCCCCAAGCTCCACTAGACAGACGTTTTTTTCCGCGATTTGAAAGAGGTGGCGGGCCCCGGCGTCGCCGGAGAGCGTCATGAGCGCAGGGTAGATCTCGCGGCCGAAGATCACCGGATGGGAACGTCGGCCTTTCACGAAGACCGCCCCCATGACACAGCCGGAGGAGAGGTAGCGTTGCAGGAGCAGGTTGATCACGCCCGCGTTCACAAAGGGCATGTCCGCGAGGACGATCATCACGTGATCGAACTCCTTTTCCACCTCTGGAAGCCCTGTCCGTATGGAAGAGCTCATCCCTGAGGCGTATTCCGGATTCACCACCACCCTGACTTTCGGATTCAGGCGCAGCTCGCCCAACGCCCCCGCGATCCGGTCCGATTGAAAACCCAGAGACAACCACCACGCTTATCCAGGTCCGATCGGACGCACTCACCCAGGACGCGCTCCACCATGGGCTTCCCTTCCACAGGGAGGAGGAGCTTGGGTTGCCCCATTCTGGTGCTGGCCCCCGCAGCCAGGAGCAAGCCTGCCACCTTGGCACCGTGCGTCGAGACCATGGATGAGCTGCGGCCCTAGCCTTGCCCTGAGCCGGCATGGTACCCGGCGTCAAAGGCCTTGAGGTTTATTTCGGCGAATCGGCCTGGGCTTTCCCGGCTCACGGCCTCTTTCAGCTCAAGGGTGCTGAGCGGCTCCTGTTCAAACGCCGAGAAAAACCCGAGGAGCGTCAGATTGAGACACATGGGCGCGCCCAGGGACATGGCAATTTGGCCTGCCCGGATCCCCCTTGCCCGGATGTCCCTCTCGGAGAGAAATCGCTCGACCTCGGGTCTGGGAAAGGGGTCCTTAGACATATTGGCATATATCCTGGCACCCTGGTCGGAGAAACGGGATGTTCCGGTAGGCCTCGTTTTCCTCAAGGGCAATGAGTACGTGGGCGGTGCCGGTCCTGATCAGACTGCTCCGGGCATCGCCAAGCTTGAGGTGGGAGACCACTGACCCGCCCCGCTGGGCCATGCCATGGGTTTCGGCCCCAATGACCCTTAAACCCTTCCGCATGGCGCAATGGGAAAGGATACGGGTCATGAAGAGGATGCCCTGTCCGCCCGTTCCTGCCAGAATGAAATTCACGCTCTTCATCATGGGGCCTCCACAATGGCCCCCTTGGGGCACACCTGAAGACAGACGCCACAGCGGACGCAGAGGGCCTGATCCACAGCCGTTCGACCCAGTGAGCCTCGTCCCGGTAAAGGGCGGGGCATTCAAACCGATCCATGCAGAAATTGCAATCCGCGCACGCTTCCGTCACCGTCAACGCCTTCTTTTGCGACAGGGCGTGGTCCCTGTAGGCAATCAGGCATGGGTGTCTCGCAATGACCACGGCGATCCCCCCATCGGGTCTCCGGACGTAATCGTTGGCCCGCTTGAGGAGGGACGTCATCTCCTTGATGTTGTACGGATCCACGACCTCGAGAAAATCCACGCCGCAGCCGGCCACGACCCGCTCCAACGAGACAGATCTTCCCGGAGTCCCATCGGCCCTCGTACCTGAGGCCGGTGTGGGCTGCATCCCCGTCATGGCCGTGGTCTGGTTGTCAAGAATGACCAGGACGAAGCGGGCGTCATTATAGACCGCATTCAAGAGCCCGGCGGTCCCGGAATGAAAGAAGGTCGAATCCCCGATCGTGGCCACAATGGGTTGATTCACACCGTCCTGGGCAAAGGCGTGATAAAAGCCCGATGCCATGGTGATGGCAGCTCCCATGTCAAGGCAGGTATCCACCGCTCCCAGATTGAGCCCCAGGGTGTAGCAGCCGATGTCGGAAGTGAAAATGGCCTTGGGTGCGGTCTTTCTGATGGAAAAGAAGGCGGCCCGGTGACCGCATCCCGGCGCAGAGTCTGGGTTTCCTCACCGGGAGGTCCAGCGAGCCCACAAGGGCCAGGGCTTCCGGTGAAGCCTCCTGACCAAGAGGGTCGAGTCCGTGCGCCGTCAGCACCGTGTTGATGATTTGGTGAATGACCTGCGGTACGAGCTCGCCTTGCAGGGGGACGTGGCCGGAAAGGCGGCCCAGGACCTTGGTCTTGTCCCTCAGGAAATACTCGATCACGGTGTCCGTCTCTTCCAGGACCAATACGACGTCGCACGCAGAGATGAACGCATCGGCCAGCCTCTCAGGGAATGGATAAGGCGTCCCGATCTTGAGGACAGGGATGTCCGTTCTGCCCTTCCTCTGAAAGGAGGTCCCGAACCACGGCATAGGGGACCCCCCCTGCCACGATTCCCAGGGGATATTGCCTTCCGGGCTCCAGGTCGTGAAAATTGAAGGGTTTCAGATGATCGAAATGGCGGGCGATCTCTTCGAGCTTTTTGTTCAAGGCTTCATGCAGGGTCAGCCGAAACTTGGGGGTCGCCGCCCATCGGGAAGGGTCCTTTTGGAAGGATGCCTTGTTCACATTTTTGTGGCAGGGGCGTCCCAGGCGAGGCTCTCACGGGCATGACAGACCCTTATGGCCGGGTCTCAGGATCACAGGAATGGTGAACTCCTCCGATAGATCCAGGGCCGCTCTGGCCATTTGCCTGGCCTCTTCGGCGCTCGATGGGTCCAAGACCGGCACCTTGGCAACCCTGGCCATCAACCGGGAATCCTGCTCGGTCTGGGAGGAGTGGGGGCCCGGGTCGTCACAGGAGATGATCAAAAATCCGCCTTTCGTGCCCAAGATAGGCGGCGCTCATGAGGGAGTCGGCCGCCACGTTGAGGCCCACCTGCTTCATGCAGCAGGCTGACCGCTTGCCGGCAACGGCCGCCGCAAAGGCGTTGTCAAGGGCGACCTTTTCGTTGGTTGACCATTCCGTGTAGGTGTTGAGGCCTTCGGCCTTGACCAGTCGGATGACCTCCGGCAGGATCTCCGAACTGGGGGTGCCGGGATAGGAGGTCACGACCTGGCACCCCGCCTCCAGCAGGCCCAGGGCAATGGCGCCATTGCCAAGAAATATTTCCTGTTGAGTCATGGGGATGGTGTTTTCCTGTTCTTTTGCCTGTTCGATCAAATCCAAGAGCGAGGCCATCTTGGGCTTGGGTCTCTTGCAAAAAACCTTTTCCCATTCTTCCTCGGTCAATTCCTCTCTCAGGTACGCCTCCACCGGAAAGTGCTCAAACCAGCAATCCAGCGACTTAGAGCAGGGGAGCCCCGTGTTTTCATGGCGACAGTAAAGGAAGTTGATCTGATGTCCCAGCCTGGGGCATCGGATCTTGTAATCGTCGCGGGGCGGTTGGGCCTTTTCGACCATGGGGCATCTCGTTTCAAAGGGTGAACGGTGCAAAGGGGTCAACGGCAAGGTGCGGGAGAAAGCACGAAGAACCCGGAGCCCTCATGGGGCTCCGGGGTTCAGTGACCTGCAAGGGCCTGCGGAGAGACACCTTACCGGGGTCGGTACTGTTTGGGTTTGGGAAGGGCGCCAAGACCTCGAGGGCCTGCATCGATGTCTTCTTCAGCCAGGGCGTGATCCGCACAGTCTTCCATGGAGATAGGCCTCGTAGGCCGCCATGTCCACCAGGCCATGCCCGCTCCAGTTGAAGAGGATGACCTTTTCCTTGCCCTCTTCCTTGGCCTTGAGGGCCTCCCGGATGGTCAGTGGCGACGGCATGGTTCGTCTCAGGGGCGCTGATGAATCCCTCGGTCCTGGCAAAGGTGATGCCTGCCTGGAAGGTCTCCAGCTGGGGGACGGCCTCGGCTCGGACCAGGTTGTCCAGGATGAGCTGGCTCACGATGGGGCGCCATGCCGTGATAGCGCAGTCCGCCGGCGTGGATGGGCGCCGGAACGAAGCTGTGGCCCAGGGTGTGCATGGGGAGCAGCGGCGTCATCTGGACCGTGTCCCCGAAGTCGTAGGCAAAGGGCCCCCTGGTCATGGTGGGGCAGGAAGTGGGCTCAACGGCGATGATGTCGATCTCCTTGCCGTTGATCTTGTCCCGGACGAAGGGAAGCGCCAACCCCGCAAAATTGCTGCCGCCGCCGGCGCATCCGATGATCACATCCGGATAGTCGCCGGCGATGGCCATCTGCTTCTGGCACTCGAGGCCGTTGACGGTCTGGTGGAGCATCACGTGGTTCAGCACACTTCCCAGGGAGTACTTGGCCTCATCATCCATCACCGCGGCTTCTACGGCCTCGCTGATGGCGATGCCCAGGCTTCCCGGCGAGTCCGGATTCTGCTCCAGGATCTTCTGCCCCGCCTTGGTCTCGGTGCTGGGGCTGGCCACGCACTTGGCGCCCCAGGTCTCCATCATGATGCGGCGATAGGGCTTCTGATTGTAGCTGATCTTCACCATGAAGACCTTGCACTCGAGGCCGAACAGGGCACAGGCAAAGGCAAGGGCGCTTCCCCACTGCCCGGCCCCGGTCTCGGTCATGATCCGCTTGGTGCCCGAGATCTTGTTGTAGTAGGCCTGGGGGATGGCCGTGTTGGGCTTGTGGCTCCCTGCCGGGCTCACCCCCTCGTTCTTGAAGTAGATGCGGGCAGGTGTCTCGAGGTACTTTTCCAGGGCGGAGGCCCTGTAAAGCGGGGTGGGCCGCCAGATGAGGTATTTTTCCAGGACCTCCTCCGGGATGTCGATCCATCGTTCCTGGCTGACCTCCTGCACGATCAAGGGCATGGGAAAGATGGGGGCCAGATCGTCCGGGCCAACCGGCTGACCGGTCCCCGGGTGGAGGTGCGGCTCCATGGGTGTGGGCATGTCCGCCTGGATGTTGTACCACTGACGCGGCAACTCCGACTCGGGGAGAACAATCTTTTTTGACTCCATACCTCCTCCTCTCTGTCTGTTGGTTATTGTCTGCATTCCGCAGCGGTGAGGGCTGCGGAGACGATCCTCACTCGAACAGTGGCGAGCCTACGAGCCAGGCCCTCTGATGCATTGCCATCCGGGAAGGCTCAGGAGAAAGCGTCAAAGGCGAAAATCGGGAGTTTGTGCCGTGGCACAAGAAACGGTCCACGAGGAGGAGGCTAAAGCTTTTGCCGGACGAAGTCAATGTTAATTGGTGGACCTTCTCCAGGACGGGACAAAGCAAAGGCCCCTTTTTCAACGCCATGAAAAGGGGGCCTTGAGCCAACGACTTTACCGATTCACATCCTTTTCGTGAAATGGGTCTCCAGGTGTTTTCCCTCAAAGTAGGAGAGGGTGAAATGGGCCACCTTCTCAGGGTCGTAGGCCTTGCAGCTGAAGATGTCGATGTAGGCGGCGTTCGTGAGGTTGGCGAAGTGCCCCGATATGAGTGAGGTTTCAATGAGCTGGACCATCGAATACCCAGCCACCCGTTCATCTTCGCCGAAGTGGACCACCTGGCATTCCCCGAAGCGCTTCATTTCGATGAGATCACAGAGCTCAATCACATAGCGTCTGATCTTCTCCGCATCCCGGATGATCTGTGGGCTGCAATCATATATGTCGAGACTCGTCAGATATCCCCAAGGGGCCTGGTTTTCAAGCAAAGCAGGTCTTGCGGTCATGAAACGGCACTCCTTCGAAAAGAAAGCTCATGGGAACGGATTTATTTATCCACAAGGGGGTTCCTTGTCAACATAAAAAGCCCTCGATTCATTGCCGATTTGGCGCCAGAATGAAATGACCGTGGTTGGCTCCCAAATTGAGCGATTTTTTCCCGTGTAGCCCCCCACCTTCGGCTGTTTCAAAATTCGGTGAATCGCTCAACTTAATTGTCGAAATTTTCTTGACATTCCATGGGAAGGTGTTAGGAAATTCATATACATTTTTTCTTTAATAATTTGGCTTTTTGGTCGAATAACTAACAGTAGCCGTTGAACCTAATTTTTGTCCAATGATCGAGGAGGACGCAAGACGAACCATGGAAAAGGAGATGCTGCAGACCGAGGAATACGAGCCCCCGAGTACGAGCCACGCACTCGGGGAAATGCGGACGGGCGTGACCCCTGAAGACCCCGTCCCTTCTACAGGCAATCCAAAAGTTGTTCCGATCCGAAAGACCCCGCTTTCGCCCAGGTTTAGATCCAACCCCCACACCTCTGTCTTTCGAAGACGATTTTTCCCCGATGCATCCCCGGCCGACTGGAATGACTGGAGATGGCAGCTCCGTCATCGGTTGAGCCACGTGGACGATCTGGAACGTATCCTCCGTCTGTCCGATTCGGAACGGATGGCGATGACCCTATCTCTCCAAGCAGATCCCGATCGCCATCACCCCCTATTACATGAGTCTCATCGACAGGGTCGATCCGCTTCAGCCTCTCCGGCGGGCCGTCGTGCCTGTCTCACAGGAAAACGTATTTTCACCGGGCGAAGCCTCCGACCCGCTGGGCGAAGACCATGACAGCCCCGTCCCGGGACTGGTCCATCGATACCCCGATCGGGTCCTTTTCCTTGTGACCGATTTCTGTTCCACTTACTGCCGCTACTGCACTCGCTCAAGGATGGTCGGAAACGGCAGTCCTTTCGACCATTCACAATGGGAACGGGCCATCGAATATATCGAGGCCCGACCGACGATCCGCGACGTTCTCCTCTCAGGGGGCGATCCCCTGACGCTCGCCGATGAGACGCTCGATTGGCTCCTTTCCCGATTGCGGCGCATCAAGCACGTTGAGTTTCTTCGCATCGGGACCAAAGCGCCAGTGGTGCTCCCCCAGAGGGTGACGCCGAGTCTGACCCGCGTGCTCCGCAAGTATCACCCCCTTTGGATGAGCATTCATTTCACGCACCCCGACGAATTGACCCCGGAGACCAGCCAGGCGTGCGAGCGGCTCGCCGACGCAGGGATTCCGCTCGGCAGCCAGACCGTGCTCCTGGCAGGTGTCAATGACCGGGTGGATGTGATGAAACGGCTGGTGCACGGCTTGCTCCGGATACGGGTCAAGCCCTACTATCTTTATCAATGCGACCCGATCCTGGGCTCCGCCCATTTCAGGACCCCGGTTGAGAAGGGGCTTGAGGTCATCAGGGGACTCCGGGGACACACAACGGGTTACGCCGTTCCAACGTACGTGATCGACGCCCCCGGCGGCGGCGGAAAGATCCCGATCCTGCCAAACAGTGTCGTGGGCCGGGATGGGGACGATCTGCTGCTCGCCAACTACGAGCACAAGACGTTTCGCTACCCCGACCCGCAGCCGGTCTGCGAGGGTGGGATTCTCCCATGAGGGTAGGGATCACCTACGATCTCAAGGAGGACTATGTCTCCTCGGGCCTCTCGGATGAGGAGGCGGCGGAGTTCGACCATCCGGCCACCATCGAGGCCATTGAATCCACGCTCCGGGATCTTGGTTTCGAGACGGACCGGATCGGGAACCTGAACCGCTTGCTGGATCGTCTGGCCCATGGTCAACGGTGGGACTTGGTCTTTAACATTGCCGAAGGGTTGAGGGGGATTGGCCGGGAGGCCCAGGTCCCGGCCCTGCTCGATGCCTTCGAGATCCCCTATACCTTCTCCGATCCGTTGGTCCTCTCTCTGACGCTCCATAAAGGGATGACCAAGCACGTGGTCCGGGACCTTGGGATCCCGACGCCGGATTTCTACTGTGGTGGAGATCGAGGCCCAGATCGGGAAAATCGCCCTCCCCTTCCCGCTTTTCGCAAAGCCGGTGGCAGAAGGGACGGGGAAGGGCATCGACGCCACATCGGAGATCCGAACGGAAAGAGAGCTCACGACGGTCTGTCGGAGCCTGCTCAAGAAATACAGACAGCCGGTATTGGTGGAACGGTTTCTGCCGGGGCGGGAATTCACGGTCGGCATCCTGGGCTCGGGAGAGAGAGGCAGAGGCCGTCGGGGTCATGGAGATCAATCTGAAGGAAAGCGGGCCGTACTCCTACTGGAACAAGAGCCACTGGGAAGGGATTGTGGGATACAGCCCGGTTGAAGGCGAAACGGCCGAAGAGGCCGGAAGGGTATCACTTGCCGCCTGGAGGGGGCTTGGCTGCAGAGACGGCGGCCGGGTCGACCTCAGGGCGGACGAAAAGGGCGTCCTTAACTTCATGGAGGTCAATCCCCTGGCCGGCCTTCGCCCGGACTACTCGGATCTTCCCATTGTTTGCGCCATGGCCGGTCTGACCTATCGGCAACTGATTGAGCGGATCATGGAATCCGCTCTCAAGCGAGTCCCCAATGTTTTTTCGTCCTGACAGGTTTAGAATGTCTTCCAATCTTGCTTCTTCCCGGTCTATCTCGTGCGAAGATCGCCCTGAAGGAAACGGGCGCTTCGATGTCGTATCCATTTGAGAATTTACCATCTCCCTCTGACGCGACCCAAGTCGTGCGCTCATAATGTAAAGATGAAAGTCCTGATACTCCACGACACCATCCCTGAGACGGCACCTCAGGATCAAAAGGACGGACTGGTCCAGGCCGCCATGGTCGCCGATGCGCTTCGACGACTCGGTTACGATCCTCTGTCGGTGCCGTTTTCATTGGATGTGTTGTCGTTTGTGGACACGCTCCGTTCCACCCGGCCGGCCTTTGTTTTTAATCTGGTGGAGTCGGTGAACGGATCAGGAAGGCTGATCCATATGGCCCCATCCGTCATGGATCAACTTGGGATCCCTTTTACCGGAGCAAGCACGGATACGCTCTACCTCACCTCCAACAAGGTGATCGCGAAAAGAGTCATTGCCCTTGCGGGGCTCCCAACGCCGAGTGGTATTCGGTCGAAGAATTAAAGGGCATCGAACTGCCTCACGAGGGCCCTCACATTATCAAATCGGTCTGGGAACATGCCTCCATTGGGATGGCGGAGGACTCTGTGCTGCGCACCAGGGACGGGACGGCGCTCCTTGAAAGGATGCATGGCAAGGCGCGATCGGTTCGGGGGTGAATGGTTTGCGGAGCGGTTTGTGGAAGGGCGTGAGTTCAATCTCTCTCTCCTTGCATCCGACGGGCGACCCGACCTGCTCCCACCGGCCGAAATGGTCTTCCGACACTATCCGGCGGACAAGGTCAAAATGGTCTGCTACCGGGCAAAATGGGAAGAGACCTCCTTTGAGTATCGCCACACGGCACGGTCTTTTGACCTTGGGGCGGCGGACGCCGCGCTGCTTGAGGAATTGGAACGGTTGGCCATGGCCTGCTGGGATCTCTTTAACCCCCGGGCCTATGCGCGCGTGGATTTCCGCGTCGACAGTGAAGGGCGGCCGTGGATTCTGGAGGTAAACGTAAACCCATGCCTTTCGCCCGATGCGGGCTTTGCAGCCGCGGCCGAGCATGCCGGCTTGAGCATGGAAACGGTCGTCCGCAGGATCATTCGCCATTCCGGGTGCCCGGAACCTCATAGAGGCTTTGTATTTAGCTTCTCCACAATTTTCGTACAAAGCTGAAAAGCCAACCGCAGAGGAGAAGAGATGTTTCGAATCCGCCGTATCTATGACGACGTGCTTCCGGCAGACAAGGAGGCCTTACGACAGGTCCAGAAGATTGTGAGAGACCCGTTCCCTTGCTTTCAGACGATACCGTTGTGAGACGCGCTGAGGCGCTGAGGGATCCTCTCAAATGCCGTTTTCGGTCTCTCGGGATCAATGTCGGGAATTTCTTGTGGGCATCCGGAAAGACCGCAACGCGAGAAGTTATCAGAAGGCGATGACCGGTTAGACATGGAGGTGGTCCTGTGAACCAGGATGAGATTGTCTTTCGTGAAGAACCGGTCTCGGCGGACCTTGAGCGCGTGCGCCGCATCATCGAGGCATCCGGGTTTTTCCATCCCTACGAGGTGACGGTTGCAGTCGAGCTCGTAAACGAAAGGCTGCTGAAAGGGCCTGGAGAGCGGGTATTATTTTCTTTTTGCCGAGGTCAATGGGGAGGTGGCGGGGTACGCCTGCTACGGTCCTGTCCCATGCACGGAGGCAAGCTACGATATCTACTGGATCGCGGTTCGAAACGATCTGAGACACCATGGTCTCGGGAAAACGATCCAGGAGCGCGTGGAGGCCGCCATCCGAAAAATGGGCGGAAGACGGATCTACGTGGAGACATCCACCCGGGACCTCTACGCGCCGACGCGGTCCTTCTACCGGCGGGTCGGATTCCAGGAGGAGGCCGTTCTGGCCGATTTCTACGCCCGGGGGGACGGCAAGTCCATCATGGTGAAGGTGCTTGAAGCCTAACGCGCGGGAAAGCCGCGGTGCGGATTTGGCCACGGGTGTAAGGACTTGTTGAAGAACATCGGGAACTGATTATATGTTTCAATGCAACACAAGGGAAGGTGATTGCTTTTATGACGTCGGATGAAGATTCAGGCAGTAAAACCAGGAAACCCAACATCAAGATCCGCCAGATGGAAATCGATGACGTGGCGGCGGTCTTCCATCTGGGCGAAAAGCTGTATCAGGCTGAAAAGACGCCCAACCTCTACCGCACCTGGGACGAGTATGAAGTCATCGACTTCTACCAGAGTGACCCCGAGTTCTGCCTCGTGGCTGAATCGGAAAACACCCTGGTCGGGATTCGCCCTGGGCACGACCATCACGAAGAGCCATTCGGCATGGAAGTACGGCCACCTGGTGTGGCTGAGCGTGGATCCGGCTTGGCAGAGAACGGGGGTGGCGGAGAAGCTCTTTCACCGGTTCAAAGATCTCATGCTCGAAGACGGCGTGCGGATGCTCATCGTGGACACCGAGGCGGAGAATCTCCCGGCGCTCTTCTTTTTCAGAAAAATGGGATTTGGAAACCCGCAGGAGCACATCTATTTGTCCTTGAATCTGGCCACCGAGATCCAACTCATGAAAAAGCGAAATGGAAAGAACGGAGGACCGCCGGAAAGGCGTCAGCGTAAAGAACATGGCTAGCCCGTCCATCTCTCTTCAACCCCAACGTCTTCGAAAGCTCCTCCAGCGCATGGTGGATATCTACAGCCCGTCCGGTAAGGAGGAGGAGATCCTCGATTTCCTGCACCGATACCTGAAGCGGCATGGCCTTTCCGTCGTGAGCCAGCCAGTGGATGAAAACCGCTACAACCTGCTCGTGATCCCCAGTGAGGCCGATATTCAACTTGCCCTGGTGGGGCACCTGGACACGGTGGTGGCCTATGATCTGGATGACTTCGGTTACGACAGAGGATGGAGACCTGATCCAGGGATTGGGAACGGCGGACATGAAAGGGGGGTGTGCGGCGATGGTGGAGGCCTTCCTGGCCGTGCAGGAGGCGGTCCACGATCGCGTTGCCCATCGCGCTCTGTCTGGTGGTGGGGGAGGAAGAGTCAGGCGATGGCGCGGAAGGCCTGGCGGAGGAATACCATTTCCCCTGGGCGCTGGTCGGGGAGCCCACGAACCTGAAGCCCTGTTTGAGCCATTACGGTTATATGGAGATGCAGCTCTACACGAGCGGAAAACGGATGCATGCCTCGCTTGCCAACACGAGGCAAAGCCCGGTCGAGACCATGCTCCGCATGATGATTCCCGTTACGAACTACTTTTCAAAAGATAGGCCCGGAACGGTTTACAACATCAGGGATCTCTTCAGCTCCCAGTCGGGTTTTGCGGTGCCGGACTGGTGCGAGGCGTGGCTGGATGTGCACCTGCCCCCGGATGCGCCCATCGGGGAGATTGCCACCGACCTTGAGGACATCGTTGCGCGGGAGTGCGCTGACAACACGTCCGTGGACGCAGGGATGCGTGTGGTCACCATCGATGCCGGTTACGACTTGCCCCAAAAAGGCCCTTTGGTGGAAGCACTCAAGTCATTGTACGATGAGCGGGGGATGATGTGGGAGCCCCAGGCATTCAGGAGCCATTCGGATGCGAACCGACTGTGGGCCGCAGGCATCAAATCCATTCTTCTGGGACCCGGCCAGATCGAAAAGGCCCACGCACCGGATGAGTCGGTATCTTTCAGCCAGGTCCTTAGAGCGGGCGAGCTCTATGCGGGGTTGGTTATGAAACTGCTTTCCAAGTAGCCGTCATCTGTCCCCCAAGGGGCTGATAGCAGACAACCCGTCCCGGAGGATGACCCCATGGGGATGACCGAAGATGGTTCACGAAACGGCAAGGTGGTGTTCATGAACAAGGCGTCCACCGATACAATGGAAGGTGTCTCCGACCCTTCCGAAAAGAGGGACCAGCCTCTCGTCAAGGGCGATGAACGACTTTTCCTGCTGGATGGCGCAAGCTCCCAGACGCCGCTCATTGCGCCTGAGCTGGAAAATGAAAGGCAAATTGCGGCGGACCGCACAAGACCGCTCCATGAACGGCTGGAGGCCTACGAGGATATCTTCGATTCCGAGGTGGGGGATACGACCCTTTCCAGGGCCAGAAACATCGAGCGTGAGGTGGGGTTGAGGCAGATCTACCTCAAATTCGAAGGGGGCAATCCCACCGGTACCCAAAAAGACCGAATCGCCTTTGCGCAGGCCATGGATGCCATGCGGCGCGGATATGAGGCGGTCACGATGGCCACGTGCGGCAACTACGGGGTCGCCATGGCATTGGCGGCCTCCATGGCAGGCCTCGCCTGCTTCATCTACATTCCGGAGGGGTATCACACCAAACGGACCCATGAAATGGTCCAGCACGGAGCCCAGATCATCCGTGTACCAGGGGACTACGAACAGGCGGTCCGGGTGTCTCACGAAAGGGCGGAACGGGATGAGGTCTACGATGCAAACCCGGGAGGCAAAAACACTGCCCTACAGTTAAAGACCTACGGCGAGATCGCAAACGAGATCTACGACGAACTCCGTGATGCCCCGGCGGCCGTGGCGGTGCCTGTCTCCAACGGGACCTGCCTCGCGGGCATTTTCAAAGGGTTTCTGAGCCTCCATCGTCGCGGTAAGACGTCTAGAATGCCACGGATGGTGGCAGGTTCCGCCTACGGCAAAAACCCCGTCGTCAGGGCCTTCATCAAGAATGCCCCACACTGTGCGGACCTTGAGGCAAGGGTGATCCGGGAAACCCCGGTGAACGAACCCCTCATCAACTGGCATTCGTTTGACGGAGACCATGCCCTCGATGCGATTCGACAGACAAGGGGATGGGCGACAGATGCCACCGACAAGGCGATGCTCGGCTACGCGAGGCTCCTTAGGGAGCGGGAGGGGTTGAACGTTCTGCCTGCGTCCACGGCCGGTCTGATCGCCTTGGTGGAACAACATCGCAAGGCGTCTTTGCCAGGTGATCGATACGTGGTGATTCTGACAGGGAGGAGATCATGAAGGGCTTTCCCGAGGGAAATGCCATCGTTTACTGTGAGGGGGCCTTCGGCACCACCAACGGAAAGACCGCCCATGGTCTTGTCCGCAGGACCAGACGATACAACGTCCTCTCCGTCGTCGATTCCAGGAGCGCTGGGCAGGACGCCGGCCTGATCCTGGATGGCAGACCCAGCGGCATCCCGATCGTAGCAAACGTCGCCCGGGCCGTCGAAGAGGCGGACGCGGCAGGCCGGGCTGCAACGCACTTTGTCATCGGGCTTGCCCCCGACGGTGGCCGTCTCAGCCCACAGGCCCGGGGCCACGTGATAGAGGCCCTCGAACTGAAACTGAACGTGGACTCAGGTCTTCACGACTTGCTCACCGAGGACGAGGAGATTGCGGGTTTGGCGGTGCGACAGGGCGTTGAAATCCGCGATGTGCGAAGGACGCCGCCTCGGAACGCGCTTCACTTTTTCAGCGGAAAGATCGAAGCGGTGACCGCATTAAAGATCGCGGTGCTCGGGACCGACTCGGCCGTGGGCAAACGCACGACGGCCTGGATCCTGGTGGATGCCATCCAAAAGGCCGGACGCTCGGCAGAGTTGGTCGGGACCGGGCAGACGGCCTGGATGCAAGGGGCGAGGTACGGGGTGATCATGGACGCCCTGATCAACGACTTCGTCTCCGGCGAGATCGAGCACGCGGTCTGGTCGGCCTGGAAAGAGACGGGCGCGGAGGTGATTGTGATCGAAGGGCAGGGGAGCCTTATGAATCCTGCCTATCCCGGCGGCTTTGAAATCCTGGCGGCGGGACGCCCCGATGTGGTGGTGCTTCAGCACGCCCCGGCCCGCAAAGAATATGACGGATTTCCCGGTTATCCCCTCCACCCCATCGAAACGCAGATCCAGGCCATCGAGCTCCTCTCCGGGAGACCGGTGGTGGCGTCACCCTGAACCATGAGAGGATGGATGTCCAAGAAATCTCAGCGGCCTGCGAAAAAATACGGACCAGGACCGGACGCCCTGCCTTCGACGTGCTGGTGGATGGAGGCGATGGCCTGGCAGGGGTTCTGATGCGTCAGGTCAGACGATGATAGAAGGGCCAATGACCCATGCCGCTAGAAGGAACCGGGATCACCGAAGGCAGCCAAGCTGGGGACGGTCTGGAGGCCCTTCGGGCCTTCGACCGCCTGGAGATCGGTCCCGTCGTGGTCGAAAAGCGACGGGTGACGACGCGCTACAGGGTCCACGTGGGCGGCGAACCCCAGTCAATCGACCTGATCTACCGGTTCGATGAGGACGTCTTCGATCCCAATGACCCGGCATCCCTTGAACCTGGCCTCGATGCTGGGCGCTCAGGTCGGGATCAACTACGGCCTTTTTTGCGATGAGATCGTGTTCGACGGCTGGTTTGACCAACGCGACCATGCCTTCATCACGGAGATGGCTCGAAATACCGCCCGTGAGATTTATGTAAAGAAATTCCTCGAGCCCAACCCTTTCCTTGTGGGCAGGGTGCAGGGTCTTGTGCCGATCAAAAAAGACAACTACCTCCGGGCTAGGCTGGTTTTCCCTGCAGAGAGGGCCACCTGCCGTCGGTGCGACGGGAATGGGGCCGCATCATGGTGCCCAAGGGCGCGCAGATCCCGACAGATACGCAATCCTCTCAAGCGGGGGCAAAGACAGCCTGCTTACGACGGGGTTACTGACCGAACTGGGTTGCGAGGTGCACCCGATCTTCGTCAACGAATCGGGCCGCCACTGGTTTACGGCTCTGAATGCATACCGCCATCTTTCGCACGGCCATCCCTGCCACGGCCAGGGTCTGGACCAACTCGGACCGGGTGTTCAACTGGATGCTCCGCCACCTGCCTTTTGTGCGGCAGGACTTCTCAGCGGCTTCGGTCCGACGAGTACCCCATTCGCCTGTGGACCGTGGCGGTTTTCCTGTTCGGAGCGTTCCCGATTCTCAGAAAACGAGGGATCGGGCGGCTCCTCATCGGCGACGAATACGACACCACGCGGCAGACTCAGCCATCAAGGGAATTACCCACTACGACGGACTCTACGACCAGAGCCGGTACTTCGACCACGCCCTGACACGCTATTTCGCTGCCAAGGGCTGGGGTGTCAGCCAGTTCTCCATCCTGAGACCGCTGTCCGAGCTCCTGGTGCGAGAAGACCCTGGCGGAGCGCTATCCGGAGCTTCAGCGCCACCAGGTGTCGTGTCACGCCGCCCACGAGGAGGGCGACCGGGTCAAGCCCTGCGGCCGCTGCGAGAAGTGCCGGCGGATCGTGGGGATGCTTCTGGCCATCGGCGCGGACCCCGCGCTCTGCGGCTACAGCCAGGACAGATGGAGAGGTGTCTGAAGGCGCTTTCGGAAAGAGGAATTCACCAGGAGACTGCAAGGTGCGGAGCATCTGGCTCTTCATGCTGCGAGCAGAAGGGGCTGATCGAAGCCCCGCCATGGGAGGCGTCACGGGCACGAACACGACCGAGGTGATGAAGCTCCGGTTCGACCGCGAACGGTCCCCGGTGGAAGCGATCCCCATGGACATTGCGGCGACCGCTTCTATGGCATCTCTCTGCAGCATGCAGAGGCGCGGTTCGGCGAGAGCGGGCGGATCTGGATGGACTTCGATCCCATGGCGCGATCCCAGCCATGCAACCGGCCCTACCCCTTCGAGCGTGCGCATGAGCCGCGCCGAAGGGCCTCAGGCAGGAGGCCAGAGCCAGACGGGCGACTATCTGTCTGGGCGAGCTGACCTGGCCGGAGGCCAAGAAGCGCTTCAGGAAGGTGGACATGGCGCTCCTGCCGGTGGGTTCCATCGAGCAGCACGGGCCCCACCTGCCGCTGGACACCGACGCCTTTGATGCGGACTACCTGGCCAAAGATGTGGCCGAGGCGTGCAGCGACCCGAAGCCGCTGGTCTTCCCCCTGATCCCCTACGGGGTCTCCTATCACCACGAAGACTTCAGCGGGACGATCAGCGTGACCCCGAGACCCTCTCCCGACTCGTCTACGACATCGGCATGAGCGCTGCGCGGCACGGGAATCACCAAGCTGGTGATCATCAACGGACACGGCGGCAACGCGCCGGCGCTGCACTTCGCGGCCCAGATGATCAACCGGGATGCCCACATCTTCACCTGCGTGGACACCGGCGAGACCAGCGACCCCGACATCAACGCCCTGGCCGAGACCCCCAACGACGTCCACGCCGGGGAGATCGAGACCAGCACCACGCTGGCCGTTCGGCCGCACCTGGTGAGGCTGCAGGAGGCCCGCAAGTTCGTCCCCCGGTTTTCCAGCCGCTATCTGGATTTCACCTCCAAGCGGAGCGTGGGCTGGTACGCCCACACCTCAAAGATCTCGGCCCATCGGCGTCCTGGGCGACCCGACGAAGGCAGATCCGCGAGAAGGGGCGGAAGATGTGGGAGGTGATGATCGAGCACCTGGTTGAGTTCGTGGAAGACTCTAAAGGGCCTGAGCCTGGACGAGATCTACCAGAAACGGTACTGAAGCCATGAAGATCACCGCGACTTGACGCCTGGGCCGTGTCCATGGGCCTCGTCGGAGCCTACACGATCGCCTATGAAACGGTTTTGCAGGATCACCAACGTTTTCGTCCGTGTGGAGACCAACAGCAGGCATCGTCGGGTATCGGCTGCGCCGCCCCCGACTGAACCATCACCGGGGAGACCGCCGGAAAGCGTTTTCAGAGACCTAAACGACATCGCCATCGCCCGTCCTCGCCGGATTCCGACCCACTGCGGCCACGCCATGCTGCATGCGAGAGGCTCAAACCCCACCTGCAAGGACCACCCATCGGCCCTGGCAGCCGTGGACATGGCGCTTTACGACATCCTGGGCAAGGCGAGCTCCTGCCTCTGTGGAAGCTCCTCGGAGGATTCCGGGACCGCATCAAGACCAGTGTCACCATCGGCATCCTGCCGGAAAAGGAGACCGTGGCACACGGCCCTGCGATGGGTAGGCAGAAGGTTTCAGCTGCCTCAAGCTCAAAGGCGGACATCGACGTGGAGGACGACATCGCCGGGTGATCCGAAGGTGAGGGAGGCGGTGGGCCGAGAGGTGGAGCTGCGCTTTGACGCCAACCAGGGGTTCACCGTGGAGGACGTCGCTTCGTTTCGTGGAGACAGACCCGGGATGCGCGGCTCGAGCTGATCGAGCAGCCGACGCCCAAGGGCGAGCCCGACCTGCTCGGCCGGGTCACCAACGGGGTGCCCATTCCGGTCATGGCCGACGAGAGCCTGATGACCCTGCGGGATGCCTTTCGCATTGCCCGGCGAGGCCTGGCCGACATGGTCAACGTGAAGCTCATGAAGGTGGGCGGAATCTCGGAGGCACTGCAGATCAACGCCGTTGCGCCGCTCGGCGGGCCTGGAGGTCATGGTGGGGTGCATGGACGAGGCGGCGCTGGCCATTGCCGCCGGGCTGCATTTCGCCCTGGCGCGGCCGAACGTGGCCTACGCTGACCTGGATGGTCATCTGGGTCTGATGGGCGACCCATCGGACGGGGCGGTGATCCTGCGCAAGGGGACCCTCTTTCCGAATGAGCGTCCCGGGCTCGGGTTTGAATCTGGCGGACTGAGGCAGGCGCCTGGCTGCCAGCAGGTTGGGGAAAAATGTCCAGATGCAAGGCGCGCTAATTCCTGAGGAATGAGGCGTACTTGAAGGTACGTCGCAATGACGAAGGATAAGCGCAACGCCGCAGATGGGCGTTTTTCCCCAAGCTGCTAGTGGCCGGAAGAGGAGGCCCTGACAGGGAACAGCTTCCCTGAGATAAGGGTGCCGTAAAGCCCGATCATGACCAATTCCAGGACAAGGACCGCCCACCAGCTATGCAGCAGGTCATAAATGAGTGCCCCGAAAACGAAACCAGGGACGATCATTACAATTCCCACACCGATTTTTCGAAATAGGTCCATTTGGATTCCCCACGTCGAATAGGAAACTGATCAACCTTAGCCAACCTTGGCAGAGACTCTATACCTAAGAACTTGATTGGGGTCAAGCCCTTCCGTAAGACCATAGGACCCCGAGGGTCCTTGAGCCATTGGTCGCAGAGTTCCATATCGGTGTGACAGATGCCACAGGCGACAAGCCGCACCAGGACCTCGTCGTCCCTTGGACCATCCATCTCGATGGGTTCAATTTTCAAAGGACCGCCCCGTTTTCGCAGGACGGCCGCCTGGATCTTTATTGCCTGCACATCGGATTGAGGATTCAAACTCGGACTCTTTTGATAAGAACTTTCCAGCATGGTGCTCCTAAGAATACAAGATTTTTCCGCAAACCCCATCTACTAAATCCGGTAGAAGCCGAGATTCCACAGCACGTTCAAGACGGCTGATGTCCCGAATTTCGAAGGATTGCTAGGATGTTGGCTAAGGGGTACCTTGTGGGAATCGTCAACCAGCAGGACGGAAACGATATGACAGATGTTGGCTAAAGGGCATTCTTGGGGATAGGGCATGAAAGAGAAATAGGAATCTGCCTGCCGCTTTGGCGCTGGAGAAAGCCCATGAGCCAGATGGAGAAACTTAAAGAGGGGATTGGCGCCTTCGAGAGCCGTTTCGGAAAGAAGAGCGAACAGGCTTGGCAGGAGTATCAGGACGGTAAGCTGGGGGATGAGGCAGACATCATGGAATGGGTGATGCTTATTGAAAATCTGCAATCCCTTAGGCTCAATGCGACCGTATGGTGGAGATCCAACCCTGATGATTGGGGACTATCTCACACAATTGGATGCCTCTCAGGCATCTTACCGTGGAAGAGGATATGCAAATGGCTGCAACAACCTATTACATTTGGGCCATGAGGATCAACGAAGCGATTCGGGCCGGTAAAGAATTGGGAAAGGGCCGGGAGACGACCTTGGAGCCAGCAGGCCTCAAAGAGGCCCTTTTGGATTTTGCCGCGGAGGCGACGGCGATTGTGGGGGCGATCGGAAGAAATGTTGCGGACGTGGAGATCTTGGGCGCAGACCGGTCTACGACCATGGAAGGATTCCTTGCCCAGATGCTCAAATTCGATGATTTTTCTCTTCTGGAGTATCGATATAGGATAGGTTCTTCAAAACAGCAGCCGGGGCTTCGTTTCAAGGTGGAAACGCAGGGGACGGGCAAAAGGATCGCAGTCCACTTTTTTGAGGATCTCGTCTTCTGGCCCGTGGATGATCAGGGTCGCCGGATCTTTCGCGAATCGATCCATTTTGATGTGACCGGTGGGGTGATCAAGGCGATGACTCGTCCGGATCTCGCCCCCCTCTATGCGGGCTGCACCACATGGCAGATGGCCTTGAGAGAGACGCTGGCGCTGCTTTTCAGGCACCTCTACGATCCGGGCTGGGGCCATGGCCGGCTACCTGATGAAGGAGGAGGGTCGGCCTAGGGCAAAGGGCAGCCAGATCTTTTTCTACGCCGCCTCTTTCCTTAACAGCCGGGACGAGTTGTGGCGTTTCTGAGCAGAAAGAATAACCTTTCGCATGCGCAAGGCCTTTGGCGTCACCTCCAGCAGCTCGTCTTCGCGGATAAAGGCGATGGCCTGCTCCAGGGTCATGGGCTTTATGGGGGTGAGGAGCACATTGTCGTCCTTATTCGCCGCCCGGATGTTGGTCAGCTTCTTCTCTTTGCAGGCATTCACGTCAATATCCGTGCCCCGGTTGTGCTCGCCCACAATCATGCCCTCGTAGACCGGATCGCTCGGGACTACGAAGAGCCGGCCCCTGGGCTCCAGATTGTAAAGGGCGTAAGCGACGGCCTTTCCCGTTCGGTCGGCCACGATGGAACCGGTAAAGCGACTGAGACACTCCCCACGGAACTCGCTGTAGCCGTCGAATATGGAGTGCATGATGCCGGTGCCCCGCGTGTCGGTGAGAAACTCATCGCGGTAGCCGATCAGGGTGCGGGCGGGGACGGAGAATTCGAGCCGCACCCTCCCCATGCCGTTATTGACCAGGTTGATCACCTTTCCCTTGCGAAGGGAAAGCTTTTCCGTAACCACGCCGAGAAAGCGCTCTTCGCAGTCGATCAGCAGCAGCTCGATGGGTTCGAGTCTCGTGCCGTTTTCAAAGCGGTAGATGACTTCAGGCCGGCCCACACAGAATTCATACCCTTCTCTCCGCATGGTCTCGATGAGGATGGCCAGCTGAAACTCACCCCTGCCTTTGACCACGATCTTGTCCCGATCTCCGCGTTCCTCCACTTGAATGGCCACGTTCAAGAGCGTTTCCTTCCGGAGGCGGTCGCGAATCTGGCTCGACCGCACGTACTTCCCCTCTTTTCCTCCGAAGGGTGAGTCGTTACCCGCAAAAGCCATGGACACGGTGGGCTCATCCACCCTGATGCGGGGCAGGGCCTTGCGATCCTGAGTGTTAGAGATGGTATCTCCGATTTTGACCTCTTCGATGCCGGCGAGCACCGCGATATCTCCGGGATGGACCTCGTCCGCATCCTTCAGGTTCGTGCCCTCGTAAACCTGAAGCTTCGTCACTTTGAGCGGCACGGCCTCCCCCTTTTCACCGATGCGCACCAGGCTGTCCCTGGCCCGGGCCGTTCCGTTAAAGACTTTTCCCACGGCCAGCCGGCCCACATAGTCCGAATAGCCAAGGTCCGATACGAGCATCTGGAAGGGCGCGTCCGGGTCGTGGGACGGACCGGGGATCTCTTTGAGGATGGTATCCATAAGAACGTGGAGGTCCTTCCCCTTTTCGGAAGGGTCTTTCATGGCCACACCGTCACGTCCCACCGCATAAAGGAGCGGAAACTCAAGCTGATCCCCTGTGGCGTCCAGGTCGATCAGCAAATCGTAGATCTCGTCAAGGACCTCAGCGGGGCGGGCGTCCTGTCGATCGATCTTGTTGATGACCACGATGATTCTGAGGCCTGCTTCCAAGGCCTTTCTGAGGACGAACCGGGTCTGGGGAAGGGGGCCTTCCGATGCGTCGACCAGCAGGATCGCGCCGTCCACCATGGAAAGGGCCCGCTCCACTTCTCCGCCGAAATCCGCATGGCCTGGAGTGTCGACGATGTTCACCCGGACACCGTGCCACAGCACCGAGCAGTTCTTGGCGGCGATGGTGATCCCGCGCTCCCTTTCCAGGTCCATGGTGTCCATGAGCCGCTCCTGGACCTCCTGGTTGGCCCTGAAAAGACCGCTCTGGCGGAACATGGCGTCCACAAGGGTCGTTTTGCCGTGGTCGACGTGGGCGATAATGGCGATGTTTCGTAATTTGTTGTTTATGAGTGTGTTCGACATGGGTCGGTATCTCTAAATTCCCAGCCTTCTTCGAAATCCGGAAAATTTAATATTATTGGTGATTTTTGATCCGATTGCAACTTTTTTCTTTGCCGCGGCCCAACCTCAGCACAAACCAAGTTCGCTAAGGCCAAGCTCTCCCATGCGGTCATAGTATGGGATTACTGTTTAGCGGAACGGCCTATTGTGAGGAAGATGCTCCTGGCCTTTACCGTTGCAAGGTTATCCCTAATTCCAAGGATGGGGGAGTTGCGGGGTGAAAACGCATGAGGGTTTCACAATGCTCAGGATATCACCTGTGAGATCTCTGCTTTAGCGGCAAAGGCGCCCCATCCCTTGCCGGACGCCAACGGGTCCACCCCTGCGGCTCGGGTCTGCTGCCAGAAAATCAACACGGAAAAGAGGGCTAGGATCAACAACCACACTATCCTTCGAAAGAACTGTTTATCAATGGCCGAAAATGACTTTTTCATAATCACGAGCCTCCTTAAAGCTCAACGTGATCGAAAAGTCCCCGCTCCACGATGAGGGTCGAGCTCTCACTCATTTAATCGGTAAGACGCTTCGTTTCCGAAAACGGTTTACACAAAAAATTTGTCCGGCAGGACAACCAGCGTCCGGGGGATGTGAGAGTATGGGATGTCTTAAAGGCGGAAGATGAGAAGCGGGGAAGTGGGACGAGACCTGTGGACCATGGGCGAGATGGGCGGCATGAAACGGCATTGACATCCAAAGATGCCGATGATTCCATGATGGGTGATGCGTGCGGCAGGGCGCGAGCACTCGCAGCTGTTCCCTGTGAGCGGTATCCCGGATCATGATCGCAAAGAGGAGAACGTCTATGAGAATTGACCCCAGCTGGAATCACAAAGCCGTGAGCGCTGATGACGCCGTGGCCCATATCAAGAGCGGCATGAAGGTTTTCGTCCATGGCGCAGCGGCTACACCCACGACCCTGCTCCAGGCGCTGTGCAAGCGACAGGATTTGGAGAAAGTTCGACTTTATCACCTGCATCTCGCAGGGGACATTCCCTTTGCGGCGCCCGGCCAAGAAGGGCGTTTTTTCTCCGTCTCCTTTTTCACCGGCGAGTCGCTGCGAAAGCCCATTGAGGAGGGGCGCGCGGATTTCATGCCGATTTTCCTCGACAGACATTCCCAGGTTATTTACCACCGGGACCATCCAGTTGGATGTGGCACTTCTGCAGTTGTCGCCCCCGGACCGCCACGGATATTGCTCGCTGGGCACGTCCGTGGATGCAGCCAAAGCCGCTGCGGATACCGCTCATGTGATCATCGCTGAAATCAACGACCAGATGCCGCGCACGCACGGCAACACGGTCGTTCCTTTTGAGAGGATCACTGCTTTCATCCACACAAATCACCCCCTGATCGAGCACCATGGCTCACCCGAAACGGAGGTGGAGGCCCGCATGGGAGAGATCATCGCGGGCCTCATAGAAGATGGCTCAACCCTCCAGGTGGGAATCGGCAACATCCCGGCCGCTGTGCTTGTCCGCCTGTTTGACAAGCATGACCTCGGGATCCACACGGAGATGTTCTCCGACCGAGTGGTTGACCTGGTGGAAGCGGGGGTCGTCACAAACCGCCTGAAAAAGGTCCATCCCAACAGGATCGCCACCAGTTTCGTAAGTGGAACCCAGCGGTTGTTCGAATTTGTCCATGACAACCCCAGAGTGGAGTTCCACCCTTGCGACCGCACAAATGACACGGCGATCATACGCCAAAACGACAAAGTGGTGGCGATCAATTCTGCACTGGAGATCGACCTGACGGGTCAAATATGCGCGGATTCCCTTGGGCACAGGATCTATTCAGGGATTGGGGGACAGATGGATTTCATCCACGGCGCCGCACTGTCCAGGGGAGGGAAGCCGATTATCGCGATTCCAGCCACTGCGGCAAAAGGAGCGGCCTCAAGGATCGTCCCTGAGCTCAAGCCCGGTGGCGGGGTGGTGACGACCCGAGGACACGTTCACTGGGTGGTGACCGAGTTCGGTGCCGTGAACCTTCACGGGAAGACCTTGCGGGAACGCGGAGAGGCCCTCATCTCCATCTCTCACCCGGATTTTCGGGCGGAGCTTCGGAAAACCCTGGCGAAGATCAGGCACTTTGTCGTGGCGTGAGGCAATGAACGGGCTGAGACCTGACGAAATGGCACAGCAAGGTGTCGTTTGGAACCTTACCAGGGAGGTCCTGTCGAGCGCTATCGGCCGAAGCCCAAGCCCTTGAAAGGCTCAAGAAGCGCGCTTTTCACGACCCAATCCGTGTTCTTTTTTGCAAAACCAATGGTAAGCCGGTAGAGGTCCGCATTCTCGCCCACCGCTTCGAGCCAGGCTTTCGGATCTTTGTAGAGCTTCTTGAGCTCAGGATAGCTCCGCTCCTTTTTGACGATCACGAAATATATCCTGGCACTCGCAGTATCATTGGACCCGAGATCGATGCTCGGTTCGGGATACAAGATCTTGAAGTCACCATAGTGTCTGAAGGCCCACCAGAGTATCTTGCCGGTCTCCCGGCGATCCATGGGGGCCGGGGGTGGCCTGAAAGTCCTCGGTGGTCAGATCCATCAGCTCCTGGACGCGATGCGCTTCGGCAAGCCTTGCACTTTCCTGGATCAAATGGAGGATGAGGCTGACATCGTCCTCCTTTGAACAGGATACTGAAAGAGAACAAATGAGGATGAAATAAACCCCAATACGAACCAGCGATAAGTTGAACATGGGGATTTGCATACTTCCCCTTCGATTCCTTGCAAATTGAGATGGAAACAGAAGCAATCTGGCCAATTCCTGAGCCATCAGCACCATTGCTGCCGGTGCATCTCGATGCTAATTCGTGGCATCACACAAGTCAACGGACTCGCTGGGGAAGGGGCGACCTGAATTCTTCGCGCAAGATCTCTGGACTTGATTGACATTCCCCCATCGAAGCATAAGAGTTAAACCAGTTAAACAAAAGGAGTGGTTCCAACCCATGCACATTCACACCCTGGACCGATATCGGCATGTCCACGAATTCGAGCGCACCGACCGTGCCAACGAAAAAAGAGTGCTCCTCGTGGTTGGGTTGACGCTCGTCACCATGTTTGCAGAGATCATGGCCGGCACCTTTTTCGGCTCCATGGCACTTCTGGCCGATGGGTGGCACATGGGCACCCATGCGGTGGCCTTGGGCATCGCGGCGGTTGCCTATTATTTTGCCCGAAAGCATGTAGACGACCCCCTCTTTACCTTTGGTACGGGCAAAATAGGCGTGCTGGGCGGATTCACCAGTGCCGTGGTCCTGGCTGTGGTGGCTTTGTGGATGGCCGCCGAATCAATTGAACGGCTTTTCAATCCCCAGCCCATTCGATTCAATGAGGCCATCCTGGTGGCGATTTTGGGATTGGCGGTCAATCTGGTCTGCGCCGCGGTATTGCATCGATCTCCTCATCAGGACCATCACGGCCCGGATCAACACCACGACCACATTCATCACCATCATGACCACAACATGCGCAGCGCTTATCTGCATGTATTGGCCGACGCCCTGACATCGGTCCTGGCCATTGTGGCCTTGAGCGGTGGAAAGATATGGCACTGGATCTGGATGGACCCCGTCATGGGAGTGGTGGGAGCCGTTATCATCTCCCATTGGGCCTACGGCTTGTTGCGGGACACCGGAAAAATCTTGCTGGACCGTGATGTGGACCGGCGGACGGCGGATCATATCTGCCGCATTATTGAAGATGATGCCGACAACCGCATCAGTGATCTCCACTTGTGGAAAGTGGGGTCCAATAAGGTGTCGGCCATTATCTCTGTGGTGACCCACTATCCGCGACCGCCGGAATATTATAAGGTGCTGTTGGATGTGGTGCCCAATTTGGCGCATATCACGGTTGAGGTCATTTGCTGCGACTCAGATCCCTGCCTTCCCTTCCTGGCTGATTCCATGTGAACCCAAAGAATGGCTTCGTTTAGGCTTAAGATACAAAAAAGGGTTGTGTCTAGGCTTATCGTCTAGCGGTCTCTATTTGCGGGCCAATTCCACTGGGAGCTTGGCGAGGGCCTCTTCAAGACCGGGACCATGCATCAGTCTCTTGGTGTAGGCATAAGCGGAGCGGTCGATCATCATGAGGTCCCGGCAAGATTCCTTTACGGCCGAAACCATTTCTTTGCCAACAGGGACGACACCGTTTAGCAGCTTTTTTTCCATGGCCTCGGTCGTGGAGTAGGTCCTGGCATGCAGGAGGACCTCGCTCCGCCACTCGACAGGGATCACCCTTGTGGAGATGTGGAGCATCCAGCTTGGCAGGATCATCCCGGTCATCATTTCATTCATCTGGATGCGATAGGGGCCTTCTTGGGCATAACGGCGGTCGCAGGCAAAGGCCAGCTGGAGACCCCCTGCAATGGCGTGCCCCGCGATGGCCGCCACGGTCGGTGCAGGGAAGAGGAAGATGCGGCTCATGGTCCTGCCGAACTGGGTCACCAGGTCCAGGATCTGGGCAGGGGCCAGGGTGGGCAGGAGTTTCAGATTGAGGCCGCCGCAGAAGATCCCATCGCGTCCCGCGAAAATGACCAGGCCGGCCTGGTGGGCCTCGGCCTGATCCAGGGCCTTGTTGATTTCGGCGAACATTTCAAAGTCGAAGGCATTGGCCTTTCCGTCATCCATGCGGATGACGGCGACTCTGTCTTCGATGGTGTAGGTGAGCTTGCTCATCTCTTCTCCTGCTACTGACAAGACTAAAGATACGTTGAGATAGTCCTCTCTTATCATTGTGAATATGTCCTTCCCCATGGCAAGGCCGATCTCAATGAACTGGGGGCCGTAGGTCTTTCCCGTTACGGTTCGAAACGTATGTTTAATCCTGGCCACCCCTTCCATACCCTTCCAGTAACGGGCGACGAATTTGGAAAGGGGTGGGTTGTAAGAGGCGACCATCTGCCATAGCGTGTGGGTGAAATTGTCCGGCCCCCAGCGAAATTTGTCTGCATCGTAGAGGCAGCTTGAAAGGATTTCTCCGCCTGGACACGCTCTATGGGGATAGGGTCTTTGAAGGCCTCATGGTTTGCAATGGCAAGCGCGATGTCATTCACCTCTTCATCCGCAAAGGCGTAACCCCTGAAAACTTCTCTTGCATATAGAGCCCCTTCTCCTGCGTGGTCCTTTTTCTTGCGTTTAATGTCGTGAAAAAGCCCAGCACATTGAGCCAGGACAACCCATCGGTGGGTCCTATCACCAGAGAACCCTGAAATTTTCCCTTCGACAAGCGTCAGGGTCCCGGCATCCAGCGCGACTTTCACGGCGTGCGTCCATACCATGGCCGAAATCATCTTCAATTCGTTGCGCGACGAAGCGTCTTATTTCGGAAACCGTCGCATCCGTTTCAAGCAGGTGTCTCGATAACTGGTTTTCAGATGCGAAATCATTGTAGAAATCCGGGAGAGGGATAGCGTGAGGCAATTTCCATGACGCTTTTCTGAATCTGGGCGTAGATGGATTGCATGCGGATTACCCAAAATCGCTTGATGTGAACAGGCTCCTCGAAAAAGACCCACCGGCTGTATTCCACCAGGGATGAATGGTCTTTCCGCGTAGTTAGGACTTGTCAACCATCAATAGTATATATGCGGTTGGATGTAAAGAGACCCGCGTTGACATAACCGATCGAATTAAGAGAGGATTGGAGTAGCGCTGCAGGGCACAGGCACTAAACCGCGAGCCGTTTCTCACGCTCGTTTGCAGGGATCGAGTCAGAAAATGAATCAAATAAGCGGTTGCATGCCTGGTTGCGGTTTTGACGGCGGGGCTGGGTGCAGCCGACACCCGGGCAGAGGCCGTTCTGCCGGATGTGGGCCGCTTTTTCCACACTGGCGACGGCGTCCATTCATCTCGTCAGCGAGAAGAACGGAAAATCGTTTGCCGGCCAGATACCGCACAGGAAAAGGAAAATACGACGAAAAAGCACTTGGAGCCATTTGCCGCGTTTTTGGTGCACCATCGGCACCCCTCAGGCTGATCGAGTTTCTCGATTTCCTGGAAGACCGCCTTAACCCCGGCGCCCGAATCGTGATCATTTCCGGATATCGCACCCCCCAGTACAATGCGGGAATCCGCAATCGCGGCGCACTCGCGGCCAAGGCAAGCCTGCACCAGTACGACATGGCTGCCGACCTCAGAATGGAAGGCATCCCTGCAAGGCGCATCTGGGATTATGTCAAGGCGCTCGGGTTCGGGGGGGCCGGATACTATCACGGGGACACGGTACACGTGGACGTGGGGCCGGCGAGATCGTGGGACGAGACAACTTCGGGCGTGGGCACGGGGATTTCGGACGACAACAAGCTGATCGGGTTGGTGACGGACTATGATGTGTACCTTCCCGGGGAGTCCCGTGACCATGCGTTTTATCCGGATGACCGCTTTTCCCATCGGTGTCGCACCTACGCTCACCTTGAATCATCAGGGCGGTCAGGATTCCCCAGAAGGAGATCACGGTCTTTAAGCCTGCCTTTGCGATCCCTGCAAGCGGCGCGTGCCCCCGGTTTTCCGACATCGATCAGATGGCCGGCATCCGCTGGCGCCTGCCGCAGAACCTTCCAGCGGGACGCTATACGGTCCGTGCCGCCTTCTGCGGCAACCCATGGAAGGACATGCCGCCAAGCATCTCAAGCCCTGAGTTCGAAATCATTAAGCCGTGAGAACTGACGAGAGGGTAAGGGGAACTCGCCCGGCTGAAAGATCTAGTTGGCGCGGGCCGTCTTTCAAGGATCCACACCCATCACCATCCGCCGCCCGTCTCGTCGGCGACGGCCTTTGCGATCCTTCCGCCTTCCCGGCTGCTTCCCCAGAAGCCGTAAGGGGTCCGGGGAGACCGGTACTTCTCGTAAAGGACCGCAATCGCCTCCCTGAATTGCTCTCGTCATCAGTGCTGACCGTGATCACGTCCTGGGTCATCTCCTCAATGGTCTTGTCCAGGGTCTCCTCCTCATCATTCCATCGCTGAAGATCCGGTTGTCGATTTTCTCAAAGGAGACCTTCACCCCATGGGCCTCTGCGATGCGGTCCAGGTCTTCCTGGCGGATCTCTTCGAGCGGGTCGCCTGCGTAATAGCGAAGGTGGACGGTGTATTCTTCCATTCCGATCCCCCCTCTGCCAGATAAGCCTTATATCGGGCTCCCTTTGCCTTTCGTTCTTCCTTTGTGCGCAGGAAATAGTCCTTTGATGGCTTGATGTGATAGGTGAAGTGGTTGTAGCCCACCTCCGGGTCGAATCGATACTCGGCCAGGGCCTTCTCGTCGAAGGCGACGTCGATCTTTCCGTTTCGATCGTGAGCACACCGCGGACGCCGCACGTGGGGCATTCGACCGCCTTCCTGTCCTTGAGGATCCGGATGTTCCAGTCCTGGCAGATCGGGCAGAGCCCGGTCTCCGACCGATAGGTCGGGTCTTTGTCGCGGACCGCTTGGACCAGCTCCTCCCCGATTCGATGGGCCTTCTCGATGCCCGGTTCATCGTGGACGGCTTCGCCCAGCCCCTGGACATTGAAGGTCGCCCGGTGGATGACGTCGAACCCGAGGATGCCGAAGAAGATGTTCGGCTGAAGCATCGCATAGGGGATCCATCCCCGGGTCGCGTAGGGGACCAGGACCGACCCGTACTTGCCCCGAAAGGTGCCCCGGTGGGCCAGGACCCATCCTCGATCGAGGAGTTGCTTCAGGACGGCAGTCGATTCGAGGAAATAGCAGGGCACGCTCAGGAGAACCGTCGGCCGCCTCGATCTTGGACCAGATCTCCTTCACGTCGTCCTCGATGTGGCATCCCTCCTTGCGGAAGAGGCAAAGGCCGAACCCCTGACAGGCCTCGATCTTGTAGTCCGTCAAATGCAGCAATTCCACTTCCGCCCCGGCCTCCTCGGCCCCCATCAGGGCCTCCTTGGCGAGGATGTCGGAGTTGCCGTTCCTCCTGTAGCTTCCAACCAGAGCAAGGATTTTCATTCTGATTGCCTCCTTTTCCCTGTTTCTTTCGATGAAATGATCTCGTCTCTTCTTGGTGATCCACGCAACCATTCGGTCAAAACGGCGATGAGCAGGCAATCCTGTCCCGGCCTTATCCGAAATCTTCCACGAGGCGCGCCAGGCCGAGCCGTTCCAACGTGTCCTGAGTAGGATGGCCGGTTGCCGCATCCCAACCCATGGCCTCCCAGTACTCTCGGGCCAACGTGTCCACGTCCACCGTGATCCCTGCCAGCGGTCCCTCATCCTTTGGCGGGATCCCGGCCAATCTCGGCGGGAGCTTGACTTGAGACGGGTCAATGCCTTCGCGGATGTTGAAGGCCTGACGCAGTGTCTGGATCCGTGCGCCGGTTTCCAAGGCCTCGCTCACCGTCATCTCCCAGCCCGTCACCGCATTCATGAAGTCAATGAGGGGATAGTTGCCAAAAAAGATCAAGGGAAAGAGGCAGACGCCCGCACAGGACCCCGCCTGCAGATAGCACGACGC
Organism: uncultured delta proteobacterium; assembly: GCA_963699845.1. Classification (GTDB taxonomy): domain Bacteria; phylum Desulfobacterota; class DSM-4660; order Desulfatiglandales; family Desulfatiglandaceae; genus CAWHLE01. Next base: position 58,498 of record CAVOVO010000005.1, read on the forward strand.
CTTTGCGCTCATGGGGCCTTTGCCTTTGACCTGGTACCTTTCGAACGCGTCGATCTTCAATTCAGGGTAAGGTCCGAAGGCCCCCGGTCCGGCATCAATTCGGGCCATGGGGGCCGCGGTGTGGCGGCCGGGGGTGGGGTCGCAAACAAAGCCGGTGCCCCGGCCCAGGGAGGAAGAGGGCGTTGTGGAAACCCGGTTCCTGTCCGCCCACGTGCATGGCAAAGTGCCTCGGCGCCCTTTCCGATTTTTTCAGCGGCAACCTTGACCCCGTCGGCAAGAATATCGCCAAACCCCTCGCGGGCGATCATCTTGGCGACCATGGCGATCATGGCCTCCCCGTTGCCCCATCGAAGATCGATGCCATCTGTGTCTTTCTCGGAGATGATGCCATTGTCGTAGCATTCCATTGCGAAGGCCAGGACCGTCCCTGTGGAAATGGTGTCCAGGCCTCCCCGGTTGCACAGGTCATTCAGTTTGACGATGGAATGAAAATCATCGTTCATGCACATGGGACCGAATGCCGCAAGCGTCTCATACTCCGGTCTGTGCAACTCCTTGACCGGGTAAGGGCCTTCCTCAACCTTGAAGATCCCGCCGCAGGCAATGGGGCAGTTGGCACAGGCGTATTTTCCTTTTCTGTATCGAATCGCCAGATCCGGGTCCGCGACGTTGTCAAGATTTGGAAAGGCCTGACCACCGGCCAGGCGCCAGTTCTTGATGGGCGTTGCGCCGCCGGCCACAAGGCCGGCGGTGAGACCGAAGGTTCCAAAATCGCTTAAGATGTTCGGGAAGCCTTGGGCATGGCGGAGCTCTTCGATGAAGCGCTTTCGCAGTTGATCGAGCCCCGGTTCATCGGCCACCCCGACCTTGCCCGTCCCTGTCACGGCCACGGCCTTGAGCCGTTTCGATCCCATGACAGCCCCCACACCCGATCGCGCTGCGATGCGGCCCTTGTCATTGACGATCCCGCTGATCAACGAGAGCCTTTCCGATGCAGGCCCGATGCATGCCACCCTCAATCTGGCATGATTCAATTCTTTTCTGATGATCTCTTCTGTCTCCGTAGTGTCCCGTCCCCAGATATGGGAGGCGTCTTTCAACTCTATTTTTCCATCCACCACCGAGAGGTAGCTCGGGGTGGGGGCGATGCCGGTTACAAAAAGGGCATCCCAGCCGGCACACTTCAGCTCACTTCCGAAGTAGCCGCCCGAGTTTGCGTCACCCCACCCTCCCGTCAGTGGGGATTTGCATACCGCCATGTAGCGACCGCCCGTGGGCGTCTTCGTCCCGGTCAGCGGTCCCGCGGTGAATCCCAGGATGTTTTCAGCGCCAAGGGGATCAGCGCCCTTTTTCATTCGCTCGAACAGCACGCGAACGCCGAGGCCATATCCTCCGATGAATCCGCGCGCCGTCTCTTCAGTAAGTCTCTCTTCCCGAACCTCTCCGGTGGAGAGGTCAACGAACGCCACTTTGCTCCCATATCCTTTCATGATTTTTCGATAGCCTCCATAACGTTCCGGGTGAATCGGCCCAAATTTGACCAGGGGACGGCAGACATTCGCCACCCATTGGCGAGATAGTACACAATCAGCTGATTATGTAAAGGCAGAAAGCGATCACTAGCGCAAGAGCCACTGATGGACCACCGCGCCGAGGGACCAAATGGTGAAGCTGATCCCAAGAGTGGCCGGGAAAGGAAGACCCTTTTTCAGGCACACAAAGGCGGCAACGAAAAAAAGGAAGCTCGGCAAAATACCAAACATGGCCCCCTTAGCGTAATTGACCAGCAGGACAGGGTCTTTGCGGTGGTCCACATACAACCAGAGGAGCACCAGCAGGCTGGTAAGCGGCATGGTGGCAATGAGGCCGGCCATGGAAGGGAACCTTCTGCCCACCTGAACACAGAAGATGATGATAGCCACAGTCATCAGAAGTTTGACGATAAATGGCATGATCTGTTGCGCTCCCCGGTTGAAGTCCTGAAGGGTGTACTTTATCATAATTCAGTGAAGAGTGACTTATCCGCCGCAAGCAGTGTTCACGTGCACTTAGGGGTGCGGTTTCGGCTTCTCTCAACTGAAGCCACCGGGGAGGGCGCTTATGAAAAAGGACAAGATCGACCAGGAACGGAAAGGCCGAGAAAAGGAAATCATCGGCGAGTCCCTGGAACCGATCAAGTCCATTCAAGGGCCGGGAGGCCCGGTCCCTGGAGGTGGTCCTCAAGGCGGACTCGGCTGGGAGTCAGGAGGCGGTCATGACCACCATCACCGGGAGGTCGGTGAACGGCGTCCAAATCAAGGTCATTCACGCAGACGTGGGCGCCGTCGCCAAGTCTGACCTGCTCATGGCGCAGACCGGCAGCAGGCTCGTGGTGGGGTTCAACGTGGACGTGATGCCGGAGATTCCCCAATTGAGCCGCGAGCAGGGGGTCGAGGTGCGGCTCTACGAGGTCATCTACCGTCTCTCAGATGATCTTCACCAGATCGCCCGAAGCTTGATCACCAAGGGAGGCGCAGGAAAAAGTGACCGGAAAGGCCCGGGTCATCGCGCTCTTCAAGAGCAGCCGCAAGGACATTATTCTGGGCTGTGAGGTGGTGGAAGGGCAACTCGCCGCTGGGCGACCCATTCAGGGTCATCTCGGCCATGGGCCAGGTCTACACCGGGCACATCCAGTCCCTTCACATCGAAAAGGATGCCGTGAAAGAAGGCCACGGTCGGGCAACAGGTAGGAATCAAGATCCCAGGCTTCGACAAAGGGCAGGATTGGCGACTGGGTGGAATGCTTTGAAACGGTCCGTGAAAGGGGCCCCGAGCCCTGGCGCCCAAAGGGAGGCGTTCGGTCCTGTGAGTGAGACCGTCGGTCATTCCTGTGTCCCATGGCGCGAGCGCCTTTTCAGGGTCGCCACGAGCAGACCGACGATCACTGTTCGTTGTTTCTCAAGATCCCTTGAGCACCACCAGCGCGTCCACCACGACGGGCTCGCTCCCCGAGAGGACCACCGGGTTCATGTCGATCTCCTGAATGGCGTCGTTTTCCATGCCGATGCTTCCCTACCGTAACGAGGATCTCCGCAAGTTTTTCCAGGTTGGCCGCCGGCATGCCTCGTACGGCCTCAAGGATCTTGTTTCCCCGGATTTCCTTCATCATCTCAAGCGCATCCACCTTTTCAATGGGTGCCACGCGGAAAACGGTGTCCTCCAGGATCTCCGTGAAGATCCCCCCGAGCCCGAACATGACGCACGGCCCGAACTGAATATCCCTTGTGAGCCCCACCACCAGTTCCCTTCCGCCTCGGACCCATTCCTGAACCAGCACCGCACCGCCTGGATCGTCCATGTTATCCATGATGTGTTGAAAGGCCTGCAAAGCCTCTGCCTCGTTCCGCACATCCAGATGAACCAGGCCCCGCTCCGTCTTGTGGCTGAGATTCGGGGAGCATCCCTTGAGGACCATGGGATAGCCGATGACCCGGGCCGCATCTTTCAGGGCGGATTCGTCGCTTCACCACCGTCTCCTTGGTCACGTGGATCCCGTAAGCCTTGAGGAGCTCTTTAGACTCATACTCCGAAAGTGTGTTTCTGCCCTGTTTCAGGGCCTGCTCAATCACGTTCATTATCTCCTCCAACCTCTTATCGTCCAGCATGTGTGCGTATTTCCACATGGCGGCCATCACGTTTGCCGCCCTTTCGGGCGTTGGAAGGTTGACCAGCGCGCCCTCTTTTTCCATCCTGGAAATGGCCTCATCCCATATGCCCGGCGGCGAGACCAGGCAGCCCACCACCGGCTTTTCTTGATTCCACTCTGAAAGCAGATCTGAAAGGCCGTTAATGGCCTCCCGGTTGGCCGAGGCAAACATCATCAGGATCAGGATGCCATCCACGTTGTCATCCGCCATGACCGCTTTCACGATGCCCCGGATGGCCTCCGAGTCGTACCAGGCCGGCCCCATGTCCACAGGATTGCTGCGCAGAGCCAGGGGCGGCAGCAGTCCGTGGATGGTCTCCTGGGTGGCAGATTCGAATGCAGTCACTTGGAGGCCTTCTGACTGGCAGACATCGCAGGCAGCCATGGCAGGACCTGCCTGACCGCTCAGGATCGCCACGCGTGGTCCCCGGGGAAGGGGACATGCGGCCATGGCCTTACCAAGATCCAAAAGCGCCTCCGTTGAATCCGCAAGAAAGATCCCCGGCCTGTTTCAAGGCCCCTTCGTAGATCGGCCGGCTCCCGGCAAGGGTTCCCGTGTGGGAGCGGGAGGCCTGATTGCCCTTTTCCCCCAGCCCGGTTTTGTAAGCGATGATCGGCTTTTTCCCGCGGTAGGTGGATGCGGCCTTCATGAGGGCGCGCGGGTCGTCCAGGCCTTCCAGGTAGAGCAGGACGACCCCCGTGTCCGGGTCCTCCCGGAGGTAACGGGTCATCTCGGCGAAATCGATGTTGAGTCGGTTTCCAAGGCCGATGACCTTCCCGATCCTCACGTCCTGTCGCATGGCCATGAAGGCCAAGAGGTGAGATATGCCGCCGCTCTGGCTGACCAGCGCCACCGGGCCCGCCTCCAGCATGGAGAACTCAGGGGTGAAGGAGGCGTTGAGGCCCCTGTGGCGGTTGACCATCCCGAAGGTGTTGGGACCAATGACGGGGATACGGAGTGCGTTGGCCTTTTCGGCCAGTAGCCTGCTTGGAGCGCGCTCCCCGCAGGGTCGTCGATCTCCTTGAATCCGGCCGTGATGAGCACGATGGCCTTGACCCCCTTCCGGCCGCACTCCTCCAGGACGCCCGGCACGGCCCTGGCAGGGAGCACGATCACGGCCAGGTCGATTTGGCCTTCAAACCTCGAAATGGAGGGTAAGGCGGGCGTCCCCAAGATTTCGGCGGCTCCGGGATTCACGGGCACGATGCGGCCGTCGAAAACCGCCCCCTTTGAGGCTCTTCATCACGTGGAAACCGAGCTTCCCGGAGTTTTCAGATGCGCCGATCACGGCCACCGTGGATGGGTTGAAAAGGGCATGCAAGATTGTCAAGCAGATCCGGGTGGTTCATCCCAACACGTCATTTCCTTTCGAAGCCATTGGGTGGGGAAACTCTACCTTTCGCACCGATGGACCGTCAACACAAAACCTCCCTCCCTGAATCATTGTCCGAAAAACGACAGGGCATCTCGGGCTCCAATTGAGTTCGACGGCAAAGGGTGATAGTTTGTTAATAGGAATGGGAGTGATGGAGTTGTGGATTATTGGGGCAACCTGGCAATGGTCTTTCCGGTCCTTTGTCCGTGGCCACTTGATCCGGATTAGGATGCAACCATTCATGGAACCTGACGCGTCGTTTCTGGAAAAGGTCAAGACCACCATTTTGAAGCACCAAATGATTCAAGCAGGGGACCGGGTGGTCGTGGCGGTCTCAGGCGGCCCGGACTCCGTCTGCCTGCTCGACGTGCTCTGCCGCCTCAGGGAAGCCATGCCCATGACCCTTTTCGTCGCCCATCTGAACCACGGACTTCGGCCCGGGGAAGACCAACGGGAAACCGAGTTCGTCAAGAACCTCGCGGCCTCCCGCGGCCTTTCGTGCAGGGTGGGGTGCCTGACGCACCTCCGGATGACAGACCCATGTCTGGAGGACAAGGCCCGCGAATCCAGGTACCGGTTTCTGGATGAAGACCGGAACCGTATTTTCCGCCCAGAAGATCGCCCTTGGCCACACATTGACCGACCAGGCCGAGACCTTCGTCATGAGACTCCTCAGAGGCAGCGGCCCGCACGGCATGGGGGCCATTCACCCCAACGGGACAACCGGTTCATCCGGCCCCTGATCGAGCACCCCCGCGAGCAAGTTCTATCCTATCTGAAACGCAGGGGCCTTGATTTCATGGAAGACTCCTCCAATAGGGATTGCCGTTTTCTTAGAAACCGGGTGCGGGAGACCCTTTTCCCTGTCCTCAAGTCGTTTCAGCCGAGGGTGGTTGAAATCATCGGGCACACCGCAGCCCTCTTGCGGGAAGACGAGGCCTGGCTCAGGGGATCAGGCGGGGGATTGGGTGAGAGGCGCGAGTCTGAGTGCGAACGAAGGAGAAGTCCGTTTCCCGGCATCCGCCATGAACGGCGCTCCCCCCCGCCCTCGTGAACCGGGTCATTCGGTACGCCATCTCTCTGGTCAAAGGGGGGCTTTGGGGGATTTCCAGCCGTCATGTGGCCTCGGTGCGGGGACTTGCCATGAGCCGCGAAGGCAAGCGCGATGGTCAACCTGCCCGGGGAAGTTATGGCCAGACGCGTTTATGACGAATTGATCTTCTCGCGCGCATCAGGCCGAAAGAACGGAGGATTTCTGCTATCGAGGTGGAAGGCCCGGGGACCTATCGGCTGGGAGCGGCTAGGCTGCGTCTTCCGTCTCCGGGAACTGGAAGTCCCTCGGCCTTTTGTTCCCCCCGCATCGTCCAACGCCGCCCTGTCTCGATGCCGAGAAGATTCGCTATCCCTTGATGATCAGGAATGTCCGGCCGGGAGACCGTTTCGTCCCCCATGGGATGGCGGGGCGGAAAAAGCTCAAGGATTTCTTCATCGACCAGAAAGATCCCCAGGGAGATGCGCGCGAGCCTGCCGCTCCTGGTTCAGGGGGAAGCCGTCATCTGGGTCTGCGGCCACCGGACGGACGATCGTTTTCGCGTCCGCCCGGAGACCCGCAGGATTCTCAGCGTCGATCTAATGGAACAAGTGGAGGGTATTAAGGAAGCAGCAAACAGGATCGGAGGAGAGGTCACAGCCGGGGATTAGTGAAAGAGGTGCCGCCGCAGGGCAGACCCCACCCTTGCCCGGATGACGCGATCGGTTTCGGGTCCATATCCTTCACAAAAGCACATCGCTGGTTGATCGGATCAACACGACCCACGGGAAGACAATGTCAGCCCACTTCCTGCTTGTAGATCAACCCCTCATCCGCGACGTCCATGAAACCCCTTTTCTGATAAGTGATCCTCGGTCTCTTCGACTGGAAGAACTCGATCAGGTGACTGCACGCCTTCTTGTGGTCCATGCCGCTGCCGCACGTCTCGAACGTGATGGCCGCGAAATGGTATTCCGGCCAGGTATGGACGGCAAGGTGGGATTCGGCGATGGTCACGGTTCCGCTCACTCCCCACGGCTTGAAGGTGTGAAAGGAGTCACCCACCACCTCGGCACCCATGACCTTTGCCGCCGTGAGCATCCCCTCCCGGATCTGCCCCGTGTCGACGAGTCTGGCCTGATCGCAATCGTAAAGATCGATGAGCACAAGGTCCAGTAAAGCGTTCAATTTCCCAGTCTCACTTTCTCTTGTTTATTAAGTCTTGAAGGTCTCAACCCCTTTCCATCAGTCCAACCCCAAAGGACTGTTCGCCTAGGCGGATAGATTGTTTCGCTTAAGAACGTTGCAATATATTGAACGCCATCGCCGAGGTCAAGGCACTTAAATCTCAGCCGAAGCCTGACCTGAGGGCTCGCTCGATCCCTTCACGGTAAGGGGCCCTTATGATGCCAACCTCAGTGATGATCCCGGAGACGTACTTGGCAGGCGTGATATCAAAGGCAGGGTTGAGGGCACAGACGCCCACCGGCCCCATTGAGGTCCGTCCCAGTTTGCAGACCTCGGCCGGGTCTCTTTCTTCGATCGGGATGGACTCCCCGCTTTCTATGGAAGGGTCGATGGTGGAAAGTGGTGCGGCAACATAAAAGGGGATCCCGTTTTCTCTGGCCAGCACCGCGACGCTGTAGGTTCCGATCTTGTTGGCCACGTCCCCGTTGGCCGCGATCCTGTCGGCCCCGGTGATCACCAGGTGGATGCGCTTCATCCGCATGAGCGATCCGGCGGCGCTGTCGGCAATGACGAAGACCGGAATTCCCTCGTCCATGAGCTCAAAGGCGGTGATCCTCAGCCCTTGAAGCCACGGTCTTGTCTCGTCGGCAATCACCTGGATCTCCTTGCCGTTTTCATGAGCGGCCCGGATAACCCCAAGCGCCGTGCCGTAGCCCCCCGTTGCAAGAGATCCGGCGTTACAGTGGGTCAGGATCGTGGACCCCGTGGGCACGAGCGTCTGTCCGTTTTGGCCGATCCTGCGGTTGATCCGGATGTCCTCATCAAGAATCTCTTGGGATTCCTCCCTGAGCGCCGCCTTGATGCCTTCAACCGGTTGTCCGCTCATCTGCTCGACCAACCGCACCATCCGCTCCACGGCCCACCTGAGGTTCACGGCCGTTGGTCTTGCACGCACCATTTCACGGCCCATCTCTCTGAATCGGTCAAGGAAACGGCCGTAGTCCCTGGTCCTGACGGTGCCAGCACCCAAGGCGAGGCCCATGGCAGCTGCAACCCCGATGGCCGGCGCGCCCCGGATGACCATCTTCTCGATGGCGTGGACCACGTCTTTGTGTGTCTTGCAGGTGACCCATTCGATCCGGGACGGAAGCTTTCTCTGGTCAACCATCCTCACATGGGACCGTGCCATTCTATGGTAGGAATCATGGTCGGACGCCTCGCCTCTAAGCCGATCCGCTGGACCCATCCGTATGGGTCAGGCCGCTCCCCGTACTGAATGGACACGATTTCATCGTACAGCCTCTGGGAGAGCTCACCCATCTTGCCGCCGGCCACCACATAATCCCGTCCCCGATAGGTGATCTGTCCCACGGGCGATATAACGGCTGCGGTCCCTGTGCCGAATGACTCCTTGAGCCTGCCGTTTTCCAGGCCCTGCGATCACCTCATCGATCGACAGGCTGCGTTCGGAGACCTTCATGCCCCACCGCCGCACGATCTGAAGCACCGAGTCTCTGGTGATCCCGGGGAGGATGCTTCCGTTCAGGGGTGCGGTGATGACTTCGTCGTCTATGACGAAAAACATGTTCATGGTCCCCACCTCTTCGACGTACTTCCTTTCACGCCGCATCCAGCCACAAGACCTGGGTGAAGCCCTTTTCCTTGGCCTTTTCCGCGGCAAGGAGGCTCGCCGCATAGTTGCCGGCGGTCTTGATCTCGCCGGTCCCCCCGCGCGCCGCCCGGACGTACTCGTCTTCCACGTAGATCTTGACCGGATTCAGCCCCTCCTTGTAATAGGCCCCCACCGGCCCGATGATAATATAAAACAGGTAGGCCTTGGCGGGCCTGACACCGAGATGGGGCTCCGTGGCCAACATGGTTGGCCGGATGTACAAGGAGGTGCCCCGGCTCCGGGGGACCCAGTCTTTGTCAAGAAGGATCAGGGTCTTCAGGGCCTCCAAGGTCTGCGCCACATTCCAGCTCGGGCATGCAGAGCCTTCGGGCGGAGCTGTTCATGCGGAGCAGGTTATCCTTGGCGCGAAAAAGGTAGAGGCCTTCCTTTCCCCGGTAGGCCTTGAGGCCCTCGAATATCTCCTGCCCGTAGTGGATGCCCATGGCCGCCGGGTCTATTGCCAGCGGACCGTATGGCTCTATTCGCGGATTGAGCCATCCCTTCCCCGATTGGTAATCCCAAAGGAACATGTGGTCCGTGAGAATGTCCCCGAATCCGATCTGGGATTCGTCCAAGGGCTTCTGTCTTGAGTTTTTGAGGATCGACTCGGTTGATTTTGATCTCCATGAGATGCTCCTTTCAAATGCATTCGAAAAAATCCGGTTAAATTCTGACCAGTTCGTACTGCCGCGTGCCGAGACCGATCTTCTCTGCATGGGCCAACTGCACGGACCAATCGATCTTTGGGTAGAGGGCCCTGAATTTGTCCTGGCCCGGGTCCTTGCACTGGGAGAGGCAGGAGCCTTCCGTGGCCGTCTGGAGATTGACCAGGTCGGCAGAAGCCTGGTCAATGGCTACGGGGTCCGTGGCGGCCAGGATCCCGATATCGTGCACGATGGGGGCGTCACAGTGTCCATAGCAATCACAGGCAGGCGAGATATCGGTCAGAAAATTCAGGAAGAACCCTTTCTTCTCTTTGCCTCGCAGGGCCGCAAGCGTGTACTCCGCCATCTTCTTCTGAAACTTCGCCACATCCGTGTCCCACTGGATTTCGATGGCCCCTTCCGGACAGACCAGGATGCACTCCGAACACCCCACGCACCTTTCCGGATCGATGAAGGCCTTTTCTTTCCTCAGGGCGATGGCGCCCTGGGCACAGTGGTCCACACATGTGCCGCAGCCGAGACACTTCTTTGACTTGACTTTGGGGGATAGGTCCGAGTGCTGATCCAATTTGCCCTTTCGCGACGCGCACCCCATGCCCACGTTTTTGATGGCCCCCCCGAAGCCTGAGAGCTCGTGCCCCTTGAAGTGCGCAACACTGATTAAGGCGTCGGCCTCAGCAATTTCTTTGCCGACATGGGCGATCTCGATCAACTCCTGCCCGATGTGAACCTCTGAAGAGGACGCCCCCCGGATGCCGTCGGCGATGATGATGGGGGCGTTGACGACCGAATAGGCGAATCCGTTTTCAATGGCGGTGCGGATGTGGGACGCGCTGTTTCCCCTTGTCCCGGCATAGAGGGTATTGGCGTCCGTGAGGAACGGGGCCCCACCCAGCTCGAGAATATGTTCCACGATCCTTCGTATGAAGACGGGTCTGATATACGCTGTGTTTCCTTTTTCTCCAAAGTGGACCTTGACCGCCACCAGCTCCCTAGGGGCGAAGATCTCCCTGAACCCGGCAGCTTCCATGAGTCTCTTGAGCTTTGAGAGGAGGTTTTCCTTGGTTGAGGCCCTCAGGTCCGAAAAGTAAACGTTGCATGGGTTCATCCGTATCACTCCCCCCTTTAATGGGTCAATCTCGGGCAAGCGCGCTCGATGGGTCGTTATGGTAGGGTTTCCGCCCGATCATGTCAAGAAAGGTAACAGAAAGCTCAAGATCACAAGGTATTTTTCATTTGACAACAAGAGGGTCTTGCAATAAACACCTTACTAGCTCAGACTCGGCACACACGCATTGATATCTCGAACCGGCAGCGGTTAAGTTTGTCCGCAGAGGCCTTTTCCATAACTATTCATGCTATGTCTCCCTTTAGCGCGACATCCCTTTCACGCCAAGAGCGGGAAAAGACAAGAACCGCCTTTATCTCAGGGGGATTGCGTCTTTTTTTGTTTTCGCCGCTTTTGCTGATCTTGTGCCTTCTGCCCGCCCCCTGTATCACTGCGGCCCAGGAGCCGAACAAGGTCTTGAGCATTGAGGCCTATGACATGCTCAATACGGTGCCGGACACTTATCTGATCGATGTCCGGACCAGGGCGGAGTATCAGTTCGTCGGGCATCCCATAGGGGCCTACCTCTTCCCTTACCAATTTCTTACGGGGGAATTCGGAAAGACGGGCGAGAGCCACGGCTATCTCCTGAGCGCCAAGAACAAGGCCTTTGCGGAAGAAATCGGGAAGGTGTTCAAGAAAACAGACAACCTGCTCATCCTGTGCCGTGACGGTACGAGAAGCGCCCTTGCGGTCAAGGAGCTTCTGGATGGTGGGTTCAAGAATGTCTTTGATGTGGAAGACGGTTTTGAGGGTCCGGAGTTCCCTGCCTTCAAAGACAGCAACAAGGACAAGTACTACCGACAGCTTGCCAAAAGGAACAAGATTTGGGGGTACAATCACCGGCGACACTACGGCTGGCAGTGGTGGGGCCTGCCGTGGACCTATGAAATCGATCCCAAGTTCATTTATCCCCCCGACTTGCGACCGCCGGAGAAAAAATAGGGAGGTTTTCTGAATGGAATCTGAAGAGCTCGTCCAATTGATGAAACAAGTCACCGAAAAGGGGATTCCTTGGGAGGCGGTGGAAAAAAAGATCAAGGTGGAACGTACGATCCTCGACATGTACGCTCGCTCGGGCCCCGTGCCGGTCACCATCATCAAGAGCCTGAAGAAGGTGTTGGAGGAAGGCGTTTAGCAGGCCTTGACGCCCTGGTTCAAGGGCCGAAAAGGCATCAAGCCCGATTTGTCCGGAGCGCATGGAACCGCCTTTTGGATATCGAAGGCGAGGGTCCATGATCTAAATGGGAAAAGGATTTAGAAAGGAGCGACATCATGGCGGATGTCTTGCAAGTGACGGATCAGACCTTTGAAGAGGAGATTCTCAAGGCTTCAACCCCGGCGATGGTCGATTTCTGGGCCGAGTGGTGCGGACCGTGCAAGATGGTGGCACCCACCGTCGAAGAGCTGGCCAAGGAATACAAGGGAAAAATAAAGATCGCTCAGATGAATGTGGACCAGAACCGGGCAACCCCCCAGAGGTTTGGCATCAGGAACATACCGACGCTCATCCTTTTCAAGGGCGGCGAAGTGGCTCAGACCATCATTGGGGCCCATCCCAAGGCCCACATCGATGGTGAATTGAAGAAGCTTCTTTAGCCCCCTGCGGCGGGTTTCGGCATCAACTGCCCTGCCAGTTTCCACATGGCAGGGCAGTTGTTTCGTGTCTGGACCAGGGGCCCCTGGTTTCAAGAATGATGAAGAATACTGTACACCAGATGCAGCACCTTTCTCACCAGACTCGCTCTGGTGACCCTGGTGGCCTTTGTGCTGCAGGGTTGCGCTGCTTTTGATTGGCTCTTTTCAGGCGAGACACAAGAAAGATCGCCGGCGGAGCTGATGAGCGAGGGGATGGAGAACTATGAGAGTGGGTATTACGAATCGGCCACCGAGGCGTTTCAGGAGCTGAAGGACAAGTACCCATACAGTCCCTACGCCATTACGGCCGAGATCCGGATCGCGGACGCGCTTTACAGGCGAGCCCTTTATGATGAGGCGTTCGAGGCCTACAGTGAATTCGAGCGGCTTCACCCCAAGAATCCCGAGACCCCTTATGTGATTTATCAGGAAGGGATGTGCCACTTTGAACAGGTGACCACGATCGACCGGGACCAGTCCCACACCCTTCTCGCAAAAGAGGAGTTTGAGCGGCTCCTCAAGAAATTCCCATCAACCGAGTTCGCTCGACTGGCACGCAGCAAGATCCGGGAGTGCTATATTTTCCTGGCCCGCTATGAGCTTTACGTGGCCCACTTCTACTTCAACAAGAAGAACTATCGGGCCGCCATGGGTAGGTACCAGTACATCCTTGAGAACTACCCCGACCTGGGTCAATACGAAGAGGCGGTCGAGTACCTGAGCCGCTGCAAACAGAAACTGGAAGAGCGGGCCGCTAAAGGCTCGGGGTGACAGCGTTCACGGTTTGGTCTTTTCTTCGATCATTCCGTAGATTTCTTGAAGCGCTTTGTCCAGATGCTCGGGGCTATCTCCCCCACCCTGGGCCATGTCGGGCCGGCCGCCGCCTTTTCCACCCGACGATGCTCGCCAGCTGCGCGATGATCTCGCCGGCCTTGAAGCGGCCGGTCAAATCCTTCGTCACCACGCAGGTCAGCATGGCCTTTCCCTCATGTCGTGCGCCCAGAAGAATGATCCCTGATTTGAGCTTGTCCTTCACGCGATCCGCAAAATCCCTCAGTTCCTTGGGGGATGCGGCTTCAAGCGATCGAGACATGACTCTTATCCCGTCCATCTCTCGGATGCCGGAAAGGAGCTCTTCGGACGTCCCTGCAAGGAGCTTGGCCTTCAGAGCGGCCACCTCCTTCTCCATTTCCCGCTGCTCCCTGATGGCCCGGCCCAACCGATCGGCTGCCGACTCAGGCGTGGACTTGAGGAGAGAGGCCATCTGTCTCAGGATTTCTTCCTGTCTCTGGTCATGCTCCAGGGCGGCCTGACCGGTGAGGGCTTCGATCCGCCTCACGTTTGCCGCAACCCCTGCCTCACTCAGGATACGGAAGAGCCCGATGTCGCCGGTTCGTCTCGTGTGGGTCCCGCCGCAGAGCTCCATGCTGACGCCTTCCCCAACGTTCACGAGCCGGACCACATCACCGTAGCGTTCTTCGAAGATGGCCATGGCGCCGGTGCCTGACGGCCTCCTCGCGGGGCATTTCTGTGGTCTGATGGCAAAGTTCATCCGGACGAGGCGGTTGACCTGCCTTTCCACCTCTTTCAGGTTTTCCTGGCCCACCTGCGCGAAGTGGCTGAAGTCAAAACGGAGCCGGTCAGGCGCCACCAGGGAACCGGCCTGTTTGACATGATCACCGAGCACTTCACGGAGCACGGCGTGAAGGAGATGGGTGGCGGAATGATTGAGGGCCGTGTCATTTCTCCGTTCCTGGTCAACCTGCGCCTCCACTTCCTGCCCCAAGCGAACGGTCCCTGACTCCACCCGTCCCTCGTGCACGATGAGCCCGGCCCCGAAACGGAGCGTGTCCCGCACCTCTATCCGGACCCCTTCTCCCATCAAGCCAACCGCTGTCCCCGACCTGGCCGCCGGCTTCCCCATAAAAGGGGGTCTCATCCAGGACGATCTCAACCGACGCGCCCTCCGGAGCCTCTTCCGTCTCCTTCCCGTCCAAGAATGACGGCCATTACCCTGGCCTTGGCACTGATCCGTTCATAGCCCACGAACCGGGAAGAGACGCCTTTGGACATGACCCTGCGAAAGGCCTCCGGGATTTCTTCTTCTCCGCTTCCCTTCCAGGAACTCTGCGAAAGGCCTCTCTGCCGGTCCATGGCGGTCTTGTAACCTTCCAGGTCCAGGCTGGAGCCGTCTCCTCTCTTGCCACGTCCCCCACGATGTCGGTCGAAAGCCCGAAGGTGTCATACAGTTTGAAGAGGACCTCACCGGAAAGCGTGTTCGCACCCCTTTCCCTGATCTTTTCGATCTCTTCGTTCAAGACCCGCATGCCGTAATGGAGGGTGTCGGCGAACCGTTTCTCCTCGTTGCGGACGACCCCCTCGATGAAGCTCCGGGAACGGACGAGCTCATCGTAGTCCTGCCCCATGACATCGATCACCTTGCCGCAGATGAGGTGAAGAAACACGTCTTCCAGTCCCAGCACCTGACCGAACCGGATGGCCCGCCGGATGATCCGTCGCAGCACATACCCCCGGCCTTCATTGGAAGGCATGATCCCGTCGCCGATGAGAAAGGCGACCGCCCGTGAGTGGTCCGCAATGACTCGAAAGGCCACGTCATGACGATCGTCTCTCCCGTAACGCTTTCCCGGAAAGCTCCTCGATGCGGGCCATATAGGGCCTGAAGAGGTCCGTGTCATAGTTGGAGGTGACACCCTGGACCACGGCGGAAAGCCTCTCGAGCCCCATCCCGGTATCGATGTTGGGCCTGGGCAGGGGGATCAGGGTCCCGTCGGGCTGGCGATCGAATTGGGTGAAGACCAGGTTCCATATCTCAAGATAGCGGTCGCAGTCACATCCCGGCGCGCAGTCCGGCCTTCCGCATCCCACAGCCGGTCCCTGGTCGATGAGGATCTCCGAGCAGGGACCGCATGGGCCCGTATCCCCCATGGCCCAGAAATTGTCCTTTTCCCCAAGCCGGACGATCCGATCAGAGGGCAGCCCGATCTTTTCCTCCCAGATCCTTGAGGCCTCGTCGTCGTTCAAGTAGACCGTGGCGTAGAGCCGCTCGGGCGGGAGGTGGTATCCCTCGGTGAGGAGCTCCCAGGCCCAGGAGATGGCCTCCTCCTTGAAATAATCCCCGAAGGAGAAGTTCCCCAGCATTTCAAAGAAGGTGTGGTGTCTGGCCGTGTAGCCGACATTGTCCAGGTCGTTGTGCTTCCCGCCGGCCCTGACGCATTTCTGGGAGGAGGCCGCCCGGGTGTACCCCCGCTTTTCTTCACCCAGGAAGAGCCCTTTGAACTGCACCATGCCCGCATTGGTGAAAAGAAGGGTGGGGTCGTCCCTGGGGATCAGGGACGAGCTGTCCACGATCTCATGGCCGTGGGCCTTGAAGTAATCCAAAAACCGAGCTCTGATCTGCCTGAAATCCATTGCACCTACCATTTTAGGGTTTGTCATGGCGCTATCGTGACCCGTCTCGGAGCCACCGCCCCCGTCATTTCGCGGGCGCCACAGGCTCCTTTTTGAGCCCTGCCTTTTCTAGGATCAGGTCTGAAATCCGGTCTCGGATCTCCAGTGCTCGCCCAGAAACCGCTTGACGTTCTCTCTGCCCTGGCCGATTCTCTCGCCATCAAAGGAGTACCATGCACCGCTTTTTTCGACGACCCCCAGCGTCACCCCCAGGTCCACGATCTCGCCTTCCTTGGAGATCCCCACCCCATAAATGATGTCGAACTCCGCCTCCTTGAAAGGCGGGGCGATCTTGTTCTTGACCACCTTCACCCTTGTCCGGTTCCCGACCACCTGATCCCCCTCCTTGATGGCGGCTATCCGGCGGATGTCCAGACGCTGCGAGGCATAAAACTTGAGTGCGTTGCCGCCGGTGGTGGTCTCGGGGTTGCCGAACATCACCCCGATTTTCATTCGAATCTGGTTGATGAACACCACACAGGTCATGGACTTGCTGATGCTGCCGGTCAGTTTCCGCAAGGCCTGAGACATGAGCCTGGCCTGGAGCCCCATGTGCTGGTCCCCCATTTCGCCTTCGATTTCGGCCCTCGGGACCAGGGCTGCCACCGAATCGATGATCAGGACGTCCACCGCCCCGCTTCTCACCAGGATCTCCGCGATGTCCAGGGCCTGCTCTCCGGTGTCGGGCTGGGAGACGAGCAGACTGTCCACGTCAACGCCCAGTTTTCGGGCATACCCAATGTCCAGGGCATGTTCCGCGTCGATGAAGGCCACCGTCCCACCCTTGACCTGGGCCTCGGCCGCCACATGGAGGGCCAGGGTGGTCTTGCCGGAGGACTCCGGGCCATAGATCTCCACGACCCTGCCGCGGGGCACCCCGCCGATGCCCAGCGCCATGTCCAGAGAGAGGGAGCCGGTTGAGATGGCAGGGATGTCCACGACCTTGTCCTCACTCATCCTCATGATGGATCCCTTGCCGAACTGTTTTTCTATCTGTGAAATGGCCTGCTCGACTGCCCTTTGCTTTTCCATAGGCTCTCTCCCATCCTCATGTTTATTTCGTCGTTGAACCTTCGCCGAAGGCGTGTTCAGGGATTTTGGGTAGCCCCTTCCAGTACCCACTGCTTCAACCTCGTATAGATCGGCCCGACCGGTTTAAGGTCGCTCCTGAAAAGCGTCAAGTCCTTTAGAACGCACACGGGGCTCTCCAGGTCCGCAAATCTTGACAGCGCGCGATCCAGTTCCCCGCCGGGAGCGGAACCCCTTCGGAACCTCCCCAGGGTCAGATGGGGCTTGAAAATCCGCGCTTCCTTCTGGATCCCGAAAGAGGCCAGCTGACTTTGAAGTGCGTCCCGGAATTGAGACATCTCTTCCAAGTCCCCTACGAGACCGATCCAGATCACGTTGGGTCTTCGTCTGTTAGGGAAGACCCCTGTCCCCTTCAAAGCTACCCGAAATGGGCTCCGTCCCCTGCAGACCGGACCCAACGCGGCCTCGATGGCGCTCAGGCGATCCGGGTCCACGTCGCCCATAAAGACAACGGTGAGATGGATGTTCGCCGGCCGCACCCACCGCACATCCAGCCCATAGTGTCTCATTTCCAGAGACGTCTGGGCGACGATCTCCTCTATCTCCTTTGGCAGTTCAAACGCCAGGAAGGAACGAATCCCCATTGAGGTACCTTCTTACCCAGTCAAGGGCCATGGTGGCACTCTGCCGCTTCACCTGAACCCTGCTCCCCCAGAACCGGTACTGACCCGACAACACGTGCGCGCCGTGGGCAAGACCCAAATGGACCGTGCCAACGGGTTTTTGTGAGGTTCCCCCGCTGGGTCCAGCAATTCCAGTTACCGAAAGTCCCAGGTCCGTACCGAAACGGCTCCTGACCCCTTCGGCCATCTCCTGCGCCACGGGACCGCTGACCGCTCCGTACCGCTCCAGGGTGACACCACTCACTGCAAGCAAATCCACCTTGGATCGGTTGCTGTATGCGACCACGCCGCCCTGAAAGTACTCGGAGCTCCCCGCAACGTTTGTCAGTCGGTGGCCGATCTGGCCACCCGTGCACGATTCGGCCACCGAAATGGTCATTCCCTTCTCCAGGAGCCTGTGACCCACCACCTCTTCCATCTCCTCATTGCCGATGGCAAAGACATGGTGCCCCATTAATTTCAGGATGGCCTCCTGAACCCGGTCCAGTTCCTGGGTGACCACGGCCTCGGTCTCCCCCCGGAGGCTGATGGTGATGTGCACTTCCGGGTACCGGGGGTAGAAACCCAGGACCACCTGCCCCGTCTCTCCCTTAAGGGACTTGAAAATCTCGGCGACGACCGGCTCGTTCAAGCCGTAGACCCTCATAATCCGCTGTCTCATGACGGGTAGCGTATTGTAAAGGCTTACGATCTCCGGGATGACAAAGGCGTCCATGAGATAACGCATCTGATCCGGCACGCCCGGCAGGAAATAGAGCCTCACCCCCTTTTCCACCAGCCGAAAGCCGCAGGCCGTCCCTTTGGGATTAAGAATCTGGGAGCCATCCGGCATCCAGGCCATCTTCTCGAGCGACGGCGTCATCTCAATATCCCGTGATTCGACGTACTTCTTGATGAGGTCGAACATTTCCCTGTCGAGGCAAAGCGGCCTTTTGAGCGCCTCGGCCACGAATTCGCTGGTCATGTCGTCTTGGGTCGAACCGAGCCCCCCGGTCACGATGACGAACCTGGAGGTCCTAACCGCCCTGGCCAGGGCCTCGGAAACCATCTCATAATCGTCACCGACGCTCGTGATCCGAGTAGACGCGCAGCCCTGCCGCTGTCAGTCGTCCGGCCGCATACCCGCCGTTGAGATCAAGCGTCCTGCCCGAGGTCAACTCATTGCCGATGGTGATGATCTCTCCATGCATCAAGAACCCATGACCCTCCCCAGCAGCAGGATTCCTCTTACGCACAGATTCGCAAAAAGTCCGGCCACAAGGTCGTCCATCACCACCCCCGTCCCGCCCCGGACACGCCTTTCCAGGTATCCGATGGGAAAGGGTTTCAGCATGTCGAAAAGACGAAAAAGCACGAACCCGAGAGCCAGTGTCAGCCATGTCACTGGCAGAAGAAACATGGCCACCAGAAAACCTGAGACCTCATCGAGGACAATTTCGGGAGGGTCCGTCCGCATCAGGACGGCCTGGCTTCGGCTGGACGCCCAGGTCGCCAGTCCAATAAAACCGGCAAGGAAGATTACCCGGTATGCAGGTTCAGCCAAATTGATGCAGGCCGCCAGAGGCATAGCGGCGACCGTGGCCCAGGTTCCCGGGGCCAAGGGCAGGAGCCCGATCCCCCACCAAGAAGAGAGGACCAAGGAGACCTTGTCCCCGACACTGGCCTGCCTGAAGGCCTCAAGGAACTGGAACTTATCAGATCGGGACTTGAACATCAAGCCACCATGGGCGATCGCTCTATGGATTCAGGGTCTCAACCCACTTGAATATCTCCCTGAGGGGCCGGCCGCTTTTCAAGGCGATCTCACGGCATGCTTCATATTCAGGGGCAAAGCGGGCGGCCCCCTTTCGATCCGCGACCCTTTTCACACGCATCTTGCCCCAGGGCGAGTCGACCTCTGCCTCAGACCTCTGGAGCACGATCCGCTGGATGTGCTGAAACCGGATCCCCAGGCTGATCCCTTCGTGGAACAGGATGTCTATCAACCCCTCGGTCTGCCCGACCCGCCCCATGACCTGGATTTGAACGCCCGGCCGGTTCTTTTTCATTTGAAGGGGAAGGAACGCCACGTCCAGGGCGCCGGCCTCAAAGAGCCGTTCCATGACGTAGCCAAGCCACTCCGCGCTCACATCGTCCACATTGGCTTCGAGGAGCACCACGGTGTCGGTTTCGGTTGCGGATTGAAGGGGTCCGATCATGACGCGCAGCAGATTGGGCCTGTCCTGAAGGTCGGCCCGACCCGCGCCATACCCGACGCGGTCTACGGCCATGGGAGGCAGCTGCCCGAAAGAATCGGCCAACCCCTTGACCAGCGCGGCCCCGGTGGGCGTAACGGTCTCGTGGCGGACCCCTGCGTCGTAGATGGGGACACCCTTAAGGATCGCCACCGTGGCAGGCGCTGGCAAGGGCATTTTTCCATGAGCGGTCTTTACAAAACCGGAACCAAGCGGCAGGGCGGAGGCATACAGGGCCCTCGATCCCGAGGGCTTCGATCCCATATA
This sequence comes from uncultured delta proteobacterium, assembly GCA_963699845.1. GTDB lineage: Bacteria > Desulfobacterota > DSM-4660 > Desulfatiglandales > Desulfatiglandaceae > CAWHLE01. Next base: position 78,544 of record CAVOVO010000005.1, read on the forward strand.
CGGCACCCACCACGTCAATGATGGAATCCACCGCCCCCACCTCGTGAAAGTGGATCTCCTCAGGGGACACGCCGTGCACCTGCGCTTCGGCCTCGGCCAGGATTCTCGAAGATCGCGATGCTTTTCCCCTTGACGGCGTCGCTCAAACCACTCTCCGAGATGATGGATCGGATGTCTTTGAAGTTTCGATGCGGCTGTTTTTCTCCGTGGACCGTCACGATGAACCGAGTGTCCGACAATGTGGTGTCTCGTCTCATTCTTGACGTCCAGACCGTATCCCGCCATGGGGAGAGAACCGACGGCCGTTGACAAGGCCTGAAATGAGAGGCCCGCATCGCAGCAGGGCGCCTAGAAACATGTCGCCGCTGATTCCGGAAAAACAGTCAAGATAGGCTATCTTCGTCATGGGAAGCTCACCGTGACCTTCAAATCCGTTGCCTTCGACTTAGGCACAAAAAGCCTTGCCGACGCATGGGGCAAGGCTTTTTGCACGGGGAAGACAGGGCCCATCAGAGCGCTTCAGCGATGAGCTCCGCGATGTCCTTCACTTCGATCTGGTCTTCCTTGTTGGTGGTTTTCCGGCTGTCCTCCAGCATGGAAATGCAGTACGGGCAGGCCGTAGCAAGGATGGCGGCCCCTGTCTCACAGGCCTCTTGAATCCTGAGGTCGGAGAATCGCCACTCGGGCTTCGTCTCCATCCAGAGCCGACCGCCGCCTGCGCCGCAGCAGAGGCTGTCTTTTCTGATCCGTTTCATTTCCACCAGACCGCCGCCGGTGACGGCAGAAAGGAGGGCGCGGGGGGCATCCCACACATCGCTGTGTCTTCCCAGGTAGCAGGGGTCATGGTAGGTCACCTTTTTGTCAAGGGTCTTGCTGAGCTTGAGCCGTCCTTCTTCCATGAGCCGGGAGAGGAGTTGCGTGTAATGGGTGACCTCGAACTCGCCGCCCAGATCCGGGTACTCCTTGCTGAAAGTGTAATAGCAGTGGGGTGAAGTGGTGATGATTTTCTTCACGCCTTTTCCCTGGTACAGTTGGATGTTCTTTTCCGCGGTCTTCTGAAAGAGCTCCTCGTCCCCGATTTTCCTGATGGGCTCGGAGCAACAGCTCTCTTCCTGGCCGATGACGCCGAAGGTCACGCCCGCTGCCCTTAGCACCTTCACCATGGACCTGGCGATGTTCCGGCTTCGGATATCGTAGGCCGACGTGCAGCACACGAAGAGGAAGTACTCCTGGGAGCCGTCGAACAAGGGGACATCCAAGCCGGCCATCCATTCGGTCCTTTTCTCGGTGGGCTCGGACCAGGGATTGCCCCTGCTGTGGACACTCCCGGTGACGGTCTTGAGCACGCCCGGGATGGCGCCGGTTTCGGCGATCATGGCCCTCATGGCCTTGACCACATCGATGATGGTCACTCCCCGCGGGCACTTGAGCACACACTTGTTACAGGTGGTGCAGCCATAGAGGACGTCATCGGACTCGTATCCCTCCACCCCGAGCTGCGCCATGCGGATCATCCGCCTTACATTGAATTCACCGCCCACAATCCCCCAAGGGCAAGAACCTGAGCACATGCCGCACTGCATGCACAGGTTCAGTTTCTCGGCCCCCATGGCAACGAGGGCCTCATTGACTTCGTACATCGGCGTTAGTTCTGCCATAAAAACAGTTGCTCCTTTCAACGGTTTGTTTGATGCCCACCCAGGGCGACGCCATTCGCGATGAGCACTGACTTAGCGAGATTTGTCTCTGGCATGGATGTTAAGGACCATGTGATTTTTTTAACGAGCATTGGGGGATTTGTCAACCATAGAGGTGAAAACCAGCCGGGCCGGATCACGAGGCCTTGCCTTCATTCATCTGCTATGGCGGTCCCTTCAGCGGCTCAGCACTTGTGGCGAGTTCTTTCATTCCCTTCAAAAGGCTCCGCCCGCTCGAAATCGGGCACGAAGGGCAGACGGGCCACCTGGTCCGGCAGCCTTTTCGGGAAACTGCACGAAAAGGTGCTCGAAGCCCAATTCCAGGCCATGATGATAAACGGCCTCAAACTCCGCCTCCGAGAGAAGACGGTTGAGCGAACCGATCGCGGTGTCGCACCACCGGGTGGTACTGGGACATGAGGCTTATGGGGAGCCTTGGGCCGAATTCGATGAAGAGAGTGGTCAGGGCCTCTATTGAGTTCTCCACGAAGCCGGGCAGGATCAGATGCCTGACGAGCAGCCCCTTTGAGGCGACGGCGGGAACCTCCTCCGAACCACACGTGTCCAAAAACCCCTTCTGGCGCGCCATGAGGGCAATGGCCTCGAGCGCAACGGTCGGATAGTCCAGGCACCTGGAAAGTTTCGCGGCAAGCCTTGGGTCCGCGTATTTGAAATCCGGCAGGTAGATGTCCACAAAATCCTCCGCCTGCCGAAGGAGGTCGGCCGACTGATACCCCGAAAGGTTGTAAATCACCGGGAGGGTATGCCCTTTCGCCCGCAGGAGATCAACGACCCGGAAGACATGCGGAAAAAAGTGATCCGGTGTCACAAAATTCACGTTATGGACCGACTGGATCCTGGATCATGGCCTCAATCCGGTCTGCCAGGCCATCCGGCGTCAAGACCGACCCCACGCCCCCTTGTGAAATTTGGAAATTCTGGCAAAAGGAGCATCTCAGGGCGCAGCCTGTGAAAAAAACCGTTCCGGACCCCTCTCTCACCGGTGATGGGCGGCTCTTCTCCGAAATGGGCCCCCACGTGGGCTACCCTGAGCTGATGGGTCTCTCCGCACACCCCCACGTTTGGCCTCCACCGTCCTCCACGCAGCGGTTGACCCGGCAGGCCCGTGGACACAGACAACAGGATTCAAAGGGTTAATAAGATCGTAGTTCATCATATTCATATTATCATGTATGATTGGGTTAGGAGGTTCAAGGCTCAAACTCCAAGAGCCTCGGTTTACTCCCCCTTGCACCTTGAACCTGATTTGACTTGCTACACCTCATTTCAGGTCCTCTTCCAATCGAACAAACCAGTGGCCCTTCGCCTTGACAAGAACGGCACCGGCGGATTAGGAATGCGAGAGATGGGCTCCACCCAGAAGACAAATGGCGCCCCGCCGATCGATCGCAGGCAGTTCCTGAACAGGTTTTTTCGCCGATGGTCCCTGGCTGCCGCCTTGGTTTTGACCGCTTACCCGGTGCTCTCATTCGTCACCTTCAGAAAGACCACGAGAAAGGAGATTCTCTTTCGGCCCTGCCGCCAGGCTCTCTGCCCGTCAATTTTCTGGATGGGGCCTATCTCGTGAACCCCGGACAGGAACCCTATGGACTCTCCGGACGATGCACCCATCTGGGCTGCACCGTCCATTTTGATCCGGTGTCGGCCCAGTTCAAGTGCCCCTGCCATGGCAGCCGGTTCGACCGGTCGGGGAGGCGGGTTGCAGGGCCCGCCACCAAGGACCTGGAGCGGGTGCCGGTTGTCGAAAAAGAAAACGGCGACCTGTCGGTCATTTTGACCTTCTGATCCCGATGTCTCGTGTTCAGCCCCTCTCCGGACCTAAACAAATCTCCCAGCGGCTCACTCCGGTCCTGCCGCGGCTTGGCCTTTCGTGCATGGTGGTCTGCCTCGTGACGGGTCTCATCCTGTGCTTCTATTACAGGCCAATGGGCGATGTGTTTCGAAACGTGGAAGAGATCACGTCGCTCGTTCCTTTCGGCAGATTTTTCAGACAGCTCCATTACATCTCAGGCCAGTTGACGGCAGTCCTCATGCTCTTCCACACCGTGGACCACTTCCTGCGGAAGCGTTACCTCCACTACCCCCCTGTCCGAGTGGGTTCTGCTTCTCGCCGGCCTGCTGCTCTGCTTTTTCACCCTGTTTACGGGCTTCGTCCTCAAAGGAGACCAGGAGGGGCTCTTTGCCGGCCGGATGTTCATGAACATCCTCAAGGCCGCACCCTTTTTCGGTGATCGGGCTTTCACACCTGTTCACCTCACCCGGGGATGATTTCTTCTTTCTCCCCTACCTTTATCATTGCATCCTGCTGCCGGCCGCGATTCTCTATCTGATGAGGACCCACATTCGAAACTGGCTCCCGGATGACCGATACCTGGCAAGCTCGGCCGTGGTCATGCTCAGTTATGCGCTGCTTATCGCAGCCCCGTATTGACATTCCCTTGGACGCACCCGTGGAATCCATTGAGGGCCCTTGGTTTTTCCTCGGGATTCAAACGGGGCTGAGATATCTCCCCGCAGTGTGGGCCGGACTTCTGATTCCCTCAGTCTTCCTTGCGTTGACCGCCCTTCTGCCCGTAGCGGGCAAGGTCTGGTCGAAACCGATCCGATGGCTGCTCATGGTGATTTTTTGTTTTTACGGGCTTCTCACCCTCCGGGCCGCGTTTTCGGTCCATGATGTTCGACGCTTGTCACGGCCCGCACCGCTTTCCAAGACCCCGTTCCAGTGTAACCACGAAGTCTTGAACATTGGTCAGGATCGATCTTGCGGTCAGAGACCCACGGTTTGCCAGCTTGTCGACGGCGAACTCCGACATGTCCACCGTGTAGAAATAGACCGGCCTGATCTGCGTTTCCCCCACTACCTTGTAGGAAGGGACCATGTTACCGGTTGCGATGGCGTGAAGCTGGGTTGCAAGCGCAATCACCGTGGTGGCCTTTGTCGCCAGGTTTCTCATCCTGTCCTGAGCCAAAGCGGCATCCGTGATCACGTCCGGGAGCGGTCCGTCGTCCCGGATGGACCCTGCAAGCACACAGGGGATGGTCTTGACGGTCAGTTCCCGCATGATGCCGTCCGGGATGAGGCCCGAGGCCACAGCCTTCCCGATAGACCCCTGGGTGCGGATCCGATTGATGGTGTCAAGATGTCTGTAATGGCCAAGGGGTGTGTCTTCTTGGAGTAGATCTCCTGGCCCAGAGCGGTCCCATATATGGCGGCCTCCGTGTCGTGGACCGCCAGGGCATTGCCTGCGAAGCAGCCCATTTACGTAGCCCGCCTCAACCAGTCTCACAAATGCCTCTCTCGCATCCCGATCAAAGACCACGGCAGGCCCGAGCACCCACAGGACGAAACCCTTTTCCCTTTCGTGCGCCAGGAGGTCGTAGAGTTCGTCGTAGTCAATGGAGAAGGATGTCTCGCGGGTCAGGCGCGTCCTGAACTGAAACTTCTCTTCAGAACGGTCAGGGGCGTCAAACCCTCTGGTGTGGACATAGATCCCTTCTTCGCCGTTTTCCAGTCGGCCGCAGGCCACCCGGTCCCCCATTCGGAGGTGACGAAATGGCCTGACGCTCAAGGCACCGTGCTTTTCGAGCACAACCACACAGTCCATTCTCGATTCCTCGATGAGGCGCCATGCCCCTTTCCTCACGTGAAAGTACTCGGGGTAGATGGAGGTCGCGTGGTATCCCTGCGGCGCCACGCCCTCCTCACCTCACGACCTTGAAGCGGGCAAGCGGCGATTCGGTGAACGGAGGGGACATTGAAGTCCGGCAGATGGTATTCAGGAAGTTCGAAAGCCATGTGGTGGTCTCCCGATTTTTTTTGGGATGTGAGATGTGAGACGAAAAGGTCCAAGGTTTCGGTTCAAAGTTCAAGGTGTTCGGTTTTTTCCCCTTGCACCTTGGACCTTGAACCCTGAATCTTTCCATCTCACATCCCATTTGGAAATCGGTCCGTTTGGAATTATACTGCAGGGACCTGAGCTTACCTTCTGCGCGAAATCCGAGAAAGGGATTCAAAACATGGAATGGATATTCGATTCTCAAACCTGGCTTTCGCTTGTGACCCTAACAGCGCTCGAGGTGGTTCTCGGCATCGACAATATCGTCTTCATTTCCATCCTTGCAGGCAAGCTTCCTTTGCACCGACAACCCAGGGCAAGGACGCTGGGCCTTGCCCTGGCCATGGTGACGCGCATCGGATTGCTCCTTTCCATTGCGTTTCTCATGGGGCTGACCCGGCCGGTTTTCACCCTGTTCGGCAATGAGATCTCGGGCCGTGACATCATCCTGATCCTTGGCGGCCTCTTCCTCCTCGGCAAGAGTACCATGGAAATTCACGAAAAGATCGAGGGAGACGGTCATCGCCCGGCAGCAAAGGCCGCCGGGACCTTCTTGGCCGTCATCATCCAGATCGGACTGCTCGACATTGTCTTCTCACTCGATTCGGTCATCACGGCCGTCGGCATGGCCAACCGGGTGGGGGTCATGATTGCGGCCATCGTGATTGCGGTCCTCGTGATGATGGCCTCATCGGGGGCCATCAGCCGCTTCATCGAGCACCACCCCACCCTGAAGATGCTGGCGCTCAGCTTCCTTCTCCTCATCGGGGTGACACTGGTGGGCGAAGGCCTGGATATGCACATCCCGAAAGGGTACATCTATTTCGCCATGGCCTTCTCGGTCTTTGTGGAGGTCCTAAACATGAAAGTCCGGCGCCGTTCCCTGGGGCAGTCTTCAAAGATGGGATGAAAGCCAAGCCGTGCATTTGTCACATCCCCTGGGCCTTGACCATCTCCCCTAGGGCAATCTGATCGGCGAGGGTTCCCACCGCGATTCCGAAAAGCTGGGAGCGGTTCCAGGAGAGGATGACCCGGAAGTTGTTGTAGACCATGAAGGCCCTTCCCCCGGGGCCATCGGGTTGAACCAAAGAGGCCTGAAGGGAGGGCCATTCCTTTTGATCGCTTTTGTCCGCCTTCTGGATGCCCAGGGATGCCCACTCGCTGGCCCGCTTGCGGGTTTCCATTCCGATCAGTGGCCCGATCAAAACCTTCTGGCAGTACGACCTCCTGTCCCCAAGGTTCCCCCTTCACCCAGCCCGCCGCGGCCAGGTACTTGCCTGCCGGAAAGGAAGGCATCCCCCAGATTTTTCCAGATGTCAGCCCTGCCGTCCCCGTCGAAATCCGCAGCATGACGCTTGAAAGTGGAGGGCATGAACTGGAGCTGGCCCATGGCCCCCGCCCACGATCCGGTCATGTCCGCCACGGGGATGTGACCTTCGTCAAGGATGCGAAGGGCCTGAAGTAGCTCTCCGCGAAAAAAGGCGCTCCTTCGTCCGTCATAGGCAAGCGTCGTGAGCGCGCGATGACGGAATACCCTCCGCTGATCCGCCCGTATTTTGTCTCGATCCCCCAGAGTGCGACCAGGTAAGGCGGCGCGACGCCGTGACGCGCCGATAACGGTTGAAAGGATCGGTGAAACCTCGACGAGCCGTTTTCGACCCTCCTCTACCATTTCCTTTGTCACGACCTTTGAGAGGTATTGATCCAGGGTGAGCTTGAATTCAGGCTGACTGCGGTCCAGGTCCACGATTTTTTCAATGGGTTTCACCCCCTTGAAGGCAGCATCCAGTGTGGTCTGGGAGATCCCGGCCCCGAAGCGCCTCCTTCTTGAAGGCCACGAGCCACTGCTCGAAATCCGGCTCGCTCCCGAATGCGGCGATCGGCGGTGCAAAAAGCGAAATCAACCACGGCGGCAGCCTACAGCCCATGCCATCGGACAAACCGTCGTTGTTACTAAAGACAAGGAGGCCGAATACGATTGACATCCGCTTCTTTTCATGATCATGGTCCTCAGAATCTGAAATGGAGATCGCATAAGGAATGGAAAAGGAAACCCTTCTGATCCTCGCTCTTGCCCCATTACTCCTTGGCGGCCTGTTGTATTTTGAAAGGCGTGAGAACGCGAAGGGGATCCTCCCCGTCAAGACGGCCCTTTCGCTCTTATTCATCCTCACTGCGGTCATCCAGCCGGATCCCTTGATGCCCTATGCCGGGTTTCTCGTTGTGGGCCTCTTTTGCTGCCTCGCCGGCGACGTGCTCCTGGCGCTTTCCGCAGAGAATGATGTTTCTGCTCGGGCTGGTGGCCTTCTTGCTGGGTCACGTCTTCTACGTCCTGGCCTTTTTCGCAGCGGCAGGACCTCACCACCTGGATTCGTTTTGGGCGCGATTCTGACCGTTCCGCCGAGCACCTTCGTCTATCGCTGGCTCAGACCCCACCTGGGTGACATGAAGGTTCCTGTCTTGCTTTACGTCGTCGTCATCAGCGTCATGGTCATGGGCGCCTTCGCGCTTTCGGGTCCAAGGACCATTCCGACATCACAGGGCGGTTCATGGTATTGATCGGGGCCATTTGCTTTTATGTGTCGGACGTCTTCGTAGCCCGGGACCGCTTCATCGTCAAGGAATTCATCAACCGGTTCGTCGGACTCCCTCTCTATTATGGGGGCCAATTTCTCCTTGCGCTCTCGGTGAGCCTTCCTGCGGTAGCCTTTCCAAAATGTTGTGCGAAGTTGCAAGGCGCATTCTCTTTTCGGTCGTCGTCAGTCAAGAAAAACCTTAACTTCGGCTCAGACCATCCTTGCATCTCCTCCATCTTTTGGTCCAGCCGCTTGCGGGAAACCGGAAAGGGCGTCTTCAGCTCCTGCGCAAAGAGGGAGACCTTGAGTTCCTCCACCATCCATCGGAACGCGTCAATCGGCCTCTCTTTTTTCTGACGTCAGGCCCGAAGCAGTCGTCACTTCCATCCGCCCGAGCGCATCCACAAACACGGCTGCCTCCAGCTCTTTCCGACGGTCCCGATCCGGGTCGTTGGCCCCACGTTCCGCCCTGATTTCCATGGCCCTGAGATAGCGCACCACATGACCCATCCGGTCAAGGGGATAGGCACCGAAGAAAACCTCCAGGCACGAGGATCCGCAAGGTCCTCTCTGATTTTTCCCATTACAGGGCCATGACCGGGCGGTTCGCCGGGTTGGCGGTCTCAATGGTGTATACAGGGTCCGGCGCGTCTGATGAAAGGCCCGAAGGACCCTGACGGCGTGGTCCATAAGCGTTTCCGCCTCGGCCGTGAGGCCCCTCCGCATGGCCTCCGCGTAACGTTCAAAGGCCTCCCTGTCTCGAATGTCCCGATGGAGGAGGCGATGGCTGAGGCTTTCATGAAACGTCTTTCTCAAAGGCATCGACACCTCCAAAGTAGGCGGCCCAATCACGGGCCTCGGAGGGCAGATCGAGCCATCTACGGATGAATTTGAGCTCTTTCGAAAGGACGATGGAAAGGAGCGTTTTGACCCCTTCTTTATGTGTCTCAGCAGCCTCATCTCCGTTGCTGAAAAGCCGGAGGTTGACACAACGCTCACCTGGCACCAGCGCTGGATAGGCCACCATGCTCGCACTCAGGGGAATCCGTTCAGGGATGGAATCGAAATCCCACGAGGTTGCATCTGTCTTCTCCCAGCTGGGCCTTAGCCTCTTGCCAGATCCTCGAAGCCATTTCCGGTGGACTCGCCCTTTGTTCGGAGTTCTTTCAGGATGCGACCATCCCGTCCCCGATCTCAGCTCGCGTCCCCTGTGATCCGTGACGAGCGAAGCCGGGTCTTCAGGTGGTCCGGGATCTCGATCCGGTCCCATTCCCCCGCAGGGATGTCCACGTCGAACCGACGGTGGAGGAAATCGGAAAGCCGGGTTGCCAGCGGCTGGCCGCCCCTTTCCATTTCGGCAACGATGATCTCCACAACATGGAAACGGGCACCAGCTTCCGCCTGTAGCGTTTGGGAAGTCCTTTGACCATGGCGGTGATCTTTTCCTTGAAGAGCCCCGGGACCATCCAGTCCAAGCGACTCCACGGGAAAGACGGAGGCCAGGGTGGACGGGATGGCCACCGTCATGCCGTCCTCTTCCTGACCCGGTGCGAACCGGTAAACCACGGCATAGGACCGGTCTCCGTGTGGATCCGGTCCGGATAGCTTTCAAGCAAGCGTTCGTCGGGGCGGTAGGAGAGGAGGTCTTCTTCTCTGACTCTTCAGGAACCCATCGTCTCCCCTTTTCCCGGATCCGCCTTTTGAGGGTTCTCAGGTCGCACACGCCGGGCAGCCTGGATGAATAGAAGTCGGCCATGACCTCTTCGTCGACCAGGAGGTCTCGCTTCCGGATCTTGTCTTCCAACCCTATGATCTTCTGGACAAGCCCCAGATTGTGTTTGAGAAAAGGGAAGGGCTCTTTGACGTCCCCACGGATCAGGGCCGAACGGACGAAGATCTGGTGGGCGGCTTCGGGATCGATGGATCCGTAGGAGACGGGCCGTCTCGGGACGATGACCAGTCCGAAGAGCGTCACCTGCTCATGGGCGACCACTTCGCCCCTGGCCTTGGACCAGTGAGGGTCTGAATAACTGGACCTGCAAAGCCCCTTTCCCATTTCCTCGAGCCACGCAGGATCAATCTTTGCAAGGGTGCGGGCAAAGGTCCTTGACGTGCGGACGACCTCGTATGCAACGATCCACGAGCCTTCCCGATTGAAGAGCGTCGATCCCGGAAAGACCATGACCTCCCGGCCTCTTGCGGCAAGAAAGATGTTTTTTTCCTTTTTCTGGGCGATATTTGAAAGACACCCGGACAAGACGGAGCGATGGATGGCTTCATACCGTGCCTGGGGCGCATGGGGCGGGGGTGTTTCGTCCTTGATCCCCTGTTCATCCAGGATGGCCGTGATCTGCTGGCGCACATCCCTCCACTCGCGCATGCGAACGTAGGAGAGAAAATGATCCCGGCAGAAACGCCTCAATTGATTCTGCGTCTTTTGTCTCTCCCATGTCCGCTCATATTGGGTCCAGATGTTGAAAAGCGTGACAAAATCAGACTCCGGGTCCTTGAACGGGCCGTGGGCCCGATCCGCCTGGTCGGCCTTTTCAAGGGGGCGTTCCCTCGGATCCTGGATGCTGAGGGCTGCGCAAATGACGGCCATTTCCTCCAGAACCCCTAGTTTGGCCGCTTCGATCAGCATCCTGGATACCCTCGGATCCAGCGGGATTCTGGCCATCTTCCGGCCGGTGGGGGTCAGCCGGTAACCTTGCTCTCCCTTCTCGATGGCGCCAAGCTCCAGCAGCAGAACGTATCCGTCCCGGATGGACTTAGGGTGGGGCCTGTCCACAAAGGGGAAAGACTCGACCATTCCCAGTCCGAGGGCCATCATGCGCAGGATCACATCCCCGAGGTTTGACCGCAGAATTTCAGGGGGCGTGAATTCCTCACTGGCTTCGTAAGCCGCCTCGGAATAGAGCCTGAAGCAGACGCCCTTGGCCACCCGGCCGCAGCGGCCTTTCCTCTGGTCCGCGCTGCTCCTTGAAATGGGCACAACCGCGAGGCTCGTGGTCCTGGTGCCGGTGAGGTACCTTGGGATCCTTGCAAGGCCGGTGTCGATCACGTAACGGATACCGGGAATGGTGAGAGAAGTCTCTGCCACGTTGGTCGCAACCACGATCTTTCTGCCTGGAAACGGCGAAAAGACGCGCTGCTGTTCGTCACCGGTCAACCGGGCAAAAAGGGGCAGCACCGTGGTCCTGTCAAACCGCCTCCCCTCCAGGAGCTCGCATGCGTCCCGGATGTCCTGCTCCGTGGGCATAAAGATAAGGATATCACCCGAACGATCCTTCCTGCTTATGGCTTCGACCGTTTCCACGGCCCTCTCTACATGGGTGCGCTCCGCCTCCTCCCCCGCTTCTTCCCCTTCCACATACCTGACCTCCACCGGGTACGTCCGCCCTTCCACATCGATGACCGGGGCACCGTCGAAAGCTTCTGAAAATTTCCGGGTGTCGATGGTGGCCGAGGTGATGATCAGCTTGAGGTCTTCGCGTCTGGGGAGCAGAGACTTGAGGATCCCCAGCAGGAAATCGATATTGAGGCTCCGCTCGTGGGCCTCGTCGATCAGGATGGTGTCGTACTCATTAAGGAAGCGGTCCCGGTGGGTCTCGGCAAGCAAGATCCCGTCGGTCATCACTTTGATGTAACCCTCAGGGTTTGACTTCTCGGTGAACCGGATTTTGTAGCCCACCGACTTTCCCGTGGATTCGCCCAGCTCCTCGGCGATGCGTCGTGCAACGGAGATGGCGGCGATTCTTCTGGGCTGCGTGCAGCCGATCTTTCCGTCAATGCCCCTGCCGGCCTCAAGACACATCTTTGGGATCTGGGTGCATTTGCCTGACCCGGTTTCCCCCGAGACGATGACCACCTGGTTTTCTCGGATGGCTCGGACGATCTCGTCACGCTTCGAGGAGATGGGCAGCTGGTGCGGGATAGGTGAGCGGAGGCCGGAGGGCCTCTCTTCTGGCCTTGCGGGCCACGAGGCGCGAAAGGGTCTCCTCCAATCGGTCAAGCGTGCTGAGGGACATCTTTGTGGTCCCTTTCCCCGGGGGCCAAGCGTTTAAGGGAGCGGAGCTCCCGCAGAACCCGCTGACGGTCTTTCGGATGTGACTTCAGGGAGCCGGGACGCTATCTTCTTGATCCTTTGCGCTATGGACAAATCGGAGCCTTATGGTTTAATTTTACTTTTTTGCCCCATCCCTGGAATCGGCGTTCAAGGAGGTAGAATGCTCGGTATCTCCACATGCTGGTGGAGTGGTCGACCTTTGGGCGGTCACGAGATCCTGGATCACGTCGCCAGGCTCGGCATCGAGGGCGTGGAGCTCGAATACCGGCTCAGCGCGTCCGTGCTCGACCAGATGAGGGCCCGTTTGAAAGGGCACCCCGTCGTCTTCAGCATCCACAATTTCTTCCCGAATCCAGGGGAACCGGAGGGGAGAAGCGCGCAGCGGCGATTACTTCCTTCTCTCCAGTCTGGATCCTGACGAAAAGGCCCAGGCCATTCAATATACCCTCCGGACCATGGTCCACGCAAGCGAGCTTGGCGCCAGGGCCGTCGTCCTCCATTTGGGACACGTGGAAATGGCGGACCCCAAAGCGCGGTTCTTTGAGCTCTACTATGCCGGGCAGGTAAATGAACTGGTAGGCCGCCGGGTTCTCTCGGAGCAGACCCGGATCCGTTATGAACCGTCGCGAGAAAAATCTCGAGGCCGTCCTTAGAAGCCTCGAGGTTGCTCAACCGCGAAGCCGAGAAGCTAAATGTCACCCTCGGCATCGAAAACCGGTGCCATTTTCATGAGATCCCTGATCCGGAGGAGGTGGGGCTGATCCTGGAGACCTTCCGCGGCGGCAGGGTCTCCTACTGGCACGACGTGGGCCATGCAGCCATCCAGGAGGCGCTCGGCATCTGCAGCCAAAGACGAGCTTCTCACGGCCTACTCGGATCGTCTGGCCGGCATTCATCTCCACGACGTAAGAGGGCTGGAGGACCATTTGGCGCCCGGACAGGGTAGCACTTGATTTCTCTGAAATCCTCAAGACGCATCCCCGAGAAAGCCATCAAGATCCTTGAGCTCCATCCGAAGGTTGCAGAAAAAGACCTGCTGAGGGGATTGGATCTGCTGAAACGGTCTGTTGAGCAAGTAATCACTTTGGGGAAAACCATGACCAAAGACGACCAACCGTCTCCTTCAGCCCCTGGAGCAAAGGACGCCTGACCCTCACCTTCAGGTAGAGGTCGCCGGGATCCCCTCCTGCCTTGCCGGGCTCACCCATTCCTTTCAACCGTATCCGCTGTCCGCCCCTGATCCTGGCCGGGATCTTGACGATCAGCTCCTTGCCGTGGAGCCGGGATGTGAAAAGGACCTTGCCGCCGTTGAGCGCCACGATCGGGGAGATAACGATCAGGTCATTGAGGTCCCGCCCCCGCTTCGGGAATTTCAATGCCCCACTGCCGCTTCAGGGCATATCTGAAAAGCTTTCCCATAGGGCCTTGGGGTGCCCCCAGGGGGTGACGGGCCCCGGGCCTCCGGATGGAGGACACATACGCCTTACCGAAAACCCCGGGGCGCCTGAATTCAAACGTTTTGATAACCCGGGCCGTAGGCATCTCTGAACACTTCGTTGAAACCCCTAAAACCGAAGGTTCGGCTGATCTCCTCGAAGATCTGGTGCACATCGGAACCCCGGAAGATGTCCTGATCCGAGTAGGTCTGCCTGAATTGACCGTAGGCCGAGGGGCCGTGGGTGTCCCAGGAGCCCGTCGTACTGACGCCTTTTCTCCGAGTCTGCGAGGACCGCATACGCCTCGTTGATTTCCTTCATCCGGGCGGCAGCCTCCGGGTTGTTTTCGTTTCTGTCCGGGTGATATCGGAGGGCAAGGGTGCGGTAGGCCTGCTTGATTTCCTTTGGACCGGCCTTGCGGTCCACACCCAAAACCCCGTAGTAGTCTTTCTGCGCCACGCTTTCCCCCGGATTAGAACCCTAAAGCGGCAAGAGGCCGCAATCCGCCATAATTCTGGCGGACCATTCGAACGGTGAATATCGAACAAGGAATATCGAATCACGAAGTCGATCCCCGGAAGTCTTCACTTCTACATTGGACATTCCACATTCGATATTCTGCAGTTCGCTTTACCTCGCATTCCTATGCCGCTGCCCATCCGAAACTCTTCGCACTGATTGGGACAACACCGTCAACCGGCTATGGGGGATTGCCAACCCATGAGGTATGCCGGCCTGGCACATATGGCCGGATCGGGCGACGCCATTTCTCATTGACAATGAACCGACTGAACCCCCATAAGGGGATACGTTGCGGGGTATGGTCTTGCTTTCACCAGGGATGTTTCCGCAGGGATGAATCCAACCGGCCTCGATCTCATGCACCATACAATATGCTTTTCCATCAAAGGAGTTTTTCATGAATCGCCCGTCGCCTTCGCTTCACCGCGAAGCCGAAAAGACCCTCACCCTCATGCAGGTGGCCATGGGAAATCACCCGGCCCACATGGCCCTCACAAATGCCAACGTGCTCAACGTCTACACGGGTGAGCTGCTGGAAAACCTCACCATCTGCACCTTCGAGTCATGGATCGCTTACGTTGGCAAGGAGCCGGGGCATGCCATTGGCGACCATACGGAGGTGATCGACCTGGAAGGAAAGACCGTCGTACCCGGGATTCATCGACGGCCACGCCCATCTTGCCTGGCCTTCGTCACCGGAGGCCTTTCTCACATACGCGGCATCAGGCGGAACCACCACCATCATCACCGAGACCATGGAGCCTTATCCGGTGGCAGGGCTCAATGGGGTCAAGGATTTCCTGGATGCTTTGAAGGACCAGCCCATAAAAATCCTGGCCACGGCGCCGGCCATGGTCTCGATCAGCAGGGCCGCCAGGGGTATCTCGAGGAAAGGATCTCGATGAGCTCCTGAAACGGGAGGATATCGTTGGGCTCGGGGAATCCTACTGGCAGGCCGTGCTCCAGGACCCGGAGATGTTTCTCGGGTCTCTCATGGATACGCTCCGTTATGGCAAGACCCTGGAAGGGCACACCGCCGGAGCGAACGAAAAAAAGCTCATGGCCTACCTGGCGGCGGGGATCTCTTCCTGCCACGAGCCCATCAAGGCCGACGAGGTCCTGGAGCGGCTGCGGCTTGGGATCCACGTCATGATCCGGGAGGGGTCCATCCGAAAGGATCTCGAACAGATCGCCCCCATCAAGGATCTGGGGGTGGCCACGAGGCGGCTGATCCTGGTCTCGGACGGGATCGGGCCCGGGGAGCTTATGGAAAAGGGCTACATGGAGTACATCGTCCAGAGGGCGATTCAATTGGGGTTCGACCCGGTTTCGGCCATCCAGATGGCAACCCTCAACGTGGCGGAGCACTTCAAGTTAGATCACTTGATCGGGGGTCTGGCTCCCGGCCGGTTCGCCGACATGGTCGTGATCCCAGACCTACGGACCATCCGGGCGGAATGCGTCATCAGCAATGGCAAGGTCATCGCCCGAGACGGGAAACTTCTTGTTCCACCCAGGCCCCACCGGTTTCACCCCGAGAGCCTGAGCTCGATCCGGATCAAGGAGAATATCCGGCCGGAGGATTTCGCTCATCCGTGCGCCACGGGACTGCTCATCGGTGAAGGTCAGGGCGATCGAAATGGTCACGGACCTGGTCACCCGCGAGACGGCAAATGGATATCCAGGTCCGCGCCGGGCAGGTTCAGGTGGACGGGGCACGGGATCTCGCCAAGGTGGCAGCCATCGACCGGACCTTGTCTCCCGGCAAGATGTTTACAGGCCTCGTCAAAGGGTTTGGCCTCAAGTCGGGCGCCCTGGCATGCAGCGCCGCGTGGGACGCCACCGACATCATCGTGGTCGGCGTGAACGACCGGGACATGGCCCTTGCCGTCAACCGGATCATCGAAACCCAGGGAGGCGCCCTCGCGTGCGAAGACGGGAAGATCCTGCATGAGCTCCCTTTGCCCATCATGGGCATCATGTCACCCCTTCCTCTTGAGGAAGTGGACCTCAGGATGAAATCTGTTAATCGGGCCGCATCGAGGCTGGGGATCCCTTTCCCCAACCCGATCTTGAGCCTCATTGTGCTCACGGGGGCGGCCATTCCGTTTATCCGCATCTGTGAGGAGGGGCTGGTGGACATCAAGACGGGAGAAACGATGGGGCTGTTCCTGGATTGAGCCATGGAATGAAATGACGAGTCATCATTTGAAGAAAGGATCGCACGTGAAAGAATTCTCTCGGGAACAAATCATGGCGTTGTCATCTTTCGTCGCTCCTGATCGGTTTTCAACGGGTCAGTCCAACCGGGATCTGCACCTGCACGGGGAACATGGCGTCGGAATCGGCAAACGCAAATTCATGGCGCTGGAGCACGGCGAGAGCTATGGGCTTATGCGACGCATCAAAGACGTCATGGATCCGAAAGGACTGATGAATCCGGGAAAGATTTTTCTCTAATTCATGCCAATTTGGTATGATTGTGCTTCATTTGCAGTATCCCCTCAATCATTTTTTCAAAAAGGGTATGGAGGGCCAGGGATGCGACTTCCAAAATTTGACTATTTACGGCCGGAATCGTGGGAAGAGGCGGAAAGCCTGTTGACCCGATACGGCTCGAGTGCCCGTTTAGCGGCAGGTGGGACGGAGCTGTTTCCACGGATGAAGTTTGGTCTGGACGCTCCTGAAGTGATTGTCGGTTTGAGGGGTTTACCGGTCAAGGGGCCTTTTCCGCAGGGACGACGGGGGCTTGGTCGTGGACGCCCTCATGACCCTGACGGCTTTGAGGTCATCGAATCTCATTCGAGAGACCGCTCCCATTCTGGCGGAATCCGCAGGTCTCGTAGCGGCCGATGAAATAAGAAATGTGGGGACTCTCGGCGGGAATCTCTGCCAGGATTCGAGGTGCCTCTATTTTAACCAGAGCCATAACTTTCAGTTTGTGGAACCTTGCTACAAGAGGGGCGGGGAGAAGTGCTACTTCATTCCCAAAGGTAAGAAGTGCTGGGCGGTATACATGTCCGATACGGCCCCGGCATTGATGTGTCTGGGTGCACAGCTGAGCATCGTGGGATCGGGCGGATTGAAGATGATCCCGTTGGAAGCGCTTTACAGTAGCGACCCCAGTAAACCTCTATCTTTGGGACCCACAGAGATTGTAAAGGAGGTGTGGATCCCGGCTCCTCCCCCCCATCGCCGGGAAGTCTTCGTGAAGTTCACGCTTCGAGGCGCCCTGGAGTTTGCCGCGCTGAACGTGGCGGCGGTGTTGGACTTGGAAAGTGATGGAGGCCGCTGTTTGGATGCCCGGATTGCCGTAGGGCGCTGTGTCTTCCGCCCCGGTGAGAGCGAGACGCGCAGAGTCGGCCCTTTCAGGTAAGGCCCTGTCTCAAGCGTTGATTAAGGAGGTCTCCAAGACCGTCTCGGAGGAAGTGCGCATTGTGCCGCACCACGGCTTTTCGGGGGCCTACCTGACCGAATGTCTGGAGGTTCAGGTCCGAAGGGCCCTGTCTGCTGCGGCTGAAGGAACGAGGGGAAAATGAAGGGAGGCCGACAAATGGCAAAAACGCGTCGCAAGAAATTGATTTCTCTCATCGTAAACGGTGAGTCCTATGAGCTGGCGCTGGAATCCCAAGAGACGCTCCTGGAGGTCCTGAGAGATCACTTGGGGCTCATGGGTACCAAAGAAGGCTGCGGCACCGGGGAGTGTGGCAGTTGCACCGTTTTGATCGACGGGGTCCCTCTGCTCTCCTGCCTGACGCTGGCGATGGATTGTGAGGGGAAGGCCATTGTGACCATTGAGGGACTGGATCTCGGCGGGCAACTCACGGCGGTACAAGAGTCCTTTCTTGATCGCGGTGCCGTCCAATGCGGGTTCTGCACCCCGGGGATGGTGCTTGCTA
Source organism: uncultured delta proteobacterium (assembly GCA_963699845.1). Taxonomy (GTDB): domain Bacteria; phylum Desulfobacterota; class DSM-4660; order Desulfatiglandales; family Desulfatiglandaceae; genus CAWHLE01. Next base: position 96,597 of record CAVOVO010000005.1, read on the forward strand.
CCACGGCTTTGCTCGAGCGGACCCTTCGACCCTCTGAAACAGAGATCAAAAGGGCCCTCGGGGGCCATCTCTGTCGCTGTACCGGTTACAATAAAATTGTGGAAGCAGTTGAAATGGCGGCTGATTTAAGAAGTAGAGGTCTCAAGAAAGATATTCCCAGCCATGGATACGGGGCGGATTAGAAAATGGACGAATTAGAGTACGTAGGGAAAAGGGTGTTGAGAAAGGACGGGCCGGAAAAGGTGACAGGCCGGGCACTGTACACGGTGGATATGCAACTGAGCGGCACGTTGGTGGGACGCATTTTGCGGAGCCCGCATCCCCATGCCCGGATTCTTCACATCGACACCTCCAGGGCGGCTCAAATCCCAGGGGTAAAGTCGATCATCACCGCCCAGGACACCCTCGGCATCAAGCACGGATTCGTGGAGACGCCCCGTTATCCTGCGGATCAGTACCCCCTTGCCATGGATCAGGGTGCGACATGTGGGGGAAGAGGTGGCCGCCGTAGCCGCGACGGATGCCGATGTGGCCGAGGAGGCCCTAAGTCTTATCAGAGTGGACTATGAGCCGCTCGAAGCGGTTTTCGATCCCATGGAGGCCATGCAACCCGGTGCCCCCGAGGTTCACCCCACCCATCCGAAGGTGGAAGGCCCCTTCGTGAACATCGCCGGCAAGACCGAGACCGGTTGGGGAGACGTTGAAGCCGGGTTTGCGGGCTCTGACTACGTGCATGAAGGGCGATATGAAAGCCACCTGCGGACCCATGGCTACCTGGAGCCACAGGCAGCGGTGGCAAGCTTCGAGCCGGGAGGCAAACTCAATGTGTGGACTTCCTCTCAGGGACCTTTTCTCAAAAGGGCCAAGCTCGCACGGACCCTCGGTCTCCCTTTCTCGGCGGTCAGGATACAGAAGGCCTACGTGGGAGGGGCCTTTGGGGGCAAGATCGATCTTTTCTCACACGAGTTCTGCGCGGCGCTCCTGTCCATGAAGACCGGTCGCCCCGTCAAGATCGTTGCCACCAGGGAGGAGATCTTTTCGGCATACCGTCACGGTCAGCCTTTGATCGTCGAGATAAAGACCGGCGTAAAGAAGGACGGAACCCTGCTCGCCCAACAGTTTCGGACGATCAACAACTGCGGAGCATATCGGGGAAGCGGTGTAGTGGTGATCTTCCTTGCATGGGGATTCGCCATGCTCCCCTATCGGGTCCCCAATTTCAAATACGAGGGTTATGCCGTTTACACCAACAATCCGGTCAGGGCCCCTCAACGGGGTCATGGGGCGCCTCAATTGCGCTTTGCCGTTGAAAGCGAGCTGGACATCATGGCCGAGGAACTGGGGATAGACCCCGTGGAGATCCGGTTAAAGAACGCCAGGGTTGCCGGCGAGTCGCTGCCCAACGGGGACAACGTCCACAACTGCGGGCTGAAGGCATGCATTGCCAGAAGCGGAAGCGCACACCGGATTTCGGGAAAAACATTTTAGGAATCGTTCTACCTCTTCTCAAAATGGCCGACTTCGCCAGGGGATCGGCATGGGGGTGAGCGCCTACTTCGGTGGATCGCTGATCTATCCGAACAGCTCCTCGGTGGGAGTAAGGATGAACGACGACGGGACGCTGACGCTCTTGACGGGAGCACTGGACATCGGCCAGGGTGCGGAAACGATCCTGTGCCAGATCGTGGCGGAGGAGCTGAAGGTGCCCGTTGAGGAGATCCAGGTGATCGCGGCGGATACCGAAACCACCCCCGTGGACATCGGCTCATGGATCAGCGGCAATGCGTATGTGACCGGGAACGCCACCCGGGTGGCCGCCATGGACGTGCGAAAGCGACTGCTGGAGGTCGCAGCGGAAGAGCTGGAGGCCAATATCGAGGATCTGGCGCTCAAGGATAAACGCGTGTACGTGGTCGGATCCCCTGACCGTGGCGTGAGCTACAGGGAACTGGTCAGCGCCAGCATTCAGAAGCGCCGCGGGGAGCCCATATTCGGCAAAGGTTCCTGGCGGACCATGCGAGACGCACCCGTGCACCCGAGTCTTGCGACGGCGAAAGGGCGCTGGAGTGAAAACTACGCCTTTGACGCCCAGGTGGCCGAGGTGGAGGTTGATACGGAAACCGGTAAGGTCCGGCTGATCCGTGCCGTGACCGCCCATGACTGTGGTTTTCCGATCAATCCGTTGCTGGTGGAAGGACAGATCGACGGTCAGGTCTCCATGGCCCTGGGCCATGCTTTCCTGGAAGAAGTGATGATGGAGGAGGGGAGGACCCTCAACCCAAACTGGCTTGATTACCGCATGCCCTCCATCCACGAAATGGCCGCTTCGGAGCATATCGACGTCATCACGGAGCAGTACAAAGTGGGAGAACCCTACAGGACCAAGGAGGTGGGAGAAGGGTATGTTTCGGCCATTCTGGCCGCCATCGCCAACGCCATTTACAACGCGGTCGGGATCAGACTCTCTTCAACCCCCTTCAGCCCTGAGAAGATCCTGAGAGGTTTAGGAAAGATTCGCTAGATTTGAGCATGCGCAAATGGGCGACGGTCGGAATCGATTCAGTCCAGGTTAAGGAGGAGGCAGATGGAAGAGGTTGAATTCTGGAGAAAAGATATCGAGACCTTGCCGCGTCAAAAGCTGGAAGCATTGCAGCTGGAACGTTTCAAAGAACGCATGCAGTACGTTTATGAACGGAGTCTCATGTACCGGCGGAAGTACGACGAGGCCGGTATCAAACCTTCAGATATCCGCACCTTGGAAGATATCCAGCACGTCCCCTTTACCTTCAAAGAAGAACTACGGGAAAGTCAGGCCCGCAACCCACCCTGGGGAGATTTTTTCTGTATCCCGCTCGAGGAGGGGGTGCGGGTCTTCCAGACGACGGGGACAACCGGTATCCCGGTGAAGGTCTGTCTTAACAAGAAAGACTGGACGGTTCATTTCTACGAGCAATTCATGCACTTCATGCATGGGTATGGCATCAAGACCTCAGATATTCTTTTCGTTCCGTTCGGTTATGGGTTATATATCGCCTGGTGGGGCTTCCAGGCGGCCCTTGAACAGGCCGGCGTCATGATTGTTCCCGGAGGCGCCCAATCCACGAAAGACCGGGTCAAGAATATCTTTGAGTGGGGTGCGACGGTCGTGTGCGGCACCCCTACCTATCTGCTCCACCTGGGAGAAACGGCAAGAAGCATGGGAATGCCTCTAACCGGTTCCAAGGTGAGGATTATTGTCGCGGCCGGTGAACCGGGAGCCAATGTCCCCGCTACCAAGAGGGCCCTGCAAGACGTTGTGGGGGGCAAAATGCTATGATGACATCGGCTCATCGGAGATTTCGAACTTCGGCTTCGAATGCGTCGTTCAGAAGGGGACCCACGTTATAGAAAGCATGTTTTACGCGGAGTGCATCGAATCCTGAGACCTTGCAGCCGGTTCGTACGGGAGAAGTTGGGGAGCTGGTCTTGTCCAATCTCTGCACCGAAAGCATGCCATTGTTGCGATACCGCATCAAAGATCTGGTCCGCTTCAACAAGGAAACGTGTGAATGCGGCCGGACCTTTCTCCGGCTCGACGGCGGCATTTTGGGGCGATCCGACGACATGTTCCAATTTGCCGGAGTCAACATTTTTCCATCGGCCATCGAGAACCTCATCCGGCAGGTGGATGCCTTCTCTAACGAATATCAGATTGTGGTCCCCAAAATGGGGTCCGGAAAACGCCTGCGGATCCGGGTCGAGCCGGCCTCTGCCCATGTCTCCGGTGAGGCCATGGAGGCTGCGGTCCAGGAGTTCATCGGGACGTTCAAGTACCGGATCACGGTCACCCCGGAGGTGCAGGTGGTGGGCATGGGCGAACTGCCCCGTTATGAACTGAAAGCAAAGCGGCTGATCCGCGAGGAGTGAGCCTCTCCGGCGTTTCTCTCCCGGATGTTCCGGGGGATGTTTTCATCTAACCCACACCAAACATGAAGGAGGGAGTCATGCGAGAGAAAATGCTGGTTCTCGGAATCTGTCTGGCCGCGGTGGTTTTCATTGGGGGTCCTGCCCTGTCCGCTGCCCCGGAGGTCATCCACATCGGTGCCACCGTGTCTCAGAGCGGCCACTTTTCTTCAGAGATCGGGCCCTTCGAAAGGCTCATGAACGCCTGGGCAGAAATCGTAAACGCCGAGGGCGGGATCATGCTGAAGGAATACAACAAAAAGGTCCCGGTCAAATTTACCATCTACGACGACAAGAGCGACGAGGCCACGGCCCGAAAATACTATGAACGGTTGGTGACGGTGGACAAGGTGGACCTCCTGCTGGGGCCCTACAGCAGCCCCCTCACCTTTGCGGCCAGCACCGCTGCCGAAAACCGCAAAGTCCCCTTTATCGCCATCTGCGCCAATTCCCCCAAGATCTATGAACGGGGCTACCAGTGGATTGTGGCCGTGATTGACATCGGACCTCGGTACACCTACCGGTATTGGGAGATGATCAAGCAGGAGGGCAAGGCCAAGAGCGTCAGTTTCGTGGTGGAGGACACCATCCATCCCCTGGGGGTGTTCAAGGGGTCCAAGACGCTGGCAGAAGAAGCGGGTCTCTCAGTGCTCACCGAGGACATCGTGCCTGCGAACACCCAGGACTTTACCCCGGTGATCACCAAGGTCAAGGAGAAGAATCCGGACATCGTGTATGTCTCCTCCAACATCCCCTTTGCCGTGAACTTCATGAAGCAGGCCCGCGAGATGAAGCTCAACCCCAGGGAATACCATTGCATCCATCACAGCGGTGTTTTCAAGGATCCCCTTGGCGAAATCGCCGAGGATGTGGTGGGACAGTCCTACTGGGTGGAAGGAATGAAGATGGGGGACACCAAGCTGATCACCAGCCTGCTGGAAAAGTCTAAAATCAGCGAGCCCATGTATCCTTGGTCCCCGGCCTACGTGGCCGCCTTCCAGATTGTTCAGGCGGGCCTGGAGAAGGCCGGTACGCTGAACAAGGAAACCGTGATGAAAACCCTCAAGGGGCTGGAAGTCCAGACGGTGCTGGGCAAGGCCCGGTTCCACGAGACGGGCTATGGCTCCATCAATACCTATCCGTCCCAGATCCAGGGGGGTGTCTACAAGATCATCTACCCCGCAGATGTGGCCACCGGCAAGCACATCTATCCAAGGAAACCTTGGGAATAGGGGAAAAGGGCAGTCGGTGATCTCCGAGTTCCTCCAGCTTCTGGTGGGCGGCATCTTGCTGGGCGGCATCTACGGCATGGCGGCCTTCGGGCTTTCCATTACCTTTGGGGTGCTCAACGTGTTGAACCTTGCCCACGGGGAGTTCCTGATGCTGGGCGCCTTGCTGAGCTACGGTCTTTTCGTGGGATTTGAGGTCAATCCCTTTGTCTCGGCCCTGGCGGTCATACCTATTTTCATCGTGCTGGGCATCGCATTCTACTTCCTCCTGCTCCGCCCCATCAGCGAGAAACCGCCCAACCAGTTGCTGGTGGCCTCCATCCTTATCACCCTGGGGGCCTCCCTGGTGATCGAAGACATGACGGCCTTCTTCTGGGAACGTCCGGTAACGGGCATTGCCTACTCCCTTCCCTCCTTCGAGTGGGGGGGACTGGTGGTCTCGTCCACACGGCTCCTGATCCTGCTCTTCATCATGGCCCTGGCGTTCGCCCTCCAGATGTACCTTCGCAGGACCTACATGGGAAAAGGCATCCGGGGCATCACCCAGTGCCGGGAGGGGGCAAAGGTGGTAGGGATTCCCATTGTGTGGATCTCGGCCCTCACCTTCGGGTTGGGGGTGTCCCTTGCGGCCTCTGCGGGGGTCTTCTACGTGACCCTTTTCACGGTAAGCCCTGTCATCGGGATCCCCTTATCGGTGAAGTACATGTGCATTGTGGTGCTCGGGGGGCTGGGAAGCCTGGTGGGATCGGTGCTGGGGGGCCTGATCCTGGGCGTCGGAGAGTCCCTGACAGCCTCCTATATCGGCAGCGAATGGTCTCCCACCATCGCCTTCATCCTTCTCCTGGTCATCCTGGTGGTGAAACCGGAGGGGTTATTCGGAAAGAATGCATGAGCCACGGTCCCTCAAATAAGATCCTGCCGATCCTTGTGGGGGCTGTGGTGCTGACCTTGGCGATCCTGCCCTGGTTGGGGTTTTCGTATGGCCTGATCTGGATCTTCTTCCTGTCGGTCTACCTGACGCTGGCCCTCAGCTATGACATCGTTGGAGGGTATCTCGGGTACATGAACCTGGGACATTCCACCTCCTTTGGTCTGGGGGCCTATGCCACAGCCATTTTTCTCAACCAGGGCTTCCACCTGGCCCTGGCCCTGGCCCTGGCGGTCCTGCTGGCCTGCCTCTTCGCCGCGGTGGTGGGCTACCCTCTGTTTCGCCTGCGCGGGGCCTACTTCGCCCTGGCCACCTTTGGGCTCATCAGCCTCATCGAGGTGGTTGCCAACAACCTGAGGGAGCTGACCGGTGGGTCCGGCGGGATTTCCACGCCGCCGGGCGATCACACGCTCTCTTCCTACTACCTGGCCCTGGCAGTGACCCTGGGCACCATGTTCCTCAGCCAGCGGGTGGCCCGCTCCCGATTCGGGCTGGCCCTTTTCAGCATCCGCGAAGATGAAGAAGTGGCCCGGGCCTTCGGAGTCCCCACGGAGCGGTACAAGCGGCTCGCCCTGATTCTCAGCGCCATTCCAGCCAGCTTGATCGGGGGCGTGTATGTCTGGAATGTGAGCTACATCAGCCCCCCGTCCATGTTCGGACTGGAGATCGCCCTTAGCCCCATTGTGATGGCGCTTCTGGGGGGCACAGGAATCATGGCGGGGCCCTTTGTCGGGGCGGTTTTCATCACCGCTGTACAGGAGTTTCTCTGGACCCAGGTCCCCTACTTCCACCTGACCATGTACGGGACCGTGCTGGTCCTGCTGGGCCTGTTCATGCCAGGGGGGCTTGTCCGCACCAGGTATTTCCGTCCCCTGGTGGCGAGGTTGGGGCTGGGGGAGGAGGTTGCCTATTTCATCGAACCTCCGTCGCGTCCCACGGAAGGACCGTGATGCATCCGCTTGAATGCAGGCAGATTTATAAGCATTTCGGTGGCCTTGAGGCACTGAGCGGCGTGAACATGAAGGTCGTCCAGGGAGAGATCCTGGGGATCATCGGCCCCAACGGTGCCGGAAAGACCACCCTTTTCAACATCATCTCAGGGGCCATTCCCCCGAGCAGGGGATCGGTCCATTTCAAGGGCCGGGACCTGACCGGCATGGGGGTAGGGAAGGTTTGCAGGATGGGCATCGCCCGGACCTATCAACTGGTGCGGCCCTTCCATTCGCTCACTGTGCTCGAAAACGTGTTGATCGGCATTTCCTTCGGCAGGGTTTCGCCCCCGGCCGCCAGGGAGGGCCTGGCTGCAGCTCGGGAGATCCTGGAGTTCGTGGGACTGGGCGGGAAGGTCAACAGGCGGGCCGACAGCCTCACCCTGGTGGAAAAGAAGCACCTGGAGATCGCCCGGGCCCTGGCCACCTCCCCGGAGCTCCTGCTTCTGGACGAGGTCATCTCCGGCCTCACGCCCACGGAGATGCTTCAGACCATGGAGACCATTCGTCAAATCAGGAAGAACGGGGTGACGATCATGATGATCGAACATGTTCTGAAGGCGGTCATGGCGTTGTGCGACCGGGTGATCGTGCTCAACTACGGCGTCCAGGTGGCGGAGGGAAGCCCTCGGGAAGTGGTCCGCAACCCCAAAGTGATCGAGGCCTATCTGGGCAGGTTCCAGATGGGCCAGGTTGGCTGAAAAAAGAGGTCTGGTGCGGGCAGCCGACGGCCTGGCCCCGACCGCGCGGAGACAAGGATCCCATGCTTCAGCTTTCCAACGTGCATGTGTTCTACGGACTGGTTCAGGCCCTGTGGGGCATCACCCTGGAGGTGCGGGAAGGGGAGGTGGTGACGCTTCTGGGGTCCAATGGCGCGGGCAAGAGCACGGCCATTCGGTCGGCTCAGGGGCTGATCCGGCCCGCAGTCGGAGAGGTGCGCTTCCAGGGCGATTCTGTGCTCAAACTGGCGCCTCAGGAGGTGGTTGCCAGGGGCCTGTGCATGGTGCCGGAAGAAAGGCACCTCTTTCCCCATATGTCGGTGCTGGAGAACCTGGAGTTGGGGGCCTATGCGCAACGCGCCCGCAGACAGCGGGATCAGACCCTTCAGTGGGTGTACCGGCTCTTCCCGGTGCTGAAGGGACGGGTCCAGCAGAAGGCCCACACCCTTTCCGGAGGGGAACAGCAGATGGTGGCCATTGGAAGGGGGCTCATGTCCCGACCCCGGCTACTCATGCTGGACGAGCCCTCCCAGGGGCTTGCGCCCCTGCTCGTGGATGAGGTCTTTCGAACCATCGCCACAATTCGAGAGGAGGGAATCTCCATTCTCCTGGTGGAGCAAAACGCACAGCACGCCCTTCACCTTGCGGACAGGGCCTATGTGCTGGAGACAGGCAGGATCGTGCAGGAGGGACCAGGCCGCGACCTCCTGAAAAACGAAGAGATCCGCAAGGCCTATCTGGGGATGTAGCCGGCATCGACCACCCGGTCCCTTTTTCAGTGCAATGATCCCGGCACTCTACCGGGTAGAAGATACCGGAAACACACAGCCCAAGATGTCCGGCCAAATCCGTAAGTGTGACCCCAAATCCCGAACGGACCAAGTAAATCAGACTCCTGGCTTTCATCTCCCTTGGGTATTTCCATGCGCTCCCCTTTCCATGGGCTGGAAAGGTGCAGCACCCATTCTCCGAAGAAGAGGTGATCCGGCACTCGGGCGATTGGGCCGATTCGGCAAACCCGCAACCATTGTGCATCCTGCCACCCAAGCGGTCTGCCCGACAAGGAATTCGGCAGATGCCGGCCATCAAGCGGTTCGTTTCTCGATAGGCCGTTCTGCTTTTTCCACACAGGTTCAGGCAAGCCCTGGCCTCTAGGCGCCCTCATCATCGTGCGGAACGAGAGCCAATCGGAACGGTTGACCTCATCTTTAGATCTTGTTCTGCCAGAATGTCATTGATCGGTGAAACAGAGCCATTCCGTGATCACCGAAAACGAGCCGCTTGATGCTCATCGCTCCGGCGGTTCAGTGCCCCGATTCATGATCTCCACATACCCGCTGTAACTGAAGAGCCGATTGCGCTTTTGTGCGGTGAGCTCCCGCACGATCCCCAAGCGTTCCAGGTGGCCCAGGGCCTTGTTGACGGTGGCCGGGGTGATACCGGTCTTTTCCACCAGCCAGCCGGCCGTGGCGATGGGATGTTCCATCAACGCCCGGTGAACGCGCAGGGTGGAGGCGGCCGCCCGTCCAAGTCCGCTGATTTTGTCACGGTCTTGTTGGACACGTCGAGAAGCTGCTGGGCGGTTTCCACCGCTTGGGTGGCGGTGACGATGACCGCTTCGGCGAAGAAATCGAGCCACGACTCCCAGTCGCCGGTCAGGCGAACGTGGTTGAGCAGTTCGTAGTAATACTGTCGATGGGTCTTGAAATAGAGGCTCAGGTAGAGCATCGGCTCCCGCAACATCTTCTGTTCGCACAGCAGCAGCGTGATCAGGAGACGGCCAAGACGGCCGTTGCCGTCGAGAAACGGATGGATGGTTTCGAACTGCACATGCGCCAGCGCCGCCTTGAGCAGCACCGGCGTGGGTTCGGGTTGGTCGTGCAGGAAGAGTTCGAGGGTGCCCATGCACTCCAACACCTCTTCGGCGGGAGGTGGAACAAAGACGGCATTGCCGGGACGAGTGCCGCCGATCCAGTTCTGGCTGCGCCGGAATTCTCCCGGCGTTTGGGTGCTGCCGCGCCCCTTGGTGAGCAGCACGCCGTGGATTTCTTTGATCAGTCGCAGGGAGAGCGGGAACCCCTCCGCCAACCGGCGCAGCCCATGGTTGAGGGCTGCCACGTAGTTGCTGACCTCCCGCACGTCGTCCAGCGGGACACCGGGTTCCTGATCCAGTTCGAACAGCAACAGGTCCGATAACGACGACTGTGTCCCCTCGATCATGGAAGAGAGCACCGCCTCCTTGCGGACATACATGTAGAGGAAAAGGGAGGTGTCGGGCAGGAGCGTGGAGACGCTGTCCAGCCGCCCAAGGCCAACAGCGCCTGGTCGAATTTACTGCGCAGCTCCGGTGTCCAGTCGATGGGTGGACGCGGCGGCAGCGGGGCCGGCACAAAGGCCTGCACTTTCTCGCCCACCGTCGATACCGTCACGTAATGACCCTGGAGATCTCGTCGCATTCGGCCTGACTCGAACCTAAAATAAGGCTCACTGTTAATTTAGCTTATGTCTGAATCCTAAAATAATGAACAGGAAGCAAGAAAGCAAGCGGATTTCCAACTTGTGCAAATTTCAGGGGATGCCCGCGGGTCATTTCACGAGGATCGAGAATGGATTCACTTCACCATGCTATCATCCGAGGGATCGAAAAGAGGATAAGAATTCGGCGGCGCTGAGCACGGGTACCGGGCTATCCTTGAGTTTCAGGAGATGTTCGTCCCCGGAGACAATAACCTTCGCACCACCTTTAAGGGCACACCAGATGAACTTGTCGTCCGCGGGGTCCGCAACGACCGTGGGTTTTCCGGGTGTTACCGCAATGACCTCGAAATAGGGAAGGATCTCGCTGGTCAGGATGAATTCGATCTCGGACTCGCCGAGGCGGAACTTGGGGTAAGCCAAGACGCGGAGATATTCTTCAACGATTTCTTTAGAACAGAGGGGCCGGACCTCTCCCTTTTGCCACGATGCAACGACCCCACCCGGGACGCCACCGAACAGGAGACCGCTCACGAGAACATTCGTATCAACCACAATCCGCTTCATTTGGACCGGGCCCAACGTATCGCCTCAGCAACACATTCCTCCGAAAGGCCCAATGTCTTTATTTTTTCCCTTATCCCGGCGAGGTCCGTATCGAAGACTTTCACGGGTTTCAGCACAATCACGCCCTCTTTGTATTCCACTTCAAAGTATTCCACCTTCGGGAGCTTGGATAGGACATCTTTCGGGATCGTGATTTGGTTTTTGGACGTGAGTTTTGAAAGCATTCCTTACCTCCTTACTTTCGGAATTAAATATATTCATAAATTCCTCTCAGGGAAAAATCAAGCAGTTTAGTACTTGACAGGGGTTAGGAAAGGAGGGTTGGCCAACGAACTGGGGTTATTAGAGTTTTCTCAACTTGTTGGCTGCCCAGATCGCTCCAAACCCCGGCAAGCCAAGGCTTACAAACGCCCATCCCCAATTCGCATAATATGTCTGTCCCGCAGCCTGGGGGTTTGTCCAGTCCAGGATAAGACCAAAGACAAAAGGCGATACGGCTCCCGCTCCAAACCCGAGCAAGGATCTCAATCCGAAAGCCGCGCCAAGGTAAGAGGGGATGACCACCTCGGTCAGCCCCACGGAGAGCACAGGAGAGTCCCCCAGGGAGGTAAAATTGTAAACAATCCCTATGGCAGCAATCAGAGAGAAAGGCAGCCCGATGGTCCACCCAAACACAAAGGAGCAAAACATGCTGATGCCTGCCAAAAACAGGATGACCCTGGCGCGGCCAAGCCGATCGGAAAGGGAGCCCATGGAAAAAGATGCCACCAGACCGCTGAGGTGGAACCCTGCGGTGATATACGCGCCCATCCCGGCCGCGTTGATCCCCTCTGCGCCCTGAGCAATCAGGCAGGCGGTCATAAAGGCCGGGGCCCATGCCCACATCCCAAGGAGCTCCCAGCAATGAGCGGTGTACGCCCCCATGTACAGCATGGCCGGCCTGTTTGCGAGCACTTCTTTCTTGAAGCTCTGCTGCTTTTTCCTGGAAGGGACCGTTTCCTTCGTCCTGGCCAACGTGATCCATGAAAGACCGGCTCCGGCGACCGTCGCAGCCGCTGTGACAAAGAAAGACAGTTTGTAACCACCCAATGGAATGGAAAAACCGCTCAGGGAGAGAGACACGACATATGCGAGAGAGGAGCTCGCAATATAAAATCCCGTGGCCATTCCCCGCCGTTGCGGAGCGTATCGCTCGGCCAGGAGCATGAGCCCTGTCGTGTAACTGCCTCCGATGGCCAGGGCCACAAGGGTGTAGAGGATCTGAGCGGAGAAATAGTCTCGTGCAAAAAAGGCAAAAACCGTCGTGAGGACCGCCCCAGCCGTTGTGGAGAAAAGGAAGAGAAATCGGGCCCCCATTCTGTCGGCGAGGCTTGAGATCGCGAACAGGGACAGGGCGTAGCCGATTTGGAAACCGCTGGAGACGGCTCCGGCTTTGGCCGCAGACATCTCCCACTCTCGCTGAAGTATGGGGAGCGCGGCAGCATAAACCATGGCCACGGTCTGGCTCAAGGCCCTTCCGAAACAGATTCCTGTGAGCCACCAATCGATTCTCATAGATGGTTTCGAGCCACCCTCAAGCCTTCGAATAGATACCCCAGGCAATGTTCTTGATCCGGTTCATCTTTCTGAGCCGGTAGATCAGATTGCGGACCTTTTGATCCTCCAATCCGGTTTTCTTGCAGATCTCTGCCACACCGATCCCTTTCCGGGCCTTCAGAACGGCATCAAGGACCATGTCAACGGGGGGTTTGGCCGGCCCTTTTCGCTTTGCCGGGTTTATGCTCGTGATCGGCGCCTTGACCTTTCCGATTGCGATTTTTTCGACCGACTTTGGAGGCCGCCCCCTCCTTCTCGGAACGGCCGGTTCCGGGATCCGCTTCTTTACGCGCCTTGGCTTCGGAGCGGGCTCGGCGATTTCCAAAGGCTTTTTCGGGGCCATGTCGGAGTTGTCCGGCGTGGAATATTCATCCAGATCGATCCCGAACATTTCAGAGATGCTCACGTCTTCGAGCACCCTTTGGCTTTTCCGGCGGGCCTTCTTGAGAAGCTCCCTGCTCTTGCCCTCCACGGCCCCGGTCACCAGGTCGCGCATTTCCACCTTCCTCAGGGTGAAGAACAGGGCCGGTTCAGTGTCCAGCCTGGCACCGATGCCATAGAGCGCCGCGGCCACATGTTTGCACATGGACGCCCAGTCCGGGCAGCTGCACGAAAATTTGATTTCGCGGGGTTCCGGGAAAAGCCCTTTTCCGAGCTCCATGAAGAGCTCTCCCAGCGCCTTGGGGAACTTTCCTGAAAGCAGTTCCTGAAGCGAATCCAGCTGCCCCTCGCTCGCCTTTTTGATTCGATTCCAATCCGTCCCGGAAATCTCATGGATGTTGATGGACACTTCATAGGGCCTGGCTCTCGTGCCCTGGACCAGTGCCGCCACCTTGCCTGGATGAATCTGGAGGTCCAGGACGGCGCCGTTTCGGACATAGCTTCGACCCCTGCCGATCCGGTTGCTGAAATCCGCGTAGCGCTCGAGATTTCCGTTCCAGGCCTTTCCCCACCAGGTAGCGGCAATGGTTCTTCCATTGACGACGACCGGGCTGATATCCTGATTTTTCTTCTTCAATTTCTCAAGGCTACGGGCGGCCTTTTCCTTCTTTTCCGCAACCGTCACATAGGGGAAGTAATTCCAGTATGCCATGCTTCATCTCCGCCTTTAAAGGGTCAATGAAAAGAGCCCCATGAGCTCGTCGTTGCTCATCTCGGTGATCCAGGCCTCGCCCGACCCGGCGATCACCTCGCGCGAAAGGTGGGCCTTCTCCTCCAGCATCCGGTCGATTTTTTCCTCGACCGTGCCCCGGGTCATGAATTTGTGGACCATGACCTTCTTATTCTGGCCGATCCGAAAGGCCCGGTCGGTCGCCTGGTTCTCCACGGCCGGGTTCCACCAGCGGTCGAAATGGACCACGTGATTGGCCCGGGTCAGGTTCAATCCGACCCCGCCCGCCTTGAGAGACAGCACCATGAAGGGAATGCGCTCATCTCCCTGAAATCGCTCGATGATTTCTTTTCGCTGCCGGACCGGGGTGCTGCCGTGAAGCACGAGCCCTTTTCGGTCGAAGATCCCTTCCAGGAATGCGCAGAGGGGCGCGGTCATCTCCTTGAACTGGGTAAAGACCAGTGCCTTTTCCCGCTTTTCATGGATGACCTCGCAGACCTCCCTGCAGCCGCTCGAATTTCCCGCTGTCCTTTTCCTCGTATTCGCCCGTGCCCAGGTACTGGTCGGCATGGTTGCAGAGCTGCTTGAGTTTCATCAGGGAGGCCAGGATCAGCCCCTTTCGCTGGATTCCCTCCGATTCGTCAAGCAGCGATTCGATCTGCCGGATGTGGTTCTGATAGAGCACGATCTGTTTCTTGCTGAGCGCGGCATAGGTCTTGAGCTCCACCTTGTCCGGGAGGTCTGAGATCACCGTCTTATCGGTTTTGAGCCGCCGGAGCAGATAGGGGCGGATCACGTTTCGGAGCCTGCCGTAGCCATCGGCGTCCTGGCGCAGCCGCTTCGACAGGCGGCCGAATTCCGTCTTGCCGCCCAGGAGCCCCGGATTCAGGAAATCAAAGAGGGACCACAGGTCGGAGAGGCGGTTTTCAATGGGGGTCCCGGTCATGCAGATGCGGTTTTCGGCCTGAAGCCTCTTGATGGCTCGTGTTTGTTTGGCGCCCGGGTTCTTGACGGCCTGGGCTTCGTCAAGGATCACGTATCGCCAGGAACGGGCCTGCAGCCATTCAAGCTTCTGGGCCTGGCCGTAGGTCGTGATCACAAGGTCGAGCTCATCCAACTTGGATGGGTCGCCATCGCGAATGACCTTATCCGGCGGTCCATCCGGGTGTGCCACCCCATAGCGGAGCGCCGGAAAGAACCGCTCGATCTCACCCACCCAGTTCCCGATCAAAGATGCCGGAATCACCAGAAGGCTTGCCTTGACAGGGGGCGAGGACCGGATCACGTTCAGAAAACCCAGGAGCTGGACGGTTTTTCCCAAGGCCCATGTCGTCGGCCAGGCAAGCCCCGAAACCAAGGGCGTGCAGAAAATGCAGCCAGTTGATCCCCTTGTGCTGATATGGACGGAGCTCGGCCTTGAACCCGTTGTCGGGTTTCACGTCAC
Organism: uncultured delta proteobacterium; assembly: GCA_963699845.1. GTDB lineage: Bacteria > Desulfobacterota > DSM-4660 > Desulfatiglandales > Desulfatiglandaceae > CAWHLE01. The sequence goes on from CAVOVO010000005.1 coordinate 111,597, forward strand.
TGATAAGCTCAGGGTTTCTGAGCTTCTGAACCACGGAATCGAGCCATTTGCCGCGCGAAACGGCACATTCCCCATCGAAATCCGATTTCCCGCTCAGGGGCTCCGGGAAAAGCTCGAGCCGCAGGGCATCCCGCAGCGACAACTCGCCCTGTTCGACCCTGTGTTTGAACTTTTCGTAGGCATCCAGCGCCTTTCTTGAGCCTTTCCGGGTCTACCGCGACCCATCGGTTCTTGATAAAGGCAAGCCCTTCTGACTGATCCAGAAGCCTTCTCGCCTCCTCCTCCGAAATCGCCAGATCTCCCAGCCGCAGACTTGGCTTGAAGTCAAGGATGGCGTCGAGCCCAACGTGGGAAGGGACCTTCTCGCCTACGCTGACCTGCACCTGGACACCCGCCCCCTTCCCTTTCCACCAGTCGGGAATCCGGCACAGGATCCCATATTTCTCATAAATGGGGATCTCCTTGAGAAAGGAAAAGGCCTCCCGGGTCGTCCAGGCAAGGGGGTGGAACAGCTCACCGGTTTCGATCAGTCCGGCGATCAGGGGGCTCTCCTTTCCCGCCGATGTGGACGGTCGCAAGGAGATCGAGCAGTTTGTCAGGATCGCCTTCATACTCCTTCAGGGCATATTTGAGCGGCACGTGTCTGGATTGCCCCTGGCGGTCTAACCGCGTGGAATAGGTTGCCAGAAAAGCGAATGGAAGGTCCCCGGTCTTGTTTTCCACCATGTGAAAGAAGATGCGGCCGACCAGGTGGACGTTGGGGCTGAAGCTTCGAAAGAACTCCTCGACAGATCCTCGAGCGCCCTGGATCGATCGGGAAAAGCTTCGGTGCAGATCTTCCCAGACGGCGACAAGAAAATCCCTGTTCAGGTAGTCGGCGCCGATCATCATGGGCGCCGCATTCAGGGTCTGGGCCATTTCCTCGTCGGAGATCTCCACGCGTGCGCGGTGGCGGAGGGTCTCCAGCTCGGGCGTCCGGCTCAATCTTCGCGCGAACAGACCGGAAAAGCGCCTCAGAAAATGAAGGGACGGGGAAAGGGAGACGCTTCGGTCGGAAAAAGACAGGTAGAGGAGCCAGGAATCGGGTTCCTGTTCGAACCTTCGGTATATCTCGTCCTGCAGCATGCGGCTGCCGTTGCCGACCGGCTCATCGGTGTCCATCCACTCGAGCTGAATGGACCCATCCGGGGTGATGACGGCGGTGAGCTCTCCGCTCGATGGGCTCGTTTCTTTCATGTCCTATCGGGTCAATGGAAATTCACCTGCCCTCGCGGATCCATCCCAGGATGGCAGGGAGCTCCGTTGCCTCCCACTCGGGGGAGAGGCGGAGCCTTACGAATTGGGCGTAGACGGCGTCCATGGCGGAAAGGGCCTTGTAAATCAGGGAGACCTTTTCAAAGAAGAGACCGTCGGGGTCTTCGCGGCGGTCCTGCATGACCTTGGGGGTCTTGAGGGAGCGGTAGTTCAGCCACGTGGCATCCAGCACAAAGGACCATTCGTTGTCCCCGATGGCCAGCCGGATCATGGCCTCCCGGATGGTCTTGTTTTGGGCCAGGGCGAATCGGGCCTCTTTGAACTGCTGGTTTTCGCCTGCGCAGGTGACCTTTTCCGTGCCTCCATCCCCTTCGGATTCGAGGATTATCTTTCGTTCAAACCACACGTGGGCCGTCACGGATTCGCCCAGATCGAAAGCCCCTTCGCCGGTCTCGCTTTTATACCAGAGCCATACCAGGAACTCTTGACCCAGAAAGCGCGTGGTCTTGGCCTTGTCCATGAGCTGCATGATCACTCCTCCTCCAGAAAAATTGAAGACCGCAGACCTTCGAGGATTCCTGGATCCAGACCCTGTTCACGGACCACCTCCGAGGCCAGGGAGTAAGGGAAGACGGTCTTCAGGTGCAGCCCGAAACAATTGAAAAAGACCCCGCCGAATTCGTCACAGAGCTTGTCGCTTGTCGCACCAAAGAGCACGACTCCGGTATCGAGGCTCCAGATCACATCATAGACCTGGGACCTTGGGATCGCCCGCCTGAATAGCTTTGCCTTCACCGCCTCTCTGATTTCGGAGCGGCGATCTCTCGAGAGGAACTCGAGCGCCTCAGCCGCCCTGATCCGTTCCTCCTCGTCCCGGCAGTACTGGGCCAGGGCCTTTGAAGGGACACTCCGCACGTCCAGGCGATAGGAAAGGGCGAGGAACGGCCCTTTCAAAAACGCCTTCCCCTCGAATCGGCTGTCATACTCGTCCATGATGTTGACCCATCCGTCCGATCGGGCCTCCTCCGAGGACTCATCCAGGGGGCGGAAGGCAAAGCGTGCGATTTTTTCAGGCAACTCATCCAGAAAACCCTCCGGGAGCTCGCCTGTCACCTGAAACCTGGCAAAGCTTGCGGAACCTGCAATCAAACCCATTCAAAACCCCTTTCCAGCGTGCGCCGAAGGGCCTTCCCCCTCTTCAGGAGGGCACATGGATTTCCTGCCGAAGCGCACAAAATCGATTCCTTGAGATGGTGAGCCTTAGCAGAGACGGACCAACCATGTCAATCCAAAGGCGGGGGCGGCGCGGCTATGGCTTGAGTGCAAATCGATTCCACCCTATAATCCCGTCGCCTTCGCTGCGCGTGATTTTCAGACCATGACCCCTGGAGGTATCATTTGGAAATAGAGCTTTGCCGTCGCATTCTGGAAAACATGTCCCGCGTGATCGTGGGCAAGAGCAAGAGCCTTGAGCTCCTGCTGGTGGCGCTCTTGGCAGACGGCCACGTCCTGATCGAAGATGTGCCGGGCGTGGGAAAGACGCTCATGGCCAAGTGTTTGGCCCGTAGCATCGGCGGGATATTCAAGCGGGTGCAGTTCACCCCTGATCTGCTCCCTTCCGATATCACGGGATTCAACATCTATGACCGAAAAAAAGGGGGCTTCCAGTTTCAGCCGGGGCCGGTGATGTCAAACGTTCTCCTGGCCGACGAGATCAACCGGACCGTTCCCCGGACCCAGGCGAGCCTCCTTGAAAGCATGGAGGAGCGGCAGGTGACGGTTGACGGTCAGACCCTGCCGCTGCCCCGCCCCTTTTTCGTGATGGCCACCCAGAACCCCATCGAGCTTGAAGGCGACCTTCCCGCTTCCGGAGGCCGCAGCTGGATCGGTTCCTGCTCAAGATCCATTTGGGCTATCCGGATGAGTCCGAAGAACTGGCCATCCTGGAACGGTTCCAGTGTGAGGATCCCCTTGAGACGCTCGATGCCGTGGCCGAGCCGAAGCAGGTGGCGATGCTCCAGCAGGAGCGGTCGCGTATACGGGTGGCCCCTCCGGTGCGGGAGTATATCGCGGCGATTGTGCGCGCCACGCGCATACACCCTCATCTCCGGTTCGGGGCAAGTCCCGGGCGGCGCTCGGCCTCATGCGGGCCGCCCAGGCGCTTGCGGCCATCCGGGGGCGCGACTATGTGCTGCCGGATGACGTCAAGTCGCTCGCACATGCGGTCCTCACCCACAGACTGATCCTCGACGACCGGGAGCAGCTGCGGGGGGTGAGACCCGAAGATATCCTGGCGGAAGTCCTGGCGGGCATAACGGTCCCAGTGACGGCGGCAACGGGTGCGCGGCTTGAATGAAATCCAGGGCAAGGTGATCAGCGCCTTTGCCATTCCCCTCATGCAGGGAATGGTGGGGGTGGTCCTTTTCGGGGCGTTGGTGGGCCGCCAGGTGGACCTGGCCATCTTTGCCTTCCTGGTCATGGCCATCGTGGGGGCGGCAAAACTTTGGTCTCGTGTCGCCCATCACCGCCTCTCCTGTCACGCAACGGTTGACAGGGGAAAGGTCTTCCCCGGCGAATCGGTTTCGCTCAAGATCCACGTGGAAAACGGCAAGCTTCTCCCCGTCCATTTCCGTATGAAGCCGGCTTCAGGCCTCGCCCTGGCCCTTGTCGACCCTCAGGCCCTCGTCGGGCAGGCCGGTGGGCTGCTCTGGTTTCAGAGCGCAACCTTTCGCTTCGATTTCATTGCCAAGAGACGTGGCGTCCATCCCATAGGTCTTGCGAGCTTCGCGGCGGGGGATCTATTGGGGTTCCATCCGAGAGACAGGGTGGCGCAGGAACCAAATCGCGTCGTGGTCTTCCCTCGTCTGGTCCCGCTCCGACCACACCCCCTGAACGGCCATGATCTTTTTGGCAAGGCCGGGGCCGCCCACGCGATGGAGGATCCCGTATACATTCTGGGCACGCGGGACTATCAGCAATGGCGGCCTGCCAGGTACATTCACTGGAAAGCCAGCGCGCGCCATCTCCGCCTTCAGGAAAAGGTGTTCCAGCCCTCCACGCAGCGAAAGGTGATCCTTTGGGTGGATGCGGCCTCCTATTTGGCGGAACAGGCGGAGGATGATTTCGAAAGGACCCTGGAGGTGGTGGGATCTTTGGCCCTCAGGCTGGAACGAGAGGGCCAGCCCGTGGGCCTGGCAACCGATGCGCCGACGGAGGAAGGCGGTCCCACGATCCTCGCACCGGCCATGGGTCCGGTCCAGGTTTCATCCATCCTGGAGACGCTCGCCAGACTGAAGTTTGATACCGCCGGGGACCTGGTCGCGCCGGTTGGTTGGAAGAGACCGATCCCATGGGGAACGAGCTGCCTGCTCTTCTGCTGCGAGGCCGGTGAAGGGGTTGAAAGAATCAAGGCCGCCTTGAATCGACGTCGGGTTTCCACGGTCCTTGTGACGTGCCGGGTGACCGGAAATGGGGAGAGGCCTGTGGGAGGCCGCCTATGCCCTTAAAGATTTCTATGACGAGACGGGTGAAGGCGCGTGAGAACTCCCTGGAAGACCTCTCTGCATTTCGTCATGGGCTGCATGGATTTTTGCTGGCTCTTTGCTTGGGCGCGTTTTACGACCTCATCCCTGATCCCAGACCCTTTCCCGTTGCCTGAAGCGATCCTGGCCTTCACCCTGGGCGGCGTCCTGGCCGGCGCTTTGAAGGGCAGAGGTTGGCCCGTCATTTCTATCCTCATCCTCCATCTGCTCCTTATCATGGCCGTTTCCGGTCTCATGCTTCGTGCCGCGCTCTCGCCTCAATGCGCCCCCTGGGACGTGACGGCCTGGCTTCAGACGCTGGGTGGCTTGGCCCCTCCCTTCGGCTGGGTCCGGGTTGCCATCGTGTGCTTGTGGGGTGTTTGCCTCTGGGTCGCCGGGGTCAGGCTCGTCAGTCGCCCGAACGACGCGGATACTGTTACCATGCGCTTTGACCTGGGTTTGGCGGCCTTCTTCGCCCTGCTGTTGGTCCAGTCCTTCATATCTCTCCAACTGGGAGGCGACGAGAACCATGGTGCGACCAGGACCCTGATGCTGTCGTTTCTGGCCTTTGGCCTGCTTGGATTGGGGCTTTCCCGAAGCCGGACGTTGACGCGAAAGCAATACCGGATGGGTTTTCGCACAGGGGGCGTGATCCTGTCCTTTGCCGCTGCCGCGCTTCTCTTGGGAGCGGGCCTCTTTCCCTTGTTTTTCCCTTATCTTACAGAGGCAGCTCGGATGGGATACGGGGAGATGAAGGTTGCAGCCGGCCATGCGGAGCCTTATCTGATCGCGATGGTTCGGTTCGTGTTCGGACCCAGGGGCGGAGATCCAGCCAGAGAGAGCACTGCGGCCGGCGGAATGGTTTCACAGTCATCCCCGCCTTTCCAATACGGCGACTGGGTGGAACGCGTCGTGACGGTCATGGGGTGGGCACTGCTGGCCTTTCTGGCATTGGCCGCCCTGGTTGCGTCAGCCGTCGGGCTCTGGTATTTGATCGGGTGGCTCTTTTCACGGACCGCTCAAGAGACAGACGATGATTCCCCGGAGGGGAGGCTTAGCTGGTGGGCCATGCTACGGAGGGTTCTCAGAGGGCTCCCCTTCGTAGAAAAGAGCGGGAAAGTGGGGGTCGATTCAACTGTTTTCCTTTCTCGTTGTCTGGGGAAAACGAAGCGGCCTTCCGCATCGACCTAACGAAACCCCCTGCGAATATGGCGCGCGCCTCGATTCGCGTTTTCCGCGCTTCAAAAGGGATTTTGAGCGCATCGTCGAGCTTTTCAACACACGCATCTATGGGGAGACGGATCCTCTTCCCGTCCAACTGAGGGATGGGCGAGCCGCCCGGCGTCGGCTCTCAAGCCCGCTTCGTTGGCCCGCCAGGCTGCGGTCACGACTTACGGGGTCAAGATGACGAAAGGTTGGGAAGCGACTCTCGCAAAGCGCAACGAACGCAAAGAAAAGCGAAAAGAATGGCGGGCTTTTTTCATGACGGACCATCAAAGACTGGGAGGACACCATGGCGGGCGAAACCCTGAGAGACTGTTTTCGGCACACGGCTGAGAAATTGAATGAGAAAAAGGCCATCACGTTTCTCCGCAACGGGGTGATGGAGACGGCGATGTCCTACCTGGACCTGGACCGGGATGCGAATCGTCTCGCCCACACCTTTCTGAGAGAGGGATTGACCAAGGGCGACCGAATCGTCTTCTTCATTGAGAAATCCCTGTTCCTCGTCGTCGCTCATCTGGCCGCTCAAAAGATCGGGGCAATCGGCGTGCCTTTGAATCCGGGGTTCAAGAAATCTGAGATGAGCTACCTGCTCGATGACGCTGAGGCAAGCCTTGCGCTTGCCTCACCCGAACAGGCGCCACTTCTGAATGAAATCGAACCGCACCTGAAAACCATGGCGGTGGACCCCCGAAGACCCTATGTGGAAGCCCGCTTTTTCGATTCCTTTCCAGATGAAGTCCCCCGGATCGACGTGCAGCCTGAAGACCCGGCGCTCATCATTTACACCTCCGGAACCACGGGGAATCCAAAGGGCGCCGTTCTCACTCAGAGGAACCTGGTTCATGACGCCGGGAACGTGGTGAAGATATGGGAGATCTCGGACCAGGATGTGCTCTGCCATGCCCTGCCCCTGTTTCACATCCACGGTCTCTGTTTCGCCCTCCACAGCGCTCTCATGGCTGGGGCCCACGTGGTGATGCTCGACCGTTTCACCCCTGAGGCCGTGACGCGCGTGTTGTCGGACAAGGAGGGGGAAAACGTTTGCACCGTCTTCATGGCCGTCCCTTCCATGTATGCGAAGCTGTTGGCGTATATCGGGAACAAGAAACCGGATTTCGGACACATGCGGCTTTGGACGTCCGGCTCAGCGCCTCTTCTGGCGAAGGACTTCGAAAGAATCAAGGCGACATTCGGCCAGGAACCCGTGGAACGGGAAGGAATGACAGAGACGGGCATGAACTTCTCCAATCCGCTCCGGGGCAGGCGGAAGGCCGGTTCCATCGGCGTTCCGCTGCCCCGGTTGGAAGCCCGAATCGTGGATCCCGACACTTTTCAGGATGTGGTCCCCGGAAAGACCGGAGAGATCTGGCTCAAAGGGCCCGGTGTGACGCCCGGTTACTGGCGCAAGCCTGAGGAGACCGCCAGGAGTTTCGTGGACGGGTGGTTCAGGACCGGCGATCTTGGAAAAGTGGACGAGGATGGTTACTACTCACTCACCGACCGCATCAAACATATCATCATTTCAGGGGGGGAAAACATCTCTCCCAAGGAAGTGGAAGCCGTCATCAATCGGTACGAAGGGGTGGCTGAATCATCCGTGGTGGGCATTCCGGACGAGAGGTGGGGCGAGAAGCTGGCTGCGGCGGTGGTCGCAAAACCCGGTGCTCACATCGAGGCACAGGACCTCCAAACCTATTGCAAGAAGCATCTTCACAACTGGAAATGCCCCAAGGAGGTGGTTTTCCTGAGGGAGCTCCCGAGAAACACCATGGGCAAGGTATTAAAGGACAGGGTAAGAGACCACTTTCTTCACTGAGTCATCCGCTCGCGAGCGTTGCGCATGCCTGACGGACACCGATTCCAATATCTTTGAAACACGGGCGCTTCCATTGCCTGTCCCCTGCTGAGTCGTGCTCGTGCTCAGCCCGCCTCGGACGGTGCTCGTAATCGTAATCGAACGATTGAAAGAAACGCTGCACCAGAAATCGATTACGAGCACAAGCACGAACAATCGGAAATACACATAACCATATGTTATTTCATAGGCTTAGGATTAAAACACATTTGTCATGAGAGGGCTCTGCACCATGAGAGAAAGATATCTTCGGCCTCGTATCGGAATCCGCTGGATGTTGCTGCTGCTGGCCCTGTGGCTCACAGCCTGCGCGCCGAAGCCGTTTGTCACGGTCAGCGAGCTACCGGCTTACAATGCTCTTTTTGAGAGGGAATCGGGATGGACGGGGGCTGACGGCGTTTACTCGGTGGCGTTTCCGGAAGACAAGACCGTTTGGCTGTTCGGAGACACGTGGATCGGGAAGATCAGGGATGGCCGCCATGTGGAGGCCACCCTGATCAACAACTCCCTTGCCCTGCAGCGGGGCAAGGACCCTGCCACCGCCACGGTGCAGTTCTATTATCGACAAGCGGTCGACGGCCATCCCGAACCGTTTATCCGCCCGTCTGACGGCAAGAATTGGTTTTGGATGTACGACGGCGTCCTGGCCCCCGACGGACTTTACCTGTTTCTGATTGAGCTCGAACGGGCCGAGCCCTCCGGATTCCGCATGATTGGGACATGGCTCGCGCAGATCGCAAACCCGAGCGACTCCCCGCCAGACTGGAACGTCCGCCTGAAAAGGATCCCCTGGGCCAGATTTTCACCCTCCGGTGACCTCTTTTTCGGATCTGCGATTCTTGAAGACGGCGGATTTTTCTACATTTACGGTATCGACGAAGACGTTCGAAACGGCTGGCACCACAAATACATGATCGTGGCCCGCGTGCCGAAAGATCGTCTTTGGGACATTGACCAGTGGCGCTTTCTTGCGGATGGCGCATGGACATCCGACATGGGCGCCATCACCCGTCTCTGCGGCGAAATGGCAAACGAATATTCTGTCTCGTTCTTGCCGGGGCCGGGCCAATACGTCGCGGTCTACACGGAGGCAGGGATTTCGGACCACATCATGGCCCGCAGTGCCCCGACACCTTGGGGGCCATGGTCCTCCCCCATGTCGCTTTACTCCTGCCCCGAGTCCGCATGGAGCCCAACTGTTGTGTGCTATGCGGCCAAGGGCCATCCGTCGCTTGCTTCGACCCCCGAGGCGTTGATCGTTACCTACGTGGCCAATTCAACGGATTTCTGGGAGATGGTTGCCGATGCGCGGTTGTATCGACCGCGCTTCTTGAAGGTGCAATTCTCGTTCAGGTAAGGATCATCCGTCATTGAAAAATTCCAGGGTTCGCTTCCGCCCCGGACGTGCGGCAACTCGGAACGGGGACCGTCTTCTAAGCGCAGAGGTCAATGACTTGGCCCAGGCAGAGAGAAGGCTGTCTCGGTTTCCCTGAGGCATCGTAGACCATCCGTGTCCGGTTCTCCTCATCCCCCACATAGACGATCCCGTTGTGAGGCCCATGGTGACGGGAAGGTCGCCAGGACCTCACATGATCGTCGGTCGAGGCCGCGTACCAAACATAGGGAACGGGCAAGAGGGACTCGGATTGGGTCACCTTCATCGGACACATCCACGCACTTGGGGCTCTCCGGTGCCTTCCGGCAACAAAGGAAGATTTCAGGATTCGCACAATCAGCAATCAACGAATGCCGACATCCGCAACGTGCAGAATGATTGTTCAGCTTCAGTGCGCTGTCGTGAATCGTAGTCCACTGGTATTACAAGTTGCGTGCCGAGGCTTGTCGGGAGGGAAGTCGAAGAAATATTATTACATAAATACAATATGTTATAGCTTCTTGAAGGCAGAGAGGTCGCAATGAATGACCCATTTAGAAGCAATGAGATGCCTTAAAAGAGAATATAATTACATATGGATGTTCTTGAACAAAGAAGGGTCAGGCCGCTTGATCGACCAGAATGACGACCAGTTTTTGGGGCCCGTGCATGCCTTTGAAGGGCGTGGCCTGAATATCGGAAGACGCACTCGGTCCGGTGATGAAGGAGATCTGACTGGGCGGGGTCTCCGCTGCCGTAGGCCGCTTCGATCACCTTTTCGTAGGTCGGGACCACGCCGCTCGACGGGGATGAGGACGATGTGGACGGGCGGGGCCAGGGAAAGGAGGCGGGCCTGGTCTTTGCCATGAAAGAGGATGACGGTCCCGGATTCGGCCACGGCGAAGTCTCCGCCGGTGATTCCGGCGTCGGCCTGGAACACGGCTTCCCTGTAGGACTGGTCTGGTTTTTCAGTGCTTCGACCGGCACAAGCGCCAAACCCTTGGTCTTTGCCCCATGTGGGAAGATCGAGCGACTTCACTACGTCGTCCGAGCTGACGACGGCCCGCCTCACCCCTTCTGCCAGAAGGATATCCCCAAGCGTTGTAAGGAGCGCTTGGTCACTGGTTGTGCGATGGACCACGCCGCCCTGCACCGTGAGGTTTTCAGAGAACCGGGATAGGAGACCTTCGAGGTCCAGGGAAAGCTCCCGCAGGGGGGGCAAAACCGGGCGGGGAGGGATAGGGTGCCTTGACCCTCGCCTCGAGTCTTGCCAGGATTTCATCGCGTGCGCTGTTTTTCATTTTTCTTGGTGAAAAGGCGCAATCCGTGTGTGCAATGTTTTGAAGATTCGGTAATCGATTGTTCAGGCTTGGAGTTACAGGTTCAGGGAATCGCTATTTGCTTGTCTTTGATCCGTTTCCATCTCTCGTGAAAGGTCTTTTTCGGAAAGGCCGGCAGGTCGCGGCCATGGAACCAACCCTCCAGTCCTGCCCACATGTGCTGGATTTTTCCGTTTGATTCATACGGCCTTCCCACCAACCGGAGCGCCCTGGACAAAAGGTGCCAAATCTGTGGGTGGGTGCCCGCAAACGCGTAGCTCCCATAGCGCAGCCCCTCGGCGAGGCCGCCCAATATCTCCGGTAAGCCCATGGGCTGCCTCAACGCTCTTCTGCCGGTAGTAAAGCAGGACCTTGGGGTGGTCGACCCCTGCCGGGCAGATGGTCTTGCACTTCTGGCACAGGGTGCAGGCGCCGTAAAGATCCGATGTGGAGGCAAGCCCCAGAAGCGCCGGATTGAGCACCTGCCCCATGGGCCCTGAATAGGCCCAGCCGTAAGGGTACCCACCGATCTTGCCGTAGACGGGACAGGCGTTGAGGCAGGCGCCGCAGCGGATACAACGAAGCACCTCACGGATCACGGGGTCCTGGAAGGCCTTGGAGCGACCGTTATCCAGGATGACGACGTGAAGCTCCTCGGGCCCGTCCAATTCTCCCGGCCTCCTTGGCCCGTTGTCCAGGGTGGCGTAAACGGTGATGGGCTGACCGGTGCAGCTTCGACACAGGACGCGGAGGAGGTGCATGGCATCGCCAAGCGTCGGGACCACCTTTTCGATGGTCATGACGGATACCTGAATGCGCGGCGAGGACTTGCTGAATCGGATGTTTCCCTCGTTTTCCACGTTGATGATCGTGCCGGTCTCGGCAACGGCCATATTGACGCCCGTAATCCCCATGTCAACCCGTCGAAACTTCTCCCTGAGGAACCGTCTTGCCGCCCGCCCCAGTTGAACCGGGTCCGTCGTAGGCACATCCAGGACGCCCTTTTCCATGAAGATATCCCGCACCTGTTCAGCCGGAATATTGATGGCAGGCCCAACGATATGGAAAGGCGGACGTTTGAGGAGCTGGGTGATGAACTCACCCAAGATCGGTCTCCCAGATCTCCACCCCGTTTTGGGTCAGCAGTTCGTTGAGACCCGTTTCCTCCGTCACCATGGACTTCCCCTTGGTCACGAGCCGGACGCCCCGTTGCCGGGCAAGCTCCAGGATGTAGTTATTGGCCTCGCGGCCGTCTCTCGCCCAGAACACCCGAATGCCGTTGGCCTCGGCGCGAGCTTCGAACTGCTTGAGAAGCGCCGGTAACCGATCAATCGCCTCGGCCCGGATCACCTGTCCGTGGGCGTGGGCCGCAGCAGGGTCAGGGAAGCTCTCGTAGGCCGTTTTTCTCCTGGAAGAAAGGATGCTCGGGAGGATTCTCAAGAACCGTTGGGTGTAACTGTTCTTGAGCTCCTCTTCGACGACTCGCCGGAATGACTCGGGATCAGGTTTCATGGGATGCCCCGGTCTGACCGTTCATGAGAAAATCGGCCAGGTGAACAGCGCGTTTATGCGGATGATGGCGGCTCAGGTACCCCCCGATGTTCAAGAGGCACCCCGGCTCGCAGGTCACGAGCAGGTCGGCCCCGCTTTCAAGATAGGCCTCAACCTTGTCGGCCACCATGGCTTCCGATATCTGGGCGTAGTGATGTGAAAATTCGCCCCCAAAACCGCAGCAGACATCGGCGAGATCCATTGGGACGAGCTCGGTCCCTTTGACGGCACGGATCAGTCTCTTTGGCTGCTCCGTGACCCCAAGGCCATTAACCAGGTTGCATGATTCATGGTAGGCCACCTTCCCTTCATATGCGGCCCCCACATCTTGGACCCCAAGGACATCCACGATGTACTCTGAAAGCTCATAGGTCCTTCCGGAGATTGCCTCCGCCCGCCGGAGCCAATCGGGTTCGTCGCAGAAGAGATCCGGATAGCGGTTTCGCACCATGTTGACGCACGAACCGGAGGGGCAGACCACCGCCTCATCCTGATCGAACACATCGATGAAGTGTTTGGCCAGTCGTATGGCTGCTTTGCGGTGTCCCGCGTTGAAGGGCATGAGCCCGCAACAGGTCTGGCCCTCGGGATAGGCCGGATCACGGCCGAGCCTGCGGAGGAGGCGAAGCGTGTTTTCGGCCGCAGTCGGGAGAAGCACGTCCATCAGGCACGGGATAAATAAGGAGACGCGGTTCATTTGCATTTCCTTCCTGGCCTTCCTGTCAACGACACAGTAGATTCCTTCACCTTCCCTGGCCGGGCCGAAACACTGGTTGTCCGAAACGCACTGGGCCCTGCGAAGGTCGCCGGATTCCCACCGTTTGATCAGGTCCGGCTCCCTTATGAAAGGCCGGCACATGGAAATGTAGTCGGCGACCCCCTCGTTGACCAAATTTTCAGCCACACGAAAAGAGCGAATCCCTCCGACCAATATCAGGGGAACGGAAATTTTTTCCTTGAAGGCCCTGGCTGCCTCTTTAAAGTAGGCCTCTTTTTCTTCAGAGGAAATCTTCGCCCTGGACGGGCTGAGATTCCCTGAAAGCAAAGTGCCGCCGCTCAATTCTATGGCGTCGATTCCGCCTGCCTCAAGCAGGGTCCCCACCTGGAGGGAGTCCTGAAGGCTCAGCCCGCCTTCCATGAAATCCTGGGAGTTCATTTTCACCAAAATGGGGTAATCGTCGCCCAGCTCAGTCCGCAGACGCTTCAGCACTTCCAGGAGGAGCCTGGCGCGATGGTCGATGGGGCCACCGTATTCATCCGGACGCTGGTTGAATGCGGGAGAGAGCGACTGGCTCAGGAGATAGCCGTGGGCCGCGTGGATCTGCACCCCGTCAAACCCGGCCTCTTTCGCTCTGCGCCCCGCCTGGCCAAAGGCCTCCACAATCTCCTGAATTCCGGATTCGGTCAATTCATTTCGCGGGGACTTCCCGTAACCATCCAGGAGGGAGAGGGCCACAGGCGTCTCTCCGCTCAATTTTCCGTTGGCAAGATACCCGGCATGGGCCAGCTGCACTACGACCTTGGATCCGTTCTGATGGATCGATCGGGTCATCTCCCTGAGCCCATCGATTAGCGTGTCGCTGCAAATGCCAAGTTGCCAGGGGCCGGCCTGCCCGTCTTTGCGCACGTAGGCATGGCTGGTGATGATCATGCCGACCGATCCCTTTGCCAGTTGTACCATAAGGTCCGTCAGTTTCGGGGTGACATCGCCGTCAACACCCGCCATGCCTTCCCAGGTGGCCGAACGGACGAAGCGGTTCCTCAGCACCATTCCATTGATCGCGCACGCTTCAAAAAGTTTCGACATGACGTCCTCCGAAGACAACGATGTTAGATCTGCCCCATTTATTGGCCCTGCCCGCCAGGCAGACAAAGGCGGGGGAAAGACTCGCCTTCAGTCCGAGAACAAGGAAGGCGGAATCTCGATGGTCACGGGGTCGCTGTCCATCAGCCGCGCAGCGAGCCCCTGGACCTTTGGGAGCTCATAGGAGAAGAAATAGCGGAGCGCATAGCGTTTCCCCTGATAAAAGCGCGTGTCGGATTCCGAAGGCCCTTTTGCCAAGGCCCTCTGCACAGCCAGCCCTTGAAGGAGCCACTGCCACCCGATGGAAACGATCCCAAAGAGCTCGAGATATAGGGTCGCATCCGCAAGAAAGCGTTCGGTTTCTCCTGCTCGAGCAAACTCCAGCAGATGGTCGGTCACCTTGCGAAGCAGCGCCAGCGCATCTCCAAGCCTCTCGGCATGGGTCGAGAGCACAGGGTCCCCGTGGCAGGCGGAGATGGCCGTCATGGCCTCTTCGATGAAGAAGGAAAACGCCTTCCCGTTCTTCATGGTCACCTTTCGCCCGAGGAGGTCCAGGCCTTGAATCCCAGTGGTCCCTTCATGGATGGGGTGGATGCGTGCATCCCGGTAGAGCTGCTCCAGGGGGAATTCATCACAGTACCCATATCCACCGAGACACTGAAGTCCCTGGCTCACGGAGAGAACGCCCATCTCCGATGGGTATGTCTTGGCAACGGGGGTGAGCAGGTCCAGGAGAAGCTCCGCCCGCTCCTTGTCTTCACCATCGAGAACCCGGGCCTTGTCCGCGTATTCACAGCACTGGAGAATCATGGACAAGGCGCCCTCGACCACGGCCTTTTGAAAAAGCAGCATGCGCTTGACGTCCGGGTGCTCCACGATGGGCACCGGCGGCAGGGTGGGGTCCTTGTCCGTGAGCCGCCTTCCCTGGGGGCGTTCCCTTGTGTATTCCACCGCCGCATGGTAGGCGGCGGACGCAATGGCGGCTGCACCGAGCCCCACATCGATGCGCGCCTCGTTCATCATCTGAAACATGTAGTAGAGGCCCCTGTGGGGCTCACCCACCAAATACCCCCGGCAGTCGCCGTTTTCCCCCAGGCTCAGCTGGGTGATGGGGGCGCCCCGGTACCCGAGCTTGTGATAGATGGCTGAAACGGTGAGGTCGTTGGGCACGAGGTTTCCGGTTTCATCCGGTCGCTTGTTGGGCACCACAAAGAGGGATATCCCCTTGACGCCTGCCGGTGCCCCCTTGATCTTTGCCAGCATGAGATGGATGACCCTTTCGACTCCGTCATGGTCCCCTGCCGAGATGAAGATCTTCTGCCCGCGCATCAGGTAGTGGCCCTCCCGGTTGGGGACGGCCTCCATGGTGATGTCGGAAAGCGAGCTCCCCGCCTGAGGCTCGGTCAATGCCATGGTCCCTTGCCATTCGCCCGCGAACATCCCGGGGACATAGGCATCGACCATCTCTTTCGACCCGAAGGACTCAATCAGATGTGCCGCCCCGCTTGTGAGAAGGGGATAAATGCTGGCGGAGTAATTGGCCGCGGAGAAGATGAACCGGCAGGCGGAAGAAATCATGATGGGCAGCTGTTGCCCGCCCAGCTCGAAGGGGGCGGTTGCGGCGATCCAGCCCCCTTCGCCGCAGAGCTTCATGAAAGGGCCCACCATGGGATGCACCTTCACCGTCTTGGTCGACCAGCGCTGGAGGGTTCTTGTCCATTTCACCCAAGGCCGGCAACAGGACGTCCCTGGCGATCTTCAAGGCCGTATCCAGGACCAGATCGAACCCCTCACGGGTGTGCTCCTCAAAATAGGGATATCGGGTCAACGACAGAACGTCGAACACCTCATACAAACAAAACCTCAGATTGCGCTCACTGACGAATCTCTCTGCCATGGGAACTCACCTTTCCTTTTTCGCTTTATCTGTTTCCGTGAACCCGTTTTTCAGAAAATGGATGGAATTCATAGCCTCGCTATGTTTATTCTGTTTTTTTTACAACATGACCTTTAGAATTTTCAATAAAATTTACTGGCTCTTGCGTCAAATCCAAAAACGCTCTTGACATCCCGATGGGTTTTCGATAGAGAACGCGGATACTTACGCCGCTTGGTTAACATGTAAGAATTTGCGATTTTCTCACTGGGTGTTTTCCGCCACTTTTAGCCACAAGGTCTTCTTATTCTGCGCTCATTTTAATGGTAAGTTCGGTGATCCAAACTGAAACCAACTTAAAGAAACGGAGGCGAACGCGATGAGGAAGAAAGCATTATTAGGTCTTGGTATCGGGATGGTGTTGATGATGGTCACAGGTTTTTCTGCCTTCGGGGCCGATGTGGTCAAGATCGGCGTGATCGGACCCATGAATTTCGTGCAGGGAAAAGGTCACTGGAACGGGGCAACCATGGCCGCCGATGAGATCAACGCCATGGGAGGCATCCAGGTTGGCGGCAAGAAAATGATGATCGAGCTGGTCAAATCGGATTCTAACGAATTCCTCAATGTCACGGATGCCACCAATGCCATGGAGCGTCTAATGACCCAGGACAAGGTGGACCTCGTAGTTGGCGGTTTCAGGAGTGAGGCGGTCCTCGCCATGCAGGACATCGCCATGGAGCACAAGAAGATCTTCATCGGCTGCGGGGCGGCCCACCCTGAGCTCTGCACGCGTGTGGCCGACAAGTATGACTTTTACAAGTACTTCTTCCGGGGCACCCCCTTCAATTCCAGCTTCCTTGGAAAGACAAGCTTCATCCATTTGGGCACCGTCGGGGCCATCTTGAAGAAATCCTTGAATTTGCCTTCAGTGAAAGTCGCCGTCGTGGGGGAAAAGGCCATGTGGGTGGAGCCCATGATCAAGGCGGCTGAAGGCGCCATCCCCAAGATGGGCATGGAATTGGTCGGGGTTTGGAGACCCTCTCCGGTGGCAACCGATGTCACCGCCGAGCTTTCCGCCATCCAGCGTTCAGGGGCCCATGTGATCTTCACGATCTTTTCATCGTCGGTTGGGATTCCCTTTGCGAGACAGGCCGGTGAGCTCAAGATCCCGGCGGTCCAGGTGGGCATCAATGTGGAGGCCCAAAAGGACGGCTTCTGGCAGGCCACCCAGGGGATGGGCAATTATGTTTTCACCATGAACACCTATGCCCGGGATGTGGAATATAACGAGCTGACCAAGCCATTTATCGACTCATATGTGCAAAAATTCAATGAGACCCCTACCTACACCGCAGACACCTATGCGGCCATCAAGTACACGCTGGTCCCGGCCATTGAGAAGGTGGGGTCCCTCGATGCTGACAAGCTGGTGGCCTTCATGGAAACCGATGAGCACAAGGTCCCGTCCGGCGTGGTGGCATACCTCAAGGATGAACAGGGCCGCCCCCTCCATGACCTCAAATGGGGTCCGGGATACCTGACCAGCCTGGGCGTCCAGTGGCAGGATGGCGAGCCAAAAGGGGTGTGGCCTAACAAGTGGAAGGCCACCCCGGAGGCCCCTGAGATCACTTACAAGGGCATTGTTGACTACAAGATCCCGCCCTGGGTCGTGGAAGCGTACAAGAAGTAAGTCAGTCGCTGCATCAATTGGCGCCCGCCGCTTCCATGACAAGGCCTGAAGGGGCGGGCGCCTCTGGATTCTCCGAGGGCATATGTTACTGGACATTCTCATCACCGGCCTGATCAGCGGGAGCGTTTACGCCCTTCTCGCCATTGGGTTTTCCCTGACCTTCGGTGTTGCCCGTATCGTGAACATCGCCCACACGGCCTTTTTCATGCTGGCGGCCTACTGCATCTATTTCTTGGCCCATACCCTGGGGTGGCATCCCGTCTGGGGCATGGGCGTCGCCATCGTCCTGGTCACCCTGCTGGGCATGCTCGCCTACAAATTTCTGATCAACCCGATTCGGGAGCATGAGGGCGCCGTGCTCATTGGGACCATCGCTCTGGCCATCGCCTTTCAGGAACTGATGTTCATCAAGTTCACGGGCACCTTCCTGAGTGTCCCCGCCCTCGTGAAAGGTTTCTTCACGCTCCTGGGGGTAAAGGTCTTTTATCAACAGCTCCTGACCTTTTGTGCTGCCGCCATCGTCATGGCAGGGCTTTGGGTCCTGCTGATGAAAACCCGACTGGGGCTGGCCATTCGATCCACCGCACAAGACAGGGAGGTGGCCAACCTCATGGGCATCAACGAGGCCCAGGCGGCCATGATCACCATGGGCATCTCGGTGGGGCTGGCCGCTTTCACCGGCGCCATCGTCGTCCCCCTCACGATCCTTGAACCCCTCATGTGGATGCACCCGCTGATCATGATGATGGCCGCCGTCGTGCTGGGTGGGCTTGGGAGCCTCAAGGGCAGCTTCGTGGGGGCCTACATCCTGGGTTTTGCGGAAGCACTGGTCGTATTCCTCGCACCCATGGGGTCCTTTCTCAAAGGCTCTGTCGCCCTTTCCATCATGATCCTGGTGCTACTCATACGGCCGGAAGGCCTCTTTGGTGTAGCCTTCGAGGAAGAAAGATAGAACATGAACCTGATCAGATTTTACCTGTCAAAATTTGTGACTGTGCTCAGGAACGAAGTGCTCGTTCTTCCTTCCCGAGTGGTGGTTGGTCTTTTTTTCCTCTTCTTGCTCCTCTTGCCGCTGTTCACCCGGGATCCATACCTGCTGCGCATCTTCACCCTCACCGCGCATCTTTGCCATACTGGCCGCCAGCTGGGATCTGCTCTCCGGCTTTACCGGCCAGATGAATTTCGGCCACGCCCTCTTTTTCGGTGTGGGCGCCTACGGCGCGGCCCTGCTCAATCTGCACGCCGATCTCCCCCCATGGGGCAGCATCCCGCTCGGCGCCCTGGCCGCCGTCTTGGCAGGGCTGGTCATCGGAATCCCATGCCTCAGGCTGAAAGGGACCTATCTGGCGCTGACCACCCTTGCCTTCCCCATTATCCTGATGGGGCTCGTCTTCGCCTTTCCCGACCAGACCGGTGGGGAGCTCGGAATATCCGGCCTGGAGCGACTGAACATGTCCCGGGTCACCAGTTACTACATCGTGATCGTGGTCATGCTCGTGCTGGTCACCATCATGTGGATGATCACCGATTCCAATACCGGCATTATTTTCCACGCCATCCGGGAAGATGAATTGGCGGTCAGGGCCGCGGGCATCAACACGACACGCTACAAGCTCATGGCGTTTTGCCTCAGCGGATTCTTTGCCGGGATCTCCGGAGGGCTTTACGCCCATTACATGCGGATTGCCGGTCCCTCCACCCTGGAGGTGGGCATGTCCTTCAGCGTGGTGATCTGGGCCGTATTCGGAGGCATCGTCACCATCTACGGACCGGTGGGCGGCGGTCTTTATTCTCTTTCCCATGCTGGAGTTTTTGCGTTTCTGGCCCGAGTATCGCACCCTGTTGTTCGCGGTGGTCATCCTGTTGATCTTGCTCTTCATGCCGGACGGGCTTCTGCCTTGGTTGCGGGAGAAGGTGGAAACGGAATGTCCCCGATGCAAGATCAGAAACGTCGCGACCCGCAAGACCTGCCGGAGCTGCACGGCCTCCCTGGAATAAAAAGATGTCAAACGATCAACGTGAGGATGAAATATGGACGCTAAGGCCGCTTACATGAGCAAACCCTGGTTGAAGCACTACCCCCAGGGGGTTCCCCACACGGTGGATATCCCCGAGATATCCATTCCCCAGATGTTCGACCAGGCGGCGGAGAAGTTCCGCAGCAAGACCGCCCTCATCTTCTACGGGAAGAAGATCAGTTATGGGGAGCTGAAGGAGCTGACGGATCGCTTTGCCGGCGCACTCTCCCAGTTGGGGGTGAAAAAGGGGGACACGGTGGCGCTCTACCTCTTGAACTGCCCCCAGTATGTGATCGCCTATTTCGGCGCCCTCAAGGCGGGGGCCAAGGTCACGCCCATCAGCCCGGTCTACACCAGTCATGAGGTCAAGCACCAGATCGAGGACAGCGACGCCAAGACCGTTGTGTGCGAGGACATCCTTTACGACAATGTCGAAAAGTCCGGGATCACGCTTGACCACGTGATTCTGACCAACATCGGCGACTACCTGCCGGCACTTGAAACGGTTCATGGGCAAGGGGGCGCTTGGAAAGCTCTATCAGGAAATGAAGGTTCCCACGCCCAAGTTCATCAAAGAGGCCGGGCTGCTCCAGTTTCAGGAAGTCATGAAGTCCGCCCCTGCACGCCCCCCGCAGCTCACCATCGACATCCGAAAGGACATCGCCGTGCTTCCCTACACCGGCGGGACCACCGGGCTTCCCAAGGCGGCCATGCTCACCCACTACAACATGACGGCCCTTTCTGCTCAGATCACCGCCTTCTGGCCCTTTTTCGAGGAGGGGAAAGAGGTGACCATCGCCTTCCTGCCCTTTTTCCACATCTACGGCCAGGTGGTGGTGATGCTCATCGGTCTGGTTCAGGGCTCGACCCTGGTCCTTTTCACCACCCCGGACATCGACGACATCCTGGCGGCCATGGAGCGATACCAGGCCTCGGCCTTTTACGGTGTGCCGACCCTGTTCGAATACCTGAAGGAGTACGAAAAGACCGACCGGGTGAACTGGAAACGGCTCAAGCTGATTGCCTGCGGCGCCGACACGCTTCACGAATCGACCGTCACAGCCTGGGAGAAGCGGACGGGGACCAGGATACTCGAGGGTTACGGCATGACCGAAACCACTGCCGTCAGTCACGGCAGCCCTGTTCAGACGGCCAAAGATCGGATCCTTCGGCGTTCCGATGCCCAGCGTCAAGGCCGCCATCGTCGACATCGAGGGCACGGACTTCATGCCCGTCGGCGAGGTCGGGGAGATGATCCTGAGCGGTCCCAATATCATGCAGGGTTACTGGAAAAGAGCAGAGGGGACGCAGGAAGCCATCATCGACATCGATGGCGAGAAGTGGCTGCGCACCGGCGATCTGGTGAGTATGGATGAAGAAGGCTATTTCCACTTCTTCGACCGCAAGCGCGACCTGATCAAATACAAGGGCTACTCGGTCTTTGCAAGACACGTGGAGGAAGTGCTCTACAAGCACCCCCAGATCAAGGCCGCCGGGGTGGTCGGGGTGCCGGATCCGACCGTGGGGCAGTTGATCAAGGCCTACGTGGTCCTGCAGCGCGAAGCCAGGGGAAAGATCTCCGAGGAGGAGATCATGGAATTCTGCCGACAAAACCTGGCCCACTACAAGGTCCCCAAGATCATCGAGTTCAGAGGGGAGCTTCCCAAGACGGACGTGGGCAAGGTGTCCCGCCGTGAGCTGCGAGAGGAGGCGGAGGAAGTCTGATATGGCTACACCCCTTCTTGAGGTCGAAGAGCTGCAAAAGAGCTTCGGGGGGCTCCGGGCGGTCAACGATGTCCACTTCCGAATGAACCGGAAGGAAATGTTGGGTCTGATCGGCCCCAACGGTGCCGGCAAGACAACGCTGCTCCGCTTGATCATGGGCATCTTGAAGCCCGATACCGGGAACATCCGGTTCAAGGGCAAGAAGATTGTGGGGCTCAAGACCTGGGATATCGTCAACCTGGGCATCGCCAGCACCTTTCAGAACATGCGGCCCTTTCGCCGCCTGCCGATCATCGCCAACGTCATGGTCTCCTGCCTCTGTCCCCGGTCCATGAAGCGGGGCGAATGGGTCAAGCGGGTCGAGGCCAAGGCCATGGATGCCCTGGAGTTCGCCGGCATCTCCGACATGGCCCTGGAAAAGGCCTCGACCCTTTCCCAGGGGGATCTCAAGCGACTGGAGGTGGCCCGGGCCATCGCCACGGAACCCGAGCTGCTCCTGCTTGACGAGCCGTTCGGCGGTCTCAGCCCGGCTGAAACGGAACTCATGGCCAAATCGATTCAGAGACTCCACAAGGGCGGCCGTTTCGGCCGGTTGCACAGCGAGGGCCCGGCCATGATCATCGTCGAGCACAAGCTGCAACAGCTGATGAAGATCGTCGATCGGATCATCGTCCTCAACTTCGGGACCATCATCGCGGACGGGACGCCCGAGGAAGTCGTCAACAACCCAGAAGTCATCGAGGCCTATCTCGGTCAAAAAGGAGTCTGAGTTGCTGCTGGAAGTCGCTAACCTGACGGTATGTTACGATAAGGCCATGATCCTGAACGACCTGAGCATGGGGGTCGAGAGCGGGGAGCTGGTCAGCCTGGTAGGCCCAAACGGCGCGGGCAAATCCACCTTGTTGAGGGCGATAACCGGGCTGGTGGCAAGGGAAAGGGAACTCATGCGCAGGTCAGCCCACGGAGACATCTCCATCGACGGCACGGTGACCTTTGACGGAGAAAGGATCGAGCGGGTGCCTGCCTATGAAATCGTCAAACGGGGGCTGATCCACTGCCCGGAGAGAAGAAGGCCCTTCAGGGAGATGACGGTTCTTGACAACCTGCTGGCCGGGGCCTACCTCCTGAAAGGGAAACAGGAGATCCAGGAAAACCTTCGAAAGGTCTATCAGCTGTTTCCCGTTCTCGAAAACCGGACCAGCCAGATCTCCGGGACCCTGTCGGGGGGAGAGCAGCAGATGCTTGCCATCGGCAGGGCCTTGATGTCGAACCCTAAGTTGCTCTGCATCGATGAGCCATCCACAGGGCTCGCCCCCATGATGCGGGCCGAGGTGTTTGAAAAAATCAGCGAGATCTCCTCGCGGGGAATCACGGTCCTTCTCGTGGAACAGGAGGTGAGCACGGTTTTCAAGATGGCCGCTCGCAATTACGTGCTCTCGTCCGGCAAGATCATTGCCGAGGGAAGCGGAGAGGACCTCCTCAAAAACGAAGTCATTCGCAAGACCTATCTGGGGTTGTAGCGCATCCCGTCTGTTTCGAAATCTGCGGGTGTGCCACAAACCGCTTCTCGTGACGCTTACCCAAACCTGAAGGATCCTTGACCAAGGATGGCCCGTTGGATTGGGTGAAACCAGCCTCAGCGCAGCTTACGCCGCACCAAGTTCATTGACCGCTTCATACTGGAGATGGTTGGTCTTCGGATGAACACTCACAAAGCACACAACGAGAAAGGTGTCGGAGGAGAGAGACAATGGATTACGAAATACCCGAGAATTTGCGAATGATACAGGAGACGATTCGTCGCTTCGTGAATCAGGATCTTGAACCCATATCCCAGAAGGTGGAGGAGGAAGACCACATCCCGGAGGAAATCGTCCAAAAGATGCGGGAACTGGGCCTCTTCGGCCTCTCCATCCCCGAGGAATACGGTGGGCTCGGGCTCGGGACCCTGGGGGAGTGTCTGGTCTATGAGGAGCTCACCAAGACCAACGCCTGCTTCCGGTCCCGAATCGGAACGAGTAACGGCATCGGCTCCATGGGCATCCTCTTTGACGGCACGGAGGCGCAGAAGCAGCGCTATCTCCCCAGGATCGCCAGCGGCGAATGGACCGCCTGTTTCGCCCTTGTCCGAGCCCGAGGCGGGTTCCGACGCGGGAAACGTTCAGACCACGGCCGAGCGGGACGGTGACGAGTTTGTCCTCAACGGGCTCAAGCATTTCATCACCAACGGCGATCTGGCCGATGTGGCCACCGTCATCGCGCTGACCGACCGGCAAAAGAGAACCCGGGGCGGCATCACCGCCTTTGCGGTGGAAAAGGGGACACCGGGGTTCTCGGTCGGCACCATCGAAAAAAAGATGGGGCTGCGGGGCAGCCACACCTGTGAGCTCATCTTCGACAACTGCCGTGTGCCTGTTACGAGCGTCATCGGCGGTGAGCCCATGATCGGTCAGGGGTTTAAAACGGCCATGCGCGTCCTCGACAAGGGCCGCCTCACCATGGGGGCGTGCGCCCTGGGAGCGGCACAGAAGCTCTTGGATATGAGTGTGGCCTATTCCAAGGAGCGTGTGCAGTTCGGCAAACCCATTTCGAGCTTTCAGTCGGTCCAGAACATGCTGGCCGATATGGCCACCGAAATCTACGCCGCAAGGCAGATGCTCTACCACGCCGCCTGCCTGAGGGACCAGGGGAAACAGGTCGTCAAGGAGGCCTCCATGGTCAAGCTCTTCTGCACAGAGATGGCTTGCCGGGTGGCGGATCGGGCCGTTCAGATTTTTGGGGGCATGGGGTACATGAAGGACTTCGCCGTCGAGCGCTTCTACAGGGACCTTCGCCTTTATAGAATCTACGAAGGCACCAGTGAGATTCAGCGGATGGTCATCGCACGCGAGCTCACAAAGGACTGATTTCAGCGCCGGGACCACACGATGCATCCCGGTCTGACCAGATCGAAAGGGAGACTGGAAAGAGACTATGGCACACTTCAAGGTGAACGAGAAAGATATCTTTTTTATTCTGAAGGAGCAGCTGAACTACGGGAGCCTCTGTGAGCTGGAGCGGTATCGCGAACTGGACGAGGAGACCCTGGACATGTTGGTCACCGAGGCCGTCAAGTTCGCCAGGACGGAAATAGACCCGCTTCAGGAGATCGGAGAGACATGGGGGGTGCGCTTTGAAGACGGAAAGGTCTCCTGCGCCCCCGAGTTTCGAAATGTCTTTAAGCTTTACGGCGAAAACGGATGGATCGCCGCTGCCCGGGACCCGGAGTATGGCGGCCAGGGTTTCCCGCACATGATGCGGATCGTCATCAATGACTTGATGTACGGCGCCTCCCAGGCCTTCAACATGGCGCCCAGCCTGACCCACGGCGCGGCTCACCTCATCGAAAGCTTCGGGTCGGAAGCGCTCAAGGAACGGTTCGTCCCCAACATGTTCAGTGGCCGAGTGGGCTGGGACCATGGCGCTTACGGAGCCAAACGCCGGCTCAAACCTGGCCGCCCTGCGAACCACCGCCTATCGGGAGGGGGATCACTTCAAGATCAAGGGCACCAAGATATTCATTTCCTGGGGCGACCACGACCTGACTGAAAACATCATCCATCTCCTGCTCGCCCGAATCGAGGGGGCCCCCGAAGGGGTGAGGGGCATATCCCTTTTCGTGGTCCCGAAAGTCAGGGTCAATCCGGACGGGACCCTGGGTGAGCCAAACGACGTGCTTTGCGGGGGCGTTGAAAAGAAGCTGGGCCTTCATGCCTCGCCCTACCTGCCTTCTCAACTTCGGCGACAACGACGGGTGCATCGGGTATTTGTGCGGTGAGGAGAACATGGGGCTGGCCCACATGTTTCAGATGATGAACGCCGCCCGCATCAACACCGGGGTGAGCGGGATGACGCTTGCGAGCACCGCCTACCTGAATGCCCTTGCCTATGCGAAAGAGCGGATTCAGGGCTCCGATGCAGCCGGCAGAAAACCGGGGTATGTTCCCATCATTGACCATCCGGATGTGCGGCGCATGCTGCTCTGGATGAAAGCCATGGTTGACGGCATGCGATCCATGATCTACACGGGCGCCTACTGGTCCGACCTGGCCCTCGAGATGGCCGAAGGGAGAGAAGAAACAGCACTACGAGGCCCTGGTGGACTTCATGACGCCGATCATCAAGGCCTACTGCTCGGATATGGGCTTCAGCGTCTGCGAAACCGCCATCCAGTGCCTGGGTGGCTACGGATACTGCAGGGAATACCCGCTGGAGCAGTACCTGAGGGACGCGAAAATCATGTCCCTCTATGAGGGGACCAACGGGATCCAGGCCAACGACCTCATGGGGCGGAAAATGCGGGTCGGCGGCGGGGCGCCCATTCAAGGCCTTCATGGCGGAAATCGGCGACTTCTGCAGCAAACATCAGGGACATCCTGAACTGGGCGGAGAGATTCAGACGCTTTCCAAGGTCGTGGCGCGATTGGGCGAGGTTGCGACGACCATGGCCGAAAAGGCGAAATCCGATCCGCTCCAGTGGGGGTCCTACACCTATCCGGCGCTCCTCTGCTTCGGAGATGTGATCATGGTGTGGCGGTTGATGGACATGGCCGTCATCGCCTCCAAGGCCGTTTCTGAGAAAGGCACAAGTGATTACCTCACCGGAAAGATCATGCAGGCCACCTATCTCGCAGGCGTGACCTTGCCGTTGACCATGGCCCGCTTGGAGAGCTGTCTTCGTGCGGGGCGTGAGGTCGTGGAAATACCTGATGGGGCTTTTTAGGAAGCGGTGAAGGAGGACCGAATCAATGGAAAAGCCAGTCGTCGTGTTGGCCGGATACGAGTCCTCTCCTGATTCCCTCCGAAGGGCGATCGAGGCGGCAAGCGGTCTCGATACCCTTAGACCCAACATGGGCGTGCTCATCAAGCCCAATTTGGTCGGGTGGGACCCGGTTTACCCCATTGCCCCCTACGGGGTCTACACCACATCCAGGCTGGTGGAGGACATGGTCGTCCTCCTGAAGGATCACGGGGTAAGCGACATCACCATCGGCGAGGGTTCGGCCCCAAGGGGCGGCAAGAAGGCCGGTGAGCTCAAGGGAACTCGGCTGATCTTCAGCGCACTGGGCTACGACACTCTCAAACAAAAATACGGTGTGAAGCTGGTCGACTTCTTTGAAGAACCTTTCGACCCCGTGGATTTCGGCGAATATTCCCTCAACTTTGCCAGGTCGGCCCTTGAAGCGGACTGGGTCGTGAACATGCCGGTTCTGAAGACCCACAACCAGACAACGCTTTCTCTCGGCCTCAAAAACCTAAAGGGCTGCATCGATCTCAAATCCAGGCGGCTCTGCCACCATGAAACGATCCCGCTCGACTTCTTCTGCGGACTCTTTGTGGAGGCGATCCGCCCGGCACTGACCATCCTTGACGGCATCTATGGACTTGAGAAGGGCCCATACTACCTGGGGACCGCCCATCGCATGAATGTCATGGCCGCATCCACAGACCCGCTGGCCGTCGATGCGTTAGGGGCCCGAATTGCGGGATATGATCCAGGGGACATCGAACATCTGGCCGTTTATGCCAAGCGGCACGATCGCTCATTGGCCCAGGAAGATTTCAGGCTCGTGGGCCTCAATCCCGACGACGTGGCACGTCCCCTCAAGTGTGATTTTGACTGGCGCGAGGACGACACCGGCCCCAAGAGCTGGGACAAGATGGGTGTTTCAGGCATCAGCATCCCCAAGTATGATCAGACGATCTGCACAGGCTGCTCCTCCATGTATAACCCCCTGCTCATGCTTATCTCCTCTGCCTACAAGGGCGAGGCCTTTTGTGGGGATCGAAGTGCTCACGGGCAAGAAAATGGCCCCAACCCCCGGTTTCAACAAGACGGTCCTTTTCGGCAACTGCATGATCAAGAAACACCGTGAAAACCCTCATATCAAGGAGGCCGTCTGCATAAAAGGCTGTCCAGTTGCCATGGAGGAGGTGATCGGAAAGCTCGAAGAGATGGGGCTTAAACCGGAAATCGAGCTCTTCGCCCGGTTCCGGGAAAAGCTCGCGAGGCGATATGACGGAAACCCTGAATTCGACCCCAACCACTTTTTCATGCCGGGCGCAACAGGGAAACATTGAGCCCGGCCCTTTCCTCGGTCGCAAGAGGACACCGGGGGAATCTGCGTCGAGCTATTCAAGGCAGCCTTCGAGCCCCAAGGCAAGGATGACTTTTTTCGACTTCTTCAGTGCTTTTCTTACGATAGCAGAGCGGGAAATCTTCTCCGATGCCGCAAACCGGTCCACCTCTTCAAGGAGATTCTCATCGAAGCTGATCTGAACGTTTTTCATTATTCGCCTGATTACATGTTAGGGTAGTGGCTCAATAATACATAAAAGCATATCCTTCAGCGTTGGTTTTGTCAAAGACATGCCTCGAAACCGTCTCATCGGAGCAACTGCTGTGCGGTGCGTCTTTCCCTCCCCGACTTATCGAACCACACATACTGGCAGGAGCGTTTATGCCTTCCGTGGAGATCCTATACTTTGGGGTCCTCATTTGTTAGAATCCTTCGCAAATTGCTTCCAGCAAGAGGAAGTCTTCAAGGTGCTCGGCCAGTGAAAAGTTCCCACAGATACTTCGCCTTCTTCCCACTACTGATCATCAGTCTCGGGCTTTGGCAGGGTTTGGCCGGCGGCACGACCCAAACCGTCGAGATGCCCGTCACCCTGGATTTTCGGTTTATTCGCTCAATGATCGTCTATCAGGTCTTCACTGAGCCGGGAGAACGGTCGGTCATCACGGAAGCGGAGGGATGCACCCGAATCCAACTTTGGGACCCCGAGGTCTCCTCAGAGGGCAGCTTTCTGAAAATCAGGAGCAAATTCAGCCTTCAATTCGGCATAGGAATCGGCGGTCGCTGCGTCAACCCTGTAGATTGGACGGGATATGTCGCCGTGTTGCAGCGACTCCAGCTTGAAAAGGAAACCTGGCAGGTGACCTTTGAGACAGTGGACTCTCAGATCTACAATCAGGAAGGAAAGCGGCCTTTGCTGGCTGGGTTCGTTTGGGACCAGGTGAAACCCTACCTCCACGCCCACATGAATCAGATCCGGATCGATCTATCCAGGCCCATAAGAGAACTGCGGGACCTCTTGCCCCTTTTCTTTTCCGTCGATGAACGTGACGAGGTCGTGCGGTGGATCGAAACGATGAGGTCGGGCGACCTCGCGATTGGCTCTGCCGCGGTCAAGTTGAGTGTCTTCATGGATGTTAACGGCCCGCCCACGGACCATGCGAAGGATGAACGTGCGCTTACCCTTCAGTGGATATGGACCAGCTGATTCGGAACTGGCAGAGCTGGGATGCCTTCTTCGTCTACCAGATTGACGCCCTGGTGGGACGAACCATTGACGAAGACGAAAGAAAGATCCTGCTCGACACACTCCTCGAAATTCGATACAGCTTTTCCGGCTCATCTGAAAAGGATCTTGGCAACGATTTCATCGCCCGACAGTTCACGTGGGCATGGGATCAGATTTCAGGGATCTTGAGAAAACACCTTTTTAATGACCCATCGCCGTCCCTGATAAACTACCTCGCCTTTTTCACGGCCTCGGACGCCCTGACAGTCCTTGAAAGGCTCGGCCCTGTGGTGACCCTCGACATTTCCCTGGAGGGTCTCCTCAAAGTCGCCCGGCTTCTCAGCCAGTCGGGCGAAGCCCCCAGCCTTGATTACGACTATGGAATGGACCCGCAGTTGCGAAACCTCCTCGGCCTCGGCCCTCCGCTGGACGAAAGCGGGCCTGCCTTCGACGCCCTTGAGTTGGACATGCCCGACGCCCCGCCCGTCCAAGAGACACAACCTGAAAACGAGCCTTCTTTTTGGCTTCGGTTGCTTGTGCCTGAGGCGTTTGCGTCGGGTCAAGCCCCTATGAGCCTGAAAGAGATTCAGAAATGGATTCCGCCCAAGGAAAAAGAACATCTCCCTCGTTATCTGGGCGAAATCGAAGAAATCCTCAAAAGCAGCTTGGGCGATGTCCTCTCCAAGTCTCAAATGGAAGCCAAATATCGCCCGATGTTTTATCGGCTCATGAAGGCCACTGCATGGCAGGAGACCTGTTGGCGGCAGTTTGTCATCAAAGACGACAAGGTGACGTATCTGCTCTCCTACAATCAGTCCTCGGTGGGCCTCATGCAAATCAATGAAAGGGTCTGGCGCGGCATCTACCGTTTGGAGAGCCTTCGCTGGAACATCCGCTACAATGCCACGGCCGGAGCTGAAATCCTTGACCTCTATTTCCATAAGTATGTTCTCGCGGAGAGCGCGCTCAAAGCCGTGCCGGAGGCTGACTCACTTGGCAGGGATCCTTTATGCCATGTACAACGGAGGTCCCGGGGAGCTTCGAAGGTTCATCGGGCGTGATCGAGGTCGTGTCGTGAAAAACACCGATCGTCTTTTTGACGAAAAGTATGATCTCGTGAAACGGGGCAAGCTTCTGGAAATTTCGACCTGTCTTTTTGGCGAAAACCTTTCATGAAAAGGCCAAAACTCACCTTGACCCCACCGAAGCGGTGGGTGGCCCCTGCCTTGCCTTGAAGGCGAGCAACGAGGCGGCGATCATGGCCACGATGCAAGCAATCCGCACAGCTTTGAGTCCCAAAGGATTATAAATGAATGACAAGAGAATGGGGGAGGCTGCATACCCTGAGAATTTGATGGCGTTATAAACCGACGTGACGGGTTGGCGGAGCGATGAAGAGAGCTGGACCGCCAGCGTATTGAGGGAGGTCCAGGCGGTGGCAGCCCCCGTCCCCAGCACAAGGAATAATGCCAGGAAGGTCGGAAACGCAAATGTCAACGTTGCCATCAAGACGACGGAGAGGATAGCAATCGCCATCCCCATGAGAAACACCTTTTTCCGGCCCACCCGGTCACCCAGAAAGCCCTGCAATGGGCGAAACAATGATCCCGGAGAACCCCGTGACGGAAAGCAAGGCGCCGACCTTGTCGGATGGCAGGCTCAGGTCTGACTTGAGATAATCCGCCGTGAAGGTCATGATCCCGATGTATGCCAGAAACAGGCTGAACGCGGCAAAGCTGATGGTCAAGACCCCAGGCTCTTTCATGGCCTGCTTCAGGATCGAAAAGACCCCAAGAAACTTGACACGCCTCCTCTCCCTTTGGTCGTCCCCCGCCTCGCTGGTTACCGCGTAGAGGACGCCGGCTGCCAGGGTGACGGCCGCAAGGAAGTGAAAAAAGGCCGTCCAACCGTAGTGGACCTCAATCACCCCTGAGAAATAGGGACCCAGCGTGACCCCTACCGTGTAGGCCACACCGAGCATGCCAATGGCCTTTCCCACGTGCTGCTCGGGCACGAGCTCCCCGATGGAGGCCATGATCACAGGCGTGAGAAAACCTGCGCCACAACCCTGCACGATCCGGCTAAGCATGAATGTCCACAGATCCGGGGCGAGACCGCTCAGCTCCGCTCCCACGGCATACAGGGCGAATCCGAATAAGAGCGTCTTACGCACATCGAAGAGCTGGGCGATGGCGCCGGAAAATACCTGGATGGCAATAAAAGGGACCATGTAGAAGGTGATGGCCAGAGAGGCGGTGCTGAAATCAACGGCCCACGTGGTGGCGAGAACAGGGATTACCGTAACGATTCCAAAGCCACCCATGGGGCCGATGGCGGCGCCGATATAAAGCGGTATGAGTCTTTTCAGATCCAACGCTGAATGACCGCGGTCCAGGGTTCAAGGTGTAAGGTCCAAGTGTTGAGTTGCCAAAAGGACTCCTCCAGACAAGCTCACCGGTTGCTTTCACGGATGCCCCCTCAGCGAAGTGCGAAAATCGGAGCGCTGGTCACCAACTTGTTTGGTTTTCCTTGCACCTTGGACCTTGCGAACCTTTCTTTTCATTCGGTCACCGGTTGCCGTATCATCCTTCGCACTTTCCTTGGGCCGGCCAGCCAGATAAAGAGGTCAGGAGAGGAAAAGGCAGAAAAAGAACAGGATGAAAGGCACCGTGTAGGTCCCGAAGAGGTCCCGGAGCCATCCCGTCACGAATGAACCTATGGATCCCCCGGCCCCCCCGCCGATACAGATCATGGCAAAGACCAGCCCAAAGGACTTACCCAGGAAGATGTCCGCGCACACGGAGGGGAGAAGCGGGGCCGCTGCGCCGTATCCCAGACCGAAAACCACCGCGAACAGGAGCGCCGACGGTTCCTTGAAACGTCGAGATCCACATCAGGCAAAAGATGCCAGATGCCGCCAGCGTGACACCCAGGGTGTTGATCTTTTCGCGGCCGAAAAGGTCTGAAAGATAGCCGAGCGAAATCTTGCCGGCCGCCCCCGCAATCCCAAGAACTCCGAAGTAGTATGCGGCCGTTTCTCTCGAAAGCCCCCCGTCCACCATGGCCGAGACCGCATGGAGCAGGGTTGCCTGGTAGGTGAAGGACTGGAAAAAGAAGGCAATCATCAGAAACCAGAAACGCCTTGTGCGCGCCGCCGTGGCGATGGTCCAGTCTTTCCCCGCCCAGACAGGGTCCACGATTTTCATGACCATGGAAGCCTTGGGACGCCTTTCCGTCCCATCTGTGTCCCCGTCGGGCCTGAGGTGCATGGCCTCGGGGCTCCGGCGCGACAGGAGGAGGTTGATGGGGGCCACCAGGAACAGGGCCAGGGCGGCGAGAATCAGGTAAGCGTTGCGCCACCCGTATCGGCTGATGGCCTTCTCCATAAAAGGAATCAGGATCAGCATTCCGAATCCGATCCCGGACATGGCGATTCCTATCGCAAGGCCTCTTTTTCGCTCAAACCACTTTGGAATGAAGGCCGCGTGCGAGGAGAACCCAAGGAGGCTCACCCCGGCCCCGGCCAGAAGACCGTAAGTCAGGTAAAAATGGGTCAGGTCTTGGGCCCCGCTGGTGAGCGCGAGCGCCATGGCCACGATGAGGCCCCCCACGGGGATCACGATCCGCGGGCCAAAGCGGTCCTGAAGCAGGCCCGCCAGAAGCCCGGTGAGTGCCTGGGAGATGATAAAGATGGAGTAGATGCTCGATGCGGCAGCCCGAGACCAACCAAATTCTTTGACGATGGCCAGGAAGAAGACAGAAAAGGAGTACCAGACGCCGAAGGCCACGCCCAGGGTTACCAATCCCACCACCACCACGACCCACCCATAGAAGAGAAGAGGCTTGGTTCGCCCCGCTTTCTCAATCATCGATGGGCTCACTTTGCGCTTGACTGCCGAGCACGTGGGATCACGGTGGGATCTGCCGCAACGGAGGAAGGGTTGAAGACCTTGTACATGGTTTTAGACCGCCTGTGCAAGGCCCATCAGATCAGGCCGCGCCCCGCTTGATAGCCCAGTTCAAAGGCCTTTCGGTTCACTTCCAGCTTCGGTCCCGAGAAGTTTTCTTCGACCGGCTTCAAGTACTTCTCCTTTTCAAGCGGTATCCAGTCGAGCCCTGCAAAGGCGCCCACCATGACCACGTTTTGGGCCTGTGGATGGCCCGCCTGCTTGGCGAGCTCCGTCCCCTTTATGATCTTTACATCAGAGGCAAGCCGCCGCACCCAGGAGAGCAGATTCGGCCTGCTCCGGATACCGGCTCTTCTTCCGGAGGGCATCAAGGGGATAAAAGGGACGGTCGTTCATCACCACGCGAACATCTTCATGGCCGTATTCCCGGAGGATCCGAAAGACCTCCAATGGCTCAAAGCCAATCATGATATGGCCCTGGCCCAGCGGGATCAAAGGACCATAAAGACGACGGAGCGAGAGGCGGATGTGGCTTACGACCGACCCGCCACGCTGGGTCGCCCCATAGGTTTCCCCAACGCTCACATAACAGCCGTCATCGCAAAAGGCCTTGGAAATGATATCCGAGGCAAGGATGTTGCCCTGCCCGCCTACGCCAGAGACGATGATGTTCGTCGGATCGTGGATCAGTTTCATGCTTGCACTCTTTTCCTGGAAAGGGAATTCAAGAATACCTTGCTCTCTCGGCCAAGCCGCGAAAGAACGCACAAGGTTTGACGAACTCAGGATTCCGATTTCAGGAAACGATGGCCCCTTGCGGACATATGGCCGCACACACACCGCAGCCCACACAAAGCACTTCGTCAATCCTGGCCTTGCCTGAACTTTCGTCCCAGAGGTTGGCCGGGCAGGAGAAGACGCGGCTGCAAAGCCTTGCGCAGCCGCACGCATCGCCCAAACAGCGCGCCGGGTCCACCACAAAACGAGCGTCTTTCACTCCCGCTTCCCTCCCTTCAGCGCACACTCCCCCTGAAGCACGAGGACCTGCAAGCCGCCCTGCTTGAGGAGTTCCATCATGGTCTCAACGGTCTCGTTCACGCGAAAGGTGTCACGCACGGTCACCGGGATTCCCAAGCCCGAGATCAACGCCGGGATCGGCAGGGAATGGGCCGGATCCCCCATGGCGGTGATCCCGCTTCCGGGGTGAGGCTGGTGCCCGGTCATGGCCGTCGTCTCATTGTCAAGAATGACGCAGAGGTACTGGGAACCGCTGTTCTTGGCATTGATGAGCGGCGGAATGCCGGCGTGGTAAAAGGTTGAGTCTCCGATCACGGCCACGACCGGTTGATGGAAGCCCAATTCCCTGAACTTCCCGAACCCGCTTGCCAAACCCACCCCCGACCCCATGGAGTGGACGGTCGAAAGGGTCTCATACCCGGAAGGCATCACCCCCAGCGTGTAACAGCCAATATCCCCCACGACGAAGCCCTGCCTGCCGTCCAGGGCCAGGGCCGTCTTGATGGCCCAGTAGGAGGAACGGTGGGGGCACCCTGCGCAGAGGCTCGGCAGTCTCAAGGGCAGATCCGGCTTCGGGCAGGTCCTCGCATTCGCGCACTCAGATGATCAACGCCTGATTTGAAGGGGATGCCAAGCGCCTTGGCGAGGGCCTGGGTGGCGATATCAGGATCCATCTCTCCCATGCCCCTTGACTTCATCACCCATGGGACATCGCCCGAGCGCTTTCCCATGAACACGACGTGCGGCGGTGGCATCTCTTTGCTGAGCGGCAATGATCTTGGCCTGATCTTCGATGAAGGGCTCGATCTCCTCCAAAAAGAGCACCCGGTCCGACCGCTTGAGGTTTTCGAGAATCAAACGTTCCGGGGCGGGCCAAAGGGTCCCCAGCTTGAAGATTCCTACCCGATCCACGGCATCCAGCCGTTCGACCGCCTCAAGGGCGTAGAGGTGACTCACCCCGCTGACAAAGACCATCAACGCTGGCCGTTCCGGGCCTTCGTACTGGTTGAAAGGACTCGTCAGAAATCGATCTTTGATCAAGTCAAGCCGCTGGTGCACATTTCCATGAAACCGTGCCGCGGTGACGAATTTTGTGCCCACGGGGAAATCGGGAGACACCGATCCTTTCATCATCGGGCCCAGCGTCACCGTTGACCGGGCGTGGCAGATGCGCGTCACAAGCCTCACGATGACGGGGAGCCGGGATTCCTCCGAGACCTGGAAGGCCCAGTTCACCATGTCCTTGGCCTCGACCGGACTTGAAGGCTCAAGCAAGGGGATGTGGGCAGGCGGCGCCAGATAGCGGGTATCTTCCTCCTTGACGCTGGAATGTGCCCCCGGATCGTCCGAGACCACGATCACAAGCCCTGCCCTGATCCCGGAAAGGGGCAAGCGTCGTGAGAAAATCCATGGCCACATTCAGACCGTCGGCCTTCATCACCGAGAGCGATCTGAATCCCGCGTAAGGAGCCTGCGGTCGCCACTTCCAGGGCGACTTTTTCGTTGATGGACCACTCCGCGTAAAGCCCCCTTTCCCGGCCAACGGCCGCCAAACACTCGACAATTTGGACCGATGGAGAACCGGGGTAGGAGGCCACCACATCGAGCGCCAGCCTCAAGGGCCCCTCTGGCCGCCGCTTCGTTCCCCGTGAGCATGCACCGCTTTCCCGGTGCATCCAGATTCCAGTCGTATGCAGTCATTCTTCCAATCCCTTCTTCAAATTCCGGCTGTCTGCCATCAGCTGCCGGCAGTCAGCGTTTTTGGGGTCACCGCTTATTGATCGATCATTTCTTCAGGCGACAGGATCTTTTGGACCAGATCGGCCGAGAGCTTCAGGTAGCCGCCTTCCAATTCCCCCCGTTGTTTCAGCGCCTCCAGGGCTCGTCTTTTCTTGAGGAGCGAAGCGTCTTTCAAGTGTCTCAGGTTCTTCTCCGGCAAGACCTGCACCTCGATCACCCCTTCCTGCTCGCAGCCCTCGACCAACGCCTCTCCACGTTCGGAGCGCACAATGACTGTATTCCATCCGTTCAAACCCTCCACGGTGCCCACAGACAGATCCGACAGCTCGGAGGTCATATCCAGACACACGCCGCACGTGGTGCAAACGGCGGGCCGCAC
Source organism: uncultured delta proteobacterium (assembly GCA_963699845.1). Classification (GTDB taxonomy): domain Bacteria; phylum Desulfobacterota; class DSM-4660; order Desulfatiglandales; family Desulfatiglandaceae; genus CAWHLE01. The sequence continues at coordinate 147,203 of CAVOVO010000005.1, forward strand.
CTCGTCCAGCGGAATGTCGATAGTCTCCGTATCTGTGATCACTTTCAGCAGTCGCTCGGGCGGCGGGGTGATATCCAGTTTTCTAATGCGCGATACGTCTAACCGTGTCTTTAGAAAAGCCAGAAAAGGTTCGTAAGACAGGGCCCAGGTGCAGAAAAGGCCGATCACGAGTGCTACCTGATCGATGGATGTCTTCTTTTCAAGCGATGATGCCCTCATGTTGGCCACCGCCAGGACCTGGCATGGGGTCCCCACGAGGCCGATCTTCTCTTCTGCCCCCCAGGGCTCCCTGTTAAAGGCCTCCAGGGTGGGGCTTGCCACGTAACTGGATCCGGCGCAGGCGAGCAACGTCTCGCGGTCACGAACCACCTGGCCGTGGGGGAGGAATCCTTCGTCGCGCCGGGTGAGCACGGCCCCGTCTATGACTCCCGTTTCCAGGGCGAAGCCAACAAGGGCGGAAACCGTGCCGCCGCTCTGGGCCTTTTTTCGAATCTCTTCATGGGTGGCCCTGGCAGCGAAAACGCGCCTGTAGGGACCAAGCGCCAGGTCCTGGTAGTCCCGGTCGAACACGGCCCGGTGGACCTTGTTCAGATCGATCTCCGTGCGGGGGCAGTAAGCGAAGCAGCGTCCTTCGTCCAGTTCGCAGGGATGGAGCCGGACCATCCGGCCGCCGAAGGAGCGCAGGTAGGGGCAAAGGGAACCGCATGCCCCGCAAAGGGTGCAAAGGTCCTGTGAGACGACTCGATCCAGTAACTGTTGTAAGCCTCGGTTTTCCGGCATGGTTTTTCTCCTAAAGGATATGGCAGAGAACCTACCACATGAGGGTTCGGCGCGAAACCGGAAAAAGGGCGGTTTTTAAATTCGGATGAGAATTCGTTCGACAATGTTGAACGAATTCAGTTCTGGGCGAGAATTTTTTCGGACGGCACCCGACCGGCAGCCAGTATCTTCGAAAGCTTCTATGGACTCGAGGTCAAGCCCGGAATGACGTCGTTAGCCAGTGAAATCCTTCTAAGGCGACTGCAAGTCTTTTTGAGTTTGCCCCTTCGGGAGCAGGCGTTGACGTCACTGTGCCAGGGCTCGGATGGTCGACAGAGAGTCGTATTACCTGGGTGGAGAGGACCGTTTCTTCCTGGAGGCCGAACGCAAGCGGAACCGCTGGATCACCCACACGGCCACGAGAAACGCCCCGCCCCAGAGGTCCGTTCCCACCCCGGGCTTCAAGAGCGCGAAGGCCCCCACCAGCAGGGCCAGCCGCATGGGCCAGTTGAGCTTGGTGACCATGTAGCCCATGAGCGCTGAGCCGATGGCCATGCATCCCAGGAGGGCCGTCCCCGTAGCCAGGGCAATCCGCCAGGGGCCGCCTTCCCAGATCAGGACGGGGTGATACACGAAGATGAACGGGACCACATAAGCGATGATGGCCAACCGCATGGCCTCAAACCCGGTTCGAAAGGGCGGGGCCCCTGCGATACCCGCGCCGGCAAAGGCGGCCAGGGCAACCGGCGGCGTGATGGTGCTCAGGCACGCGTAGTAAAAAACAAACATGTGGGCCGCAAGGGGCTCAACCCCCAGCTCAGACAGGACCGGCCCGCCCAGGATCACGGTCAGGATGTAGGCGGCGGAGGTGGTGAGCCCCATGCCGAGGATCAGAGAGGTCACCATGACGAAGACCAGCGCGATGAAGAGGTGCCCGCCTGCGGCCTGGATCACGAGGCTTGCGAACTTCAATCCCAGTCCCGTCTGAGTGACCACGCCGATCACAATGCCGGCCGTGGCGCAGGCCGTCAAGACCTCCAGGGACCCCTTTGCCCCGCGCTCGAAGGTCTCGATGATCTTCTTGAATCCCATGCGGCTGGCCTGCTTGAAGCTGCTCACCACCAGCACGGCCACGATGGCCCAGAACCCCGCCTTCATGGGGGAATAGCCGAGCACAAGCAGGATCACCAGAAATGGCGCGGGAATGAGGAGATAACCTTCCTCTTTCATAACCTTCGAAAGAATCGGGAGCTCATTTCGCGGAATCCCCTGAAGGCCCCGTCTCAATGCCTCCATGTGGACCATGTAGAGGAGTGCAAAAAAGTAGAGGATCGCAGGAATGAGGGCCGCCGTGCAGACCCTGAGATATGGGATTCCCAGCATGTCGGCCATGATAAAGGCGGCCGCCCCCATGACGGGGGGCATGAACTGGCCCCCTGTGGAGGCGACGGACTCGATGGCGCCTGCGAACACCGCCCGGTAACCGATCTTCTTCATGAGCGGGATCGTGAAGGAGCCGGTGGAGACAACATTTGCAACGGCCGACCCGGATATGGTTCCGAAGGTGGCCGATGCGAGGATCGCCACCTTGGCCGGGCCGCCGCGCATGTGCCCCGCAATGGCGTTTGCGAACTTGATGAAGAAGTCCCCGGTCCCTGATCCCACCAGAAAGGCGCCAAAGAGGATGAAAAGGAAGATGAAGTTGGCCGAGGCGCCTAAGGGTACGGAAAAAAGCCCCTCGGTGGTCAGGAATTGATATCCGATGAGCTCGTCGAAGTAAACGCCCCGGTGCCCCCACTCCCCGGGGATATGTTGACCGAAGAGGGCGTATGCCACGCTGACCACGCCGATGATGGTGAGTGCCGGGCCGAGCACCCTGCGGGTCGCCTCCAGGGTCACGACGAGGACGATGGTCCCGAAAACCAGATCGGCGGTGTTCGCGGCCCCGCCGCGCATGACGATGTTCTTGTATTCACCCACGACATAGGCCAGCCCCAGGACGCCTGCGGCCATGAGAGCATAGTCGAGCACCCTGAACCCGTTTTCCCAACGGGTCCCTTTGCCCGCCGGATTGAGCAGGAAAACCAGCATCACACCGAAGAGGAGGTGAATCCCTCTTTGGATAATGGCCGGCCTCAACCCGAACTGGGCCGTGTAGAGGTGAAAACCGCACATGGCCACGGCCACAATGGTTACAATCCAGCCAAGCAGGCCTTTTCCCTTTTTCTGATCAGCATGGTCATCGGGCATAGCCGAAATCCCCCACATCTGCAGCAGAAGGACCGCCGCAGGGTGTCTCCTGCACACGGATCACCACAACCGTTCCCGGCGAGATGGTATCCGAAAGGGTGTATTCAATCCCCCGGAGCGTCAATCGATGATTGGCATGTTCCCGTGCGCCCATAATGAACTCCACCCGATCGTTCACCGATGCGATGTCGTCGATCTCGCCCCACCCATCCGGACGGATCCGCGCACCCGGATACACAAAGCCCTGGCCGTTCAGAAGGGACCGAAAGACCATTTTGAAAAGGCGAATCTTCCCAGTCCTTCTCGATCCTGTAAAGCTCTTTGAAAGGAAATCGATCGTAGGAATGAAGAAACTCGATCTGGAATTCCTCGCCCGGGCAGACGGGAAGGCACAAAAAGCGCTGTCCGCCCTGCTCCGCTTCCACAACCAGGTTGAGCTGGGCGGACAACCCTGAAGCAGGCCATGATCCGTCAGACTGGGCTCAAGAATGCCAACAGGGAGATCAGACATGCCGTCCGCACTGAAAGTGTCAAGATCCTGCGCATCCTATCCGAACCAAGCCCCACTCAAGTCTTTTCCCTGTCGACCTTTTCATCCATCCGTCTCGGTTCGATCCCCTACCGCGGAAGGATGTGCGATTGGATGCGGCATGCGGCATATGTAGATCCCCCGCACCCACATCCCAGATCGCAAATCACACATCCCTGTTCCGCCATTGCGCGCAAGAGCGCGCATCGGAACCATTATTTGATGATGCCTCTCTCCTTCAGAAATCGCTCCGCGCCGGGGTGAAGCGGAATGGCAATGCTCTTGGTTGCGGTCGCCAGCTGGATCTGCTTGTAGGCCACATGGATCTGGTCCAGCTCGGCTTTGTGATCGAACACGGCCTTCATGATGTCGTAGGCCAGTTTTTCGTCCATGTCCTTGTTGCAGATGAAAATCCCGTAGTACTGGACCGTGGTGAAATCCGTCTTCTGGTCCTTGTAGGTCCCCGCCTTGATGTTGGAAGGGGTATAGAAGGGATACTTCTCGCAGAAGGCCTTGACCTTTTCGGGCGCCATGCTCAAAAAGACCGTCTGGCGCTGGGTGGCCAGATCCATGAGCGTTGGGAGCAGGGGTCCCCAGGAGGTACATGGCCGCATCGGTCGTCCCGTCCTTCAGGGCCTGCGTGGCCTCCGGCGCGGAGAGGAACTGCTCGTCGATATTATCGTAGGTGATGCCATACATCTCCAGGACCATTCGGTTGAAGATTTCTGTTCCGGATCCGGCAGCGCCGACTGCCACCTTCTTTCCCTTCAGATCTGCCAGCGTCTTGATGCCGGTGCCTTCCACGGTGTAGAAGTCGGCGTCGATGGGATAGGTTGCGAAAAGCCCGCGGATATTGTCCCACTTCTGCTGGGCCTTGAAATCGGCCTCTCCCTTGTAGGCAAAGTAGGCTGCATCGGGCATGACGATGGCCAGATCCACTCGCCCACCACCGACGTTTCGGATGTTCTCCACCGAGGCCCCGGACGGTTTGGCCGAGGCCGAAGTGTCAGGGATGTACTTGCTGATCAGGTTTGCGACGCCACCCCCCAGCGGGTACCAGGTGCCACCCGTGGATGCGGTGGCAATGATCAGCCGCTTTTCCGCGGCCTGGACCGCCAGCCCCATGGACACGAAGACCACCATGGTCAACAACACGACGACGAAAAGGCTCTTTTTGTTTCTCATTTGTCTCCCCCTTTCTTTCTCGTTGGTGTCCTCCATAATGGCCATTTTCCGAAATCTCTGCGTCAGATTCGGATTCAATCCTCGAAATACGACGTTGTATTCCTGTGGTTAGAATCCTTGTCTTCCGTGATCTAGTGAAAACTGCCTCATTTTTGGATGGACACCGGTAAAGGATTCCCCTGTCCAAACGATTGCTACATATCCTCACGAGGGATGTCACGGCGCGACCGTTCAATTCCCGCGTCTAGTCATGCCACCGCCACGGGGCGGACCGGAGAGGCCGTGCCCCCCCGAATCTTAAGCGGGCGAAACCATGAAAAGAAATTCGTAGATCCCGATCGGCCGCCAGCGGCTCAAGGTTCATGGCCTCCATGATGTGGATGCCGTTTCGGACAAGCAGGATCACGTGCACCGGAAGATTGGGGGTGGGCGTTTTCTCTAGGGCCAGCGTGTCCCCGCCCACATAGGCCACCCCCTTTTTCACGAGCCATTCCGCGCCGTCTTCCACAAGCCCCGGGCACCCGTGCTCGTGGGCCACATACTTGTTCGGGTCACCGAAGTGGCGAATCCATCCGGTCCGAATCAGCACCGCATCTCCTTTGGTGATGTCGATTCCCTGTCGGTCCATGGCCCGCTTCAGGGCCTCGGAATCGATGCGGTAGCTGGAATCCAGACAGTCGGTTCCTTCGAGCCCGGCAATATCCAGGAGCACGCCGCGCGTGACCACCGGTTTGACCGTTTCGATCCCAACCTTTTTCAAACCCTGATAGTCCTGCCAGTTGGAGATGTCTTTCACGCCGTGCACTTCCCCCTTCACGCTGATGTGGCCCAGGGAATCAAAATGGGTCCCAGTGTGGCCGCCCGTGGTAAAGAGGTCAGTTGCAGGCGGAAACACCGTCCTTGTAAAGGACGTCCCCGTGCAGCTTCGTCAGTGAAAAGGCAAAGGGCGGGTGATTGGGATGGTGCGGCATGCCCACGTAGTACTCCATTCCCAGGTCATAGACCTTTCCCTTGTGAATCAGTCCCTTCAATCTTTCCGGGTCCATTTTAGCTTCCCTTCTTCAAGAGGTGGTTGGCGATGATGAGCTTCTGGATTTCCGATCGTCCCTTCGTAGACACGAAGGGGGCGGATTTCGCGGTAGAGACGCTCCACGGTCGAGCCTTTCACGACCCCCATGCCGCCGTGGATCTGGACGGCCTGGTCGATGGCCCTAAACGCGGCCTCCGTGGCGTAGAGCTTGGCCATGGAAGAATAGACCGATGCATCGGGCTCCCCTCTGTCCTTTTTTAGAGCCGAAAGATAGACCAGGCCCCGTGCCGCCTCCATCTCGGTTGCCATTTCAGCCAGTTTGAAGGCTGTGGATTGAAACTCGACGATCTTCCGTCCGAATTGCACCCTCTGCTTGCCGTACCCGATGCTCTCCTTCAAGGCGGTCTTGGCCATTCCGACCGCCGCTGCGCCAACGGACATCCGCATGAGATCCAGGGTGCGCATGGCCAGCTTGAATCCGTCGCCCAAGGGGCCGAGGAGGTTTTCTTTCGGCACCTTGAGGCCATCGATTTCAAACTCGACGATATCGTGGCTGGCCATGAGCTCGATGCGCCAGGCCACCTTCCACCCCGGCATGGTCCGTTCCACGATAAAGGCGGAGAGACGGGTTTGGTCCTTTTCCACCGGGGTCTTTGCAAAGAGCACCCCCACGTTGGCCGAATATCCATTGGAAATGAATCGCTTCCGGCCGTTGATCACGAAAAAATCCCCCGAGGGCTCAGCCTCGTCTTGATGGCGGCCACATCCGAACCGGCCTCCGGTTCGGTCAGGCAGAAGGTCGCAAGGATCTCCCCTGCGGCCAGGGCAGGGAGATAGTGCTTTTTCTGCGCTTCACTGCCGGCAAGCACGATGGGCGTCCCGCCCAGCCCCTGCATGGCCAGCGTCGTATCCGCCGGGCCATAGACGCCGGCAAGGACCTCCCGTGCCAGACATATCCTGACGGCGCTCACACCCATTCCCCCGTACTCGACGGGAAACAAGAATTCGGAAGAGGCCGGCACCGGCAAGCGACCGCCTCAGTTCGTCCGGCACGTCGTTGATCTCCCCCAACTTTTTTCCCAGCGGCGCCAATTCCTCTTCCGCATATCGCGCGCACTTGGCCTGAAAGGCCCTGTCCTCAGCTGAAAGCAATGTGTCCATTTTTCCTTCCTTCTCGGGTTGATCCATACGCCCCTATCCGGGCGCGACCCTTTTCAACCACCCTTCTGGGCCAGTTCCTTTTTGAGGATCTTCCCTGTCGTGTTTTTCGGAAGCGCGGCCATGATCTCCACCTGCCTTGGGATCTTGTAGGCGGCCAGATGGAGACGACAGAAGTCAACGATGGCCTCGGGCGTAAGTCGGCTCCCTTCCTTGAGCGACACAAAGGCCTTGGGGACCTCTCCCAGGTTCGGGTCTTTCAAGCCCACCACGGCCGCTTCCGAGATCTCTTCATGGAGGTAGAGGACCTCCTCGATCTCACGGGGGTAGATGTTATACCCCCCCGATATGAGCATCTCGTCCTTGCGCCCGACGATGAAGTAATAACCGTCCTCATCCTGGCGGGCGAGGTCCCCGGTTCGTACCCATCCGTCCTTTATGGCGGCCGCCGTGGTCTCGGGCCGGTTCCAGTAGCCCGGGGTCGCATTGGGGCCGCGAAAGACCAGTTCCCCGACCTCTCCTGCAGGGACCTCGTTTGAGTCTTTGTCCACCAACCGGGTTGAGACCCCGGAGACGTTGACCCCGATGGCGCCAACCTTCCGGATGCCGTATACCGGATTGGCGGTGACGAGCCCCGTGGACTCCGTGAGCCCGTAGACTTCCAGCACCGGCGCCTGAAACCGCGACTCGAATCGGGTCAAGTGTTCCGCGGACAGGGATGCCCCGCCCGAGAGGGCCATGCGGAGCGCTGGTGTTTTTCTGGGGCGTTCGTCAAAGGCGTTGAGCAGGTAACCGAACATGGTCGGGACCCCTGGAAACCAGGTCACACCCTCCCGCTCCATGGCCTCCATGACCTGCTCGGTCTGGAAACGTTCCATCACGACCACACACCCGCCGCTGTTGAGGCTGCCGAACACCGGGCTTGCGTTTGCAAAGATGTGGACGAGCGGCAGGCAGGCAAGGGTCACGTCCGTCTCCCGCAAACCGTAGCTCTGAGCGGTGTTGCCACCACCGAAAACCAGGTTTCGATGGGTGAGCATGACCCCTTTGGGGCTCCCTGTGGTTCCCGACGTGTAGAAGATGAAACGCAAGGTCATCGGCCGTCCCCCCCTCGGGGAGATCCGGTTTGAGCGCACCGCATTCCCTTTCCAGGTATCGGATCAGCAGTTCGTCTGTCGCCTTCATGATGATCCGCTCAAGGGATGTGAGCGACGCCCGCACCCCTTCCAGGAGCGTCTTAAAGGCGGTCGTCGTGATCACCATCCGGGACCCTGAGTCGTTGAGGATGTAGGCGACTTCTCTCCCCGTGTAGGCTGTGTTGACCGGCACGGCAACGCCTCCCGCCTTGATGATGGCCATGTAGGCGAGGATGAAGTCCGTATGATTAGGGTGGAGCAGGGCCACCCGGTCGCCCTCGCGTGACCCCCAGTTTCCTGAGACCGCCGGCCATCCGGTCGGTCTCCTGGTCGAACGTTTCGTAGGTGTACCGGGTATCCGTGTTGAGGTCGCGCAGAAAAAGGCGATTCGCGTAGCGTTCGGTCTTGCGCTTTACATGCTCCGTCAGATTGGGCGTCGTCATGAAAACGGCCTCCGCAGGCCAGCCTCAAGGAGATTTCGACTCTTCTTCCCAGTCAACGGCCCAGCCGGCACCCGCCTCCCGCCGTCCACGAACAGGGTCTGGCCCGTGATGAAATCCGAAGCGCTTGATGCAAAGAGCAGCACGGCGCCGGCCAGGTCCTGAATTTTTCCGATTCGCCCGAGGGGAGAACGCTTGGCGATTTTGTCGTACCGTTTGGGGTCGCTCAGCCACTCCCGCGTGAGCGGTGTTTCCATGTAGCTCGGGGCGATACCGTTGACAGTGATCTTATGGTGCCCCCACTCGACGGCCAGGGCGCGGGTCATGTGGTTGATCCCGGCCTTGCTGATGCTGTAAGGCGTCAACCACGGGACCGGACGACCACCGGCTGCGGACGATACGTTAATGATCCTTCCACCTCCCTGCCGAATCATCTGTCTGGCCACCGCCTGCGCGCAAAAAAAGGTACCCTTGAGGTTTGTGCCAAGCACCTGTTCCCACTCGCCCTCTGTGAAATCAATGGCAGGCTTGCGGACGTTGGTTCCTGCGTTGTTAACCAGGATGTCGATCTTTCCCAGCCGGGCGACGGTTTCCTCGACCATGGGGACCAGGGTCTCCACGCGGGAGATGTCCGCGTAGAGGGAAACGGCCTTGCCCCCGCCCTTGCGAATCTCTTCTGCGGCTGCTTCTGCCTCTTCCAGGTGTCGGCTCGCCACGGCGACTGCGGCCCCATGCTGTGAGAGAAGGGTGGCCAGATAAAGGCCGATGCCCTTGCTACCGCCAGTCACCAGGGCCGATTTGCCGCTCAGATCGTATGGATTGATTTCTTTCATTCCGCTCCCCGTTCAGCTCAAGCTTTCATGTTCGGGTCCAGCACCACCTTCAACGGCATTTCACCTGGCTCTTCACCCGACACCAACCGGATGGCCTGTTCTGCCTGATGCCAGCGGCAGCCGGTGGGTGATCAACCGGTCAAAGGGAAACCGTCCCTCACGTGCCATCTTGATGGCAGGTCGGACCGAACGGAAATCCTGGGAGAAGACCCCGACGAGCTTGATCTCGTTGACGACCGCGCGATCCAGATTCAACGGGACCTCTTTTCCCTTGTAAATCCCCGGAAGGACCACCGTCGCCCTCCGGCCCGCCAGGGCCAGGGCCAGTTGTGCCCCTTTGGGACTGGCCCGTGACGTCCATCACCACGTTGGCCATCTTCCCGGCCGGTGATCTCTGCCAGGCGTCTTGACGGGATCCACCTCGTCCGCGTTAAGGGTGATATCCGCACCGAACTGTTTGGCCATCTCCAGTCTGGATTTGTCTCGAGAAAGGCCCACGATCACGATGGGATTGGCACCCGACGCCTTGGCCACGGCCACGCGGCCAGCCCCTGCTGGCCAGGGCCCACGATGGCGACCGTGTGGCCGATGGAAACCCCGCCGATGTGGTTGAGCCAGCGGATTCCGTTTCCAAGCACCGCGCAGATGAGCACCCCAATTTCCGGCGAGATCTCGTCCCCGATTTTGTGGACCATGGCGTTTGGGTGGATGTAGACGAATTCACTGTACCCACCGAAGAGGTGGGGCGGTCGTTCACATGAGATCATGGAACCGTAGGTGTAGTTCATTTCGCAGAGCGTGTAGTGCCCGGAAACACAGGAATCACAACGACCGCACCCAAAGGCGTACTCGATGACGACCCGGTCCCCCTGTTGGACCCCAAGCCGCCGGCATGCCCCGTCCCCCATCTTTGGCGACCCGGCCCACGATCTCGTGACCCAGAATGATCGGAAACGGTCGTGGCCCACGGGTTGCCCTCCCCTCATAGATCCCTGGGTCCGACCCACAGACCCCCACAAGCTCCAATTCCAGGAGACCGTCGTCGTCGCCGATTTCCGGGAGGTCGAAGGTCCGCATCTCCAGCGTCTTTGGTGCGATCAGCACGACGGCCCTGCATTGCTTTTCATTCGGAATTCCCCCCAAGGATTGATTAGATGAGAGCCATCATCGCGGGCTTCAGGCGTTTCCACCCTGGCCCCTCGTTTTCGCGTCGTCAGGGACGACCGCTCTTCCCCTGAGCTCTGTCTTCAGGATCTTTCCCGAGGGGTTCCTCGGGATCTCCGTCCACAAACGTTACAACCCTCGGCTTCTTGTAGCTTGCCAGGTGCCCCCGGCAGTGCTCCACCACCATCTCTTCCGTGAGCTGCCCGCCCTTTTGAATCACGACAAAGGCCCGCACAGACTCTCCCCAGAGAGGGTCTGAAAATCCAACGACGGCCGCATCAACGATCAAGGGATGTGTGAGCAGCACCTCTTCGATCTCGCGCGGATAGATGTTTTCTCCCCCGCTGATGATCATGTCCTTCTTCCGATCCACGATGTAGAGGTAGCCATCCTCGTCCATACGCGCCACGTCTCCCGTGTGCAGCCATCCACCGCGCAAGGCCTCACGGGTGGCCGCCTCCTGGCCGTGGTAACCCGACATGATGTTGGGGCCCCTTGCGATCAGCTCTCCCAACTGACCGGGAGGCAAAGCGTTGTCTGACTCGTCGACGATGCGGACCTGAACAAAGGGCATGGCCTTGCCCACGGATCCCTCCTTGCGGACGGAGTCCTCGCCCCTCAAGATGGTGATGGTCGGCGAGGCCTCGGTGCAACCATAGACGTCATAGATCCCTTTCACGTTCGGAAAGAACTGCTCAATCCGTTGCTTGGTCTCGATGGGCAGGATGGCCGATCCAGCCGTGCACTTGGTGATAGAAGATCGGTCGTATCGATGTGATTCCGGGTACTGCATGAGGAGACTGTACATGGCCGGGGAACCCGAGATGGTGGTCGCCCGCTCCCGCTCGATGACTTCCAGGACGTGAGGGGGATCAAAACGCCTGATCAGGATGGACGTGCCGCCCAAAGCGATCTGGATCGTGAGATGGTTGTTGAGGGCGGCCGTGTGATACAAGGGGGCCGATGATCAGGGCCCTTTCACCCTCCTGGTCCTCGCGGCCAAACATGGTGTTCACAAGGTTCCACATGACGGCGCGATGAGCAATGACGGCACCTTTGGGTCTCCCTGTTGTCCCGGAGGTGTACATGAGCTGGCAGGGGTCCCCTTCCTCGATGGCCACATGGACCTCCGCCGTATCCCCCTCGGCCAACAAGAGCCTCATAATCCATGGCGAAGCCCGGACTCGAGACGTCGAGTTGCCACGAAATACCTTCACGCCCTTCAAACCGTCCTGAATGGCGGCGATCCTTTCGTGAAACTCCCCATCATAAAAAAAGACCGATGCGCCCGAATCGTTGATGATGTATTCAATCTCCGGTCCCACAAACCGGAAATTCACGGGCGTGACCACCGCGCCGATACGAAGGGCTGCGAAGTAGGTCTCCACAAAGTGATTGGAATTGTAGAACATGACCGCAACGCGGTCTCCCTTCTTCGTGCCCTTGCGTGCCAGCCCATTGGCCAGCCGGATGACGCGTTCCTCAAGCGCCTCGTACGTCCAGCGGTCATTGAGATAGACGAGTGCGTTCCGCCGGGGGAACTTGATCACTGTGTTCTTGAGCAGATCGTCGACATTCATAAAAGGGTCTTCCCGATTGCGCTTAGTTGAGCGCTTGAGTGCATTTTCGAAGGCTGGTGGGTATTTGGATGTCTATCAAAGCGACAATGGGCCGTCAAGGCAGAAGCCCTGTTTTTAGCGAACCGGAGACCCCCGAAAACTTTACCCTTGTGCCAAGTGAAGATCGAGGGCACCCCTATGCTGCGTGGTCCCCGATGGGTTCATTGACACGAAAGCCGTTTGCTCTTAGACTCTCTAAATTGGACCTACAGTCTTTCTGACCATCCCCAACGTCCAAACCCGGCAAGGAAGGGCCATGTGACGATTCAATCTGTCGATCGCGCCTTGCAGATCCTGCTCCTTTTTTCGCATCACCGGCCGCAAATGGGGGTTGCGCAGATCAGCCGCAACCTCTCTCTCTCCAAAGGGACGGTTCACGGCCTGGTGCGGACTCTGGTTCAGCACGGATTCCTCACCCAGGATCCCACCACCCGGAAGTACCGATTGGGCTTGAGAATTCACGAGCTTGGGATGGTCCTGGCGGGGACCCTGGAGCTCAATCTTAAGGCGGCAGGACCCTGCCGGCAGCTGGCAAAGCGATCCCAGTTGCTCACAAGGGTGGCGATCTGGGACGGCGATGCCGTGGTCATCACACTCAACACTTACCCCTCCGCCAGGCCGGTCCTCCCGCACCAGATCGGCCCCCGGGTCCATGCCTACTGCTCGGCCACCGGCAAGGCCGTGTTGGCCTTTCTCGAAGAGGCCTCGCTCATGGCCTACCTGAACCGCACCAAGCTGGTCCCCTTTACCCCCTCCACCATCACGAACAGGACACGACTGCTGCAAGACCTGCTTGGGGTCCGGGAAAGGGGGTATTCCGTCGACCGCGAGGAGGCGGTGGAAGATCTGGCCTGCATCGGTGCGCCGCTTTTCGAGAGAAGCGGCATCGTTGCCGGCTCCCTGAGTCTCTCCGGCCCCCCCAGCCGCGTATTTGGAAAGCGAATGGAGACCCACGCCGAGGCGTTGGTTCGCACCGCGGCCGAGATTTCACGAAACATGGGGTATCTTCCTGCAAGCGCAACAGCCTCCGTCCATAGCACCGCAGGAACCTCCGCCGCACCTCGGCCGTGATAAATGAACGGCATGTTTTTGCTGTTCGCTGACAGCCGAAGAAGGCTGAATGCTCGTTTCTAAAACATCTTGTTGGGGAGCCAAGTGGCGATCTGGGGAAAGATCATCACCAGCGCCAGCCCCGTCGACTCTACAATCGTATAGGGGATGACTGAGCGATAGATATCTCCCATGGTGATACCCGGAGGCACAATCCCTTTGAGGTAAAAGAGGTTGAACCCAAAGGGCGGCGTCATGTAACCGATCTCCATGTTGATGACAAAAAGGATCCCGAACCAGAGCGGGTCAAAGCCATGGGCCTTCACGATCGGCAGAAAAATGGGAACCGTGATCATCATGATCCCGGCGGGGTCAAGAACCATGGCCAGAAGGAAAATAAGCGCCTGAATGAAGATGATCGTTCCCCAAGGACCCCCCGGGATGTATTGCATCAGGTCCTCGATCAGGCGCGTGGCCCCCATCCCGTGGTAGGCGGCACTGAAGCAATAGGCCCCGAAAAGGATCCACATGATCATGCCGGTGAGCCTGTAAGTCCTCAAGCAGGCTTCCTTCAGGAGCTTCCAGGTCATCTGCCTGTAGACCACGGCCGAAACCAGTGCCCCCAAAACCCCAATGCCGGCGGCCTCCGTCGGTGTGGTAATGCCGTAAATAATGGAACCCAGGACCGCAAAGACGATAAGCATGGGAAGGATGACCGCCTTGAGGGCCCGAAGCTTTCTGGGCCAGTCCCCCCGCTCCTCCGGAGACAGGGCCGGACCCATGTGTGGCTGCAAATAGCATCGAATGAAAACATAACTGGAGACTAAAACGAGCAGCATGAGACCGGGCATGACGCCCCCTGCAAAGAGCTTCCCCACGGACTCCCCTGAGATGAGCGCGTAAAGGATCATGATCACGCTGGGAGGGATGAGGATGCCCCAGCCACCGCCTGAATTGATGCAGCCGACCGCCAACTCCTTATCGTAACCGCGTTTTAGCATGGAAGGAAGGGCGATCGCCCCCATGCTGACCACGGCTGCGCCGCTTATCCCGCACATGGCCGAGAATATGGCGCAAATGACCAGGGTTCCGATCGCCAGCCCCCCTCTTACCGGGCCGAACCAGAGATACATCATTTCATAGAGGTCATTGGCTGTTCCTGACCGTTCGAGGATCATGGCCATGAAAACAAAGAGGGGGATGGCTACAAGCGTGAATTTTTCCATGGCCCCCCATGACTGGGCGGCAACCATGTAAAAAGATTCCGGCCCCCAGGTAAAGTAGAGGAACACAACGGAAACGCCTCCCAGGACAAAGGCCAGGGGCAGCCCCAGCAGGAGAAACACCAGGAGTGAAAAGAAAAAGAGGAAGGTCAAAAGCTCTATGCTCATAGCGTTTCCCTTTCTCCTGTATCGCCGGGCTTGAGCTCTGTCCCGGTTGCGACCGTCAGGATATCACGGACCAGCTTGGCGACCCCTTGCAGGAGCAGGAGCAGGGCGCCGATTGGGATCATCATTTTCCATGGATAGAGGCGGGCTTCCCAAGCCGAATTGGAACGTTCCAAGATGGAGAGGGATTCCAAAGCCAGGGAACCGCCGTAAAGAAGCATCATTCCGCAGAAGAGAAAAAAGAGGGAACAAGTGAAGATATCAACGACAGCCTTTGTTCGGGTGCTGATACGGGAGTAAAGGATGTCTACGTTCACATGACCGCCCCAGCGCATGACATGCCCGCCCGAGAGGATCACGTACATACCGAATATCAATTGCGTGAGCTCATTGCCCCAAACGGTCGGGGCATTGAAAAAATAACGCCGAATGACCTCGCTCAGGACAAGCACAAACATGGCAAGGACAGCGTACGACAGCGCCCTGCCCACCCAATCGTTCAGTGCGTCTATGAAACCTAGAATCGCTGTCAGCTTTCGCACTCATTTTCTCCCTGGCGGGACACGCCGCGCCCGCTCTCAGCTCGTTAATCGTCCTCCGAGCCTCTGAGCGGGCCGGTCGTCCTGAAGGGCCTGCCAATGCAGGCGTTAACCGGATCGGTTTGTGCCAGTTAAGTATATTTTATTTTATTCGACCCATCTTCCGGTTGAAGTCCTTGAGTATTTCCACGGCCTTGGCACAGGCCGCATCTTTTTCGGCCACCTCATCCCATATTTTCAGGGCAGCGGTCTGCATTTTGGCGTATTCCGCGGGGGGCAAGGTGATGAGCTCCACACCATCCTCCTTCATAACCCTGCTCAGGACCGTGTTTTCCAGATAGATGTACTGATTTGTCCGGAGCCAGAATTGCTCTTCGAGCGTGCTGGTCAGGATCTCCTGAATGTCTTTGGGCAGGGTATCAAAGGCTTTTTGATTGATCATCCAGATGTCCGTACCGGCCACATTGAGGGCCGGTCGCAAATGGTACTTGCAAACCTCGTAGAACTTCATGCTGTCGCTTCCCTGGACAGCGCCCCAATGGGCACCCTCAACGACTCCCGAGGCGAGGGCCGCGTAGATTTCGCCACCCGGGAGTTGGGAGGCCGCCGCGCCGATGGAGGTCAGAAATTTCTGCAGGATGCCTGAAGAGCGCAGCTTCAATCCCTGGAAGTCTTCGAACTTGCGTACTGGTTTTTTGAGAGAAAGCTCCGTGGGATAGACCTTGTCGGTAAAATAGATGAGACCCTGCTTGGCGAATTCATCTTTGAGCATTTTTTCGAAGCCGAGCCATTGGTGAAAATAGGCCGCTTCCCATACTTCGCCGAAGTTGAGCGGGAGGCCGGATGCCACATTCAGAAGGGGGATCTGGGCCATGTCATAGGCAGAGGATGTAATGGCGATTGGGACCATGCCCCGCTTCACGGCGTTGAAGTTTTCCTTGCCGGGGACCAGGGCGCCCGCCGGGTAGGGCTCGATGATGAGCCTGCCGTTGGTGCGCTCCTTGATGCGTTCGGCGACCACCACCAGGCTGTCATTATACGAAGAGCTAGCCATTGGCCAGTGCGCCGGGCATTTCCACGTGATGACCTTATCGGCAGCGTGCACGTTGCCGAGCCCGGAAATCATCACCAACATGCCAAAAAGCCCAGCGAGGGCTGCACAAAAGACGAAAGACCTTATTTTCATTTCATCTCCTCCTTTTTGTGAATGGGCGACGTGTGAATCCTGGGGCCAGACTTCTGAACGGGACGGATGATCACCCCCTTTCCCTGTCAACTATGTTTAAAAGATTAACATACTAGAGCTATTCCCCAAAATCAAAGGTGGAAGCCGACATATTCGAAGCCCCTCTCCCATTTTTTCAGATACCCCAATTGATCATCCTCTTGGGGCGCCTCTCTAGATTGGCCTGTGGGCATTACCATTAGGGGCCCTTTTTACCGCTCGACCAGTACCCTAAGGAAAAGCATAATGTCAAGGGAATTTCATTGCCAATATGGAGCCTGGGTTCAGAGAAAAGGAAAAAAACAAAGTGCAACTTGAAATATTTACTTGACATGCACACGCTAGTTCTTTTTAAATTTACGAAATATCTTTTGATCCTCCTTTGCCTTTCATGTTTTGTGGTGGTCTTCCGCACTCAGGTTATCCACTCTGTGTCGCGCAAGGCCGAAAACGGACGTCTTTGGATGAATCCTTAACCTGTGACATATCCGGGAGGCCGTGATGGCACCGAGGCCCGCAAAGAAAAAGAAGTCACGCAAGGCCATGAAGAACCCAGCCAAGCAGGCAGCCATTTTGACGGCCGCCCTGAGGATCTTTGCCGTAAAGGGATTCCATGAGGCACGAATTTCCGACATCGCCAAGGAGGCCCGGGTCTCGGAATCCACCATTTACGAGTACTTCTCAGCAAAGGAGGAACTGCTCTTCTCCATCCCCGCGGAGGTGATCAGTGAGTACCTGAAAAAGAATCAGGAGATGCTCCAGTACACCTGGGGGGCCGCCAACAAGCTCAGGACCCTGATTCACAGGCACCTGAGTCTCTATGCCCAAAATGAGGATTACGCCAATGTGGTGATGCTCATTCTCAAGGGGAACCGCAATTTCCTCAAGACCGACGCCTACAAGATCGTTCAGGCCTCCGCCAGAGTGACGACCCAGGTGTTGGAGGAAGGCATCAGGACCGGGGAGTTCAGATCGGACCTCAAACCGAACCTCGTTCGGGCCATGATCTGGGGGACCATTGAGCACCTGGTCATCCGAAGGAGCCTGCTTGGAAAACCCGAAGACCTTCTGGCCTGTCGCCGACGACATCACCAACACCATTCTCAACGGAATCGTTGTCCCCAAGACCGAGACCACGCTCAATGTCCATGTCACAATGAGCCACCCGGATAAGGCGTGTGGTGCAGTTCCAAATCAAGGGAGCCCCAAATGAACCTTGCTGAGTATCTTGAGCATTCCGCAAAGAAGCACCCGGACAAGGTAGCCATTCGGCATGAAGGCCGTCAGGTGACCTTCCGGGAGCTCGACACGAACTGCAACCGGTTCGCAAGCGGGCTTGGGCGTTGGGGTTGTCTCCGGGGGAACGCTGCGTGGTGATGATGCCAAACAGCATTCACTCGGTGACGGTTTACATCGCCCTGGCCAAACTTGGCGCCATGGTGGTCCCGGTCAACTTTCTATACAAGGTCCACGAGTTGTCGCACATCTTTTCGGATTCCGAGCCCAAGGCCTTTATTGGGGCAGCGGCTCACCTGGATGAACCCCGAAAGGTGCTCAAAGGCATGAAGGCTGGACCAGCCATCCGCCTGGCCTTGGATGCTGCAGACGACCCCGATTTCCAGGATCTGGAAAGCGCCTTACAGCGATACGGCGGTGTTTCAAACCCACGTGACCCAGGATCACGACACCCTCAACATCCTCTATACCTCGGGAACCACCGGGGTCCCCAAAGGCGTCATGTTATCCCACTGGAATCTGGGCCGAAATGCCAAGATCGTCGCCGAGATGAGGGGCTACATCGAGCCGGACACGGTGGTCATCGGTGTGCTCCCACTGTTTCACATCTACGGTATCACCAGTGTCATGAATGTGTCCATGTACCTGGGCTTGACCATTCAGCTCTTTTCCCACTTCGAACCTGAACGCGTGATCGAAACCATTGAAGAGGAGAACCATACCCTTTTCTTTGGGGTCCCCACCATGATCAACCGCATGATCCAGGTCGCATCCGAAAAGGCGCCCCGTCGAAGCTCCCTCAAATTTTGCATTTCCGGGGGGGCATCCCTTCCCGTGGAATTCATCAAGCGTTTTGAGACCCTCTTCAACACCAAGATCCACGAAGGTTATGGGCTCACAGAATGCCCGGTATGTGTGGAAAACCCCTATGGCAGGCCAACCAAGCCTGGTTCCATCGGCCAACCCATTCCGGAGTTCGCTGCAAAGGTGGTCGATGAGGAGGGCAAAGAAGTCCCTGTGGGCCAGCCCGGGGAACTGATCGTCAAAGGGCCTGGCGTGATGAAAGGCTACCTCAACCGGGAGAAGGAGACCGCTGAGACCATCAAGGATGGATGGCTCCATACGGGTGACATCGCCCGATTTGACGAAGAAGGTTTCCTCTACATCGTTGACCGAAAGAAAGAGCTCGTCATACGGGGCGGCTTCAACGTCTATCCAAGGGAGGTGGAGGAGGTCCTCTACCAGATCCCGGAGGTTTTGGAAGCCGCGGTCTATGGCGTGCCCCATAAGGACCTGGGGGAAGAGATCGCTGCCGTGGTGGTCTTGAAGGAAGGCGCCCGCATCGATGCCAAAGGCATCCAGGCATACGTCAAAGAGCGGGTGGCGCCTTACAAGTACCCTCGGATTATCAAACTGGTTCAGGAGGTGCTCCCCAAAAGCGGTTCAGGCAAGATCCTCAAGAAGGAAGTCAAGAAGCTTTACGGGACCGCCAGCTAGAGGACCGCAACATCCGAGAGACTTAACACTTATTTGGTCATCAATCAGGCTTCAGGAGGTTTATTATGAGAGACGTCGTCGTTGTTGGTTACTTGAGGACAGCCCAATCCAGATCCAGACCGAACGAACCCGAAAGGGACGTGTTCCATAAGCTCAGGGCGGACGATCTCCTTTCGCGCCTTCTACCGGAGGTGCTCAAGCGGAACAAGGTAGACCCCAAGGAAGTGGATGATTTCATCGTCGGGGCCGCCGTGGGCGTTTATGAGAACTGGACCTATGGCGGACGGCTTCCCGCTTCTCCTTGCCAATCTCCCCGAGACCATCCCTGCCAAGTTCGTGGATCAGCAGTGCGGTTCGGCCATGGCCGGCATTCACATCGGGTTCCTGGAGATCGCGGGCGGCTTTGCGGACACGGTGCTGGTCGGCGGGATGGAGCACATGACCCGAAACTACGGCGCCAACCTGAGGGCAAAGGAAGGCGCCATGAGCCCGAACCCCCGATTCCTGAACGATGAATCCATGAAGCACTGGGACTACAAGACGCTTTCCAACATGGGGTTCACTGCCGAAAAGCTTTTTACGCAAAGGGATTTCACCAGAGAGGACATGGACCGGTGGGGCACCCGCTCGCACAATCTGGCGGAGAAGGCGCAAAAGGAAGGCTTTTTCAAAGACGAGATCATGCCCATCGAGGCCGAGCAGGCCGACGGCTCCATGATGGTCGTGGACAGAGACATGGCCGTCCTCCGCGGTGCCACGTTTGAGTCCACCCACAAGCTCAAACCGGCCTTCAAGGAAGACGGCGTGATCACAGCCGGAAACTCCTCTCCCTTGAATGCGGCCGCCACCTCCATGATTCTCATGTCCAAGGAAAAGGCGCGGGCGAAGGGCTTGAAACCCATGGCCACCATCCGCTCCATCGGTTTTGCGGGGGTGGACCCGACGATTATGGGCGTAGGCCCTGTGCCGGCCTCGCGAAGGGCGCTCAAGGCGGCGGGGATGGAGGCCAAGGATATCGACTACTGGGAGATCAATGAGGCGTTTTGCATCGTTGCCCTGAACTGCATCAAAGAGCTCGGCCTCGATCCGGACCGGGTCAACGTCATGGGGGGCGGTACCGCCATCGGACACCCCCTTGGCGCAACGGGAAACCGGTTGGTGGGGACCCTGGCCACGAATTCTCAAGCTGAAAGGCGCCCGGTATGGCTGCGCCAACGCCTGCTGCGGCGGTGGACAGGGGGTTGCCACCATCATCGAACGGGAAGACTACGACTGGTAGGGACAGCACGGTGTCTGACTTCGTTGTCGATTGCGGGCTTGATCCCGGACGCCAGATCGTTCTTGTGGAAATGAATCCACAGATAGTGATGGGCAAAATGAGAAAAGATGAAAAGATCATTATTACCGTAGCGGTCACGGGCGGCGTGGGGGACAAATCAAAGCATGCGGCCCTCCCCGTCACCCCCAAGGAAATCGCAGACAGTGCTCTGGAAGCCCACTCGGCAGGGGCGAGCGTCGTTCACGTCCACGTGAGGGACCCTGCCAACGCCGAGCCTTCCATGGCCTTTGAGCTTTATCAGGAAGTCTTTGATAGAATCCGGGCCGGCTATCGGACATGGTCATCAACCTGACAACCGGGGCCGGAGCCCGGATTATCCCGGACGATTCAAATCCCGTGGGCTTAGGGCCCGGGACGTACCTGGAGCTCGCCTGAAAAGAGGACCGAGCACGTGGTCAGGCTGAAACCGGAGCTCTGCTCCCTGGATGTGGGCTCCATGAATTTCGGGCCCCGGGTCTTTGCGAACCTGGTCCCCCATGTGGAGGACATGGCCCGGCGAATCAAAGAGGCGGGGGTCAAGCCGGAACTGGAGGTCTTCGACCTGGGTCATATTCGGATTGCCAATTGGCTCATTGAGCAAGGTCTCGTGGAGGGCATACCGCTTTTTCAGTTGTGTCTGGGGATCCCTTGGGGCGTCCCGCCAGCTCAAAGAACATGCTGATCATGAAAGAGGCCCTTCCCGCAGAGTGCCATCTGGAGCGGGTTTGCCATCGGCCCGGACAGCTTCCCCATGGTGGCCCAGTCTGCCCTGCTCGGAGGGAATGTCAGGGTCGGGTTCGAGGACAACTTCTATCTTCGTCGGGGCCTGCCTGCCCAAAGCAACGCACAACTGGTGGAAAAGGCCGTTCAGATCCTGAGAGTACTGGACCGGGAACCGGCAACGCCCAAGGAGACGAGGGAAATACTGGGGCTGAAACGTTAAGACCCATGAATCAAGCGCCAAGCGCGCATCGCAATTTGCTTCAAAGGAGACAATGTCATGAGAACGAAAGAACAGTGGCTGGAAGGGATCTACAAGATGAAAAGGAACCTGTTTCTTGGCGGGGAGAAGGTCGGGCGTGATCACGAAAGCCTGATCCCCACCACCAATGTCATGGGGCTGACCTTTGATCTTGCCGCTGATCCGCAATTTGAAGGCCTGCTCACGGCCACATCCCACCTCACCGGCCAGAAGATCAACCGGTTCTGTCACATCCACCAGACCACGGAAGACCTGCACAAGAAGCAGGACATGACCCGGAAGATCTGCCAGACCGCCGGGGGGTGCATCCAGCGCTGCATGGGGACGGATGCCATCAACGCCATCTACACGGTCTCCTACGAGGCGGACAAGGAAAACCCGGGGGCCACCGAGTACCACAAGAACTTCAAGAGCTGGCTGACCCGGTTTCAGACCGAGGATCTGGTCGGGTGCTGTGCCCAGACCGACGTCAAGGGCGATCGTATGAAACGGCCGAGCGAGCAGCCCGACCCGGATTCCTACGTGCATGTGGTCGAGCGGAAGCAGCGACGGTATCGTGGTCCGCGGCTGCAAGCTTCACATCTCCGAGGCGGCCGTGGCAGACGAAATCCTGGTGGTCCCCACCCGGGCCCTCATGGGACCGGACAAGGACTATGCGGTCTCCTTTGCGATTCCGGGGGACTGGGACGGATTGAAACAGCTGGTCACCGCGCACAACTACCGGGATCGGAAGCACTTCCCCAAAGGCTTCAACGCCGGGAGCTGCGACTCCTACATGGTTTTCGACGACGTCTTCGTGCCATGGGAGCGGGTCTTTCTCTGCGGCGAGTACAAACACGGAGGAATCCTGGCCCTTCTCTTTGCCCTTTTTCACCGGCACAGCTACTCGGGCTGCAAGCCCGCCCTGGGGGACCTTCTGCTCGGGACCGCGGCCCTTGCCGCAGACTGCAACGGCATCACCAAATCCAAGCACGTCATGGACAAATTCGCCGAGATGATCAAGGTGAGCGAGCTGGGGTATGCGGCGGGGTTTACGGCATCCGCCATGGGAAAGCCCGAGCTCTACATCCCCGGGGTGGGATGGCGGCCTTACGGTCCGGGCAACATGATCCCCAATTCCATCTACTGCAATGCAGGGCGGTGTCTCACAGGGGAGGCGGTCTTCCACGAAATGGAGATGCTGGCTGACATCACCGGAGGCATGCCCGCCACCTTCCCCTATGAGGGGGAGTTCGTCCATCCTGAAGTCAAGGATCTGACCAGGAAGTACACCACGCGAAGCCAGACCATGTCCCCGGAGGACCAGGCCCAGCTGTGGCGTCACGTCGGCGATGTTGCCGTGTCGGGCAAAGGGAGCTGCTCGCTCTTCGGGGCCATCCATGGCGGGGGATCGCCCAGGATGGAGAAGATCGGAATCACTTCTCAATATGACATCGACGCACGGCGAAAAATGGTCCGAAAGATCGCTGGGATGTCGGAAAAATAGGGCAGAAAGCCTTATCAGGAAAAGGTCCGGGTCCATGGATTACACGACGATTGTCTTTGAAAAGAAGGAGGGGCTCGGTATCCTCTCTCTCAACCGGCCGGAGGTCTTAAACGCCCTCTCACCCCGGATGAGAGAGGAACTGGTCCATTGCCTCGGCCATGCAGCCACTGATGAGGACCTCCGGGTCCTGATCCTCACGGGAAAGGGGCGAGGGTTTTCTGCCGGTGCCGACCTGAACATGTTCAAGGACGCCTATGAGCGTTTCCGGGCAGGGGATGAGCACCAGGGGTTTGGAGACATCAACGTGCCTACTGCCTTTATCGATTTCCCCAAACCCATCATTGCCGCCATAAACGGTCCTGCAGTGGGATTCGGGCTCACGGTCACGCTCACCTGCGACATCCGCATCGCATCGGAGAAGGCAAAATTCAGCTGCGCCTTTGTTCGGGTCGGGGTGACGCCGGAATTCGGGAGCTCTTACTTTTTGCCAAGGCTCCTGGGCTACGGCAAGGCGGCTGAGCTGGCATTCACCGCGCGGACCATCGACGCGCAGGAAGCCGCCCAAATCGGGCTCGTTAATCGGGTCGTGAGCCATGAAGGCCTTCTGCCTGAATGCGAAGAGATGGCCAGGGCCATAAGCGAGATGCCTGCCGGTGCGATTCGGATGACCAAGCAGATCCTCCGGCACGGCCACCATTCGACCCTGGAGCAGACGTTGCCCTACGAAAGCCTGGTCTTTCAGCACCAGACCAGAACCGGAGAGCACTATGAGGCGGTCTGCAAAATCCTGGAACAACTGAAAAGCCGATCCTGAAGAGTACGGCGGTCCACAACGGAACGTAACACGGTCGAGAAAGCGAGCGACGCTTCACCATGAGTGAACCAAAGGCGGAAGGAATCATCAAGTCGTTGTTCTTCGAGGATTTTTCCATTGGCCAGCGGTTCGTGACCAAGGCAAGGACGGTCACCGAGGCGGACGTGGTCAACTTCGCGTGCCTGACCTGGGACCACAATCAACTTCACACGGATGCCGAATACGCCGCCGCCACCCCTTACGGGAAACGCATCGCCCACGGGATCCTGGGGATTGCCATCCACTCGGGACTGGCCTATCAACTCACGGAGGAGAGCATCCTGGCCTTCCTGGGGCTGACGTGGGACTTCAAGCTGCCCATCTACATCGGGGATACGATTCATGTGGAACAGGTCGTCAAGGAGCTGCGTGAGACATCCAACAGCGACCGGGGGATCCTGACTTTTGAAAAGAAAATCGTCAACCAGCGGGGCGAGGTCGTGCAAACGGGGACGACGACCATCCTCCTGGCGAAGAGACACACTACTGAAGGAGGTGACACCAAATGGAAGTCAAGAAGATATTCGTGGCAGGCGCAGGGCTCATGGGCGGCGGGATCGCCCAGGTCTGCGCCCAGGCCGGCTACAGCGTCGTCATGCGGGACCTTTCCGATGAGATCGTGGACAAGGGGCTGAAGGCCATCCAGTGGTCGGTCGGCAAGCTTGTCGAGAAGGGAAAGGTTCAAGGCACCGTGGAGCAGATCATGGGCCGGATCCAGAAGACCACAGACCTGGCCGGGGCAGCGGACGCTGATTTCGTGTTCGAGGCCGTTATAGAGAATATGGACGTGAAGCGGTCGCTTTTTACCGAGCTTGACAAGATCTGCCCCCCGCACACCCTCTTTGGGACTAACACGTCCGCGATTCCCGTAACAAACATTGCCGAGGCCACGAAGAGGGCCTCGAGACTCGTGGGAACCCATTTTTTCAGCCCGGTCCCCATGATGAGGATTGTGGAGATCGTCCGGGGCCTTCTCACGTCCGATGAAACCGTGGAAACGGCGGAACGGCTGTGCCGGAGTCTGGGAAAGGAAACGATACGGGTCAATCGCGACGTGGCGGGTTTTGCCTTGAACCGCATCAACTTCCCGAGCACCATCGAGGCCATCAAACTGGTCGAGGCCGGGGTGGTGAGTGTGGAGGACGTCGACAAAGGCATGCGGCTCGGCTTCGGGAGACCCATGGGTCCCTTTGAGACGGCCGATATGGCCGGCCTGGACGTGGGCTTCAACGCCATGAGCGCCGTCTACGCAGAGACGCAGGATGAGAAGTTCCATCCGCCCATGCTGCTTCAGAGAAAGGTCAAAATCGGCCAACTGGGCAGAAAGACGGGGATCGGCTGGTACAAGTACGATGAAAAGGGCAACAAGGTCGGTCCGGCCGACAAGTAGGGTGAAAATAACGTTTCATTCAAAAGGAGGAAGACGATGAAGAAGGGTCTGTTCTTGAGCATGGTTCTGAGCGTTTTCATTCTGATCTTTTCTTTCGCAGCCTATGCTGAAACGGTTTCCATCGGATTCACCGGACCGTTGAGCGGGGGGGCTGCCAAGTACGGCAACAACAACCTGGAAGGATTGAAGCACGCCATCGACGAGATCAACAAGGCCGGCGGCATTCAGGTCGGCGGCAAGGGCTACACCTTCACGTTGACCTCCCTGGACGACAAGTACAAACCTGCCGAGACCGTCTCCAATGCCAGGCGGTTGGTCACGACGGCGACCCCCAAGCCCATTGCCATCTTCTGTCCCCACAGCGGCGGCATCCTGGCCATGGAAAAGTTCAATGAGGCAGAGGGATTCCTCATCCACGGCTACACGGACAACCCGGCGATCCTCAAGCAGGGGAACAAGCTGGTCGTAAAGGCACCCATGTCCATGGCCTTCTACAACTCCGGCCCTGTGGACATCGGATGGCAGCGGGGCTACAAAAAGGCCGCGCTCCTTTGCGGGGCCCACGAAGCGGGAAAGGCCGCTGAAAAGGTGTTTGAGTACCAGTGGAAGGAAAAGGGCGGGGAGGTGGTATCGGTGTCTTCCATCGATTTCAGGACCGTCACCGACTTTTACCCCTTTCTCACCAAGGCCCTCTCGGCCAACCCGGACTGCCTCATCCTTTATGGCCCCTCCGAGCCGAACGCCATGCTGGTTTCGCAGGCGCGGGAGCTGGGTTTCAAGGGCGGCTTTCTCTTGGGGTCCCAGTGCAAGCTCGATGAGATGGCAAAGGTGGTCCCCGTTGAAAAACTGAACGGATCCATCGGTGTCTGCCCTGTCGGGATGATGCCACTCCCCCTCATGCAGGAATACAGCAAGAAGTACAAAGAGATCTACGGCGCCGATGCCATCCCCACCAGCGAGTCGGCCTTCAACTACGAAGTCATGTACATTTTTGCAGAGGCCATGAAAAGGGCGGGTACGGTTTCCGATCCTACCAAGATCATGGCCGCCATCCCTTCAGTGCTCCCTGTGGGACAGCACGCGATCCGTGGCATCCACAAGATGACCGAGGAAGGCCAGTTCATCTCGGGCTACTTTGCCATGACGGTTGACGACGGGAAATTCGGTGAGCCCATCAACATCGATCCCGCCCCATGGTACAAGAAGTACGGGGCCACCTGGATGCCGGAATAGCCCGCACATCGCACACTCAATGACCAGTGGTGATGAGGGCGCGTGCCTCATCACCACTGCGAAACGCGGCTGAACAAGGAAGGCGCCCATGGACCTTTTCCTTCAACAAGTCATGAACGGCATCATGCTGGGGAGTGTCTACTCCCTGGTGGCGCTGGGGCTGACCATCATCTATGGCATTCTCAATGTCCCCAATTTCGCCCATGGCTCTCTCTACATGCTGGGGGCCTACGTCACCTTTCTGCTGGTCTCGTCAGCCGGTCTCAACTTCTGGCTGGCCATGGTGGTCTCCATGGCCGGGCTTGCCGTCCTGGGGATGCTCATCGAGCGGATCGTCTTTCGTCCCCTGATCAACGTCCCCCATCTCAACAGCTTCATTGCCGCCATCGGATTGATTTACATCATCGAAAACGTTGCGCTCATTGTCTGGGGGCCGGATTTCAAGCGTTTTCCGCCCATCAATGCGCAGCTCTATCATGTCTTTGGGATCACCGTGACGCTCCATCGAATGATCATCGTGGTTACGGCCATCGTTTTGATCATCCTGATGCAGCTCTTCATCAAAAAGACCACCATGGGCTCGGCCATTGAAGCGACCGCTCAAGATCGGGTAGGCGCGCAACTGGTCGGGATCAACGTGGACCGGATCGATCTCGTCACTTT
The DNA here is from genome assembly GCA_963699845.1 of uncultured delta proteobacterium. Lineage (GTDB taxonomy): Bacteria > Desulfobacterota > DSM-4660 > Desulfatiglandales > Desulfatiglandaceae > CAWHLE01. Next base: position 174,166 of record CAVOVO010000005.1, read on the forward strand.
CGGCATCGGCACGGCGCTGGCCGCGGCCGCGGGTTCCCTGATCGGGCCCATTTTGCTTGTCTTTCCGTCCATGGGCGGTGCGGTCATCCTTAAGGCCTTCGTCATTATCATCCTCGGCGGAATGGGGAGCATCCCGGGGGCGATCTTGGGTGGATTCATGTTGGGACTCATTGAAAGCATCGGCGGCGGTTACATCACGACGGACTACAACGAGGTCCTGGCCTTTGGCGTCCTGGTCACCGTGCTTGCCATCAAACCCACCGGGCTTTTTGGAAAGGCGCACTGAAGGTGAAGAAACCCGACATACTCAAGACCTGATCCTGTCCATCCTCTTGTTGGTGGCCTTCTCAGTTCCCCTGTTCGTCACGAGCAGGTACATCTATCACCTCCTGATTATGTCGACCATCTGGGGGATCGCCGCCACCGCCATGAACCTGATCATGGGGTTCACGGGTCAGGTCAACCTGGCACACGGGGCGTTTTTCGGAATCGGGGCCTACACGACCGGTCTCCTGATGTTGAAGCTCGGCGTCAATTTCTGGCCCGCGCTTCTTGCAGCCTGCATAGTGGCGGCCATCTTCGGGTTCCTGATCGGGCTCCCATCCTTGCGGACAAAGGGCTCCTATTTTGCCATCGGAACCCTGTGCTTCAATGTCATCGTTACCGTGATCATCGACCGCTGGGACACCCTGACCGAAGGGCAGCGCGGCCTGATGGGTATTGAGGGACCTGCGCCCATCCCTCTCCCTTTTGGCTATCGGATCACCTTTGAAAGCATGACCGCCACCTACTACCTTAACCTGGTCCTGCTCCTCTTCACTCTGTTTGTGGTCTATCGGATTGTCCACTCTCTCTCGGGGCGGACGTTTCCGGGCGGTGCGCGGCAACGAAGAGCTCTCTTCGTCCCTGGGCATCAATCCCTTCAGGACCAAGTTGATCTCTTTTGTCACCAGCACGTTTTTCGCGGGACTTGCCGGCGGGCTCTATGCATCCTATATCGGGTTCCTCAGCCCTGAGATCTCCGACTTCCATGTCACGTTTGAAGTCCTCATCTATGTGATGATCGGAGGAATCGGGACGCTTGCCGGACCGATCATCGGCGCCGTCATCCTGCCATTCATCTCGGAATCCCTTCATGCGCTCGCCGCTTACAGAATGGTTGCCTATGGGGTTCTTCTGGTGGTGTTCATTATTTTCATCCCATCCGGAATGGTGGGGGGATTCAAGTTGCTCCGCGCCAAGCTGCGCGCATCCAAGAAGGGGTAAGGGTCATTTGGAGATGCTATTCAAAGTCACCGGCCTGACCAGGAACTTCGGAGGACTCGTCGCCGTCGATGATTTGAGCTTTCATATCGAGCAGGGGGAAATCGTCTCCATCATCGGCCCAAACGGCGCCGGAAAATCAACGGTATTCAATTTGATTACCGGATTTATCCGCCCGACAAAGGGGTCCGTATTCTTCAAGGGAGAGGAAATCGTCGGAGACAGACCCTTTGGCATCGCCAAGAGGGGTATTACGAGGACGTTTCAATCGACGACGGTGTTCACTCAGGATACGGTCTTTGACAATCTGGTGGTCGGTCACCGGTTGAGGACGCGATCGGGCATTTTTGGCGCCGTGTTGAAGAGCCCCGGAGACCGCGCTGACGAACGAAGATGCCTGTCCAAGGCGGAGGAGGTTATGGAATTCATCGGGCTTGCCCCCTTTCCGGGACCAAATCGCCGCCAACATTCCCCAGGAGGCGCAGAAGAAGCTTTCCCTGGGGGTGGCACTGGCAACAGAGCCCTCACTCCTGCTGCTGGACGAACCCACGGGTGGCGTGAATTTGGAGGAGGATGACAGCCTCATTCGAATCATCCAAAGAATCCGTGATTCAGGCGTCACGATTTGTCTCATCGAACACAAGATGAAGGTGGTCATGGGGATATCGAACAGGGTGGTGGTCCTGAACTACGGCAAGAAGATCGCCGAGGGCGCTCCCGAGACGGTCAGTCGAGATGAACGCGTGATCGAAGCTTACCTGGGGCCGGGCTATGCCCTGCTTAACCTCGAAAATGTCGATGCCTCTTACGGGTCCGCTCAGGCCTTGAAGGCCATAAACCTGTCGATCGAGGCCAAGGAGCTCGTGACGATTCTCGGGGCAAACGGCTCGGGGAAATCGACGATCCTGAAGGTCATATCCGGCATCCTGAAGCCCAAGGCAGGCAAGGTTGAATTCGAAGGGAGGCGCATCGATCCCCTGAGCACCGATGCCATCGTCAAGCTTGGGATTTCCCAGAGCCCGGAAGGACGAAGGCTCTTCCCCGAGCTCAGTGTACTCAAAAACCTTTCGCTTGGGGCCTATGTGAGACGGAAGGATAAGGCGCACACGCAAAAGGCCATGTCGGAAGTGTTTGACCTTTTTCCTGTGCTGAAAAACCGGCAACATCAGCTGGCAGGCACCATGAGCGGCGGTGAGCAGCAAATGCTTGCCATAGGCCGGGCCCTCATGTCGAGGCCTAAGCTCCTGCTCCTGGATGAGCCATCTTTGGGCTTGGCACCTTTGGTGGTCTCGAAGATTTTTGAAACCATCCGAGAGGATCAATGTGAATGGGACCGCCATCTGTCTGGTGGAGCAAAATGCCGCCATGGCCATGACCGTCGCGAACCGGGGATACGTCCTGGAAAGCGGGCGGGTCGTCCTCAGTGGCGCAAGCGAGGTCTTGCGAAGCGACGAAAAGATACGACGGGCCTATCTCGGCATTTGATGATCGCAGAACAACGGGTTCGTTCGATGAAAGGGTCGAAACCATGAAAAGCGCGACGGTGAAGGACGGGGTTGTCCGGGCCACATCCAGGTCTTTGCTCAAGGCCTCGGGCTGGACCGATGAGGAAATCAGGCAACCCTTTATCGGCATCGCCAATAGCATCACCAACGTTTTTCCCGGACATTCCCATCTTCAACAGATCGGGGATGCGGTCATGGCAGGGGTGCGCATGGCCGGTGGAACGCCCCTGATGTTTTCAACCATCGCCGTGTGTGACGGCCTGGCCAATGGCCACGAGGGCATGAAGTTCTCCCTTCCAAGCAGGGAGATCATTGCCGATTCCATCGAGATCATGGCAAGGGCCCACTGCTTTGATGCCCTGGTGCTCGTCGCCAGCTGCGACAAGATCGTACCGGGCATGCTCATGGCCGCGGCCAGGCTCAATCTCCCTTCCATCCTTGTGTCCGGCGGGCCCATGATGGCGGGGCGATTTGCAGGGACCGACATCAGCCTGATCGATCTCGGTGAGGCAAGGGGAAGGATGCTCAGGAAAGACTTGACGGAAGCAAAATTCAACGAGATGGAGGATGAGGCCTGTCCCGGCTGCGGTTCGTGCGCGGGCATGTTCACCGCCAACTCCATGGGCTGCCTTGCCGAGGCCTTGGGGATGGCGTTGCCTGGAAACGGGACGATCCCCGCCGTGCATGCTGCGCGGGTCCGCCTGGCCAAGGCATCCGGTGTGAAGGCCGTCGAGGCGTTCAGGGATGATTTGAAGCCCTCCGACATCCTGACCCGCGAAGCCTTCATGAATGCGCTGACGCTTGACATGCTCATCGGGTGTTCCACCAACTCGGCCTTGCATTTGCCCGCCATCGCCCACGAGATGAACCTTCGAATCGATCTTTCGACCATCCAAGCGGTCGGACAAAAGACACCCAACGTGACACGCATCTCACCGGCCATTTCTACCGACGGAAGACGCTACCATCTTCAAGACCTCCACGAAGCGGGCGGTATCTCCGCACTCCTCCATATGGCACTCAAAGGCGGCCTGCTTGACGGCAGCGCAATGACAGTGACCGGGAGCACCCTTGCGGAAAACGTGGAAGGACGCGAAGTGACCAATCCCACGGTGATCCGGCCGCTGGAAGACCCATTCAGTCCGCAGGGCGGGTTGGCCGTGCTGTGGGGAAACCTGGCCCCCGAGGGGGCCATCGTCAAGGCGGCGGCCGTCGCCCCGGAGATGCTGAGACACAAGGGTCCGGCCAGGGTGTTTGATTCAGAGAGGGAGGCCTTCGCCGCGGTCGCTGGAGGGAAAATTCAAAAGGGAGATGTGGTGGTCGTCCGCTATGAGGGTCCGCGCGGCGGACCCGGGATGCAGGAGATGATCGTCGTCACCGCCATGCTCGCAGGCATGGGGCTCGACAAAGAGGTGGCGCTGGTGACGGACGGTCGTTTTTCGGGCGCCACAAGGGGCGCCTCCATCGGCCATGTATCGCCTGAAGCGGCTGCAGGCGGTCCCATCGCGCTTGTAGAGGAAGGGGACTTGATCGAGATCCAAATCCCGGATGGAACCTTGAACCTGCTGGTAGCAGAGGATGAGCTACAGCGGCGCCGGTCCAAATGGGTCTCTCCCGCCCCGAAGATCACCAGCTGGCTACCTGGCACGGTATGCAGAGCAGGTGCAATCCGCTTCGGTGGGTGCGGTTGTGACCCATGGAACGCGCCGCCATATCGCTTGAAGAAAATCAGATCAGGAGACCATTATGGACGTCAAAGGGAAGGTGATCGTTGTGACAGGGGGGGCGAGCGGTATCGGCAGGGCCCTGTGTCGACGCTTCGCTCAGGAATCCGCAAGAGTGGTTGTGTCGGATGTCGACGAAAAGGGGGCCAGGGCCGTGGCAGATGAAATCGGTGGGTTGGCCGTCAGGTGCGATGTCAGAAAGGAAAATGAGATCATCGATTTGGTCAGGGAGACGGAAGAAAAAGTTGGTCCCGTCGATGTGTTCTGTTCCAATGCCGGGATCATTGTTATCGGCTCCGTGGATGCGTCCAATGAAGACTGGCAGCGCATCTGGGAAATCAATGTCATGGCACATGTCTGGGCCGCCAGGGCCGTGATCCCCGGGATGATCAAAAGGGGCGGGGGATACTTTGTAAGCACTGCGTCGGCCGCAGGGCTCCTAAGCCAGATCGGTTCCGCACCCTATTCGGTGACCAAGCACGCCGCCGTGGGCTTGGCGGAAAATCTCGCCATCACGTATGGCGACTTGGGCATCAAGGTCTCTGTGATCTGCCCCCAGGCGGTGCGAACTGAAATGACGGGAGCGGGTCCTGGGGTGGCCGGGGTGGACGGCATGATCGAGCCTGAACAGGTGGCCGACGATGTGATCAAGGCCATGGCCGAAGAGAAGTTTCTGATTCTTCCCCACCCCGAAGTCAAGGTTTACATGGAACGTAAGGTCTCAGACTACGACCGATGGCTTACGGGCATGCGACGCCTGCAGCAACGGTTCTTGGGAGGGGCGGTCAAATAGATTTTTTGACAAGGATTGCACCACATTTGGAGGGCCGGCTTCCACGCCGGCCTCCCGGCCTTAGAAGGGAGTGAAATCATATCCATGGAAGCGAAAAATATTCTCCTCGAAAAGAAAGGAACCATCAGCGTCGTCACGATCAACCATCCACCCGCCAATGCGTGGAATCTGGCCACCATGGAAGAGTTCGAGCAGGTGGTGAACGCGCTGGAAAGCGACAAGGAGACGAGGGTGGTCATCATCACAGGTGCGGGGGAGAAATGCTTCTCAGCCGGCTTTGACGTGAGCGATGCGGCCAATTCCCCCAAGACGAGCCCCATGGGCCGGGCCCTTTGGCGGCGTCTCGACCGCTTTGACAAACCGGTGATCGCGGCCATCAATGGATTTGCCCTTGGAGGGGGGTTGGAGTTGGCGTTGTGCTGCCACTTCAGGATCATGGTGGATTCCCCCAAGGCGACCCTGGGCCTGACAGAGCTCAACCTGGGCATCATTCCGGGTTGGGGGGGCACCCAGCGGTTGCCGCGCATCGTGGGCCGGGCCAAGGCCCTGGACATGATTCTCTTCAGCAAGACCGTGGGCCCCACTCAGGCCCTGGCCATGGGTCTTGTCAACCAGGTCTCTCAGCCGGGACACTTGATGGACGATGCCCTGGCCCTTGCCGAAACGCTGACCCAACGGCCACCGGTCGCCGTAGGGTGCGTGCTGAGAGCCATGGCCGCCGGGGAATACGAAGGCATCGACGAAGGCTTGAGGGTGGAGGAGCAAGGCGGGCTAAGGGTGCGGGACACCAAAGACCGTGTTGAAGGATTCACGGCGTTTCTGGAGAAGCGAAAACCGGTCTTTCGGGGCGAATAGCCGGAAGGCGAAAAACGAACCGCAGAATATCGAATATCGAATGTCCAATGAGGAAGTGACGACTTCCGGGGACCGACTTCGCGATTCGACATTCGTCATTCGAATGGTCCGCCAGAAATGTAGCAGATGGCTGAAAATCCATGTTAGACTTTGGGCTCCTTACCTGGCAAGAGCAAAAGGAACGGGGTTCCAGTTCATCTGGGCACCTTCATGTTCGAATTCTCCCGCAACCTGCTTCTGAACGATTTTTTTGGGTTGTAACCTATCAGCCATTGGCGTATATTGGGCCGTGATCTTCGTCGAGACACCGATTTTCACAAGAGAAGTACAAGCCCTGTTGCCGGATGATTTGTATCGAAAACTGCAGCAAGCGCTACTGGTCCGCCCAGAGGCGGGTCCCCTGATTCCGGGAGGAGGTGGATTGCGGAAGCTCCGTTGGATTTTACCAAGGGCAGGTAAGCGAGGGGGTCTACGAATCATCTACTATTGGGATATGCCTTCAGATACCATTTACATGCTCTTGGCCTACAAGAAGAGCAAGAAAGAAGACCTCACCCAAGATCAGCTAAAAACCTTGGATAGACTCATCAAGGAGTGGCTAGAATGAAAAAGGAAGATTTCAGCAATTTGGTGGAGAGCATCAAGGAGGCTGGGAAAATCAAAGCAGGCAAGATGCCACCAAGTCGGCGTTTTGAGTTCAGTCCTCTCGACATCAAGACCATACGAGAGCAACTAAACAAGTCTCAGTCCGAATTCGCGCTCATGATAGGCGTAAGCGTCTCGACACTTCAGAACTGGGAGCAGGGAAGAAGAAAGCCGGAAGGACCAGCGAATGCACTGTTGAGAGTGGCATCGAAGAATCCCAAGGCCGTCATGGAAGCACTAAGGTGAGGTGATAAGGACTCGCTTTCAGTGGGACGGCGTATACGGCGTGGTGCTCTTGTGTGTCAGGTAAGCACATCATATAGGGTCTCGTCTTTTTGATCTCCGAACCCACTTTAGGATCCAAATGGATCAGGAGGACATCAAAGCGCTTGATTACCACTGCCATTCTGTCTCATCCCATGAATGCAATGAAACATATGGCGATTACGTTGTAATTACTTCGGCTTCTGCGCTATCTTCCCCTCCAACCACGCATTTCAACCTGGCTCCGGTCAAGATCAGATCAAAACAGCGATTACACGAGATACAGGTGGCCCTTCTTTCCTTCCCGGCGGCCCAGGAGGCGACCAGGTCCGGCTCGCGGATCAGGGGACGGCAGAGCGCAACGAGGTCGGCGTCGCCACTGCTTATGATTTCCTCCATGAGGTCTTTGCTACGCAGCCCTCCCACCATGACCACCGGGACCCCTGCCCTTGCCTTGACGTCGCGACACCACTTGCGGAAGTAGGCTTCACGCTCACGCTTGACTATTTTCGGCCGGAACTCGGCTTCAGTGTAGTCACGTCCTCTGAGACCCTGACTTACTTCGATGGCGTCGTAGCCTAATTCGGCCAGTTGCTCCGCCCCTTCCAGGCCTTCCTCAAATTCAAGACCGCCGGCGAATCCGTCCGCCACCCCCAACTTTATCATCACCGGGTATTTCTCTCCTACCGCATCGCGCACCGCCTGATAAACCATTTTGTGGAGCCGAAGACGGTTTTCGAGAGATCCGCCCCACTTATCTTCTCTTTTGTTGCTTTGGGGCGAGAGGAACTGCGAGAACAGATAAGCGTGGGCACCGTGAACCTGCACCGCGTCTGCGCCTGCCTCTTTGGCCCTGGCCCCAGCCTCTCCAAAGGCCACGATCGTGGCCTCGATTTCCTCATCTGTCATGGCCCTGCATGATCCTTCGAAATAAGGGTCCTGACCTGGCTCTATGCTTGAAGGCCCCAGAGCGCGTCGGCCCAAGGCCTCCTGACGGTGAAAGGCCTCCCTGCCACCGTGAAAAAGCTGAACGGCCAGTTTGGAGCCATGCACGTGGACCTCCTTTGTCAGATTCGACAAGCCTTCGATGTAACGATCTCGGTGGATCGAGTTTTGAACCGGGGAGGTCTTTCCATCGGAATCCACATTGAAGATGCCGCTGACAATCAATCCCACTTGGCCCCTTGCCAGGCTGGTGTAAAGGTCAATTTGCCACTTCGAAACGAAACCTCCGGGGTCTGCTCCCCCGTCATAGGTGGCCGAGCGCAAGAATCGGTTTTTTACAGTGAGACCGCCAATTGTAAAGGGTGTAAAAAGAATTGACATCGTAATTTTCACCTCCACCGAATTCAGATTGGATAAGTTACCTGTTTATCTCCGGAGTCGCGTTCAATAGCGACTGCCTGAATAATCCCCAATGCTGCAAAGGTCGATAATACTCAAGGCCACAGGCGCCAAGGTTCAAGAAACGTTGCTGAAAATTTCAGGCCGGGGCCCTCTTGGTGGCTGCTGCCGAATTCATGGCCTGGCGGATGACTGAAAAACCCATGTCGCAAAGGGTGTGCAAAAATGCCCAGATGCAAGGCGCGCGAAGTTCTGAGGAATAAGGCGTACATATGGGTACGTCGCAGCGACAAAGGATGAGCGCAACTCAGTGGATGGGCGTTTTTCCACACCCTGTTAGACTTTGGGTTCCTTCCACCACGGATAAAAAGGAGGCATGTCCTTGTTCTTCAAACACCACTTCGCGACACTCACGTTCTCTAAGGTGGCAGCTGTCTCGCTCATTGTTTTCTTCTTCGTCGTTAGCGGGTTTCGGCAAACGAAATAGCATCAAAGGGGCAGACATTATAGCAGAGTTCGCAGCCGATACAGTTCTCAATGTGCGTTATGACACTATCATCCCCCCGGCGCATGGCATTGTAAAAACAGGAACTAATACAATTCCAGCACCGCGTGCATTTCTCATCGTCCACAATGGCATGGATATTTTTCACTTTGAAATGGTCATTATAGGTCGCCGTTGCCTTTCTGGATGCCATGCCGTAAATAGCGTTGAGATCCGGATAATGGTGATCGTCGAGAAATTTAGCGATCCCGTCGATCACCCGGGGCAGCCATTCATAACCCTTCAGCATCAAAACGGACCCAATTTGCATGACTCTTGCGCCGCTCATGATAAACGCGATGGCATCCTCCCAGTCAAAAATTCCATTCGACCCTGAAATTGGCATGCCGAGCTTTGAGTAAATTTCATGCACCCAGCGCAGTGTTACATATTTTATCCACGGGCCGCCAACACCCGCCGGCCCGTCGATAAACGGCCCACCGGTTTCGATGTCAACGGCAAAACCGGTGAAGCGACTGTTGACCGTAACAGCTGTTGCGCCGGCCTTTTGGGATGCTCGGGCAATTTCAGTCAAATTCGCCGCCTCGGGCGTTAACTTGACCATGATCGGAATTTCAACAGCATTGACCACCTTGGCAACGACTTCAGCTGCCAATTCCGGCACCTGGCCAATCCGGACCCCGGTCCGGGCCCCTTCCATCTGGCAGGTGTGCGGACAGCCCAAATTCAGCTCCAGCATTTTGATTCCGCAGTCCTCCGCCATTTTGCTGATCATGGCCCAAGAATCCAAGGACCCTGCGCCGACACTGGCGATAATGTGCGCATCGCTTTGGTCGGCATAAATTTGGGCCTCTTTGAGATAAGGCTCCCAGTCCCGGTATGCCTCTTTAGCAAAGCCGGAACGGCTGTAGAACACATAGTTCCGCGGAACCTTGCCTTTGATGATCTTTCCGTTTTCATTGAGGATGGCATATTTTGAGTGACGCGTCAGGGTGCTCATAACCGGAATGTCGGTAAGCGTCTTGACAATCGCACCGGCCGCACCGGAATCGATGCATCGCTTTAGCCGTTCCAGGCTGTTGGTAGGCTCAATGGAGGAAACGATCACAGGGTTCTTAAACAAAAGGCCACAAAAATCAACGCTTAGATCGGACATACACAGAATCTCCTCTACTTCTGGTGACTCGCGACATTTATCTGGAAGAAGCCCGCACGCGTTGGTTTAGGCGCCGCCTTGGAACCACATCTTTACGTCGGATCTCCCTTTGATAGGCGAACAACCGAATGATCAGAATTAGGCCGAACAGTCTCTGTTTGAAAGCCTCTTCCATCCGCAGTGACACCAAAAGCGACTGAAGAAAAGTAGACGCCAGCGCACCGCCCATGGACCCGAGATGCCTTACCGAGCCGCCGGCAATGAGGACGCTGCCGATCGTTCAGGCAATGACGGAAGGGAACATGTAACTGTTTAAACGGCGGCTATCCCGGGGACGAATCGACCAACCCCGGGATGCGTGACGATATTCCCATTTTCCATGATCACGTGACCGCGGACGATGGTATAGACCGGCATGCCAGAGACTTCCATCCCTTCCCATGATGTGAACCCGGTCCTGGAATGCATGTCCTGCGCTGCAAGAATCGCTTTTTTCCCCATATCCACGATGGTGAAGTCTGCGTCACTGGCTACACTGTATTGTGCCTTTCTTAGGATATTGGCCAAAAATTTTCGCCGGGTTTTCAGCGCAGAACCGGACCAGGTCTTCCAGGGTGAGTATCCCCGAGTTGACCTGATCGAGCATAAGTGGGATGAACTCCTGGGCACCGGTTATACCGAGGGGCACAGAGAAATTATCTTGCCACCCCGGACTCACTTCCTCGTGCGTATGAGGGGCGTGCTCGACCACCAAGACGTCTGTAACACCATTTTTCAGACTTCTTCTGGCCTCTTCCGGGCTGTGAGCCCAAAGATAGGTAAAAGGGCCCACTTTTTCAGCCTGCTGTTTCGTCATTAACATTGAGGTGGCCTCGAGCTCTCCATAAACCCTCTGACCCAACTCCTGCTTTGCGTGCCTGACCATTTCATAAGCCCCGACCGGCATGACCCCCAGGTGAAGGACATAGAGACGGACCTTGGCCAAGCGTGCGTAGTAAAGGGATGCGGCAAGGCCTGCAGCCATCCCGTGGCCATACATGTAGCCCTTCTCGTAGGCCTCCCTATAGGCACGGTTATCCGTCTTGCCCTTGTCGATATAATCTCTAAAGGTCATCCGCTTGCACCATTCCGAGTCATCGTGGTGCACGGCGCAGACCAGTCCGGTATCTGCCACAGCCTCATACAGCTCGTAAAGCAACCCGTGGTCGATCACCCCGAGCTCTGAAATATAGGGATATACCTCCTTGATATGCCGCGTGTTAAAGACCTTTATGCCGATGGCGCCGGCCTTGGCCAGCTTTGCCACCTCCTCCGGAAAAAGCCCCCCACCGTAGAGCCCAAAATCCACATAAGCCTTATTTTGAACGGTTTCCAGTTTTAATTGGAAGTTCTCGAGCGTTGTTGGATGGGGGTCGTTGTTGGTCATGTCCAGGCAGAACGTAATGCCCCCGGCTGCTGCGGCTTTGGTGCCTGACTCAAAATCCTCCTTGTCCGTGTGCCCGGGTTCCCGGAAATGACAGTGGGCATGCCAGAGGCCTGGCAGTACGCACAGACCCGTTGCGTCTATGGTCTTCATAGCGAAGGGAAAGACCGTTTTACTGCCGATTGCGATGATCTTTTGGTTATCCACTGCAATATCGGCCCTAAAGTGGCCGTGGGCCGTATAAACCGTTCCTCCCTCGATGATGAGATCGATCTCTTTCATTATCTCTCCTTTAAGATTCCTGCTCCGACCAGACCTTGTCCCGTCTATCAATGACCCGCTTCGCCTTGTGAGTGGCCCGCTCCAAGGTATTTTCTTTAAGGATTTTCACCCGTGGGGAGACCCCGAGGAGGCTTTTGATTTTCCCCCTGACCATCCCGGCCAGGGATTCGTCATCGATCGTGGTGCCCGGCCTTCTTTCCGCCTCCACATAGAACTTATCCAGATGTTTCTCACGGGTAACAACGATCTGATACTCTCCCGTAAGCTCCGGAGTGCCTCTAATGACCTTCTCGATATCGCTGGGAAACACGTTGACGCCCGTTATGATCAGCATGTCATCGATACGACCCTGGATGTTGATCCGCGCATGGGTCCGACCGCAATGGCATCGCTCCGTGTTGACTGTTACGATGTCACCAGTGCGAAAGCGGATCATGGGCCTTGCCCGTTTCTTCAATGTGGTCAAGACCATCTCTCCCCTTTCCCCTTCGAGCACAGGCTCCAGGGTCGCGGGATCCAGCACCTCCAGGAGGTGATGGTCCTCCGACAGATGTAACCCATTCTGTTCAGTGCACATACCCGCGTTCGCACCGAAGATGTCCGAGAGACCATAAAAATCATAGACCTTTGCATCCCACAGGGTTTCTATGGCCTCTCTGGTTGACTTTATGGATCCGCCGGGCTCGCCCGCCACAATGATCTTGTTGATGGCCAGGTCCGTGGCCGGATCAATCCCCTCTTTTTGGGCGGTCTCTCCCAGGTACCAGGCATAGGAAGGGGTTGTCCAGATGATACTGGGCTTGAATTCCTTCAAGATGAAGAGCAGCCTTTCCGAAGGAATGGCGCCTGCCCAGAGACACATGGCACCAACTTTCTGGGCGCCCATGACGTCGGGCCCCCCAACGAAAAGGGTGAAATTGAGCGCGTGGCAGTAACGGTCTCTTGGCCTCATCCCCATGGCCCAAAAAAGCCTCGCCTCAACATCCTGCCACTCATCGAAATCACGGGCGGTAAACGGAGAAAGGGTCGGCGTTCCTGTGGATCCGCTTGAGGCCGAGACATATACGATCTGATCCTCCGGGACGGCCACCATGTCGCCCAGGTCCGGGACAGCCAGCTGTCTGTCGCGCTCCACCTTCTTGCTCGTAAAGGGGAATTTCCTGATGTCATCAAGACCCTTGACCTCCTTTGGATCGGCCCCGGCCTCATCAAAGGCTATCCGGTAGTAAGGGGAATTCTCGTACGAAAACTGAAGTTCGTCCTTGAGCAGCTCGAGCTGGAGATCCTCGAGTTTTTCACGAGGCATGGTCTCCAGGTCCTCATCCCAGTACTGACCCTTTGTCTTATCCATTATCGTCCCCTACGTTATTGATATTCCTTGTTCGACATTCATCATTCGAATCGGCCCGCCAGAAGCATGGCAGATGGCTGAAAAAACCTTGCTAGACTTTGGGCTCCTTCCACCAGGGATAAAAAGGAGGCATATCCTTTGACGGCCGGAGGGAAAACTTCGGGGCCCGCTTTTCCAGGAAGCTCTGGACGCCTTCTCGGGCATCTTTCTCGCGTCCCGTCCAGTAGATGCATTTTGAGTCGATCAAATGGACCGACTGGGGATCCGGCTCCGAGAGACCGTGCCAGATGAGTGCCTTGGTGAGGGCTACGGAGACCGGCGCCGCGTTCTCGGCGATTTCCCGTGCAATGGCCATGGCCTTTGCCATGACCTGGTCGCCTGGCAGCACGTCGTTGAATAGACCCGAGCGGGCCTCTTCCTTCGCCTTGAAGATCCTCCCCGTGTACATGAGCTCAGTCGCCTTGCCGACGCCTACGATGTGCGGCAGGAACCAGGTGGATGAGGCATCGGGGACGATGCCCCGGCGCACGAATACGAATCCGATCTTTGCATCCTCCGCCGCGATTCGGATGTCCATGGGGAGGGTCATGGTAATGCCGATGCCCACGGCATGGCCGTTGATGGCCGCGATGACAGGCTTGCGGCACTGAAAGATGGCCAGCGCCAGCCGTCCCCCGCTGTCGCGATGCTCGCTGATGGGGACCTCCCGCCCGTCCTGCCTGAGAAAGTCGAAGGCCGTCCCCCCCGAGCTGAGATCCGCCCCCGCGCAAAAGGCCCTTCCAGCCCCTGTGACCACCACAACTTTCACGGCGTCGTCCTCATCGGCATTGTGAAAGACCGAGACGAGCTCCGCTTCCATAACGGGGGTGAAGGCATTTAGCTGCTCCGGGCGATAGAGCGTCGCCACGCCGATCCCTCCGTCCACGTCATATCGAATCTGGGTGTATTCCATTGTGTCCTTCTCCTGATCTTCGCATAGACAATTTATCCATAACGACCCTTCGCAAAAAGTCTGTCCTCGAACTTGGAAACAGGCACCACTTCCTGTTCCCTGTCACAAACCTCCCAATCAAGCGATTCGCATCCAGGATACTATAGTCAATGTCCATGGTCAATTACCGGCCGCAACTCAAAGGAGGAGATGGCCAATTTTGGCCCACGGTTGAATTCTTCCGGAAGAACGGCAACCAGCAGGAGTTGGATTACCTGCTGCTGATGGCTCAAAGGTACCAGGAATCGAGGCTTGACCACTCATGATGAACCACTATTATGCAAATGGGCCCATGGTGCCATTGTATCAAGGGTCGTTCATCTTTGCCTCAAGTGCTCGGCGCAGGTCACCGATCACGTGGCGGTGTACATTGACCTGAACCTCTGAACCTACCAGCGCGAGAGAAAAACATTGACATTTCGAGGTGTTCAAATCATATTTGCGTCAAGGCCCTTTCAGAGCTTGGACTCGATCTGGAGAACCCCAAAGGAACCTTCCATGTCTGGATAGACGTCCTTAAAGGCTTTGGAAACAGCGGGGATTTCTGCTTCAAAGTCCTTGATGAAATTGCCGTTTGGATGATACCCGGGTCCAGGTATGGCGAATACGGTGAAGAGCGCTTCCGGATCGCCTTGCGGAGGCGATGGACCGCCTCGAAAATTCATGTCCTAAGCCACGTTTTGTCGGCTGAAAAATTTCATACTACAGAGGTAAGGACAAATGTCAGAACTAAAATCTGTTTGGCTTCAAGAACTGACTTGGGAAGATGTGGCCAGCTACCTTGAAACGGATGACATCATCCTTTGTCCTGTTGGGAGTACGGAACAACATGGTCCGGCGGGGCCTCTGGGCGTTGACAGCTATGCGGCCATCATGTTGGCCGAAGACGCTGCCAAAGAGGCCGGTGTTTTGGCCACGCCTCCCCTGTGGTTTGGCGATTCGCCGCACCATCTGGATTTTCCTGGTACCATTTCCCTCAGGACCGAGACACTGGTTGCCGTAGCTAAAGACATTATACACAGTTTGAGAAGAAATGGCTTTCGAAAGATCATTTTCATTAACGGCCACAAGGGGACAAACAACGCTGCCCTTATTACGGCCTGCAGATCTGTTCACCAATATGAGCTGCCTGATGTCCTTTTAGCCCTCGTGGATCCCATGTATTTAGGGAGGGGCGTAGCCAAAATAAAGGAAGCGATAGAACATCACGCAGGCGAACTGGAAATTTCCCATGTTTGGTATAAGTATCCTCACCTTATTAAGAAAGAGAAGCTGACGTCTGAGCATATCCATCTTAAGCCCATTTTTTCTCATTTCGTGCACGAAGATCTTTTCGGTGGCGGGGGAGACAGCGTTGAAATCTTCTGGAACAGCAGAGAGCAGAAGGCCTTCACCCCATCAGGTTCTTTTTCGGACTCTACGAAATCCTCTCCCGAAAAAGGGAAACAGTACCACGAGTATCTCGTCAAAAACCTGGTAGCGTTCATTGAATGGTTGAAGCACTACAAAGGTCCGATTGGCAAAATCTGATCCACGAGATCGAGGGATAAAGGGCATGCAGAATTTTGAGACCGATGTGCTGATCATCGGTGGAGGTGGCGGGGGCGCCATGGCTGCCTATGAAGCAAGCAAGTACGGCGTCAAAGTCACGATGGTCCTAAAAGGCACACCCCAGCGATGCGGCAACACGATCATGGCTCCCGGCGCCATCGCCGGGGTTGGCGCCTGGCATGTACCTCAAGACAGTCGGGATATCCACTTCAGGGACACAATCAAGGGCGGGTCCTATATGGGTGAGCAAACCCTGGTCCGTATCATGGTAGAGGAATCCCCCGATCTAATCGTGGAACTGGAGCGAATCGGTGCGCTGTGGCAACGTGAAGAAGATGGGAAGACCTATTCTCTCCGTATTGATGGGGGACATTCTTATCATCGATGCCCTTTTCTTGAGGACAGGACAGGGCGTGAGATGCTGAGAACCCTCATAGGAGAGATGAAAAAGCGACATGTGTCCATTTTGTCCAACGTTATGGTCTTGAATCTGCTTACTGAAGAAGACCAGATCGTGGGGGCTGCAGGGATAAATCTGGAGACATGTGAATTGATTCTCTTACGCGCCAGGACGACCATTCTGGCGTGTGGTGGCGCGGGGAATATGTACCTGAACACGGATAATTCCACCGGTACCACAGGAGACGGCTTTGCCCTGGCTTTGAACGCAGGCGCGGCACTGATGGACATGGAGTTTGTCCAGTTCTATCCGTTGGGATTTTGTTTCCCCCGTTCTCTTAGGGGCTCACTTGGGGGGTTGCTCTATTACCTGCACCTGCTCAACAGCCATGGCGAGCGCTTTATGGAAAAATATGATTCCGAAAACCTGGAGCTTTCGACCCGAGACAGGGTATCCCGGGCCATGTACAGAGAAGTCAAGGAGGGGCGTGGGGGTCCCCATGGCGGCGTCTTCGGGGATATGACATTTCATGAACCCGGTTTCGTCGCAAGGATGCAACCTGCTCTTTATGAGACATACCGTAAGATCGGGATAGATCCTGAAAGGGAATACGTGGAACTGGCGCCCACCTGTCATTTCTTCATGGGGGGAGCGAAGGTAGATGAGAACTGGCACAGCAGCGTACAGGGTCTTTTCATCATCGGTGAAAACGCCGCAGGCATTCACGGGGCTAACCGGTTGAGTCAAAATGCCCTTGCCGAGCTTCTCGTTTCGGGGACGCGAGCCGGAAAAGCCGCGGCTTCGTTCGCAAAAGAGACGGCACAGGCCCCTGTGGATCCGTTGCAGGTTGAATCCATTGTGGCTCCGGCATACCGGATGCTGGGCCGTGAAAGGGGCATCAGGCCTCATGCCCTGCGCACCCGTTTAAAGGAGCTTATGTGGGAAAAGGTGGGCCTTTACCGAACAGATTCAGGCCTCCAAGATGCCCGCAAAGAACTTGAGGAGATAAGAGCCGATTTGAAAAAACAATGCGTTAGTCTGAGGACAAGATACTATAACCAAGAATTGGCGACAGCTCTGGAAAACGAATTCCTGGTTACAACCGCTGAATGTGTGATCGAAGGCGCTCTGAGGCGAACCGAAAGCCGCGGGGCCCACTATCGTGATGACTATCCGGAGGCGGATAATGAAAACTGGCTGAAACATCTTGTCATACGCCGGGTTAACGATCAGACACTTGATATTGAAGCCGAGCCGGTAGACCTGCTGGAGATTCGACCAAAGGAGGTAGGCAACTGACATGGAAGAGGGAAAGGTAAGCGTCTTCCGTTATGATCCAGAAAAGGACAAAGAACCCCGCTATGAAACATATGTATTCCCCTTTGAGCCGGGCATGAGCGTTCTCGACGTCGCCCTTTACGTCTATGAAAATATGGATGGCACTTTCACCTTTACCTATTGCTGTCGCAATAGCCATTGTGGACTTTGTGCGGCTAAAATCAACGGTACGCCTGGCCTGATGTGCCGAGAAACTGCAACACCTGAGATGCGTCTTGAGCCCCTTGAAAATTTCTCCGTCGTCCGCGATCTGATGATTGACCGCAAGGAATACGAAGAGAGAATGCCCAGCCTCCGTCTCTTTCTGGAGCGTGTCAGCGACCCCCCAAGCCTCCCTGAGAAAATCGCTCATCAAGATCTGGAGCGCTTCAAAGTGGTGAGCCGGTGCGTTGAATGCTACAGCTGCCTTTCCGAGTGCACAGCTTACCGGGAAGACAGATATGCCTTCCTAGGCCCTGCCGGTATGGTACAACTCGCAAGGCATGTATTTGATCCCCGCGACGAATTGAACAGAGACGTCATGGCCTACAGCGCAGGCGTCAATAGATGTACGCTTTGCGGCAGATGCACGTTGGTATGCCCCCACCGCATCTCTCCGAAAGCAACCATTGAAATCTTTCGGGGCAGGATTGGTGATGGATCAGGTTAAACAACTGGGATGGCGGTGTGAGGGATATGGCGAAACCTGAAACGAGTCTAATATGGAAACCTGGCCTATTAGCCAGGGTTGGAAATAGGGTTGCAAGAATTATTCATAATAAGAAACGACTCGCCGAAGCCTGCTAAGTCCTTAAAATCATTTGGCGTCCCCAAGGGAATTCCCTTCGGCTTCGCTCAGGGCAAATTCACCCCGTCGCAGGCGTGAAAGGCTGCTGACCGACTAGCAGAGACACTTAAAATCCTAAAAAATCCAGTCGCTTGATGCACATCGAGCGAATTTTGTACGCACACGAAGAGTTGGGCAAGGCTGATCCCCGAAGATTTACGAAGCACAATCCTTATACTCCGTCCCACTGAAAGCAAGTTTTTGTTACCCCTTGACAAAATGATTTTAATTTACTAAGGCCTGGTAGTCAGGTCATGTGAAGGAAAATCAAGCGAAGGAGGTATTGCCATGCGAAGGAGCAAATGGGTTTCAGTGTTTTTGGTGAGTTTCTGTGTGCTCGGGTTGATGGCTTTTTCGGTTTCTGCACCCATGGCTGCTGGTGCGCCCAAAGGTGCACCGGCCGAGCTCAAGGTCGGTTTCAGCGACTTCCTTTCGGGCGGGGCCGCCGTATTTGGAATTTCCACAAAGGCCGCCAGTGAGGTTCTGGTGGAAAAGTGGAACCAGTCGGGCGGCATCGGCGGCGTCCCAATCAAGTTGATCTTTATTGACGAGGCCGGGGGGCCCAATAAGCAGGTGACCGAATTCCGACGCCTGGTACTGGAGGAAAAGGTGGACGCTGTTCTGGGATTCACCTCCAGTTCCAATTGCCTGGCCATTGCCCCTGTGGCGGAGGAACTGAAGACCCTGACGATTATCCACATCTGCGGGACCCACCGCCTAACCGAAGACGCAAAGCTCAAGTACACCTTCAGGACTGCAGACAACCAGGCTGCGGACAGCGTGATATTGGCCAGGTATGTGATGAAGACCATGCCCAATATCAAGACCGTTGCCGCCATCAACGATGACTATGCCTGGGGCCGGGATTCATGGGGAACCTTCGAGGCGGCGTTGCAGCAGCTACGGAAAAACGCCGGCATACCGCCCTTTGAGGTCAAAACAACCCTGTGGCCAAAACTTCAGGCCGGGGAGTATTCGGCAGAGATCTCCAAGCTCTTGATGGCCAAGGCAGACGTGATTCACTGCAGCTTGTGGGGCGGAGGCCTGATCGCCTTTATCAAGCAGGCAGCCCCTCGGGGCTTGTTCCAGCAGAGCACGGTTCTCCTCAGTACGGGTGAGGCGGCGCTGCAGGACGTCAAAGACCTCATGCCGGACGGCGTCGTTGCACTGCCCCGTGTCACGGCAGGGTATTTCCTGGATCCCGATCCCGAGACCGATCCGGCCAACAAAGAGTTTGTGGAAGGGTATCATAAAGCGACCGGAGGACGCTATCCGGATTATCCCGCGTACCGCGCTTACCAGGCATGGGCCGGTCTAAAGGCTGCCTACGAAAAGGCCATCGAAACCCTGGGCCGCTGGCCGACCACCGAGGAGGTAATCAAGGTTTTCGAAAACAACTTGGCCTATGAGGTGCCCGGCGGGACATGCATCATGCGAGCAGACCATCAAATCGTCACACCGGGGATCATCGGGGTCACCAAGCAATCCAAAAAATACGGTTTTGCCATTCTGGAAAACCGAATCCGGATTGCCGGCGAGGAGATATCGCCGCCGCTTGGGGTGAACACCTACGATTGGATCGAAACCCTTAAATGAAAGATTCTCACAAAGATGGGTAGAAGCGCGAAGGGGTCTTTCTCCCCTCGCGTTTTGCTCATCGATGCGCTTGCCGGCAGAAACCAAATCAAAGCTAAGGAAGCTAGACGAGTATGTTTACCATTATCTTGTTAGACGGTCTCAACTACGGGGCTAATCTGTTTCTCGTCTCGGTCGGACTCACCTTTGTTTACGGGGTTCTGCGTGTCCTGAACATTTCCCACGGCGCGCTTTACTCGCTCGGCGCCTATCTTGCCACCTGGATCACGCTGAAGCTCCTGAACATTGGGCTTCCAGTCCTGCTTACCTATTTCTCGCTTCTGGCCGGTGCGATTATCATCGGGCTTGTGACAGGTCCGATCATCGAGCGGCTGGCCCTCCGGCGCATCTACGGGAGCGACATGCACATCCAACTCCTCCTGACCTACTCCATCCTCTTGATCCTGGACGACTTGATGAAGCTGATCTGGGGCGGGAACCCCATGTTTGTAACAGAGCCCTATACCTTCCTCGGACAGTTCCAGGTTTCGGGAATTACTTACCCCTGGTATAATTCTCTCCTCTTCGCGATCGCCGTGGTATTTGGTGGATTTTTGATCTGGCTCATGCGGTACACCCGTTTCGGGAAGATCGTTGTGTCGGTCATTTACGACCGCGAGGTGAGTGTTGCGATGGGGGTTAATGTTGGCTTTATCTTCACAGTGGCATTTACCATCGGCGCGCTTGCCGCGGCCCTGGGTGGCGCGTTCATCGCACCGACCATCGCGGTGGTTCCCGGGTTTGCGGTGGAGGTGGTCGTATTGGCCTTTGCGGTCATTGCCATCGGGGGCATGGGGAGCCTGGAGGGAGCGGCCCTGGGTTCGGTGATAGTGGGTCTTGCGCGAGCCGCATCGATCCATCTGTTTGCAGAACTGGAGCTTGTGTCCATCTACCTCATCATGGTTCTCGTACTGGCCATCAGACCACAGGGACTTTTCGGTGAGATTGAAGAGAGGAGGATCTAAGATGAAATCAAAGCTCTCTGTCCTGATTCTCTCTCTCTTGCTGGTCATTCTGCCGCTGGTGTTACCGGACTGGGGCGTCTTCATTCTCACAAAGGCCCTGTTCATGTTCATTGGCGTTTTGGGCGTGACCATGTTCCTTCGAGGGGGACAGGTTACTTTCGGCCACGCCCTCTTTTATGCCACCGGCACCTATACCGTCGGGTTCTGCGTCAAATGGTTCCAATTTCGTGAGATTCTGGTGCTTGTTCCCATAGGGGCCATTGCCGGCCTGATTATGGCGGCCTTTTTGGGGCTGCTCATGGCCAGGTACCGGGGTGTATTTTTCGCCATGCTCAATCTCGCCCTTTCCATGATCTTGTATGCCGTCCTGCTCAAGTTCTACTGGTTTACGGGCGGAACGGACGGACTGGCAACGGGAGTGGCCAGGCTGGCGGGAGTTGAGGTTCATGCAAGCGGGTTTGGATTTTACTATTTCACTCTCGTCGTTGCAGGGATCGCCGCTTATGTGGTTCACCGCTTCCTGGCCTCGCCGGTCGGCTATTTCCTGACGGCGTTGGGCGACAATGAGATTCGAATAGAGTACACCGGCGAATCCCCCCGGCGCGTTTTGTACCTGACTTATGTTCTGGCCGGCGGCCTCGGCGGGGTCTCCGGGGTCCTGGCGGCCTTCACGGTGGGCCACGTCGTGCCCGAGGATGCCTTTTGGGTCCAATCCGGCGTCTTCGTCTTCGTGGCCCTGCTGGGTGGATTTGAAAGCATTGCAGGGGCCCTGCTAGGTGCTGTCGCCTTTGAGTTTATCCAGACTTACGCGTCGAAGTTCATTCCCTATGCGTGGCAACTGGTCCTGGGCGCTATCATGATGCTCATCATACTCTTTCGGCCGGGCGGGCTATATGCCATTTACGAATCCATCGTGCAGGGGCTCAGGTCCAAGGAGGAAGGGGTTTCCCATGAATGATGCAGATCCGATCCTGAAAGCCATTGAACTGACAAAATATTTTGGGATGGTCAGCGCCGCCCACCGGCTCAATGTGGAGATAAAAAGAGGGGAATTTATCGGCATCGTGGGGTCCAATGGGTCGGGCAAAACCACGTTCATCAACCTCATCACCGGCTATCTCAAACCCGACCGTGGCAAAGTGACGTTCATGGGGAAAGAAACAACCGGCTTGCCGCCCCGAACGATTATCAAGATGGGTCTTGCTCGTTCCTTTCAGCTTCCTCAGCTATACATAAAGATGGCCGTCTTGGAAAGTCTGCTCCTTTCACTTGCGGCCCAATCGGGAAATGGTGGAAGTTTCTGGCATTCCCTGTTCCGAGAGTCGCGAGTGACAGAAGGGCTGAAGATGCTCGATCGCTTCGGCCTCAAGCGCTACGCGTACCGTCCAGTGAGCGAACTGCCCGAGGGAGGAAGAAAGCTCCTGGATATCACCATGTCCTTCGCCCTCAAACCGAGGTTGCTTTTTATGGATGAGCCCACCAGTGGCGTCAGCATCGAGGACAAGTTCGAGGTGATGGACACCCTTGTAAACGTCTTACAGGAAAGCGATATCACAACGATCTTCATAGAGCACGACATGGAGGTGATACAGCGGTACGCAAAGCGGGTCCTGGTGTTTGACCAGGGGCGAATCATCGCCGATGGCGAGCCTGAAAGCGTTTTGGCCGATCCCGAAGTCAGAAGGATCGTGCTAGGTAAGGTGTGATATGCTAACTGTCGATGGTATCAGAGTGACAATCAGAGGTTTTATTATCTTGAGGGCGGTCAGCTTCGAAATCCCCTCCAGCGGGCTCGTTGGGCTCGTGGGGAGAAACGGGGCGGGCAAGTCGACGACCCTTAAGAGCATTATCGGAATTATCCCCGTGTCATCCGGTCGCATCGATCTTGACGGCCAAGACCTCGTGCAGGTCCCCGGGTACCGGCGCGTCCGACTGGGCATCGGTTACATGCCGGAAGATCGCCGCTTGATCGGCAAGCTTTCGGTCAGGGACAATATCCTGATGCCGGCTTGGGCCAGCCGCCTGGAAGGCGAGAATGAACGTTTCGAATACATTTGCGCGCTGATGCCCGAGATCAAACAGTGGGCTGACAAGAAAGCGACGCAGTTGAGCGGTGGACAGCAAAAACTTGTTGCCCTGGCGCGGTCCCTCATGTGCGGAAGCAAGCTCTTGCTCTTGGATGAGCCTTTTGAGGGTCTGTCCCCAGGTCTCGGGGTGAAGCTGGGCGAGACCATCCAGGGTATCCAGCAGGAAGGCCTGTCCATATTGATTGCCGAGTCAGACGACAAGCGACTTGACTTCGTTGAAAAAGTCCATACGATTGAACGAGGAGAAGTACTACACGCTCCATAACGACCCTTCGCAAGAAGTCTGTAACCTCATTCCTCCAAGGCTTCCCACTGATTTTCGTCCGAGGGGGGTGAAACAATGTCTCCAGCTATGTGACCTCTCCCTCGGAAGGAGCCGATCCCTCTGTCCACAACGTATCGAATCTAGGTGTATTCCACCGTGTCATTCTCCCTGAGGGCGCCCTTCTTCTTGTTTCAGGAACCAATCGATCAACCGCCGGGCGATGCTGATCTTGGGCGGGATGGCTGGAAGTTGATCTGCCGAGAACCAGCTTGCGTCGGTAATCTCGGATGGATCGATGCGGATGTCTCCTCCAGCGTGTTCGGCCGTGAATCCGACCATCAGGGAATCGGGAAAGGGCCAAGGTTGACTGCCGAAGTAACGGATGTTTTTCACCGTGATGCCCACTTCTTCGAGGACTTCCCTCTTGACGCATGCCTCCAGCGTCTCACCGGGTTCCACAAACCCTGCAAGTACGCTGTAGAATTTGGCCGGGAACCGTTGGGAGTGGGCCAGGAGGAGTTGATGATCCTTGATAACGGCAACAATGACCGCCGGAGAAAGCCTGGGGTAATTGATCAAGCCGCATTGGGGGCAGAACCTGGCGCGTTCGTCCGCCTTGTTTTCGGTGAGGCCGCCGCATCTGCCGCAGTAATGGTGGTTGCGGTCCCAATGGATCAACTGGTTCGCCAGGCCCGCCGCCTGGATCGCCTCTTCTTCAAGTCTCGTGAAAAGGCTTCGGAGTCCAAGGAATGAAAAGGGGGCCGAAATCCCCTTCTCGTCTTCCAATTCCCCGGCGTAGCAGGCCCGGTCGTTCAACCGACCGAGAAACTGCAGCCTTATAGGGGAAAATCCAAGTTCTTTCAAATCTGATGATTCCGGGATCAGCAACTTGCTTCCTTCGTCTCTCATCAGGATGCGCTGATCATGAAACAAGAACCACAACGCATTTTCCGGCGTCTTTTCCGGTGGTCTAAAACTCGATACAAACGTCATCGAAATCTCTTTCTCCGCTCCTCAGTCTTAAACAACCATCTCCCTTTCCCCGGCAACGGGTATGGTGTTCAACGCCTAATTCGAAACAAGCGAGCTCAAGTCCATTTTCCAGTACAAATTGAACGGATCTGCTGGATTCGGATAGTATACGAGCTCAAACCCGTACTTAAAGCCAGCGAGCTGAGCGCATGTGATCTGAAGCGTAAGGCTTGAAGTCACGCTGACACAGGGTCCGGCGGTGTCTGCGGCACCAAAGGTGCTCAAATCCATCTTCCAGTAGAGATTGTTTGGATCCATGGGGTTCGGATAGTAGGTAAGCGTGAAGGCGTATTGGTTTCCAAGGTAGTTCGCGCAGGGAACGGTAAGGCTCAATTCGGGTGAGACCGGTACACAATCATCGTATTCGTAAGCACCCATGTCCACAGTCCCGCCTACGATGCGCGGGTTTCCATCTTTGTCCGACGTCGGGATTTCAGGCGCGCTGTTGGACCCCTGATCCACGCACGGAGATCCGAACTGCAAATGATAATCCCCTTCGATCCAGACATCGTCAGTGGGATCGTTCGGTGTCCCCTTTTCGTCCCATTGACCGTTTTTCACGAACAGAGGATTCTGTTGGATGTTGTTTTGGGACGACGACCATTGTCCGTAAAGATTCCCGTAATTGTTGTTGTGAACGTTCAGAACCCCGTTCTGGTAGACATCGATATCCCAAGAGTGACCGAAGGGATTCTCCCAGATGATATTGTTGTACAAGTTGAACGCGTTCCCTTCCATTATCAGGTAGGCGCCGCCGCCGCCGTTGGCCCTGTTACCGGTGACCGTGTTGTTGGTCAGGGTGACGTTTCCGGGCAAACCCCCTGTGGCAGTGAAAGATCTGACCCACATCCCTCCGCCGTTGCCATACATCCCAGCGTCGTTTCCTGTGATGGTGTTGTTGACCATCACCATGTTTCCGGCCGTGCCGGAGCTGGAAACGGAAAAGCCCACGACGCCCCCTCCCGAGTCTTCCGACGAATTTCCTGAAATGGCGTTGTCCTCAATGATCACATCGCCGCCGGATCCACTGTCGCTTGATGACTCTACGAAAATGCCGCCGCCAAACTTACCTTTGTTTTCCATGATTTTGTTTCTCTGGATCACCACATTTTTGGAATTGCCGGTCTGGGCACAGGCGGTGTAGGCATAAATGCCGCCTCCCTTGCCCTGGTTCAGGCCCCCAGAAGCCGTATTCCCCGACACCATGTTATTTGTGATCTCAACCTTTCCGGAATCGCCGGTGACACCGTGGGACCCCGCATAGATCCCGCCGCCCCATCCGGCCAGAGCACTGTTTTCGGTCAACAGGTTATTCTTGACCACGACCTGCCCGGCCCCCGAAGGACCGTAGGACCAGGCATAGATACCTCCTCCGTTATCCGAGGTATTGGCGTGGAATGCGTTCTCTTGAATCGTCACGTGGCTGGAGGTTCCCTGAAAGGAGTAAGACACGGCGTGGACGCCTCCTCCCGATGCGTAAGGGGCTCCCGTTGCCTGGTTGTTCCTCACGGTGTTTCCGGTGACGGTCACCGTGCCGGCAGTGCCCTGTGGATTGGATTGTGAGTGAGCATAGATGCCCCCGCCTTCGTGGTCTGCGCTGTTTGCTTCCACCGTATTGTTGCTGAATGATCACGTTTCCCGCCTGGTTTGGATCGGAAGAGAGCGCAAAAATCCCAGCCCCTTCTGCATCTCCGGAGATGAGGCCGTTTTTGACCGTGAAACCGTCCACAGTAATGTCTCCTCCCGCGGAGTGAATCAAGGCCAGCACACGTCCGTTGCTGTTTCCGTCAAGAACCGTGTTGGACGGATCCGGTTCCGCGTGCGGCACAGCCGGCTGTCCACCCTCCAAGAATTGTAAGATTGTGTCCCTCATGTGAAGAGTAGTAGAAACCGGGATAATTTGGGCCAGCCGAATTAATCGTGTAGGTCCCTTTCTGCACCTTGATGACATCGTCTTCGCCGTTATCGGTGGCCGTCCAAAGTGCGTTCACAAGATCTGTCGACGTCGAAACACAAAATTCCGCTGCCTTCACCGATCCCGGAAGGATCGTCAAGCAGCAGAGCCCGACAAGAAAGAACCTTGAAAACCATCTTCTCATTTGCAGTCTCCTTCCGCTGTTGGTCCGGGACCAAGTTTATCATCTGTATGCTGTTACAGGCTCAGATGTCAAGGTGACAGGCTGTGTAATGCACCTGCAATAATCTTGTTGCCAGGATTTTATTTTTGATATATATGAGAGGTGATTCATGTATAAGGTAATGCTCAATGGAACGGTCGATCAAAACGTCCCAATCCCGTCGCTCCCTTAAGACCAAAGGGCTCAATACCCGGGCGGCTATCCTGGATTCGGCCCAGGAGGTCTTCAGGGATTTGGGTTATTACCAGACCTCCGTCTCGGAAATCACCCGACGCTGCGGGGTCTCCATCGGGACCTTCTATCAGTACTTCAAGAACAAGGAACAGCTCTTTCTGGAGCTGAACGACCTGATCATCTCCCGCTTCTGGGAAAAGGCGGAGGGGTTACCACCGGGAGCCCGCAGCCTGGAAGAACGCCTGACCCAGGCCGTTCAGCTCCTTTATGAACATATCTCAAGTCACTTCTATTTCCACCGCATACTGGGCGAATTTGAGCTTATCGACTCGGTGACCATCGGCTACTACGATTCGATTGCCCGCTTCTATCGTAACTTCTTTCGACAGGAAGCCGGTCTGGGCACCATCCGCCCCTTTGACTCGAACCTGATCACCTATGGCCTCATCGGGATGGTCTATTTCAATACCCTGGATTGGGGGCCGAAAAGCGAAGTGTATGCGTCGGACCGATTGGTCTCCTTGATTGTGGACCTGGTTCTGAAAGGAATCAGCGGAACCAAAGCTTGGAACCGACACCGGCGACCTGATGGCCTCTTCTTCTGGGGGAAGAGAACGATGGCCCCCGGGAGTCGGAAGAGGATGCTGCCCAGGGTCAGATGACCAAACGGGCCCTTTTCCAGGCCGCCGAAAAGGTGTTCGGTCAATACGGGTTCAACCGGGCCAGTATCTCCGAGATTACCCGTTTGGCGGGAGTAGCCCAGGGAACCTTTTACATTCACTTCAAGAGCAAAAGGGACCTGCTCGAAGGTTTTGTCCGGTATTTGAGCCGGGAATTGCGCCGGACCTTGAAACAGGCCACGGAGGGGTCTCGCCGACCGGCGCGATATGGAACGGGAGGGCCTCTCGACCTTTTTCCGGTTTCTGCGTCAACACAGCCGGATTTACCGGGTGGTCGGGGAAAGTGAAACCGTGGGCCAGGAAACGGGCATGTGGTATTACAAGAAACTGGCTGCGGGCTACGTTTCCGGATTGCAGGAAGGGGTGAAAAGGGGCGAGATTCGAAAGCTGCCGGTGCCATTTCTGGCCCGGTCTCTCATGGGGCTCAATCACTTGATCGGTTTGAAGTGGCTGGTCTGGAATTCGTATCCCCAGGCCGAGCTTCCGCCCTCGCTCTTGAACGAACTGGTCCAATGGGTACAGGAGGGGACTCGGGGCGCACTGAAAAGAATCGATTCCCTCTATTTTTTTGTTGACAGCAAAAAAGGTCCGTTGATAAATACCTGACAGTTGGTTCACCTTTCAGTTTACCGGGATCATTTCGGGATTTTCGGCCAGCTTCTTAGATAGACACGGATAGGCTTTCCTGCCGGAGGAAAGAACCTTGGTTGATCTCGAAGGAAAAGTTGTGATCGTCACCGGTGCCAGCTCCGGCATAGGTGCCGCGCTTTCCAGAGGTTTTTCAAAGGCCGGCGCCCGGGTTACACTTGCAGCCCGCAGAAGAGAAAAGCTGGAAGCGACAGCCGCCGAATGCCCAGGTGATTACCTCGCTGTAACGGCCGACGTGACCAATCCCCAAGGCCGACGAGACATTCTGGAAAAAACGCTGGAACGCTGGGGAAGGTTAGACATCCTGGTCAACAATGCCGGAATCGGGGCTTACGGCGATTTTCTGGATACGACCGAAGAACAGTGGCGGAGTCTGTTCGAAATCAACCTTTTTGCCCCGGTCCTCCTGACCCGGGAGGCCCTGAAAATCATGCAGACCCAGGGGGAAGGGCTCATCATCAACCTGGCCTCCATCGGGGGATCTGCTGGCCCATTCGGACAAGGTGTCCGCCTATGTGGCCAGCAAACACGCCCTCCTGGGCTTTTCCCGCGGGTTGGCCAGGGACCTGGCCGATACGGGCATCCGCGTCCTGGCTGTCTGTCCTCACCTGACCGCCACGGAATTTTTCAGCGCTTCTTTGGGGGCCGAGGAATTGGCCCCGGCGATACATAAATACCAAAGCTTCATGGACACTCCCGAGGAAGTGGCCCGGGGCATTCTGGATCAATTGGATTCGGATCGTCTGGTGATTTTTCCAACGAAAAAACCGGCCCGGGTATACGAAAAACAACGGGATATCTAGACCGCGATGTTGCAAATGGATCGAAGGCTGCAGATCCAAGGCGCCCGAGGGCGAGGCGTGTATACAGCATACTGCGCGCCCTAGACAACAAAGGGAGATGCGGCTTCTCAGGCTTCCCCCGAAGGGAAAGAATTAAGCGAAGGCAGATTGGCCCTTGAAAACCAAGAATATTGAAACGGCGCTGATCGTGGGAGGCGGTTCCGGCCTGGGTCGGGCATCAGCCGAGGCCCTGGGACTGCAGGGGATCAGCGATATTTGTGGCTGATCTCCAGCTGGAAGCGGCCGGGGATACGGTTCAAGCCATCCGGAAAAGGGGCGGCCGGGCAGACGCCTTTCAGGTGGACGTCTCCCGCAGTGAATCCGTCCGGGATTTGTTCGACACCCTGAAAGGGCAGGTCGAACGTCTGGATTTGATGGTGCAGACGGCTGGGATTTTGGGACGGACCCTATTCATCGAGGATATGGATGATAACGAATGGCGCCGGATGATGGCGGTCAACCTGGATGGCGTGTTTTATTGCTGCCGGGAGGCGGTTCGCTGGATGAAGGAACACCGGACCGGTCGCCTCATCCTGTTCAGCTCGGTGGCCTCGCTGACCCCAACGCCGGGTTCCCTTCATTACAGCGCCGCAAAGGGAGGGGTTAATATGCTGGGGAAAACCCTGGCCCAGGAAGTGGCCAAGTACAATATTCGGGTCAACCTGATTGCTCCGGGCTATATCGAGACGCCCATGTTGAACGGGTCTCCCGGACGGCTTCGAGAATTTCGTCATCAAGAAAACGCCGTTGAAACGGTTGGGTGAAGCCGGGGAGATCGCCGGTTTGGTGGCCTATCTGGCCTCTCCGGAGGCGGACTTCTTTACCGGCCAGATCTTAAGCCCCAACGGCGGATGGGTTATTTAGTGAGCGCCATCCAGAAATCCCCGATTTATGGCTGGATGCTCGTAGAGAATAGAAACGGCTTTCACGCAAAAGAAAGAAATTCCCATGTCAACAAATGATTGCTTTATTGCAGGTCGAATACCGGGAAGACATCTGCTGGCTGACCGTCAACCGGTTGAAAGACCGTAACGCCATCAACACGCCGCTCATGGAAGCGCTGGACCGGGCGCTGACCGAGGCGGAGAAGGCCCAGGCCCGGGCTGTGGTGATTACCGGCGCCGGTGATACGTATTTTCATCGGCGGGGCCGACGGCGTCGAAATGATGCAGTGTGACCCGGAGCAGGCCGCAGCCTTTTCGAGCCGGATCCAGAATCTGTTCAACCGAATGGAGGAAAGTCCGCTTCTCCTGGTGGCGGCCATTAACGGCATCTGTTTCGGGGGCGGATATGAGTTGGCCCTGGCCTGTGATTTCCGCATCGCCTGCGATCGGGCCCGCATCGGGCTTCCCGAGGTGAAGGTGGGGTTGATTCCGGGCGGGGGAGGGACCCAGCGTCTGCCCCGGGTGGTGGGGATGGGCCGTGCCCTGGAGATGATCCTGAGTGGGCGCTTGTACCCGGCCAAAGAGGCCTTGGAGCTGAATCTGGTCCACTCTGTGGTTCCGGCGGACCAACTCCTGGCGGAAACGGCCAAGTTCCTGGAACCCATTCTGAAAAATCCTTCCTACGCCCTAGCCCTAGCCAAAAGGGCCGTCAGGGCTTCGCAGGACCGGCCCCTTTCGGAGGGACTCCGCGTGGAAACCGAGGCGTTTCGGAAGTGCTTCGACCATCCTTATTTTGTCAAGCTCATGTGCCGGCAGATCAAGACCGGGGTCCTGTCCACGACGGCTTCACTGCCCGAAGGGTTCTGCCAGGAAGAGAGGCAAGGAGAATGAAGGTATTGGCCATAAGTGGGAGCCTTCGCGAGCAAAGCAATACGCTCTATTATGTGAAAACCGCCCTGAACGTGCTGGAAGAACAGGGTATCGAGACGGAGCTGATATCGTTGCGGGGCCGGGAGATCAAACCCTGCACGGGTTGCTATGACTGCCAGACCCAGGGCTTCTGCACCATCACGGAGGATGATTTCGAAGAAATCTTCACCAAGATGCGGCAGGCTGAGGGGCTGATCCTCGGCTCCCCGGTCTACCTGAGCTCCGTGGTGCCCCAGATGATGGCCCTGCTTTCCCGGGCGACCTTCGTGTCCTACTGGAACGGGAAATTTTTCAACGGCAAGGCGGGCGGACCGATCACCGTGGCCCAGCGGGCCGGGCACAATATGGCTTTCTCCCAGCTCCTGCTCTGGTTCTTTTTCAACGGTCTGATCGTGCCCGGATCGATCTACTGGAATGTGGGCGTTGCCGGCACCCGGGGGGCCCGCGATGCGGAAAAGGACCTAATCGGCCTGGAAGTCGTGTCCACTTTCGCCCGGAATCTGGCGGGGCTGATGAAGAAACTTGTTTTAAGGAAGGTGAGGAGCAATGGAAGCGCAGGGTATCGGTTTCTGGCTGACCAAGCGGGCCTTTTTGAATGGCGACCAGGAGGCCGTGGTGGACGGCAACCGCCGGATCAGTTACCGGGAGCTCAACAGCCGGGTCAACCGGCTTTCGCGGGCCCTTCAGGCCCTGGGCCTGAAGCCGGGCGACCGCTGCGCCCTTCTGGCCTACAACTGCCTGGAGTATGTGGAGGTGATCTTCGCGACGGCCAAGCTGGGCCTGCTGCTGGTGCCCTTGAACTGGAGGCTTTCCCCGGCCGAGCTGGCCTTCAACCTGTCCGACAGCGGGACCGAAACCCTGATCTTCGACCCCGGGTTTGCCCAGCTGATTCCGGGGCTGGTCGATCAAACTGCGGTACGACCGTCTGTCTGGTCCTGGGAGAAAAAGAGATGGCAGGGGCCCAGGCCTATGAAAAGGCCTTGACCGGGCAATCCGAAAAGGAGCCGGAACCTGTCGAACCCGTGGGCCTGGACACCCCCCATATCATCATGTACACCGCCGGCACCACCGGCCGGCCCAAAGGCGCGGTGCTGACCCAGGGGGCCAGTTTTTGGAATGCCATCAACCTGGAAA
Organism: uncultured delta proteobacterium; assembly: GCA_963699845.1. GTDB lineage: Bacteria > Desulfobacterota > DSM-4660 > Desulfatiglandales > Desulfatiglandaceae > CAWHLE01. The sequence goes on from CAVOVO010000005.1 coordinate 205,796, forward strand.
TGGACCTGTACTTTACCCCCCTTGATCGAAACCTGCTGGTGCTGCCCATGTTTCATATAGGCGGCATCGGCCTCTTCACCCTTCCCATGCTTTACGTGGGCGGCACGGTGGTCCTTCAGCGGACTTTTGATCCGGCCGAAACGATCAGGCGCCTCAAAGAGGAAAATATCACCTTGTTTTTCGGCGTGCCGGCCGTCTTTTTGTTTCTGATCCAGCATCCGGATTTCCGCCCTGAAGCCTTTGCCCAGGCCCGAGTGGTCATGAGCGGCGGGGCGCCGTTGCCGGTCAGCCTGGTCAAGCAGTACCACGCGGCGGGCATCGCGCTCCAGCAGGGCTTCGGCATGAGCGAGGCGGCCCCCAGCATCGCAACCTTAGGGAAGGATCGATCCCTCAAAAAGGCCGGGTCCATCGGCCGAGCCCTGTTTCACCTGGAAGCCAGGGTGGTGGATGATGACCTGAAGGACGTGCCGACAGGTGCGGTGGGGGAACTGGTCATCCGGGGCCCCAACCTGATGCAGGGCTACTGGAACAGACCGGAGGCTACTGCGGAGGCCTTTGCCGGAGGTTGGTTTCATACCGGCGACCTGGCTCGGATGGACCAAGAGGGGGACCTTACCATCGTGGAGCGCAAAAAGGACATGTTTATCTCCGGCGGGGAAAACGTGTATCCTGCCGAGGTGGAAAATGCCGTCTTCGAGCTGCCCCATGTCTCCGAGGTGGCGGTCGTAGGCATTCCCGATGAAAAGTGGGGAGAGGTCGGCCGAGCGGTGGTGGTTCTTAAGGCCGGTCAACCCCTGAGCGAAGGGGAGATCCTCGATCATCTCAGGGGCCGGTTGGCCAAATTCAAGATTCCCAAAAGCGTGGTTTTTGTCGACCGCCTGCCTCGCAATGCGGCAGGAAAGGTCCTAAAGACCGAACTTCGGGATAGGGTGAAGTGATCCGGTCTCCGGCCCTCTGGTATAATGTCGGGGGGCGGGGGAATCCGGGCGCGACGACAAACACTTTAGATTCCAAAAAGGAGGAGAACCATGGACGTGAAAAAACGAATACTGGTGTTGACGGCGGCGGCTTTGGTTTTGGGTTTGTCGGTTTCCGGGGCCATGGCGGCAGAGCCGATTAAAATCGGCCAGGTCGTGGGAGCGACCGGACCCTTGGAGGCCTACGCCAAGCAGTCCATCAACGGCTTCCAGCTGGGCCTGGAGTACGCCACCAAGGGAACCATGAAGGTCCTGGACCGTCCCTTGGAAGTCATCATCAAGGATACCCAGGGCAAACCCGATGTGGGCAAGCAGATGCTCACCGAGGCCTTCAAGGACGACAAGGTCGACCTGGCTGTGGGCGGGGTTTCCTCGGCCGTGGCCCTGGCCATGCTCCCGGTAGCCCAGGAGTTCAAAAAGGTATTGATCGTCGAGCCGGCGGTGGCTGATTCCATCACCGGATCGGACTGGAACCGGTATATCTTCCGCACCGGACGAAACTCATCGCAGGATGCGGTCTCCAACGCCGTGGCCATCGCCAAACCCGGCGTGGTCATCGCCACTTTGGCCCAGGACTATGCCTTTGGCCGGGACGGGGTAAAGGCCTATAAGGAGGCGGCAGAGGCCAAGGGGGCCAAGGTCGTCCATGAGGAATACGCCCCCATCAATACCACCGATTTTACGCCGGCGGTCCAACGGATCATCCAGGCTTTGAAAGACCAGAAAGGGGACAAGTATCTCTTTATCATCTGGGCCGGCAAAGGCAATCCTTTCCAAATCGCCGAGATGAAACTGGATGAGAAATACGGGATCAAGATCAGCACCGGCGGCAACATTCTGGCGGCCCTGGCCCTGTATAAACCTTTGGTGGGGATGAAGGGGGCCATCTACTATTACTATGAGATTCCCAAGAATCCCATGAATGACTGGCTGGTGAAGGAGCACGAGAAACGGTTTAATTCCCCGCCCGACTTCTTTACCTGCGGGGGGTTTGCCGCGGCCATGGCCGTAGTCGACGGATTGACCAAAGCCGGTTCCACCGACAGCGAGAAGTTGATCGCCGCCTTGGAAGGGATGCATTTCCAGACGCCCAAGGGAGAAATGGTTTTTCGTCCCGAGGATCACCAGGCGCTTCAATCCATGTATGCCTTTACAATCAAGGTTGATCCCAACGTCAAATGGGCCATACCCGAATTGATCAAGGAGTATACCTGGAAGGATATGGACATACCGATCCGCAACAAGAAGTAAACCCCGGCAAGGCGGCGCCATCGAGCTTCGGGTGACGCCGCCTGGAGGCACCCATGAAGCCTGAGAGTGAAATGAAGCCATCACCAATTATCGAAACCAGGGATCTGACCATCCGTTTCGGCGGCAATACGGCCGTCGATGGGGTCAACCTCCAGGTAGAGCCGGGCTGCCTCAAGTCGCTGATCGGCCCCAACGGGGCGGGGAAGACCACCCTGTTCAATTTGATCAGCGGCCAATACAAACCCACGTCAGGAAATGTGCTTTTCAAGGGGCGGGACGTGACCGGCCTTGGGCCGGCCGATCGGACCCGGCTCGGGCTGGGGCGGTCGTTCCAGTTGACCAATATCTTCCCAATGCTGACCGTGCTGGAAAATGTCCGGGTGGCGCTTCAGGCCAAGGCCGATGTGGGGTTTGTATTCTGGCGCTATTACCGCTCTTATAGCACGCTGGAAGACCAGGCCTACGGGCTGCTGGAGCAGGTCCTTCTGGGCGATCGCTGGGCCGAAGAATCCGCCAGTCTGACCCATGGCGAGAAGCGGAAACTGGAATTCGCCATGCTCCTGGCCCTGGACCCGGAAGTGCTGCTTCTGGATGAACCAACTGCCGGCATGAGCCTGGAAGAGGTCCCGGCCATTCTGGAAATCATCCAGCAGATCAAGGCCGCCCGGAACCGGACCATTCTGTTGGTGGAGCACAAGTTCGACATGATCATGACCGTTTCGGACACCATTGCCGTGCTCAAGGACGGGGCACTGATCTGTGACGGCCCGCCCGAGATCGTCACCCAAAACCAGGAAGTGCAGGAAGCCTATCTGAGCGGAGGCTTGAAACGTGACTGAACCGATACTCTCGCTCAAGGATGTCCACACCCACATTCAGCAGCACCATATCCTCCAGGGGGTGTCTCTGAAGGTCAAACCCGGCAGGGCCACCGTGCTGGTGGGACGAAACGGTGCCGGCAAGTCCACCACCCTGCGAACGATCATGGGGCTGAACCCGGCCACCGCGGGGCCATCGAAATGGAGGGACAGGCCATCCAGAACCGGAAGCCTTACGAGATTGCCCATCTGGGAATCGGGTATGTGCCCGAGGATAACGCCGTCCTCTACACCCTGACCGTGGAGGAAAATTTGCGTCTGGCCATGTTCCAGGAGAGCGATCAAGGGTGGCGCCGTTTGGAGACGATCTTTCAGCTGTTCCCGGATCTCAAACGGTTCCTTCACTCCAAGGCCGGAATCCTCTCCGGGTGGTCAGAAACAGATGCTGGCCATCGCCCTGGCTTTGGTCCGGGATCATCGTCTGGTGCTGATCGATGAGCCATCCAAGGGGCTGGCGCCGGTGGTGGTTGAACACCTGGGGGCGTCCCTGAACCGGATCAAGGAGAAGACCACCGTGGTTCTGGTGGAGCAGAACTTCTATCTGGCCAGCCTGGTGGGCCAGGACTATTTCATCCTGGATGACGGCCGGGTGGTGCGTCAGGGACTGATGGAGGAACTGGTTGAAGACCGCGAGCTGAAGCAGAAATACCTGGGGATTGCCTGACGGAGGGGCGAGATGCCGGTTGAGGCCAGGGCGGTGACAGCAAATCGGGCCGGGTTCGATGCCCGCAAGTGGGGAGGGTGGATCCTCGGGGTTGGGATATGGATTCTGCCCCTCTGGTGGATCGACCTCACGACCTATCTGACCTTGACTATCGCCGGGGTGACCATGGGCGCGCTGCTTTTTCTGACCGCCTCGGGGCTCACGGTGATCTTTGGTCTGATGGATGTCCTCAATCTGACCCACGGGGCCTTTTTTGCCTGGGGGGCTTATGCCGGCTTCACCCTCCTGAATTATCTTGACCGTCTGGGCTGGATCGAGACGGCGACCATGGGGCAGAGCCTGGGGGATCTGGCTGCTGGTTTTGCTGCTGGCCCTGTTGGTGGGAGCGGTGCTGGGGCTCATCCTGGAAAAGATCATCATCCGAAGGACTTACGGGAATCACCTCAAACAGATCCTGATTACCATGGGCGGGGCACTGGTGATGGCTGAAATCATCCGGATTTTCTGGGGACCCAATGATGAGGCGGTCCTGGTGCCGGCTGCCCTCCAGGGGTCCTGGGACCTGTATGACGTCATGGTCAGCAAATTCAGGGGCGTGGCCATCCTGGTAGGTCTGATCATCTTCGGGGTCATCCAGATGGTGCTCCGTAAGACCAAGCTGGGCATCATTGTCCGGGCCGGGGTGGAAAACAAGGAAATCGTCCAGGTCATGGGTTACAACATTCAGCGGATCTTCTCGGGAGTGTTCGCGGCTGGAGCGGCCCTGGCGGCCATGGGGGGGGTGATGTTCGCCATCTTCAACGGGCGGATTTACCCTGCCATGGGGGATGAGAACCTGATCTTCGCCCTGATCGTGGTCATCATCGGCGGCATGGGTTCGGTCACCGGCAGTTTCCTGGGGGCGATCATGGTCGGCCTGGCCTTCAACTACGTGGCCTTTCTGGTTCCCAAGCTCGCGCTCGGCGTGAACATCTTGATCATGGCCGTCATATTGCTCATTCGGCCCAAGGGCCTCATGGGTCGTGACTAGACAGGGGGGATGATGACAGCGCTCAGTCCGGTTCAACAGGAACGGCTCCGGGAGCATCAGACCCGGTTCTCCCAGCCGGCATTTTTCGCCCAACTGGCCCTGCTGGGCGTCCTCTTGGTCATCCCCCTTGCTTTTTCCTCCTTTAGAGTCATCGATGTCGTGGCCAAGATCATGATTTTTGCCGTGTTCGTGGCTTCCTACGATCTGTTGCTGGGTTACAGCGGCCTTCTTTCCCTGGGCCATTCCATGTTTTTCGGAATCGGGGCCTATTCCCTGGCCCTGGTGATTTACCATTTGGGCCCTCCGAGCTGGTACCACCTCGTTTTGGCTACCGGCGTGGCCCTGGCACTGAGCATTATCCTGGCCCTGGTCATCGCCTTCTTTTCCCTCCGGGTCAAGGCCATCTTCTTTGCCATGATGACGCTGGCCCTGGCAGAATTCGCCGATATCCTGGCCGTCCAGTGGTATGATCTGACCCGGGCCGAAGACGGCGTGTCTTTCAAGTTGCCGGGGATTTTCAGCGTGGACTGGTCGGCCCCCCCTTTATTCGGGATGGAGATCAACGGCAGGCTCATGACCTATTATTTTATCCTGGTTGTTTCCGTGCTCCTGTTTGTCGGCCTGCTGCGATTTGTCGGTTCACCGGTGGGACGGGTTCTCAAGGCCATCCGTGACAACGAACCGCGGGCCACGGCCCTGGGGTATCACACCTTTCGCTACCAGGTCCTGGCCATCGTTTTCGGGTCCAGCATCGCATCGCTTACCGGGGTCCTTTTCGCCATGTGGCTGCGGTATGTCAATCCCGGGTCCACATTGAGCCTGCCCATTATGCTCAATGTCCTGCTCATGGTCATCATCGGCGGTCTCGGCACCATGTACGGCAGCATTGTCGGAGCCGCCTTCATCAAGCTCGCCGAAACCTGGCTGCCGGATCTCCAGAAGGTGGCCAAGGGATTGTTGCCTCATGTGGAAATCGTCCACCGTCTGGCCGAGCGGTGGATTCTCTATTTCGGCATCCTCTTTATTCTGGTGGTTTTCTTCTTCCCGAAAGGCTTCGTGGGGACCGCCCTGGAAATGATCAGACAGCGTCGGGGACGCCGGCCGGAAGGGGGTTGATTCGCACCATGCCTGATAAATGGCCTACCGCCGGGCTGCTCAGCCTGGCCACCTATATCCCGAAGGCTTATCATGACGCCGATTTTATCGCGTCTCAATGCGAGACCCCGGCGGAGATTATCCGCACGAAACTGGGCTGGTACCAGAAAAACGTCCCAGGTCCCGGTGACGGAACCGTGGCCATGGGTCTCAAGGCCGCCAGGAAGGCCCTCCATTACTCCGGGCTAAAGCCGGAGGAGATCGATCTGGTCATCTACAGCGGCGAAGAGGTCAAGGAATACCGAAACTGGCCGGTGGGCCCAAAGATCCAGAAAGAGCTGGGACTGCGCCGGGCATGGTCCTTCGATATGCAGCAGCGTTGCGGCACGACCCTGGTGGCCTTCAGGCTGGCCCGGGATATGATCCGGTCCGATCCAGGGCTGAAGAATATCCTGATTGTTTCCGGGTACCGCAATGCCGATTTGATTCACTATCCCAACCCCCGGGTGCGCTGGATGTACTTTTTGGCGGCCGGCGGGGCGGCCGCCGTGATCCAGCGGGATTGCCCCCGGAACCAGATACTGGAGAGCCACTTCATGACCGACGGCTCCTTTGCCTGGGACGTCTATTGTCCCGAGGGCGGTTCGACCGCTCCCATGACCCTGGAAGGGCTAAAGGAATGCAGACAGTGTCTGGACGTCATGGACCCTGTGGGTATGAAGGAAAGGCTTGAGCGGTTGAGCTTGAGCAATTGGCTGGACTGTATCGACCAGGCGCTCGCCAAGGGTGGATATACGCGCGCCGATGTTGATTACCTGGCGACCCTGCTGGTCAAACGCAGCGCTCACGACTATCTGATGGAGGCCCTCGGTCTTCGACCGGAGCAGACACGCTATTTGGCCGAATTCGGCCATCACGGTCAAAACGATCAGATCCTCTCGCTGGAACTGGCTATCGAAGAAGGCCGCCTCAAGGAAGGGGATCTGGTCCTGATGATTTCCGCCGGGATCGGGTATGCCTGGAACGTGCTGCTGATGCGTTGGGGACCGCGTTTGCCAAAGAAGGCCGGGGGGGAATAAGTGCTTTACGGAGACTGGATTGGCCGTTGGGGGAGTAGTTATCCGGAGGTTGAAGCCTTGGTGGATATTCCCCGGAATCAACGCCTGACCTACGGGGAGCTCAACGACGACGTCAATCGCCTGGCCCATTTCCTGTCGGATCGGCTAACGATTACGAAGGGCGATCGGATAGCGGTGCTGGCCTATAACCGGGCGGACTATATCACGCTTTTTTTCGCTGCCGGCCGGCTGGGAGCCATTTTGGTCCCGCTTAATTTTCGTCTGGCGATCGATGAGTTTTATTATTTTTTTGAGGACGCCTCTCCCCGGGCCTTCTTCTTTGACCGGGAACACCTGGAGATCGTGCAGGAACTGAAGGCCAGACTCAAGGTGGACCACTATGTCTGCCTGGATCCGGATGATCGACTGGGCCCCAGTCTCGCATCCGCTTGGGAAGAATTGCCCACTGACCCGCTTCCTGAAGTGGATCTGGAGGCGGATGACCCCCAGCTGATCATTTATACCTCGGGCACCACCGGTCTTCCCAAAGGGGTGATCCTGACCTACGGCATGATCACGTGGAACTCCATTAACTCCCACCTGGGCTGGGGGCTGCGGCGGGGTGAGCGGACCATCCTCCACTCCGCCCTTTTCTATACAGCAGGGTGGAACGTGTTCACCTTGCCTCTCTTCCATGGCCTGGGCACCAATATCCTCATCCACCGATTCGAGGCCGACTTGGTACTGGACCTTATTGATCGGGAGCGCGTCACGGCCTTTTTCGCGGTACCCACCATGTACCAGATGCTGATCGAGTCTCCCCGGTTTTCTGGCACCGATTTTTCCAGTATCCGGTTCCTCGTCTCAGGCGGCGCGCCGCTGACCGAAAAGATATTTCAGACCTTTAATAAGGAGAAGGGCCTGCACCTCCGGGAAGGCTACGGGTTGACCGAAGCGGGTCCCAACCTTTTCATGGCCAACGGAAAGCTCAAGACCGTGGGTCAGCCCATGCCTCATGTGGACCTGAAGCTGATCGGGGCCGAAGGGAACGAAGTCCCTCCGGGCGAGGAAGGCGAGCTTCTCATCCGCGGTGATATGCTCTGCGCCGGTTACTGGAACAAGCCCGAGGCCACGGCCGAGGCCCTGGTAAATGGCTGGTTTCATACCGGAGACCTGGCCCAGAAGGACGTAGACGGCCATTATCGCATTGTGGGCCGCAAGAAAGACATGTTCATTTCAGGCGGCATCAACATCTATCCCGCTGAAATCGAACGGATCATAGAAACCAACCCCCGGGTGGCCGCCGTGGCGGTCATCGGTGTGCCGGATGAGAAATGGGGTGAGGTCGGCAAGGCCTGCCTGGTGCTTCATCCCGGCGAACGCCTCACTTTGGAGGAGCTCGAGGTGTTTTTGCGCGATAAAATGGCGAAATACAAAATACCCAAATACCTGGTCATCTTGGAATCGCTGCCGCGAACGGTGGCTTCCGAGAAGGTGCAGAAGTTTATCCTCAAGAAAGCGCACGGAAAGGCGGATAATCTGTAACATGAGCTACAGCGGTAGAAAAAATTGGAATCGTGAGTTACGGGCTCTACACCCCGGCGGAATTTGAGACCGCCGAAGACGTGGCGGTCCGGTCGGGTCTGGGGCTGGAGGAAGTGAGGGCCCTGGGTATTGAGCGCAAGTGCCGGCCGGCCGCTGAAGACCAGCCGATCCCCATGGCGGTCAAGGCGGCGAAACAGGCCCTGGAGCGGGCCGGTGACATTAAACCGGAGGACGTGGACCTGGTGCTCTGGACCGGCGAGGAATACAAAGACTATATCGCTCAGACCGCCGCCATCCGGCTTCAGGAAGAGGTTGGTTGCCGCCGGGCATGGGCGTTCGACCTGGTGGGGCAGGGCGTGACCACCCTGCTCGGGCTGCGGCTGGCCCGAGACATGATGAAAAGCGATGCTACCATCAACACCGTGCTGCTGGCCGGCGGGACCCGCAATGTGGACCTGGTGGATTACCGCAACCCCGATACCCGCTGGCTCCTGCCCTTATCGGCCAGCGGCGGGGCACTGGTCCTGCGGCGAGACGGTTCCCACCATAGCCTTGAGGAAATGGTTTTTGTCGTGGATCCGGAAATGGCAGACGAGGTCTATGTCCCGGGCGGCGGCACGGAGATCCCTTTCCGTCCCGACAATCTGGGCTCGGCGGTCATGTTTTATAACACGCCCCATCCCGAAATGGTGAGAGACTACCTGGCCGGACGCTGGATCGAGGCCCTGACCGAGACGGCCGTCAAGACCCTGGCCGGCCGTTCGCCTGATTATCTGGCCCTGCGGCACCTGGCTCCGGTAGCGCGTCGAGACGTGCTCTCCCGCCTGGGGGTCAGCCCGGAGCGCTCGGCCGCTCTGGATCAATGGGGCTGCCATGGAACCAATGACGTCCTGCTCTCTTTGGATCTGGGAGTGAAGGCCGGGGCCATTCGGGAAGGTTCGTGCGTCCTGCTCGTCTCCGGCGGGATCGGGTTTACCTACGCCGCTGCGATGATCCGCTGGTGATCGTCTCAAAGGAGCATCCATGTTTTTCGAAGAGCTGGGCATCTACTACGAAATCCACGGCCAGGGACCGCCGCTCGTTCTGCTAAACGGCATCATGATGAATACGCTGAGCTGGGCGGATCACATCGAAAAGCTGAAGGATCGCTATCAGCTCATTGTGTATGACATGCGGGACCAAGGCCGATCGAGCCGGCTCAAGGAGGGCTATGACAACGGCCTCCACGCGGAAGACCTGAAAAAACTCTTGGACCATTTGAACATTTCAAAAACCCATATCTGGGGCCTTTCCTACGGCGGTCAGGTGGCCCTGATCTTTGCGCTGAAATACCCCGAACGGGTGGAAAAGCTGGTTCTTTCCAACACCTCGGCCCACGTGGATCAATACCTCCTTTCACTGGGGCAGATGTGGAAGCGGGCCGCCCGGCTTTATGACGGAGAGGCCTTCTTTGATCTGGCCCTGTTGCCGATCTATTCCCGGAACTTTTACAATCACCATTATGAGTGGCTGGAGAACCGCAGAAAACTTTTTAAGGATGCCCTGACCAGGGAATGGTTCGACGGCTTTATCCGTTTGGCCTCTTCCAATGCCACCTACGACATACGCGCCGAGCTTTCCAACATAAAGCACCTCGTCCTCCTGATCGCCGCCCGGGAAGATATCATCACGCCCTATGCCCAGATGCTCGAGATGAGCCGGGCCCTGCCCCATTCCCAGATCGTCTGTCTGCCGGATACCGGTCATGCCGCCTTTCTGGAAAAAATTGACTCCTTCTGCACCCTCATCAGGGGGTTTTTGAGTTAAAAGCCGGATAGTCGTCAACCGGTTCACCGGCTCGACTTATTTTTCACAATGGGGTTGCCTTCCAGCCCATCCAGGATTTCGATCAGTCGGCGCTTGCGAGCGTGCTTTTCCCTCAAGTCCTGCAGATATTGGTCCCACTGCTTCGCTTTATCCTTGGGAGCCATGATGGCCCTCGCCTTACGGAGATATTTGGCCGCATTTCTGTAAGCACTGGGGGTCACCTGCGCAATCAGCTCCTCGGCCCTCTTCTTCCAGATGGCCACCGCCCGATCAGGCGAATGGGTCTGAACGGCTCTTGCGATCTCGTCTTCGTTAAGGCCATACCACCCAAACCCCTTCCTGGGAAGACGATCGTACCAGGAAAGCACCTGTTCCGGATTTTTCTCCATAATGGCGATATGGATCAGCTTGTTCACCATGGGGAACACGTCTTTCCGTGCACCCTCTGGTTTATCAAGGCCCGTTTCCGGAAGCGGCCAACCTTTTTGCTTCCACGGCAGCACGCCTTTTTCAAGGTAGTCCAAGAGGCACGCCCGTACCTTGTCCCAACCGTTAATCCTGCTCGCGGCCTTTCTGCACTCTGCAAACCCGCTTCGTGACGGCTGGCAAACGAATTTTTCGACCTCAATGGCTGCGACCACGGGCCAATTGTTTTGGCGGGCGCGAATGTCCCTCAGTTTGTCACGCAGACCGGCTTCAATTCCTGACCATTTTCCCTTGGTAGACCGAATTCCTTCCTCGATCCAGCGTTCGGCGTCTTCATACCGGTCCAGCCGCCATCAGTCGTGCGACCAGGCGATCGTAGCGGCCTGTGGCTTTCGCCTCGGCCTCGCACAGGGGAATGATTTCTCTAGATCGACCTGCCCGTTCCAGGGCGTGGATGGTCCAGTCACTGAGCCGGTCTCTCGCAAAATTGCACCTGAAAGGGTCGGCGCCTTTGGCTGGTTTCGAGGACTTGAGTGGTGTCAGCAGATGCTCGGCCAGTGCGTCCCAGGCCGCCTTGGGGTGTTGCCGATGAAGATATTGGGCAAAGGCCTCGCAAAGCGCATATTTATCTTTGAGCACGGCATCCATGGCCCAGGCCAGCCTGGATGCCGGGGCCATGGATGATTGGTCAAGGGCTTGGACGACGACCGGCATGCAGTCGGTAACGCCCATGTGGATTTCGGTTGCGTCGTGGCTCTCCTCCACCAGGCGGGTGCCGGTACTCAGCAGTTCCTCTCCCAAGGCCACCACCTCGTCGGCATGTCCGGCCTTGAGGCGTTTTTCCAGTTCGCTGCGAATTTCGGAATAGTCACGGGTGCAGGTCTCGCCTTGCCGGTCATTCTGCCGGAGGGGTTCATCGCCCATGTCACGGATCTCTTTTCGCAGACGAGTCGCCGAACGCTATATTTTCGAGATCGTTCACGGTCAGATCTGCAAATCGATCCAATCGGGTTTTCGTTCCTGGCATCGGTTTACTTCTGTCTGTTCTCATAGCGAATGGAATCCGGCCTCGGAATCGGGTGAAGCGTCTTGAGTTGATCCGGCAGCCGGGTGATGCATGTTTTCAATATGAGTTCTTGTGCAGAAAGGTTGAAACGCAGACTCCAAATAATCGTGACATCTGGTTCAATGCGTCACGCCGGTGGATTTCCCTGTTCAGCGCCTCGGCCCCTGTCACAGGGTCTTGGGCAGCTTCAGGTCGGAAATTCTTGAAAAATAATCCCTGTTTCGTGTCATGAGAGGCCGTCTTCGGGCAAGGAAGACCCCGGCGATCAGAATTTCAACAAAGTATTCCAACCAGTCGGTCCCCTCATCTGCCCTCCGGTTTTCTCGGCCAACGTGCCTTTGCACGCTCCAGAAAGGGTGGCTCGGCATGCTTGGGTACGTCGGAAACGATATCCTCGATCCCTGCCATGAATCCCTTCTTCCGAGAATGTCTCGCGCGCACGTCGGCAACCACCGCTTGCCATTCGGCCTTTAGTCCGGCTTTTTCGTAGCACTTCTTGGCATGTGCCATGTTGTCGAGCGCCACGTCGTAGTACTTGCTCTTGCCGGCATTGACGATCCGCATGCAGAGCGCACGATACACCCTGGCTGCAAGATCAGGATGAGAGCGCTCCAGCTTGCGTGCCAATGGCATGGTCCGGTAGTGGCTAAGATCTTCCAGCTCCCCGTCCGTAGCCCTGCGCAGGCGCGATACGAGCCGGTCGCTCTCCTTTTTCTCGATCCAGAGTTCAATCTGAGAGGACAGATCGCCCTTCTCTGATGCCTCCATGGCCTTTTGGTGCCAGGCCATTTTCTCTTTGGCCGGCACGTAGCGCATCAACTCCTTGTATGTGAACGTGGAGGGGTGTGACTCAAACTCGGACCAGGCCGATTGGAGCGCATCTCCCGGGCGGCCGAGCTTGGCCAGCAGGGCTCGCTTCAACTCGCGTCAACTCGTGTTCTTCATAGGATTTTCGGCTATCCGACCGTGCAATCTCCAAACCTCGCTCGACCCAGGAAAGCGCATCTTTAAAGCGTCTCCGGCTTCGGTATATCTCGGCGATGGCCTTGCAGTCCTTGGCATCGATCTCGGTCTGCTCGCAAAGCGCGATGTAGGCGTCAACGTTACGCTGTGCAGCGAGCAGGGTCTTCAGCGCACCGCCCCATCTCCGGCGTGCGTATCCGGGAAAGCGCTTCTCCTTTTCATCCTGGGTCAGAGCGGATTCGAACTTGGAGCGAATTTGGCGAACGAATGCCTCCAGCCCCTTCTTGTCCAGCACTTTGACAGCCTCACGATCGAGGTCGTGACAAAATCCGTAGGGATCGTCCTCCATCCAGGAAAGCAGCGACTTTGCGGTCTCGTCCGGATCATCGTTCGCGGCCTGGCGGGCTTTGATCCAACCACGAAACAGGTCATCAACCAGCATGCCGAAATTGCCGCTCGAGTCGTCGATCTCATCGGCCTTTTCGTGGCAAGCGGCGATGAAAGTCGCGAATAGATGCGATGCTCTTTCCGGCTCTTTCTTGATGATCTTCTCAATTTCATTCGCAACAGCCTGAACATCGTCCACGAACGACCAGGCGGCTTTGTAGGAGATAAAGCTTCCGGGAGACAGCGCCGTTTCGATGGCCTGCTCGAGTAGGATCGATCTGTTTTCGCTTTCTGGGGCTCACGGTACTTCCTTCTCAGTTATTCGTTTTCACGATCTTCCCAGGCTGTCTTTGCCTTTTTTTCAATAATACAAAAGGTTATGGATCCGGATTTGGCCCTGTTTCATTTATCCTTCCAGATACCGGCCTTCGCCAGACGTTGAATCAGAGCCTTGCGCCGCATGTGCTTGGCCATGAATTTTCGCAACTCTTTGTCAAAGGCCATCGAGCTCGCATGCACCGAATAAGCCTCAGACAGGTCAGCAAGCGCCCGGCAGGCTTCGTCATAGGCCGAACCCGAACCCCGTTCGACGGTCTGCCGGACAGCCTTCCACGCCTTGGGAAAATCCTTGGACAGGTTCTCCAGATACACATCTCGTTCCTTACGGCGTTTGATCTCACGCCTCTCTCGGTCGCGCTTTTTCCGTTCAAGGCGCATCTGTTTCGCCGATTCGGCATTTTCCCGGAGCTCTCCTACTGTGCGTCGGGGTGCCTCGGTCGTGCCGCCATGCAAACCTCGCCGCCATGCCGCAAATCGGTTCTTTAGCGTCCTTTCGGCCTCCTGCCCTTGGCCGGCAAGAAGCCGTTTCAGGAGCGCTGTCACCTCATCCTTCGGCAAGCTGGCAAGCCAGTCACCGATCTCCTCTTGCGAAGACGCCCCATCCTGCAGGGTCGGGCCGCCCATCCCGGCACCCGCCAGCAGATCCTTATCCACTTCCACAAATTCCGCAAGCGCCTGTTGAGCGGCCGTCAGGCTCCCCAGTCCTTCCATGGGCAAAGGCTCCAGATCGTCGTCATCCATCATTTCTCCGGTCACGGCCGCCAGCCATCCGATGTAAAGACTGCGGATATCCCCGCGCAGCAATTCGTCCCTTACCGGGGCAAGGCGCGCCATCCAGCCTCGGCCGTCCTCCATTCCGAAGCGGTCGTAGTCCTCGGACTCGTCCAGAGTCCAGGTGATGATCCAATGGGTTTTGGTAGCTTTGAATTCAAGAATGTCGCTCACCACCATTGCCTCGACCGTTTCTTTCGATATTGCTTCGATGGGCACCCGCACCATGAAAATGGCCGTCATCCAGTTGGCCACATAGACATGGGCATCGAAAAACCGCCTCATCAAATCATCCGGATTTCCTTTGAAATCGCCCCACTGATATTCGTTGGTGAAACTCGTAGGCGTGATGCGGGCCCGGGTCGAAAGCGCGCGCAACGCCGACATCTCCTCCGATGTCAGCGGCCTGTCGATGGCGAGAAACTCGTAATACTGATATTCACTCATAGCAGTTTTCCTATCCGCGACAGTTGTAAAGGATTTTGTTACAACTGAATTCTCAAAAAACTCATTTTCTAAAAAGATGTTTTTCCTGGTTTTCTGTTTGGTGGACTGAAACAGCTCGCCCATGGACTGGTGAGTTAGCCAGACCGCTTAGCCTCAAACCCGGAATCGTCTCCCATATGAAAGAAAATTCGGCCCCGCAGCTCTCCGTTTTCGATCACTGCCCATCCGCGCCCACTCGCGGGATCCAACTCGTCTTGTCCCATCCCAGGAAAATTCGATCCGCTCCCTCCCGTCAACGGTTTCCACCCGGCAATCCATCCCCCCTTGGACCAGCCCAAACTGAAAATCCCCCGTGCCATCTTTCGCGAACGTGAAATGTCCCGGGACCTCCATATTGACATATTCCTGATCCCATGCCTCCATCTCAACAATGGACCACTTGCCGATAAACGGTTTGATCTTTGTCTTCATTGATTGAACCCGTGCAAACCCTCAACCCGGTCGAATCGCGTCAGCCGGGCGGTTAAGCGGTTGGTTATAGTGAATTCTGAACGAAAACGCTTCATAAGGGCAATTGAAGCACCGCTCATTCGATCACCTCCCAATGCCCGCCCTTGGCTGGTCCGATGCGCCGCAGCCGTTTCTGTTCCTGTAATTTTTGGATGTTTCGCTCGATGGATCGTTCCGTCACACCGATCATTGAAGCCAAATCGGAAATCGTCAAATATCCATCCTGTTTAAATGCCGCCAGGATTTTCCCCGACGTTTTCCCCGACGTTTTCCCCGACGTTTTCGGTGAGATTATGACCGGTGCCAGCTCCTCGACCGGCTTTCGGTGAACCGTTGCGGTGAAGAGGCAACCGTCGCGGTCATCGGTGAAATCAACTTGCGGCCAGGCATCACGGGCACGTTTGATGCCGGAACCTAATCCGTGATAAGGCAGCAGACCCTTGGCGACATACGAAACAAGGATCGGATTTCGGATATTGGAGATACCCGCCAGAATTTTTTCTACGGTCAGGTTATCCGGCAGATGTCCGGGGCTGCTGATTTCGATGCGGTTGTCGAAAATGAACAGGCGGACCGGCGCACTCACCAGATAGTCGCGGTGCACCAAAGCGTTCACCAGTAATTCCTCGAACACGCTTTCCGGAATTTCAGGCAAACCGGGTGCGTTCACGCCACGTCCGGCCTGTACCTTGCGGAGGTTCCGCATGACAAAAGCCAATGCATCGTCGAAGATCTTCCGAAGCGGTCCGGCAAAGTCCTCGGTATCCAGATAGTCGGTGGCGTGAATCTTGTCGCCGGGGTAGCGAATGGCCTTGACCACGAACTGGGGCTTGATCCATTCCGGGCGTTCCGCGAACATCAGCACCCCGGCCAGGTTCAGCATGCCGGCATCAGTTGCAAGGTTCATGTTTTGCAACAACCGAGTTAGTTCTGCAGGATTGTCCGGAAACTCTCGTTTATAGATGTCGCGCAGAAAGTCGCGAAACCGCAGTTTGTCCAGAGCATCAATCCCTGCCTTCGTGGGCAGTTCGTCAGCATGGAACTGGTCGCTCATTTGGAAGAGGCGCCGCAGCTCTTCCTTGGAGTTGACCCGCCGTTTGTCCGCGCCGCTTTTGAGCCAGATGACCCCGCTGCGGTCAAAGTAGGGCTTGTCGATCCCCTTTGGAATGGTCGCAACGATCACAACCCGGCCCTTGCCCACGGCAACGTTTTCCGTCAAGGGCGATATGGGGCTGCGCACATGCTGGCTGGCAGCGTTGCTGATCAACTGGTTGACCCGCTCGACATCGGACCGGGAAAGACCGATTATTTGGCCATCATTGCCGACGCCGATGATGATGCGGCCGCCCTCGCTGTTGGCAAAGGCCACCATCTCAGCGGCCAAGGCGTCCACATTGTTCACATCCGCCTTGAACTGGAGCCGGCTGTCTTCCCCGCGGCCAATCAGGTTTCGGAGCTCGACAAGTTTCATGGCGACCGTCTTTTGCTCTCCATTTACAGGGTAACGCTTTCCTCCTGGCTGCAGACCTAAATGCTTGGTGCTGACCCGTTATCCCACGGAGATGATGACGTCTAGGTTAACGTATCCGACATTATATGTTTTGGGGGTATCCATTTCACTCAGGTCACCACAACATATGGTAATTCGAGGTAAGGACGATTAACCGTTCACTCTTTGCGAACTCGGTGCCTGATTTTCTGCTGGGGTAGTATGCCCGAAATGGTTGTTCCCGTTGCGCCTATTTGATAACCTCCAATGCCTCATTTGTGGCGGATCTGGAGCATAGCCAGTTGAGCAGATGGCTAAAGCGCTTCGGCCTGGAGACATCAGGCGCCGCCCAAGCATGGGAGCATCATATGAAAACGTCAGCGAAGCCAGAAATAGTGACCACAACATATAGTGGTAACCTTAGCCAAATGGATACCCCCAATATGTTTTTCCATCGGCGCAGTTGATTCAAAAAATGCAATCAGTGGGTTTCGATCCAAAGCCGCCTGGCCCGAAACTCAGAATCGTCCCCCAGATGGATGAAGATCCGGCCCCGCAACTCGCCATTTTCGATCACAGCCCACCCCCCGCCCGCTGGCGGGATCCATTTCCTGTTGTCCTTCCCAGGAAAACTCAGATCCGCTCCACCCCGTCAACGGTTTCCACACGGCAATCCATCTCCCCTTGGACCAGACCAAACTGAAAATCCCCCGTGCCATCCTTCTTGAACGTGAAATGTCCCGGGACCTCCATATTCACATAATCCTGATCCCATGCCTCCATCTCAATGATGGACCACTTGCCGATAAACGGTTTGAACTTTGTTTTCATTGCTTGAGCCTTGCAAACTCTCCGCCCGCTCAATGCGCGTCAGAGCGGCAGGAATGCGTTTGGTAATAGTGAATTTCGCCGGGAAAGCCATTCTTTTTAGTTCCGACTGTTGATCAAATTGACGATCAGCTTCACCATGATTTCTTTTTCCGCAGGATTGCTCTCGGCGATCATCAACGTGATGGCAACCAGGGCATTGTCGGCAATCCGTTTTTTCCCATCCTTTCCGTAAAGCGCACGGTTCTGTTCCATGAACCACAGAAACAGTGCTGCAGCAATACGCTTGTTGCCGTCCACAAAACTGTGGTTTTTCACTAAAAAATAGAGAAAATGGGCCGCCTTTTCCTCCAGACTGGGATAAAGGTCCCGGCCGTCGAAAGACTGCATGATGGATTGAAGAGAGCTTTCGAGGCTGGCATCTTTTTCCTTGCCAAAAAGCGCTGATGCATCAAAGGCCTTGCGAAGTTGGGCAATGATCTGTATTGCCTCTTTATAAGACACTCCCTTGACCTTGCCTTTACGGACCCGTTCGACCTTAATCCGCTGGTGATCGTAATCGTCCAGCAGATCCAGGGCAAAGGCATAATCGGTGACGATGCGCAGCAGTCCCTTGGCTTGATCAGAATCCACTTCATATCGGTCAAGCACCTGTTCCACCAATTTTAGGGATTGGCGCAGCTCTTTAAGCCTTGTTCTGTTGACCGAATAGCCTTTCAGAATGTGATCTCGGAGCACGTTGGTAGCCCAGATGCGAAACTGGGTACCACGCTTGGAATTGACCCGGTAACCCACGGAGATAATCGCGTCGAGATTAAAAAATTCGATTTGACGCTCGACCGATCGTCCACCCTCTTCTTGAACTGTTGCAAAAAATGCAACAGTTGCCTCCTGATCCAGCTCACCGGTTTTAAATACATTTCCCAGATGTCGTGAAATAACGGATTTGTCCCGTTCAAACAGCCCGGCCATCTGGTTGAGGTTGAGCCATAGGGTCTCACCCTCCAAGTGCACATCCAGCGCAGTCTTTCCGTCCGGAGACTGGTACAGGACGATTTCTCCTTTATCTGGGGTGCTGGTTTTATCGGTCTTTTTTGCCATCAACCGTTCTCCTGAATCCGTTCTCTTATAAGGCCTGGATGGTTGCTTCAGGACCGCCTGGCCCGGAACTCGGAATCGTCTCCCAGATGGATGAAGATCCGGCCCCGCAGTTCTCCATTTTCGATCACCGCCCACCCCCGACCACTCTCGGGATCCAGTCGGCTTGTCCCTCCCAGGAAAATTCGATCCGCTCCCTCCCGTCAACGGTTTCTACACGGCAATCCATCTCCCCCTGGACCAGACCAAACTGAAATTCCCCTGTGCCATCTTTCTTGAATGTGAAATGTCCCGGGACTTCCATATTGACATATTCCTGATCCCATGCCTCCATCGCAACAATGGACCACTTGCCGATAAACGGCTTGATTTTTGTTTTCATCGTTTCATCTCCGCATAGCTCAGCTCGCTCGAAGCAGCGTTTCTTTTTCCCGCTTCCGCCGTTATGTCGTTTCTTTAAAGCGCCCGGACCGGAGCTGCACAGGCGCGTTCCGTGGACCAAAACCACCAGGGTGCCGTTTAAGCGCTCCTCCAGGGAGCACACGCAATTCCGGGCTTACAAGATCGATCCAACCGTGGCGTCCGTTTGAAGGCCGATACTTCGGCCAGATGAAAGGTTTACTATCGGCCAAATGAAAGGAAGTCAACCGTTATGTGGTTCATATTCATAGCCGTTCTTCAATTAGCCATGTATTAATAACTATTTGAAATTAAACGATTTTAAAAGGGAGAATTCAGTTCTCGGTGCGGCGTTACATCACATTTCCGGCTTGCCTTGCCCCAACACTCAATGTCACAGCTTGTCACAGCTCTTTTCATAGTATGTCA
The DNA here is from genome assembly GCA_963699845.1 of uncultured delta proteobacterium. Classification (GTDB taxonomy): domain Bacteria; phylum Desulfobacterota; class DSM-4660; order Desulfatiglandales; family Desulfatiglandaceae; genus CAWHLE01. The sequence continues at coordinate 225,252 of CAVOVO010000005.1, forward strand.
CAGCTCGATGTCGCAGCAATTCAATTAGATAATTTTCCGCATTCCTCCCAATCCAAAACCCAGAATCCAAAATTGACGAACGGCCAGGATGGCGAGGTTCAATCTCATTTTCCTTTCGCCACTCCGGTTTTGTGCTTTTCTAACATCTTCTTACCCAACGGGGTGATCCGGTAGCGCTGTTTGGTACTGCGCGGCTTATCAGGGATTGTCCTTTCGATCAAACCCAGTTTCACGGCAACTGGTTGGTAGTTTTTTCGAAAATGCTTTTCATCCTTCAGCTCAAGTTTTTTCTGAATTTCGTCCCGTGTCATTTCGCCGACCATAAGGGAAAGCATCTTTTTGACTTCGGGGGGTAAAGGAACTCCTTATCAATGCCATGGCGCGGCCGGAGCACATGAAACTCCGTGCTACCAAACGCATACCTTGTTGATAGCGCGGTTACAAACGCGCCTATACCGGTTCCCATGCATGTTGCGAGCACCACTTTCATCTCACCACCCCCTCCTGCTTCTCCTGCGGCAACACACTTCGGACAGCGGCGCGGAGTTGTCTGGCGGAAGGCAGTTTGCCCTTCATTTCAGCGGGCAGCCTTGATTGCAGCTCATAGGTCGCAACACCGATGGGGTTGGCCTTGGTGCGCAAGGCGTATTCCACTTCGATATCGTCCTTCTCGGCGCAGAGGATGACGCCGATGGAAGGTTGATCATCAGGACCGCGTTCCTTGTCGTTCAAAAGGTTCAGGTAAAAATCCATCTTGCCGGCATATTCGGGCTCAAAGGGTCCCACTTTCAGCTCAAAGGCGACCAGGGCTTTAAGGAAGCGGTGATAGAAGAGCAGGTCGATGAAATACTCTTTTTTACCCAGGGTCAGTCGGTGCTGACGGCCGATGAAACAAAAACCGTAACCGAGTTCGAGGATAAAGTCCCGCAGCCGTTCGATGAGCCGTTCTTCCAAGGCCCGTTCCGTGACCGCCTGGCGGATGCCGAGGAATTCGAGGTTGTAAGAACTCTTGAGCATCTCGTCGGCCTGTTCGGCCAGGTGCTCCGGCAGGGCGAGATCGAAGTTGTGGGTCTTTTTTTCCGTCACAGCCCGTTCATAGGCACCGGCCTTGATCTGGTTCAAGAGGACATTGCGGGACCAGCCAAGGCGGGCAGTGGCCTGAAGATACCAGAGCCGGGCTGTGGGGTCGGAGAGTTTGGCCAGAGCGTTGGCATGGTGACCCCAGGGTACAGTCGCGACCATTTCTCTCACAAGCTGTGAGAGATTTTCACCCTTCGGCGTCGGCTTTCCTTGTCGGGTCAATTCTCTCACAAGCTTGTGCGAGAAATTGCTCGTCGGTATGATCCCGGTAAAACTGGCGCATCCGCCACACGTTCTGAGGAGAAAAACCGGTCGATCCGGGAAACGCGGCCTTGAGATCGCGGGCCACCATCTCCACGACCGCATCGCCCCAGTTGTGGATTTTCTGTTTTTCGTCAATGGCCTGGCCGATATCCCAGTAGAGCAGGATCAGGTCGCGGTTAACATGGCGCGCCGCCGAAATGCGGGCCTCGGTGACGCGCGCCTTGAGGTCCTCGATGAACCGGCGATAGTCTGGAGTGGCCAAAATGGCCGGATCGTTTTTCATTGGGCCAGTCCTTTCAACAACGCCTCGGCCTCCTTTTCCAGCCGCCAGAACTCGGCCAGGAGTTCTTCCGCCGGCGTGGGCGGCTGGTAAGCGGTAGTCACCAGCAAAGTTGTCGAGCTTGGGTTTGTTCAGGGAAAAGGACATCAGAAAAGCTCCTTCTCATACCTGGCATGGGCCTTGGACGTCAACTTTCCAAAGCGGCCGCCGCCAAGATGTAGCGCATCGCTTGGCTCGAAAGAATGTTCATTTTCGTGAGCCATATCGGTTACTTGTTCGGAGACCTTTTGAGTCGCGATTTGTTCAGCCAAGAAAACTCTGCAAAGGCGCTCCTCTTCATCGAGGGGGTGTGCGACTCCCACCGGCAATCGGGTCTTATCGTCCACGCCGATGGCCACCCTCCCTCCCGCCGTATTTGCGAACGCCACAAGGGTTTTCAGCAGGTTCTTCGGTGACGACAAGTCCCGCTTGAACTCCAGCGTCTTGCCTTCTTCGCGTTTTAACAACTCCCCTATATTCATCGCTTCAAATGCCTGGTTATTCTGAAAGCCAGTTGTCGGCCGCGATGTGCTCAAGTTGCGCCATGCTTAAGCCTCCTCTCCCAAGAACGCTTCGAGGAGGTCTCGACCCTTCTCGCCCAAATCGCGGAGGAGGCCCTCGATCTGCTTCATGGCAAGCGGCGAGGGTTTGGAGCGGCCGTTTTCCCACCTGTTTATGGTGGGGAAAGTGACACCGAGCTTGGCGGCGAATTTTTCTTGGGTGAGCCCGGTTCGTTCCCGAAGCGCACGGACTAATTGGGGGATGTCGGTCTGGGCATTCAATGCTGCCCTCCTTTCAGAGAGAACAGAGATCTGATCGAATCACAATTCATAGCGTATAATATAACAGGTAATATTTCATACGATAAACTATGATAATGTCAAGCGATTTTGCGCGGTTGGTCCCGGACCCCGACCGGTGACCTTCAAATGGAGAATCCGGAAAAACGTAGGAGGTGGTGCAAGCGGAATTGGATGTGCCAGAAACGGCAAGACCCTGAGGGAGTCAACCCAAAGGGTCTCGCGTCAGAATAAGAACCGCCGGAATTGGCGGATTGGATTTTGGCTCCCCGGGACAGACTCGAACTGCCGACCAAGTGGTTACAAGGGCCCTGACATTTCTACCAGGCTTGGACTATCTCATCACCCGCCCCAAATACCTGGGGTGAGGGTGTCGGGCGCTTCCCCCGGAATTTTCCGGAGTACGAGCCGAAGCTCTAGTCTCTGCACCTTCCCTGAATAAGCGACAATTCAGGGCTTGGCTCAGGATTACCGTTCTCCACTAGGAGTGAAGGGCAGGCTTCCCTGAGTTCACCCGATTTTTCAACCACGATTTCTCGTGGAAGCTGCAGACCATTATGGACCTCTCGGTGGCAGTTGGCACAAAGTAGGACGCATTTATGCAGGCCTGTCACCCATCGGTCCCTTTTTTCTACAGCCACCCGCTCTACCGACTGAGCTACCGGGGATTGGAGTTACATATTCGATTATTTTTAGCAGAATTCAAGGATTGGGTCAATAGCGTTTTTGAGAAATCTGCACTTGTGGCCTATCGACTTGACACCATGCAGCAATCCCTCTATTTACTTTAATTGATTGCCATTTCGGAAAGGAAACGCGAAGACGCCACTTATGAGACAGTACATCCTCGGCACGGCGGGCCACATCGACCACGGAAAGACCTCCCTGGTCAAGGCGCTTACCGGCATCGACACGGACCGTCTCAAGGAAGAGAAAGAGCGCGGGATCACCATCGAACTGGGGTTCGCCCATCTGACGCTGCCCGGCGGCAAGCTCCTGGGTATCGTGGACGTGCCGGGGCATGAGAAGTTCGTCAAGAACATGGTGGCCGGCGCAACCGGCATCGATCTGGTGGCACTGGTCATCGCCGCCGACGAAGGGGTCATGCCCCAGACCCGGGAGCACCTGGAGATCTGCCAGCTCCTCAAGATCCGGCACGGCCTCGTGGTGCTCACCAAGATCGACATGGTCGAGGCGGACTGGCTGGATCTGGTCCGGGAGGACGTGCGGGAGTATCTCACGGAGACCTTTCTGGGAAGCGCCCCCATCGTGGAGGTGTCCGCCATCACCGGGCAGGGGATGGAAAACTTGGTCCAGGTGCTTGGAAGGTGTTTCAAGCGCTCCCGGAAAGGGAGGCCGGCCACATCTTCCGGTTGCCCATCGACCGGGTCTTCACCATGCAGGGGTTTGGCACGGTGATCACCGGCACCACCGTGTCGGGCCACATTCGAATCGGCGACGAGGTCACCATTTACCCCCAGGGCATCGAGACCAAGATCCGGGGCATCCAGGTGCACAACAAGGAGGTCAATGAGGTCCGGGCCGGTCTGCGCACCGCCATCAACCTCCAGGGCGTCGAGAAGGCCGCCATTCAAAGGGGCAACGTCCTTGCCACCAAGGGTTCCCTCAAGGCCACCCGCATGGTGGACGTGCACCTGGATCTTCTCCCGAGTGCACCCAGGAAGCTCAAGAACCGCGCCAAAGTCCGCTTTCACTCGGGCACCTCGGAAATCATCTCCACGGTGGTCTTGTTGGACCGAGACGAGCTCACCCCGGGGCAGAGCTGCTACGCGCAGATCAGGCTGGATGAGCCGACAGCTGTCCTCAAAAATGACCATTATGTGCTGAGGAGCTACTCGCCGGTGCGGACCATCGGCGGCGGCGAGATCCTACACGCCCAGCCGGTCAAGAGGAAACGGTTCTCGGAGACCGCCCTGGCGGAGGTGAAGTCCCTTCACACCGGAGATTTCAGCCAGGTCATCGAAGTCTTTGTCTCTTCCTCCCGTTTCAGCGGAGTGAGACAGGACGATCTCCCATTCCTCACCAACACCACCCGGAAGAAGCTGGATGGAACCCTCCAGGCCCTTCTTTCACAGAAGAAGGTGACTCTATATGACCGGGAAGGTGGGCTCCTTATCCATTCAAGTTTTCTCCAAAAGGCAAGAAACGAGATCCTTGAGACGATCGCCCGCTATCACACGGACTACCCTCTGAAGCTGGGGCTTCCAAAGGAAGAGTTGCGATCCAGGACAGAGGGCGCCAGGAACCAGAAACTTTTCAACTACCTGATGACCCAGTTGAGCGCCGAGGAGGCGGTGGCGGTGGAAAAAGACCTGATCCGCCTCAAGGCGCACCGTGTGACCCTGGCCGAGGACCAGGAGAAGACCCGACAGGCGCTTGAGAAGCTCTATCTCGATAGCGGCCTCCAGCCGCCATATTTCAAGGAGATCAAGGACAAGTACGCGGGAAAGACGGCCAGTGAGGTCATTGACGTGATGGTGAAAGAGGGCGTACTCGTCAAGGTCAAGGAGGACCTCTTTTTTCACAAGGAGGCCCTGGATACTCTACAGGGGCGACTGGTGGATTTTCTGAGGGCCAATGGTGAGATGACCACCCAACAGTTCAAAGACATTACCGGCACATCCAGAAAATACACCATTCCCCTCATCGAGCATTTCGACCGAGCCCAGCTCACAGTGCGGGTCGGAGACAATCGGGTGTTGAGGAAGAAGTAAAGGAAAGGTGTAAGGTACAGGGTGCAAGGGGCAAGGAAACGGCCTGGGGACAAGCGATAGATGGCGAATGACCGATGACAAGAACATGTTACGACTTGGTCTCAGCTCTTGGACTGGGGCTGAGGGAGCACATCGCCATTGTGGGGGGGGGAGGGAAGACTTCCCTGATGTTGGCACTGACCGATGCGCTCACCCGCGCCGGGTCGACGGTCGTCGCCACAACCACCACCAAGGTCTGGCTTGAACAGGCGCGTTTGGCGCCCCACGTGATCTTTAGAGAGAACCATCCGTTGTGGCGCGAAGCGCTTGGGCGGGGGCTTTCCGAGTCGAAATCCGTGTTCGTGGCGGAACGGCCGCTTGAAAGCGGAAAGGCGGAAGGCATCGGCCCTGCGGTGTGCGATGACCTCTTTAGGAGCCGAACGGCGGATTACATCATCGCGGAGGCTGACGGGGCTGCGGGTCGTCCGGTCAAGGCCCATGCGCGGCACGAGCCGGTCATCCCTCAATCCACGACAGTCGTGATCACTGTAGCGGGCTTGGATTGTCTCGGCAGGCCCGCGAATTCCTTGACGGTCTTTCGGTTGGACTTGTTCTTGAGGATGACCGGGTTGAGGGAAGGCCAGCCCATTACACCCGCAGCCGTCTCCAGGCTCTTCAAAGGGGCTGCAGGACTTTTCAAGGGATCGCCTCAGGATGCCAGGCTTGTGGTGTTTCTCAACAAATTGGACGCGCCTGGGGGTGACCAGGAGGCTTTTTCTCTCGGGAGATGCATCCTCAGAACCTCTTTACTCCCCTTGGACCGGGTCATGTGCGGGTCCCTTCGGGAGCAACGCTACAGAATTATGGGAAGGTTGTCATGAAAGATCTATACCGTCTCATCCTTGAAACACTGAAAGAGGGACGCAAATCGGCCCTTGCCACCATCATCAAACAGGCAGGACCATCGCCCCGTGGTATCGGCGCAAAGTGCTTGATTTTCGAGGACGGATCCATCGCCGGAACCATCGGGGGCGGCCTTCTGGAGGGGCAGACTCTCAAGGAGGCCGGAAAGGTGTTCGAAAAAGGAACCCCTTTGCGCCTCAGCTTCTATCTCAAAGGAACGGATGTGGCCCAAACCGACATGCTTTGTGGCGGGGAGGTCGACGTCTTCATCGAGCCGCTTTGGCCTGGAAATGCGCCGTTGATCCCCCTCTTTCAGAAGCTGTCCGAGGTGAACAACCGGGGAGGGGAAGGATGGCTTGCGACGGTCGTGGCATCGGATCAATGGAAGGAAGGAATCACCCACAAGCTCTATCTTGACAAAGACGGCCAGGCGGTCGGGTCCATTGCGGACAAAACGGCAATGGAAGATGCTCTTTTCATGGGAGGCGAGAGGCTCAAAGGCTTTACCAAGCCGACCTTATTGGAGCGTTCACACGGATTGGGCAGACCGACGGAGGTCTTTCTTGAGCCGGTCCTCTCAGACCCTGTTCTTTATGTGTTCGGAGGGGGACACGTCTCAAAAGAGATCGTTCCGCTTGCAAGCCGGGTTGGGTTCAAGACGATCGTCATCGACGACCGGCCGGAGTTCGCAGATCCGTCCATTTTCCCAAACGCCTGGCAGGTGCGCCATTTGGGCTTCGAAGGCCTGCTGGATCAGTTGGCGATCGACGATTCCTCCTATTTGGTGATCGTCACCCGGGGACACATCCACGACAAGACGGTCCTGGCCCAGGCCCTTAAGAGCAGCGCGAGATACATTGGGATGATCGGGAGTCGAAGGAAAAGAAACCTCATTTACGAAAAACTGATTGAGGAGGGATTCACGAAGCAGGACCTCGAACGGGTGCATTCTCCCATCGGCCTTGCCATCGGCGCGGAGACGCCGGAGGAGATCGCGGTGAGCATCGTGGGGGAGCTCATCCAAGTGAGGGCGGGTGAAAGCGCGGCGCAAGGAGCAAGGACCGAAGAACCAGTTGCCAGTCCGTTTCCTTGACCGAATCGTCAGTGAAGAGGGAGAAGCACTTGAAATGAATGGTGGTATGTGATTATGAGCTGGAGCGGAGCGATTCCATGGAAGAGTCCTATCAGACCTGGTTGTGGGGAAAGACCGCGGAGCGATGCGTCAAGAATTTGAAGAAGAACGGCTTTGACGCTCACTTCGTTGAGAATGTGACGGAAGCAAAGGCCCTGGTTCTTGAAATGGTGTCAAGTTACAAGACCTTCGGTTTCGGAGGGTCGAACACCACCCGTGCCCTGGGAGTCAAGGAACAGCTCGAAGCCATGGGCAAGACCGTTTATGACCACTGGCAAAAGGGCCTTTCCAAAGAGGAGGACTTCGATCGCCTCACCAGGTCCGCTCTGAATGTTTTTTTTGCAGCGCCAACGCCATTTCAGCCACCGGTGAGATCGTCAATGTGGACGGGATCGGCAACCGCACGAACGGTATGACCTTCGGCCCCGCCAAAGTCGTGATCGTCGCAGGCATGAACAAGGTCACGCCTGACCTGGATTCGGCCCTCCGGCGGGTCCGGGACGTCGCAGCCCCCATGCGGGCAAAAAGCCTCGGGATGCAGACCCCCTGCGCAGAGACAGGGCTTTGCAGCGACTGTAACGCCCCTCAGCGGATTTGCCGCATCACGACCATTCTGCACCGCAAACCTATTCTACGGACCTGTCGGTCGTCCTGGTCAATCAGGCCCTGGGGTTCTAACGCTCATGCCGAAACACTCACACCGCTTTGTGGAGGAATATGACGGCCTGGTCGGGTTTGGACTTGACCGGGAAACCGACGAGCACACCCTGACCTTTTATCTCCAGAAGCTCTCGGACGACCGGCTTTTTGGGCTCATGCGGAAAAGGATGTCCGACGAGGAGCTGGAACGTCTCTTCGATCACATTGCCGGCCTCTTGAAGAGGCATCTCAACGAGGAAGAATACCACCGCTACTTCCTGATGGACGAGGACGAAGGGCACGGGGCTTAGGGCAGAGCGCATAGGGCAAAGGGCTTCGCCGCGTTAGGTTGGAGGAGCGTCCCGCTTAGCGGGGCTTAAGGCAAAAGGCAAAAGAGCACTCCACACGCGCGCGGCCTTCCTTCCTCCCAAAGACCCGTTTAAAGGTCTCCTGATAGGTCTTCCGGGCCTTCTCTCCGAAGCAGACGAAGGCGACCTTTTCAAGGGTCTTGTCCGTTTTGAGAAATTTTTTGGTTTCTTTAAGCGCGATTTCCGTGGCTCTATCCAGTGGAAATCCGTAGGCGCCCGTGCTGATGGACGGAAAGGCCACCGTCTTAACGCCCCGTTCCACGGCCGCCTTCAGACTGTTCCGGTAACAGTCGGCCAGCAGACCCTCCTCGTTCTTGTGCCCTCCCTTCCATACCGGACCCACCGTGTGGATGACCCATCTGGCGGGCAGATTGTAACCCTTGCTCACCCGCGCCTCCCCTGTGGGGCAGCCGCCGATCTTCCGGGTCTCCTCAAGGAGCTCAGGGCCTGCCACCCGATGGATGGCCCCGTCCACCCCGCCCCCGCCCAGAAGGGAGTTATTGGCCGCATTCACAATGGCATCCACCTGCTGTTTGGTGATGTCCCCCTCCACGATCTGAACCTTGGTCTCCATGTGCAGGTCCTCCTTTCGTCAGCTGATAGCTCCCGGCGCTTTTCGCTTTACTCAACACGGATGACTGTTTATCGATCACTAATATCTCTCCCCGTGTGCCGTGCGCCTATTTCTCACCCACTTCCGCCCTCGCTCTTCCTTCCACCGCCGCCTTGATGGCCTCTATGGCGCCGACCTGGCCGTTTCGGATGAGGCCGTTACCGCCCGGCGCCACCAACAGGATCCCTTTTCGCGCGTTCTTTGCCAACGGCTATCTCCCGCCACACACCGAAGGGTCTCTTGGAATATCCACCAGGCTCGGCCCACTCCCTTCGCCCGGCCCGCCCAGGGCATCGAACCGGGCAAGGAGTGCTGCTTCCAGGGTTGGCTCTCCGTGGTCCCGATATTCGTATCCCACACGGACAGCAGGTCTCTTGAGGTTGAGGACCCGCGTCAGCTGGATAGGGGTTGCAAAAAGCACCAGGTCGCATTCGACGCGGTTGATGGTTTCCTCCAAGTCTCGTATTTGGTTGGCGCTGTAACCCATGGCCGGGACGACCCTTCCCAGGTGAGGGTATTTCTTGTAGATCTCCTGGATGGTCCCTGCCGCGTAAGGCCTCGGGTCAACGATTTCCCCTGCGCCGAAGGACTTTGCGGCGATCATTCCTGCCCCGCTCTCCATTTCGCCATGGGTCAAGGTCGGGCCATCTTCCACGACCAGGACGCGACGTCCCCGGATTCGCTCCGGATCCTTTACGATCACGGCTGACTCGGCAAGCAGAATCTTGGCCTTCGGGGCATAATGTTCGATGTTTCGGCGAACGGCGTCCACCTTTTCCGCAGGGGCGGAATCCACCTTGTTGATGATGGCAATGTCTGCCATCAGCATGTTGGTCTCGCCGGGATAATAGAGCCGTTCGTGCCCGGCCCGATGCGGATCGAAGAGCACGAGGTGGATGTCCGGTTTGAAGAAGGGCGTGTCATTGTTACCGCCATCCCAAACGATCACGTCGGCTTCCTGCTGGGCGGCCTCAAGGATCTTCCCATAGTCCACCCCGGCATAGACCACGATGCCCATCTCCACCAGCGGCTCATACTCCTCTCTTTCTTCGATGGTGCAGCGATGGGTCTCGAAATCTTCGTAAGTCGAGAAACGCTGCACCACCTGGGTTTCGAGATCGCCGTAGGGCATGGGGTGTCGAACCGCCAGAACTCGTTTTCCCCTTCCCCGCAGGATCTCACAAACCTTTCTCGTGGTCTGGGACTTGCCGCAACCGGTTCGGACCGCGCAGACCGCTACCACGGGAACACTGGCCTTGAGCATGGTGTAGGTGGCACCAATGAGGATAAAGTCCGCCCCCTCCGCCATGACCACGCTTGCCTTGTGCATGACCTCCACGTAGGGGACGTCGCTGTAGGAGAAGGCCACCAGATCCACGTGTTGGTTTCGAATGAGCCCGGCCAGGTGGTCCTCCGGATAGATGGGGATGCCATCCGGGTAAAGGCCACCGGCCAACGACGGCGGATAAAGACGGCACTCGATGTTGGGAATCTGGGCCGCAGTGAATGCAACAACCCGGTACCGGGGGTTGTCTCTGAAATATACGTTGAAATTGTGAAAGTCCCGCCCGGCTGCACCCATGATGATGACCTTCTCGACCATGGCGAAAACCCTCCTCATGCCTTGTCATGCGGACAAAGAACTGACTCCCTTTCATACATTATCCAGAAAGGCGAGAGCGTGAACAAGCCCTTTTCAATACTTGGCAGCATTCAACCCGGCTTTCTTTTTCTCCGATAGATATGCTGGGCTTTAAGCGATTTCAGGCGTGCCCTTGCGGGACCGGCGATCGCCACGAGGGATCAATGAAGTTACGGACACTTCAGGCTATATTGGTTTTGAGGGACCGTTTTGCGCAAGACCCAACCAAAGGTTATGTTACGGCACAGATGGCTAAGAGCACCCGTAAAAGGAAAAAGACCTATTATATTTGGCTTGCGATCATGGCCCTCCTTCTCCTGGTCGCATGGCTTTTTCAAGATGAAATACGATTTTCCCGAAGGCAGGCCCACTATTTCTCACGGTTTGCAGAAGAAATGACTTATACGCTCGCTGAAGGGGAAACCCCGATCAGGCTCTCGGCCCCTTCCGGCCCTTACGATGTGCGTCTGGGCTATGCCTCGCTTCCGACCTTTTCCAAGACGCTCTTGGAAAACGAATTTCTCGTGGCTCGACAAGCCCGCCCGTCCAGGCGCATGAAAGCGTTGAACGAGTGGGGTCTTTATCCCATCTACCGCGAAAAGGTCCAGTCAGGGCTGAAAATCGTGGACAGGATCGATCAACCTATTTTTGAACAGCTTTTCCCCAGACAGGTCTTCAGTGGATTCACCGATATCCCTCCCGTCATCGTGCAGATCGTTCTTTTCATTGAAAACAGGCACCTGCTTGATTCAAGCAGACCACTCATGAATCCGGTCATCGAATGGGAACGGTTGGGGCTAGCTCTCCTCGAAAGGGGTCTCCAGACGTTCGATCCGGAAAGGCCGTCTCCAGGTGGGAGCACCTTGGCCACACAACTGGAGAAGCTCAGGCACTCCGAGAACGGAATCACAACCACCGCCGAAGAAAAACTGAGGCAGCTTGTCTGTGCCTCTTTCCGGGCCTATCTGGATGGGGAAGGGACATTCGCCGCGCGTCAGCGGATCGTGTTGGATTATATCAATTCCATCCCGCTCGGGGCATTTCCAGGATATGGCGAAGTCTACGGCCTGGGAGACGGCCTCCGGGTCTGGTACGGTGTGGCGCTGGATCAGGCAACGGCAGTCCTGAAGGCGTTGGGTTCAAAAAATGGTCCGGCGCCGGTCCCGGAACAGGCCCTCGTGCTGAAACAGGTGCTGAGCCTCTTTATTGCCCACAGACGGCCGACTGAGCTCTTGGTTAAGGAGAGGGCTGCGCTGAACGAGAAGTGCGACAGCTATCTTCGAATCTTGGCTAAGGAAGGCATCATTTCAAAGGATCTCAAGACCCACGCGTTGGGTGCCCGCCTCGTGTTCCGTGGCGAGCCTCCGCCTGCGCCTCATATGAATCTGCCGGAGAGAAAAGCGGCCAACGCCCTTCGGACAAGGGTCCTCTCCCTTCTGGACATTGAGAGGCTTTACGATCTTGACCGATTGGATCTCTCGGTTAAGAGCACCCTGGATCTGCCGGCCCATCTTCGTATCACCCGAGAGATCTTGAGACTCCATGATCCCCTTTGGATCGCAGAAAATGGTCTCAATGAGAAAAGGCTGATCGAGAAAAGCGATCCGAAAAAAATCCTTTACTCCCTCGTCCTTTACGAAAGAACCCAGGGGGGTAATCTCCTTCGGGTTCAGACGGACAACTATGACTTGCCTCTCAATATCAATGAGGGGGTGAAGCTCGACCTGGGTTCGTCAGCCAAGCTGCGGACGCTGGTCTACTACCTGGAGATCATTGCCGACCTGCACGCGCGCTACAGCAGCCTTTCTCCACAAGACCTCATGGAGACGAAGGCAGCCTCGGAAGACAGGTTGAGCCAGTGGGCGATCGCACACCTGCTGGAAGCTGAAGACCGTTCCCTGGAGAAGATGCTGAATGCGGCTTTGAAACGACGCTATTCGGCAAGCCCCGATGAGCGGTTCTTCACCGGCGGGGGTGTGCTCACCTTTGAAAACTTCGACAGCGCAGACGACCATCAAGTCATGTCCGTCGCAGAGGCATTCAGGGATTCCGTCAACCTTGTATTTATTCGATTGATGAGGGATGTGGTTCGGTTCCACGTATATGGCGAATCGAGCTTTGCCAAGAGGGTCCTTCGCGATCCCGACGACCCGGGTAGAAAAGAATACCTTAAGAGATTCGCCGACTTCGAGGGGTCCAAGTTCATCAGAAAGTTTTATTCCAAGCACAAACAGAAATCCCCGGAGGGATCCTTTGAGGGATTGGTTCAATCGATCCGGCCTTTCCTGCACCGCATTGCTGCGGTGTATCGATTTGTATTCCCGCAAAGGGGGCTGCCTGATTTCCATGAATTCCTGCGCAGCCAGCTCCCCGATTCAACGCTAAGCGAGTCTGCCGTCGAGGGACTTTATCAGAAGTACCATCCGCATAAATTCTCACTTCCGGATCAAGGTTATATCCTGCGGGTCCATCCCCTGGAATTGTGGACGGTCGCCTATCTCCAGGATCATCCTGGTGCCGGACTTGAAGAAGTTCTGCAAGAAGGCGCCTCAAAGCGGCAGGAAGTGTATCAATGGCTCTTCCGCCCCTCCATGAGGGTCGCCCAGGAAACGAGGATCCGCACGGTCCTGGAAATGGAAGCCTTTGTGGACATCCACACCGCTTGGAAACGTCTCGGCTATCCCTTTGGGCACCTTGTCCCGTCCTTCGCCACGGCCATCGGGAGCTCGGCGGATCGACCCTCCGCCCTTGCGGAGCTGATGGGCATTATCCTGAATGACGGCCTTAAGATGCCCACTTACCGGGTAGAACAGCTCAATTTTGGAGAAGGGACGCCTTACGAGACTCAGTTTGTCCGCCAGGTCTCGCCCGGAGAGCAGGTCTTGAAAAGAGAAATCGCCCAGGTGGTCAAGGCGGCGCTCTTTGACGTGGTCAGAAACGGTACGGCAAGGCGCGTGCGGGGTGCATTTGTCACGCCCGAGGGTGTGGAAATGCCGGTGGGAGGCAAAACCGGTACAGGCGACCACCGCTACGAGACCTACGGCCCCATGGGCCGGCTTCTGGCATCGAGGGTGGTGAACCGAACGGCCACTTTTGCGTTCATCGTCGGTGACCGCTTTTTTGGGGTCATCACCGCGTTCGTCCCAGGGCCCGAGGCTGCAAACTACGCCTTTACGAGTTCGCTTCCCCTGGCTGTCCTCAAGCTGCTCGCCCCTGCCATCTTGCCTCTTCTGACCTCAACGAACGAAATCCATCCCGACATCCATTCCCCTACGGATGGACAATCGATCGTGCCCCGCTCCGCCTCGCCTCATCCTGACCTTGGACAGGCGAGTAAATGATAAGAGGGGAGAATTAGGCGGGCGCTCAAGGTCACGCCTTGGACCCGTCCTGCGCTCGGTTCAAAGGCCTCTGCTTGACATGACCCTCTGTTTGTCCTATTTTGGCCGCCACAAGCAGGAACGGCGGCTGGTTTACTCATGAATACGCCCATTCTAAAGATTACGGCTCTTCGTTTCCGTGTGATCTTCAGCCTTGTCCTGATCGGTCTCCTGGTTCATCACGCTTCCGCCAAGGAGGCCCCTCCCGAGAGCCAGGCTTCGGGCCGCCTGGGTGAGGTCCCTCTCACGGACAAGGACATCCAGGATGAGATGACCAAACACCTGGGGGTGCGTTACAAGAGGGCGGGTCAGTCTGAAAAGGGCTTTGATTGCTCGGGTTTTGTCAAGACCGTTTATGATGAGATTTTTGGCATCGATCTCCCCCACCAGTCATCGCAGCAGGCCAGGGCACCGGAGCTCATCGATGTTTCAAGGGATTCTCTCAAGACGGGAGACCTCATCTTCTTTTCAACAGCGAGCAAGAGGAAGTCGATTACCCATGTCGGCATCTATCTTACCGACGGGAAGTTCATCCATTCAGCCAGAAAAAAGGGGGTTATCGTCTCAGAGCTGGATTCGCCCTATTGGACCCCCAAGATTGTCTCGGCCAAGCGGTTAAGAGAAAGGGCGTTTTCGGACCGGATAGAGACGACGGAAACCGCCTTTGGCCTGGCCATGTCTTTTGACCAGCAGCACACCCTCTCTTTGCGTTATGAGGAAATGAAGCTTCCCTCCTTGGCCGATTCCTTGTGCTTGAATGACGATGAAGGGCTTTTCCCACAGGAAAGCGATCCCAACCCGTCCGCGATGGATGACCGTGAAAGGGGTCTGGCCCTTCGAACTTATCCTCAAATGGGGGGGATGCCGGGTTCAGGGGAGACGACCGGCGGTTATGGCCGCCACGTGACGCTTTCAGGCGACTTGAGACCCTATGAAGGCTTCAACATCACACCGTCCCTGTCTTATGCGCGATATAATAGTAGCAGTGTTTCGGCAGGCGAAGTGGCATACCATCAGGTCTCCCTGGGCTTGTCCTTTGATCTCTTTTCCTCGTCCGATGGCTGGTCCCTGTCAACGGGTCTGGAGGTGCCCATCGGGAGGTATTCCTCGGATCACCTCGATGAGGAAACGGACGACCGTTTCGTGGATTTCTCCCTTGCCTATCAACAACAGCTTTCTGACCGTTTACGGCTCGACATCAAAGGTGACAACCTCATCCACTTCCTTTCCGGTCTGGGTGATTCCTCGCCTCGCGCCGACACCGAAGACCACCACTTAAGCCTCATGCTCCGTTTCTCCTATTGATCGTTCAGAAACGGGCCAAACGCGGATCTCCCACTCGTATCTCTTGCCGATATTGACAGGCTGCTCGCGATTCATTATCCAAGAGGATATGGCTTTGTCCACATTTGCCCGAGCGAGCCGTCACCTTCCCGTCCGGGGACAAGGGGTTGGACCATGACGCAGGACCTGGAGCAGCGAATTCTGGAAAGAGGCCTGGCGCTCTATGAATTGACTGAAGGTGAGCTGCCATCCCTTTTCGAAAAGGAATACTGGATGGCAAAGGCGCTCGAATGGTGCATCAAGCACCCCGAATTCAAGGTGGAGCTCTTTCGGTTCATCGATGTGCTGCCCTATCTCACTTCCTCTGACGCCGTCAAGCGCCACTTCGACGAATACTTCTGTGGAGAAGGGAGACTGTTCCGTTCAGGGCTTCAGATCGGTGTTGAAGCGGTCTGCCACACCCCGTTTCTTTCCAGGTTGGCGGCAAGAGAGTTTTCTGACAATGTCAAGACCATGGGGCGACAGTTCATCGCCGGCGAGACCATCGCCGAAGCCATCCCCGTGATTCAAGGCCTCCGTTCCAGCGGCCTGGCGGCATCCCTGGACCTCCTCGGGGAGGCCGTTTTGTCGGAAGAAGAAGGGGATCGTTTTCTTCAGCTTTACCTGGATCTGCTCGACCTCCTGGGCGACGCGCAGAAGGCATGGACCCCCATCGGGAGCGGGGAAAAGGGTCTTGATTGGGGCCGCTGGCCCAAGATCGATGTGTCCATCAAACCTTCGGCCATGTACTCGCAGATGAACCCCTGTGCGTTCGATCACTCGGTGGCCAGGGCCAGGGACCGTCTCAGGTCGATCCTGCGCAAGGCCGTGGGTCTTGGAGCGCAGGTCTGCCTGGACATGGAGCATTACGACCTGAAAAACCTGACGCTGGCCCTTTACCAAGGACTTCTTGAAGAACCGGAATTCAACGGCTATCCTCACACGGGGACAGTGATTCAGGCCTACCTTCGTGACAGTGAACAGGATCTTTACGGGATCGTTGACTGGGCCAAGACTCGAAACCACCGGCTCAAGATCCGGTTGGTGAAAGGGGCCTACTGGGACGCAGAAACGGTCTGGGCCGCGCAGCGGAGCTGGCCTTCGCCCGTTTTCCGGTCCAAGCACGAGACCGATGCAAGTTTTGAGAAATTGGCACGCATCCTCCTCCAAAACAGCGAGTGGGTGGATCTGGCCTGCGCGTCCCATAACCTCCGGTCCATCGCGCACGTGATCGAGTCGGCCAAGGATTTGGACGTCCCTTTGGACAAGGTGGAATTTCAGGTCCTCTACGGCATGGCGGAGCCGGTCCGAAACGCCCTCCGGCGGGCCGGGCTGGCTGTCCGGCTCTACACCCCCATCGGCGAATTGATCCCCGGCATGGCCTACCTGGTCCGCCGCCTCCTCGAAAACACGGCCAACGAATCCTTCCTTTGGCAGAGCTTCGGGAAGGGAGAGTCACCGGAGCGCATGCTTCAGAAGCCGGCTGAACGAAAGGCGGAAGCGCTTAACGCCAAAGAACCCCAGGCGCCTTCAACCATGGGTGCGGACACATCCTTTCAGAACGAACCCACTGGGATTGGAGTCTGCCCGAGCACCGGACCCATTTCCGAAAGGCCCTCGCTCGAATCAGGAAGAAGATGCCCTACCAGATTTCGCTTCGGATCGACGGCAAGCGGGTCAAGACCGAAGAGACGTTCGTTTCCCTGAACCCCAATTTGCCCGAAGAGCGGATCGCCGTATCGTCCTCCGCGGCAGAAGCACACGTGACGAAGGCAATCGACGCTGCCAAGCGCGCCTTTTCGCATTGGAAAGATGTGGATCCCAGAGACCGGGCAGGCACCCTCCGGAAGGCCGCGGCGGTGGCAAGGAAAATGCGTTACGACCTCGCGGCCCTTCAGGTCTACGAGGTGGGAAAGGCCTGGAGTGAGGCCGACGCAGATGTGTGTGAGGCCATCGATTTTCTGGAGTATTACAGCCGCGAAATGGAGCGTCTTTCCCGGCCCAGGCCCATGATGCCGGTTGGCGGCGAAACCAGCCACCTCCATTACGAGCCTTGCGGCGTCTGTGCCGTCATCGCCCCCTGGAACTTCCCCCTCGCCATTTCCACGGGGATGACTTCGGCCGCGCTGGTGACGGGAAATACCGTCGTCTATAAACCCTCCTCCAACAGTGTGGTCACCGGCGCCATGCTCTACACCCTCTTTGAAGAGGCCGGGCTCCCCAAAGGGGTCTTCAACTTCCTGCCGGGCGCGGGAGGCCGAATCGGCCACCAACTTGTGTCCCATCCCGATGTGGCGATGATTGCCTTCACCGGGAGTCGGGACGTGGGGCTGGGAATCATTGAGGCGGCAGCCCGGGTACCGGAAGGGAGCGACCGCGTCAAAAGAGTGGTGGCCGAGATGGGAGGGAAAAACGCCATCATCCTGGATGCCGATGCCGATCTGGACGAGGCGATCGTCCACGTGATCCGATCCGCCTTCGGTTATCAGGGCCAGAAATGCTCTGCATGCTCCCGTCTGATCGTGCTTGAAGACAACTATGAAAAGGTGCTCGACCGGCTGAAAGCCGCCCTTCTGAGCATCGAAGTGGGCAATACGGAGGACCCCAAGAACTTCATGGGGGCGCTGATCGACCGGGCGGCCATGGAAAAGGGCCTTGGCTACATCGAGATCGGGAAACAGGAAGGCCGTCTCCTCATCTCGCGGACCGAGCCCTCCGCCAGGGGATATTTCCTTCCCCCGACCATTTTCGTGGATGTCCGGGCGGACCACCGGATTGCCCAGGAAGAGATCTTTGGTCCCGTCCTTTCCGTCATCAGGGTGAAGGACTTTGACGAGGCGCTGCGGGTGGCAAACAGCACGCCCTACGCGCTTACAGGGGGGCTTTTCTCCAGGAGCCCGGCCAACATCGCACGGGCGTCCCGTGAGTTTCAAGTCGGTAACCTCTACATCAACCGAGGCTGCACCGGGGCCATCGTGGGGAGGCATCCCTTTGGCGGGTTCAAAATGTCAGGGATAGGGTCCAAGGCCGGCGGCCCCGACTATCTGCCCCAGTTCATGGTGTCGAGAAACGTCGTGGAAAACACGATGCGGCGGGGCTTTGCACCCGACGCTCAATAGAGGCGAAGAGAAGACCTCCCCTAATCGACCAGAGGTCTCGATCACCCGGCCGGCATTATTTCGACCGGCCCTGGGTGCCTGATCGTGGAAGCACGAGCCAGAGGCCCACGGCGGCAAGGACCATGGAAAGGCAAAGGATCTGTCCCATGGACATAAATCCAAGGAGCAACCCGAGCTGGGGGTCCGGCTCCCGGAAAAACTCCACAACGAAACGGAACACCCCGTAAGAGGCCAGAAACGCGCAAACCAGGCTTCCCGGTTTGAGATCGAAGTCCTTCAATTTCCAGAGGATCAGGAACAGAACGAGACCTTCCAAGCCCGCCTCGTAGAGCTGGGAGGGGTGCCTGGGCAGGGGGCCGCCTTCAGGGAAGACCATGGCCCATGGCACGGAGGACGGGCGACCGAAGAGCTCGCCGTTGATAAAGTTGCCAATTCGGCCGAGCCCAAGCCCAACCGGTGCCGTGACGATGACGCAGTCGGCCACTGCCCAGAATGACAACTTTTTTCTGTGACAAAACCAATAGCCGGCCAGAAGCGCCCCCAAGAGCCCGCCGTGAAAAGACATGCCCCCATGCCAGACGGCCAATATCTCCAAGGGATTTCTGAAATACTCTGCCAGGTTGGAAAACTGATAGAAAAGCACGTATCCCAGACGCGCTCCCACAATCAGGCCAATGGCCAGGTAGAAGATCAAGTCTTGGAGACGGGCCCCCGTAAGTCCCAGAGAACGGGCCTTTTGCTGCCGCGTAATCAGGAAATAGGCCCCGAGAAAGCCCAGCAGGTACATGAGGCCGTACCACCGAATCTGGAGCGGCCCGATCTTGATCAACACAGGATCAATGGAAGGATATGGCAACATGTGGAAAACGCGGTTACCTCGTTTTGCCCCCTTGGAGCAGCATATTACTGACTAGATTGGCCATGGCCCATATGGCATCCGCGGCGAGGTGGACCTCAATGGATCGGTCAAACAGGATGGAAATCGTCGCCTGAAACTCATCGTCTCCTCTCCAGAGCAGGTAATGGAGCGGCACTTTTGGGAAGACCATGAGCTTGTAGGCAACGTCCGCCATGGCCATGGATTGTCCGCCCAGCCTTTTCGCGGCGTTCCTGAACCCCTCCAGGTCTAGGCCGAACCGATCAACCAGGGGCCGCGTTTGAATCGCATGGGGTCCGGTAAAGAAATGGGCCGTTCGAAGCTCCTGAACACTGACCATCTCTCCCGTGGGGGCCTGAGGGCCTGCCGTGAGGAGATAGACCAGGGAAACCAGCTCAAGGAGACTGTTTTCTATCCTTTCCAAGCCGTTTTCCGTCCGGCGCGAAATGGTGCGCCCCTTGGGGTCCACCAGGAGCTGTTCCCCCAGAAAAGGCAATAGAAACCCGTGAGGCGTGTGGGGCCTGGCCCCGGCGTTTCCGCAAACGCGATCCGGATCGGCCTTTCCCAGGTCCTCCCAGTGCGATGAAGGCACTTTCACCCAGTTGTCCGTGGGCGCCTGGGGTCTCGATCTCTCCGAACGTCTTCTTTCCTGCATCATCAGAAATCCCTGACTGAAAGGGTAGGGCCCAGAATAGACACCATACCCAATGGGGACCTTTGGCCGCAACCAAATTGTTGAAGACGATACAGGGTTCTTGCCTTGACACCTTTTCCATTGAGATTCTAGAATCCTATCCGGACGCCGCCTCTTTATCTGTCCTGTCGCGGCCTCGCAAAGGATGATCATGTTTGGACGATGGAAGCGATCGAAAAAGGCGCGGCACCAGGTGGCGGAATTCGCGCCCGTGGGAGGGCGAACCTTCATCGGCGAGCAGGTTCACATGGATGGGGCCATCCGGTGCAGGGAAGACCTGCACATCGACGGCTCGTTTGAAGGGATCATTGATCTGGCAGAACACCGATTGACCGTGGGTGAGAAGGGAAGGGTGGCCGCAGAGATCCGAGTGCGAAACGCGACCATCCGCGGACAGGTGAAGGGCAACATCCTTTCAAAGGGGAAAATCGAGATCACCCGGCCTGCGCGTTTCGTCGGCAAGATAGAGGCGGAAGGGATCGCTGTGGAGGATGGCGCCTACCTGAAAGCGGTGATCCGGTTGACCCGTGACCCTGCCGCCGATGCGATCCCCGGCCATGGCCCCCTGGAGGCACGGACCTTCTCCGACGAGAAGCGTGTGGAAGCAACCCCGGGACCGGATCTGAACCAAGGAAGCGAGACGTGCCGTTCCTCCGAATGAAACCATCGCCCTCCCAGAATCGGGATCGCGCCGGCCAAGACCTGTTGGGTTATACGAGCCACTCCCTGGCGTTCATCTTGCAGGAGTTGGGAGATCGGCCGGAGACCCAGGCTCTGGACTTGGGGCCCGTTTGCAGTGAAAATATTGACTTCTTCGCGAGACGTGTGGGGAGTCTTTTTGTGTGCGATTTTTTTCTGCGAATGGATCGTCATGTGCGAGGAGCGTCAGAAACCGAAGACCCCTGGCAGGACCTCGACTACGGGCCGGAGCGCTTTGATTGCATATTCCTGTGGGACCTGCTGGATCGCCTGGAGGACCAGGATGCAAGGCATATGATGAACCTTTGTTACAGCCTGTCAAAAGCCGGGGGGCTGGTCATGGTCTGCGCCTTCAACGATCAAAGCGCTCAGAGAGGGGTGGACGCGTTCGTTGTGTCAAATGGGTTTCAGATCACGTTCCGAGCCCAACCACACTTGAACCTCCCCCCACGGACTCGACAAAACCGCGACATGATGGACCTGCTGACCCCTTATTCACTGGTAAAGTCGTTCATTTACCGAAACGGCGTCCTGGAGTTCCTTCTCCGCCGCGAATAATCGGACATTGGCCGTTTTCACTCACCTAAAATCCCGCGAATGCGAAGTGAATGAAGCGGCGCGGGACGCTTATGGGAGAGCCTCCGTGAAGATATCATCCCTGGACCAGAACGAGCTCCTTTTCGGTGCGGATTCCACCCAAGGTATCGTGGCCGTCGAACCGGTTGGGGAGCAGGCCATGCGGCTCTTCTTCCGGGAAGACCGGGCGTTGAGGACCGTTGAAGAACCCTTCACCCCTTTCCTCCTGCTCGAGGACCAAGATTTGATGAAGGGTTTCGATCGCCCGTTCCAGGTTGAGCCATTGTCCGGCTCAGGGGCTTATGGTTTCCTGGCCATCTTTTCGTCCTGGGGGGATTGCCAAAAGGCAAAGACTCTACCTGCGACAGACGAGCGGCGCAGTCCCCCTCTTCTCAGGCGGCACCCTATCTGTTTCTTTCCGATCCGGTGCCACCAGTTCCTGCTTTTGACGGGAAAGACCCTCTTCAAGGGGCTGCACTTCGGGGATCTCCATCGGCTGGCCATGGATATCGAGACCGCCTGTACCCCTGGCTACGAATTTTCAAACCCTGCGAGAAAGGAAGACCGCATTCTTTCCATCGCCCTCATGGACAATCGAGGCTACGCCGAGGTCCTTTTTGGCAAGGAAATGACTGAGAAGGCGATGATCGAGACCCTCGGGGAAAGGATCACGCAGCTCGACCCGGATGTGCTGGAGGGCCACAATTTTTTCAACTTTGACCTTGAATACATCCTGGTTCGAGCCAGGATGCACCGCATCCGTCTGAAATGGGGAAGAGACGGCTCCCCGCCGACGGTGAGACGATCACGGTTCACCGTGGCCGAGCGTATCATCGATTACACGCGCATGGAGGTCTTTGGCCGCCACCTGGTCGACACCCTGTTTCTCCTTCAGTACTACGATGTGAGCGCCCGCGAGCTTGAAAACTACACCCTCAAGACCGCAGCGAGACATTTCGGCCTTGCCGAGGCGGACAGGACCTATATCGAGGGGGACAAAATCCAATGGACCTACGACAACGACCCCGAGGCCCTGAAACGATACAACCTGGACGACGTCCGGGAGACCCTCGCCATTTCAGAGCTCTTGGGATACCCTTTTTTTCTGCAGGCGAGGATCTTTCCCTATTCCTACCAGAACATATTCGTGCGCGGCAATGCCACCAAGATCAACGGGCTGTTGATGCGGGAATACTTGAGAAAAAGGGCCTCCATCCCGAAGCCGAAAGGAAAGAGCAGCTTCGAGGGCGGATACACGGACATCTTTAAGGAAGGGGTTGTACGAAATGTGCTCCACTGCGACGTGGCATCCCTTTATCCATCCATCCTGCTTGCATTTGACCTGGCACCGACCGGGGACACACTCCAGGTCTTCCCGAAGCTTTTGAAAGACCTGCGGACGTTCCGCTTGGAGGCCAAAAAGCGGGCAAAAGAGGACCCATCGCCCAGAGATCGCGATTACTACCAAGGCCTCCAGCAGACCTTCAAAGTGCTCATCAACTCCTTTTACGGTTATCTCGGTACGGAAATTCACCCATTTTCTGATCCTGAAATCGCATCGGAAGTGACCAGAAAGGGCAGGGAGCTCATTCGACAGATGCTTGAATGGCTCGAAAACGAAGGGGCAGAACCAGTGGAAATCGACACGGATGGGATTTACTTCACGCCGCCGGAGGGTGTCCAGTCCCATGAAGCGGCACAACGACTGGTTGAGCGACTTTCGGAAAGCCTTCCCGCCGGCATCGAGGTGGAGCTGGACGGTCTTTACCCCGCCATGTTTTCCTACAAAAAGAAAAACTACGCGCTTCTGGATGAAGGAGGAAATGTGGTGATCAAGGGCAGCGCCCTTCGTTCAAGGGGGATGGAGCTCTACCTGCGGGATTTCCTCTCGGCTATGCTGAAACACCTGCTCGAAGGGAGAGGAGCGGAAGTCCGGAGTGAGCTGGAAACGACGATTCAAAGACTCGATTCACACGGGGTGGCCATCCAGCGTCTGGCCAAAAAGGAAACCCTGACCGATCCCCTCGAAGTTTACAGGCAGAAGGTCAAAGCCGGCAAGCGCAACCCGAGCGCTCCCTACGAGCTTGCCCTGGCATCCGGCAGGGATTTCAGACCGGGGGACCAGATCAGCTACTACGTAACGGGTCAGAAGAAGAAGGTCAAGGTTTACGAAAATTGCAGGATGGCCTCCAGCTATGACCCCGAACGGCCGGACGAAAACGTGGCCTACTATCAGGACAAACTGGTGGCCCTGGTGAACAAGTTCAAGCCCTACTTGCCTTGACGGTGCTTTTCGTTCTGACGATCCGTTTGAAAAGGTGATGCTCCACCTCTATGCCTGAAGCCAGCTCCGCACCCACAATGGATGACAGCGTGCCGCTCCGTAGTGGCCCCAGGACTTCCTGGAGCGCCGGGCAGAGGTAGTTCACACAGAAGGCGTACCGCGCAACGAGCCTGCATCCGCGCTCACCCACAAAACGGCATTGCCCTGGGAAGGCGCCAACTCCCGGAATCTCAACACCTAACAGCAGATTGATCAGGAGCAGGTATCGGTCGTACCACGCCTCCACGCCTTCGAAACAGCAGCTGCCGCCCGACCCCGAAGCACAGCGCCCGCAGGTGTTGTGAATCCCGGCCTTCTGCATGAAGTGGTTGGTCTTCCCAATGGCCTCCCGGTAGCGCTCAAGCAGTCGAGTCAGCGTCTTGTCCGCGGCCAAGGTTTTTCCATGCTTTTCAAAATGGCTTCTTGCCGCGGTGATTTCTTCATCGACCATGGGGTTTTACTCTGAAACAGGGGTATCGACCAATCCATTGCGCGCCTAACGGAGGTAGATGATCTTGTCCTTGACGGCCTTCCTGGGCACCGGCGCCGGTGGGGCTGCGGGTCTGCCCATCAGAACGAGCGCCAACGCGACCTCGCCAGGGCCGACGCCCAGGATCTCTCCCAACATCTTCCTGTCGTAAAGGGTGAACCACAACGTTCCCAGTCCCAGCGCATGGGCCGCAAGATGGATGTTTTGGATGGCTGCGGCACAAGCGTGTTGATAACCCACAGGGCCATCCTCCATGAACTGATCCACCCCGGACTTCTTCGGGTCCCCGATGACCGCAATCATGGTCGGCACGGTTTTCAGGAAGTCCAGCGGATATCGATCGAGCCATTTCCAACCGCTCTGCTCCGAGCGCCCATTTGCGACATCGCTCGGCTTCATCATAGATCCTGGCTTTCAGATCAGCGCCCGTAATGACCAGGAAGCGCCACGGTTGACTGTTCAGTGGAGATGGGGCCCAATTGGCTGCTTCGAGCACCTTGACGATCTCCTCGTCCCTGACGGCTTCGGGCAAAAAGGCCCGACAGCTCCTTCTCTCTTTGATTGCATCAAAAAGTTCCATGAAATGAACCCTCCTTTGGATTTTCCACCACCGCCATGGACCTCGGGGTCCAACCCCTTGGCAGCGCGCTCTTCGCCCCGTGCGTCACGAAGCCGCTTATAGATCCCGCGCGTGTGGCGATCAACTCTTTTTTGAGTTTCTACGGCGTTCAGCCGATCGAAAGATTATATTATGAATTGACGCATTCTGCCAGATTTATGGCGATGCCCATAGGCTTCGATGGATTTCACCCGGGGACAAACCGGGCCATGGCGGCCTGGAAGACGAATCCACAAGAGTTTGGCCAAATTGGTATGATAATTGCTTTCTTGAGAGAGAACCACCATTTTTCCCGGAAAAAGACCGGGTGCATCTTCCGACGCAGGGCTCCTAATGCAGGTTGGACAAATTGCATCAAGAGAGACAACGAAGCCAACCAGTTCCATGAAAATGCAGGAATCGGAAAAGGATTTTTCCCAGATCCTTCAGTCCGCCGGTTCCGCCTCATCGCCAGGATATCCGTTACCGGCAGGCGGCCCACCGCCATTAACTGGGAACCCCGCCTCCCCTCTGCCGGATCGCCCCATCTTCTTGGGCACCATCTCATCCGAGGCGCCGACGGTGTCCGATCTCCTTATCCAACACCCCACCTACAAGAAGGACACCTGGTCCATCATCCATGCCGACACAAATCAAGAAAAGCCATTCAAGCGCATACGGCCCGGCGCAGACGTCTACCTGGACCCCCAGACACAAGAGGTTTTCTGGACATTTGGCGGTTCGAAACCAAGTCCAGTGCCCGCCGAACTCGCTATAAAGGCGGTGGATACCGCTTCCCTGATCAATGAGGTCACCCCCGGGGCTTTGCCACATTCAACCGAACCGATCCTTCTCGGGACCCTCTCGCCGGAGACACCGACTGTCTCCGACCTTCTCATTCAAAACCCCGATTACAAGAAGGACGTCTGGTCCATTATCCATGCCGACACAAATGAGGGGAAACCTTTCAAACACATGGCCATAGGCACCCAGGTCTATTATGATCCGGCAACCTCTGAGCTCACCTGGGGTGCGCATCCTGAGGAGGAATACAAGCCTGAAGCGGCATCAGCCGTCACACTCAATCAGGGAGGGTTGTTTGTGGACACCGGGGAGGAAGACCCCCTCTCCGAGGCCCTCGTCAGGGCCGTAGAGCCACTCCTTGGAAGTCCTTATGAGAGACTGAATTGCTATGAAATGGTCGTAGTGGGGCTCAAGAACATGGGCATCCGATACGAGGGGCGCGGCGGGCTCGCAGAGAAACTGATCAGCATGGCCTCGGCAAAGGGACTTCCATTCAACGCCTATTTCAATGGCGAAGGGATCGTGTCGGTTTCAGGCCAGCAGGTGTATTCAAAGACGCTGCCGAAGATCATAAACCTTGAAAAAGAGGCAGAAATCCTCTATCAGGAATTGGAACCCCTTCTCCGCCGAGGCTTTATCCTCTCGTTCTCAACGCCCAGCCGAGGCCACACCGGCATCGTCTCGCGAAAGGACGACATTTGGACCTACATTAACTCAGGCCAGATCGATCATTCGGTCGTTGACGGTATGGTTGCAAAGGGGGTGGGTGAGGAGCTTCTGAGAGATGAGCTGAAGAACTGGCTTCGGTTGGCTGCGGAACGCAACGAGTCCCTTCAGATTACCCTTGGCCGAATCCAGGAGGCCAAGATCCAGGCGCACATGGCCTAGCGCCGTTTCCTCAGAAGGACGTGCTCAAGGAGAAGGACCAGGATGATCCCGGCGACGAGGCTGTTTGAGAGAACCGCCCGCAGGTAATCCGGCAAGGCAAGCGTCACGTCTTGGGGAAGAAAACCCGCCATGGTGCCCAGGAGAAGGGGAATGCCGATCACGAAATAGTCCCTCGAAGTGAGCGCGGCACCTCCGAGCGCGGCCATGCCGATTCCAACCTGTCCGCCCATGGCCACACACAACGCGGCCCCCACGACAGGTCCCGGCACGATGGCAAGCACTGCGGCCAGCTTAGGGATGAACGCGGCAGAGACCATGACGAGGCCGCAATAGGTGATCGTATAGCGGCTGGCAACCCGGTGCATCAGAATCACCCCCGGGCTGTTGCTGTAGCTCACGGTTCCGACAATCCCAGCAGCGCCGCATATCATGCCTGAAAGACCGTTTATGAGAATCCCTCGCTTGAGACCCGACTCCAGGCGGTGAGGGTCTGTAATTCTCGCGACACTTTCGAGACTTCCGACACTGTTGACCACGACCGCCACATAGGCGAATACGAAGGCAAGAACGGTCGGCCAGTGAAACCCGGGCATGGAAGGAATCCACGTCTCAGGCAACGAAAACCACGCGGCAAGGCCAACCGAGTTGCCGTGGAGGTGTCCCATGGCGAAAAACGCCCCGGACCCAATGACCATGCCGATCAGGACGGACAAACTTTTCCAGAGGCCCTTGAGCCTGTAGGAAAGCGCGGCCATCAAGAGGACGCAGAGGAGACTCAAGGTGAGGTTGGCCGTTGTCCCGCCGGCATGGCCGTCCCCTTGGCCCGTCATGAAACGAATGAGCGACGGAAGCAGACCCATGGCGATCAGGATCAGGACGACGCCTGTCACGTTGGGGGTGAAGAGAGTGAATACCCGTTTGATCTGTCTTGACAGGACAAGGGCCACCACCAGGCCCCCGCCGATCATCATTCCCCCCTGGATCGTGGGAAGGCCATTGGGTGCGGCAAGCACGAAGGCGAGAAGGAGCGCCGTGGCAGGCCCCTCCAGGAGCGGGTAACGGTGGCCCCAGAGGGTTTGTACGACGGTGAAAAGCCCGGCGATCAAGAGCGTCATTTGGAGGAATCTGATCTGGCCGCCGCCGTTCTGCTGAAGAGCACCCGAAGCGAGGGTCGCGGCGATGATCAGGGCGGGAAACATCATGAAGGCCCACTGAAGGCCATAGAGCACGGCCAGTGAGAGAGGCGGGTGTTCGTCGATGTTGTAGAGGTAATCGGTCTTCTCAGCGTGCATTCGCGGGTGTCTCGGCTTTTTCCGTTTTGCTCACGTCTACCGCTTCAGCGCTTGCTTTACGGCAAGGCCCAGTTTTTCGATCAGGTAGGGCTTCTTCACGTAGTCCCCCACCCCCAGCCTCCGGGCCTCCATAACCCTTTCCGACTCCGAAAAACCGCTTGTGATAATGGCCTTTTGCCTTGGATGGATCTCCAGGACCCGCCTATAAGTCTCAAGCCCGTCTATCCCGGGGTCCATGATCATATCCAGGACCAGCAAGTCCGCCGAGCGCTCCCGAAGGTATTCGACCGCATCCTCTCCGCTTTTCACGGCGACCACCTTGTAGCCGAGTTTCTGCAGCATCTCGGTCGCAATCTCCCTTTGATCCTGCACGTCGTCCACGACGACAATGGTCTGGCCATCGCCCTTAAGATCTCCCATGGTAACAGGCCGTGTCTTATCAGCCATTTCTTGCCGGGTGACGGGGAAATAGAGCGTAAAGGTCGTCCCCTTTCCTTCCTCACTCTGCAGGTCGATATATCCCTTGTGATCCTTGACCGTACCCCAGACCACCGCCATGCCTAGCCCTGTCCCGCTTCTGCCCATCACCTTCTTCGAATAAAAAGGTTCGAAAATCCGCTCCCCGTCCGCAGGTGATATGCCGATGCCAGTGTCTGAAATGGTCAAGACAACATAGTCCCCGCGATCTATGGAATCGTAACCATTGATGAGGTGTTCCACGTATTGATTTTCGGTCCTGACGGTGATGGCCCCGCCCCCGGGCATGGCCTCCGCAGCATTGGAGATAAGATTCATGATCGTCTTTGAAAGGTGAACCGGGGAACCAATCATGTTCATGAGGTCCGGATCTAGTTCCGTCGTCACCTTCGCCCCTGAGTGGTGCTCAATCAGCCTCATGAACTCAGGGCTCTCAAGGTAATCAGTGATAACCTGGTTCAAGTTGACCACTTCGGTAACCGCAACGCCTCTTCTGGCAAGGGTCAACAGGTCCTGAACGATCTGTGCGGCCTTCTCCCCCGACTTCTGTATGGTGAGGATCGGTTTTCGAAGACGGCTGTCCTCCGGGAAGATCCATCAACAGCAATTCGGGATACCCGACCAGACCGGAGAGGATATTGTTGAGGTCATGGGCAACCCCTCCCGCAAGGGTCCCGAGCGCCTCCATCTTCTGGGACCTTTGAAGCCTAGCCTCAAGCTCGTGCCGCTCTTCCTGCGCCTGTTTCAACTCGGTAATGTTATTGCCGATACAAAGGACCTCCTTGAATTCATTTTCGTTTTCAGAAATGGGCTTGTACGTCCAGGCAACCCATACGCGCTGTCCGGTCCTCAAGACATGTTCGATCTCCGTTACAACGGGCCTTTCAGGATTCCTCAAAAAATCTCTGATCAGATCCTCGAATGTTCGAGTGTCCTTTTCGGTTCGCTGCAAAATTGAGCCGATGACGTTCTTCCCAAACACCTCCTCTTCACGCATATCCAAAAAACCGTTGTGCAAATTCATTGAAGAAAACGATATCCCCTTTGATATCGATACGCATAATGATGCTGTTGGCATTTTCGACGAGGTCCCGGTACTTCTTTTCACTTTCGCTGAGTCTTTGAAAAGACCTGGCATTTATGATTCCCATCGCCATATGGGAGGCAACGCCCGACAAGAGGCTGACATCACTTTGAGTCAAGGGACGTCGCGGACCGGACATTGTCCACGGCAAGAACCCCTAACGATTCCTTTTCGTAAACTATTGGAACACAAATCAAAGACTTTACGCCCATCGTTTTGGCCAGGTTAAAGCTTCTCTCTGAAAGGGTTTTCCCATTCTGTTCGACGTCATTTAAAAGGAAAGGCTTCCTCTCTCTGAGGGCGAGCACAAATGGACCCGTGGAATCGGGATTGTCTAAGTGAAACTCAGTTTCAGCCAAGGCGACTTCTTCCTCATTTTTATATCCGTAACCCGATGCGTAAATCAGGTGTTTTCTTTCATTGTCTACGAGAAGAATTATCCCTCGGTCGAAGTCCAAACGATTCTTCATGACCTCCGCCATAGCCTTAAAGAGCTCGTTTTCTTCCAAAATCATGGAGGCAATCTGACCGATCTCCTGGACGAGAAGCGCATTGTTATAACGCATGTTGATCTCATCGAGGTGATCCTTGGCTGCATCGCCCTGAGATTGGATCGTCCTTACAAGTTCACGGTTTTCAATACGCCCACTGAGATATGCCACGCCCACAGAAACGATGATTGCGGAAAGCATGGAGATGGGCCACATTCGAATCGGCAACAGGATCATAGAAATGATGATTGCTAATGCACCCAATGGCAAAATAATATTGCGAATCCGTTTCCAGATCAGTGTTGGACTGGTTTCCCAACTGATAAGGTATCGGCACCTCTGCCCCCCGTTGTGAGTACACTCCGGATGCTCAATATCCGCCAGCTTGTCCACGAAGAGCTTGGCCACCGATTCAAATATACCGATACGGTTTTCACATTGATACGGTTTCTCTTTGACTCCGAGGTTTGGAGTGGAAATTATTTCTACGCTATTTTTCCCCAGTTTCTTAGTCTCGACGGAAGATCCCCGGCTCATCATTCCATGCATTTTTCCAATGAGCGGGTAAATGGAGGATGGAGTCAATAGACCCAGAGCATATTGCTTTAAAGGACCTGTTGCCCCTGTAGCAGTCGCATAACGCCCTGCTTCCCTAGAAATTTTGGCATTTCCCGTTTTCCGCACCAGGATTTCTTGGAATCGGTCTACCTGTTCCTGGCTGAACCAGTGCGCGGGGTCCGCGACTTCGTACCGTTTCATTCCAGCATGAGCCAAAAGCTCTTCCAGTTCCAAATCTTGATACGCCTGTCCCAGGTATTCCAAATAGATTTTCGTTATCTTACTGTTGTAGAGTGGAGGGGATTCCGCCATGACGCGACTTCTCCTAGCAGACCTTCATTGCCGCAGCTCGCAAAAAGTAAATCGTCACCACGGGCTATCAAGCCACCGGCAGGTTTCTTCGTGCGCGAATATTATCATATTAGCTGGTTGAAATATAATGTTTCTTTTCGTTAAGTTGCGGATATGCTGGCCGAGCAGTGATGCGACCTCTGCGACCGCTTGGCGTTCTTCGCATATCATTACCACAGGATACTCAAAGACCCTTAACAAAGACCTGGTTCATTTGTCTTTAAATTGCGATCGTGACAGTCGGCAATCCTATCATTTGTTTACACTTATGCCCAGATCGTATTGTTATTGGCTTGACAGGAGCGTCATCTCATTTTAGTATCCGGCGTCCTTGGCCTGGTTCGGTGGGGAATCATGTGCATCATAAGCCAAATGGGTTCTCCGGACGCCAAGTGGTAAGTAAGAAGGGGACCAGACCGAAGAATCGTCGGAGTTGGGATCCTCTCTAATGGGCACGGTTAGTCAAATTAAAATTTTACAAGATAATTTCATTCTCGGATCTTTGGGCCTCCCTCGTTAACAATCGGCCAAAAGGCGGTCATCCGTCAGCCAATCTCGGGATCTCAAACCCTCTGGTGACAACAGCAAACTCTCCGTCGACAGGCAAGCGCTTGCTAATCTCCTCAACTTTATCCATTTTAGGGATGGGACGAGTCAGCCTGGTTTTCAAGTCCCACGAGCCTCTCAAACGACTCCGTTTTGCGCGCTCGGCCTCAACCCTGCCATGGCGATTTCCTGAATTGCCGTCTGCTAGAGGATTCGCTTTCGGAATTTGATTTTTCCCGGTATCAGTTCGATAAACTCGTTGGTTGAAGATGGTACCTCCATGATCTTGGTACCTGCCACCCTTGGTAGGCTTCGAGCGGAATTCCATCACGCTTCGTTTACCAAATTCCAGCCAGGTCTTGCAGAGGCGAAAATCAAGGAGATACGCGGCTCAAGGTGTTTCTGTTGAATTAATCCAATATGGCTTCACCGCTTCGGGAGTTCTTCGTGACTTCTGTTGCGATGCATTCCGCATTGAGGTGAAAGCCGAAAGACAGCCAACTATCTTTCGATTTTGACCAGGAAGCCCCTGTCTTTGCCATGTTGCACCGCGACAATCAGGTGTTTTTCACGGGGGTCTGCCGTTGCGTGCGCCAAGAAGATACCACCGAAGGGATGCAATTGGTACTCATTTCCGAAGAGGACAAGATTTCTCGGTTCAAGAGGAGCCGAATCCGAAACCCTCGGATTCGACTTGAATTGGCGCCTCGCATCTCTTTTGATCACCCCTTCTTCAAGAAAAAGATTCAGCTCGATGTGGCTGACATTTCCACCTCCGGCTTCTCGGTCTCCGAATCTTCCGAAGAAAGCGTGTTGATGCCAGGCATGATCATTCCCGATCTCACCATCAATTACGCAGGCGGTGTGAAGCTGAGGTGTTCGGCCCAGGTGATTTACCGTTCAGAGGATGATGCGGGACTGGTTCGGTCCGGGGTCTCAATCCTGGACATGAGCCTGGAGGACTATAGCCGCCTTGCACATATTTTGACCAATGCCATGGACCCCAACCTGCATGTGTCGGGGGATGTCGACCTGGAATCGCTGTGGGAATTTTTCTTTTCCAGCGGATTTATTTACCCCAAGAAGTATTCAATATTTCAATCTGAAAAGGAAGGGTGCAAGGAGACGTGCAGGCGCCTTTATCAGGAGAACCATGAAATTGCCAAGCACTTCACGTACGAGAAGAATGGACGCATATTCGGACACATTTCGATGGTGAGGGCCTATGACCAAACATGGGTTATTCACCACCATGCGTCACAAAGCGCCAATGGTAGGCGCAATGGTTTTGGCGTTCTCAAGGCACTCATGCTTTTTCTTAATGACATGAGGAGATTTCCATCGGCAAAAATGAAATATGCCATGTGCTATTACCGCCCTGAGAACCGATTCCCCGCCGCGGTATTTGGGGATTTCGCTGCTGCCATCGGAAACCGGAGCGTCTGCTCCGTAGATCGGTTCAGCTACCATCGCATACCCAGTAGCCCCCGTGAGCGCCACGCATGCCCAGTGAGTGGCTCATTCAGGAATGTGACGAGGGAGATCTTTCCCAAATTGTAGATTGGTACAAAGATCGTTCCGGGGGGTTGATGTTTGATGCCATGGGCCTCTGCCAGAAGTCTCGATCTGGTGAATCCATAGAGAGGCTTTATGATCAGGCTGGGACTTCTCAGGCGAATAAAGGTTTTTTCCCTCAAGAAACGAGATCAAGTTGGTGGCTGGGTTCATCGTAAATCAGGCGGATCCCGGCCTCAATCTCTCTCAACTTTTCAGCTCCGTCACACTTCTTGTGATGGATGCGCAATGCTTCCCTTGGCCTCAATTGAGTGGCTTCCTCTCTTTCTTGACGGGTCATCACAATACCCATGACATCCCCGTTCTCATCTATCCCCCCGATTCTGCAAAGGGGAAAATTCCTTCTCTCGGAAAGCATTACGAAATGTGGGTTTTGAATGCCCAACACGGAGAAGAATATCTGGATTTCATCGAAAAGAGGTTCAAGCTGGGCTTTTCCAAGAATATTTTGCTCCCGGGTATCGCCTAACATACATGAGTGGATAACATTCTGAAGGGTACAAGGTCCACCTTCGCACAGGCATCCCGTAAAAGGGAGCCGGTTCCTTCTTCTTCTTCTGTTTGAGAGCTTCTGATGATGATTCTCTCCGCATTTGTCCTGTTCGAATCCAGAAATTCCGGCCAAAGGCGCGGCGAGGGTTCTTCCTATAGAAGGGGCTTGACACCCTTGCAGAGGATGAGGGGGGTATAAGTAAAGCGCCTGGGGCTTCTAAAAAACTGATTGAAGTCTTTGAAAAAGGTCTCGTAACCGCCGGGATACTTTTCGAACACAGGGGCTAATCTTCTAGAGGCCACTTCCACCTTCTTGATCCAGTTGAACATGTCCGTGCTGTTTATTTCTCCGTAAAAGAGATGGTGTGGCATCATTTCCACCGAGATGTCTCCTGAACTTGCGGTCGTAGAGGTAGGAGTATAGCTTCCTTCCAGAAAACGGATCGAAGTCGTATTCGCGTTCCACTTCGGGTCATGAGTTGCTCCAAGATCTTTTCCATTTCAGGAGGTAATTCATAATGAGTCAGACAGTTGTTGTCCAGATCCAAAAGGCATAGAAGACCTTCCGGGTTTCAGGCACGCCGTTAAGTTATCGATGATCTTTCTGCTTTCTGATGCGGTTGTATTCCAAAACAAACCTGACCCAAACAAGATCGAAAGATCCGAAATCAGGCAAGGCATCTCTCAGGTCATGAACCTCAAATTCCACCTTATGCCCTTGTCCGTATTTGTCCTTCGCATAGCTGATTCTCTCTTCCGAATAATCGAGGCCGATGATTTCACCCCCCGGCTCGACCATTTCATGCAAAATGGAGCTTACCTTGCCAGTGCCGCAACCGGCGTCGAGAACCCGCATGCCGGGCTTCAGGCCACACCAGATTGCCTGTTTTCGGACTGCCTCAGGGTCGGTCTTAATTTCAAGGCGAATTGATTCCTCAACATTCTCCATCAGATACGAACACCGTTTCATGACTACCCTCAATCCATTAATTCAGAAGATTCTTGCCAGCTGCTTTATCAGCTTCATTTCTTGAGCGACGAATATCCGAGAACCCCTATTTCCAGATAAGCATAAACTTCACAGGGATAGCGAAGGAAAGAGACAGCCATGTGGTCTTCGACTTGAGAAGGAAACATTAGAGGAGGACGAAGAAAAGCTCATCAAACTGCCAAGCCCGAACGGTCTTGAAGCGGATTGGTGCTTTGATTCCTCTCTCAAGTCCGGAGCAATCTGAAGTTCCGGACGAATTTGTCGAAGGTCTCAAGATCCTTATCAAAATAGTATCTCTCTGCGGCAGAATACCGGATGTTATAGAGCCATTCCCCGTCCAGAAAGCCGTAATAGATGGTTTTGATTTTTGGCCCGGTCTGGTTCTCGTACGAAAATTGAATCCTGAAGCCCTGGTGCCCACCAATCTCGACCGAGCTTTGCTCTGTCACTTCCAGGCCATAAAGAGATTGATCTGAGCTGATCTCATTTAAGAGGACCTTGGCCGCCTCCTCGGGCGTCATTCCCTTTTGCATTCTCATCTTGCTGTGTTCAAAGGGCTGATCCACGTGGCGTCTCTTGGCGTACATGTACTGGAGGAAGGGGCCGTCTTTGGAGATCAGCAGATAATCGGTGCTGTCCAGCTCCATCCACCCCTGGGGGATTTCCACCACGAAATTCTGCGATGTCGATTCGTACCTGCCGCCGGCCTGCTTCCAGGTTGACGCACACCCGGCAAGCAGGATCAGCATCACGAGAACGGTCAGTTTTTTCATGTCAGGTTCCTCCTGAGCAATGGCCTTTATCACCCAAGACAGTTACACCGTGAAGGTTGCACCTCAAGTCGGCCTTGGCGGTCTTGCGAATACAAAATCCGAGGCGCCAGGTTTCCTTCGATTATCCCCCCGCATCCGGAAACGAAGCAAGAAGCGCCCTGTACCAGAATCTCAGCACCCTCGGGGTCCCTCAGGTCATGCTCCCCACGCGAGCTTTCCATGCCGTACCAAATGATATCTCCAGAGGGACCGGCAACGCCGAGACTCACATAGGACTTGTGCCCATCGGGTTTAATTCGCGCCAAGCCGGTCACCAGCATGATGGCATCGGCCCTTGCCTGGCGGAGGAAGGCTTCGGTCGGCCCAATCGAATAATCGAAGTGGCTGACCTTTCCGGGGAAAAGCTGGGGGCCATAGGTGTGAAGCTGGATGGATTTGTTGACGACCCTGTACAAATTTTGAATCTCCTTTAGCTCCGGGTTCCCTGACTTCTCCACTTCGGCAACCCTCACATCGTATTTCTTCCTTTTCAGCCCCTTGACGAGCGCCTCCAAAAGGTTTTTCCTCGCAATATCGCCCCATTGCTCGCTGACCTGAGCCGGGGACCCCGCCGGTTCCTCATACACGGTGATGTCCACGGGGACGACCACCGTGGCGGCGATTTGTCGCACCTCTGTCTGGAAGTTCTCGTGGGTCCTGGTGGATGTCTCCGCGCACCCCGAAAGGACCAGGACACAGTAAACCAGGCCGGCAGTTCCAAGCGTCAGGAGGGCCCACCGCTGATCCACGGGCGCACAAAATGGAAAGGCTCCAGGTTTTCGATCCCTCTTGCTTTGAGAATAATGGCTTCCCAATGTCATCCTCCTCAGATGGTGAGGTAAATCAGCGCTGACACTGAAACCTATTGTGCTCTGAATGGTGAACAAGCTCTGCGAAAGGTATGCCAAAGTATCCATACTCAATGCCTAAATTTGAAGGATCCGTCAAGTGGGTGGTTCACGATTCAGCTCTATTGACTTCGCACTTTATCTTTATTAAATTTATTCATAAAGCAATGGTCACTGTGGGAAGGACGTTTTGGTTGTTTTTTTTGGGGAATGATTGTTAATCATGCTGTTTTTTGGGCCGGAGATGACGATTCTCCGCCGAGATGAAAAGGGAGGGTACGCGATGAAGAGGCTAATTGGAGTGGTGATTTTGGTTTTGTTTCTTGCGGGTTGCGGTGCGACGGTTAGAGATTCGGGCTTTTATGATCATGACAGCCATTACAAGACGTTAGATCACCTTGCATTCAGCTGGTACGGCTACAAGCAACCCACCGCTGAAACCATGAAGCAATCCACAGCGCAGGGATGGTGGGGACTTGAGATCCCATACATTCCGGCGCAGTAAACCGGGTTCTTTTCCGGTTTTTAACGTCCATAGATATCGAGCTTCTGGGAAAGCCCATGGTCCTGACAAGATCGAATGAAAAGGCCATGGGCTTTTTGTTAAACAACGCACTGGAGGGTGAGGTGCGCTATGCCGGGATCACCCCCCAGGCTTCTGAGATACCATCGCTTTCAGAATCGCTTTCGCGAGGGCTTGACATTCTCGCTTACAAGGATGAGCTCCATTGCCTTTGGGTGGTCCTCCTTGGGGGGACCGGAACGGGCAAGTCCAGCCTTTTCAATGCCATCTGCGGGATCGCTCTGAGCGCCACGGGGGTCGAACGGCCCAAGACGTCAGGCCCCATTGCTCATGCCGATGCCGGACTGTCCTTTGGAGAAAGGTTTCCCTTTTCCAGATCTGTCCATCAAACGCGTCCATCCGTCAGAGCCTCGAAGGGAAAGCCGGCAGCAGGCAATCCGGGGGAATTTCTGGTCGTTGCGGACCAGCAGGGAACCTGGCCATCGGTCGTTTTGGTGGATACGCCGGACCTTGACAGTGTTGAAGCGGAAAATCGCCTTGTTTCCGAGCGGTTATATCTGCTTTCCGATCTTGTCCTCTTCGTGACCAGCCAGGAGAAATACGCCGACTTGGTACCCCATCAATTCCTCCAGAGAGTGATCCGGGAGGGTAAGCCTTTGTATTGTCTGGTCAACAAGGCCCAATCCGGCGCTGAGATGGGAGGACGTGATAGCCCCTCTCCCGGATGACCACCCGATCAGAGTGACCCTCAAAGCTTGGCTCATTCCTTACGGGTCAGGGGGTTCACATGAAGCGATCACCTTGTCCGAGCCATTCCGCCAGTTTGTGACGACGCTCAAAGAGAAGACTTCGGGGGAGGAAGCGGCGCGGTTGCGGCATCAAGAGATTTCGCGGCTCTCAGCCCAGCTGAAAAGAGGGGCTGACAGACTGGTTTATCTCCTGGAGCAAGAAGAGAGGGAAGCACAGAGCTGGCTCCAAAAACTGGATGGTTTGTTTGAGGAAACCACCGCTATTCTTCTCAAACGGGAAAAGGAACATTTCTCGTCAACAACCCGGGACCTGCTTAAAGAGAAAGTCAGGGGAATCTTCTTGCGCTACGACCCCCTGGCCAAGCCCCGGAAGTTCATCAGGGAAATGATCCTCCTGCCTTTCAGGCTGCTGGGGTTCGGCTTGGCCGACCGGCAAGAAGACCGTAATCGCGAGCTTCAGAGGGTCGCACAAAAGATCGACCTGGGCATCTCAGGGATTGCGTTCATCAATTCAACCGGCTTGCCCTCGAAAGGCTCTCTCCCGACTTGCCTGATTCGCCTTTGTTTGCCAAACTCCGCGAGCCGGGCGTATTCACGTCGGATGAAGAGATGGCGGAACTGATTCGCTCCGAACAGGAGGGGCTCGCCACTTGGCTCGAAGAGACCTTCGAGAGCCTTGCCCAGGAGCTCCCCAGGAGCAAGAGATGGGGCATCTACTCGACTTCCATCCTCTGGGGGTTGCTGATCATCTCCTTTGAAACGGTTGTGGGTGGCGGATTCACGGTCCTTGACGCCTTCCTCAATTCCGCCATTGCACCCTTTTTGACCAAAGGTGCCACTGAGCTTTTTGCCTATCAGGAAATCCGGAGGGTGGCTCTCAAGATGGCCAAGAGATATGAGGCGGGACTCATTTCCATTGTTCGCGTTCAGAGAGACCGCTACGAGGCGTGCTTAGACGCCCTCACGCTATCTGGAGACAGATTCGAGCAACTTCGGGGGATCCGTGACCGCTTGGGGCGCCGCGTGGCAACTGAAATACCGCCGACCAGGGGAAGGGGGCCCGAATGAATCAGCTGTCGATGGATCTTGAGGCCGAGCTGACTCGGATCACGGCGCTTCTCGATGAAGGGCCCTTTCTTACCATTGGCCTCGATGATCTCAAACCCCTCAGGCAAAGGACAAGCACGCTCCATCATGATCTTGAACAGATCGAAAACCAGTTTCTGACCATCGGGCTCCTGGGCGGGACAGGCGTCGGGAAATCCACCCTCATGAACGCCCTTGCCCGTGCTGAGATTGCCTCACCCAGCCACCGCCGCCCCCACACGGACCACGTTCTGATATACCGACATGAGGAAGCCGGCGAAGGCCGGGCGCTGAATACAGAGGGCGTGCCCTTTCGCCACATCACCCATTCCGTTGAAGCGATCAAGCAGGTCATTCTATGTGATATGCCCGACTTCGACAGCATCCTGGCCGATCATCTGCAAAGTGTCCGCCGATTCTTGGGAAATCTGGACCTGCTCGTGTGGGTCACCTCCCCTGAGAAATATGGGGACGGGCGTTTTTACGAGATGCTGGAGTCCGTGCCCAAAGCCCGTCAGAACTTCTATTTCGTGATGAACAAAGCGGATCTTCTTTTTGAAGGAGAGGCGCCCGAGAAGGGCTTCGCTCGGCTTTCAGGGATCCTCGGATCACTTCAAAGAACATCTCGAACCGCCACGGCGTTCCGGACCCCCTCATTTACGCGGTCTCGGGCAGCGAGGTGGTGAATCACAAGCAAGTGTCACTGTGGAATCAACTCCTGGTGTTTCAGCGGGAGATTTTCCAGCAGCGCGATTTGAAACAGGTGACGGCCATCAAAGCCTCGAATCTGGATGCGGAAATCCGAGATCTGGCCTCCGCGTTCAAAAATGAGATCGCCGATCTGAGATCATTCGCGCGCTTCGGTCCGAACGCTCCTGGATGAAATCGAGGCCCAACAGGAGGCGTGGGTAGCCGATGGGCTTGAAGGGGTGTCTCGCTGGCTGACGGCGATAATAAGGAGCCATCTCATGGATCGGGTGAGCAATCCCACCGGCCTGGTCGGCTCGGCCTACGTTTATGCCCTGCTCTTCAAGGCCTTGCACCGAAAGTCCACTGAACGGCGCTCTTCCGGCGACGGGCAGAACGATCTGGCCCCGCCAGCTCCGTGATCCACGCCTTTCAAAGGAGGGTCGCATGGGTCGACGACCGCTTCACCTATTTCACCTTGAACCGGGCTCTCACGACCCCGGTTCGCGATACGTTCCGCCAGACCCTTCGTTTAGAAGAAAGGATCGAGGATTTCAGAGAGCGACTCGCCGGTGTGATTTCCGGGGTATTGGATCGGTTTTCATCACCATCCTTCATGGGGCTCAGGACGCTCCAGTCTCATTACCCATGTTTTGCTGATCGGCCTTTTTCTCATGGCACTCGGTGGTGAAACCGCGTGGCGTTCTCTGTGGTCCGATCCTGGAATCGCGAGCCTGGGTCAATGGCTGGTTGCAAGCATCCGGGACTCTTTTCAGCGGAAAGGGCCTGGCTGCGCTTGGAAGCCTCATTGCCTTGAACCTCTTTTTCGGGTTTCGTTTCTACCGCAGATACAGCAGAGCCATGGGCCGAGTCGCGGACAAAGCGGCCGACCGATGCAAGGCCGACATGGCGAACCGTATGGAAAGAAAGCCTTCGATCCCTCACGGAGGAACTGGAGGGCCTTCAAACGGATCTGCAAGCCAGAATCGACAAGATGACCGGTCCCAAACCCACTTGGAAAAACCGTCGCGAAGGCCCTGTGCAATCACTTCCCGCCGGAGGATTGAAGGCGCCGAAGCCATAGCGTAAACGGAACAAGGCAGGTCATGAGGTCGTTGATCATGCGAACGCTTCCACTCCAGGCGATACTCCCTATTCTCACTGTTTTTGCAGCGGCTGACAACGCTGGGCGGTGAAGCCGACCTTTTCACGACCCTGCGCCACGAGATGGTGGACCGCCAGATAAGGGCCAGGGGCGTGAAAGACCCCCGCGTCCTCAGGGCCATGGAAAAGGTGCCCCGTCACCTTTTTGTCCCTGCACTCGCTCAAGTCCACCGCCTACGGCGACCACCCCCTTCCCATCGGGGAGGGGCAAACCATTTCCCAGCCTTACATCGTCGCCTTCATGACAGAGACGCTGGGCCTCAAGCCGGACGACAAGGTCCTGGAAATCGGAACCGGATCGGGATACCAGGCCGCCATCCTGGCGGAGCTGGTCCGCGAGGTCTATACCATCGAGATCGTAGGGGAGCTCGGCAAGCGCGCGCAAGGGCTTCTTGGGCAGATGGGCTACCTGAACATCCATGTGCGCATAGGGGATGGTTACAAGGGGTGGCCGGAAGAAGCACCTTTCGATGCCATCATGGTGACGGCCGCCCCGGATGAAAT
Source organism: uncultured delta proteobacterium (assembly GCA_963699845.1). Lineage (GTDB taxonomy): Bacteria > Desulfobacterota > DSM-4660 > Desulfatiglandales > Desulfatiglandaceae > CAWHLE01. The sequence continues at coordinate 265,727 of CAVOVO010000005.1, forward strand.
CCCGGAACGTTTGGTATCGCAGCTCAAGGAGGGAGGCCGTTTGGTTCTACCGGTCGGCAAAACAGGCAGTGTCCAGGAGCTGATTCTGGGGAGGAAGGTCGGCACCCGGTTGAAGACCGAAAAGCTTATGGCCGTCCGCTTTGTCCCCATGGTCAGGGAGAGATAGCCGAAAAGAGCCTGCCCTGCTGCCCCTCGGGGCCGTCCTCCGCCAGCTGGCTTTCATCCTCGACGACAATTTTGCCCTTCAGGAAGAAACGCTCATACATCCGGTTGAAATCGGTCCACGCGCCTTCCTGGCGGTCCCTTTCCATGAAGCGGGCAAGCCCGTTCATCTTGGCATCCAGATCGTCAATGAAATGGAGGGCAAATGCCTCAAGGAATTTGGGCCGCTTGGGCGATCCGAAGGCGTATTCGCCATGGTGGCTGAGGATCATGTGGGTTAGCCGAACAGACAGATCGTCCGGGAACCGCTTCAGTTGCCGGATCTTGTCATTGAGCATGGCAACCCCGATCACCAGATGTCCCAGGAGGCGACCTTCGTCGGAGTAATCTACCTGAAGCAGGTACTTGAGCTCGCGAACCTTGCCGATGTCATGAAGAAAGGCCGCGGTAAGAAGCAGGTCCCGGTCAAGCCGCGGGTATTGATCGGCCACCCGGAGGGCCAGTTGACAGACCGAAAGCGTATGCTCCAGCAATCCACCCAGGTGGCTGTGATGGAATCCCTTTGCAGCGGGGGCTCGGCTGAACTGCGACAAAAACCCCTTGTCGGCCATAAAGGAGTCGATCAGACTTCTGAGAGGACCATTCTTGACCGCCTTGAGTGTCTCTTTCAGGCCATCCAGCATCTCGGAAGGTGGCCGCTCCGACACCTCCAAAAACAGCCCGGGGTCATAAACCTCCGCGGCCTTGAGGCTGCTGACGGTGATCTGTACCTGATTTCGGTATAGACTGGCCTGTCCCTCAATTTCCACCACATCCCCTTCGCGAAAAAGCGCGGAAAGGGCCTGGGCGTTATCCCAGATTCGGCCGACGATGTCGCCCGTCTTGTCGCCGAGCGTCAAGCCGATGAAAGGTTCACCCTTGCGGGTGGTCCCGGACCGCTTCTCCTTGACGAGATATGAGCCCCATACCTTGCCTTCCTCCCGGATATCCTTGACCCACCGGTGCTGTCCGCTTTCTTGCGTTGAAGGTCCCTCCATAGGGTCGTCGACCGCCTAGTCGTCGAAATGACCGGCAGGCCCTTTGTCCGATTTCATTCGGGCCGCACGCTCTTTTATCTTCGCTTCGGTCCACTCATTTGGGTCTTCGATCCGGGAGGACTTGGGGCCCGGGTCGTATGAGCCGGATTTCAAAATCACCTCGTAGGCAAGCGGCGCCGAATTCTCTGCGTTGAACACTCGCGTGAGAAGGTCGTAGACAAATTCCTCCACCCCTTGAACCATTCGATTGTGCACCGCACGCTCCAGGCCCAACAGCTTGTTCTCAAAGGGCAGGTTCAGTTTCTTGTAATCTCCCTTCTTGAGCCCCTTCTCCTTTGCGTAAGTCACCATTTCCGCCCATTGGGCATCGGTTACGCCCTTTTCGGGCATTTTGATGAACTCACCCTTTTCGTCGAGGATGGCGTTGCCGTAATCGTTGACCTTCACGCCCCAGCTGATCATCTGCAGGGCTGTGGCCACATTGGCCTTGGTGGTGTTGGTCTCCTGGGTGATTCGTTTCAATCTTTCCGAGCTGTTTCCCGAAGTCCCGTGCTGGGCCCCTGACACCTTGTATTTGGAAAGGGCCTTGTGGATTTCGGTGGTGAGCGGGACCTGGATCCCCGCGTCACTTTCCTCAATGCCGTGAGTGGTGCCGTTGTTCAATGCGATCCAGTCCGGGAAAATGCCGTGGGCGTTTAGGCCCTGAATCAGGAACACGGCTTCCTCAACGGTGGAGAGCCCCTCTTTGCCCTTGATCTCACCGACTTCGGTCTCATATCCGGCCCACGGTGGGATGAATGGGTTAAGTGCGATATTCGCCAGCAGGTTGTCAGCGTCGGGCATGTGGGAGGCATCAATGGCAATGGACGTCACGCCGGCGTCGAAGAGCGACGGGATTTCGATTCTTGCCTTTTCCACGTCCTTCGGGCTTTTGAGCCCGTAGTGGTCCGCGTGGATGGCGACAGGCACCGTGATTCCCAGCTCGTTGCACACGGCGTCCACCTGCCTTGCCAGGTTCCAGAAATTCACGGCGCAATAAGCGCCCGCACCGCCTTCGGATTTTGCAATCTCCAGAATGATGGCGGCGTTGGCCCGCTGCGCGGCGCGCAATGCCCCTCGGATCACAAAATGATTCCTCCCGTTGGCCGCGATGGTCATGGCTTTGCCCTTTGCCAGCAAGGCGCGATCGATCACTTTGCCGCTGACGATCAGGGCACGTGAGTTGGGGAAGAGGCCAACAATGTTCGGCGGTCTACCAACGGACAGGGCCTTTTCGAATTCAGGGGTCGGTTTCTTGGCAGTCATGGTTTCCCTCCTTCTGTCATGGCAGCTGAACGCTAAGGAAGGCGGAGCTGGAAGAAATTTGAGATTTGAGGCGAAACAAACCAGTGTACAATTCGTTGCGAGTGATTGTTATGTGAACCCGGAAGCCTTGTCAAGGCCCATTCGGTGCTGTTGGTGAAACCAATGCCCGTGATGAAGGTTGGGGTCTCCCGGCGCAACGTCACGGTAGCTCGTGGGCAGGGTTTTTTTGTAGAGGCGCGGGAAGGGATTGACCAGGGTCGGGTGAATGTGGAAGATGGGGCGGAAGGCGGGCGGGTGTCGGCAATAAAAGGAGGTTTGAATCAACCATGTCGTTGCAGGGTGACGAGATTCCCCCTTGTTTCATTCGGATCGACAAGGACGGGAGGTGGTACCACCATGGGGCGGAGATGATTCATCGGCCGTTCATACGTCTTTTTTATGAGAATTTGACGCAGGACGAGGAAGGCCGCTATATCATCGCGTGGAGGGGCGAGCGCTGTTACCTGGAGGTGGAAGATACCCCTTTTGTCGTCAGGACCGTTTTCCACCGCCGGGAAGCCGGCGGTGAAGAGCGGATCATCCTTGCCTTGACGGACGACTCCGAGGAAGCGCTTGCCCCTGAGACCCTGTTTGTAGGAAGGGAGAACGTCCTTTACTGCCGAGTCCGAACCGGTACATTTCGAGCGCGTTTCAGCCGTCCCGCCTATTACGAGCTGGCACGCCACATCGTGGAGAAAGATCTCGGTTACGCGTTGGCCCTCAACGGAAAGCACCACTGGATCCCCGTGTCCGAGGAGAATGAATCGCCAGGCTAGTCTCCCTTCAGTGATATCTCTATTTTGATGTCGGCCCGCGCCTTCAGATCATCGAGCCACTGCTGAAAAGTAGAAGTTTGCTTGGCCTGGGCAAGAGAGAAACGAAGGCTTTCCTTCTGTTCCTCAAATTTCTTCTCGTCGATGGGCGCCTTCCCGTCCCAGCGGATGACGTAAGCGCTGCCGGAGGGGTTGGAATAAGCCTTTCCAGGGTATGGCCGGTTTTCGTTCAACGTGAAGGCGACTTCCGTCAACTCCGGCAGGTAGCCGATTTTGGGGATGGAGCCCCTTCGTCCAAAGAAATCCGTTTCAACAGGGGTGATTCCCTTCTCTTCTGCCAGGCCCTTCCATTCCTTGCCCTGTTTGAGCGCGCTAAGATAGGTCTCGGCCGCGGCCAGTGCCGCCTTAGCCGCCAAGAACTGCGTATAGGCTTCTCTTACCTTGTCCTTGACCTCCGCGAGCTCCGGGATATAGGAAGGCTTCTTTCCAGAGATCTGGAAGATATAGAATTTGTTGTTGAGCTCAATCAATTCGGTGGTCTCCTTCTCGCCGTAGGAGAAAAGAGTTTGTTTCAGCTTGTCGTCGCCCCCCAAACCGGGTATGGGCTGGTCCTGCGAAAAATAGTCGGTTTCTTTGGCTGCAAGCCCTCTTTCAGCTGCGAACTTGGCCAGGTCGGCATCATATGGCATCTGGTCCAGAAATGAGAGCCCCCTTTCGTGGGCCAGCTCAACAGCCATCCCCTGAATCAGCCTCTTGGAAATCTCATCGCGGGCTTCATCCAGCCCCTTGGTCCTCGCCTCTTTGACCTCCTCCACCTTGATGAGGTGATACCCGAACTCCGTTCGCACCAGGTCGCTCAGCTCACCCGGCTTCAACGAAAACGCTGCATCCTCAAATGGTTTGGTCATGCGGCCGGCCGGGAAAAAGCCCAAATCTCCGCCCTGTGCCTTGTTTGACAGGTCTTCGGAGTGCTTCTTTGCCAGCTCTGCGAAGTCAGATCCTTTTTTCAGTTCCTCCAAGACCGCCTTGGCCTTTTCCTTGACCGCCTTTTCTTCCTCCTCCGAGGCGCCTTCTTTCACCTTGAAGAGGATATGGCGAGCCTTGACCATTTTGGGCTCCTTGAAGCTTTCAAGGTTGAATTCGTAATGGGACTTGATCTCGTCCTCACTCAGCGTCAATTGGGACTTGAGACCATCGGGGTCGATCACCACATAGGTCAGTTTGATTTTTTCAGCGACCCGGTATTCTTCTTTGTGCTCCTTGAAATACTCCGCCATGGGGGCGTCTTCGACTTTCACGCCCTTTTTGAAATCGTCCGCCTTGAATTCCACAAAGCTGACCTTCACTTTTTCGTTTGAAAAAACGAATTGGTCCCACACTTCCTGATCCGTGACCGGGACAAGGGTCCCAAGCCACTGTTTGAGCTTTTCCTGAAGAAGCTCCTGGCTCACTTTGGCCTCGAAATCTTCCGGGCTCATTCGGTTTTGGCTGAGAAGAGAGCGATACCTGCCCACGTCAAAGAGACCTTCGACCTGAAAGGCGGGGTAAGCCATGATGGTCTTCTGGATTTCTGCCTGCGTCACGTCGAACCCCAGCTTGTTTGCCTCCTGAATCATCAGTTTTTGATAGATGAGTCGTTCAAGGGCCCTTTCTTTAAGGTTGAACAGCTTCACAAGGTTGTCATTCCATAGACCTTTGTATTGAAGCCGCATGGCTTCGAACAATTCGCGGTAAGACTTGTCGTATTCCGTGCCGGTGATGATTTCATCGTTCACCACTGCGACCTTGGAGGCACGGCCCGCTTTGAAGGAGTACCCAAAATAAAAAATGAAGACGATCGCGATGATGCCGATCAAGAACTTGATCAGATAGGACTTTGCGTGTCTTCTCATCAGGCTCAATACCATGCAGGATAACCTCCTCGCTCAACGCGACTAATCTTCTTTGGACCGATTACGGGCATGAAGATGTTGGGTTCGTTTCCCTTCCGGGTACATATCAAATTTAAATTTTTAACATTCTCGTTTTTCAATGTCCACCACAAACTGGAATCCCTCAGGCCCCTCTCCCAGACCTTTTGAAGGGGATCGGACATCGCCAGATGCACTTGTGGTTCTATCCCATTTTTGAAGTTGACCCGGGTTTCGCTCCCGTATAACCTTTTGCTCAGGGCCGTTCGATGAGCCATGGTCATGTGAACGCGATCACTGAAGAGGACGGAGGGGAGGATGGACACACAGAAACTCTATGAGATGCTAAAGGGGGTTCAGGAGCCCAAAGGGTATTATTTCAGCGAGGACATGGCCAGGACCTTTGAATTGCTGGAAGGCCTCCTTATCAACAAGGAGCGCTACGGTTACATGGCTTGCCCCTGCCGGCTCGCCTCCGGGAGCAAGGAACATGACAAGGATATCATCTGTCCCTGCGTTTACCGGGCCCCCGACGTGGAGGAGTACGGCAGCTGCTACTGCAATCTCTATGTCTCCAAGGCATGGAACGACGGGGCCATCCCCCGTTCCTATGTCCCGGAAAGAAGGCCCCCCGAAAAGCTCGTCTTTTGATGCTCCCCCGGCTTTTCAAAGGTAGGCGCCGTTATTTCCCCGGCCTCCTTCTAGCCGGCGATAGCCCGTTCTTTGGCCAGGTGGTCAGGTGGTCTTGGAAAGGCCTCTTTTTGTGGAACCTTCAAGGCTCCGGATGGCCTTCTAAAAGAACATCATAATCGCATACCTGATCCTGAGACGAAAATGCCACCTCTTCCAAGGGCTCCCGCTCGAACCGCTGACCGCACTGTAAACATGTCCACTGCACCCACGCCCTCTTGACGGCGTAATCCAGGCATTCGTTGTAGCATGGGCAAAAAATATTTCTCTCGCCCCGCCTGGGGCTGGGCATTCGATCTCGATCCATTAAAGCCGTCCCTTCCCCTCAAGGTGATAAGAGGACCTCGCTTTCGAACTGCTCCGCCAGATGAATCGGTGAGGGCCTTCAAGTCCTCATGGTTGTCACACTCGACCATCAGTTCACCGCCTTCACCCAGGACCAACCGGCCATAACCCGAGACAACGCGCTCCACATCTTCCGGCTCAACCGTCCACCATCCCCGGGTGCGCATCAGCAACTCCCGACCTTTGAGCCGTCTGGGTGTGATCAGGTCGATGGTACGAAACCACCCGTCCCAGCCTACCTGGGCCGGCGCTCGAAGCACGGGGCTCACCGGGTCGTGGTAAATTCGGCAGCGGCCGAAAAGTCGCAGTCGAATCATTGGTTGACCTCCCCACTGTGGGGGCTCCTCGGCGCGCTGTTCGCCTCCAGGGCATCATTCGGGATCAGAATGCCGTCCGAGCGAATCACATCCACGAGACACTGCAAGTATAGGGTTGCGACGCTGCTCCTGTCTCAACTGAATTCGGTCTCCTGCGGCCTTGGCCCAGGATTGCTCAAAGCGCGTTTTCGCCCTCTCCCGCCAGGCGCGGAGCCTCGGGTCGTAACGGTCTATGTTCACTTGTTCGAGAAACCGGTCCTGAAAGGACTCCATGAGGCCGAAAACCCCTCGCATGGCGTGGACACTCGGATCTCTGCCCCATTCATCCCTTCGGTTCATGCGCCCCCCCCTTTGATTGCAGCCCAGGTAAGGCGCCCAGCTGGAGCCTCGGTCGTCTGCGGATGTAGCCGGAGGAAGCCCCTCCACAATACGGTTGTGTCCGGGCAGGAGGATGTTCACGTCGAGATCCGCAAGGGCAGACAGGGATCTTCTCAGATCGGGACCGCTCGCGCCGTGCAAGTCATAGCGTCCGATGGCATGGTCCGCATACACCACGTCCCCTGGGATCAGGATTCTCTGATTCCCGGTTATAGAGCGCGATGCCTCCGACTGAATGGCCGGGGATGTGGATGACCTCCCATGTGGTTTGGCCGAGTGAAAGGGTTTCGCCTCCCTCAAGCTTGCGGTGCACGGTCATGCGGAAGGCCCCGTCTGAGAGGCCGTACTGTGACTGGCACATGGTCCGGAACATCTCCATGCCATAAACGGTCCGATCGTCTCCGTTTTCGAGCGCTTCTCCTTCGCTCCGGTGAATCCAGACCTCCGCTTCAGGAAGCTCTCGAAGCAGCTCCGGGAGACACCCGATGTGGTCCAGGTGTGTGTGGGTCATGATGATCCGTTTGATGTCGGAAAGGGGGATCCCGCCCTCCTGAATGGAACGGATTTTATAGCGCCCTTTCCCCATGAGGCCCGCGTCCACCAGGGTCAGATCATGGGATGCGGCCTTCCCCACTACGTAGACGTGCGAATCGGGGATGAATTCGTCCTGACCCTGTATGAAGCACACACCCTCTGCAACCTGTTTCATCTTTCACTCCTCGTGCATCATTCCACCAGAATTAACCGATTGAGCCTGTCACCGTGTACCTTGGAACGGTGACCGCTCAACCCGGGGAGTCTCCACAATTGGCACCAACCATATATTATCGGCATTTCCGGTGCAAGCACCGTTGCACCCCCGCCAGGCGGCAGCGTGTGGTCGGCTGGGTTTACCTCTGAGCCGGGTCTTTCGAAAGGCGCTGCTATCTCAACAGACCGATCATTTCATCCACGTCTGCGGTCGGTTGTCTGCAGGCATTCGAAACACAGACGTAGGCCATCGGGTTTCCGTCATGGGCAGGGTAGTCCTTGACAAAGGGGGCAAGGTTCTCGATCTCCGAGGAAGGGTCGTCGGAAGGTCTGAGGATGACGACCTTGTTGGGGACGTAGACCGAATGAAGGGCTCTGACCATCTTCATCGTTTCCGGGTGACTGCGTTCACCGACGATGACCACCTCATGGGAAGGCCCCACAGCGAAGTCCGTCGACACGAGGAACTGCGTGTAGGCGGAAGGCATTTGTTTGATGTGCGTTGAAAAGGCCTGGCCCGTCTCCGCTGCCTTTTCCTCCAAAGCTGGGTTTCCTGTCAGCCGCGAAAGCCTTAGGAGGTTCAGCATGGCCACACCATTTCCGGAAGGCGTGGCCCCGTCATAGATCTCCTTTTTTCCTAACAATGAGCCCTTCGCCGTCGTCCGGCGTGAAGTAAAACCCGCCACCCTGATCATCCCAGAAATGGCGCAGCATCTGGTCATTGAGCTCGATGGCCCATTTCAGATAGCCGGTCTCAAAAGTGGCCTCGTAAAGCTCGATCAGCCCCCAGACGAAAAAGGCATAGTCATCCAAGTTCGCCGTGATGCCGGCCTCCCCGTCACGGTAGCGGTGAAAGAGCCTCCCGTCCGGCTGTCGCATCCTTTTCATGAAAAAATCGACTGCTTCCCTTGCGGCATCCGTATAGACTGCTTCACCCAGCATCCCTCCCCCTCGGGCCAGGGCCGCGATCATGAGACCGTTCCAGTCCGTCAGGATCTTGTCGTCCTTGTAGGGCCGGACGCGGTCGCTCCTGGCCGCCAGGAGGGTCCGGCGGCCTTCCGCGATTTGGGCTTCAAGCGTATGAGGGTGCGAGATTCAGTTGTCCCGCAAGTTCCGTCAGGTCCTGCCTCAAATGGGGGATGTTCTGACCTGCTTTCTCGCCTGTGGACTCTTCTCTGAAGTTGCCGCCTTTCTCCACATTGAAGACCTTGATCATCAGGTCTCCCAGATCCTTTCCGCAAAGGTCTATGATCTCCCTTTCCGTCCACAGGTAGAACTTCCCCTCGACGCCCTCGCTGTCCGCATCTTCCGCCGAATAGAAGCCTCCTTCGCCTGCCCGCATGTCCCGGAGCACGTACTGAAATATTTCTCTTGCGGTGAGGGCATAGGCGGACTTGCCCGTTGCCTGGCAGGCTTCAAGGTAAGCCAGGGAGATCAGCGCCTGGTCATAAAGCATCTTCTCGAAATGGGGGACCAGCCACTCCTTGTCCGTGGCGTAACGATGAAATCCGTACCCGATATGGTCGTAGATGCCGCCGCGGCGCATCTCATGGAGCGTCTTCTCTACCATTTGGATGGCCGTTTGCTCACCGGTTCGCTTCCAGAATCGCAGCATGAAAAGCAGATTGTGGGGGGATGGAAATTTCGGGGCCGAGCTGAATCCGCCCTTCTCCGGATCAAAACGTTTGCTCATTTCCTCAAAGGCCGCCCTCAACAAGGGTTCATCGAGGGGAGGCCCCGGCGCAAAGGCATCGGTGGACTTGAGGGCGCCCAGGATCTTATCCGACGACTGCAAGGACCTCCTCGCGTCGATTCGTCCAGATCTCCGAGATCCGCGGGATGAGCTCCACCATGCCGACCCGCCCGAATCGGCTCGTCCTGGGGATATAAGTGCCCGCAAAAAAAGGCTTTTTGTCAGGGGTCATCAATATCGTCATGGGCCAACCGCCGCTGCCCGTGAGCATCTGACACACCGTCATGTAGACGTGATCCAGGTCAGGCCTCTCTTCGCGGTCCACCTTTATGGAAATGAATGCCCCGTTCATCAACCGGGCCACCTCCTGGTCTTCGAAAGACTCCTTTTCCATCACGTGACACCAGTGGCAGGTGGAGTACCCGATGGAGAGAAATATGGGTCTGTCCTCCGTCGGTCGCCCGATCAAAGGCCTCATCGCCCCAAGGAAACCAGTCAACCGGATTATAGGCGTGCTGAAGCAAATAGGGGCTCTTCTCGTCCAGCAGTCTGTTGGGCTTATTCGAGACACTCATTGTTTTCCCCCTGCACAATCCCGCTAAATGTCCGCATTGCTTATGGCTAGACCGCGTGCCGGCCTTTACAGTCCATCTGAAACAATATAACCACGAGCGGACCTGAGACAATTCAGGAAGGATAAGGGTTGGTGCTCATGGGGTGGGAACAAATACGGTCAGCCCAGGTCATGCATTTATGCCGGCAGGATGAATGAGTGAATAGATCCTGATGGGCTGCTCCAGGCCCTTCAGTTGCGCTTGACCTCGGTCATGGATCGGCCACAACCCCTCAATCATCTTTTTTGTCTCCTCGCCGATCAGGATCTCTCCGCCCTTTGCATGCGCGGCCAGGCGCGCCGCCACGTTGGTGACCGGGCCTGAGGCCGTGTAGGTCATGCGGGTCTCCAGGGACCCCATAAAACGGGTCAACCCGACCAGGGCCTTTCCGGAGTTGATGCCGATGTTCACGTTGATGGGGCCCACATCCCAGCTCAGGCCCCGAGAGATTTCCCTGTTGCGGTCGAAGATGTCGAATGCCGACTTGACGGCGTTTACGGCGTTGGTGGCCGGATCGTCGTCCTTGAAGATGATCATCAATCCGTCGCCCGCCGTCTCGTTGATGTCGCCGCGCGAACGATGGATGGGGTCGACGAAGCTCGAAAAGATCTTCTCGATGATCTCATTGACCTCTTTTTCCGGATAACGGTCGCTCAAGCTCGTGTATCCCTCCAGATCCAGAAAGAGGACGCTCACGTCACGGAGCTCCTTTTCCTGATTGAGAAGCTCAGGGTTTTTTTCAAGAAGGCTCCGGACCGACACGGGGACGAAAGGGGAGAGGTGGGTCAACATCTGACTGATTCTGATCTTTTCCTGCGTCATCTCCCAGTGCTTCTTAGCACTGACGATGACGTTGCTGACGATTTCGGAAAAATCCTTGAGCAGGTAGAAGTCCTTCCTCGTAAAGCGCGTCCCGGGCCTCGCCACCACGCTCACCACCGCAAGGATCTCATTGCCTGCGAAGGCGGGAATGGCGGCCTCGGGTCCGATGTGGACGAGCGACTGATCGTGTCTCACGATGGGGTCGCTCTCGGATACGACCACACCCTTTCCCCTTGTGATGGCCTTTTGAATGGCCGGACGGCTTCGCTTGCAGACCAGACAATTCACCGGCCTGTCGTAAAGGGCGCACTGGAGCGGTCGCGTGTACTTGCCGGCCTCAGGGTCCAGCAGCAGGATGCACCCTTCCATGGACGATGGGATCAACTCCCTCAGTTCCTCCCTGAGCCTTTCCAGGATGTCGTTCACCTCCATGAAGGGCGCGATCTTCCTTTGAAGTCGACGTTGTGCTTCAAATCGTTCACGGTAGTACTTCTTCATGGATGTGTCTCCGCATCTGTCCTACGCAGTTGAGTCCGCACCCTGTTTTAGGCTTTTTCAATTCAAATCCACCACTCTGCTTACTGCTTAGGGGGGACGTCTATCCGGATTCCCTGCACCCATTTACATATCACCAAATGGTTCGATCCTGCAATGCCATGCTTCCCTTCCTGGCCATCACCGGCAAATCCTCCAGCCCGACCAGATGAGTCAGACTTTTATGGGCCAAAAAACAAATCCCCGCCCGTTCGGGCGGGGATTCAAGCATGATGTGTCATCAAAGCGTGGAGTCCCGGTTACCGGCTGATGGGCTTGGCCTCCGGGGGAACGGTGGTGTTACCGGTGGCGTTGGGGAAATCCTTGGCGATGTAAGCCTTCTTGTTGTGCTCGATCAGGTCTCTTGCCTCCTCCATGAAGTTTACATAACGTTTCTTGCACTCATAGAAGCCATGCCACCAGGCATAGTCCGGTGCCATCATGGCTGCGCCGAAACGGGCCCTGCGGCCTTCGTGATGCCACAGCTCGTAGAATTCGACCTCCAGACGTTCATCGAAGAACTTGGTTTGGTCCAGCAGGTCCTTGGCATAAAGCTCGTCGAGCATCTTCTTGGCCGGCTTGAAGTAGACCTCATCATATTCCTTTATGACCCGGTCCAACTTGCTGAAATGGCCGTCGGTCCAAGCCTTGCCGTGGCACTGCATGCAGACCTCCTTCATCTTCTCCCTTTCCACCTCGTGGTTGGTCTTGGCAGGGAACGGCTTGAATTCCGAGGGCCGCACGGTCAGGGGGGCCTGGGTTTCCCAGGCAAGCCGTTCGGTCACATCGTGGGAGGTCAGGACCGTTCCGGAACCGGACATGTGGCAGGACGCGCAGGTTGGCGCCCGGTAATCCACGCCGGGGGTCCAGGTTCCGGGCGCGGCATTCCAGTTGTAGTCCTTCCCGAAGGCCGTGTAGATGTCGCCGTGCTTTGACTCCATGTAGATCTCGATCTGGGGGTGATCGGGCCCCAGATGGCACTGGCCGCAGGCCTCCGGCTTTCTTGCCTCCATGACCGAAAAACGGTGCCGGGTATGGCAACTGGTGCAGCTCCCCCGGCTGCCGTCAAGGTTGATCCTCCCAACCCCCACATTGGGCCAGGTGTCATGGGGCTCAGCTTGCCGTCCTCCATCTTGAGGACCGTCCCATGGCACGTGTAACAGCCGGAGAGGCGCTCGAAATCGCTGTTCATCCCCTTCTGGAGCCACGGATCGATCTTCCAGATGATCTCCAGGGTATTGGCGTGCTTGCTCTGGCTGTACTGTTTGGCCTCATCGGGATGGCAGCGGGAGCAGTCCTTGGGGGTTACCACTGCGGCGATGGGCACCTTGTATTCCTGGGTCCCGAATTTCTGGTCGGAGCGCTCATACTGCTTGTAGTGGTCTTTGCTCACATCCGGATCAAACTCCTCGGCCTGGTGGCAGTCGAGACAGGTGATGTTGGCGCTGGCGTGACGGCTGTGGGCCCAGTCCGCAAAGATGCCCGGGCTGCTCTCGCTTGTGACACTCGATGCAGGCGATGGCCTCCTTGGGCATGCTTCGCTCGATCCTGAACTCCTTGTCCTTGGGCTGATTCGGTGCCGTCTCGGCAGCGGCGCCAGAACCCGTTGCCCAAACAATCCCGGCGACCAGGCCTGCAACCATGACCATCCTTTTCATCAATACCCCCTCCCTGAAATATAGTTTACCCACTGTGGTGTTGCGCCGAGCTCGCAGTGGACCTCAGAGACCCAGGCCTCTATAGGTCGTGCTGTACTGTTTGTACTGATACATGGCCTCGCGGTGTGAACCAGGTTCCTGTGGCAGTCCACGCATCGCTTTTCATATCCCGGCCGGGCATAGATCACGATCCCGATGGGCCAGCATGGCCCCTCTCTTGTCCGGGATGTAGAGGATGTTTCGATGGCATTTCTGGCACTGCTCATTCTTAAATGAGGCGTAGGCCTTCTTGCCGGTTCTTCTCACGGTCGTAGGCATCCTGCGTGAAGTGGACGATGACGTCCTTTATGCCGTGGGCGGTCTTGGCGTAAAAGAAGTTGAAGGTGTCGTGGGGCGCCGGGCAGATGGCAGTCCATGCAGTCGGCCACAAAGCCCTGGGCATTGTTGACGTGGGTGGAGGTCTTCCAGGTGTTGTAGGCAAACTGGATTTCGTGGCAGGAGGCGCAGAACTGGGGGGTGGAGGTCCGCACCATGGTGTAGTAGGAAATGCTGAAGAGCGGGAAGGCGATGATGATGCCAAGGGCGATGAAAAGGGCAGGTTTGAGGAGCCTCATCCAAGCGGGCTTCTTCTTGGTGGGAGCGTCTTTCGATGCCTTCATGGCGCCTCCTCATCCTTAGACGGGACTTGCGGGAGAAAACTTCTAATCCGTTTGGTTCCAAAACGAAAGGCATGCTGATTCACGTCACGACATTGTCCTTATCTCTTCCACTTTCTTGATATTTTTACAATCTTTTCTTTATAGCAATTCATAGCATCGAACTGAAAATCTGAAAATAGGGTAAATCCTGTATTTTGGGGTCAGAAATCATGTACTGCCCAGGCCATCGACGCCTGGTCCCGCATCCCGGCTTTGAAGCAAGTGTCTGGTATTGCCCCGCTTCACTGGTCTCAGGGTCACAGGACGCCGTTTGACTGGGGCCAATTGAGCGGATATGATTCGATGAAATTTTACCTGCTTTGCCGCAGGGATTTTGAGGTGCAAGGGTTATGGCCTCAAATGGCAGTCAAAGAGGTGTTGGAGAAAGGGGCTGATTCGGAGTGATTTTTTTTGGGCCAGGATTATGTTATTTTTAACATAACCTCACAAAGGGATTCGGACCCGACTTCCTGATGACAAGGAGTTGGTCCGCTCAAGGACGAGAGGACTTCCTTCGGACATGCGCGACTTTGAAACACTCTTGAGGGGCTCAGCAAGCGCCCACGGTCATCTCTGTCCCGGTCAGGTGGTGGGCGTCCGGATGGCGATGCTGGGGTGTCGTCTGATCGGACTGGATGACCCTTCAAGCCCTGCCCAGATCAAGAAGCTCATCGTCTTCGTCGAGATGGATCGGTGCGCAGCGGATTCCGTCGCCTATGTTACAGGGACCCGGTTGGGGAGAAGGTCCCTCAAGTTCATGGACTACGGGATCATGGCTGCGACCTTCCTGAATCTGGAAAACGGGAAGGCTTACAGGGTCCTCTCTGCGGAGGAGGCTCGCGATCTGGCCCACCTTTACGCCCCCGGGATTGCTGGGAAGGGGCGCCGGCAACTGGAAGCATACATGATCATGCCGGAGAGCGTCCTTTTCAGAGTGGAGGAGGTCCAAGTCGCTTTGGAAGACGCAGACCTCCCTGGGCCTACACGCCACAGGGCGGTCTGCACCCGCTGCGGTCAAGTCATCCGCGACCGTCGCGAAGTGATGGTCGATGGGCAAAGGCACTGTAAGCCCTGCGCACAGGGCGCCTATTTTCAGAACCGAAGGGAAGTCACCTGGCCGGGGATGAATCAGACGCCCTCCGTCCGGGCCACAGTGAGCTTCCTTGAAATCGAAAACCAGGACTCATGCCCACCTTCCCCTACTGCCCCGGCAGCGTCTCACGAAAGGAGCGAACTAATTGATCAAGAAGATACGCACTGAGGAGGCCGTCGGGCGCCAGTTGGTCCATGATATCACCGAGATCCGCCCGGGTGAGTTCAAGGGAGCGGCCTTTCGGACCGGTCACACGGTATGTGAGGAAGACGTGTGCAGTCTCCAGCGTCTAGGGAAAAACCATGTTTACGTCTTGGAGATGGAGAAGGGTGAGATCCATGAAAACGAAGCAGCGGCGATCCTGGCCGGCGCCCTCGCAGGCGATGGGGTCGCATGGAACGACGGTCCCACGGAAGGGAAGATCAACCTGCTTGCGGACCGCGATGGATTGCTGGTCGTAGACCACCCAGCGCTTGCCGCCTTCAACCTGGTGAACGAGGTGATGTGCGCGACCCTCCACAGTCACACCCTTGTCAAGAAGGGGGAACGGGTGGCGGCCACGCGGGCCATTCCCCTCGTAATGAATCGAAACGCCATCGATCGGGCCGCGGCCATTGCCTCGCAAGGGAACCGGGTCTTGAGGGTCCTGCCGCTTCGGCCGGCCAAAGTGGGGTTGGTGATCACCGGAAATGAGGTCTACCAAGGGCTGATTGAGGACCGATTTGGCCCGGTGCTCACGGAAAAGGTGCGGAACCTCGGATCGGAGGTCTCGGTCATCAGCCTCGCGCCGGACGACGAGTCGGCGATCTCCGGCGTGATCCGGTCTCAGTTGAATCTTGGATGTGACCTGATTCTGCTTACAGGCGGGATGAGTGTGGACCCCGACGACGTGACCCGCCACGCCATTGCGCAGGCCGGAGCAACCGAAATCCATTACGGATCAGCGGTCCTTCCGGGGGCCATGTTTCTGGTGGCTTACCTGGGGGAGACACCGCTTCTGGGTGTCCCGGCTTGCGGCCTCTATCACAAGGTCACGGTGTTGGATCTCATCCTTCCGAGGATCCTTGCCGGTGAGACGATCGGCAAGAAGGAACTGGCGTTTCTCGGTCATGGGGGGCTTTGCCGTGACTGTCCCCAGTGCGCTTATCCCCACTGTCCCTTTGGGAAGGGGACATGACCCAATGGGTCTTTTGCGTCATTTGGGATAACGCTTTCCGACAGGAAGGGCTTTTCGTACTAAACGAGACCCAGGGTCATATGGGCGGCGCAATGGTTACCAGAACCCGCATGTGTGTGGTGGCCCTGATGCCGTGGGGCTCGGCGATGTCGCAAATAAGAATGTCCCCCTGCGTGGCCGGTTGGGTTTCGTCTTTGTCCGCGAGGAAATCGCCCTCGCCCTGGATGACGAAAATGCTGACCTGGCCCTCGATGTCGTGGGAGTGAATGGGCAGCTCCTGGCCTGGCTTGAAGTTGAAATTCAGGATCTTGAAGTAGGGGGAGTCATGCACGAGAAAACGCTTCATGGAAAGGTCGTTAAAGTCGTTCCCCTCAAATAGATTGAATTTTTTCACTTTTTACCCCCTTCCCCATGCGCGGCGGTGGGGAGACCTGGCCCCCCCGGGGTTGGACCGCCCTTGGTTGGTCCCTTGTTGCGCGCCATCTCACATGTCTTTCATGTATATGCTCTCGTAGAGCTCCTCGAGACGGGCCAGATGGCCTTCCTCGTCCCCTGCCAATGTCTTGAACATTCCTTCCATGGGCGCGCCGACACACTGCCCGGCCATGGCCATGTAAAAATCCACGGCGCGCTTTTCATCGTGGATCGCGTGAACGAGGATATCCTGCTGCGATGGATTTCTGCCCAGCGGTTTTTCCTCCAAAAGCAGGGCCAGCTTCATGGTGGGCCCCGATGCCGAACCGGATTCGTGAAGCAGGATGGTTTCCTCGAAAAAGGCCTTTTCCAGCGTGTACTTGTGCTTCAGCTCGTCAAGGGCCAGGTCCCTGAGCAGGTCTTTGGCCCGCCGCTCATCGGCTCCCAAATAGGCGCTCCGGTAAGCATCGAAGCTCTTGGCCTCCATCTCGATGGCCTTCTCCAAGGCAACTTCACGCGTGTAGCAGACATCTTGACTTTCCATTGCAGCCCTCCCTCACGTTTTATTCCGGACCTTGCTCTCTCAAGCCGCGCACCTTTCCCGATGGAGGATTTCACCGCGCAGGCTGATCACCAGCTCATCGCGGGGGATACGCTTGCCGGAGGCCTCGATCCCCTTCCGGACAATGGCCGGCAACCCCGAACAGCAGGGCACTTCCATGCTCAAGGTGGTGACGCTCTTGATGCCGGCCGTCTTGAAAATGTCGGAAAACTTCTGAATGTAGGCCTTTACATCGTCGAACTTCGGGCATCCGACCAGGACCACCTTTCCCGGCAAGAAATCGCCATGAAGGTTCGGATAGGCCAACGGCACGCAGTCCGATACCACCAGCAGGTCCGCCCCTTTGAGAAAAGGGGCCGTCGGCGGCACCAGATGAATCTGAACCGGCCAATGGGTCAAATTCGAGGGAAAGGCGCCCTGCATAGCGGCCGGCTGTGCCTTGTCCCTCGCATGGGGAAGAAGGCTCTGAATTCTTGCCGACGGGCAACCGTGGACCATTGGAGGCTCAGGAGGCATTTCATGCTTCTCCTTTTCCTTGAGGATATTCCTCCACCGCTGCTTCGTCGAAGTCCTCGGCCTCGCGCTCTATGACCTGAAGGGCGCCCGTGGGGCACTCGCCCAGGCAAGCCCCCAAGCCGTCACAATATCTCTCCGCAGAAAGCCGGGCCTTCCCATCAACAATCTCCAAGGCCCCTTCGGCACAGGAGGGGACACACTGTCCACATCCATTACACAGCTCATCGTCGATTTCAATGATCTTTCTCTTGACTTTCATGCTCATCTCCAAAGCAGATTAATATCTGTCCTGAATCAAGGTCAACCCTTTTTGTACCCTCTTGTGCCCGAAACAGCCCGCCCGTTTCGGGCTACGGACCTGGTAAAAGAAGCTCTCTGGCCACTTTCTTTCCTGTCTGCGTGAAAAGCTTCGTTTCTATCTCCCCTGCCAGCGCTTCCGATCCCTTTGGGGTGCTGTTTTCCTTTTCTTCCAAGTTAACAATCATCTCTGCGTCGTAAACAACCCGGTGGTTCACTGAATTCCCCGCTTCGGCTCTTTGGTGATGGGCCAAGATATCGCAGACTTCCTCAATCAGCTCATCCCGCGCGCCCAGTTTCATCAAGATCTGTCGAGCGGCGGGAGGACCTTCCGCCACACCGTGGTTTGAACCATCAACCCCCTGCCGCGTCACTTCTTTCTCCTTCATGCCGATATCGTGCAGATAGGCGGCGGTGAGGATGACGGCCAGGTTCCCCCCTTCCTTCTTCCCGATCTTCTCGGCGTAGCGTGCCATCCGGGTGGCGCGTCCGATCCGTTTGAAATCCTGCTTTAAATACCGCTTCATCTCGATTGCCACACGATCTTTAAGCAGGTTTTCCTTCTGGGCAAGCAGCTCGGGGGGGAGACTGCCGACGCACTGCTCGGCATACTGGCAGTAGGAGGCGCACCCGAAATCCATTTCAGGATTGACCAGCCGGTGACCACAATGCTTGCAGAGCCGGGTCGTGTCGTCCTTGAAGAACTCTATGTTACTTCCGCACTTGGGGCATTTCGCCTCGAAGATGGCCCCCGGCTTCCAATAGCGGCTGTCTTGGCCCGGACATTTCATGGTGCGCCTCCTCCTCTATTGCCTTATCCCAGGATCGCCTTCAAGTCCTGATCCGGGGTGGTGATGGGCATGATGTTGAACGTCTTGACCAGGAAATCCAGCACATTCGGGGTGATGAATGCCGGCAAGCTCGGCCCCAGTCGGATGTTCTTGATCCCCAGGTGCAAGCAGGGTCAACAGGATGGCGCAGGCCTTCTGTTCGTACCACGAGAGCACCATGGAAAGCGGCAGCTCGTTGACCCCCACGTTGAAGGCCTTGGAAAGGGCCACTGCGATCTGGATGGCCGAGTAGGCATCGTTACACTGGCCCACGTCCAGAAGCCTGGGGATCCCGCCGATGTCGCCCAGCTCCTTGTCAAAGAACCGGAATTTTCCGCACGCAAGCGTGAGGACCACACAGTCCTTCGGCACCTTTTCCACGAATTCGGTGAAGTAGTTTCTGCCCGGCTTTGCGCCGTCACACCCGGCCACCAGGAAGAAGTGACGGATGGCGCCGGCCTTCACGGCATCGATCACCGTCCCGGCCACCCCCATGACGGCGTTTCGCCCGAACCCGCAGGTGACCGATTTGCCGTTTGTGTCCTCCGGGAAGCCGGGTAGCTCCAGGGCCTTCTTGATGACCGGCTCGAAATTCTGGTTGGAGACATGGGTCACACCCGGCCACCCCACCAGCCCGGTCGTAAAGATACTGTCCTTGTAGACCTCCTGGGGCTTCTGGATACAGTTGGTGGTCATCAGGATGGGGCCGGGGAACTTGCCGAACTCCTTGATCTGGTTCTGCCAGGCCGTTCCAAAGTGACCGTAGAAATGGGGATACTTCTTGAGCCCCGGATAGGCATGGGTCGGCAGCATCTCGCCGTGGGTGTATACGTTGATGCCTTTGCCTTCGGTCTGCTTGAGCAACGCCTCCATGTCCTTCAGGTCGTGCCCGGAGACCAGAATGGCTTTCCCTTTCCTTGTCCCCAGCGGGACCTTGGTGGGCACAGGGTGTCCGTAGGTGCCCGTGTTTGCCTGCATCCAGAAGCTCCATGGCCCGCAAGTTCGTCTCCCCGCATTTCATGGCGAGCCCGATCCAGTCGTTCAGGGTGAGGCTCCTGTTTTGGGTGGCCGCCAAGGCCTCATGAATGAAGGCGTAAACCTTGTCGTCTTCCTGCCCGAGGATCCGGGCGTGGTCCGCATAGGCGCAGAGCCCCTTGATACCGAAAATCGTGGTCCACATAAGGGAGTGGATGTCTTTGTCGATGGTCGGATCAGACTTGACGCCCGCCTTTTCCGCCTGCTTGACCATTTCCTCCACGGAACCGGCCGGCTTGAACGTGGCCGGGCCATCGGGGAAATCCACTTTGCCCCCGGCGCTTCTCACCTTTTCCTTCAAGCGGTCTCTCAGCGCCACGGCCTTGCGGACAAAGCCCGCCAGGTCGTTGGGGTCAAAATTGACATTCGTCAGGGTTGAAAAGGCCGCCTCGCAGGTAAACACATTGGCCTCTCGGTCGGTGACGCCGACCTTCCGGCCCTCCACTGCATAAAGCGACAACCCCGTCAGGGAGTAGATCAAGAGATCCTGGAGCGCGGCCGCATCCGGCTGCTTTCCGCAGACGCCGACCACTGTGCACCCTTCACCTTTTGCCGTTTGCTCGCACTGATAACAAAACATAGCTTAACCTCCATCCTGGATTTGAGTGTTGAATGTTGTTGAACTGTACGCCATCCTGCCACGCCTTTTAGGAATCTCCATTGACCTAAGTCAAGAAGCCACTTTTTTTCATTTTTTTCCGTTCGACCCGGTCAAGGACTCGATCCCTGTCCGATCGAGGATCTCACCGAACCGTTCCCCCTTGAGGCAGTGGGCCTGGTAATGGTCAAGACATCGGCCCACCAGATCCATGGCGCCCTCGATTGAGTGGACGTGGGGCAGCGCCTGTGCCAGCCTCGGGTGACGGCCCAGCTTTCCGCCCACCAGGACGCGATACCCTTTTTGCCCATCCGCCAGGGTCCCGGTGGGGCAGGCCCTTATGCACTGCCCGCAGGCAAGACATGCCGCCTCATTCAGGACAGGCCGGTCATCCACCAATTTGAGAGCCCCTTCTTTGCACGCCTCCACGCACGTGCCGCAAAGGGAGCATGGCCTATCCGTCACAAGCGGCACACAGGCGCCGATCAGGCCCAGGTCCACAATTTGTGGCCGGGAACACGCGTTCGGGCAGTCGGAGATGGAAACCCGGAATTCGTGATGCATCTTGAGCGGCCCCCCAACACGCTCCCTGAGGAAATCCTTCAAGGCCCTGGAAGACAGCGCTTGCTCAATCCTTCCGGAGATGTCATCACACGCACAGGCCCGATTGGCACACCCCGAAGGCCCAAAGCAGGTCTCAACCTGGTACCCGCGGACTTCATCCTCCATCCGGTTGAGGAACCGCTGCTGACAGGTACGGACATGGGCGATGGTGACCTGTCTTGAACCGGCGCCCATAGCCTCTTCTTCCACACGTTTCCTGACCCGTTTTCTGACGAAAAAAGGGACCCTCGCCAGGGCCTGCTCCGCTTCCTTGGTCCACTCCATGATTTTTCCTTCCATACGGTCCTTGAGACGCGTTTGGATAAGCTTATCGTACATATCTAGAAATGGTTTGACCTAAGTCAAGGTGCGACAAGAAAGTACCGCAACGGCGGCGAGAAAATGCAGGATGTTATGTATGAACGGTTGGTTTGGGAAGAGGGTGCGTAAAAAAGGCCCTTACGCTGCCGGTAAACGGACCCTGATCGGCAGCGTAAGGGCCTGAGGAGTGGAGCCTTTTTTCCCCAGCCGCGCGCGGCTATATCTTCAGCCCAGCCAGAAACCCCTCTCTGATGGCGTCGATGGCCTTCCGGGCCTCCCTGGCATCCCCGATGACATGGACTTCCGGCACGATGGCTCGTATCTGTGCTTCGAGCGTGTTTTGAGGCATGGAGCCCACCGCGAGGACAATGGCGTCGGCCGCGAGGATTTCCCCTGAACCATCCATCGTTTCAACCCGCAGACCCTCCGGAACGACCCCCACTGCCTTGGTCCCCGTCAAGACGGTCACACCGAGACGCCTGAGCTCAGCCATGACCGTCCACCGCGTGGAGGCCCCGATGTTCTCCCCCACCCGTTTTGCCATTTCAACCACCGTGACTTCCTTGACCCCTTTGTTGAGGAGCGGTTCCAGGGTTTCAAAGGACTCCGCCCGGTTTGCCACAAGGAAATGGAGCACCTCGGGGGAGAGGGTCCCAAGACTTGCAAGATAGAGCGCCGTTTCGAGGCCGACCGCGTTTCCGCCCACGATGACGACGCGCCTGCCGAGCGTCGGCGGGTCTTCGCCCAGTACGTCCCAGGCCTGAACCACCCTTGGGTCCTCAATGCCGGGGATGGGGGGCAGGGATGGCCTTGCCCCCGTGGCAAGGACCACCGCGTCCGGGGCCATGGCCCTGATTCGATCCCCATTTGCCTCGGTACGGGTCAAAATCTCCACCCCCTGGGCCTTCAGGTTTTGGATCAGGTCCTCTGCGGCGGTTACCATTTCCTCCCTGCCGGGAATGCGTCGGTTTAATACCGCCTGGCCGCCAAGATGGTCTTCTTTTTCAAGGAGAGACACCTGGTGTCCGCGTTCGGCAGCGGTGCAGGCGGCCTTCATTCCCGCCGGCCCCCCACCGACGACCAGTACCTTTTTTGGATGGGTGGCCGGCATCCCCCGCCATTGACCCTCCATGCCCGCAAGTGGGTTCACAAGACAGGTGGCAGGTTGCCCCTGAAAGATGCTGTCAAAGCAGCCCTGATTGCAGGCCACACAGTGATAGATCAAATGACTCCGCCCCTCTTTCGCCTTCTTGGGAAGATCCGGGTCGGCCAGCATCGCCCGGGCCATGGTTACCAGGTCCGCCTCGCCGTTTCGAAGGATGGCCTCCGCCATCTCCGGGCGATTGATCCGGTTGCTCGCAAGCACCGGCACGGACACCACGGACTTGATACCCCTTGCGAGGTACACGTAGGCGCCGCGAGGGACAAAGGAGGTGAGCTGAGGGACGCGCGTTTCATGCCATCCTCCGGTCACGTTGAAGAGATCCACCCCGGCCTTCTCAAGCTCGACCGCAAAGGCCCTGGCCTCTCGATTGGTGTTCCCCTCTTCCATGAAATCATTGCCGGCAATACGCATCAGAATAGGATAGTCTGGGCCGACCGCCTGGCGGACCTTCTGAGCCACTTCGATTCCAAAACGCATCCTGTTCTCAAAGGCTCCGCCATATTCGTCGTCGCGCTTGTTGGTCAAAGACGAGAGAAATTGACTGATGAGGTATCCCGCGCTCCCGAGGATTTCCACCGCGTCAAAGCCTGCGTTTTTGGCCCGCATGGCGGCCTCGGCGAAACGCGCCTGCACCAGCGGGATCTCGTCCAGCACAAGGGCCCTGGGCGTCTCCCCGGTGAGCCGGGATCGGACGGCGGAGGCTGAAAAGGGTTTCCTGCCCCCGATCATGGATGAATGGGTGTATCGGCCGGCCTGGTAGAGCTGGGCCGCGATTTTGGATCCGTTTCGCTTCACCGCTTCTGTCAGCCGTTTGAGTCCGGGCATGAACCGGTCGTGATGAATGCACACCATGCTCGACATTCCACCGTATTCATCGATGGGGCACCCGCCTACGATGATGAGGCCGACGCCGCCCTTTGCACGTTCAACATAGAAATCAATGAATCGGTCGGTGACCTCACCCTCCGGCGTGTAACCGAGGTGCATGGCCGTCATCACGATACGGTTTGGAAGCGACATGGTATTTACGGAGATGGGTGAAAAAAGGTTCTTGAAGGTGGTCATGTGCTTTCTCCTTTGAGTGGTATGGAAAACATCAGGCGGCCCCTTGCCGGTCGAAGGCCGCTGGGCCGGGACAGGCCGAAAAGGCCATCACTCAACGCGTCCGTGGACACGGTCGGGTTTTCATCAACCTCCGAAGTTCGGATTGATGAACTCGATCCGGTCCCCATCGCAGACGCGGATTTCACCATATTTCTGGGGATAGACAAACCGCCCATTATGCTCGACGATCAGATGGCAGTCATCTTCGCCGAAAAGGGCAATCAGGGAGGCAATGGTTGAATGACCGGGGACGGATTCGTTCAAGCCGTTTACGACAATCTGGATCGAGCGATCTTGCATGACCTCATTTTGAGCACGAACCGCACACAGGGCAGTCCGGGTTTCTTTCCAGGATCACTTCCTTGAAAGATATATCAAAGCCCCTGAAATAAAGCAATCGGCCTTTGAGCAGTTGGCCGAAGCCAACGAGAAGCTTCACGGCCTCCATGGTTTGAATGCAGGCGATGAGACCCGGTGCAGGTCCCAGGACTCCCGGCGGGGTTTCGATGACAGGGCGTTCCGGGAACAGGCATTCCAGACAGCCCGTTTGGCCCGGAAGGAAGGTGGTCACCATTCCGTTTAACCCATGGACGCCCCCGAAAAGGTAAGGCAACCCCTTTCTAAGTGAGGCGCGGTTCAGGACCCTTCTCGTCTTCAGATTGTCTGTCCCGTCCACAATCATGTCACAACCCGCCAGCAGCCGATCAATGGTGCCATCATCGATCGATTCATGAAGGGCCTCCACTCGGCAGTGGGGGTTGAGGCGTGTCAGTTTGTCCGCGGCGGAGGCGGCCTTTGTCCTCCCGATATCCCCTGTCGTGTGGAGAAGCTGCCGATTGAGGTTTCCAAGTGAAACCCGGTCGTTATCCGCCATTCTCAGTCGGCCGATGCCCGCGGCAACCAAGTAGTAGGCCGTGATGGAGCCAAGCCCCCCCATACCCGCCAGGAACACACCAGCCTCCCGCAATTTCCTCTGACCGGCCTCCCCTATCTCGGGGATCATGACCTGCCGCTGATACCGGCCCAGTTCCTCCTGTGAAAAAGCCGACACTGGCCCCCCCTTTCCATGGTCCAAGACAGGATGATCCCTGAGGTGAATTCGTAGACGATCCGAAACGGTGTTTTAAGTCCGGCTGAAGGCAGCCGGCCGCTCATGCGGCAGACGGAGGGCTGTTTCAACCGGGTCCGTCTTCGGGCCCGTCGTCCCGGTAAGCCCGCTTTTTCTGGAACTGGCGAATGAATCCCCAGGCCGCCAACAGTGCCATCACGACGAAGAGGACTTCGTAAAGATAGTGGCTCACCTTCACAAACCAAGCGCCTCCCCCCTTTAGTGACGCATGCCAATCCCGCTCAAGGCCATTGAGTGTTTCCGCCGTCACCCTGAGAAGACCTTCCCGCACGGGATGGCCTTCCGCTGCGAGACGAAGAAGCTGGATCAAACTTGACTTGCCGAATCGATTCACGAGGTAGACCACAAAGCCCTTGCTCGCTTCGTAGGCGAGAAGCAGGTCATCGTCGCCCGAAGGGAATGCGGTTTCAAGCTGCCTGAGGGGAAGGATGGCCCCGGCGGAGACCGCCTGGTTCAGGCGCGACGGCCTCGGGTCCGCCATGAGCTCCGAGATGCCGTCGCTTGCCCATTGGCACACCCCCTCGTCCAGCCATCTGGGCAGCGCAGTCCTTGATCCGTTGATGAAGGAGTATATGGCACACCTCGTGCTTGAGCACGTCATGGAGTCGCAACGGATCCCTTCCAGCCCTTCCCCAGTGAAGCACGACAAGATGACGGCCGGGCAGCGCAAAGGCCGAGATGGGTGTCTTTTCCCAGTCAACACCGAAAAAGGGCTCCTTGCCCTCGGTGATCAGGATCAAAGGCCTGGGTTCCGGCCTCCAGTCGAAGAGGTCCCACAGCTCATCTTCCACTGCGGGATAGATGCCCATGACCTCTTGGGCGGCCTTTTGAAGGGAAGGCTCATAATGGACAGCGAGTCCGTATCCTTCCAGGACCTGAAGCGGCGCCCCGCCGGAAAACGCTCGCAGAGGGATGGCCAGTGTGCAGACCAGCGCTGCGATATGCAGTGGTCTCCAGCGCATGACCCGTCTCGGTAACGCTTTCGAGGCGAAAGCGACAATGGCTTTGTGTCCAGGCCCGGTGACGCGGGACAAACGTTGGCCAATTGTGCGGTTGAAATCCACGCGGGATTCGACATAAAGTCCTTCTTCCTGTCGAAGAAAACCACAGTTTCAGGTCAAAGTCAAAAATGAACAAGGTGATGACCGGCATCGACTGGTTACAGGCCGGGTCCTGGAAAAAGCTCAGGGGGCTCCGGCTTGGGCTGCTCTCCAATCAGGCCTCCGTGGATTCCAATCTCCATTCTACGAAAACGGTGCTTTCCGCGCTGCTACCCGGTCACTTAAAGGCACTGTTCGGTCCTCAGCACGGCCATGGCGGGGAGGACCAGGACAACATGATTGAGACACCGGATGATTTTGACGGGACCCTGGGGGTCCCCGTGCGCAGCCTCTATGCCGCAACCCGAACGCCCCTCCCCCACATGTTGGAAGAGGTGGATGCCGTGATCATCGATCTCCAGGATGTGGGAACACGGGTCTACACCTTTGCCGCGACGGTGCTCAACTGCATGAAGGCCTCTTCCGCCTCGGGCAAAAAGGTGATGATCCTTGACAGGCCGAACCCGCTTGGGCGGGGAAATGGTGGAAGGGAATCTCTTGGGGACGGAGCTCTTTTCCTTTGTGGGGACCTACAACCTGCCCATGCGCCACGGCATGACCCTGGGAGAGCTGGCACGCCTTTACAAGGGGGTGTTCCGGATGGACTGCGATCTGGAAGTCGTTCCCATGAAGGGGTGGAAGCGGTCCATGCTATGGCACCAAACCGGACTGAGATGGTTGATGCCGTCCCCAAATCTGCCCGTCCCACGAGAGCACCTATGTTTACCCGGGGCAGGTGGTTCTGGAAGCGACCAATCTTTCGGAAGGGAGGGGGACCTGTCGGCCCTTTGAGATATTCGGGGCCCCCTTTCTGGATACGGAGGCGGTGAGAGCGGCCCTGCCGGCGAAGGCCTTGGAAGGCTGTGTGCTTCAGGACTACGTATTTAGGCCCACCTTCAACAAGTGGAAAGGGGATCGATGCGCGGGTTTCCTCATCCACATCGTCGATCCTTTGCGCTATCGGCCTTACTTGACTGTCCCTTGCCCTGATTCAAGCCACCCTGAAGACCCACGCGACCCACTTTCAATGGAAAAGCCCACCCTATGAGTATGAGTATGAGAGGAACCCCATCGATCTCATTATCGGCAACTTAAACGTGCGGGTCCAACTGGAAAAGGGGGTGGATGTGTTTGAGATCAGCGCTTCCTGGCGGCAGGACCTGGAGGCGTACCTTGACTGGCGGAGGGACTATCTCCTGTATGACCCATAACTGAAATGCCGACCGGCGGCTGACGCATTCATGCATGCTTTACAAGCTCCTTGACAGATGCAGACGAGCCGTTTTCACGCGTCCTGGTGTTCTCTGGCCGCCACTGATCCACTTGTCGATGGCCTCCTTGTCGAACCGCCACACCCGGCCGATCCTTATGGCCGGAATCTTTCCTTCCGCGGCGTACTTGCAGATGGTAATTTCATGTAATTTTAAATATTTTGCTAATTCTTTGGTTGTCATGATCACAGGCATGATAAACTCCTCAAGATTTCAAAATTTTTCGCGCCTTTCAGGGCATGTTCCAGATCATCCCTAGTCTGTTTATAATATTTATTAATACCGTAGACCCATAAAGTCAATAAATAAATTGATAATACTAAATAAGACTTATTCAATTTGGATTCTCAAGCCGGCCAGGCCGACGGCGTTATTACGGCCGCCCAAACGAAACCGTTCTGGCGTCCCGGGGTATGGGGCACCCTTCTTGTCGTCTGCTTTGCCATGCTTGCGCTTTCTCAGGTCCGAGGCCGATGAAGAGGACGTGCGCTTGGTATTGGATGGGGATACGGTCCTCTTGCGGTCAGGCGAAAAGGTCCGGTATCTCGGCATTGACGCACCCGAGATGGAGAACGGGAAGGGAAAGGGCGAACATCTGGCGCAGTGCGTCCAAGGCTTTCAACCGCCGTTTGGTTGAGGGGGCAACGGTGCGGCTGACCCATGACCGGGAGCGAAGGGACGATTACGGCAGGTTGCTTGCCTATGTTTTCTTGGAAGATGGGCGCATGGTCAACGGGTTGATGGTTCAGGAAGGGTTGGCCGTGGTCATGCTCAAGCCAGCCCAACACCCGGTACCGTGATTTCTTCTGGCTTGTCAGCGAGAGGCCATGGAGAAACGGATTGGCCTCTGGGCACACGCTTCCCGGAAAGAGAGGAGATCCTTTTGGTGGGAAACAGCCGGTCTTTTCGTTTTCACCGAAAGGATTGCGCATCTTTGGTTCGGGTCTCCACGGAGAAACGGATGCAATTCCGATCGCGCTACGAGGCCTTCTGGGCCGGGTACAGCCCGTGCAAACGGTGCAAACCCTCTGCCCCCTGAGATGCGCCCGGGACGTCAGTTCATGGTCTTAAGCTTGGCCTCGGCGATTTTGGCTTCGCTTGAGTTGGGGTATGTCTTCACGATTTTTTTCAGAAGAAGCTTGGCGCTCGTCGTGTCTTTGATTTCATTGAACGCCAGGGCCTGCCTGAGCATGGCATTGGGGACCTTGTTGCCCTCGGGGTAGTTCTTGATGACCTCCTGATAGGCCAGGATGGCCTGCTCATACTGTCTAAGAGAAAAGTAACACTCTCCGATCCAGAATTGGGCATTGTCCGCCAGCTTGGACTTGGGGTGATTCCCCAGGAAATGCTTGAAGCCTGCCAGTGCCTCTTCGCTCTTGCCCGCTTTGAACTTGGCCAGGGCCGATTCGTAAAGATTTTCCTCAGTCGACAGGGCGGGAGCCGGCGGTGCCTGCGGTCCGGGTTTCTCTACGGCAGCTGCGCTTGGGGGCGGAACCGGGGGAGCGGTCGCCCCTGGAGGCTGCCGGCGTTGGCAAGGACACATATTCGGTCAAACGCTTGACCTCCGTCTCCAGTCTTGCCACCCGTTCGTTAATTGCGGACACGCCCGTCCGCATCGAGTCCTGATCGGTTGTGTCCCGTTCAATGGCACGTTTTGTGAGGAAATTGTTTTCCTCCACCCTGCCGGAAAGGGACTGGATGTCCGCCCTGGTCTTGTCAAGCTCGGCACCCACCTGCGCGAGACGGAGCCTGACTGCTTCCAACCTTTGGTCCACAGTCGCTCGACGTCCTCTTTTCCATTTTGTTAACCCGGTCATTGATGGCAACAATCTGGTCATTCAGATAGAGGACATCGTCCTTGGTTGTCACGCAGGATGAAAGAGTCAGCGAGGCAAAGGCCAGCAACCCCAGGGCCAAAAGCGGTCTTTTACAGTTCAAGGTGAGCATGCTTCCACCCACGCTCCCGTGTATGACATGGAAACCGGCTCCCACCATCGCGCCGTGGGAGCCGGTCAAAAGAATTCTTCCTGAGAAGGGAATCAGGCCCTCAAATGGTCCAAGCGACCACTTAAGCTACTTGATCAGCCTGAACTCGTCTCTTCTGTTCTTTGCCCACGCTGCTTCGTTTTGCCCCGGATCTACCGGTCGCTCCTCCCCATAGCTGATGATGGACGATGCGGTCTTCGGCAATCCCTAGCGCCGTCAGGAATTTCTTGGCGGACGCGGCCCTTCTTTCGCCCAGGGCCAGGTTGTACTCGTTGGTCCCCCGATCGTCGCAGTTCCCTTCAATCCGGAGGGAGTAACCCGGGTTCCTGCGGAGCCAGTCCGCCTTTTTCTTCAAAGTCGCCTGGGCCTCGGGTTTGAGGTCCGACTTGTCAAAGTCGAAATAGATGCTTTCGGATTCAAATGCCCTCATTTCGTGGCAAGCATCTGGGCCTTTTCAAGCTCGCGCCGTTTGGCCTCGTCGGTGTCCTTCATCTCGACCTTGGCCGGTTCCTTCTCTGCCGGCTTGGCCACTGCGGCAGGTGCCGTCTCTTTGCCCGGTTGTGAGACCTGTACCTGCTTCTTGGCGCAAGCGGTTACAAAGACAAGGAAAGAACAAACCAAGACCATCATCATCAACGTCGTCATCGTCCTTTTCATATGTTTTACTCCTCCTCCATTCCAAGTTCGTAGACTGATGAGCACCTTAGCCCGCCCAAAGAGCGGGGGTTGACCCAATGGTCGTTCAACCATAACCATTTATCAATTCACATTTCGCATCACAATGCAAGAAAAAAAAGACCTTCACACCGCCCTTCCCTTCGGGCAGGTGTTACCACCCCCTTTTTTACGCAGAGCCATTACACCGCGACGTTCGAAATAGGTTCATCACTGACTCCGTCTTGAAAATGACCGGTGTCGACCCCAGGCGACCCACAATGGGGATACAGGCCTCACCAAGTCGCCGATTCTACATACTTCTTTCCAACGTTCCGTTGCGTAACGAACGATCTTGGACTCTACCTTTACCTGCTCCAGGAGGGGGAGGTTTGTTGTCCCTTCAAAAAGCTGATCCTCCGCTGGTTCTGGCCGTTCGCGGTCATCATGTACAGGTGATAGGCGCCCCCTTCCCGGTTCGAACTGAACATGATGTAGCGACCATCCGGGGACCAGCAGGCATCCTCGTTGTTTCCCTGGTCTTCCGTCAACTGCCTTGGCTGCGTCCCGTCGGGGTTTATGCTGAATATGTCGAAGCGGCCCTGATTCATGGATGTGTATGCGATCCGATTCAGGCTGGACCATGCAGGAGAGGTATTGTAGTTGCCATCGAAGGTGAGCCGCTCCTCGGTCCCGCCGGCCAGGTCCCGCACGTAAATCTGGGGGGAGCCCGACCGATTCGAGACAAAGGCGATCTTCTTGCCGTCCGGCGAGAAGCTCGGTGACACATCGATTCCCCAGTGGTTGGTCAACCGATCTAGGATACGGCCGCCCGGGTCAATGGTGTAGATGTCGGGATTCCCATCCACGCTCAGCGTGGTCGCAAGCTTGCTTCCGTCGGGGGCCCATGACGCGCCGATGTTCAAGCCCTCCCGCGCCGAAATCCGTTTGAGACCACCCGAATCCATCTCTTTCATGTAAAGCACCGGTCCGCCCCCTCCCCGGTAGGAGACGAACATCAGTTTCTGGCCATCCGGCGACCACTTCGGCAGTAAGGGCAATGCTCTTGTCCGCGGTGATTTGTCGGAGGTTGAATCCATCGTAATCCGCTGTGTAGATCTCCTTCTGACCCGTGGCCGTTCCCACAAAGGCCACCTTTGTGGAAAAGATTCCCGGTTCACCGGTCAAGACCCGGATAATCTCGTCCGAAAGTCGATGCATGAGGTATCGCTGCTGCGTGACATCGCCGAGCGCCCTTTTCCCAAGGAGCTGCCGCCCGTAAAAGACGTCAAACAACCGGACCTCAACCTCCAGCCGGTTGCCGTGAACAATGTACTTGCCCGTGAGAAGGAGCTCGGTCCCTATGACGGACCAGTCCTTGAAGCGGATCTCTTCGAGCCGGAGGCCGGGATTAGGGTCCAGGAACGCCCGCTTGTCCATGGGGGCGAAATACCCGCTGAGGTCCAGATCATTGGAAATGACCTCAGGCAGTTTGACCGCCAGTTCCTTTTGCTCCTCTCCGGGGTTGTCGTTTGCGAAATCAGGGATGGCAATCTTGAACTTCCGGGCATTTGGCGAGTTGATATCAATATAGATTTTCCCGAAGCAGGACCCTGGCCAAAAAAAGCCACTCGCCCCCATTGCGGCCAGGCAGAGCAGCACGAGCAAGGACGTTCGTCTGGCCTTTTCGGAAATCCCTTTCAAGACCATCATCATGCATGAACCTCTAATATTTGGACTCATTCCAGCATCTCCTTCAGATTGAAAGCGATTTCAAACTCCTCCTCGCTCCGGTGGTAGCCCGGTGGAAAGGGGGGCAGTGGATCGGACCGCTCAATGGCCTTCATGACCGACTGATCGAAGAGGGCGTTGGACGACTTCTTGTCAAACCAGGACATGAGGATCTTCCCCTCCTTGTTGACCCTCAGGACAAAGACCGCCTCAAGGTCTTTGTCCTGTTCTGACGCCAATGTGGCGGGATAGGACCAGTTCTCGCCGGATGCGCTCTGTCACCTGCATGATGTAGATGTCCATGATCTTGCCGGTCACCCCGCCCCCTGCAGGCCCCGATCCCTCTCGTCCGGGGGCCGCCACCCTGCCCTGAAGTCGTGAAATGGCCTCATTGACATGGTCTTGATTCTCGCTGCCCACCTTTTTCTCGATCTCTGACAGCGCCTTTTTAAGATGGTCTTTCTGCTCGGCTGCGACCTTCTTTTCTATTCTTGAAACGGCCTCTTCAATGCGTTTGGAAGGGGGCGACCTCGGGTTTCTTCTTGAGCTTCCTCCTTCTGAACGGTCTTCTTCGCGATCACGAGGGCCTTTTCCTGCGGTTTTGGCGGGGCAATTCGCTTGACAGGTTCTGCCTTTTTCGAGACGGAAACCTTTTCCTGGGGTTTTTCCGACGGGGGGACGTTCCCCTTCCCTGACTTGGGTGACCGGTCTTGGCCCATGTCCACCAGGTTCACCTCATAGACCACCCCCCGGATGGCCCGGGTGGGCAAGGATCCGGGCACAAAAAGGACTGGCTGCAAAGATAACCGACGTGAAACAGGATGGAGAACAACACCATTTTCCGCCATCCCTGTTCTAGAGGCCCCATTGTTCCATTCATTCAAGGCGAGAGCGGTCATCACCACTAATCCAGGGGTTCGGTCACCATGCCCAGTTTCTCGATGCCGGCCCTCTTGATGGCGGCCACCACCTCGATGACGAACCCATAGGGAAGTTCCTTGTCCGCCCTCAGGAGCAATTCCTTGTCCTTTCGATTCTCCACGATCTGTTGGAGTTTGGCATCCAGGCCTTCAAGATCGAGGCGGTGTGTTTCAAGGAGGATCTCCTTCTTCTTGTTGATGGTCAGAATGAGTGGGTCTTCCTGGGTTTTCATGTACCGGGTGGTGGTCTTGGGCAGATTGACATCCACGCCTTGGGTCATCATGGGCGCCGTCACCATAAAGATGATCAGCAAGACAAGCATGACGTCCACCAGAGGCGTCACGTTGATATCGGACATCAATCTTTTTGTCGTTTCCTGCAGGCCCCATGGCGCCTCTCCTCACTCGATCCGTTTTGGGGCCCGCTTGCGACCTGAACAAGGTGTCTTTCAACCACACTGATGAAATCCGATGTAAAAATGTCCATCTCGGTCCTTAAGACCGAGATCCGCCTCGTGAAGTAGTTGAAGGCCACCACGGCCGGGATGGCCGCCGCGAGTCCTGCGGCGGTCGCAATGAGGGCCTCGGAGATACCGGGGGCCACAACGGCCAGGCTGGCCGACCCTTTCAGCCCGATTCCGCGGAAGGACTCCATGATGCCCCACACCGTCCCGAAGAGGCCAATAAACGGGGCCGTGTTTCCTGTGGTGGCCAAAAAGGTGATGCCACGCTCCAGGCGATTCATCTGATCGATGGCCGCGCGTTTCATGGACCGCTCGAGGCTCTCGATCAAGGCCTTGGAGGATCCGGGCATGACGATGTCCTCGGAATGAGCGGCCTCCCCCGGCCGGGGCACCGGGGCCTGAAGCTTGAGGATGCGGTTGAACTCCACATAGCCCGCCCGGAAAAGCCGGGCCGAAGGGCTTGATATGTGCGACTCGCTTTCCGCGTAGGTCCTTTTTAGATCTGTGCTCTCCCAGAAAAGTTCCAGAAAATCCGTCCGTGTCCCTTTTTGCCATCCGGATGAGCCGCAGCTTCATGAAAATAACGGTCCAGCAGATGACCGAAAAGAGGAGCAGTATCCAGAGCACTATCTTCACGACGGGGCCCGCGTGAAGGATCATTTGAATTATGTCGTGGCCTAAAGCGCCTCCTAGATAAATCCCGCGTGGGGATCTGGGCAAATAGAGGAATGCCGGTCATTCAATATCCTTTCCAGTCACTGAGGGCATATGCCCATAGAATCGGGAATCAATCTCTGCCGGGAGGCCCAACCACCATCCCCGATGCAGGGGCTCATTTTACCTGTGCTACATTCTCATAAGTTCTATAAGGACGCAAGACCCCATGCGAAGACAAATTGGGGTGAGAGGCTGGTTTCAGACATCTGTCTCCTGACGGCACCCAGGCCCGAGACGGCGTGACAGGAATTCCGCCAACCCGCCGGTGTCGTCCAGCGAAAAGCGGGGGACCTCCAAATCAAGGGCCATATCACTGACGAGCGCGATGAGGTGATCGTCTCCCCGACAAAGGGGTTCCTGGTGGATTTCCGGCCTGAAGACCTCGATCTTTGGGTTTGTCGCTCCGCTTGTATCCTTCGGCCAGAATCAGGTCCACACCCCTAAAGAGAGGCACCAGTTCATCAAGGTCGTGATCGTGGTCCACATCTCTGACCATTCCGATCTGATAAGGGGAGGAAATCAGGGTCGTCACGGCACCCGCCTGCTTTGTGCCGCCAGGTGTCTTTCCCGGGTTTGTCCATCTCAAAGCCGTGCACGTCGTGTTTGACGGTGCCGATCCTGAGCCCCCTCTGCTTCAGTTCCGGGATCAGCTTTTCGAGAAGGGTCGTCTTTCCGGCGCCGGATTGCCTACCACGGCGATAATGGGGGTCAGACGCTTGGCCCCCTCACCAAAGACACGACGAAAGACTTCGTCTTCCTTCTCGCGGCACTCTGAGTTGAAACGTCTGAATCGGTCCAGGATGTCCCTGCCCTCATCCGTAAGACCGGACCCTTCCCCTCGGTCCGTCATCACAATTCTGGATCGAAAGTACTTCTCCGTGGCCCGGATCTTGCCCCACACACCCTTGTAGGACATCTTCATGCGCTTGGCGGTCTGATTGATGGACCCCGTCCGCTCGATGTTCTCGAGGATTTCCTGCCTGCCTTCACCAATGATGATGCGGTCCGTTTCATCCACGATCCAGTGCCGAGACTTAACCCTGAACATGGCCTCTCCCCTTATACCACCTCCATCCACAGTTCGCCGCTCTTGGACGGGTCGTATCCCCCCAGGGACTTCACCCGTCGTCCTGAATGGCTCGGAACGGATCGTTTCAAGCACCGCTCTGAACGGCCCCGAGATTCATCATGGCCATGGGAATGATCAGATCGTACTGCTCACGCTCGACGGGAATGAAGTCAAGGCCAAGGGCCTTGGCAGCCGCGTATATCCCCATCCCACAATCCGCGGCCCCGCTCAGGACGTCAACTGCCACGGCCATATGTGTGAACTCCTCATGCGCAGTACCCGCGCACCGATTCGGGAACAATCCCCAATAGATTTCAACCGGTGATCCAGCAGGACCCGGGTCCCGGACCCAGCCTGTCGGTTCACAAAAGTCACATCGGGCCTCTTCAGGTCGTGAAGGGCCTTAATCCCCTTGGGGTTGCCTTTGGCCACCATAAGACCCTGCTCTCTCAGGACCAGATGAAAGATCGAGACGGGAACTCCCTGCAAGGTACTTCCTCACGTAGGAGATATTGTATTCCCCTGTCTGGGTGTTCGAGGAGGTGGGCGCCCGTGAAATGACAGCTTCCTCTCCGGAGCGCTATCAGGCCGCCCAGGCTCCCGACGTTTGCCGAGCTGACCCTCAGATGATGCCCCTGGCGGTGGAGCTCATCTCCGAGGATGTCGATGGTAATGTCGTGACTTCCAATGAAAACCAAGGTGTTGAGCAGCTCTTCTTCGTCCACCAGAAGCTCGGCCTCCATGGACTCGTCCTGGGAGACCCCCTCTGAAAGCGGAGGGATACGGATGAACCCCTCAGCCCGAGTCAGTGTGGTGATGGCACCGGCCGCCCTCGAGAGGGGCGTTGCCACGTAACGATCGTTTACCTTGCCGATGTTGACCCTCAGGAATTCCTCGATCCCCAGCTTGGATGGGATGCTCCGCGTGGGATGCACGGTGACCTTTGGTCGCCTCGGGACACGCAGCCCCTGAAGGCTGTAGAGCAGTGGCTCCACGAACTGTTTGAAGGAAAACACGGAGGAGACGGCGTAACCGGGGTTGCCCACAACCGGCTTTTCATGGACGACGCCCAGGATGGTGGGTTTGCCCGGCATCATGGCCACGCCATGAACCAGGACCTCCCCCATCTCGCGGATGGCATGGACCGTGTAATCCTTGCTCCCCGCAGAAGACCCCGCGTTGAGGATGATCACCTGCGCATCTGATTGGACGGCCGATTCCAGTGCCCTGCGGATCTCCGCCTCGTCGTCGGGCACCAGTCCGTAGACCGTGGGGAGGGCCTGGCACTCTCGGACCAGCCCCGAGAGGACCAACGAGTTGTACTCAATGATCCGGCCGATTTGAAGCGGGTCATTTTCTCTGAGACTGCTGTGAGGGACCAGTTCCGATCCGGTGGGAATGATGGCCACCCGAGGCCGCTCTCGAACACGGAGCGAGAATACCCCCGCACTGACGAGTGCGCCGAGGTCGTAGGGCCGTATTCTGTGGTCCTGGGGAAGGAGCAGCTCGGTTGCCACCATATCCTCCCCCACCTTTCGGACGTGCTGCCAGGGATAGGCCGCAGAGCGGATCTCCAGACGGTCGTGGTCGATCTGATAGACCTTTTCCACCATGATGACCGCATCCAGGCCCAACGGGAGGGGCTTACCCGTGTTGATCCAGAACGCCTCCTCGCCAACGCGCAGGGCCACGGGATTTCTCTCGGTCGCCCCGTAAGTCTTCTCGGCCTTGACCGCAATGCCGTCCATGGCCGCCGAGTGAAAGGAAGGGGAGGAGAGGTTGGCAAAGACCGCTTCTGCTGTGACCCGCCCGAGGGCCTCCTCCGTCCGGATGATTTCCGGGGCTGTACGCCAATTCGGCCCGAAACGCGATCGAAAAAGACGGACCGCGCCTCTTCAAGGCCTTTCATGGCCAGGTAGACCTGTCTCTTCACCTAAACCTCCGTAGCGCGCATCAAAGGGCATGACCGAGACCATGTCGCCCTGGTACAGTCCCTCCGTGTTCATGTCGATCTTTATGAGCCCATCGGCCTCCACCAGGGGCGAGATCAGCCCCGATTTCCCGAAGATCGGCTCTGCAACCACATCGTCTCCCTCTCTTGACAACCGGACGCGGACATAATCCTCCCTTCCAGGGGCCGATTCCACATCACGAGAAAGCCGCGCCTGTATGGGAGCGTGGTGACGGTTTAAGGATTCGGTCTCCCCGGACATTTTCATCACGAGAGGTGCCATGATCACTTCCGCCACGATCAACGCTGATGCTGCATGACCTGGGAGGCCCACAACGGGTTTCGTGCCGCATCGTCCGATGATGGTCGGCTTTCCGGGGCTTATGGAAATGCCGTGCACCAGTAGCTCAAAACCAGGCAAGCCTTCAAGGACCTTCAGGGTCAGATCCCTGGTTCCGACCGAGCTTCCCCCTGAGATCCATACTGCATCGGACTTGGCAAGTCCTTGGGTGATCAGCGTCTTGAGCGGGTCCAGACGGTCCGGACAGAGACCCAGGATCATGGGCACCGCCCCCAGTCCCTGGCAGAAGGCAGACAGCGTGTACGTATTGATGTCTCGCACCTGACCCGGCCCTGGATGCGACGCCATCGGGACCACCTCGTCCCCCGTAGAGATGATCCCGATCCTTGGCCGACGAAACACCCTCACCATTCCCAGGCCCAACCCAGCCAGGACGCCCAGGTCCTGGGCCCTGAGCCGATGCCCCCGTCTCAGCACGCACTCTTTTTCCCGAAAATCATCTCCGGGCTGAATCACGTTTTCCAAGGGAGACACGGGACGAAAGACTTCGAGCGTCCGTTCATCCATGAGATGACCATATTCGATCATGACCACCGCATCGGCCCCGTCGGGCAGCATGCCGCCTGTGGAGATTCTCACGGCCTCCCCGGGTCCGACGACCATTTCCGGTGAACGGCCCATGGAAATCTCGCCGGCCACCTCCAATAGGCCAGGAAGGCCTTCACTTGCGCCGTAGGTGTCCCTGGCTCTTACGGCAAAGCCGTCCATGGCCGAACGTGGGAAGGAGGGCAGGTCCTCGGGCGAGGACACATCCTCACTCAGCACTCGGCCGAACGCCTTCGGCGAGGTTTGTCGGCTCGTCTCCCACCGGATCGAAGCCGGCCACGATCTCCAGAACCTCCTGGACGGTCTTGACCTTAAAAAAAGAATCCATAATGTTTTCTTAGAAAATCGTTTGCCTGCAAATGGCAAGATTCCAATCGTATGAAATTTCGAACCGAAATATGTCACACATGATATAGGTCTTCAACAGAAATATCGCCTTAAGGGGTCCTCGGGTTGCTGTCAGGTCAAGCACCGCGGGCTTTTCGAACGGGCGCCAATAATAATCTGCCCCGCATGAGGCGGTTTGCCGCAAGAGAGAGGGCCGGGATTCGATTGAGAGGGAACATTCTTGTTTGATCGCCGAGAG
The DNA here is from genome assembly GCA_963699845.1 of uncultured delta proteobacterium. Classification (GTDB taxonomy): domain Bacteria; phylum Desulfobacterota; class DSM-4660; order Desulfatiglandales; family Desulfatiglandaceae; genus CAWHLE01. Next base: position 303,652 of record CAVOVO010000005.1, read on the forward strand.
GATCGCAAGTATCAGAAATACGTCTACTGGTTGAGCGAATCGGAGGAGAGAGACTTCAGAAACCGTCTTGCTCACCCAGGGCAACAAGGTCAAGACAGTCAGAGGGTGTTGTCTGCCCGGCGCTTGACCGGTCAGCAGCGATTTCTAGCATTTCACCCCAGACATGGAATCAGACCTGCGCACGCCAAGGAAACTGGTACAGGGCATCCGACAAGAACGACCACTATCTTATCGTAAGCCCCGAGCCCATCCGGGATCTCAATGGGCGGTGCGCGGCGGCGATTACGACGTCGGACTTCGAACCCCCCCGTTTGGCCTCGGCCACGGAGAAGGCTGAAATGGCCAGCGATCCTTTTGTGAAAAGGCACATTCCGCAAGGTTGGTACAAGGTGGGTGGTGGCGAAAAAAGGGGCTTCCTCCGCTGGGCAAACCAAATGGGTTCGCCCGTTGAGGCATTCAGGACCCTCTTTCTGGGTCATACTGCAAACCATGCCAACTTTATTTCACCCCGTTTCTTTGTCTGCGATGACGCGGGCAACCCTATCCCCTACTCTTTGGATCGAAGCGCTCACCTTTGCTCGTGCTGCCTCGAGCTTTTTCAGGTCATCGGCGGCCATTTCAAGAAGAAGCTCGTGGCCCCCTGCCCTGGTGCCGTGCGGTTTGCCCGCCTCGACCCTGACCGTTACTTTCTCGTTGAGGGACCTGGCGACCCTTGATAAATCGCACCTTTTTTCTCCATTTCGAGCCCGAATCCATTATGATCAACCTGCGAAACCAGTTGGCGGTGGTTGGATTGAAGATGTGAAACTGCGGCTGCCAACCAGACATAGGATTCCGTGGCTCTTTTCGAGTCGCGCCTGGTCTGGTTTGGTGGACCTTGCCACGTAGGCTCTATCCACTGGGGTGTTTGGAAGGGTTTTGCTTCAAATCCCTTGGTAACCGGGGCTTTTTGACCTTGACGAGAAAGGGTACATTGGTTAAATTTTACTTATTGGAATTGTGAAGCTCACTGAAAAATGTCGCCCGCTTGGTACGGAACCGGGACTTACCAGCGGCGAGTAGCTTACTGTAAATAAGGTCGCCAAATACGTTCTTTGCAGTTCGTATCTCCCATTCGTATGTGGGAATCGTTTGCCCCAGTCATCACCTAAATGCCCGTAGGGATTCGCCCGGGCATTCTCCCCAAGATGACCTCCGGGGTTTATTCTTGCCCCTTAATGGCTAATGGCGGAAACGAAGCAATGGATCGAGCGCTTTCGGCGGCTGCCGTGGTATGGCGTTTGGTTGGGGGAAAGGTTAAGCCAGGTCCTCCGAGACGGTGGTCTGAGCCGTAATGATAGGAAAACCAGGGATCAGAGGTCAGGAGAAAATATGATTGAAGGTATGGTTATCATGATGGTCGTTGGGACCGTCTGTGGTCTGATACTCAGCGTTGCCTCCCGGGTGTTCCATGTGAAAATGGACCCGCGAATTGAGTTGGTGGAATCCTGCTTTGCGGGTGCCAACTGCGGCGGATGCGGATACGCCGGATGCTCCGCTGCTGCTGTGGCCGTCGTTCACGGGCCTGCGCCAGTTGGGGTGTGCGTCGTGGGCGGTGCGGAGGCCGCTCAGGGGGTCTCCCAGATCATGGGCACGGAAGCGGGGGTTGCCGAGCCTGCCACGGCTGCAAATCCTTGCACGGGAGGGTTGCGGGCCCCGGCCAAGTACCTGTACATGGGTGCGGGCAGCTGCCGGGCGGAGGCCATGCTTTACGGCGGCAAACCCACGTGCGAAATCGGTTGCCTCGGTCACGGGGATTGCGTGCGGGCGTGCCGGTTCAATGCCCTCAGGATGGGACCGGATGGCTACCCCCAGGTCGATGCACGGAGAAATGCGTCGGGTGCGGCGCCTGCGAACGCGCCTGCCCCAAGGATGTCATTCAGGTCAAGACTGCATCCGAGCGGCTTCTTCATTTCAATCAGTTTGGCGAATGTCTGGCGCCTTGCAGACAGACCTGTCCTGCGGAGATCAATATCCCCCTCTACATTGCACAGATCCGCAAGGGGGATTACGAAGGGGCCATCCACACGATTCGGGAGCGAAACCCCTTGCTGCTCAGTTGCGGACGGGTGTGTCCTCATCCGTGTGAGGCCAACTGCCGCCGGGGCATTGAAGACGAGCCTGTTTCCATCAACCAACTGAAGCGATTTGTGGCCGACTATGAGATGAACTTGGGCAAACGTCTTCCCTGTCTCTGTCGCATCGGCGACGCATCGACGCGTGGCGGTGGTCGGGGGCGGGCCGGCAGGGCTCAGCTGTGCGTATTTTCTGAGGCGGTTAGGCCATGACGTCACCATCTTTGAGGCCATGCCGAAACTGGGGGGAATGATCCGTTACGGGATCCCCGAGTACCGGCTCCCGAAAGCAGTCCTCGACTGGGAAATTGACGGTATATTGAAACTGGGAATTGAATGTCGCACCAATGTCACCTTTGGTGTGGATTTCGACCTGTCCTCGCTGGTTGCAGCCGGCTATGATGCCATCTTCCTTGGTGTGGGCGCATGGAAGGACTCCATGCTGAAGGTGGAGGGCGAAGACATGAAAGGATGCTATTCCGGCATCGAGTTTCTCTCCCGTGTGGGCAGAGGCGAAAAGATCCCCATTGGGCGGATGACCATAGTGATCGGTGGTGGAAATACGGCCATCGATTGTGCCAGAACCTTGCTCAGGCTCGGGGCCGAAAAGGTGCGCATCGTCTATCGAAGGACCCGCAACGAGATGCCCGCCAACAAGGTTGAGATTGAAGCGGCTGAGGCCGAAGGGATTGAAATGTTTTTTCTTTGTGCGCCCCTAAGCTTGAAGGGGAATGAAAAGGGAGAGGTGACCCACCTGGAATACCTCAAGATGCAGCTGGGTGAACCGGATGCGAGCGGCAGGAGAAAACCGGTGCCTGTCAAGGACTCTGAAACCCTCCTTGAAACGGACATGGTCATCACGGCCATTGGTCAGGCCCCTGACATCTCGTTCACGGAACGGACGCAGACACGCCTTTCGGAGTTGAAGACCACGCGCTGGTCAACGATTGATGCCAATCCTCAAACCCTCCAGACCAACATCCCCTACCTCTTTGCAGCAGGGGATGCCGCCACCGGCCCTTCTCTGGTGGTAGAAGCCATCGGAGGGGGACGAAGGGCCGCGAGGGCGATTCACCAGTATGTGATGGGTGAAGCGGTGAAGCCGGAAACGGGCGAGCTGTGCAAGCAAATGGTCGGGGAATCCATGTTTGACCATATCGAAGGGATCGAGCGCAGAAAGCGGGCCCCGCTGGTGGAGCTCCCGGTAGCCCAGAGAGTCCGATCGTTTGCTGAGGTGGATCAGGTGCTTACGGAAAAGGCGGCTTTTGAGGAAAGCAGTCGATGCCTGTCTTGCGGGCTCACGTGTTATACGGCGGATTCGCGATCCTGCCGGGCATAGGCGGGAAGGGCCGACCCAGGACGTCTGCCATCGGCCCGTGAGCTTGACGAAGAACCTTTTCTGTGAAAGAACCGACTCACGCCGGGTGGGCTGCGATTCCACATGGGCGGTGACATATTTTGACCCAATCTGAGGGGGACTTATGATCACACTCGATTTTTTGAAGGATGTGGATCTGTTCAAAGGACTCACTGCCGATCAGATCGAGTCTGATCCAAGGAGGTTGCCACCTGGTGGAATGCCAGGGGAAGCAGAAATTAAGCGGTGAGGGCGACGAGGCCAGGCGGATCTGGATCGTGGCTGAAGGTCAGGTGGACCTTTGCTTCGAGCTTCCGGGCGGCGCATCCTCCGAGCTGTGCGTGGTTTCGACCGTTGGGGCAGGCGAGAGCTTCGGGTGGTCGAGCTTTGTTCCCCCTTACCGTTACCGATTGTCCTCCTACGGGGTCCCGCCGAGTTGCAAGGTCCTGTGGATGGACAAGGAGCAACTGATCCGTCTCTTTGAGGGTGACTACCGCATGGGCTATGTCTTCATGTCCAATCTGGCGGGCATCATGAACGCGAGGTACCATCGCCTGCAGGCCTTTGCAGAGATCCCATCTTGTTCGCCGGTGAAGATCACGGTTCACATGTCGACCTGCGGCATCTCGGCCGGCGCCCGGGAAGTCATGAAGGCCCTGACCGAAGTGCTTTCCACCACCAACAGGAGAGACATTCAGGTCACCTCGGGCAGGTGTATCGGGAAATGCCCGACCGAACCCAACGTGACCGTTGAGATTGCAGGCGCGGAGCCTGTCATCTACGGCCATATGACCCCCGAGAAAATCCGTCTCGTTTTCACGCGGCACGTCCTGGAGGGGCATGTGTTGGCCGAGGACGTTTTGCGCTGAACCCCTGACGCGCCACGGCTTTTATCCATGCAGGTGGCAGTCTGAAAGCCGCTTTCGGTGGCGGATCGCAATGAAGGAGGCGACCATGATCAGCCTTGATTTGCTCGAAAAGGTGGAGGTTTTCAATGACCTCAGCGACAAACAACTCTCCGCCGTGAAGGCCTGCTGCCAGAAAGTCGCGTTTCAAAGGGAAGAGAAGATCTTTGGTGCCGGAGAAGACCCGAGGTATCTGTGGGCGGTCATGGATGGACAGGTGGACCTGCGGCCGGAAGCCGATGAGAGGACGCGTGCCGGGGATCTCGGTTCGGGTGCGGCCTCAGAACACATGGTTTTTGGGTGGTCGAGCTTTGTGCCGCCGCACAAGTATATGCTCTCCGCGTACTGCGCGTCCAGGCGCTGCGATCTGATCCAATTGGATAAGGCCTGCTTGTCTGAGCTCTTTGAAAAGGACCCGGAGATCGGTTACAAAGTAATGCTTAAGCTTCTGTCGGTCATCGGAAGACGTTTCAACCAGTTTCAGGAAATCCTGATACAGCGAAGAGGTCAGGAAATTATGAACCACTGGTGAAAGCGGTATTTGGGCTCGCCCTGCGTGGGGCAGCGAAGGTCGGGCCAGCGTGCCGGAAGGGGCGCCACCTTTCCCTGGCAGGTGAGCTCTTTATTCAAAGCACCAGGTGGGAAAGGTGTGTTTATGCGAAAAGGGAACGGCAAGACCGAGATCTATGCGTATGGCCTGCGCGCGCTTCGTTCCACCCACTCGGAAATCCGAAGGCTCAAGAGGAAACATCAGCCTGCATTCCATGGCTTTAGAATTTGGCCCTCAAGCTGGTTGCTGATCCATTTCCTCAGACAGCACGGAATGAGAAACGGGCTGAGGGTCATGGAGGTGGGGTGCGGTTGGGGCCTGGCGGGAATTTATTGCGCAAAGCGGTTTGAAGCCATGGTCACGAGCGTCGACATCGACGCAGGGGTGTTCCCCTTCTTGAACGCCCATGCGCGTATCAATCAGGTCCACGTCGACACGATCCAGAGTGGGTTCGACGGCATCACTGAAGAGAGTCTAGAAAAAACGGATGTCTTGATCGGATCGGACATCTGCTTCTGGGACAGCCTGGAAGGTTCACTGAAGGCGCTGATCACCCGCGCCGTCACCAACCGGGTCCAGGTGATGATCGCCGATCCGGGAAGATCTCCGTTTGACAGCCTCGGGGAGTACTTTGTGGCCGAGGGAAACGGGGACATTTTTGACTACACCTTAAACCAGCCTCATCCCATCCGAGGACGCATCCTCAGTATCCGATGCCTTCCCCACTAAGTGTCCTCGCGGACCGGAGGAAGGCCTTTTTCGAATCGGATGGGCAAGGTCATCACAGGAGAGAAACTATGAAAACGCGGGTTACGGTTGTCATGCTTTTGATTTCGGCGCTCGTCTGCTCAACGGCGGCGTTTGCAGAGAAAGGGTCTACGCCGGGACAGGTGGCCACAGTGAACGGCGCAGTCATCACGCGCCAGGCATTCGATCGAGAGATGAGCATGATTCAGCAACGGCAGGCGGCGTCGGGACAGCCGCTTGACCGTTCCATGTTGATGAAATGGCAGGATAAGATCCTTGAAGGGTTGATCGAGAGGGAGTTGCTCTATCAGGAAATCCAAAAGGCGGGGGTCAAGGCGGCACCAGAGTCGGTGGACAACCAGCTGAACCAAATAAGGAAGCGATTTCCGGATGAAAAGGCGTTCGAGAAGTCGCTTTCCGACATGGGTCTTTCGGAAGCCGAGCTGAGATCACGTATTGAAAAAGAGCTGGCGATCCAAAAATGGATCGAAACGAATTTTCTCGAGAAGAGCACCGTTTCCGAGGAGGAGATGAAGGCATACTACGATGGTCATCCTGAGATGTTCGTGCAGAAAGAGAGCGTGAGGGCGCGACACATTCTGATAAAGGTCGACCCAAAGGCCTCGGAAACGGAAAAGGCCGAGGCAAGGAAAAAAATCGAGGCGATCCAAAAGAAGCTCAAGGAGGGTGGCGATTTTGAAGCGTTGGCCAAGGAGTTTTCCGAGGATACCAGTCGCGACAAGGGAGGAGACCTTGGCTACTTCACTAAGGGCCGCATGGTCAAGCCCTTCGAGGATGCTGCCTTTTCCCTGTCGGTCGGCCAGGTGAGCCCCATCGTGGAGACCACTTTCGGGTACCACCTCATCGAGGTCGTGGACAAAAAGCCGGAGGGCAAAATCTCCTATGAAGATGCGAAGGAAAGGATCCAGCAGGTGCTCAAAAACGAAAAGGTCCGGACCCAGCTGCGGGCCCATATCGACGATCTGAAGGCCAAGGCGGATATCCAACGTTTTCTCGAAAAGAAGTGAACAAAGGGCTCATGCCACCGATGGCGCTCCCGGTTTGACCCGAAAGGGGGGACCAAGGAATATGCCGCAGTTCGTTTACGCCAACGTTGACAGGGAAATGGAGACCTACGGCTATGATGCCGTGACCAGGAGTTTCTGCCGAATGTGTCATGGGGGATGCGGCGTCCTGGTTTACGTGAAAGACGGAAAGGTCGCCAAAATCGCAGGCGACCCGAGCTGCCCCATCAACCACGGCACGCTCTGCAGCAAGGGCCTTGCGTCGGCAAAGCTTGCCTATCATCCGGACCGTCTGACCTATCCCGTCAAGAGAGTGGGGCCCAAAGGCAGCGGCCGGTGGGCGCGCGTCTCCTGGGACGAGGCCCTTGACGCCATTGCAGAGCGGATCCTCCACTACAAAGACCGGTTCGGCGCTGAATCCGTTGTCCTCGGTTACGGTACAGGCCGCGATAATGAGGCGGTGATTTATCGTTTCGCCAATCTCCTCGGGTCCCCCAACGTGCTTACAGCCGGCCACTTCTGCTATGGCCCCCGGATTTCCACCTCGATCATTACCTGCGGGACCAATCCCGTGGTGGACTATGAAAACCAGCCCAAATGCGTCATGGTCTGGGGAAACAACCTCGTCATCGGCAACTCCGACGAATACAAGGGCGAGTCCCTTTCCGTTGCGGTGGACAAAGGCGCCAAGCTGATTGTGGTGGACCCGAGGTTGACGCGAATCGCCGCCCGGGCCGACGTGTGGCTCCAGCTCCGTCCCGGGACGGATGCGGCCCTGGCCCTCGGCATGCTCCACGTCATCATTGACGAAGCGCTCTACGACGAAAATTTTGTTGAGAACCATGTCTACGGGTGGGAGCCTTTTGTGAACCGTGTGAAGGAATATCCGCTCGATCGCGTGGAGGAGATTACCTGGGTCCCGAAGGAAAAGATCCGCGAGGCGGCCCGGCTTTATGCCACCACCAAGCCGGCGGGCATCCAGTGGGGGGTCGCCATCGAACAACAGGTCAACTGCGCGGACAATGACCGCCTCCTCATGTGCCTCATGGGGATTACCGGGAACATCGATGTCCCAGGGGGGCAGGCCCTGTTTCAAAGCCCGAAAATCCGCAACGTGGGCCACTTCGGCGCCCACAGGATGCTGCCCGACGGCCAGAGGGAGAAGCGGCTGGGGGGCGAACGTTTCCGCTTTGGCGCAAACTTCGCCATTATCAACCCCAAATGCGTCTGGGATGCCATTATCGAAGAAAAGCCTTACCCTGTGAAAATGCTCTTTTTGATCAGCACCAACCCGCTCGTGACACGGGCCAATGCCAGGGAGGTGTATCGCGCGCTTCAAAAGGTCCCGTTCATGGTGGTTTCGGATTTTTTTCTCACCCCGACGGCGGAGCTGGCCGACATCGTGCTTCCTTCGCGCCACCTGGCTTGAAATGGACTACATCGGGGATTTCTGGAAACGCCACGGCTACATCCTCCCACGACGGAAAGTGATCCAGGTCGGAGAGTGCAGGTCCGACCACGAGATGCTCAACGATTTGGGCCACAGGGTCGGGCAGGGCGAGCACTGGTGGGGCGACTTTGAACAGGCCCTTGACTGGATCCTGGAGCCCATCGGGATCACCTGGCAGGAATTCAAGAAGATGGACTACATCCGCGGTGACGTGATCCATGAAAAATACAAGGAAAGGGGGTTTTCCACGCCCACCAGGAAGTTCGAGCTCTATTCGACCTTCCTGGAGCGGCTCGGTTATGACGCGCTTCCCCGGCACCGGGAACCGCCGGAAAGCCCTTACAGCACGCCTGCGCTATTCAAGGAATTCCCCTACATCCTGATTACCGGGCGGAGGCTGCCCGGTTTTTTTCATTCGGAGAACCGGCAGGTCCCCTGGTTGAGGGAGCTCCATCCGGACCCAGTGGTGGAGGTCCACCCCGATACCGCCAGGAAGGAGGGGATCGAGGAAGGGGATTGGGTCTTCATCGAATCGCCCCGAGGCCGGGTCAGGCAGCGAGCCAGGCTCTTTTCAGGCATGGACCCAAGAGTGGTCTCGGCGGAGCATGGCTGGTGGTTTCCCGAAAAAGAGGATCCGGGCCATGGGTGGGACGAATCCAACATCAATATCCTTACAGACAACAGCTATGCAAACTGCGATCCTGCCATGGGGGCAACCCACATAAGAACCTTGCTCTGCAGGATTTATCCTGAAGGAAAGGAGAGGTAGCCACTCATGGAGAAATATGTGCTCCATATCGACGATGCGGCCTGTTGGGGCTGCAAGACCTGCGAGGTTGCCTGCAAGCAGGAAATGGGCGCCCCTGACGGCGTGAGGCTCATCGACGTTCAGGAAGACGGGCCTCACGTGGTCGATGGACAGCCTCACTTTCTTTTCAGGGTCAACGTGTGCAGGCATTGTGACGACCCTCCCTGCGCGGAAGCCTGCCCCGAGGAGGCGATCCGGAAAAGGGATGACGGGATCGTTGTCCTGGACGACCAACTGTGCACCGGTTGTCAAAATTGCCTTGAGGCCTGCCCCTATGGCGTGATCGCCTTTGATGGGGAAAGAGGCCTTGCGCTCAAATGCAACCTCTGCCACCACCGGGTGGACCGGGGGCTTTATCCGGCCTGCGCGGACAATGTATGCCTGGGCCACTGCGTCTACTTCGGCGAACCCCGGAAGATCCGGGACGAAATCGCGGCAAAACACATGATCTGGGCAAAAAGGCCTTGAAGGCGCAGGAGATCAAGGCATTCAGACATTTGCATCCATGGACCGTCCCGAAAAGGCTGTGATCTCCACGGGGACGTAGGTTTCCCCGGACCCCGGCGGCGTGACGAAGTCTTCCGGTTCATGCTCTACAAAACGAATAAGTCGGTCGTGCTCCGGGATCTTGAAGGCCTCCACCAGCGCCCCGTGCACCGCCTCCATCAGCTCTCTCTTCTTGTCAGAATTCTTTCTCTTCCTTAAGGCTTGGGCCATTCGAGCACCCGTTGACGAACTTTCCATTTCGGTCTAGATTTCCTGTAATCGATTGCTAACCGTTAGGTTCGCTTGGTCCGACAAGACTGCCCTCCTCGAAAGGGGCCCCGGTCGTTTTTCGGTGCCAACATAGGCGCAAAGAAATGGAATTCATTTCATACGACGACGAATCCTTCTTGAGCAACGCCTTTCGTACCAAAAGCCCTGCCATGGCTAGGGCCTTCGAAAAGGTACGCTCGGTAGCCCCTACCAAGTGCACGGTGCTGCTTCTCGGTGAGACGGGCAGCGGAAAAGGGGTTGTGGCAAGGCTCCTTCACGCCTGCAGCAACCGCAAATCCGCTCACTTTGTCAGTGTCCACTGCGGCACCATACCCGACACCCTCCTTGAGAGCGAACTATTCGGGCACGAAAAGGGATCTTTCACAGGGGCCGTGCGAAAGAAAGTGGGGAAGTTCGAGATGGCCCATGGCGGCACCATCTTTCTGGACGAAATCGGGACGATTTCCCAAGCCGCGCAGGTCAAGCTGCTCCAGGTCCTTCAGGACGGGAACTTTGAACGAGTGGGAGGAGAAGAGACCATTCACACGGATGTGCGGGTGATTGCGGCCACGAATGCACACTTGAAAGAGATGTCTGGTTCCGGACTTTTCAGAAACGACCTTTACTATAGACTAAACGTTTTTCCCATCGACATCCCGCCCTTGAGGGAACGATTAGAAGACATTCCCATGCTAGCAGAAGCCTTCATTAGGAACTTCAACCTAAACGCCACCAAGAAGATTCAAGGAATTCAGCCGGAGGTCATGGAATCGTTGCAAGGCTACCCCTGGCCCGGAAATATAAGGGAGCTTGAGAACGTGATCGAGCGGGCATGCATCCTCGAGACATCGGAAACGTTAAGTCGCAAGAGCTTCCCAAGTGAAATCGGCGAGCCGGGAACAGAGATCAGGCCTGAGTCTCCTCACGCAGCCATGACGCTCGCCGAAGTGAGGCGGCGAAAAATCGAGGAGGTCGAGCGGGCCTACCTGGCAGACATCCTGGCCCAATACAAGGGGCAAATCGGGGTTTCAGCCAAGGCGGCCGGCATCGGGACCAGGCAAATGAGCAAGTTGCTTACCAAGTACGGTATCAAGAAAGAGGACTACAAGACTGAAAACTCTCAACGCCACGCGGACAACGGGAGAGGATCTCCGAGAGAAGGGTGACGCCGGCAGAACCCCATCCCTCTAGAGTGAAGCCATCATGGCGATGTGATCTTTTTTTTCGCTTTTTCGATGATCAAAGCGGAAAAAAGCAATAAAACCGACATGTAGGTCATGGGAATGTGGGGTCTGTCTTAAATCGGAACACCCAGTTCTCAAAACCAGACTTATGCGAATTCCCAGTTCCTAAACGGTTTCACATTGTGATTTCCTAATCCATTCGACGGCTTCCCCGCAGCCCCGAAGCCTTTTTAGCCGATGACAAATGCGCAACAGGAATCGGCATGTCCGATGTTTACGGTTCTAGGACAAATTTAACGGAATATCATTAAGTTATAGGTTGGCCCGTGACTTGCACTATGTAGGATCAAAGGAGGTACACGGGAAGTTCTGAAATGGATCTTCCCAGAAAATCAAAGGATAATACAGGGAGGAATAGCAAAGATGAACAAAAAGGTATCAAGATTGGTGGTTTGCGTGGCGGTGGTTGCGTTGGTCCTTTCGGCATTCGCGCTTCCGGTCATGGCGGCAGAGAAAGAGAAAAAACCTGCTGCTGAATCCATGACCATCACCGGGTCTGTTGTCGAATTGATGAAGGGCGAGAAGGGCAAGCCCGCAGTCATCGGCATCAAAGCGGACAAGGTGGAATACATGCTTTCCGGCAAGAAGAGCGCAGAGCTGATGAAACTCGTGGGCAAGAAGGTGGAAGCCACAGGGACCGTGCATGAGAAGACGGGCAAGCAATACATGAACGTCAAGAGCTATAAGGTGATGGATTGATGGAAGGCGGAGCTGCACCGCCCGCCAAAGAGCATGCAGTGTTTGTAACGATCACTCAAGAGGGGCCAGGGGCCAACACCTGACCCCTCTTTTTTGTGACCGCTGTTAAGTGACATTTGAGCTTAGGGGGAGCGATGCCACAGAAAGGCGCTCCATCATGAGGGCACCGTCTCGTTTCAGGAACAAACAGCAGCCTCCGTTCCATTCTTTCCAGCCTATATTGTAGGTCCTCTCCGGACAGGTCATGGCGTATTCTCTCGATCAGCGCTCGACCGTTTTGCTGGCACAAGTTGTGCTTAGTATCGAATGAGAAAAGGACTGCACCGGAGATCACCCATGACCACTCGCAGAAAAACAAAAGCGTCCCATGGGGGCAAAGGGGCTTTTCTCGTGAGGGGGATTCTCATTCCCGAATCTTGGGATCAAAACGGGAACATCGTTCGCATTGCGATTGCAACCACTGAAGAAGAGAATCTTGTTGTCGATCTGAAAGGCAGAGGAAAAGATGTGGCGCGCCTGATCAGAGAAAAGGTGACGGTCCGCGGTCAGATCCGGGAGGAAGGGAACCAAAGAATTCTTGAGGTCGAAGACTACTGGCTGGGGTGACAGGCGCCATCCGTCTGATTTCACCGTCAGGGTTGTGTCCAAGATCGTAAAAACTGGGTTAACGGACCGATCCACCGCCCGTGGAGGAGGATGGATCGATCCGATCTCCGTGGTACAAAGAAGGATGCCGCGGGCGTTACTTGGCGGTGCAGCAACTGCTCGATGAGGACGAATTCTGCGTCAGTTGCTCCAGGTCTTTGTCATAATAGACCACCTGGGCCAGTGTCTTGGCATTGCCGTACCAGTCGTTGAGCATCCTTTGTTTTTCAATCTCGTTTTCGGCGCCGGCAAGAACCCTTTCGTTGAAGTATCCATTAATGAACATTCTATTGCCAAATTTTTTCTTGAAATAGGCCAGATCGTAGCCGGCCTCCTGTATCTGCTTTTTAAAGGCTTCAGGGTCCCTGCCATCCTCGCGCAGAAAATCCTGGAATGCCTGCTCCATCTTTTGTGGGTTCAATTTGTAATCGGCCTTGCTGATTTCCTGCATGATGATCCCCTCGTCAATCAGACGGCCGAGAACCTGGCGCTTCAGACCGTCTTCAAGCGACTTTCCTTCCGGTGAGTTGAAGGCCTTATCGCCATAAAGCTTCGCGTAACGTCTCTTGGCGACATCCATCTCAGCCGTGAAATCGGCCCTTGCGATGTCCCATCCTCCCACGGAGGCGATGGAATACTGTGACTTGGCAGCCGCCAGGTCCCATTCCTTCTGTATATCTTGGGCGGACAGGACCCTCTGAACCGAGGCCGGATATCCGCTTTCAGTGATGGCGCTCGCAATCTTTGAAACGTCTTTGAGCACCACGCTATCGTAATAGACTTCCGCCTTGCTCCCAGCGAGATCCACGGTGACATCCCTGATCCCCTCCATGTTGGCGAGGCTTCCCTTTATGGTGGCAATGCATCCGGAACAGGACATGTTGCTCACCGAAAGGATGACCTTCGCCGTGTCTTTATCGGGCTTGAAGGTCTCTATGGGAGATGCCTCCGAACGGGCGACTTCGGTCACCGGAAAAGGTTTGGCATCTCCTTTAGGGGACCGAAATGCAAAGGCGACGGCAACCGTCAGAGCCGATACAGCAAGGATGATCAACAGGGCGAATTTGTTGAGACTGCGAACCGGTGTTTTTCTCATACCATTTTCCTTTCTTTGATTGAACGAATGGTCATATCGAGCCATTCCGTGCCCGACGAAAAGTAAAGCCACATCACTTAAGACGCTCTACAGTGCGCGGCTGACTGGAGGGCGGCTCCATGTTTGAGCGGCGCCTCGCCGGCCGCTTTTTCCGGCAAGAGGGTCTTGTGATTAAATGAGAAGGGTGAGGTTTTTCAGGAAAAGGGGTGTCGGTGCTGCGCGTACGGTCGCCGCTGCGAGCCGCCTCAAGACGGCAGTTGACGTGCTGTGCAGGCGGTATTTCAAGCGCTGCGAGATGCGCGGAAACAGTTAGCACGCGGTGGCCCCGGGCCGCTGCCGGGTTGGAGCCTTGAAGTGCCACAAAGGGGCGGAGAGAGGCCATGGTGCATGTTGCCGAACCGATTTTAGCCTTACATCCGGCGATCCAGCCAACAGGGGGCTCTGAAGGGGCGTGGGAGATAGGGTCCAAGAGCGACAAGGAGGAAAGGGGTGTGACTGTGAAGGCCATGTGAGTGAAGACGGGGCACCCCGGCCTCTCCCACAGCCTTGGAACGGCCCGCCGTATGGCAAGATCCGCTGCAATGGACCGCGGCTTGTGCAACCGGGACGGAGAGCATGGCAAAGGCCATCGCGAAGGCGATAATCCGTCTTGTCTTTCCGGCAATTTGCGTCATGATGATTGTCTCTTTTGCCTAACCTGGTATCAAATGATTATATATGAGCGTTCCTTTTGTCAACTGATAAATCAAGCCATCCTTGCACCGGCGGTGGTCGGAGGCGGTCATCTCCGCGAAATCCCAAGGGGTCCGACCCCTTGGTTTCATTTCAGCTGGACCCAGGCCTGTTCTTATTGTTGCGGAAAGCATCATTTATCCCTAAAATGGTCGAGAAGCCTCAAGTGCGAAGCCAGACGGTGATATACCAAACGCACCTGGGCATCATTGACAAACTATGGGACCATTTTCCGGGTCGGACGGTGTGAAGAGAAAATTTTTTCCTCCTCTCCTGGACATGTATTGCATCTGTTTCCCCGAAGCCCTTTCCCCGATGGGCGCCTGCCGCCCGACCCAAGGGGAGACGCAACCAAGATGGAGGGTTAGCCAGACAGACGCCCAAGAGGAATGACCATGAGAAAAAGAAACGTTCCGGCATATTGGCCTGACGACTACCCGGCCAAACGAAAAAGTGCCAAAGAGGCGATCAGGATGATCAAGAGGGGCCAGAGGGTCTTCATCGGCTCCTTTTGCGGTGAACCTCAGGCCCTGGTCAGGGAGCTGGCTTCCCAGGCCTCGCACTTCACCGACTTGGAGATCGTCCGAGTCCTGAGCCTTGAAACCATCCCGCTCACCCTCATTGCGGACCGGACTGGTTCCCAGAGCTTCAACATCCGATCGTTTTATCTGGGTTCGGGCAAACCCCGGGCCCTTTCAAAGAACAAGCGATTCATCACGCCCATCAACCTCTCAGCCGTGCCTCGGCTTTTCAAGAGCCGCCAGCTCCCGCTCCATGTGGCCCTGATCCAGGTCTCCGAGCCGGATGATTTCGGCTGGATGAGCCTCGGGGTGAGTGTGGATGTGACCATGGCAGCCGCCCACTCGGCGGAGCTCGTCATCGCCCAGGTCAACCCCAGGATGCCGCGGGTGCTTGGCCGGAGCTTCATCCACGTCAACGAGGTGGACCTGATCGTGGAAGAGGAAGAAGATCTCCTGACCATCGGAAAGGCGCCTGAGTTTGAGTCGGCGCACCTGATCGCCAGGCATGCGGCCAAGCTTATCGAGGATGGCTCGACCCTCCAGATCAGCCTCGGGACGACGCCCCATGCCCTCCTCCTGGGGCTTGCGGAAAAAAACGACCTTGGCGTCCACACCCAGTTTTTGACCAACGGCATCATGAACCTCTTCTCGAAAGGGGTCATCAACAACAAAATGAAGGGTCTTAACGAAGGCAAGCTGGTGGCGAGCGGGGCCATCGGATCCAAGAACCTTTACGAGTTCTTGCACGACAACCCCGGCATCGAGTTCCATCCTTCAGACTACGTCAATGACCCCATGATCATCGCCCGGCACAACAAGATGGTTGCCTTGAATGTGGCCATGGCCATGGACCTCACAGGCCAGGTGGCAACGGATGCCATGCCCTACAATCATTTCTCGGGGGTGACGGGGATCATGGACTTCGTGAGGGGGGCCAGCCAGTCCCCCGGAGGCAAGAACGTAATCATGCTCCCTTCCACTACACTTGACGGGAAAGGCAGCCGCATCGTCCCCATGCTGGAGAGCATTCCCGTGGTCGTCCCTCGGGGGGACGTCCAGTATGTGGTCACCGAATACGGCGTGGTCAACCTCTTCGGAAAAAGCCTCCAGGAGCGCGCCGTCGCCATGATCAGCATCGCCCATCCCGATTTCCGGGATGAGCTTTTTTATCGGGCCAAGGAAATGGGGCTCCTGGGTTCGGAAAGGACGCTGGCCGAGACCATCAGGGGCGTGTATCCGCTCAAGATTGAGGAGGTGTACGTCATTGACGGCCAAAGCACCCTTTTCAGGCCCGCAAGACCCACGGATGAAAGACAAATCCAGGAGCACTTCTACGAGCTGGACCAACAGGACGTGCTCAGGCGGTTCCTGCACGAGAGGACCTCTTTTGTGAGCCATGACTTGTCCAACATGTACCAGGTGGACTACATCCACAACATGACCATTGTTGCCGTGATCGGCGATCCCGGCTTCGAAAAGGTCATTGCAGTGGGATGTTATTTCCTGGATCCGGCAAGCAACATGGCCGAGGTGGCATACAGTGTCGACAAGCAATGGCAAGGAAAGGGCATCTCGACCATTATTCAGGACAAACTGGTTCAGACCGCCCGAGAGAAGGGCATCAGGGGGGTTGTGGCTTACACCATCCCGAGCAATAAGGGGATGATCAAGCTTTTCGGCAAGCTCCCCTACAAGGTGCGGAGCGGTTACGACGGCGAGGTCCTCAAACTTTCGGCAATATTTGCCGAGCCAAAGACCGAAGGCGCCTAGGCTCCCCGGGCTTCGGCTAAACCTCCGGATCGCTATGGGATACAATAAGGGGCAGAACCTTAGGCAAAATGGATTTCCATCAACCTGCTAAAAAGGGGAGGGAACCACGATGAAGTATCTGGTCATTGGATCTGGCGGGCCGGGTTTCGCTTCACCCGAGGAAGCCCTTCGGGTATTAGAAAACATGATCCTTCCCAGCTTTGAACATCTTATCAAGCTTGAATTCGAGAAAAGGATCATCGCTGGGGGGCTGCCTGTCGGTGAACGCGCATTTGCCTTCATTATTGAGTCGTCCTCCAACGATGAACTGGATGAAATTCTGAGAAATATTCCAATTTGGGGGTCAATGGATTGGAAAGTGACGCCTCTCCAGACGTTTAAGGGTCGCGCTGAAAAAGAACGCATTGCCTTTGAAGGGTTAAGAAAGTACAAATGGCAGTGCTAGAATAAGGGGAGATGCGGCCGAAACATTGACCCATGTGCTGGACCTCAACCCAGATGCCCTTCACTACCCGCATTGCCTTGGCGATGATCTATCAGGTAGCTGAAGAGCCTTTATTGTAAAAGGTGTGGAAAAATCCTCTGCTATCTCATAACCTTCTGGGGTTAAATCCGGGTCAAGGGTGCCGCAGTAACCACCTGTCTGGCTGGCAGTGGTTTCCCCATGTCGCAGAAAATAGATGATTAAACTCATGACTTAGTCCTTCCCTTCGCTTCACACGAGATCTGACCCAATCAGGTAACGGCCTTTGCTTATGTTGCCCGCGAGTCCACATCATTTTCCATCTCGGTCCTGTAATAGCCCAGTCGTGCGGCACTGTTGCACCTGGCTCGATGATACAGCGCTTGCTGTGGTGCCAACACGTCGGCCTCCTCGCCTTGCCAAATCTCCAAAGCCGGTTGCTGGATGGCGCGGGCAAACGAAAACGCCAACGCCCAAGGCAGTCGCGACTTGAATCTAACATTCATGGCATCGCCAGCAGACCCCTTGTCGCCGCCGATCAGCGCCCTCGATGTGTCTATAAGCTCTTGCGCATTCACTTGGGGTTGGCCCACTTCCAGTTCCTGATTTCCGGCATGTCTTGCCCGTGCCGGCGTCGACCATTATCTCCTCAATTCCGGGCTTGTCGCTTCAACAGATCTATACGGACTTCTTCCGCCTTGAACTCATTATTAAAAAGAACAACCAAGAAATCGTCCAGGTCCTTCCCCTTTCTCCTTTGAGAGTATTGACCGGATGAATCTGAAACTAATAATGGAATCCCAAGGCGCAACCATCTTCGGGCAAATTGCTGAACGCTGGACAGTGCGCCGCGTTTTTCAATGACCTCGGAGTCAAATACTTCCGGCAAAGCCGGAGGCTTGAAAATGTGAGCCCCTCAAAGGGGCTTGACGCACTTCGGCAATCGGCCAGTGGTCAGTGCTCACTCCTTGGAATGAGCAGATTCAACGAAGTCGTACTCTCCACGTCGGTGATACGACCAGTGACTCGCTTTCCTTTATGCGACATTTCTCTGATCGTATGCTTTGAAAATTTAGAAAAGCATACTCCCGGAAATGTCAAACTCTGGGAGTCCCCCGGGAAAACCAGGGGTTTAGCCGAGGGCAATTACGCCATCCGTTGCCTCGTCGTTCAATCGAAACACACGGGTAGTACCGCTGACGAATTCGCAGACCTTACCGTCGACGCACAAGGAAATCGGCGGCGCCGCACCATCACGCCCGCGGACCGTGAGCGAGTCGCGCGTCAGCCGCAGATCGAGTGAATGCCCGCGATAGCGGATGCGCATGTCGAGGCGCTCCATCTCCCGCGGCAATTCCGGATTGAGCCGCAGAACATCGCCTCTTACTTCGATACCCGTCGATACGCGCTGCACCAGATCGACCGTTCCCGCCATGGCGCCGAGGTGGATGCCCTCCGCGGTGGTGCCCTGCTGGATATCGCTCACGTCGCTCTGCAGCGCCTCCGCGAAGAAGTCCATCGCGCGCGGCCGGTCGGAACGCGCCAGGACCCAGGCATACACCACACGGGACAGCGTGGAGCCGTGGGACGAGCGGTCGGCATAGTAGGCGATGTTTCGCGGAATGGTCTCGTATTCGAACGGATAGCCCAGACGCTCGAACAATTCGCCGAGTTCTTCGGCGGAAAACAGGTAGAACAACATCAGCACGTCGGCCTGTTTCGAGAGCTTGTAGCGGTTGGCGCTGTCGTTCTCCGCCTCGAGGATGAGATCGAGACGCTGAATATTGCCGTACCGGGTCCGGTAGTCCTCCCAATCGAGCTCACGCAATTTCTCGTAGCCCTCGAACTGGCTGATAATCCCGTCGTCATGGAACGGTACATACATCCTGCGACTGATATCGCCCCAGCGCGCGATCTCCTCCGCCGACAAGCCAAGCCGCGTCGTGAGCTCGGCGCGACGCACGTCGGACAGCAGATCGAGCACCTCCAGCGCCCGGCACAGCACCCACACGGCCATGATGTTGGTATAGGCGTTGTTGTTGAGGCCGGGCGTTGCCGAATCCGGATAGCCGTCGTGAAACTCGTCGGGGCCCATCACGCCGCGGATCTCGTAGCGCCCGCGCTCGTCATCGAAGCTCGCGATGCTCGACCAGAAGCGGGCGATATCGAGGATCAGCTCCGCGCCGTAGGAATGCAGAAACTCGACGTCGTGAGTGACCTGGAAGTACTGCCAGACGTTATGGGCGATGGCGCTGCCGACGTGGCGCTGCAGGTAGGAGTTGTCGGGCACCCAGCGCTGCGAGCGCGGGTTCAGGTTGAGCGCCTGGGTCTCCTCCTGACCGTCGCTTCCGCTCTGCCAGGGGAACATCGCTCCCTTGTACCCGGCAGCCGCGGCGGCGGCGCGCGCCTCGCCCAGGCGCCGGTAGCGGTACATCAGAAGCGATCGGGTGATTTCGGGCATTCGATAATTGAAGAACGGGAAGATGAACAGTTCATCCCAGAATACATGGCCCTGATACGCTTCCCCGGTCCAGCCCCGCGCGGGCACGCCGATATCGAGTCCGATGGAGTTGGGCGATACGGCCTGCAGCAGGTGAAACATGTTCAACCGAAGCAGCATCGGGACGTTCAACTTGAACCCGGGATCGGCCGGCTGGATATGCACGTCGAAGCGGCGCCACAGGTGCTTCCAGGCAAGCACATGGTCCGCCATCACGGCATCGAAGCGACCCGCGCGCGCGATCGCCTTGCGCGCCTCCAGCCCGCACTCCGAAATGGCGTGGTCGCGCGAGGTATAGAAAGAGGCCAGCTTCTCCAGCACCAGCGTCTCGCCTTGCTTGACGTCGACCTTGAGCTCCTGCCCGATGTAT
Source organism: uncultured delta proteobacterium (assembly GCA_963699845.1). Classification (GTDB taxonomy): domain Bacteria; phylum Desulfobacterota; class DSM-4660; order Desulfatiglandales; family Desulfatiglandaceae; genus CAWHLE01. The sequence continues at coordinate 323,404 of CAVOVO010000005.1, forward strand.
CCCGGTTCCTCGATGACCCGGCGCCGGACTTCGAGAAGCTGTCCGTCGAGGAACGCTCGCGTTCGCGCCGCCTGCGCGACATGAATATTCGACTGGCAGGTGCGCACCAGCAGGTACACGCTGTCCTCGCCAACGACCTCGCCTGCCAGCGGCTCCAGGTGCTTGTTGTTGAACTTGCGGTACAGCTTCGCGCCCGCGTTGACGATGCGCCCGTCGATCGCCGAACGCACCGTGACGCCTGCCGACCAGTTGTCGGCGGTCAGCGTCAGTTCCAGCGCGCCCAGATGCATGTCGCCCATCGAGACCAGGCGTCGCTCCTTGAGCGTACTGCGCCGCCCTTGGCCGTCCTCGAAGCTGATGCTCCGCAACAGCATGCCGCGCCGCAGATCGAGCTCCTGGCGGTACGACAGGAGCTTGACGGTCCGGGCATCGAACCAGTCCTGCTCGGCGATGCGAAACTCGAGCGCGAGCCAGTTGGGGAAATTGACGAGGTCCTCGTTCTCGACCACGCGGCCGGCGATGTCGGTGCGCAACCGATTGTAGCCGCCGGCGAGGTAGGTCCCCGGATAGTGAATGTCATCCGCCACGGCCCCGGCGGCGGCGCCGCGCGTCGCGAAATAGCCATTCCCCAGGGTGCACAAGGCTTCGCGGATGCCCTCCTGCGCCGGGTCGAAGCCCTCAAACACCAGTGACCACGCGGAAGGCGGCTCCACCGCCACCCGGACTTGCGCCAGATCGGTCACCACGACATCGGCGCCGGCATCGCGCAGCGCCTGCGCGTGCCCGCTGCGATCGACGCCGATGACGCAGCCGAATCGGCCGGCGCGCCCGGCCTCGACGCCGGCGATCGCGTCCTCCACGACGACGGCACGCGAAGGTTCTGCCCCGACGCGCCGTGCCGCCTCCAGAAAAGCATCCGGCGCCGGCTTGCCCTCGAGCTCGAGGCGGGTGATGTCCGTCCCGTCCACTCGCGCGTCGAACAGCTGCGCGATACCCGCCGCCTCGAGCACCGCCGCGCAGTTGTTGCTGGAGGACACGACGGCG
>CAVOVO010000006.1:0-337766 GCA_963699845.1 uncultured delta proteobacterium
ATCGGCGTTCCAGCGATAACGGACCCCGTCTCGGATGTCCCCCGAACGGATGACAAGCAAAGATCTTCGAAAATTCTCGGGAATGGGGCCAAATCGCTCCATGTCCCGATCAATGCCGGCCTTGTCACCCTGCAAGGCCAGTCTGCCCAGGTGAAACTTCCTGATCAGGGCCGGCAGAACGTGCGAGGTATCCAGATCGAAATTGTCGTTGGGGCCATAGAGATTAGTGGGCATAACCGAAACCGCGGACATCCCGTATTGCCGATGATAGGCCTGGCACATCTTGATGCCTGCGATTTTTGCCACGGCATAGGGTTCATTGGTGGGTTCAAGGTAACCCGATAAGAGGTATTCCTCTTTCATGGGCTGAGGGCAGAGTTTGGGGTAAATGCAGGAACTTCCTAGAAACAGCAGTTTCTTTACGCCCGAGAGGTAAGCGGCATGGATGATGTTCGTCTGGATGGCCAGGTTCTCATAGATGAAGGCCGCCGGGTAGGTATTATTGGCCCATATCCCGCCAACTTTTGCTGCGGCCAGAAAGACATAGTCGGGTTTCTCCGCTGCGAAAAAGGCTTCCACGTCAATCTGACGGGTCAGGTCCAGATCCCGATGGGTCTTCAAAATCAAACGGTCAAATCCCAGGTCACGCAGCCGCCTCACAATGGCTGAACCAACCAACCCCCCGTGTCCCGCCACGTATATTTTAGAGGAGATGTCCATTCCTATTTTCGTTGCGCTTCGCTATGCGTTTACTCGAACTGGTTGTAAGTCAGGAAGCCGGCCCGTCTGCACATCTGATCCTTTTCGGCTTCCTTGATGTCCTCCCTCACCATAATCTTGATCAGATCGTCGAATGAAACCTTCGGCTTCCAGCCGAGTCTCGTTTGGGCCTTGGTAGGATCTCCCAGCAGTTCATCCACTTCGGTGGGTCTGAAATACCGGGGGTCCACCTGGACCAGGATCTCTCCGGATTCGCCATCCCTTCCAACTTCAGATATCGCCCTCGCCTTCCCAGGCAACCATGATGCCCACCTCCTTGAAGGCCTTTTCCACGAACTCCCGAACGGCGTGGGACTGGCCGGTGGCGATGACGTAATCATCGGGCACATCCTGCTGAAGCATCAGCCACATGGCCTTCGCGTAATCCCCTGCGATAACCCCAGTCCCGCTTGGCGCCCAGGTTTCCGAGATAAAGCTTCTTTTGGAGCCCCAGTTTGATCCTTGCTACGGCCCTCGTGATCTTGCGGGTCACAAAGGTCTCGCCCCTGATGGGAGACTCGTGATTGAAAAGGATGCCATTGCATGCGAAGATCTTGTAGGCCTCGCGGTAGTTCACCGTAATCCAGTACGCATAGATCTTTGCTGCCGCATAGGGGCTTCTTGGATAGAAAGGTGTCGTTTCCCGCTGCGGCACTTCCTGGACTTTCCCGTAAAGCTCGCTTGTGGATGCCTGGTAAAACCTGGTCTTGTCTTCAAGTCCAAGGATTCGGATCGCTTCGAGCAAACGCAGTGCGCCAAGGGCATCGGCGTTGGCGGTATACTCGGGCGTCTCAAAGGAAACCATCACATGACTCTGGGCTGCCAGGTTGTAAATCTCATCGGGCCGTGTCTCTTGAATGAGTCGAATGAGGTTGGTGGCATCCGTCAGATCTCCATAATGCATGAAAAACCGAACGTCTTGTTCATGTGGATCCCGATACAGATGGTCCACGCGCCCCGTGTTGAAGGAGGATGAACGCCGTTTGACGCCGTGAACCTCGTAACCTTTCCTCAGGAGATACTCGGCCAGGTAGGCCCCGTCTTGACCTGTAACCCCCGTAATCAGTGCCCGCTTCATATCAAATCATCCTCGTGCTTGATGGAATTGACCTCACCATAAGGGCATCGTCATCGAAGCGTTAGGTCCGAGCAAGACCACTGCCTGAATGAGAATGACGCCCTCTCAAACATATGGCAGAATTTCTCAGCCCGCGTCAATAGCCTCTATGCTCGGCGAGGATAAATGGGTTCTAATCGCAAATTTTCGAAATAACGTATGGTTATATGTATTTCCGGTTGTTCGTGCTCGTGCTCGTGCGCGTAATCGTAATCGATTTCTTGAGCTGCATTTCTTTATGTGGTCCGATTACGATTACGAGCACCGTCCGCGGACTGAGCACGAGCACGACCCGCTAAACGATAGGACTCCACCCTAGGCGGACCCATCAAATACCCTAAATTCATTGACGATTTAGCGCCAGAACAAATTTACGTGTATGCACGCGAGCATGGCGTGCGCCTTTCTAACGTCCCGGACAAAGGTCAGTAAGTTCTCGTTAGGACCTAGCAGTGAAATTGCGCCAAAAACGTCACGGTTTTTGCTTTCAGTGCTCAGGGGTCAGCCTGAAACCCGACACCTGAAACCTGATTTGGTTTAAGTTCTCGTTGATTGAATGCAAACAATATGCCTAGAATGGGGAATCCATTGCGTTCGGAGAACATCCAATGAATGACCATGTCCAAGCCAATCCGACTCCTTTGGAGTTGAGACATCTCGCCGAAACGCTCATCGAAAACCAGAGCACCATGACCTTGGCCACAAGCAAAAGCAATGAGGCGTGGGCGGCCCCCATCTACTTCGTCTGCCGTGCAACCTGTTTCTATTTCTTCTCAGACCCGGCCTCGCGGCACATACAGGAAGCACTGGCCAACGGGCAAGCAGCCGCGGCCATTCACGCCGAAGCGTCTTCCTGGAAAGAAATCCGGGGACTCCAGATGTCGGGGGAGATCGAAAGCGTCGGACCCGGACTGGACGCCGTAGGAGCCATTCGTGACTATGTGAGGAAATTCCCCTTTGTCAGGGAGTTCTTCAAGCCTGGAGAGGTCTTTGATTTAACCGGTTTCTCAGCCCGTTTTCGGGTGCGCCTCTACAGGTTCAGGCCGACAATCGTCTATTACTTGGACAACCGGATAAGGTTCGGCTTTCGCGAGCGAGTAAGCCTCTAAGTGATTCGAAACACGCACCCCGAAAACAAAAAAGCCCCATCAAACGATCTCGTCGCCGATGAGGGCTTTGCGCACTTCCGGGAATGGAGAGCGCGTTACTTGACGGCCTCTTTCAGCGCTTTGCCTGCGACGAACTTGGGCACCTTTTTTGCTTTGATCTTGATCTCTTGACCTGTCTGCGGGTTTCTCCCTTTCCTGGCCTTCCGCTTGTCGACCTTGAAGGTACCAAAACCGATCACGGTAACGCTTTCCTTTTTCAAAGCCTTCTTGATGGAATCGAAGACACAGTTTACCGCGGCCTGAGCCTCCTTCTTGCTGCTCATAACCTTTGACACCTCATTGACTAAATCGGCCTTGTTCATGTCGCTCTCCTTTCTCCATAAGAATTATGCGTCAAAGCGCCAGGTAACGGGACCGGGCAGAACCTAGCAGCTTCGTCTCAAAAATTCAACTAAAAAAAAATCAAAGCATGGAAGTCATCCAACCTTAGACTCGACGGTCTCTAAGTCTGGTCAGATTGCAATAGTCGTAGATCTCAAACCTTAAGAAGACCTCCATGGTCAAGTTACAGATCAAAGAGGCTTAGAGGACGAAACTTTAACTGTATGATATCATGAATGAATTCAATTCAGAATCTCGCCAAGATAGTCTCTCGCCACTGAGTCCCCCAGCTTTGACGCCTCTTGCCAGTCATCACGCGCACGGTTCACCGAAGCCATCTTGTAATGAAGAATACCGCGACACACAAGGGCCTTTGTCTTCCTGGGGTCGAGCGTGATGACCCGGTCGAAGTCAGAGAGGGCCTTCCCATAGTCGCCAATTTCCGCATAGGCCAAGGCTCGATTGAAATAGCCCCCCACGTGGTCGACGAAGCGCTCAACAAAGCGGGTGTAATCCTCAATGGCCTTTTCAGCACCGCCCAGATGCATCGCTGGCGTTAGCGCGGTTAAAGTAAGTGAGGGCAAATTGTGGGTTTTGAGTCAGCGATCGATCGTAGTCGTCGATGGCCTCTTCGTAACGCCCCATTTTCACGTAAACAGCGGCCCGATTGAGGTAACCCCTGTAGTCATGGGGCCTGAGACGAATCGCTTCAGTTGAAATCCCGCAAGCGCCGAATCAATATCCAACAGGTGAACCCCATGAATGATCCCTCGGTTGAGGCATGCCTCAAAAGAGCCGGAATCAAGGGTCAGGGCCTGATTCAAGGTGTCCAAGGCCTGATCATAAGACCCCATCTTCACCAGGGCGCTGCCAAGGTTGATATGTGTGGTGACAACCATTGGGCTCAGTTCGCATGCATGCTCAAAGTCTTGGACCGCCTTGGCGTATTCATTCATGCGGAAATAGGCGGCGCCCCGTCCCAGAAAGGCGGCATCCGATGTCGAATCATGCGCCATGGCGGTTTCATAGGCGGAGACGGCCCTTGCATAATCCCCCTCTCTCCAAAGCCTGTCTCCCTCGCGGATCCATGATGCAGCGGCCTCCTTGGGCTCACGTCCACCCGTGGTGATCGCATCTAGAATCCGTGCGCTTTGTCTGGGTTCCCTCCAGTTCGCACTCCAACTTCTTGACTTCTTCAAGGGCCACCCTGGCTCGGTCCCTGGCATCGAGCAGTGCCCTTGCCTTTCCCTGGATTTGGCCCAAGGCGTCGCCGGGTAGGCATCGGAGTTGGCGGAATCACCAATGATCCTGGCCCTGAGATAGTAGCACTGACCGTCCCATTTCTCCTCCATGACGTTCCTTTGCAGGATCGCCTTGGCAAGGGTCTTGATCTCCTCGCTGCTCAACTCAAAATACTTCACCGCAGGCTCTTCTCCCAGAGAGGCGACCAGCTCATTGAGGATCATGCCCTCGACCGCTTCTATGGCCTTGTTTCGATAGGTTTCACGGCTGACCGGGAGCCCGTTTCGGCGCTTGAAATCCTTCTGGTAGGTAAAAGACCCGGCGTAGGCAGATTGGGAAGTGAGGAGGAAAAAGGAGATCTCTGCCAGGATCGAGTCGCAATCCCCGTTCTCCTGGCAGAGGCCAGAAGCGTCCTTGTTCTTCTCCATTGCCGTCAAGGTCTCTTGCTCGGTGGTGTGTGTTAATGTGAAAAAGGCATCTCAGACCCGATAATTCAGAAATCGGGACCTCATGGATGCATCTTTAACAAAATGTTCCCGATTTCGATCAGTTTAACCCTTGGCATGACTGTCTCGGCCCAAAGGAGCAGGGGTGGGACTCGCGTAATTCTACCCGGAGTAAAGATCGGCGCGTTTCCCCTGGGTCTAAAATCTCAAACCTCCATTGCTTTCCGCCACCACAAGGCGTCCTGCCCACTTGTCCGCAAGGTAGCATAATCCCCCTTAAAATACAGGATTTCCCTAATAGACTTCTCGGGTTGTCTGTGGGATTAATCCTACAGGTTATTGCACCTATATTTTGAAAAGGATACGCCTCGGCGCATTCTGATAGGAGGCTCCGCTCCCCCAATGAACGGCTTTCATGGCCTCACATCGCTCGCATCCCGCGTCAATCGCTATTTCGGGGCCTTTGTGGTTGCCTGGACCCTGATCGTGATTGCGCTGCTCCTCCATGACATCCGTGAGATAAGTCTCCGCAATCAGGAGTTGGCCAAACGGGAAGCCCTTGTCCATTTCAACAAGGATCTGGCCGCACGGCTTTGGGCATCCTCTCACGGCGGGGTCTATGTCCCTGCCACGGAAAAAACCCCACCCAACCCCTTTCTCAGCCATGTTCCCGATCGGGACCTGAAGACCTCCGGCGGCAAGGCCCTCACCCTGATGAACCCGGCTTATATGATCCGTCAAATGATGGATCATTACGCAGACCTTTACGAGGTGCGGGGGCACATCACCAGCCTCAAGTACTTCAGGGAAGAGACCGCCCCTGACGACTGGGAAAGGGCAGCCTTGGCCTCATTCGAATCGGGCGCGAAAGAGGTGTGCGAATTCAAGACCTTGGCGGGGATGCCCTATTTTCGATTTATGCGGCCCCTGATCGCGGAGGCCCAGTGCTTGGAGTGCCACGGCGCACAGGGATACAAGGTCGGCGACATCCGCGGGGGTATAAGCGTCTCCGTGCCCATGGCATCTTATTTAACCGCTGAACGGGAAGAGATCATAAACCATACCGTCTCCTTTTCGATCCTGTGGCTCTTGGGGCTCGGGGGGATCGGCCTCGCCGTTCGGGGGCTGAAAACCCACCTCCGTGAGAGGGACAGAGTCGAAGACTTGTTGGCAAGCTCGCAAAAAAACTACAGCACCCTGGTCGAGAACTCTTTGACTGGCATCTACACCATTCAAGACGGGGTCATCAAGTTCGCCAACCGCCGCGCGGCGGAGATTTACGGGTACTCGAAAGACGGGCTGATCGGAATGGACTCCCTTGCGGTGGTGCACCCCGAGGACAGGGAGCTCGTAGAAGAGGTCAGGGAGAAGCGGCTCAAGGGGGAAGCCGTCCCATCCGAGTATGACGCCAGGGGAATCAGACGGGACGGTTCGACCGTATGGGTTCAACGCAGAAATGCCCTTTGTGAATACGACGGCAGGCCCGCCATATTGGGAAACGTCCTGGACGTGACCCTGCTCAAGAGGATGCAGGATGAATCGGAGGCCCGATCCAAAGAGCTTGCCCGGAGCAACCGAGAGCTGGACCAGTTCGCGGCCATTGCCTCCCATGACCTTCTGGAACCGCTTCGAAAAATCCACGCGTTCGGGGCGATTCTGAAAAAAAAATACGACCGCGTGCTCGATGATGAGGGGAAAGACTACTTGGAGAGGATGCGAAAGGCCGCCGAACGCATGCAGCTTATGGTCAACGCCCTTTTGACCTATTCCAGGGTCGCGAGCAAGGCACAGCCCTTCACCCGGGTCAACCTGGCCGAATCCGTGCGGGAGGCCCTGTCCAACCTGGAAATTTCATTAGAGCAAACCAACGGGAAAATTCAAGTGGATGATCTTCCCACCCTGGATGGAGACCCCTCGCAGATGGTCCAGCTGTTTCAAAACCTGATCGGAAACGGGCTCAAGTTCCATCGAAAGGAAGAACCGCCGGTGATTGGCGTTCGGGCTCACTTGGTATATACAGCCAAGGATCCCTTTCAGGACCAATGTGACCCGGTTTGGGAAATCCGCGTCGAGGACAACGGCATCGGCTTCGATGAAAACCGGCTCGAACGCATTTTTCTCCCCTTTGAAAGATTGAACGGCCGCAGCGCTTACGAAGGGGCAGGCATGGGGCTTGCCATCTGCCGCAAAATTGCGGAGCGCCACGGCGGGACCATCACGGCCGTGAGCGCCCCGGGAAAAGGCGCCACCTTTATCATCACCTTGCCCGAGAAGCAGACGCAACCAAGAGACGATCCCTGAGCCCCTTATTCCTTTTCCGGTTTTAAGCAGCTCTGCCTATGCGCCTGAGCGGATGTGAACGATAAGCTGCAAAACGGAGACCCCTGACAGTTGACAAGCAGCAATAATATGTCGTATCTTTGGTCTGCAATGACTAACATCCAGTTTAAAAGGAGGGAGTAAGATGGCTGAAAAAGATGTCCACGAGAAAGAGATTTGTCTGGGTAAAAGACAAGGCCGGAAACGAATTTGTATGCCGGGTCATGGACCTGAAAAACCCTAAGAAAGTCTCTAAAGACGACCTCAAGAATTGCATTGACGATGCATCGAGAGCCATTCCGATCGGTGACTAGCAAAAAATCGGCCCAGGGCTAATTTGTTGAGAGAACAGGGTCCTCATGACCCTGTTTTTTTGGCTGGATAAGGAGGTCGGGTAAAATGGGCGCTAGTAAGGTATGATAGGCTGTATGATCTTAGGACTGGCTCTTTTGGGCACCATGCCACTGGCATACGCAAGGCCATTCAGGTTGGGTAATCTTCCAGATAAGGGAAGCCATTTCGGATGCGGAACCTGCCATGTAAATCCAGCCGGGGGTGGAAAAGAAATCCATTTGGAGTGGACTATGAGCAGATTGCGATAAAGGCCGGTGACACCTACACCCCGGAGTTAGGGGGGATGGATTCTGATAAAGATGCGTTCACCAATGACCAGGAATTTGATGCCGGCACCCATCCCGGGTGACCCGAAGTCGAAGCCAGAGAAGTAGGAATGGCTTGTTCTTGGAGCGGGCCACGCCGTTATGTTTCTCCACAAGATTTTGAGGCGCTTTAAAGCCCGATGGACCTATCATGCATGCCTTGCTCCCGTGTTGGGCAGCATGGAAATGCGTTCGACCATGAACAAGAAGGGCTGAAAACCCAGGAGGCAAGGACAGGGGGCATGGAGAAGGATCTCACCGAAGTCAAGAGGGACCTCAGTAGGCTCCTGAATTCCCAACCGCTGGCCGTGCTGGCCACCCAGAGCCAGGGACAACCCTATGCAAGCCTGGTGGCATTTGCATCCAGCGACGATCTGAAGTCTCTCTATTTCGCCACCACCCGTTCCACGCGCAAATATGCCAACCTATCAGGCGATTCGAGGGTGGCGATGCTCGTGGACAACCGATCCAACCAGTCATCCGACTTCCGCTGGGCCATGGCCGCAACGGCAACGGGCAAGGCCAAGGAAGTGGATCCAGAGGAAAGGGAAAACGCACTGGATCTTTACCTTGCCAAACATCCCCACCTGAGGGATTTCGTCCATGCACCCACCTGTGCCTTCTGCGAGGTCCGGGTCCAGACCTTTTTCGTCGTCACCCGCTTCCAGAACGTGGTGGAGGTTCACATCAGGCCATGACCCAGGTCCTCTCCCTTCACGAAGTCACCCAAAAGGACCGGGCCCGGATCGGCGGAAAGGGCTTTGCCCTGGCCATGCTGCAAAGAGGGCGGCGTGCAGGTTCCAGAGGCGCTCTGTATCAGCACGGAGGCCTACCTGGAGTATGTGGCATCAGACGGGCCTGCGCGATCAGATGCACATGGAGCTCTACCGCAAACCTTTTGAAGAGATGCGGTGGGAGGAGATCTGGGATACAGCTTTACGCATCCGAAACATGTTCGTTAAGGACGCCCCTGCCAACCGCGCTTCAGGAAGCACTGAGGAATTCCTTGGCGTTTCGATTTTCGGACAGGCCGGTCTCCGTCAGGTCCTCGGCCCCCGGTGAAGACTCCTCGAAAACATCGTTTGCCGGCCTCCACGAATCCTTTGTCAATATCCGCGGCGTGGAATCCATCCTGGAGCACATTAAACTCGTGTGGGCCTCCCTGTGGTCTGATCGGGCCCTTCTCTACCGTCAGGAGCTGAAACTGGATGTGGGAAAAAGCACCATGGCCGTGGTGGTCCAGGAAATGGTCCTCGGGGAACGCTCAGGGGTCGTCTTCGGCATGAGCCCCGTCCATGAAGGGCAATCAGCGGTAGAGGCCGTCCATGGTCTGAACCAGGGCCTGGTAGACGGGACGGTTGAACCCGACCGGTGGATCCTCGATCGGGGCAACGGGCAGATCCTGTCTCATCATCCTCCCCGAAGGGAAAAGGTCCTCGTCCCCGGCCCGCAGGGCGTGCGCTTGCAAATGCTGCCGCCTGAATTGCAGGAAACGGCCCCGCTTAAAGATTTGGAAGTCAGAGAGGTTTACGGGCTCGTCATGAAGGCAGAGTCTTTGTTCGGCTCTCCTCAGGATGTGGAGTGGACCTATCGCAAGGAAGTCCTCCATGCGCTTCAGGCCCGCCCGATCACAACCCGAACTGCCTCGTCGGAAGACCAGCGCCCCTGGTATCTGAGCCTTCACAGGAGCTTTGACAATCTCAGGGACCTCCGGACAAAGATCGAGAAAGAGGTCCTGCCCGGAATGGAAGAAGAAGCCCAAAAGCTGAGCCTGATCGATCTGTCTCACCTTTCGAATTCAGCGCTTGCTCAAGAGATCCTGAGGAGGAGAAAGATCTACGAGGACTGGCTGGAGACCTACAGGCGAGACTGTATTCCCTTTGCCCACGGCATGAGGTTGTTTGGAAAGATCTACAATGACCTCATGAAACCGGAGGATCCCTTCAAGTTTACGGCCCTCCTGGGGGACTCCAACATGGTCAGCCTCCGCAGGAATCAGATGCTGGAGGATCTGGCCGAAATGGTCAGGAAAGATCAGGGAAACAGGGCCTGCATCCTGGAAAAAAGGCCGGAAGATTGCAGCCCGGAGGTCAGGCAAGGGCTGGAGCGAATTCTGGATCAATTCGGGGATCTGGCGTGGGAAAATGGCCGCCTGGGACAGGACCTGGGTCGGCTCCTCAATCTCATTTTAGAGATGCCTTCACGCCCCGAAGGTGGAAAATCCCCGAAACCAGGAGACCCAAAGGAATTGGAAAAGGCGTTCTTGTCTCGTTTTGAAGAAGATCAAAGGCCTTATGCGTTGGAGCTCCTTGATCTGGCCCGGGCAAGTTACCGGCTCCGGGATGACGACAATATCTACCTGGGGAAGATCGAGGGTCAGGTGCTGGCCGCCGAGGAAGAAGGACGCCGGCGCATCCAGAGGCGGGACGCGATTGAAACGCGCGGCCCCTGAAACCGACGATCTTGTCAGGGCCTTGGGAACCGATTCACCCTTCAAGAAAGCAGTCGGCAAGAAGGAACGGTCCGTTAAGTCAGGGGATTTCTTCCTCAAGTCGAGGCAGATCCTCGGTCAGCCTGCAGGCCCCGGAATGGCCGTGGGAAAAGCGAGGGTCGTCCTCATTCCCTCTGACCTCTTCAATTTTCGTAAGGGAGAGATCCTTGTGTGCGATGCGATCGATCCCGCAATGACCTTTGTGGTCCCCCTTGCCTCGGGAATCGTGGAAAGGCGGGGGGGTATGCTCATCCACGGCGCGATCATCGCCCGGGAGTACGGCATCCCCTGCGTCACAGGCGTCCCGGACGCGGTGAATCAGATCAGAACAGGGGACTTCATCACCGTGGACGGGCATCTGGGTATCGTCATCATCGGAGAGGCAACACTGGATTAGTGTAATAGCTCACCAGCCGCTTGAGCCGCCCGCTCGAAAATCTTCATGAGAGGGCTTGCGGTGTGACCTTGTCCCCTTTCTCCAGGATGTCCCTGACCCGCTTGTAAACGTCCTGATCCTGTTTTTTCCGGCCAATCTCCCTTTTTCCGAGAGAGGCCATGGGCATGCTGAGGCGAGGATTTGTCTTGAGTGCGGCCTCGTGTCTGGCCAGAAATGCCCAGTAAAGAGAAGTAACCGGACAATCGTCCTTGGGATTAAACGCGCAAAGGCTGCAGTAATCACTCATCCTGCGGATGTAGGCGGCGCCCGACACATAGGGTTTGGTGGTCATGAGGTCGGCCAGGGCATAGGACCCCATCCCCAGGACATTGGGCTCCACGACCCAGTCGTAGGCGTCTGTGTAGGCGACCCAAAACCAGTCGGTAAGCTCCCTGGGCCGGACGTCGAGAAGGGTCGCCAGGTTGGAAAGGATCATGAGCCGGGTAATGTGATGGCTGTATCCTTCCGACCACACGTCCGATACCACGGTGTCCAGGCAGGCCAGTCCTGACCGTTCGCCCCAGTAGGCAGGAGGCAGCGGCGTGTCACAGCCAAGGGCACTCGGCGCCGCGCCGCCGTCCGGTCCGTTGGTCTTTTTTTCGGGTTCCCAGGGTTTTCCCGCCCACCTTTCATATCCCCCATCGCCAGGCGTTGTTTTAACCGGGGTCTTGCCTCCAGGCCATTGGCGAAAACCATCGGTGGCTTCATGAACGTGGCGGATAAACTCCCGCCATCCCAGGACCTGCCGGATGAAACCCTCTTTGCTCCCCAAGGGCAACTTCAAGTCTGCCACCTCGGAAATCAAACGGGCCGGCAAGACCCTGTGGATATTCACGAGGGATGAGATGCGTGTGTGGAAGAGGCCCGCGGCGTTGTGGGACATGGCGTCCTCATAGGGCCCGAAAAAGGGCAGACACCCCGCCTTTGCTCGGGACCAGAGCGCTTCGGCATCCTTCAGCGTAGCAGGGAGCGCATCCAGGTCCAATCGCCCCGGATGATGGGCGAAAGCCTTCCGGATGAGCTCCGCAACCTCCTCTTTGATGGGATCCCTCGGAAACGATGGCGCATCGGGGGCGGGGGGCCTGCCGCGCCATGGAAATCGATTTTCCTTATCAAAGCTGATCTTACCCCCAACAGGTTTTTCCCCATCCATGAGGATGCCGGTTGTCCGGCGCATGAAACGATAAAACGTGTCCATCTTCCATGGAGGCGCCTTTTGATCGCTATCTCTGAACTGCTCGACGGTTGAAAGCCATCCCTCATGGGGGATGAATTGGAGGGATCCTTTGTTCACGAGCCTTTCGAGATCCGAGCCTGAGCTCCCTTTCCGCGGGCACCATGACGCGGAGGGGACCCAACTCAGGCACAATGGGCTCGAGGGCTGTGGCATAGGAACCGCCTGCGACCAGGTGTTTGACAGCCACACCCCTTTGGGCCTGCTCAAGGGCGAAATGGCGGAGGTTGGCAAGGATGAGGGCCAGTTTCTGTTTGTGATAAGGTCGCCGGGCCGCTTTCCAGGGGCTCTCAACGAGGACGATGCCCAGGTTTTTCGGATCTTCCCGCGATAGGGGGCCCATCCGGTCGGTCAGTTGATCGTAGGGGACAAAAAGCCAACGCCGGTTTGCCGACCCGACCTTATGCCTGGCCAGTTCTTGCTTAAAGTAGCTCATGGTGTGTGTTTCCTGAGTGGACTCAACATTGTTTATCGTTCAAAGATAACCTCATTATACATGGTAACGCCGACCTCTGCATATCGTCCCTATTGCACTGACATTTCCTTCTTGGGAAAATGGCAGCACTCTAGCCCTTTCGAAAAGAAAGCTTTCCTGGAAAAAAAGGTGACGTCAGATTCCGATTTTTGCTATGAAGGTTCCACGGGTGGGGTTCCACTTGGATGAAATTGGCTTTCGATATTGGGTTCGACTGTTGCGTGTCCAAGATATGCGATTGATTTGAGTTGTTCGCCAGATGAAGCATGAAGCCCTCTCGATAATCTGGGGCTGAAAGGTTTTCTATGCCTGAACATGAGATCAGCGTCTATGGTGCGCATTGGTGTCCTGATTGCCGTCGCAGCAAGATTTTCTTGGGTGAACATCAGATCCCCTACAACTGGATCGACATTGAACAGGACCCGGAAGCAGAACAGTTTGTCATGGAGAAAAACCAGGGCAAACGCATTATTCCGACAATCATCTTTTCCGATGGATCTTATCTGGTTGAACCAAGCAATGCGGAACTGGCAGCGAAGCTGGGACTCAAGACAAAAGCCGCAAGAAACCATTATGATCTCATCGTTATCGGGGGCGGCCCTGCCGGTCTCACGGCTGCATTGTACACGGCGCGTGAGGCCATCGACACACTCGTGATTGAGAGGGCCGCATTCGGGGGTCAGGCGGCCGGGACGGAAAAACTCGATAACATGCCGGGTTTTCCGGAGGGCGTGGAAGGGATAGAATTTTCCAGACGATTGCGTCAACAAGCCGAAAGGTTCGGCGTGGAGCTCCTCCAGGCCCAGGACGTGATTCGGGTTTACAGGAAAGACAATTACAATCACGTGGAAACCTCCGACGGCAGTCGTTACAGCGCCCGCGCCCTTCTTGTGGCCTCAGGAAGCCAATACAGGCGCCTTCATGTTCCCGGGGAGGATGATTACATAGGAGCCGGTGTCCATTTCTGTGCCACCTGTGACGGACCCTTTTACAAAGGGAAACAGGTTGCCGTGGTCGGTGGGGGGAACAGTGCCACGGAGGAAAGCCTGCTTTTGACAAAATTTGCCGATCATGTGACCATTCTTGTTCGCAGGGGTCAATTCAAGGCAACCAAGATCATTCAGGAAAGCGTTCTGGGGAATCCGAAAATTGAAATCCGCTGGCACAGGGAAGTGGCGGCCTTCTTGGGCGACGGATCAAAACTGACGGCCTTGCGCGTTCGGGACATTCAGACAGGCACCGAGGAGGAGATGCCTGTGGACGGCGCCTTTATCTTTATCGGATTATTACCGAATACGGCATTCCTTACGGGAAGTGAAATCATTCTGGACAGATGGGGGTTCATCGTGACCGGCCACGCGCTCTCGCATTTGGGAAAAGACCTGAAAGGCTTCGAAAAGCGTAATCCATACCTCCTCGAGACCAGCATCCCGGGCATCTTTGCAGCCGGAGATGTGCGTGATTCAAGCACCAAACAGGTGGTCAGCGCCGCAGGCGAAGGGAGCAGTGCTGCACTGATGATTCGAGAGTATCTGAAGCAGGTGTAGCAAACCTCTTTCCAAATGGATTTATTCATGTTCCTGTTCAAGCCCTTCTCTGGAATCAATCATGCTTTGCTTGATTGAAAACCCCGCAGGGGACTTCTTGCTGCCATCCGTTGTACCGTTGTTGCTGATTCCCATAAGAGCCGTTTCTTCAATGATTTAAAAAGAGAGAGGAATCAATGGGCTATATTCTGCTGGAGGGCGGGGCCGAGTTTGGGGGAAATATGGCTGAACCGGACCTGCGGGCCCTGGCCCTTGCCGGGGGCGACGACGTTCGCCTCAGCATTATTCCTGCGGCTGCAGCACCGGATAACAACCACCTGCAGGCCGGGGAGAAGGGGGTCAGATGGTTTCGGTCATTGGGGGCGACCCAGGTGACGGCGCTGCCCCTCATTGACCGGTTATCCGCGAATGATCGGAACATCGCAACGGTGCTTCGCCGATCCAGGCTCATTTATATGCTGGGGGGCTTTCCACGCCACCTCGCACAGACCCTGATCGGCAGCCTCAGCTGGCAGGCCATCCTTCTCGCCCATAATGATGGCGCGGTCATTGCCGGAAGCAGCGCCGGAGCCATGGTGTTGTGTCATTGTTACTACGATCCGTTTGCGAAAAAAATTGAAAGAGGATTGAATCTCTTGCCCGGTACGTCCCTTTTACCTCATCACAATACCTTTGGAAAGGAATGGACGGCCCCCCTTCTCCAAAAGCACCCGGAGCTTCTCTTAATCGGTATTGATGAAGAAACAGGCATGATCAATGACGGTAAGGACGGCCAGTGGCAGGTTTATGGAAAAGGGGCCGTGACCCTTTATACCTCCCGCCAGAGCCGAACATTCCGAAGCGGCCTTCCATTTGCCCTGAAGTGAAGGCGTCATGCGTGAGGCATTTGACCCCGTATCTCTTTTTTTGATATATATGTTTCACTATTCTTCATCGCAGTCAGGTTTTCGGCATGTCCAATAAGAATGGTATCATCGCGCTTATGGGCTCTGGCGAGCTGACCGCGACGATGGTCGAGGTCCATAAGGAGCTCCTGGCAGGGTTGCCGGATCATCCGCAGGCCGTTTTTCTGGATACCCCTGCGGGGTTTGAGCTGAACGCCGATCAGATTTCCCAAAGAGCGGTGGATTATTTTCTCAAACACGTGCAACAGCCTTTGGGCGTAGCCAGTTTCAAGTCAAAGGAGAAAATATCCCCCTATCGAAGCCGCCAAGACCTTTAAGAAATTGGAGAATGCCCATTTTGTGCTCATAGGCCCAGGGAGTCCTACCTATGCGGTACGCCAATGGCATCAGACGCCCATACCCGACATTCTTGCCGGAAGGGTCGAAGAAGGGGGTTGTCTTGTCGCTGCGAGCGCTGCGGCTCTAACCGTAGGGCGATTCACGCTTCCCGTCTACGAGATCTACAAAGTGGGCCAGGATCTGCACTGGGTGGAAGGGATGAACGTCCTCGATCATTTCGGCTTCAACCTGGTTGTCATTCCCCATTGGAACAACGCCGAGGGAGGGAACCACGATACGCGCTTTTGTTACATGGGGGAGGGGCGACTCAGGCAACTTGAATCCCTTCTGCCCGAGGATACCTCCATCCTTGGCCTGGATGAACATACGGCCTGTCTCATGGACCTTGAAAAGGATGAGGCGGTCATCAAAGGAATCGGCAGCGTGACCCTGCGTCGCGGCAATGTTGAAAGGATTTTTCATAAGGGCGAACGCTTTCCTCTTCAGGTTCTAAGAAGCGGAGCGGTTGGAGATCAACAGGATTTCAAATTGCCGGGGCCAACGCCTGGGGAGCCGTCCATGGAAGTGGAAAAGGTCTCCTTCTGGGACAGGGTCAATGCCCTTGAGGAAGCCTTCCGCAAAGCGCTGGAAGCCTTTCAACCCAAAGAAATGACCAATGCCATCCTCGATCTCGATCGAACGATCTGGGCCGCTCAGGAGGACCTCGAGAGCCGTGAATTCATCTCACAGGCAAGGGACATGCTCCGGGAACAGATCGTCTCCGTAGGATTGAGACTCGAGTCCGCCCCGAGGAGCAGGGCCGACTGCCTTAAACCCCTTGTCGAAGAGCTGTTGGCGTTAAGAGAAAGGCTGAGAGCCCAAAGACAATATGAAGCTGCCGATGCGATTCGCGATAGTCTCATTCGCGTAGATATCATTGTCGAGGACACCGAAGGAGGCTCCCGGTGGAGATTGTCGTAAGAGAGACCATGACAGGAGCCGGCAGGCCATGATGATCCATCCTCCCATTTCCATTCTCTTGATTTGCGATGAAGACCAGTCGTTTTTCAAGCCCCTGATCTTGTATCTTGGATCGCTGCCCCACCTTTCCATCACCATCCGACCCCAGATCCCTCCGGAAATCATTGGCTGTGATGTTATTGTGACCGCAGAAACCGAGACATCACCAGGGGGGGCTGATGCCATAACCCGGTTCGTTCAAAAAGGCGGCGGTTGGTTACGGCTTGTTCATTTTTCCGAAAGCCCGCTGCCCTCAATCGTGGGAGCGCAGCCGACCCAACTGGGGCCCGACGCGGAATTACGGATAATGTTTCAGGACAGTGGCCATCCCGCGTCGAGGCGTCTGCCGGATGCTCTTTATTTAAACGGCCGCTACCAATCTCTTGAAATAACAAAAGAGGATACGGAGACCATTTTATACGCGGACTGGCATTACAGTCACAGGCCCATGCTGGTCAGGCGCCCTGAGGGAGAAGGTCTGATTGCCTGCACAACGATACAGGCCTATGACAACCCCATTTTCCAACAGATTCTATACCGAATCATACGGGAATTGGCCCGGCAACCTTTGGTTGACAAGAACTTGGGCGTTGGGCTTCTGGGGTATTCTCCATTTGTCGGCAAGGAGCATGCTTTGGGGGTGGAGACAACATCCGGGTTGAAACTCAGGGCCTTCTGTGATGTCAGTCCCGAGAGATTGCACCAGGCCCGAGAAGATTTCCCCCACGTGAAAAGCTACGAGTCCGCCCAGCTGATGATAAAAGACCCTGATTTGGACCTGGTGATCATTTGCACGCCGCCCAACACACATGCCCGACTCTCCATGGAGATGATGACCGAGGGGAAACATGTCCTATGCGAAAAGCCCTTGGCATTAAACCTGAAAGATGCGTCCGAAATGGCCGATATGGCCGAGAAATGGGGGGTTCATCTGAGCTGTCACCAGAACCGACGCTGGGATTCGGATTACTTGGCCGTTAAACAAGCGATCTCCGAAGGGTTGATCGGTGATCCCTTTTACATGGAAACCTTTGTGGGGGGGTTTTCACATCCCTGTGGCTACTGGCATTCCCACGATGAGGTTTCCGGTGGCACTGCCTATGACTGGGGCGGACACTATCTGGACTGGGTGGTGAGTCTGATGCCTGATCCCATTGAGGCCGTGATAGGCACACGGCATAAACGTGTTTGGCACGATGTGACCAACGCCGACCAGGAACGCATTCAGATACGGTTTGCAGGCGGAAAAGAGGCCGAGTTCATCCACTCCGATATCGCCGCGGTCCGTAAACCAAAATGGTACCTGCTCGGCACAAAGGGGGCCATTATCGGAAATTGGCAGGACCTAACCCAGTTTGAGATCGACCCTGTGCTCTATTTTCACGAACACCGCATACCACCGACGGAAATGGTGCCTGATCTGGCCCTCTATCGCCGCCATTCCTCCGGCCAGATCGTTGCCCAAAGGATGGCGATACCCGAGCGTCAACCCTTTTCACTTTACAGGAATCTGGCAGACCATTTGCTTGTCGGGGAGCCCATCGCGGCGCCCCTGGCGCAGTCCGTCCTCGTGGTAGCGATTCTTGACGCTGCAGCACGGTCATTTTCCAGGGGCGGGTCCTTGGAGGCTTTGGATGGCCGATAAGGTAAGATGGGGTGTGATGGGCAATGCAAATATTGCGAGGGTCTGCGTCATCCCGGCCATTCAGCAATCTTCAAACAGCACCGTCCACGCCCTGGCCACAAATTCTTCAGAGTCTTGCAGGACGGACTGCAACCGCTGAGAAGATCCCGCATGTCTACGCTCAATATGATGACCTCCTGGCTGACCCGGATATACACATCGTCTATATTCCTCTCCCCAATCACCTCCACCACCCCTGGACCCTGAAGGCCCTGAGGGCGGGGAAACACGTCCTGTGCGAAAAGCCCTTGGCATGCAATGCCCGGGAGGCCAGGGAAATGGCCGATGTCGCCCTTGAAGCGGGGGTATTGTTGATGGAAGCCTTCATGTATCGCTTCCATCCAAGGAGCATACGCATCAAAGAGATGGTTGCAGACGGTTCCATCGGCACCCCGCGCCTGGTGCGCTCCGCCTTTTGTTACCACCTTGATGAAACACTACTGGCAAGCGGTGAATGCACACGCCTGAAACCTGAAATGGGGGGAGGGGCGCTTCTCGATGTCGGGTGCTATGGCGTCAGTGTCACTCGATGGCTTCTGGATATGGAGCCGACCCGTTTGCAGGCCCAGGCGCTATATCATCCGTGTGGGGTGGATGTTCACTTTGTGGCGACGCTCAGATTTGCTGAAAACAGTTTGGCGACCCTGGAGGCCAGCTTTATCTCTGCTTTGCAGCAGACCTATACCGTGGTGGGAACCAAGGGCGCCATTGAGTTACCGCACGATGCCTTCATCCCTTGGGAAAGGGATGCCGTGTTTATCCATCGGCGAAAGGACGAAGAGAGCGGGGATGAGCATGTGACGGCCGGTGTGGATGAGTACCGCCTTATGGTGGAACACTTTGCAGCGGCGGTCCTCGGAGACAGAGCGCTGCCCTATTCTCCTGAGGAGAGCGTGAGAAACATGCAGGTCATGGATGCCCTGGCAGAAGCGGCCCAAACCGGCCATACCATTTTGTTATGAAAAGCCGAAACCCATGAAAAGCGAATATGCGGTCGAGGTTGAGACCTTCGATTCCCTCACCGCCTACTGGCGTGGTGAGGGATGCGACCTGGATTGGAACTGCATTTTTGTGCTGCCCTCCTGGCTCAAGGTCTGGTGGACCTTTTTCGGCAAGGGATGGAGCGCCTACCCTATTTCCATAAAGCACCGGGGCCGTCCTATTGGAATCGCCCCCCTCATGGTAAACGGGAAATCAGCAAAGGTGATCGGAAGTCCGGACGTCTGCGATTTTCTGGACTTGATCATTGCCCCGGGCAGGGGAAGGGAGGTTTTGAAGATTCTGCTGGAGCATTTAAGGCGGGAAGGCATTACCTTACTGGACCTGGGGCCCCTGCGGGCGGATGCGCCTTTGCTGGCTGATATCGACCCGGCCGCAAAGGAACTGGGATACGGAACGACGACCGACCTGGAGGACATCACCCTGGAAATGGAGCTCCCGCCAACCTGGGATGACTATCTGCGCAGAATCACCGGAAAGCAACGGCACGAAATCAGGCGCAAGCTTAAGCGCTTAAATGAAGGCGCTCAAATCGCGTACAGAGTTGTTGAGAAGCAAGCGGAGGTGAGAGAGGAAATAAAGATCTTCCTGACGTTGTTCCGGTCGAACCGTGCGGATAAGGCCGCTTTTATGACCCAGCAGATGGCCTCCTTTTTTGAGTCCCTGGCAGAAGCCATGGCTCAAGCTGGAGATGCTGAAATTATGCTTTCTGGAAATCGACGCCCGCCCCGCCGCTGCCGCCATGTGCTTTGATGACGGTGCCAAGGTCTATCTATATAATAACGGCTATGATCATCGATTCCGCTCGCTTAGTGTCGGATTACTGTGCAAGGTCTTGAGCATCAGGGCAAGCATCGAGAGAGGCAGGAAGCGATTTGATTTCCTAAAAGGTCCCGAGCCATATAAATATCTCCTGGGGGGAGAACCGGTCTCTCTTTACAGGTGCAAGGTTCACATGGGATAGTCGAGAGATAGCGAACCGGTGTCATCAGCTGACGCCTGATGATTTGCAGGGGATATCATTGGTGGAGAAGAAACTTAATATTGCCATGCTCAGCGTTCATTCGAGCCCCTTCGGTGAATTGGGCACAAATGACACCGGTGGCATGAGCGTCTGCATTCGTGAGATGGCCCGGGAACTGGGCGAGTTGGGACACTCAGTCGACATTTTTACGCGACAAACCAACCCGGAAAATGGAAAGATCCTTGATCTGCAGGATAATGTGCGGCTTATATACCTGCGGGCCGGTCATTGCGGCCACATGCCCAAGCTTGACATTTACAACATCTTGCCCGATTTGTGCGGTGCGTTCGAGAGGTTTTGCAGGCAGGAGGGGATTGGCTATGATTTGTTGCACAGTCACTACTGGCTGTCGGCAAAGGTCGGTGAATATGCCCAGAGACGCTGGAGTTTAACGCATTTTATTACATTTCACACCCTCGGCGCAGTGAAGAACCAGATCGAAGGTGTTGAAAAAGAACCTGAGCTCCGTGTCATAAACGAAAGACAACTGGCAAACACCTGCCACCGCGTCGTTGCCTCCACGGAAACGGAAAGGGAGCATTTAAAAACATACTACGGCGTACCACCCCACTCTGTCGGGGTGATTCCCTGTGGGGTAAATCTGGATCTTTTCCGACCCTTGGATAAGCGGGCCTCAAGGCGTGGGTTGGGCCTTCATCAAGACGAGTCGCTCTTGTTGTACGTGGGCCGATTCGTCCCCTCGAAAGGTGCGGATCGCATGCTTGAGGTCATGCGCCATCTGCAGGGGAATCGAATGTTCCGGCTGTTGATCGTCGGAGGTGATGATCATGACACCCCGGAGGCCAAGTCTCTTAGGGAATTGTCGAGACAGCATGGGCTTCAGGACCGAGTCACCTTTTTGGGAAGGGTGCCACAGGAAAAGCTGCCGGCCTATTACAGCGCGGCAGATCTCTTGGTCGTGCCATCCCGATATGAAAGCTTTGGCCTTGTGGCCCTTGAATCCCTGGCGTGCGGCACGCCCGTTGTGGCGACGCGGGTCGGGGCCATGGAGAGGATTTTACGAGAAGGTGAGACCGGACATCTGGTGATGAATGGTGTCTCCAAGCCTTTTTGCAGAGGAAATCGAGGCCTTTGTATCAAATTCACATGGCCTTTCGGCCGATGCGATCAGGGGCTCCGTGACCACGGTTCTCTTGGTCGGATGTGACATCTGCGTTAGTCGCGGAGTACCAGGCCGCCCTCCGAGATGTTAAAATATATGATGGAGAGAATTCCCATGACCTTTTCAGCTGACGTATTGGTCGTCATGCCCCACCCGGACGACGCCGAATTCGGCGTGGCAGGGACCGTCGCCCACTGGACCAGGGAGGGCAAGCACGTTGTCTATCTCATCTGTACAAACGGCGACAAGGGCACGAGCGACCGAAGCCTGAGCCCGGCACAATTATCAGAGATCCGGGAGAGGGAGCAGAGGGCTGCAGCAGGCGTTCTTGGGGTGCGGGAGGTCTTCTTTTTGGGTTATCCGGATCAGGGTCTTGAGGACACGCCTTCTTTCAGAAAGGAGATCGTACGGGTCATCAGACGCTTTCGACCCGAGATCGTCGTCACCTCAGACCCCTACCGGCGATATGTATGGCACCGAGATCACCGCATCACGGGTCTCGTCACCCTCGATGCGGTTTTCCCTTACGCGAGGGACCACCTGGCATATCCCGACCTGTTGGAAGAGGGTTTGGAGCCCCACAATGTAAGTGAAATCTGGTTCTGGGCCTCTGAGCAAGTAAATCTGCGTTTTGACATCACGGCCACTTTTGATCTGAAGGTGGCCGCACTGCGCTGCCACGAGAGCCAGGTGCGGGAGTTTCAACTCGCGGACATAGAGGGGTGGCTCAGAAAAAAATCTATGGAAATGGCTGAGGGGGAAGACTTTGAGCTGGCGGAGGGCTTTCACAGGGCGATCATATCCTGGTAATGGATCGATTCAAATGTCCTCGGCTTTGAGAAGCGTCTCAGAGAAAATCCCTTAAAAATACCTGCCCACCATCTCGCAAATCATATCTTTCCGAGCAGCTTTGCCAGATCACGCTCCAACGCGTCCGCGGTCGTGAAAACAATTCCATGCATCTCCAGGTTCCATGCCGCTTCGACATTGCTTTGGGTGTCATCAATAAAGACCGCCTCTCTGGGTCCAACCCCCAATCGATCGAGCGTTACCTTGAAAACAGCCGGGTCGGGCTTAGCCATCCCCTCATCCCCAGAACAGAATATGTAATCGAACAAATGTTCTATTTTCCAGTCAGCCAGCCAACGGGCCAAACCAGGAGGGGCATTTGAGACAATGGCCAGTCTGTATCGGCCGTACAGACGACGAATCAGGTTCAGCACACCTTCGTTGATCGCCTCATCGGCGCGGTATCGACTTCGAAACCTTTCGATCTCATCCATGCGCTTCAAGCCCAGCTCAGGTCCAATGGAATACCAGAACTCGTCCAACGTCCTCTTGCCGATCAAGGTTTCTTGCCAAGCCCGACTCTCAAACATGATGGGATTGATCGTATCGGGCGCCAGGCCCAGATCCTTTTCATAGACACGAAACAAGGAGGCCGGCTTTTGGACCGTGATGACTCTGCCGAAATCAAAAATGACGGCGCTTATGGTGAGCGATTCTTTTGCTGGCAAGGTTACTGTCCCGTATCGTGGTGTCCATCGATCCAAAAGGACCGTTATTCCCTTTTCAGATAGCGAAAGCCCATTAAACGCGACTGGCAGGATAGGACAGCTTATCGATCCTGTCAATGATGAGTGGACCACAAGCGCCGACACGAACATCTTCAAGGGCTGGCTATTGCAAATCCTGGGACGAATGTTAGAATTGGTGATACTATTTGATCGCGGCCTGTGCAGAATGGTCCAATTCTTGGGATTCTTTCTGATGCAGGCAAAGGGCCATTCGCAATTGGGGCGCCTGTTTCTCCTTCGATCGACCAAAGTGTTGGCTTTCGATGCGTTCGGACCTTCGTTTTTCTGGGTTTCTGCATCAAGACGGGCTATCCCGAAAGACTCAGCCCCATTCGTTTTTGCGGGGCCGAAACCGACCAGGACACTGGTCTTTTGAGCAACAATTTTTCTCTACCGGCCTTCGCGACGGCATGGTGATATGGATTGCGTTGGCCATTGAAGCTATTCTTCTCAGGATAACCGAAAGATAGGTATTGAAGATGGTCGAGATATCTTCTTGTGAATCATGCGCCTCAAGGTCCCGTGGCGCCATTTACGGCTTGTATATCGGCGATGCACTTGCCATGCCGGTCCACTGGTATTATGACCGGTCGGCCCTTCGGCGGGATTACGGAATGGTTGTCGATTACCTTGCGCCCAAGAATCCCCATCCGGACAGTATCCTGTGGCGATCTTCCTATGTGCCTTTGAACGAGAAGGGTGAGATCCTGCATGACCAGGCGCAATACTGGGGCCGGCGGGGCATTCATTATCACCAATTCCTGGAGGCGGGTGAAAACACCCTTAACCTCAAACTTTGCACGCTTATTGATCGAGTCTTTGAACCAAACTGGCGACTACGATGCAGAAGACTACTTGAACCGTTATATCGGATTCATGACCACGCCCGGAAGTCATCGTGATACCTATGTGGAGGAATACCACCGGCATTTCTTTACCCAATATGCTCAGGGGAAACCTCCCCGAAAATGTGGGGTGAAAGAGAAGCATATCGGCGGGCTGGTTGGCCTCGTTCCCATTGTCGTATTCTTTCAACACGACCCCGAAAGGGCGCGCAAAGCCGCCTTGGAGCATCTATCCCTCACCCATCTGGGCCCTGGAATGGCGGCTGCTGGGTCCCTTCTCATCGATCTGCTCATCCAGACCCTTGGAGGGAGGCCCCTAAGGGACGCCGTGCTCGCGACGGTGGAGAAGGCCGCCAGTCCCTTCCTGTCCTATCCTTTTTCGAAGTGGCTTCAGGAGCCCGATGGTCGCGTCATAGGAGAGCGCTTCAGCACAGCCTGTTACGTCGAGGACTCGGTGCCGGCCACGATTTATCTTGCCTTAAAATACCACGATGACCCTGAAAAAGGTCTGATCGCCAACACGAATCTTGGAGGCGACAACGTTCACCGTGGGGCGGTTCTTGGCGCTCTTCTGGGTGCGCAAAATGGGCTGGAAGCGTTTCCTGGGAGATGGATGAAAGGGCTTCGCCATCCCCCTCCTGAATTGATCCAGAAAAGGAGAGGTCAAGAAAGTCGTGAAAGGGGTGGGCCTGAGTAAGCCTGAAAGGGATGAATCATGAATAGATGGTTTTTCAGTTTCCTGGCGACGTTGTTGATCCTTTTTGGTTGCTCGGGCAGACTGCCGGAAAAGCTGGGTGCCAGGAATGGAAGCCTGGCACCTTGTCCGGATGCCCCAAACTGTGTTTCAACAGAGAGCCGGGATCCTAAGCGCGCCATGCCGCCTCTCCCTTTTGTCGGCACAAAAGATCAAACCAGAAACCGAATCCTTGAAATCATCAGAGGCATGGAGCGAGCGGAAATCGTCGAAGTGACCGACGCCTATCTTTATGCCCGGTACAGGACCAGGTTTTTTCGGTTTGTGGATGATGTTGAATTCCTGTTTGATGACACCGCCCAACTCGTGCACTTTCGTTCGGCCTCACGGGTTGGATACTATGATTTCGGTCTGAACCGCCGACGGATGATCGAAATTTCCCAAGCTTACCTTAAAAAATGATTCACACTTTTCGATCATCCATGACCATTCCTTGCCGTATCTTTGGTGTCTTCGAATTCTTCTCCGACGCTGCAAACCTCGAAAAGATTACACCGCCTGAGCTTCGTTTTCACATCCGCACGCCGGTTCCCATCACGATGCGGCAAGGAGCCCGTATCGACTACCACCTGCAACTCTTCGGCATACCGTTCGGGTGGTCCTCCCTGATCACCCATTGGGATCCCCCTCGACAATTTATCGATGTTCAAATAAGAGGCCCCTACAAAGAATGGGTCCATACCCATCATTTTTCGTAAACAGCCAGACGGGACAAAGATGGTCGACGAGGTCTCATATCGACTTCCCTTTTGGCCGTTCGGAGAGATCTTCTATCCCTTCATTCACCTCTTGATTTCGAGAATTTTTCGTTTCAGGGAAGAGACGATACATGCCATCTTTAAGCATAAGGAATTAGTCGCAACCCGGAGCAATGATTTCTGATGGGAAGGTCGGACGCGCAGACCATTGGACCGGCTGTCCATCCCCATATGGCTATTCCTCGGTTGTTGACGGCTTGGTCCACACCAACTGGATGAGCTCGATCAAGATGCTGTTCTGCTCATCCTGGCGGGCTCCGGCTATGGCCTTTTCCAGGGCAAGATTGACCACGGTCCTGAACCTGGCCTCCAGCTTCCGCAGTTCACTGCTGATGATGGGACCATCACCAAGATCATCGGCCAGCTGCGCAAAAACACGGTTCAAAACGTAGGCAGTGATGAGGTTATCAGGGTGCACTTCCTCCCTGCAATGCTCTGCCATTTCAACAAGATTATCATAGTAAAAGCCCTTCACGGTCAGTTCCCGCGCCTCCTTCAATCCTCCATCGTTCATTTTCGGCTCCCCCAATATGGTGAATAGGTGCTCTCTGGGCCTGCTGTCAAGAAGACGGCCATGCAGAGGTCAAAAACGGTGTTCAATTCTGAGCAGGTGAGGCTGCTGGAATAGACCGAATTTCTCGGTCATCCATGTCCACAGGGAAAGCGGAACCGTCGCCCAGCATTGCAGCCGGTCTTTAACCGAAAGAGGTCCAAATTCTTCTTGAATTTCCCTGAGGAAATGTCTCGCCTCCGCCCTGCGGGCCCGGTTTGGCCCAAAACAAATCGCAGGATAGATTCCGGGCAAGGCGCTCCGAACATACCGACGCATTCGCTGTGCCCGATCACGCAGCAAAGGTTGCGAAGAATGCTTCATATTTTGGTAGCCTTCGAACCAGGCCCTCATGACACGTATCAGTGAAGGTCCGAGCATTTCGAAACACTGACGGTACAATTCCTTCTGCAGCGTCTCAAGTTCGTTTGGTGTGAAATGGGCATGCTTGAAATGCATGGAAAACCCGTCAAAAGTTCGGTAATCAGGTTGATCCTGATACGGCCCGAGATAACGCCCCTCCTCAAGAACTTTCTGGTATAACGGGGTACCGGGAAAGGCGAAATAGATCAGGATCTGCCAAAGGGCAGGCCCCAATGCTGTGAGTTGCCTGAATTCATCCATTACCCGAGCGCGGTCTTGATAAGGAAACCCGATGATCATGGAAGACAAAATGGCCACCCCGCGGGATCTAAGATCCCGATAAAGCGCATCGAGCCTCTTGCCTTGAAGCTTCTTGTATCCTGATTCCTCGCCTTCAACCGCAGTCCAGACAATGTCGAAACCCATCTCAGCGATCTCATCGGCCGTGAATCGGGATAAACCGCGCACACTGCCAAACCCCATGATCGAGGACGAAATCCCCCCCTCACGCACGCACTCAAGATATTCCCTGGCCCG
Organism: uncultured delta proteobacterium; assembly: GCA_963699845.1. Classification (GTDB taxonomy): domain Bacteria; phylum Desulfobacterota; class DSM-4660; order Desulfatiglandales; family Desulfatiglandaceae; genus CAWHLE01. Next base: position 26,673 of record CAVOVO010000006.1, read on the forward strand.
CTTTTCATGAATGAAAAAGTCCTCGTCGATGAAAATGAAACCGCTCAAGGTATCGCCGGCCCGCTCAGCTTCTCTCTCCATAAAACGCATGGTATCATAGAGCTCCCGGCCGCTATGTATAAAGGGAATGTATCGCCGTTTGAAAAAGTGAGAGGTGCAGCAGAAGTCGCAACCGTTGGGGCAGCCGAGCCCCCCGGTGATATGGGCCACCTTCGTCCGAAGTGGGAAGGAATAGACCCGAGGGGACTCGATGGGCGTGTATGGATGACGGATGGGCAGGTCCGTTTTTTCTCCAAGGAGTCTTCGCATGAAACCGATGCCCTCTTCGCGACAGATGAAATCCCCGTAGGGCCTCAACGTCTCATCGGACAGGACGGTTCCATAGCCCCCGAGGATGATTTTTGACCAGGGCGAATGTTTGCGAATGATTCCGGCCAGCCGGCGGACCCTATGGAATGTGGCCACAACGAAATTGATCCCAATATATTCGTAACGGCGTCTGAGGATTTCCTTGATCAATTCGCGTTCGGACGGGTAGTGGAGGACCACGGCGGGCGCCTGGATATTCTCAGCAATGTAATCAAGGCCCCAGCAACGGATGATCTGGCGGTAGCTGAAGATCCCCTGGCTTCGGGTCACCTGGGCGTGAAACAACTCCGCCGCGACGGAATCCCCTTCCCCCTTGCCGCCGAAAGGCCGGCAGACAGTCGTGAGCAGTACATCAGACACGTCAGTATTTTTCCCGGAAAACAATAAGGCAGATCCTAGAAATCCCGTCTCTGAAAAAGGCTTTGAACGTTTCGCCCCCTTCTTTCAAGACAACCATCTTCCGATCCCGTATCCCGCCATGGAAACCGTTCCGCTAAGAACCATCCCCCAGATTATATCTACCACGACGATGGTTGCGGGCCAATCCTTGAGCAGGGCCAAATTAGTAAGATCAAAGGTCGCATAGGTGACGAGGCCATATAACATCCCCTTCCACAAAACGTGCATGGCTGAACCGGTCTTGATCCCCGGATGAATGACAAATACCATCATCCCCAAAATAAAGAGGAAGTAAAACAAGAAGGCGGCCGCCCAATTCACTTCCTCTGCAAAAAGATGACCGAGGTGACGCTGGTAAAATGGCTTTGCAACAAGACCCAGCCAGAGGAAATCCAAGGCCAGAAAAACCAGCAATGTCAAACTATAGACCTTAAACAACTGTATCCATGTCATCACCGGATCCCCCTTCCGCGCATCCAGCTGTCATGACGTCAAGCCTCTCCCTGCAAGAAAAGCCCGGAGATGGCCGTTACCGCCGATGATCTCTGTGGCCTCTCGGTTGATTTTCACCCTTTCGATCACCTTTTCCAATACCCTGGTCCCTTTATCCAACCGCTCACGGGCCGACGTCATCTCGAGGAAACGTTGTCTTTCGTCCATGGTGAATCCTTCGGCGCCGGGAATCACAAAAGATAAGCGCTTCAAATCGATCCCATCAAACCGATCGCTCTCTCCGCTCTCCCCGGACAACTGATCAAGCCGTTTCAGCAAATCGGTGGTCCTGTGAATGAGGTCCTGATCTTCATCGTTCAAGGATTCCTCCATATCATCAATATAGATGATGGTGGCCACAAGACAGGCTTGACTTTCGTCTATGTGATCCATGTAAAAGCGCTGCACGCCTTGGACCAAGATGTCCATACGACCGTCTTCATATTGTTTTGAGAGCTTAACAATATTGGCCGTGCAGCCCACCTTGTGAATCTGCTTTCCATCATAGTAAACAATTCCAAAGAATTCGTTACGTTTCAGGCACCCATTGACCATGTCCTTGTAACGCTCCTCAAAGATGTGGAGCGGCATGATCATCTCGGGCAGCAACACCAAGCCCAAAGGGAAAATAGGGATTTTAGCTGGATTTTTCGTCAACGCTTGGGTCTCCATCCGTTCTTGGAACAAATTCATTGAAACGGGCAACCGATGCAGACGGTCGAATGCAGCCCGTGAATGGTTCCTGGAACGTCCTGGGGTACGGGAACAACGGTGTCGGAGAGCACGCGACCCTCATTCACATCCACATAGACGTGGGCTGATTTTCGGCGCATATTATGAGGCCCTGGGATCAAAGTGGCAGACATGCTGTCGCCTGGGTGCAAAACGGTCCGGTCCCTGGATGACGGGTTTTCCCACTGCCTTGGCAATACCTCTGAGCATCCCCCGGAAGACCCACTCATGAAAGGGATAGAGGATGTGCCAGTAGAGGAGCCCTGAGAGCCCCTTTGGTACGTATCGCGACAGCTGCTGGAGCTCTGTTCCGCCTTCCTTCATGGGGTGGAGCTTGAATTCCAGGGAGGCCTCACCCGGGAATTTCATCTCAGCCAGGAGATGAAGATGATAAGGTTCCTCCACCTCGAGGACCCGAAAAAAGTCAACGGCGTCCCCTGCATAAAGCCGGACAGGATCCCGGCGCCCCCTCCGCAAGCCGATGCCACCCACCAGGCGATCCACGGCACCTCTCAGGACCCAGAGGGCGTTTGCCGAGTACCATCCCGTTGTGCCTCCGATTCTTACAATGGGTTTCCACACCTCTTCAGGCGGGGCGTCTAGCACGATCCGGTACCCGGACTCCATGATGTCGCCCCCACTGTAAGAGGCATCCCCGCAGTGGATCCATTCAGGAACGGACGGGTTGTCCCGCATCCGTCCAACAGGTCTCCACGCACTGGTTGCGGATGCGCCCGAGGGCAAGACGGATCGTCTGGCGGCAGCTCATCAAGTCTTGAGGAATGAGGGACCTTATCCGATCTTCCCGGCAGACAACGGGGCTTCGCAGTCCCTCTGTCAGAGGTCTGGCAATGTAGGCAGGCACAGGTGTTACCAGGTGGATCCAGAAGGAACTCAGTCGTGGTGTAAGCAACGGGACCGGGATGATCCAGCGCCTCGCAAGACCGGCCTCCTCGGCATAAATCTCCAGGAGGCGACGGTAGGTCAGGACGTCAGGACCACCGATATCGAATGTCCCACCTGCGGTTTCCGCATTTTCCAAGCACCCCTGAAGATAGGTCAGCACATTGCGAATGGCGATGGGTTGCACAGGGTTACTTACCCATCGGGGCGTGATCATGACCGGAAGGCGTTCCACCAGGTAGCGGAGGATCTCAAAGGAAGCGCTGCCTGAGCCCAGGATCATGGCAGCTCTCAGAAAGGTGGTGGGAACCCTTCCGGACTGCAGGATCCTGGCCACCTCGATGCGGGACTTGAGGTGCTTGCTGAGGGTGTCACTCTCCTCACCAAGGCCGCCGAGATAGATGATCTTTTCCATCCCGGCTTCATCTGCGGCCTTGGCCATGTTGATAGCGGCCTTGCGGTCTGCCTCGGCGAAGTCCCTATGACCGGCGCTCATGGAGTGAACGAGGTAGAAGGCAGCCCAGCAACCCTGAGCGGCCTTTTTCAGGGATTCCAGGTCCAGCACATCGGCCTGGGCCATTTCCAGCAGTGGGTGAGCGGCCCAGGGACGGGACTGGAGCTTGGAGAGAGACCGGCCCAGGACACGCACCCGGTGGCCCGAGGACAAAAGCTGCGGTACCAGTCTCCCACCCACATACCCGGTGGAGCCGGTGACGAGAACAGGCTGCGAGCGCATGCTATCCTTGCTCCTTTCCGCCTCTCTCCCTGTCCCTACACATGATTCCGCAACTGAAGATCGGCAGGGTGAGGATTGAGGTAGGTCTGTTTGGCGAGGTAGGGCTGTTGGTATTTCCTAACATAGTGGTTTATAAGGGTCACGGGGACGATCAGGGGAATATAACCAGCTCGGTACTGATCGAAAACCTCGAGAAGTTCCTGCTTTTCATCAGCTGAGAGATCATTTTTGAAATATCCCATGAGATGATAGAGAACGTTGGCGTTCTTTTTTTCGGTCGTCTTAAGCCCTAAAGCTTCCATCAGGGAGGTCTCATACTGTTTGTAAAGGGACTGCACGGGCAGAGTCTTGCCGGCCGCAACGAGCTTCCCCATCGCCCGGTGATGCTTTTCACTATGGGCGAGGACCAGGAGCTTGTTCCGGGTGTGAAAGTCCACGACGCCTCCCAGCCCTTCATTTCGACTCCGAAGCTCGCGCCAACGCTTCAGGGTGAAGATCCGCTCGATAAAATTCTCTCTCAGCCTTGGATCGTGGAGGCGGCCTTCCTCCTCCACTGGGATGAGGGGAAAATGATTCATGAATGCCCTGGCAAATAGACCGATGCCCTTCTTTTCAGCCATCCCCTTTTCATTGTAGATTTTGACCCGCTCCATGCCGCTGCTTGGCGAATCGCTTTTGAAGATAAACCCGCAAAGATCCTCCTTTTCGAGCTCCTCGACGCGTTTCTTAGCCCATGACAGCATGCGGTCCGTGTGATCCACATGTGTGCGGACCGTAACAAGACGGGGAGATTCAGGCTCACCCACGAGGCGCATGGACTCCCGCGGTATCCCCAGTCCACATTCAACCTCTGGACACACAGGAACGAATTCCAGGTAACGGCCCAGAGTATCGGTGATAAATCGATCATGCTTATGCCCGCCGTCAAAACGAACATTTTCCCCCAGTAGGCAGGTGCTCACGCCGAGTCTGATCCGCTCCGTCATAGGAATCCTTCTATTCTTGTGATGAGACTTGGTTCTCTAAGTCAGGTGAGAAAAAATCGTCCGCGCGCTGATCTTTCTTCAAAGCGTAATCCGATGTAAGAAATCCGAGATTCAAGGCATTGAACAATCATCCAAATTCGAATGAACCAATCAACGCAATTCCTTTACGCGCATGATAGTCTCGGGGCGCAGCGGACGAACAGATATCTCCCGCAGGCTAGAGTTTTTCGGGTGCACAAAGGTGCTTGTCACTTGCAGCCGTTCTTCCGCAGTTCTTGCAAACGAATTTCGGATTGGACACCAGTTTCTTGTAATCTTCCAGGTTTGAAGCCACATAGCCCACGTTTTGCAGATAACAAAGATGTTGATCGTGCCCCGGATGAGGCATTTTGGTATCGGCCATGGCTGATTTTCTCCTTTAATAAAGGTTAGCTGTAAATATATGCGAGATCCTAGCCCCCATCCCAGTGGAGAAGAGGGATGAGAGGGATCGGGATAGGACCGAGTCAATAGTTTTCAGCAAAGAGCTCAAAATAGGCCTGAGGATGTGCGCAGGTTGGGCACTTGAGCGGTGCTTCGAGCGCCTCAACGACGCGCCCACACTCCCTGCATTTCCAGAGTGCTTTTTGGGGTTTCTTGAATACGCTCTTGTTCTGAACCGCCTCAACCAGTTTATTGTAACGTCGTTCATGCCATTGCTCGACAGCGGCGACCTGTTTAAACGTCTCTGCCACATTCTGGAAACCTTCTTGGATGGCGTCATCTGCGAAGCCCGTGTAAAGCGTGGTCCATTCGAGTCGCTCGCCCGCAGCAGCCGCTTTCAGCTGAGCAAGGGTGTCACCAAGAACACCCGCCGGGTAACCCGCGGTGATCGTCGCTTCTCCCCCTTCGAGGTGATTGAAAAAGAGCTTAGCATGTTCTTTTTCATTGTCCGCGGTTTCAAGAAAAAGGCCGCTGATCTGCTCATACCCCTCTTTTCGGGCGACACTTGCCGCGAAGGAATAACGGTTTCTCGCCTGGGACTCGCCTGCAAAAGCAGCTAGAAGATTGTGTTCTGTCTTGGATCCTCTTAGCGTCGGCATAAAAATTTCCCCTCTCTTATGATGTGTAATAAAACCATTCTACGAATGACAATCTTGTATGTCAAGATCGACACGTTCTGTCTCTTGATCTAGCGACCTTTCAAAATGGGAAGCATGTTCTCCGGTTCGGTGACATTTTGAAAAGAGAGTTGGCGCCGATCACGTTGGAAGCTTGGGCCGAAATCGACGGCCAGGCCACGCGAAGCCTGACCGCCGCGCTTTCGGGACGAAAGGTCGTTGATGTCAAAGGCCCCATGGGAACGGATTTTGCGGGGGTTCCCGAGGGTCGTCTGGAATACCCGGCGGGACAGGAGGCCGGAGAGGTTTCCTACGGTATTTACAAGGTGCATCACCTTGTTGAGACCCGTATTCCTTTTGAGTTGGATATCACCGAGCTGGACAACGTTGTCCGGGGGGCCCGGGATATCAATCTGACGAATCTTCAAGAGGCTGCAAGAAAAATCGCTCTGTTCGAGGAGAAAGTCATCTACCACGGCCTGCCCGAAGCCAATATCAAAGGTCTTAAGCTTTGTGTGGGGGATAGCTGTTTGACCATGGGTTCAACACCCGAGCAATTGCTTGCTGCCATCGCAGAAGGAATTACGACCTTTGCGGAGCGGTCCATTGAGGGACCCTATGCCTTTGTGGTGGGTCCCAAGATCTGGAGCAATATGTCCGCCCATGTGCAGGGGTATCCGGTCAAGATGCAGGCCGAAAACGTGCTTGGCGGTTCCGTCATCCTCAGTCCCTATCTCAGTGGCCCCTATGAAAGCGAGGCCTACATGATTTCACAAAGGGGCGGGGATATGGAATTGATTTTGGGCCAGGATCTTTCCATCGGATATGAGAGACATTCGAACATGAATGTGACGCTCTACATCGCCGAGTCCTTCACGTTCCGAATTTTGGAGCCGGAAGCCGCTATCCATTACACGGCCAGATAGGCAGTGATGGATTTTTATTGTAAGCGCTTTGCCACCGTAAGCCGGAAGAGGGATTTCGCGAACGCCTGGATGCCGGACCTGTCCCGGCATGTTTCAACCGCCGGGGATGATGCCTTCGCGGGGATGGGAGAGATGGTCTGCCTCATATCTTATTTCGATTTTGAGCCTTTCAGAATATCGAGGAAGGCATCAAGGCTCAGGTCCATTGAGCAGCAGTCGCCCGCGACTCTGCCCCCTGCCGAGCTGCGGAGTTGTCAGAGGGTAAAGCGGCCAGTGGTCGCGCATGGCGCAAGGAAAGGTGGCGTTGCCCGCAGGAGAACGCAAGATGAGAATTGCGATCGTCGGTGCCGGGATTTCCGGGATGGTGGCAGCCTACCTTCTGGCCGATGACCACGAGGTGGTGCTTTTCGAAGCGAATGATTACCCCGGGGGTCACACCCATACCGTGGACGTGAAGACAGGCGGCAAGGATTACGCCGTCGATACAGGATTCATTGTCTTCAATGAGAAAACGTATCCCAACTTCGTCAAGCTCCTCAATCGACTGGGTGTACGGTGGCAACCTTCCAGAATGAGCTTCAGCGTGAAATGCGAGCAGACCGGTCTGGAGTACTGCCCAAGCTCCATCAACTCGCTCTTTGCCCAGCGACGCAATGCCTTCAGCCCGAAATTCTGCCGAATGATCCTGGAGATCCTCCGCTTCCGCCGGGAGTCCCTTGAGCTGCTGAAAGATCAAAATGACCGAAAGACCCTGGGAGCGTACCTTCGCGAAAAAGGGTATTCCAAGATGTTTAGGGAGAAGTTCATCCTCCCCATGGGCGCGGCGATCTGGTCCTCCGATCCGGCCCAATTTGAAGGGTTTCCGGGCCGCTTTTTCGTCCAGTTCTTTCACAACCACGGATTCCTCAAGGTGCGTGACCAGCCCCGGTGGCTCGTCATCCAGGGTGGGTCGAGAAACTATGTGAAAGCACTGACAAAGTCCTACTTCAACCGCATTCGTCTGAACTGCAAGGTGGAATCCATCATGCGGCAGGACGGTTTCGTGGAGGTGAAGCCAAAAGGAGGTGAGGCGGAGCGATTCGACCACTTGATCATCGCCACCCACAGCGATCAGGCCCTTGCCATGCTTTCGGATCCATCGGAGGCCGAGAGAGAAATCCTTTCAGCCATTCCTTACCAGGAGAATCTGACGAACCTCCATACTGACACCTCTCTCCTGCCGCGACGCCGCGCGTGCTGGGCCGGCTGGAACTATTACATTCCGAGCGAAACCCGGCAGCGCGTGGCCGTGACCTATGACATGAACATTCTCCAGGGCCTCGACGCCCCTGTGGAGTTCTGTGTGACCTTGAACCGGCCTCTCGATATCCATCCCGGTCGCTTGCTTCGGACGCTGGTATACCATCACCCTTCTTACACGCCTGCGGGCCTCGGGCTCAAAAAAGAAGGGAGGAAATCAGCGGCGTCCGTCGCACCCACTATTGTGGCGCTTACTGGAGCTACGGCTTTCACGAAGATGGCGTGAAGAGCGCGCTTTCCGTGTGCGAGCATTTCGGAAAGGGTCTCTGATCATGCACAGCTGCATCTACGAAGGCTGGGTGCGTCATCGCCGCTTCAGCCCCGTTAAAAACGGTTTCAGATATCGGCTGTTCATGATGTACTTGGACCTGGCCGAACTCCCAGGGCTGTTTCAGAAACGCTGGCTTTGGTCGGCCGAAAGCGTCAATTTGGCCTACTTCCGAAGGAGGGATCATTTGGGCGATCCCAGGATCCCATTGGGCCGAGCAGTGCGGGACCTGGTCGAGAAAAGAACAGGAACACGACCCACGGGACCCATCCGCCTCCTGACCCACCTCAGGTACTTCGGCCACTGCTTCAATCCCGTGAGTTTCTACTTCTGCTACGATCAGGGGGACCGCCATGTGCAAACCATCGTTGCAGAGATCCACAACACCCCATGGGGGGAGGAACATTGCTACGCCCTTGGTGAAAGCCTCGATGAGCACCCCGTTGAAGCGTGGAGACGCTACCGTTTCAACAAGGCCTTTCATGTTTCGCCTTTCATGGAAATGGAAATTGCTTATGACTGGCGTTTCAAAATCGCCCGGCCAGATGATCAAGGTTCACTTCATCGATTTCACGTTCAAAGGCGAGAAGCGATTCGATGCCACCCTCTCTCTCAAGCGCAGGGCTATCACGGGCCCTGCCCTCGCAAGGCTCCTTCTGGTCTATCCTTTCATGACTGCCAAGGTGGTCATGATGATCTATTATCAAGCGCTTCGCCTCCTTCTGAAAGGCGCACCCCTATTTCCTCATCCCTCCAAGAGAAAAGGCGGACAGGCACCATGAGGGGCACCATCTTACCCGTCGAAACCGTCGCCGCGACGTCACCCCTCATGCGCCGGGTGGACACTTGGTCAAAAAGGCTCTTCCTCTCATTCCTCCGAACGCCTCCGCCGCGGAAGGCTTTCCATCAGGGACGGAGAGGATCACCTGACCTTCGGCCGCCGGTCCCCCGATTTTGATCTGGCAGCGGAGATCACGGTTCACCATCCCCGCTTCTACAGCCGGATCGTGTTCGGCGGCGGCGTGGGTGCGGGCGAGGCTTACATGGCCGGACAGTGGTCCGCCGACGACCTCGTGACGGTCTTCAGAATCGTCTTGCTGAATCAGGACCTTTTCAGGGGGTTAGAAAAGGGATTGGCTAGGTTGAAGGCGCCCCTTTACCGGGTCTTCCACCTGCTTCGAAGGGGCTCCAAGAAAAGAAGTCGGGGCAACATCACGGCCCACTACGATCTGGGCAATGACTTCTACGCCCTCTTCCTGGACAAGACCCTGGCTTATTCATGCGCCATTTTTGAAAGCGAGGAAAGGTCGCTCGAAGAGGCCTCCGTCGCCAAATTTGATCGGATCTGCAAGAAACTTAAGCTTTCTCCCGTGGACCACGTGCTGGAAATCGGAACCGGCTGGGGGGGATTTGCCATCCACGCAGCGAAAAAGTACGGGTGTGCGTTGACCACGACCACCATCTCAAAGGCGCAACACGATCTTGCCGTTGAGAGAATAAGGGAAGCCGGCGTCCAGGAACGCGTGACCCTTCGATTTGAAGACTACCGGGATCTCAGGGGCCAATACGACAAGCTGGTGTCGATCGAAATGATCGAAGCGGTGGGGCATCAGTACCTCGATGTCTTTTTTCGGTGCTGCAGCAATCTCCTGAAAGACACGGGGATGATGCTCATCCAGGCGATCACCATCGCCGACCACGCCTTCGATCGGCACAAAAAGGAGGTGGATTTCATCAAGCGCTATATTTTCCCGGGAAGCTGCATCCCTTCCGTTTCAGCCATCGGAAAATCCATTGCCTCTGTCACTGACCTGCGCCTTTCCCACCTCGAAGAGCTCACCCCCCACTATGCCAAAACGCTGGAGACGTGGCGGCGAAACTTCTTCTCGAACATCGACAGGGTGCGCGCTTTGGGCTACTCGGAAACGTTCATCCGCATGTGGGAATTCTATCTCACCTATTGCGAGGCAGGGTTCCGGGAACGTTACCTTGGCGACGTGCAAATGCTTCTCACCAAGCCCCTTTGCCGTCAGAAACCAATTTTGCCCGAGATTACTTAACCCGCAATGCCGCACGGAACGTTCGTGCCGCCTCATCGCCTGCGCATGCGATAATGAGAGACGATCCACTCCGTTCCCTCCCTGAATCCCCAGAGCTCTGCACAGGCCATGAAAAAGATGCGCCATCGGTGAAACCATCTGCCGGCCTGGCTTTTTCCATAGATGCCTGCAAGGACAGGTCTGATTTTCTCGGCCTGGTCATCCAGATTGGAAAGCCAGGCCTCTGCTGTCTTCTTGTAATGAAGACCGGAGATCCGCCAGTGGTCTTCCACAATTAGGTGATCCTGAAGATAGAGAAGGAGGTCGTCGGAAGGCATCATACCTGCTGTGAAGAAATAGCGGCCCAGCCAGTTTTGCGCTCCCTCGGTCTCGAAAAGGTATGCCAACCGGCGATGAGAGAAGATATGAACGAAAAGCTTCCCATCATCCTTGAGCCAGTTGGAGATGTTCCCTAGGAGCCGATCCCAATTTCGCATGTGTTCGAACATTTCGATGGAAATGACACGGTCAAAGCGACGTTCGGGCCAGAAGTGGTTCATGTCTGCCGTCACGACTTCGACATGGGGTAGAGAAAGGGATCGAGCGCGATCCTTGATGAACTCACCCTGAGGTCTCGAATTGGAGACGGCCAAAACCCTGCACCTTGGATACTTCTCGGCGACCCAGAGGCAGAGAGATCCCCACCCGCAGCCGAGGTCCAGCACCTCCATGCCGTCTTCCAGTTGTGCCCTTTCGCAGGTGAGGGCGAGCATGGCGTCTTCTGCCTCGTCCAGTGTGGAAACTGTGGAGGGCCAATAGCAGGCGCTGTACTTCATGCGCTTGCCCAGGACTTCCCGGAAAAAGGAGGGGTTGAGCTCGTAATGCTGGTCCTTCGGTTTCTGCACTTCCAAGGCAATGGGACTTCGGCCAATCGAGTCGATGAAGCGGCGCACCGCTTCTCTTTCAGAATCCATGCCGCCTGACTGCTCCGTCGCCAGTCGCTTTCTGTCCAGGGCGCGAATGCCCTCACGGATCAGACGGTCGGGGATAAGACCGCGCTCCGCCAGTTCGACGGCAAGGTTCATGGTCCATCCTTTTTGGGAAACCAAGGCACAAAGGCGGAAGTTCTATCCTGGTATTCCCGATAGCCGGGCCTGGTGTCCACGATGGTTCGTTCCAGAAGGGTAACTCCGGAAACCCTCAAGAGAAGGAAGGTGATGGTGATGGGGCTCACGATGGTCCAGGCCGCGCCGGGTGTTGAAAGGGCGATAAAGTAGATCCCCCACCACATGAGGGATTCTCCGAAATAATTGGGATGGCGGCTGTACCGCCAGAGACCCTGACCCATCACCTTGCCTTTGTTGGTCGGATCAGCTTTGAACCGGGTCAACTGCCAATCGCTCAAGGTTTCGATGAAGAAACCCATCGCCCAAAGCAATGAGCCCAGGCCGTCAAGCCAGGTCAAACGGTTCGGTAGCGGTGAATACTGACCTGACTGCGCCACAAGGGATATGATCCAAAGGAGGATGCCCTGGACTCCGAAGACTGTGAAAAAACTGACCCACCAGAAACGCCTGCCATGTTCCCGGCGCCAGGTCTGATAGCGCCGGTCCTCACCTTTACCCCAATTGCGCACAGCGATGTGGATGGCGAGCCGAATTCCCCAGGCAGAGACGAAGCCAACGATGAGAAGCTTTCTTCCCAGGTATCCTTCAGTAGAAAAAAAGGTGATCCATGCGAGAAGGACAAACCCAGGGCCCCAGAAGATGTCCGCGATACTGGCATTTCTGAGAAAAACGCTGAGGACCCAGACACATGTCATGAATCCTAGGGCTGCTGCGAGATTCCACAAAAAAATGATCAAGTGGCCTTCCATTGCGCTTCTCCCCATGATTCTCCGATGGTCATCCTGCTCCGAGCGGGCCGAGGATCTTATGCGGACGGAGAGGATCCGCAACCGATCGGCCCGCTTTTCTCTCTTCCACCGCTGCGAGGATCGTTTCGTGCACCGTGCTGCTGATGGGATAAAACAGCACAATGACTAGCGCCAGAAGATTGCATCAGAGAAGGGACCAGGGCATAGAGGACCCTGAGGGTGAGCTTCACAGTCTCCGTTTGCTCCACATTGGGGACATATCCGACGGCTGCCAGCAGACTGAGGGAGATCCCGACACCCAGGGCGGCGGCAAGCTTCTTGGCGATGGACCACAGACCGATGTACTGTCCCTCCCTCCTGTCCCCCGTGAGGAGCTCATCATAGTCAATGACATCCGCCTGCATGGCTGAGGGCAGCGCGATGGTTGCACCGAGACCGATGCCCGAGAGAAAGACCAGAATGCCGTACCACCATTCATCGCCCGGGCCCAGGAAGATGACGCCGATAAAGGCCCCCGTGTTGAGCCCCATGGACGCGATCCAGGTCCATTTCTTGCCCAGTCTCCGGGAGAGCAGGACCCAGCCGGGCAGAAAAAGAATCCCGGTCACAAAATAGATGGCCAGAAAAAGATCTGCCTGCTTCGATTGAAGCACATATTCGACATAATAGAGAATCAGTGTAGCCGGAAGGTTGCTTCCAAACGCGGCAACCGTGTAGGAGATGAGCAGCAGGAGAAAGGGCCTGTTCTCCAGCACGGTTCTGAGCCCGTGCCAGAAGGGAGGCTGTGACCGGCTCTCCAGACGATTTCGCTCGCTAAGGGACAGGACACACCACCAGCAGCAAAGAATCAGAGAAGGGGGCGTAAACCACAGAGATCCAGAAGAACTTCAAGCGCTCCCCTTCGGCGGTGGGCGGAAGCCCAAGGATCCGGCCGACCAGGACCGGTGCGCTCGCAGCCGCAAGCGTTCCGGCCAGCATGGCCCCGTCCCTCATGCTGAAAAGGGTCGTCCGTTCGTGGTAATCAAAGGTCAGCTCAGGCCCGAGAGACTCGAAAGGGCACAACCACGGCGGTCCAGAATAGGAACAGAGAAAATATGCAAACCCCAAACCAGAGGGTGTCGAAGGTCGGTGAGCCGAGGAGGATTAAAAAGGAGGTAGAGACTGACGGCAAGCAAAACGAGCCAAAGGCAATGTAGGGACGGCGCCTTCCGAAACGGGTTCTGCTGCTGTCGGACAGGTATCCCAAGCGCAGGATCGGTGAGCGCGTCAAAGAGTGCGAACGACCAGGAGGAGATAGCCGACCACGGCGATATGAACTCCCACCACATCCGTGTAAAACTTTGGGATATAGACATAGACCGGGAATCCCACCACCGCGAGAGCGAACGCAGGAGCCGAATAAGCCATTCGTTTTCCGAAGGGAAGGCTCATGTTAATTACCCGGCTGGAGTTTCCGTTACACAATATTAATCACATCGTGGACTGTGGCAACCTTCAGGCTCCATTTCCGGATAGGACCTCTTGGTCTCCTTTTGCCCTCACCGGAACAGTTTTTCATCAAAGAACTACATGGATATGGCAAGCCATAAGAGTGCGTGTCTCCGGTTGATGTTCTTGACATGAGCCGATGGTTCACTAAATTTGGTCATTAAATCACCTTTTGGGCTTAAGAAGCTTTTATGGCGGACGACGCTGACGTTTATTATGGGTATTTTCGGAGATTCAGCGTCAAAAATTCGGGATAAGATGAAGGGACCAGGAATGGAAGGGTGAAAAGCCCAACCCTTCGGGGAGGAGAGGTGGAACCTGTGAGCAAGGAAGAGAAATACTTTAAGATCAAGGATGCAGCGGGCAGCGTGTTCCTTTGTCCGCTGAGCGCGCTTAAGCGCGTGGACGAAGCAACTGAAGAGGAACTTGCGAACTGCGTCGAGGAAGAAGTCGTTGGGCGGTATGCGGCGATATCAAAATCGTCGGATAGACCATCTGCCCCAGGGGATTCAAAGCCAAAGAAGGAATATCTTGTCAGACAGCGCGTGTCGGAGGTTAGAGCCATGTCCAAGGAAATCGTATCAAAGGAGAGATTTGTGGAATTGGTGAATGAGGAAGTCATCCGGCACCCGAAGTATAAAGACGGCACAAAGGTATTGGAGATCAATGCGAACCGAGCCTGCGGGTTCGACTTCTATGTGGACCCCGCCGCAGACCGTAAGGAACAAGAGGCGGTCATTATTGAGGCGAGGGGTTTTATCGGTAAGAAATATGACTTCGAGAAATAAGGGCGCAAGCGAAGCGCTGATAAATCTTCGAGAATCAGGCGTTACACGCTGGCAGCGTGATTGCTGTTTTGAAGGATGCGCGCAATCCCGCGCCGCGCGGCACGGACGGAATGCTTCCCGATCCTGCAAAGTCAAGGAGTAAGTTGATGCTTTCCGAGCTCAAATCCCGTTTTGATCAGTTGGAAGAACGGCGCCGTTCTTTGGTGGGTCTACTTCGGTCCCTAAAAGAAGACCAAATCATTCGTCAGCCTGGCCCGGATCGCTGGAGCCTGCTCCAGGTGTTGCAGCATATCCTATTGGGCGAAAGGGGAATGCGTTTGTCAGAACGCGAGCTTCGCGACAATCCGATACGGGGACTGCTAAAACCGGGTAAACTTATCGAAGTGGTCCGGGACATCTTAGACAGGGACGTCCCCGTTGCCGTGCCGGATGCACGGTTAGAACCTGACGGAAAAACTTCGTTGTCCGAACTGCTCGAACAATGGGAGGAGGAGCGACGTCTCATGGCGGACCTGCTGGAAACCGTGAGCCCCGAGACCCGCGAAACCGTCATGTTCAGCCATCCGGCCGCTGGACCGATGCCGGCCGAAGAGACCCTCGACCTTGCACTCTCCCATTTTGATCACCATCAAAGACAGATCGAAAGGTTACTGACAGAAACCTCAAATCGTATTTGATTTCTCTGAATAAACCCCTTCTTGAGAATTTGCAGAAGGGGGTTTCCCAGAATCGGATCACGCAATTCCATGACATCCTCGGTCTGAATCATTTATAATTTTGATTGAAATCGGTTCCGCGATGCCAAGAGCTCTGGGGAAAATACCGTCAACTTTAATCCAGCTCAGGAAATGACGGTTTAGGAGGGTTTTGCGCATGTACGCTGTGGCCTTGAAAATGCTTATCGGTGACAGGGGCAAGTACCTGGGCATCATCATGGGGCTCACCTTTGCCTCTTTGCTGATCACGCAGCAGTCCTCCATTTTCACCGGCCTCATGACCCGGACCTACGGTGCCATCACGGACCTCTCCCAGCCCGACATATGGGTCATGGACCCCAAGGTGCTGTTCATCGACGATATAAAGCCGCTTCAGGACACGGAGCTTTACCGGGTCCGAGGCATCCCGGGGGTGGAGTGGGCCGTTCCCCTCTACAAGGGGCTCCTGAAAGCACGGCTTGAAAACGGCAACTTTCAGATCTGCAACGTCTTTGGCCTGGACGATGCCACGCTCATCGGCGGGCCACCCGTCATGATCGAGGGCGTTTTGAGCGACCTGCGCCGTCAGGACTCGATCATCGTCAATGACGTGGGCGCCAAGACCCGGCTTGCCAAACCCCCCAGGACCCCTGGCGGAAGACGGGAGCCTTTGAAAGTCGGAGACACGCTTGAAATCAACGACCACCGCGCCGTGGTGGTTGGGATATGCCGTGTTTCAAGGACCTTTCAGTCCCAGCCGGTCATTTTTACGACCTACAGCCGCGCCACCACCTTTGCACCCAGGGAGCGAAAGCTCCTCTCTTTCGTTCTGGTTAAAGCCAAAGCAGGAGAGGATCTCCAGACCGTTTGCAACCGCATCAAAGAGAGGACAGGCCTTGCGGCTTACACGGCCCAGCAATTCAAAGACCTGACCTACGACTTTTTCATGAAGAACACGGGCATCCCCATCAACTTCGGCATCGCCGTGGCGCTGGGCTTCCTGATCGGGACCGCCATTGCCGGCCAGACCTTCTACAACTTCACGCTGGAGAACCTGCGATATTTCGGGACACTCAAGGCCATGGGCGCCACAAACACCGTGCTCCTGCGCATGATCGTTTTGCAGGCCCTCGTCGTCGGCGCCATCGGCTACGGCATGGGCGTGGGCGGGGCTTCGCTTTTCGGGTACCTGCTGGGGGGAACGGAGCTGGCTTTTCGCTTGACCAAGGATCTTCTTTACGTTTCCGCGGGCGCCATTGCAGTGATCATTGTGCTCTCGGCTCTCATCAGCATCCGCAAGGTGATGCGCTTGGAGCCGGCCATCGTCTTCAAGACATAGGACGGGTGAAATGAACGATAACCACCTTGCCGTTTACTGCCGGGGAGTCACCAAGTCCTACGTGACAGGACCGACGAAGGTGATCGCCCTCAGGGGGGTGGACCTGGAGGTACGCATGGGGGAGCTCCTCATGCTCGTGGGGCCTTCCGGTTGCGGGAAGACCACGCTCATTTCGGTCATGGCCGGCATCCTGGATCATGATGAAGGCCAGTGCCTGGTCTTCAACAACGATCTCCGGGCCATGGGCCAGAGAAGGAAGACGAGATACCGTGGTGGGAACATCGGTTTTGTTTTTCAGGCCTACAACCTCCTGCCCACCCTGACCGCCCTTGAAAACGTTTCTGTGCCCCTCCTCATCAACGGGGCAAGCCGGTCGGAAGCCCATGAAAAGGCCGGGCGGATCCTCGATCAGGTCGGGCTCGGGGACAGGTCGTATTCCATGCCTGCCCAGCTTTCAGGAGGCCAGCAGCAGCGGGTTGCGATTGCGCGGGCTCTGGTCCACGGTCCGAAGCTCATCGTCTGCGATGAACCCACGAGCGCCCTCGATGCGGACACGGGCCGCATGGTCATGGAAGTTCTGCGCGGCACGGCCCTTTCCGTCGATCGCGCCTTGATCATCGTCACCCACGACAACCGGATCTTTAACTTTGCCGACCGGATCGCCCGCATGGACGACGGCCGAATCACCATGGTTGAATCCCAGGTGGCCCATGAGTAAGGAGGCGCCATGATTCGCAAGTATGTTCTTCCCCTTCTGGCGGTTGCCGGGGTGCTCTTTGCCGTCTGGACCGCTGTCCAGAGCGCCAAGCCCATCCCCCCGGCCAAACCCGTTGCCGAACCGCCCCGGCCATCTTTCTCGAACAAGATCTCGGGTTCGGGCATCATCGAGGCCAGCACCCGAAATATCGCCATAGGAACCCACGTCCCGGGCATCGTGATTCGGGTCTTTGTCAAGGTGGGCGACAAGGTCAAGCCGGGTGACCCTCTCTTTGTTCTGGATGACCGGAAAAACCAGGCCGAGCTGGCCGTGCGAAATGCGGCGGTGACGGAAGCAGAGGCTCGGCTCAACCGTCTGAAGCAGGCGCCGAGGCCTGAAGAGCTCCCCATCGCCCTGGCCAGGGTGAAAGAGGCCGAAGCCACTCTGGAGGACCTCCGCCAACAGCTCAAGATCGTGGAAGGCGTCACGGACCGAAGGGCCGTGAGCATCGATGACGTGAACAAACGGCGGTTTGCGGTGGCCATCGCGGAGTCCAGGCTGGTTCGGGCCCAAGCCGACCTGGCCCTGCTTGAAGCCGGTGCCTGGAAACCGGACATCGAGGTGGCCAGGGCGGAGGTGACGCGTGCCCAGTCAGAGCTTCAGGCCGCGCAGGTCGAGATCGAAAGGCTCACCGTTCGCGCGCCTATGGAAGGCCAAGTGCTTCAGCTGAACATCCGCCCCGGCGAGTTTGCCCAGAGCGGCGCACTCACGGAGCCCCTGCTCCTCCTTGGGAGCCTGGACAGGCTGCACGTCCGGGTGGACATCGACGAAAACGATGCGTGGCGCTTCAGCCCCAAAGCGCCCGCCGTGGCCTACCTGCGAGGACATGCTGAGTACAAGACCGACCTGACCTTTGAGTATGTGGAGACCTACGTGATCCCGAAGAGATCCCTCACGGGAGATAGCACGGAGCGGGTGGACACAAGGGTTCTCCAGGTGATCTACAGCTTCCCGAGAGAAAACCTGCCGGTCTACCCCGGCCAGCAGGTGGATGTTTATATCGAGGATCGAACGCCCCAGGTCCCTTCTGAAGGAAAAGGAGGCAAGGGATGAAAAAGATCGGTCTGATTCTTTTTGCTTGGGTCATGGTTGCAGGGGCATGCGCGCCGGTCGGCCCCGACTATCGGAGAGTGGACCCTCCCGTGCCGTCGAGCTTCGGCTCTCTGGAACCAGGGATCTCCACAGGTGAAGAACCTCAGAGAAAGATTTCTCAATGTCCTGGTGGAAGGTGCTCCAGGATCCTGTTCTGGACCGTTTGATTGAGAATGCGGTGAAGCGCAACCTTGACCTTCGCATCGCCCGGGCGCGGGTGCAGCAGGCGCGCGCGCTGGCGGGGATCAGCGCTTCCAAGTTGTTGCCGGAGGGCGGCCCCCAGGGATCCTACGAAGCTTACCACCGCTCTGAATCCGCCCAGCCGGGCCAGGCGGGCGGCATGTCGCCGGGCCTGCCGAAGCAGCGAGGAAACCTGTACCAGGTCGGATTCGATGCTTCCTGGGAGATCGATATCTTCGGCGGCGTGAGGCGGGAGATCGAAGCGGCGGAGGCGGACCTTCGTGCATCCGAAGAGACGCTTCGCGACGCCCTTGTGACCCTTCAGGGTGAGGTGGCGCGGAATTACGTGGAGCTGCGGGGACAACAGCTGCGCATGGAAATTGCGCTGAACGACCTTGAAGCGCGGAGAGCCAATGCCGCCATCGCTGAATCGCGCTTCAAGGCAGGCTTGGTAAGCCAGCTCGAACTGGCGCGGGCGCAGGGAGAGGTCGCCATTGCCGAATCGAGAATTCCTTTTCTGGAAAACTCCATCCTGGCCACGGTGCATCGCCTGGGTGTCCTTCTGGGCCGGGAACCCATGGACCTCGTACCCGCCCTTTCCCAGCCGGCCCCCCTTCCCGTGCTTCCCGACAACCTCCCTGCGGGTCTTCCCTCCGAGCTTGCTTCGGCAAAGGCCCGACATCCGCAAGGCGGAACGAGAGGTGGCTGCGGCAACAGCGCAAATCGGCGTGTCGACAGCCGACCTTTTTCCGAAATTCTCTCTCACGGGGTCCTTTGGCTACATGGACCAAGACCTGGAAAACCTGTCCTGGCGTTCCGGCCATTTCTGGAGCATCATTCCCGCCTTTCGCTGGCCCATCCTGAACTTCAAACGGATTCTCTCGTCCATCGACGCAAGCAAAGCCGTCCGCGACGAGAGCCTGGCAAGATACGAGAAAGTCGTGCTAACGTCCCTGGAAGAAGTGGAAAACGCCCTCGTTTCTCTTTCAAGGGAAAAGCGGAGAACCGGGGCGCTGGTTGAGGCCGTGCAGGCAAACGACTCTGCGGTGAGGCTGGCTAAAGAGCTTTACAGGGCGGGCGCGCAGAGCTACCTTGCCGTGCTCGACGCCGAGTCCGCCCTATACGACGCGCAGGATCAACTGGCCCAGAGCCGACAGAACCGGGCGCTGGGGTTTGTGTCTCTTTACAAGGCCCTTGGGGGAGGATGGCAGGACATTGAAGGGAAGCCGGAGGGGGAAGCCCTGCAAAGCAACGGGGACGTCGTGCAGGTCGGCCTTCAACCAGGAGGATAGGGCCATGGGAGTATGTG
The DNA here is from genome assembly GCA_963699845.1 of uncultured delta proteobacterium. Classification (GTDB taxonomy): domain Bacteria; phylum Desulfobacterota; class DSM-4660; order Desulfatiglandales; family Desulfatiglandaceae; genus CAWHLE01. The sequence goes on from CAVOVO010000006.1 coordinate 46,446, forward strand.
TCGGAAAAGAAGCCCCTGTTTTCAAGGCAGAGGCGTATCATCAAGGTTCGATCAAAGAGATCAAGCTCGAAGACTACAGAGGCCAGTGGGTGGTCCTCTTCTTTTATCCGGCCGACTTCACCTGTGTGTGACCGACGGAATTGGCGGCAGTTGCCGCCAAGTACCCCGCCTTTCAGGAACTGAACGCAGAAGTGCTGGCTGTGAGCGTCGACAGTGTCGCCACCCATAAGGATTGGCAAGAGAGGGAACTGTCCAGGATGATTCCCGGCGGGGTTCGGTTTCCCATGCTGTCTGACCCCGGCGGGGTGATCGGCAATCGATACGGCGTCTATGATGGGGAGGCAAAGACGGACCAACGGGGCCGTTTTATTGTGGACCCGAGCGGGGTGGTGCAGTCCATGGAAATTACGTGCGACGCCTTGGGTCGTAACGTCACGGAAGTGCTTCGGCAGTTAAGGGCGCTCCACCATAAGCAGGAAACCGACGAGCTCATGCCCTGCGGCTGGGAGCCTGGCAAACCGACGATGCCGGGGGAGCATGAATCATCCCATATGTCTGGTGAGGTCTGGAAAACCTGGAAACCAAGAAATGCTTTTTAGTCGTAACCTCCAAAGTTCACTTTGATAGTGGGCTCCCTCCAACATTGCGGGCGAAAGGCCATGGCCATTGGCTGTGGATGGGCCGATTCAGGCGATTTGCCTCCTTGGGGGTCTGATTTTCCCGATGCCTGTGTTATGATTGGCGTCAAGTCGGGCCGTTTTCAAGAAGAACATGGTCGAAACCCTAGGGTGATTCTCTTTAGACAACTGAAGGAACTGCCGGATACGACGGAAAGCATTCCGTTCGGCAAGGATCGTATTGGTCTGTATAACGGTTATCGTTATGTCTATGAAATGGCGCGAACGCTTGATGTGCAATAAAGCCGAGAGATGACACGGGATGAATTCGTCCGCGTTTGTCCCGATGCTGTTGAATCTTTGGGGACAAAGGGTCTGCTGGAAACTCGCTGCACCCAAAAACCCCTGGAAAGGAGGTAAGACACATGCTGAAAGTCAAAAAAGTGGAGAAAAAGGTTTCCACCGCGGCGAGCTGCCATGGCCCTTCGTGCCATGCACCCGCATGTCATGCACCCACCTGACACGGCCCGGCTTAGGGTACATGGTTCATGAACCCGACCATGGGGGGACGCAAAAGGGTCCCCCCATTTCGTTCCCTCCTTTAAGTCCGCTTCTCAAGCCAGCTCCGTCATCTCCCGGTCCACGCATGCTGCCGTGAACCCCAGGCCCCACGGCGACCCATGCGCTACGAAACGAGGGACGGCAAACTGTTGTGAGCCGGAGGTTGGGCAACTAAGACTTAGATGACAGGGGCAAGTTCATATTATCCCATCGTTTCATTGAGCATGTCAGCCCACTGCGCGGTGACGATAGCTGTTGCCACGGCACTTCCGCGCGCCGAGCTTGCGTCCAGGATTTGTCCCCTGGTCATGATGCCAACGGCATGCATGCACCCGGACGGCGCAAACGTGGCATCAGGCTTCATCCTGAGAACTCGGTGCGTGTCGGGATCGATCCAGAGGCTGCCGGAATTGTACATGCCTTCTACCCCATCCGGCCGCCGCCGATTCATCACGGCACCCTGTTGAAAGCCTCTCGATCTGAACCGTTCCTGAGCGAAGCAGGTTTTTCGCAAGGTCCGATGAGCTGGTTGCAAAGGACCGCCTCTGCCCCTGAGCATCGATCAAATAGGCGCAGTAATCCTTGGCCGTTTTTCCGTTGGCATCGAGGTAAAGTATCTCAAAGCCCCCATGTTCTTCGTCTCTGTGAACGGTGTAGGCATTACCGAGTTGGATCACCTCAACGATTCCAGACTTCATGAGAGCCAGTATTTTTTCAGCGACCCCATGGGGCATCGGCGCTGCATAAGAGAAGAAGATGGTGCTATATTTCCTCTCGAAGCGCTCTTTGTCAACGGCTGAGAGACGCTGGTAAACGTCTCTGGCCATGAAGAAACTCTGATGAAGTACCGTCTGCCAGAGCAACTCACCCTGAGGGCCGTCTCCTTCCTTTGCCAGCCTAAGATCGCGTTTCAGAATTTCGAAGGGGGAAAGAGAAGGGTTCATCACCTCGGCCCACGGGATAGAATTTCCGTAAACGGCCTCCAGATCTGAACGGAGCAGACCGAAAATGACTTCAAGGGCCGGTCCCTGGCCGCAACCTTCTCCTGAGGTCTCTGAGGTTCTGTTGTGTCAGAAACTGATTTCTGTATTTTCCCGATCTTCCGCGGACTTTGGGCAAAATTCCTTTGCGGGAACAGAGGACGATTTTTCTGGACGGTTGCCATAACCCGTACTTCAGCTCCCCGGAAGGACCACGGTAAAACTCACCTTCCGATGTGAGCGTCAACACTGCATCTAAGGCGGAGAGGCTCGTCCCGAGAACGGCTACCTTTTCCCCCTGAGGGATATGTTTCAAAAGCTCCCATGCAGGCCACGGACATGAAAAGTGTCGGTTATCCGTCGATTCTTCGAACCAGTGCCCCGTGGCAAGGAGAACGTGGTCTGCCTCCAAGCAGAAAGTTCTTCCAGAGACAAGCTCTCTTTAAGGAACAACGTGACCTTCTTCTTTTTCTCGACGGCGTCAAGGGCTTCACACCGGGGGTAAAGGACCACATCGCAGCCGAGCCTTCGTGCTGCCTCCAAAGACTCCACGAATCTGGACTGCAAATACTCTCCAACGACGGTTCGAGGGTAATGGGTGCAGAAACCTGCTGAGGGCGCCGGGTCATCCAGAAAGGCGGTGAATTGAGGCAGGAGTCGATCATACTCAGCCTCCAACCAGTCCTGGAAATCGCTGGGCTTCCCTGAGAGGATGCCCATATCCTCCGGGCAAGTATTCGTCACGTGGCAGGGCATCACGAATTGATTGCTGTGGGGGAAACCGGGACCGAAACGGTCCTGCTTTTCGATAATCGCGATCCTGATACCTGAAAATCGGCCTTTGCCGCGGACTGCCTTTTCCTGAAGGATGCGAATGAATTGGCAAAATGCGGAAGTGCCCGTCAAACCACAACCGATAATCGCAAAGGTGTTTTTCACGTCTCCCACTCCCCGCCGTAGTGTTCACCCATTTATGGTCTGGCAGTTTTCAAATCTTCATCGTCGCAAGGCCCCGGCCAGCTTTTCATAGATGGCCTCCAGCTCATCGCCCGGGTTCATCGGTTGATTATTCCTCCCATAACATCTTGGCTTTTTGACCCCGGCCATGAAAGGGCATTCCTAACGGTTGAGCTAACCGCGGCGGTAAATCTCCGCCTTTAAGGCGGACCGAAATGTCCACAAAGGCCGTAGGGTCTATGCGTGGGGTGTGGCCATTGAAGGGTGTTATGCAACCCCGGTCGGAATGCTCAATATTCATCATTGATTCCCTCATTTTGATATAACATATAAAACAGACCACCGGTTGGGGTTCGATTGGCAAGAATCGGCAATTCCAGGGAGCGGGAGCAAGTGAGAAAGTGCCCCGCGCTCGTGTCAGGGACCCCCGGTTCGGTATGCCTCCTGAACGTCTGACCGCCTAAGGCGATTTAGCCACTCGGACCAAGGCGTAATCGAATTCCAAGGCTTCAACATCCAGGGTCCCATTCTTATCCATGTCGGCACCGAAGCAAAATCGGTAGTCGCCGGCCGGCATCCTGCTCTTTTCACCGCGCAATGCGAAAGAAGCGGGCACCGCGAAACCTTGCCACGGGAACTTTGAATGATTATGATTGTCCACCAACTAAGTTGCTGGATTGATCAGGGAATGATTCGAGTTCCGGAAAAAGACTATTATTTTCCGGCAGTTCCAGATTGATTAATTACAGCTTGGTAGTTCATTTAACATTCGTATCTACCTAAAAGGAGGCAAATCAATGGATCTGAAAAAGTATTTTGAGGAAACAAACGGTCTCGGGGTGTTGAGCACTGCAAACGAGAAGGGAAAGGTCAATGCCGCGATCTACACCAAACCCACCGTCATTGATGATACACACGTGGCTTTTATCATGGCTGATAAGCTGACCCACGCGAACACCCAGAAAAACCCGCACGCAGTGTTTCTCTTCAAGGAAGACGGACCGGGCTATCAGGGGAAGCGGGTATATCTGACGAAGGAGAGTGAAACGGCCGACCAGGAGCTGATCAAGCGAACCTGCAAACGGGAATACCCTCTGCCCTTCTGTGAGCCCCACTACCTGGACAACACCTTTCTCGTGACCTTTTCGGTCCAGTTGGTGCTGCCCCTCGTGGGGGACAAATAAGCATTCCACGGTCGGGTGAGGGCTCCGATCGTCCGTCTTTGAAAAAGCTCCATGCTTTCGTGACGCCAGGCCCGGAGATGTGGACCGGAGAAGATCGAACTGTTGATCCGGACGCGCTCTTTAGCTGGCGTTTGCGTTTCACCTTTTCAAGAAACTGCTGCTTGGACACGAGAAGCAGTTGGTTCCAGCCTTCGGCGACTTTTTCAAAGCGGTCGTAGGCCTCCATGTCGAAGAAAGAAATGGTGGTTGAAGAGCAACACCTGGCCAGTGTCTTGGGAAATGTTGGCGTTGAAGTCCTGTCCACACATTGTGTGGTGCTGTTCACGGAGCTTGCATCCAGAAACGCTGTGGAAAGCAGGTGATAAGAACTCGCCTTGAGTGGGACGGAGTATACGGGATTGTGCTCTTGTGTGTCAAGGGCAAACTCACCACATCATGTTGGGGGCCAGAGGATTGCGGTGTATAAAAGCGGCCATTTGGGCACCCTGGGTGGGGGCCTGGGCTTGACCTCCCACAGACCGAGGTGCTTGAGCGGTAGCATAGCGAATCATTTGTTCGCCCTTGTTGGGGACATGAGAGCACATGGCGGCAAGCCACTCGAGGGCGTCAAAGGTCTTCTCATTCTTACCGTCCTTAGACCGGTAGAGGACCTTGGAGTCTTCCGGGATATAGGTCATCCTTTCCTGGGAAAATGATGCTCGGACAATATACCGAGCCAGGTTTTCCATGGCCTCCTCGTCACCGGGTTGGATCCTGGGGCCGCAATGGACGTTGAAGCCGGAGTGCCGCCACGAAATGATGAGCTTGATAAGGTCCTCGCTTTGAACTTGACCATAATAAACGGATTGGTTATTATGTTTCAATGATTCGATCCTTTCGCTGCAAAGAGACAGAGAAGGTATTTCGACGTTTGTTCTCAAAGGGGTTCCCGAGGAGCATACAGCAGCGCGCATTCATGAAACTCAACGCCATAGACGCTGCCATCGATATAGATGACTTACGGCTGCCGGGGTCTAACCGCCTTGAGAGCCTGAAGGGCGACAGAAAGGGGCAATGGAGTATCCGGATCAATGATCGCTGGCGTATCTGCTTTGAGTGGCAAGCAGGAGATGCAGAAGGGGTCGAAATCGTCGACTATCATTGAGGAGTCTAGCATGCAGAATGAGAAGATCGGACCCGTACACCCTGGGGTCTATTTGAAAGGATTGCTGGATGAACTGGAAATCTCCCAGTACAGGCTTGCAAAGGATTTGAGGGTTCCCGCAATGCGCATCAATCATGTCGTGAACGGCCGGCGACCCATGACGGCAGAATTTGCTCTTAGGCTCGGGAGATACTTCGGGCAAAACCCACGGTACTGGCTGAATCTGCAGGCCCGTTACGATATGGATCTGGCTGAAGATGCGCTCTTAGACGAGATCTCCCGAGAAGTACAACCGCGAGACTCCATCTCACAGGGCAGGATTTGAGCTCTCACACTGCGGTCTACGAAGCCAAAGAATTGCTCAGGTTATGTCCCAACGGTCTGCTCTTGGAGACGGGCGTAGTCTTCGGAGGTATCGATGTCCTGGTCGTCGTATGCATCCCCCAGCTCCACAAGGCAGACGTTCTTTTCCTGGGCTTGAAAGAGGTGGCGGGCACCGGTATCTCCGCTGAGCTTCATGAGCGCAGGGTAGATCTCGCGGCGAAAGATCACTGGATGGGAACGTCGGCCTTTTACGAAGACCGCCCCCGACGCAGTCTGAGGAGAGGTAGCGTTGCAGGAGCAGATTGATCACGTCTGCGTTCACGAAGGGCATGTCCGCAAGGACGATCATCACGTGGTCGAAGTCCTTTTCCACCTCCGGATGCCCTGTCCGCCAGTGCCAGCCAGAATGAAATTTACGGTTTCCGCTGTGTTCGGGCGGTTTGGCGGCGGCCTCGATTTTCTGTACGGTGTTCGGCGAGGACGACAAAGCAAAAGTCTACAGGCAGGCTGCTTCGGAGATCAGGGATGCAGCATCCAGGCATTTGTGGAATGAATCTTTGGGCAGTTTCTGCCGCATGCTCTATCGCATGAACGGCAAGGATCTAAAAGTCGACGGGAACTGCGATTCAAGCCTCTGGGGGCTTTTTGCCTTTGGCCTCTACACGGCAAATGATCCCAGGATCGTGGCGACGATGGAAGCGCTGCGCCGAAAGGCTGGCTTGCCACAAAGACCGGTGGTATGGCGCGCTACGAGGAGGACACCTACTATCGCGCGGGAAATGAGGTGACGGGGAACCCATGGTTCATTTCATCCAGAGTTTCCAGAATGGTCTGCCTTTTCCGGCCTTCTACATTCAGATAAGACGCAATGATATCGGCCAGGGTTCCGGGATCGGAAATGTGGCGAACCACGTTGAGAAGTTCATCCGGGAGATAGGGACACCAGCTCTTTGAACATCTTGATCAGGTTCGACTTGAGGGCTTCTACCCTCATGCCGGTTCCTTCCTGCTCGTTGACCTTTTTGATGGCCACCACATGGTACGGATCTTTGGAAACAATGCCTGTAATGACCGCGCGGGACAGTCCCTGTACGACCACCACCCTTCCTTCCTCGCCTTTGGACATTTTACCACAGACGCCACGGTCCCGACTCGGCTGAAGTTCCCGGACTCTAAAGCAGCCTTTTCCTCGTCGCCCATCATGGCCATGACCACAAGCCGGTCCTTTTCCATGACCTGCTCAAGCATGGGAATGAAGCTTTCTGTTTTTACGAGAATGGGAATCACCATGTTGGGAAACAAAACAGCGCCCCTGAGCGGCAGCAAAGGAAGGGTGTCAGGAATATTTGCCTGCTTAATGATCATGAGTTATCTCATCTTCTGTATGGTTTCGTTTTCCCGCTGCACCCTCTGTCACATGTGAAGATCGACTCACAACGCCCGCATTTCAGGGAAAACGGCTGAAAAATCAATAATCATTCCGGAGGGAAGGTAAAGGAGAGAAACGCCTAGTTCTGAGGTATGAGGACTGAGGACTGAGTAGCCACCGAATGTCCGTTTTTGCTCAGTTTTCAGTCCTCAACACTCAGTCCTTCTTTCTTTACGTTTTCTTGACGCTTCCTACGGCTACCAGGTACAGGAGCCTTGAGCTTTGATTAAGCCCGAGCATTTCCATGGCTTCACCGTCATAGAGAGCTCCGATCCCGCAGCACCCCATTCCCATCGCTTCCGCAGCGACGTAAAGCCGTTGTCCGATCCTCCCGGCTGTCATCATGGCGTAGCGATACCCCCTCGGACCCCACACATTGTCAAGGACGTCCAAATTCGCAAGAAAAGGAAATGGACTCCCGCATTCACCAGCCAGGCCTGATCCAGACAAATGGAAGTGCTTCGGACCATGAACTGACCGGGCGAAACCATGCCCCAGGCAGCGTTTCTTGGATCCAACAGATAAAACCCGGGCTCCAAGTCACCAACGGCGCCGGCCAGGAAACCGACAGCCACGCTTTGGTCACGGGGTGAACCATTGCTCAGGCAAACACTTTGGAGCAAGGCACTGATCGCCTGCTTGCTCACCGGCCTTTTTACGAAGTTGCGCCTGGACCGGCGGCTGAACACCGCATCAGGGTAATCCATGATCTCAGGCCAAGGGGTCATGGTTTCTAAGGGAGTCCATATTTTGGGAGCGATCCCCAACTCATGGATCATCCCCTTTTGAGCATAAACTCTCTGCTCCATGCTCTCCGCTCTGTGCATGCCCGCCTCGTGGATTTGCCTTATGGCCGGATAGTCGATTTCCTTTGCTAAGACACGGCTGGCTTGCAAGACGGATTGCCGAAAGAGGAGAAACAGGCCCCTTAGGCTTCTCATAAGTCCCTTTGTCTCCAGGCACATCGATAATCGCTAGGGCCACTTCTTTCTGATCATCCAACCCGAGCAGCCGGTTCACCTCCCCGTCGTCGAAGTCATAGGCCACGCTGAAAGGAAGTTTCGAAGCCTTCAAAGCCAGAATCAGGTTCTCCGCCACGTGGCCTGTGTCCATAAGGTGGTACCGGTAAGCCCGAGCCCTGTACTTCCAAGCGCTTCGGAAAAAAATAGCAGTCAGGAAAAAGGTTATACGACTTCCCACTCCTCTGTTTTGCTCTGTGACCTCTCCCTTCCTTAGGAGATCAAACGAATGGCTCCGAAGAGCAAAGTGGTAGATCCCATCGTCCAGGCTTTTCACGTCCCGCACTGCCACGTACATCTCCGTCGGGTAAAGAGCGCCTGCAGAAGCCGCACTCCTGAAAAGGAAATCGCCCTCAAGGTAGCGGGCTCTTGCCGTATAGGTATAGGATAGGAGAAGAAGCTGCGAGAGGGTTTCCACGTCCAATGGCTTGGGCAAACCCTCGGCTGCAGGCTTCTCCGAGGATTTCGGAAAGCTTTTCCTTCGGCATCTGAAGGTCTCTAGGAAGGGAAATCGATGGGATCCCCGGGTATTCCTTGAAAACCTTCGGTTGATTGGACCAGTCCAGGGAGTGCCCTGACACGGCCAACCGGTCATAACTCGTTCTCTGATGATATTCCAGGCAGGTTTTTATCATGAGGGACCTCTTGTTTTCTGAGTTATATACCTTTAGAAATTAAGAACGAAATAGCTCAAGGACAAGGCCGTATCGGCGGGCTTGTAACAAGACTGACGGCCCTTTCTCCGTCATTCCGGCGGAAGCCGGCATCCGTGCGCCTGGGAGCAGGCGCGATCTGAGAGGTGAAAGTCCTCTTCCGGGAGATGCCCGTTCCCGGTAGCCGAAGGTAACTGCGTCACCGTGAGGTGGGGTGGAGAGCAACCCGAGGCGAACATGCAGTCCGTAGGAGTCTTGCGAACACGATTCGGCCGTACGCAGCGACGAGCCTGCGGATTCAAGGCGAAGTCCAGACCGGGATCGAAGGCTTGCCACAGGTTGGCCAAAACCCCGTGAGCGACCGCGCGTCGCACGGAAGCCGCAGAGATCCCGGAAGCCCATCACGCTGGGCGGGCAGCAGAAAAGCGATGATGGGGCGCGTCAGGTGTTTGGTGACGGAATGCATGGAAGGTCGTGCCGTGTGAACCAGGGAGACCTGCCCGTGGGAAGGACGGCGCTCAATCTGCGATAAGCAGGACGAAGAACCGAATGGGCAGGAGTCAGAGCGTCCGTAGTAGCGAAGAAGCGGGGCTTGTCCCTGGACCCTAGAATTAAATCGGCTGACTATTTCCCGATGGGCAGGATTTCGCCTATGTCCATGATGATGAACCGAGAGGCATCGAGATGGCGTTCGGCAATCTTTCTCTTGAGTTCCAGGATCGAATCGCCCGGCGGCTCGTCGCCGAGGTGAAAGGCGCCCATTGTTGGGGAATCATGGTCCGTGCGTTCAAATCGCTGAAGGCCTTGAGGGCCTCATCCACGTTCATGTGGTTGTAGTGCATGAACCAGCGCGGATGGTAGGCGGTCGTGGGGAGAAGGGCGTAGTCGATCTTGGGATAGCGCTTTGCGATTTCCTTGTAGCCGATGAAGTATCCTGTGTCTCCTCCCAGATAAATGGTCACGCTCTGCGTGATCAGCATGTAGTTCGCCCAAAGGGTCTCACGGGGGCTATGTCCGAATCGCCTTGACCAGTGCTGCATGGGCAGACACACCAGAGTGATGCCGTTTCCCAGATTGATTTCCTGCCACCAGTCCATCTCCGTCACGTCCTTTTTGTCCATGTCCTGGACAGACTCCTTGAGCCCTAGAGGAACGAACATCTTCGTGTTTTCCGGCAGGTCAAGGATGCTGCGCCTGTCGAGATGGTCATAGTGGTTGTGAGTGATGAGAACCCTGAAGTTTGACGCGATCTCTTTAAGAGTTTCCGCGGTAATTCCCGGCGGAGTCTTCCTCTTCACCACAACCGCTCTCTCGGAGAAAATGGGGTCCACGAGCCAGTACTCGCCGTTGAGACGAATGAGAAAGGTGCCGTGCCCAATCCACATAATAAAATCGCCCTGGGGCATGGCAAGAACCCTCTCCTTTGCATTCGCCTGCACCGTGGGGAGATAGGAATTCTCTTCCTCTGTGTACTCCTGCGAAGCAGTGAGGCGCCACCTGAGCAAAGTGAAAAACCCCTTGTCCTCGTTGGGCATCCAGGGGTTGAAAAACCGATCATCCTTGAAATGAGAAGCATACAGCAGATCCGGATCAACGGAGAGAACCTTTGCTCTCCACGCCCCTTCGTCAAAAGGAGGGGGGTTGAGCGAACACGATGAACCAAGGGTCACAAGAACGGCAAGCAACGCTACCGTGAAAAGGATTGACAGGAGCCTTGAAGGAAACCCTCCCGGATTTATTGAACCCAAGATGACACCTCTGAGGAAAAGCTGGATTTTTGCGCACCAAGTTATTCACTGTGGTCGGGCTTTTCAAACGAAAACATCTGGGAGTATATTTGATGAGTCCGTAGGTGATAAGAACTCGCTTTGAGTGGGACGGAGTATACGGGATTGTGCTCTTGTGTGTCAAGGGCAAACTCACCACATCATGTTGGGGGCCAGAGGATTGCGGTGTATAAAAGCGGCCATTTGGGCACCCTGGGTGGGGGCCTGGGCTTGACCTCCCACAGACCGAGGTGCTTGAGCGGTAGCATAGCGAATCATTTGTTCGCCCTTGCTGGGGACATGAGAGCACATGGCGGCAAGCCACTCGAGGGCTTCAAAGGTCTTCTCATTCTTACCGTCCTTAGACCGGTAGCGGACCTTGGAGTCTTCCGGGATATAGGTCATCCTTTCCTGGGAAAATGATGCTCGGACAATATACCGAGCCAGGTTTTTTGGGACGGCCCTTGCCGAAACGGGTTTTGCTCCTGTCGGACACGTAACCCACGGCAGGGTCGGTGAACGCGTCAAACAGGCGAACCAGCATAAGCAGATAGCCGATCACGCCGATGTGAACGCCGACCACATCGGTATAAAATTTGGGGATATAGCCATAGACGGGGATTCCTGCCACGGCGAGGGCAAATGCATGGTCCGCATAAGCCATTCTTTTTACGACGGGAAGGCGAATGGTATCGGGATGCCTCAAGGAATTAATGAACAATGTTAATCACGTTGCGCCCTGTGGCAACCTCCAGTATCGAGCGTCCGGAGAGGACGTATCTGAGTTTCTTTCGCCCAGCGCAATGGACAACGAAACCGTAAGGCTGTAAATCACCCGATGCCTCTCCATGGTGGAACTTCTTGACATGGGCCAATCGTTCACTAAATTTTATTATTAATTTAAAAGCTACCTCTCTTAGGAGATCTTGCGGCGATCGAAATTGGGTTTGCGCGGTGATTTTTAGTTGAAATGTCAGTGTGTTGGGATCAAGTCGAGGGACCAGGAATGCAGGTGTGAAAACCCCATGAATGGGGAAGGAGGGATCAAGCACATGAGTAAAGAGGAGAAATACTTCAAGGTTAAGGATGCAGCCGGCGCTGTTTTCCTCTGTCCGCTGAGCGCGCTCAAACGCGTGGAAGAAGCGACAGAAGAGGAACTTGCCAACTGCGTGGGGGAAGATGTGGTCGGGCGGTATGCGGGCGATATTAAAGTCGTCAAGTAAGCCATAAGCCTTTGGGACATCACAAGCAGAAGGAAGAACTTGCCCGGATCGGGCGTGTTGGAGGTTAACGTCGTGTCCAAGGAAATCGTATCCAGGGATAGATTTGTGGAACTGGTCAATGAGGAAGTCATCCGGCATCCGAAGTATAAGGACGGCACGAGGGTGTTGGAGATCAATACCGCCCGAGCCTGCGGGTTCGAATTCTATGTGGATCCTGCCGCAGACCGTAAGGAACAAGAAGCGGTGATTGTTGAGGCAAAGGCCTTTATCCGGAAGAAGTATGACTTCGAGAAATGAGGGTGGCAATTGACGTTCTGATCAGTCCCGAATCGTGAGGCGTGACGCGACGTCATTTTGATTGCCGTTTAAAGGATGACCGCATTCCCACGCCGCGCTGCACGGATTGACACGTTTCCCGTTCCTTCAGAGTCAAGGAGTAGGCGGATGCTTTCCGAGCTCAAATCCCGTTTTGATCAGTTGGAAGAACGGCGACGTTCTTTGGTGGGTCTACTTCGGTCCCTAAAAGAAGACCAAATCATTCGCCAGCCTGGCCCGGATCGCTGGAGCCTGCTCCAGGTGTTGCAGCATATCGTATTGGGCGAAAAGGGAATGCGTTTGTCAGAACGCGAGCTTCGCGACAATCCGATACGGGGACTGCTAAAACCGGGTAAACTTATCGAAGTGGTCCGGGACATCTTAGACAGGGACGTCGCTGTTGACGTACCGGATGCACGGTTAGAACCAGACGGTAGGACTTCCTTGTCCGAATTGCTTGAACAATGGGAGGAGGAGCGACGACTCATGGCGGACCTGCTCGAAACCGTGAGCCCCGAGACCTGCAAAACAGTTATGTTCAGCCATCCCGCCGCCGGACCGATGCCGGCCGAAGAGACCCTCGACCTTGCACTCTCGCATTTCGATCACCATCAAAGACAAATTGAAAGGTCACTGACAGAATACCGATTGCCTTGAAGGTCAAGTCCTTCCGGTGTGCCGCCCGTTAATAGATTTGGTGAACGCTCACGAGGTCTATCGGGTAAGGCTCCACCTGGTGGGTGGCTTTGCCCAAGTGATGCGGCTCACGAAGCACGAGGCACATGGAATGACTGAATTCTGGAAATCTAAACAAAGGCTTCAGCAACGATTAATGAAAGAAGTGAATAGGATTATTAACCAGGCAGTGGCAAACCCTCATGGCGTTCTCAGGCAGCTTTCTGGCCGGTCAAAGACAAACAATGCCGTTGCAAGCAAGCGGAACCCTCCACGTCACGGAATCCTGAAAATATCGAATTCTCGAGTCAGCAGCGGCCATTCACTACCCCGCCTGATAGGATCCTAGGCGAGAGCCGTCGGTGAAAAATGCTCGTGATGTCTTGAATTGCTTTTTTCAGACGATCCTCAACATCGGTGACGGTGATTTTGTGTTGCGATTGCGTGAAGACAGGTGAAACGTTTACCAAAAAGGCCTATGCCTCCGTCACGCCCATCTTAATCAGCAGCCCAAGGGCAAGTTCAGGACCCCAGGCCCGAAACGCCTCATTCTTCCAATCACAAAGACTTAGAAAGCCTTTGGTTACATTCCTCCAATTGCGGGCGACGCGCGCAAGAAAATATGGTATAGATTTTGCTTAAGCACTGAGTGACTTTTAATGCGGAGGCTCATTCATATGAAGATCGCGGTCATAGGCACCGGGTATGTGGGGCTCGTGTCAGGGGCCTGTTTTTCTGAATTCGGACACGAAGTCACTTGCATTGACAAGGACGAGGGCAAGGTCCGGTCGCTGAAGCAGGGCGTGATCCCCATTTACGAACCAGGCCTCCAGGCTATGGTGGAGCGCAATGTTTCGCAGGGGCGACTTCATTTCGCGGCTCAACTTAACCAAGAGCTTGCAGAAGCTGAGGCGGTCTTCATTGCAGTGGGGACGCCTTCTTCCAGGAGAGGTGACGGATACGCGGACTTGACCTATGTGTTTCAGGCCGCCCGAGAGATTGCGCCCCTCTTAAGTGGCTACACCGTGGTGGTGGACAAGAGCACCGTCCCGGTCGGCACCGCCAGGCAGGTGCGGCGAGTCATCCAGGAAGCCAACCCGGCCGCTGATTTTGACGTGGCGTCCAACCCCGAGTTCCTTCGCGAGGGGGCGGCCATCAGTGATTTCATGCGGCCGGACCGTGTGGTCATCGGGGTGGACAGCGAACGGGCCGCCGAGGTTCTGAGGTCCATATACAAACCGCTCTATCTCACAGAGACCCCCATGGTTGTGACCAACCTTGAAACCGCCGAGTTGATAAAATATGCCACCAACGCCTTCCTGGCCACGAAGATCAGCTTCATCAATGAGATGTCGAACCTCTGCGAAGCGGTGGGCGCCGACGTGGCCGATCTGGCAAAGGGGATGGGGCTGGACGGGCGGATCGGAAGGAAGTTCCTGCATCCCGGGCCCGGCTACGGCGGCTCATGCTTTCCAAAGGACACCCTGGCCCTGATCCGGATCGCCCAGGAGAACGGGACCCCTTCGCGCATCGTGGAGACGGTGGTGGAAGTGAATTCAGCCCAAAAGGCGAGGATGATCCGAAAGATAAGGGAGGCCCTTGGCGGCGATGAGACGGGCAAGACGATCGCGGTCCTGGGGCTCACTTTCAAACCGGAGACGGACGACATGCGAGAGGCCCCCTCCCTGACCATTTTGCCCGCCTTGGTTGAGAAAGGGGCCAGGGTGAACGCGCATGACCCCCAGGGGGGGGTCGCCGCGAGGCAGCTGATGCCGGAAATCAGATATTTTGACGAGCCTTATGAGGCCTGCCGTGACGCGGACGCGGTGGTCCTCATGACGGAGTGGAACCAATACAGGGCGCTCGATTTTGAAAAGATCAAGACCATGCTCAAGCGTCCGGTCTTTGTTGACCTGCGAAACGTCTACGACCCGCAGACCATGACGGATCTTGGCTTCTCTTACACGGGGGTCGGGAGGTCACGCCGTAGAAATGAGTGACCAGTGATCGATGAAGGCCTCTTGAGGACCGGAAGCGTTTTGACCGCTCCTCAAAAGGCCTTTTGTCCCATGACCGATGTGAAGCACTGGGCCTTAGAAAGATCGGGAAATCATGAAGACCACCCGCTCGTCCCCGATGTCTCCCAGGTAATCCTCTTCGTTTGTATTGTGGTAACTCAGGTCCAGGTTGAACCCCAGGAGTTCCTTTGAGAGTCCGACCCGCCAGTGGGTGTAGTCAAACCCGTCATTTCCCCCTTTCCCCTGACCGTCGCCGGTCAACTTGTCGCCTTCGACCCATTGGTACCCCAGCTCGCCCGCCAGGCCGAAGCCATAGGGAAGCGACAAGCCCAATTTGCTGTTCACATAGTGGCCGTCGCCGTCCTCACCGAAGAAGTCGGGCGAATAGTTGTACCCCACTCCGATGGTCGGGGAAAGCGGAAGGGCGGACAGCGCGTAGCCCAGCCCCAGGTGCCCTTCCCAGTAGTTCGCTTCAGGGTCATCCCCGCTGCCGGGGTAGAGGTAATAGATGAAGGAGAGGTCAAAGCTGAAGTCCTTGAACAGCTCTCGCCCATAGCCGGCGTAGAAATCCAGCTCGATGTTCCCCTTTGAAATGGATTCATCCACGTTTGATCCCCACACGCCTAGGTAGAACCCGGTCGGATGCTTGTAGTCAAAACTCCCTTGAATGGCGGGATCCTCGTTTGTTTGAGAGATCCCCCGGAACACATAGTCGGTCGCGATCGTGGTTGTCGCGCTGAAATAGCTGGGGTCAAGAATCTCCTTCTTCTCCTCCTCTCGGCCCAAGCCCCACTCGCGCCGAAAAAGAAGACACAGGTGACAAACACCGATATGACACTCAAATACGCTCTCGGTTTCATAATCAAAACTCCTCTGATATATTTCCAATATTGGCACATCTTACCAGTTGGATGAATAAACCATAAACTCGAAACAATACCAATTCAGTGACCACCTCCTCTCTAAGCTGCAATGTCCTAACCAGGGCAAGCTGGAAACTCGCCGCCCCCTTCCCCGTCCGATGGGGTTCGGGGCGATCCTGGTTTACGCTCACTTCTGCGCGTAGGACGAGATCTCGAAGTCAGGGTAGGCATTGCCGTTGTGCTCGCCAAGGTCGAGCCCTTGCGCCTCTTCTTCCGGAGAGACCCGCAGGCCCACCGTCTTGTCGATGAGCTTGAACAGGATGAATGCCGTCAAAAAGGTCCACACAAAACAGGTGACGATTCCGAGCACTTGAACCCCGATGATCTTGACAGACGTCCCACCCATGTTGAAGATGCCCGCGGCGAGGGTCCCCCACGCCCCGTTGACGCCGTGAACCGATATGGCGCCGACCGGGTCGTCCACTTTGATCCGGTCAAAAAACACGACGGAAACAACCACGAGCAGGCCGGCCACCGCGCCGATGATCACGGCGCTGAGGGGAAGGACCGTCGCGCAAGGGCTGGTGATGGCCACCAACCCGGCAAGGGCCCCGTTCAGGGCCATGCCCAGCTCGGATTTCCCGAACCAAAGCCACGACGTGACCATAGCCACTAGGGCGCCCGCAGCCGCAGCCATGTTGGTGTTCACGAAGATCATGGCGATATCCTTGTTGGCCGCGGTGGTGGAACCGGGGTTGAATCCGAACCATCCCAGCCACAGGATGAAAACGCCCAGGGCGGCAAGCGGCATGTTGTGCCCGAGAATCGGCTTGATGCTCCCGTCCTTGCCATACTTCCCCAGCCTTGGTCCCAGAACGATAGCCCCTGCAAGTGCCGCCCACCCACCGACGGAGTGGACAACGGTTGAGCCCGCAAAATCGATGAAACCTAGCTTCTCAAGCCATCCGCCGCCATGGAAAAGACCGCCCCAGGCCCAACTTCCGAAGATCGGATAGATCAAGGCACTGACAAATAGGCTGTAGATAAGGTATCCGGAAAACTTTGTCCTCTCGGCCATGGCACCCGAGACGATGGTGGCCGCGGTCGCCGCAAAGACCACTTGAAACATCCAGAATGCCAGCACCCAGGGGTCTCCCCCCGATTTGAAATCGCTCAAAAAGAAACCTGAGGTCCCGATCCAGCCCGACGCCGAGACCCCGAACATCAACCCAAAGCCCAGGGCCCAGTAGGCCAGGGACCCGACGGCGAAATCCATGAGGTTTTTCATCATGATGTTGATGGCGTTCTTGGCCCGGGTAAGCCCGGTCTCCACCATGGCGAATCCGGCTTGCATGAAAAAGACAAGGGCTGCCGCCACCAATGTCCACACGTAGTCCGCATGGGTTTGCACGAGCATAATGGCCTCTTTGTTTGATTCAACGGTGGGCGGCTCATCCCCCGCCCACGCCCTGGCCAGACCCATCATCGCAAAAATCAATGTTAAAACAACCCGCTTCATCACTTGTCTCCTCCTGTGGTTCCTGTAGTGGCATCCTTCCCGGCCCTCCCGCTCCAATCCGGATGCGTTGCTCAGCCGACAAAACACGTGCGCTCCCGGGAATCTGTCTGCCATACCCATGAGCAACCCTCATGCCACAGAAAAAGAGACCTGTCGAATCGGCCTAACAATTTGAAATTTTTCATTTTATTTTAGAATGGAACAAAGAGAAGTGAAATGTTTTAAGACAATTTTGTTTTATAAGATATACTAATTTACATAATTGTCTTTTCCCAGCCCCAGGCTATAACCGGTGGCAAGAGACATTCGTGAGGCGCAATGTCTCCGGTGGGGCACTGAGGCTCGTGTCGACACGAAGTGGAGGCTTTCATCCTGAGGCGATTTATTTGTTGATGGCCTCGATCCTTTGTTCTATGCTGATTTTTGATTTTTGTGGGGCCAAGATAGAGGGGCAGATTCCCGTGCCCTTTAAAGCGAACCCTTTTGTGATTTCCGGAAAGGAGCAACACATGGAAAAGCCCATCGACCACTACTGGCGGATACGTCTTGGGGAGATCAAGAAGGCGCTTGAATCGAACAACTTCGACGTGTACTTAGCGGAAACAGCCTCGGATGCCAAACGGATTGCGTTGGAGGATATCATTCCGGCCACGGGGGCTCACCGCATTTCATGGGGCGGTTCCATGACCGTCACGGCGACCGGACTGTATAACGACCTCAAGGATTCGGGCAAATTCGAGATTATCGACATCTTCGAGAAAACGCTTTCTTCGGAGGAAATGCGGGAACGTCGAAGACAAGCCCTCCTCGTTGATCTCTTTATCGCGGGGACCAACGCGGTCACCGAGTCGGGTGCCCTTGTCAACCTCGACATGCAAGGCAACCGCGTCGGTGCGATCGCTTACGGGCCCCCGCACGTTCTAATTCTCGTCGGGCGCAACAAAATATGCGAAGACCTCGACGAGGCCATGATGCGGATCAAGAACTACGCCGCGCCGGCCAACGCCATGCGGCTCGACAAGAAGACCCCCTGTGTCAAGACCTCCTACTGTGAGGAGTGCAGCAGTCCCGACCGAATCTGCAACGTGTGGACCATCACGGAAAAGTCCTTCCCGAAAGGGAGGATCAAAGTGGTTCTGATCAACGAGGACCTGGGATTGTAACACGGGCGAGGGCCGACCAGGGTTCACGAGCCACCGCGCCGGGTGCGGTCTATCAACTCTCTGAGGGTTTGCCCGTTCGGGGTTTTGACGTTGGGGTTTATGGCCAAGAGCGCCTCCCAGGCCGCCAGCGCGCCCTCCTGATCATTGAGGTCGTGCATCAGCACGATTCCCTTGTTGAAACGGGAGACCTCGTGAAGGGGGTCAAGGGTCGTGGCCTTGTCAAAGGCCTCGATGGCCTTTTGCGGTTGGCCGTCCCGACGGTACATGACACCCAGATCGGTCCACACGTCCGAATTGTTTTCGTCAAGCGCAAGGGCGCGCTCATAGGCTCGGATGGCTTCCTGGTGCTGATCGGCGTCAAAGTAGTGGTTGCCGAGTTGGATCCAGGCCGCCATATTGTCCGGGTGGCGTGAGACCTCTTCTTTCAGGGGGGCGATGCGTTCGGCGGACGTCTCGTTTGCGTTGACGGGCGCTTTCGAAGCCGCTTGCCGCTTCGGCGGGGGTGCTGTCCCTGACTTGAAAGAAACAAATACGACCCCGGCGAAAAACCCCACAAGGACTGCCACGAAGGCCACGGTCAACAGGGTCTCCTTCTTGACATAGCCGGCAAGGCTCTCCTTCCCGTCGAGCTCTGTTATCTTTTCCGCGTGTCGCTTTTTATTGGCGCCCATGGCTTTCTCCTCTCGGGGTCTCCGTACGGGGTGGAATGAAGGGCGACACTGCCGAAACCCTCACGGGAAAGGCAAGTCGTTTTCTTTGCGGATGGGTGAGGGGGTTGAACCGCCCGGTTTTCGCTGAGGCGTTTGTTCAGGAGATATTTTTGCCGCCCTTGCTGATACCGAGATCGTCCATTTTGTAGAAAAGGGCCTTGTAGCTGATTCTCAGCGTCGTGGCGGCCTTTCGTTTGTTCCAATTGGCCATGTTCAACGCGTAGAGGATGGCCTTTCTTTCGATGTATTTTGAGGCCTCGGCTGCCAGGTCCTTGAGCGGGCGGACGGACCGATCGGGGTCTCCGACCCCGGCCTGTGTGCTTTTCCTGCTCTCCGAGGATCGTTCATCCAGTCCTTCGGGGATGGGCACCCCATCGGACTGCATGTTTTCCAAAAGGTCCTGCTTAACCGCTTGTTCGTCCTCCCCCACCTGCAGCCGAAGGATCATGCTTGAAAGCTCCCTCACGTTCCCCGGCCAATGGTACGCGAGAAAGAGCTTTCTGAGCTTTGGATCAAGTTGCAATCGCTCCTTCAGGCCCATGTCCCTGCCGTGCTTCTCGCTCAGGTGCCGGATCAGGAGCGGGACGTCCTGCTTCCGCTCGCGCAGGGGCGGAATTTCCACTTTGATGATGTTGAGTCGGTAATAGAGGTCCTTCCTGAAAAGCCCCGCCTTCATGTCCTCCTCGAGGTCATGATTGGTGGCGGAAATGATCCAGGAATTCACCGTGACATCTTTGGTGCCGCCCAGCCGGTTGAACTCCCCGCTTTGAAGAACATGCAGGAGCTTTGCCTGGAGCACTTGAGGCATATCTCCGATCTCGTCAAGGAAAAGGACACCGTCCATGGCGAGCTCGAACTTGCCCGGCTTCAGATCCGTTGCGCCGGTGAAAGCACCCTTTTCATATCCGAAGAGCTCGCTTTCAAGGAGATTCAAGGGAAGCGCGCCACAATTGACCTTGACGAAAGGGCCGTCGCGCCTGGAAGAGGTTTGGTGCAGCAGTCTTGCCACCACCTCTTTACCGCAGCCGGTCTCCCCCATGATCAGGACGCTGAACGCGGTCTCCGACACCATGGAGATCAATTCCCGAATCTTTTCAATGGAGGGGTGCTTGCCGAGCAAGAGGTAATCCGTCATTTCAGAATCCCCGGATCCGCGCCCACCCCCAAGGCCCGCCGACTCGGGGATGAGGCCAGGCTTCTACACATAAAGGTCAATGATCTGGCCCAGTCTGGTGGAAGGGTGTCTCTCGTTCCCCGATGCGTCGTAGCCCGCACGGGTCCGGTTCTGCTCATCCCCCACGTAAACAATCCCGTTGTGAGGCGCATGGTGACGGGACGATTGCCATGACCCCCCATGATCGTCCATGCAGGCGGACGGCCAGAGATATGGAACAGGCAAAAGGGTCTGTGATATGGTCGCCGTCATCGGACCTATCCACACACTGGGGTTTGTCGGCGCCCATCCGGCAACAAAGGTCTCCGAATAAACACCGATGAGACTGCTTCTTTAATAAGCTAACAAATGATGTTCCGGAATACAAGGCCCTAAATTGACGCAAGCGATCTCAAATATGGCCGTTTAAGGGCTGCTTTAGCCCTTGCCCCCACCCGCTTCAAGAAGGGAATGCTGAACTTGGGGCTGCCTTTTGCCGATTAGCCTTTTGAGGACGATTCCAGCGGTTCACCGCACGCCGCTCTCTGGTCTCACCAAGCTTCAGCACATCACTCCGGGGTTTAAAAGTCTGACGACATGCGCATATGGGATTCGGCGAAGGATGAAGGCCGTTTTTGAGATTGCGGCCCAGGGGTGGGATTCGGGAAATGGAGCGACATGTTTCAACCGAAGAGAAAAGCTAGGAGATTTGCCGGCTACATCCTCATGGGTCTATTGGTCACCGCATCGATCTTTCTGCTTATGGTGAAAAGCAGAATCGAAATCCCGATTCTTTCACTCAAGGGACATTGGAGAGCCGGCAGGAGGGCAACAACGCGAAGTGCGTCCTTGAGCTCAGCTCGGGGGATCAGAACCTCTTGATCAAATTTCTCATCCCCTGCGCAGACCAGCGCCAGTGGGATGAGGTGGCCTCCAAAATGGTCAGAGTCAAGCACGAATGCCTCATGGCCCTCGATCGCCCCGATACGAGAGAATTCATCAGGCAGAGAAACTTCGAGGCCTTGCGGAAGGTGCTCGTTCGGACCCTCAATGGCGTCGTGAGTCAGCAGGTGGACACGATCTATTTCGAGAACGTCACCAGCTACTAGCTCGCGCCCCTCAAGGCCGATGCGCTGAGGGAAGAACGGTAGTACAGGGTCCCCATCGGGTTTTCCAATCCGAGGTCCTGGCGCAGCGTGAGATATACACTTGGCGCCAGGTCCGTCTCCTGCGCGGAAGATGGGATGTGAATCCTGATGGCGCCTTCAGCCCCCGGCAGATCGGATCGATACAGCTCCTCGGCGTAGCCTTTCAACACATCCATCCCCAACTCAAAGGGGTAGGTCTCGGTAAACATCTCGCCCCATGTGTTTTTGTAAACAAGGTCCAAGGTCTTGGGGCCATTGAGCTTGCTCATCTCTTCCATGTCGATGGTGACGAGGATCCGATCCCTCAGCACCTCTTTGTCAAGCTGAACACTTTCAGCCCATCCGTAGATCGCGGGCTGAAAAAAGGATTCAAGGTGTTTCAGGAGGTGCTCCAAATCGCTCATCCTGACCCCCGAGGCATTGGGGACCATTTCAATGGCCGTCCGGTGAAAGTCATACAGGCCGTTATGGACCAGCCACGCCGCTGCCCTGACGACACTTTCCGCAGAAAAAATCCTGGTCCTCTTTTTCCCTTGTTCGGAAGGGTACCAGGACGCGTCATAGACCACCCATCGCTTTTTGCGAGTCTTTTCGGCTTCGTACTGGAAGACACATCGCCCCAGAATCAGCCGTTTGCTGCTCAGGAAAGGGGCCAGCTTCAGTTTGTTTTTCCTTCGTCCAAAGAGGACGAGAAGTTTTCGCCCCAGGATGGTGAGATCATCGTCCTCGATGCTCTGTTTTTCGGTCAGCCGAAGGCTTTCCGAAAGCGCGCGGTACGTGGAGAAGAAGTACTGGTTGATCTCGGCGGAGAACTGGGACTGCCGTCCATAGCTCCAGTTGGCCACCTGGTTCAGGTCCTCCACATGATCAAGCGCCCAATCCCAGTCCTCCATCAACTTCTTGAAGACCTCCACCTTGTAATCGCCACCGCTGGTCTTGACTTTGGCCCGGGTGATCTTGGGGGCGGCTTTTAGATAAAAGGCCCTTTGCATCAGCGACCTGTAATGCGGGCTGCTCCGGGTCTCGTAGAATCGCAGGACCTTTTCGAACATCAAGAGGTAAGGATCCAGGTCCTGCAGGTGATGACTGCCGGAGAGGACCCTTTCCTTCAGAACGTCACAAAGCAGAGGACCTTCGAAACATTCGGACAGATAGAGCTCCATCACGCCCATTTTGAGAAGGGCCTTGAAGGGGTCTTTGATTCCCTTGCTGAGCTGCCACAGGGCGTTGCCCATGAACTCGGTCTTGGGAATGTCCGTCAAGTAGCCGAGGTCTACGAAGTCGGGGAAATCGAGCGGCGCCTCCTTGGCCATCCATTTCCAGGATTCATCATAGGTCTGCCGGTCGGCGACGGAGGGGACCACCCACCAGAAGGGAATTTTCCCAGACACCAGAAGCATGGTCCGGTAGCATTCTTCTTTCAGAAATTCCTTCTGACTGCTCCCCGCGGACTCCGCGTCCACCTTTCCAAAATCATTGGCCCTGATCTTTTCAAGATCGAGGATGAAGAAATGGACATCCATGCTGAATGCGGCCTTGCACCACTGAGCGATCGCCTGCGTCTTTTCGTTAAGTTTTTCGAACTGCCTCCGAGAGAAGCGATCGCCGTCCACGCACACCCAGTAGTCGAAATCCGACCCGTCGGTCTGCGCGATGGTGCCGATGCTCCCCAACAGGAACAAGGACTCCACCATGGGTCGTTTGATCAAGTATCGCTGGTATGGGATCTGACGTTTCCTGGCTTCGGGAAAATAGTCCTGAATCACTCGCCTCAGATGGTAGGAAGACCCGATCCCGTACACACCGCAGGCGACCTCCCCCCCCTGGACATAGCCGGGGAGGTCGACCTCGTTGAGGGTCATCAGGACAGGGATGATCTCGAAGGCTACCGAGGCCTTGTCGGCGTTCAGATCATAGGCCAGCTGATATCTCAGGCGGTTGTAATTCAGAAAGCACTTCTTGTTTCGATGGATCAGCGGGGCCTTCAGGGGACCTATGGTCACGACCACATCTCCTGGGGTTGAAAAAAAAGCCACCGAGAGCGATGGCTTTGTCAATCATGGGGCTGGAAATGAAACGGGTCAGACGCTGAAGAGGTCGGACACTGCCTCTCTTAGGACCTTGTCGGCCACTTGCCTTGCGTCGACCGCGTATTGCCCATTTGCCAGCAATGATTTGATTCCTTGGACCTTTTCGGAGCGCTCCGCCAAATCCCCCTCCATCAGCTCGCCGGCACGGCTCAGCTCCAATGACGCAGCGGACAGATCGACTCGGGTCTCCACGGTCTCATGGCCCCGCTGCACCTCCGAAGGCGTCTGTTGTTGAGACCCTGGATCGCCTTTTCGGATGCCATTGACTTCAGGCGGATTGCTCAGCAAGTTCCTTTGCTGAGAAATATCATCAATTTTCATAACGTTTGCCCCCTTCCAAAGCCTATTCCTCTCTCCCCTCCACCGGTAGCAGCCCAAACGCTGCGCCTTGTTGGGACGATCTGTCTTGTCTCTCCTGGGAGCGCAACTGAGTCACCAAGCGGTCAGACAACTGGCTCAGCACTTGCCTTCGTCGTGCCTCGACGGAAATCTCGACAAAATCAGAGCTCGGTCGGACCGGGTCTATGCCACCGTCCAGGAAATTGCTCCGCTTTTTGAGCTGATTCCCATAAACCCTCAACACGTTTCTGATTTGATAGGTGCTTATGGTCATCTTGTTTCTCCATCCTTTTCATCGGTTGACGCCATGTCAAACTTAAACCTTTTTGCAGACAGCCCCACCGGCCCCCCTTCGGCATCCCTCACACAACGGCGCGAGAACAGGCCAAACCAGACCGTTTTGGGCCCTGCCCTTAATAATCTATGGGGGACCGTTGTCGATGGACTCTGTACATGGAGGAAAAATCTGGAGATTGGAGCATCACCCTGCTTCGCGGGGTTTGAGGCGCGTCACGCCTCGACTTGACTTGAGGTTTGAGGCAGAAGATCATTTCGCTTTACTTCCTCAAGTACATCCAGCCCAGCGTTTACAGAAACTGATCGGGGCGCAACACTAGAGGCTGAATTGAGGTGTTTCGATCCCTTGCTTCTTGATCTTTTCCACCAGGGTGGTCCGGTTCATTTTAAGAAGCTTGGCCGCACGGTTCTTGAACCCAGCCCGCCTTTTCCAGGGCATTGAGGATGAGTTGTTTCTCGTACTCGTTCACGGCGTGGTTGAGCGAGAGGCCTGCGTCGGGTATGGCGCCCCGGACGCTTTGAATGGGCGCCAGTCTGCTGCCGAGTTTTTCGGGGAGGTCCTCCATGGTGAGATAATCGCCTTCGCAGAGAATAATCATCCGCTCGATGACGTTTTCAAGCTCTCTGACGTTGCCTGGCCAATCATACTGTTCCATGGCCTTGATCACATCCTTTGAAATCCCTCTGATCTCTTTGTTCTTGGCACCGCTGGTCTCAACCAAGAAGTGGTGGATCAGAAGGGGGATATCCCCCCGACGGTCCCTCAAAGGCGGAAGCTGGATGGGAATGACTTTGAGGCGATAGTAGAGGTCCTCCCGGAAAGTGCCCGACTCCACAGCCTTTTCAAGGACTTTGTTGGTCGCCGCCAGGATTCGAACATCGATTTTGATGGTCTTTGTCCCGCCCAGTCGCTCAAACTCCTGTTCCTGCAACACCCTCAACAACTTCACCTGGAGATGGGGGCTCATTTCGGCCACCTCATCCAGGAAGATGGTCCCTCCGTGGGCCAGCTCAAACCGACCGATCCGTGTTCGGATGGCATTGGTAAAGGCGCCCTTTTCGTGGCCGAAAAGCTCGCTTTCGAGCAGCTCGGCAGGGATGGCGCCGCAATTGACGGGGATGAGCGGCTTTTCCCGTCGATAACTGTGGTAGTGAATGGCTCGCGCCACCAGTTCCTTTCCCGTCCCGGACTCCCCAAGGATGAGCACGGTGCTGTCGGTGTCTGCCACCTTTTCGATGACGCGAAAGACCTTCTGCATCGGCGGGCTGTCGCCAATGAAATTGCTGAACTGGTATTTCTTCTTGAGCTGCTTCTTAAGGCTGAAATTTTCGCGCCTAAGATCCCTCAGCTCCAAGGCACGCCGGATGACCATGACAACCTCTTCCATTTTCACGGGCTTGGCCAGATAGTCGTAGGCCCCCAACTTCATGGCCTCAACCGCATTGCGAATGCTGGCATAACCGGTGAGGATGATTCCCACGGAATCCGGAATGTTTTCAACCAAATGCTTCAGCACGTTCATGCCGTCCACTTTGGGCATGTTCAAATCGATCAGTGCCACATCGAAAAAACCCTCATCCATTTTTTCGATGGCAATTTCGCCATTCTCAGCGGACTCCACATGGAACCCTTCCCCCTGGAGGACCTCCAAGAACTGCTCTCTGATCTTGATTTCGTCGTCTACCACCAGCACTTTCAGGTCCACCATGGCTCATCTCCTGTGGCGCGCTCCCGAAAAATAGCCAAAATTTCGTCTATTGCCCTCCAAGCGCCAATATTTCTACATACCGCCTTTTTGACAACCGTTCAATCATTTTTTCCCGATTTTCCGATTTTTTCTGCCCGGCCAGGCAGGGGGGAAGTGACGAGAATAGCGCGTCGAATGACTTCCTCATTCGAAATTTTTTTCGATATTCGCGATTCATCCAGGCTTTTCGTTTAGGCGGGGGTGGTCTACCGGGCGCAGGGCGTGCCAGGGTCAGTTGAGGAAGAGCGGATGGCGATGGCTGTAACCAGAGTTGGCGAGAATGACCTGCCTGGCCGCGTGGGTCTTCAGGTCGATCACAACCGGCCCAAGCAGGTTGGTCGTCATCCGGTCGACCCTTCCCGGCGGAACCGTTACCAGCGTGAACACGGCTTTGGGAAGGCCGTCCTCCGTCTCGAACCATCGCCGATCCGAAGGCGAGAGCCCCTCGAGGTAGTCGGCCTTGACGATGAGTGGATCGACCATCACGAAAGCGAGATCCGGGCTTTCCATGGACTGGAGCCAGCAGAAGGGGGAGCCGGGCTTGTGCTCGAGAATCACGTATTCCTTCTGTTCGGGAAAGCCCAATATCCCTTCGGCAAAGTGGAGCGTTCGCGCTTGATCGACCTCGATTTCTCCGAACCGGCTCGTCTTGATCCTTAGGGTTGTCGCGCTTGTCTCTTGCATCTCAACTCCGCTTTTCCGGACGTCTCTGTCCGCGCCTTTTTTGCCGGCCGCGTGTCAGCCATGTCTAACGCCGTAATTTTATCACGAGCGGGGTTGGAACCCGCCGCTACAGCTTGGCAGGGTGGCGGTCAGTCATCGTTCATGGCTTGATTTCACCTTTCCCAGAAAAAATGAAAGATCCTGGGGCGTCTTTGACGCCTCCATGTTTTGATCTACGATACTTCTGAACACCTCTGTCCGATGGACGGGCATCTTCTTTGGGGCCTCGATCCCGAGTCTCACCTGGTTGCCACGGATTTCAAGGACCGTCACTGTGATGGTCGTTCCCACGGTGATACTCTCGTCAACCTTCCTGGTCAATACAAGCATGGGCACCCTCCCTGGCTCCCCTTTTTGGTGGATCATGACGGTTCGCGGGCCGTTTTGTGAGACAAGCCCGCCGACGGCCCAATATCAGAGATAATCCACCAGACTCATCTGCATCACCTTGGATGACGACGCCAGGGCCGCCTGATAGGCCAGTTCCTTGGCCTTGAGGCTGGTCACGGCCTCCGCGATGTCCGCGTCTTCCAACGTGGACATCCGATCCGTGTAGGTGAGCTTGAGATCGGCGATAATCGTCTCCTTCACATCCATCCGAACGGTCTTGGTTCCCATCTCCGAAATGGCCTGCTGCGCCACCTGCAGGTGGGAATCCAACCTGGCCATGGCCTGTTCGATCCCCTGAACATCATTGTTGTTGAGGGCGTCACGAAAATCGATCAGCGTCTTGAAAAAATTGCCGGCCCCGGCCACGGGGTCTGTCCAGTCCGGCGGTTCGTCGCCGAAGACGCTCTCGCCGTCGAGCCCTACCTCCACCAGGATGTCCTTTCCGATTCGCACCGAAAACGGGGCGTCATTCCCGTCATAGATCACCATGGTCGGATGGGCCTCGTCGTCAAAACGAAAAGGGGCCGTGTCGGTTTCAGTCCCGGCGAAGATGTATTTCCCGGACACCTGCGTGTTGGCAAGCGCCACAACCTGTCGCAAAAGGCCATCCACCTCACCTGCCGCGGTGGCGCGCGCCGATGCGTCTTTGGTGCCACTTGCCATCTCCACGCTCAGGGCCTTCATCCCGGTCAGGATATCGTTGATTTGCGTCATGGCCGACTCTCCCATCTGAAGCCATGAACGGCCCGCGCTGATATTCCTTTCCAGCTGTTTGACATTTTCCAGGGCGGAGCGGACGTCCAGCGCGGTTCACGAGACCCATGGGGTCATCCGACGGCCGGTTGATCCTTTTTGCCGAGCTCACGACTTCGTTTGCCTTGAACATGGCGTCAACCGCTTTGCCCAGATTCATACCGACGCCATCATAAATGGCCTTGTTGCTCACCCTCATCATTGCCCCTCACCCCCTCACTTGGTTTCGAGCAGCGCGTTGAACATCTGATCCACAGTGCTGATAAGCTTCGCCGCAGCTGCATAGGCCTGCTGGTATTTCATGAGGTTGGTCATCTCCTCGTCCAGGGACACCGCTGAGATGTTGTCCCTGGTCTGGGCAAAATTTTGGACCAGGACCTCGCTGAATTCCTTTGAACGCGAAATGCTCTGGCTCAGGATTCCCAAAGAGCCGCTGAAGGCGTGGAGATAGGCGTCGATGGTCTCCTGGGCGGATTGAATCAACGGGCTTTCCCCTCGCTCCATCTGGTAACGGCTCATTTGCACGGTTTGAAATTGGAGGCCGGCCAGCGCAAGGGCATTGGAATTGTCTCCGGCGGAGACTCGCCCGTCGGCCTCCAACCGTGCCGCTGCAATGAGCGTTTTGTTCGCCTCGACCGCGGGATTCATATCCATGTCCCTGGCCTGGCTCCCCTTGAAGAAGGTGTTCATTCCCAGGGCGGCCAGAACCGAGGACTCGTCGTCCGAAAAAACAA
Source organism: uncultured delta proteobacterium (assembly GCA_963699845.1). Lineage (GTDB taxonomy): Bacteria > Desulfobacterota > DSM-4660 > Desulfatiglandales > Desulfatiglandaceae > CAWHLE01. The sequence goes on from CAVOVO010000006.1 coordinate 74,941, forward strand.
ATGAACCGGAGGGAATGACACCGTTGTCGATGCCGATGGTCAACTGGTTGTCGCTGTTGATGGATGCCTGAAGGCCTGAAACCCCGTTGACGGCATCCCTCAAGTCGTTGAGGGTCATCCCCGGGGTCACGGTGATGACAATGGGGTTTCCTTGGAGGCCGGCGGTTGCCACGTCCGAGTCATAGGGCTCCCCTGCCGCATCGTAAAGCCAAATTTTGAAGGTCTTGCCGGCATCGTCGATTCTCCCGCCGTAGGGGAGGCTGCCCGATGCCAGGGAGACCGCCGGGTCGGCGACGGATTCCGTCCCTGTGACCGTCGAGGACCCGGCGAGCCCGGCGCCCACGGAATGGATCCGGTTGGTTTCCCAGACGATGGTTTTTGCCATCTCATCGAGCTCGGCCTGGTATTGGGGCAGGATGGCGTCCCTCAAGTCAAGCCACCCGCCGAGCTTTCCCCCTTTGAGGCGGTCGGTGAGATCGGCCTCTGTCGCGCCGGAGCTTTCCCATTTCACACGGTTCCCGTCGAAGCTGAGGGAGTAGACCTCGCGTCCGGAGACCAGCGTGTAACCGTTCCCGGTCGTTACGGTGATGTTTCCATCCTCCTTTTCATAATAGCGGATGTCCATGAATTGAGACAACTGGCCCAGCAGCGCGTTGCGCTTGTCGAGGAGGTCGTTGGCGTTTCCCTGCTGCTTCAGACTGACGATCTGCGGATTGAGGTCCGCGATCTTTTGAAGAATACCGTTGATTTCCGAGATTGACCCGCCAATGGAACGGTTGATCTCCTGGGTGACCCGAGAGAGGTCTTCGGAGAGGTCTCTGAAGGTCTGGCTCAAGAGCGCGCCCCTCTCGAACACCGCACTCCTCTCCGCGAGTCCGGAGGGATTGTTGGAGAGGTCGTGCCAGCTGTTCCAGAAATCGACCAGTTTGGCGCTCAGGCCTGCCCCCGAGCTCTCGTTGAAAATCCCTTCCAGGACGCCCAGGTAGATTGCCTTTTCCTCCATGGCGGCCAGGTCGGTTTTCCCCTGCTGGAGCCTTGTCTCGATGAAGCTGTTGGTGATCTGGAGAATGGTTTCGACGCCCACCCCCCTGCCCAGAACCACACCGCCGTAAGGGGCCGGGTCATTGGGCACCATGTGAGGCACTTGTCGGGTGTAGCCCTCGGTATTCACATTTGCGATATTGTGGCTCACCAAGTCGATGGCCAGACGCTGGGTCAAGAGTGCGTCCTTCGCGGTGCTCAGTGCAAACCCAAGGCCGCCCATGATCACACCTCCCTATTGAATATCAGCGCGCCCTTCGATTTCGCTCGCCTTTCCGAGGCCTTCATAGGTGCCTGATGTCTCAACGCCGTCTGCGATGGAACCGATGAGTCCCGTGATAAAGTCGAGGGTCTCCTGAACGAAACGGGCATTCTCCCTGGACCTGGCCCTAATCTCCGCCTGGAGGTGGGCGGACCTCATGGACAGATCCCTCAAGGACCGGGATTCGCTAAGCGGTGTCTGATCGCCGCCCCCGGTGGTTCGTTTCCCGGCTCCGGATTCAAGCTCCCTGAGGAGGCCCTGTTTTCGCTCCATAAGCGTCCAGAGCCGAGTGAGATCCACATGGATCAGGCTTTCCCTTTCGAGTGCCACACACGCGCGAAGCGCTTCGAGGAGCGCGACCTGTTTTTCAAGTCCCTGGGCCATGTCCATCGTCTCGTCAACCATCGCCACCTGTGACCTCCCTATCGGTAATCATCGGCCAAAACGCCCCATCCCTCAAAGGGGACTGGAGGAATGGAGTGTTGGAGTACTGGAAAAATCGAACGGCGAAGTATGAGTTATTCCGTAGATATTTAATACACCCTTTGACTCGGAGCCTGGGACCATCGCTCCATCACTCCGATACTCCATCACTCACCCATTCCTTCAACCCTGAACCGGGTCCCCACCCTATTTCGAACCCTCAAGTGATTTGAGCTGCTCGTAGAGCTGCGCAGCGATACCGTTTGCGCCTCCGTCGGACAGGGTTTTAGAGAGCTCCATGTCGAGCAGGGACTCATAGATCTCCTCCCCCTGGCCCCCATGGAAAAGGTCGCACTTTTCTATGGTCCTCCGCATGCTCTTGAGGAGCTCGAGGGTGAAGACGGACTCGAATTCCTTGCACGCCTTTCGAAGCGCCTCATCCTTTTGAGGCTTGGGAGCCTTCTTGGCGATCGATTGATTCGCGACATCCTTCATATGACCCAAGCCCGCAGGTTCCATGTCCTATCCTTTCTCCTAAGACTAGATGATCTCCAGATCCGCTTGCAGGGCCCCTGCCGCTTTGATGGCCTGGAACACGGAGATGAGGTCCCTCGGGGAGACGCCGATGGCATTGAGGGCGCTGACCAGATCACCCAGACTTGCGCCTGACGCCACAAGATGCAGTCCTCGCTTCTCTTCCGTCACGTTGACATCGCTGTCCTTTGTCACCACGGTCCGGCCCCTTTCGGCAAATGGGGCCGGTTGGCTCACATCTTTATTCTCCTTGATCTCCACACTCAGGTTTCCGTGTGCGATGGCCACGGGTGATACCCTGACGTTCTCACCGATAATCACGGTGCCGGTCCGCTCGGTCAGGATAATCTTGGCCTTGCGGTCGGGGTCCACTTCCAGTTGCTCAAGGGAGGCCACGAGACCGACCAGGTCCTGGTTTTCCCCGCCGGGGAGCCGGATCCTGACCGTGCCCGAATCCGAGGCTTGGGCCGCCGCATCACCAAGCTTGGCGTTGATGGCCTTGGAGACCCTCAGCGCCGTCGTGAAGTCCGGTTGAATAAGTGAGATGACCAGTTCGTCCAGCCGATTGAACTCAAAGGGGATCTCTCTTTCAATGGTCGCCCCCCCGGGGATTCTCGCCACCGTTGGATGATTCTTCTGTACGCCCCCCCCCGCCTCCCCTGAGCTGGCAAACCCTCCGACCAGAACGGGGCCCTGGGCCACGGCGTAGGTCTGGTCATCGATCCCTTTGAGTGAGGTCATGAGGAGGGTACCACCCAGGAGGCTTTCGGCATCCCCGATGGAAGAGAGCAGTACGTCGATCTTGTTGCCGATCTTTGCAAAGGAGGGCAGGTCAGCGGTCACCATGACCGCTGCAACGTTGTCAACTTTGACCTGTTCGTGCAGTGCATGGATCCCCAGCCGATCGAGCATGTTGACCAGAGTCTGTGTTGTAAACTTGGTCCCGGAGCCGTCACCGGTGCCGTTGAGGCCCACCACCAAACCGTAGCCGATGAGCTGGTTGGTCCTGACCCCTTTGAAAGCGACGATGTCCTTCAGCCGGGCAGCCGAAATCTCATAGGGATGGGACAGGATCGTCAGAAGGGCCAGCAGTGAGAAGGCCGGAATTGCCCAACGCTTTGTTCTCATATTGGGCTCCGTCAAAAGGGCCACACTACATCAACAATTCTTCCCAGCCACCCTGGGCGTTGTTTGTCGCTGACCGAGCCGCTGCCCAGATATTCGATTTTGGCATCGGCGATGTAGCTTGACAAAACCGTGTTGTTCGGTGAGATGTCCGTGGGTCTGATGAGTCCCGAGAGGATGATGAACTGGGTTTCGTTGTTCACCCGGATCTGTCGTCTGCCCTCAATGTACAAATTCCCGTTGGTGGTCACGTTCATCACCCGGGCCGTCATAAAAGCCGTCATGGTCTCTACGCGGTTCGTGGTTCCCGAACCGTCAAACGAATTTTTCAGGGAGGCGGTGAACATGTTCTCGTTGTCGAAGTCCTGCGGGAAGATCTTTTTTAATTGAGTCTCGTAACCGAGAAGGTTGTCGATGCCCGCACGGATGCCGGACTCGCGACTCGTGTTGGTGCCTGCGCTCTTGGAGGCCTTTGAGGTCTCGACAATGTTGATGGTCACGAGGTCGCCGGCCTGAAAGGCTCGAAGGTCCTTGAATAAACCACGATAAGCGGTCTTCTTCAGCAAGCTCGCCTCCTCCGCGTCAGCGGCCCGTGCCTCCTGGCCGTAGGGTTGGGCGGGGGGGGGAGAAGGCATCTGGACCGTCTCGCTCGTCGCGATCTGTGGTTGGCTCCCTGCGCAACCACTGATCCCGCAAGACAGAAGGAACAAGACCGCGTGAAAGAGGACATTTCTTCTATTCCCCATGACTCTACACTCCGAGGTCGATCCGTGGGTCTTCTCTAGAAAGACACGGCCACCGCTCCGACACCCGTGACGGTGGCTTGTATTTCCTTGCCGCTCATGAGATTCATGACCTTCACCTGTTCGCCGGCCCGGCCGTCCTCCAGGACACGCCCCAGGGCCGTGACCCTGATTTGACGGCCTGACGCCTCTATCCGGACACGCTCCCCCTTCTTGACCAGAGGGGGGTTCTCTATCATCTTCCGCTCCACGAGCTGACCGCCGTCGAGAGACCTTACCGCTCGCTTGCCCGCGGCCTCTTCCTTGCCCGTCAGGAGGTCCTTTCCCGAGTCAAAGCGCAGCTCTTTCACAACGGTGAGGTCCTGTTCCTCGATGATCTGGCCCGTCTGGACATTTCGGGTGGTCCTGACCACCGGCCTTTCCAGACCGACTTTGCCGGAAAGGGGGACCTTTCGGACCAAGGTGCCGTCTACCAGGAAAGAGATCACCAGTGCCACGTCTCCAAGATAGTCCGTGTTGCCCCGATCCTTGACCTCCCAGCTCAGATCACCAAAAGGAAGGGTTACGGGCCCGCCGACCCGGACGTTTTCGAAATGGAGCGCCTCTTCGGGCCATGACCCGTTCGTGAGCACGTGCTGTTTAAAAATTTCGGTCATTTTCGCCACACCGACCACCTGGGCCTCCCTGTGGACGCTCATGGTATCCGGGAGCTTAAAACGTATGTCTTTTGCATCGGAGATCGCTGCGCTCAGGGTGCCGACCAGATACCGGCTGCTGAGAACCATGGTCCTGCCCGGCGACGGCGTCGCGGCAAGGACGATCCCGCGCAACCCGTCGATGCGTTCGTCATGGGCCGGGTCAAAGGATGCCGCCTCCCCCAGAGAGAGGGACGCCCCTTTGACGGAGACCTGATCCCTGAGGCGAACTTCCAACTCCTCGCCATCCGCCGCCGCAGACCAACCCACAACGAGAACCAAGAAAGTTCCAAGAACACGCTTCATTGATCTTTCCTTTAGAAAACCCATGGGATCCGTCTCCGGCGGACTATCGCCTGATGTTGTTGGCCATCTGAAGCATCTCGTCAGCGGCCTTTATGGTCTTTGAGCTCACTTCGTAGGCCCTTTGGGCCGCGATCATCTGGACCATTTCCTCGACCACATCCACGTTGGACATCTCAAGATAACCCTGGGCCACGGTGCCCATGCCGTCAATGCCGGGATTGCCCTCAACGGGGTCCCCAGACGAAGCCGTCTGCCGAAACTTGTTCCCGCCGATGCTGAGAAGCCCCGATGGGTTCTTGAAGCTATGGAGGGTCAGCTGGACGCTTGCCAGCTCCGTCCCGTCAGCGCCCTGGCAGACCATGTTCCCGCCCGAATCGACCGTCAAATGAACCGTGCCATCCGGGACGGAGAATTCCGGCTGCAACCGCTCCCCGTTGGATGTGCTGAGATACCCTTCACTGTCCACCTTGAAGGCCCCTGATCGCACATAGACCTCCTCGCCATTGCTCAGGACCTTGAAAAACCCCGTCCCCTCTATGGCCAAGTCCAGCTCGTTCTTGGTCTCCACGTAGTCGCCCTGGGTGAAGACCTTCTGAACGGAGACCGGCTTTGTGCCCATACCGATCTGAATCCCGGTCGGGATCTCTGTGCCGGCGGCGGTGTTCGCGCCGGGCGAACGCAGGTTCTGGTAAAGGAGGTCTTCGAAGTCGGCCCGGCTCTTTTTGAACCCGCTGGTGTTCACATTGGCCAGGTTGTTTGCGATGACGTCGATGTTGAGTCTCTGAGCTGCCATTCCCGATGCAGCCGTCCAAAGGCTTCTAATCATGATGGTCCCCTCTCATGCTACGAATGTCCCTGCGTTTCCTTTCAACGAACCCATCCGTGAACCGAAACAGTCCGGACCGACCGCTCTATCGGAGTCGTCCCACTTCGTTGACGGCCTTGTTGTCCAATTTGTCCATCATTTGAATGGCCTTCTGGTAACTTTCAAAGGCCCTGGTGCAGTGGATCATGCTGACCATTTCTTCGGCCACGTCCACGTTGGCCCCTTCCAGGTACCCCTGCTTGATGCCCGTTTCCGCGGAAACGGGCAGTTCCTGATTCTCATCGCCGGGACGAAAGAGGAGGTTTCCCTCCTTGATCAGGGTCTCAGGGTTTGAGAGGTCAACCACTTCCAGGGCGTCCACTTCCGCGCCCTCGAAAATCGCCCCCCCGGCCGGGTCCATCTCGACGATCATGCCGGTGTCGTCAGCCTCCACCGGATTTCCGTTCATCTGGACGGGGCCTGACTTGCCGAGCACCCGGTAACCCTCCTGGGTGATGAGGTACCCCTCACCGTCAAGGGAGAAGTTGCCCTTTCGAGTGTAGCGAACCCCTTCAGGGGTAAGGACCTTGAAATAGCCCGGACCATTGATGGCAAAGTCGAGCGGGTTACCGGTCCCACGGATCTCCCCCTGGCTCAAATCCGTTTGGATCCGGACGAACCCGGTGTAGGTATCGGGGCCGGCTGTCTCCGTCTCGGGGGCCTGATTCTCCTGGGCTTCTGCCAGAACGGACTGAAAGCTGATCCTGTCCTTCTTGAATCCAACGACGGTGGCATTGGCGAGATTATTGGCAATGATGTCCATCCTGATCTCTTCTTTCAGACAACCCCGAATGGCTTCGAGCATCCCTTCAACCATTTTTATCAAGACCCCTTCCGTTGATCGTTTCCCGTAAACTCTGCAACAAACATACCATCCATCCCGGGGACCATGGCCTGCCTTAAGGAGCGCGGCCGGCAAGGGCCTTCGCCGACCTGAGCCCATTCACATGGGCGGTGCTTCACCGTTTCCCGACAAACAATGGCCTGCAGTTGTTTCCACGCCGCGGGAAAACATTGCCCAGATGGGAAAAGCCCCAGTGTATTCAGCCCGGAGGAACATTTCTTCCCGCTGCGACCCGCGCGGGCCTTCAACTTCCGGTTGACGCGGTAGGCAAACGCCAGAATCTCGGCCACTGCCCGGTAGAGCTCAGGGGGAACCTCCGCATAGAAATCCAGCTGAATCAGGGCTGAAACCAGGTCGGGGTCCTCACTGATGGGGATGTTTTCGCTCCTTGCCAGCTCGATGATCTTCTCAGCCACCTGGCCGGCCCCTTTTGCCGAGACCCGGGGCGCCCGGTCCCTTCCGGCCTCGTAGCGCAGCGCAACCGCTCTCTTTCGATTCGTTTCTTTCACGGTTCCCCTTCAAGCCACCACATGTACCGTCCCTTCAAGTTCCTGAAGGGCCAAAAAAGCGGCCTGGCCCTGGCCCTGCGATCTCACCTCGCAGCTCAACCGCGCGACCTTCATGCCCGAGCCTTCAAGCCTTTCTCTCAGGTCCTCCAAGTCCTCCAGCGCCGCGCCAAGTTTTTCTTCGTCTTCCACGGTCATCTGGACGCTGAGGGCGGTGCCGTGGAGAGAGACCTCGGCCTCAACCTGGCCCAAAATGCTGAAGGCAAGGCGCATCGCGAGGTGGATGCCGTCCCCCTTGCTGCCTTTTCCCCCAAAAATCTGACCGCCGCCGAATGAAGCGGCGTCATGCCCCGGGAGGATCCAACACCACTGCCACCCCAGCTTCTCAGCGGAAAGGCTGATGAACTGCTCGTTCTCGATGAGCTGGATCATGTCTTCGACCATCCGGGTGGACCTTTGTTTCTCGGTCGCCTCCAGGGCTTCTTCGCCCAACCCTTTGGCCAGGCGGTACAGGACGGCTTTGAGGTCCTGGTCCCCCTGTGGCTGCACGGACCCACGCCGTGGGCCCAAGAGATAGCGGGCCACCTTGTTTTCCCAGAAAATTCCGCTCACCCCGAGAGACTTGAGAAACCACCGGCCATCCTCTCTCCCGGACTGATATAGAATCTGGTCCGCCACGCGCCTCAGCTCCGAAAGGACCTGTTCGGACTTGACTGAGAGGGTCATGGACGACACGTGGCCTATCAGGTCGACCAGTCCCCTTCCGATGCGAGGCATCACCGAATCCATTGTGGCCAAGGCCCTCAGGGCCGGTGGGATATCTGTTCCGCCTGCGTTCAGCACCCGCAGCAACGTTCCGGGGCCTGTGGTCTGAACAATGAACTGGTGAGAACGCCCTTCCTTTAGCGGGACCGTGCTCAGGACCTCGACCTGGCGGCCGTTGACCACCAGGATGGCACGTCGCTCCGGCAATACCTTCAGGACCTTTGCGGAAAAGGTGTCCCCAGGCAGAAAAGAGAGTCCGCCTGGGCGGAGCGTCGACCCTCGGGCCAGCCCATTTGGGGAGCCCGTCTCAGGCCTTGAACGTGTGGGGGGGATGCGCGCCATGAAACCCTAATATGCTTGATTCACCAAAATCAGATCAGAGGCGCTTCTTCCGTTGGGTCCTCGGCTTGAAGCTTGACGGTCAACGCCACCTCCCCGACGGGGATGTCGAGGCGCTTTGCAATGTCGTCGATCGAAAACCCTTTTGATCTCAAGTTGCGAATGGATTCAAACGTGACGGGGGGCTTGTTTGAGGCATGTTGCGCCTTAAACTGCAACGACACCGCATCGGCCTGGTTCAATCTCCTGTCGAGCTCCGCCAGGATCCGTTGGGTGAGCGCCCGCTTCTCCTCCAGGTTCCGTTCGAGCCCGAGGCTCAGCTGTCTCATCTCTTCCAGCAAGGCCTCTGACTTCTCTGCGGCATTCTTGAACCCTCCTTGCCCCCATCGGATCCCCAATTGGGCCTTCAAGAGAAGGAGCAGCAATCCGAACATCAGAAGATCGACACAGAGCTGGACCACGATCCATGATTGGATTTCCATCGCGGGTTGCCCACTACACCACTACGTCCACCTTACGAAGACCTGGTGAGGTCTCCGTTTTGCCGGCTTGAGCTTGGGCTGGATCGACCGCGTACCCATCAACCCCCTCGTCCCGTGACCCCATGGCCCTGCCTTGCCCGCGCCGTTCTTGCCTTCGACGGCGATCGTCTCTTTTCTGGATCGGCTTCACCCCGACCACCTTGTCGGCGGGATGGATCCCCGGCAGGGCGTTGCCGACATTGGAAAACGCATCCATGCCTACACCCCCTTCGTGTTTGAGGTTCGATCATCTCTGCTTCGGGCGTCTGCCGACTCGGGAAAAGCAAGGGCTTCGACCCGTACGTAGTGGATGTCTTCCACCAGAACATCCAGATCCTTGACACCGAGGGCTTCTCGCAAAATGCGCGCAATTCCTTGTTCAAGGACTTGCCGGTTGGCCTCCATGTCCTCGCTCCACTGTTCGAACGCCTTGAGGTACAGATAGATCCGCTGCCGGATGAGAACCGCATCCCTGTTGAACCGCGCGCCGGTCAAGGGGTCCCATTTCACCCGTAGGCTCACCCTCGCAGCCACGCTGTCGCGGCCTGAAGGCATGGGGATGAAAAACGGCTTCATGGGCGCATAGTCTTCGACTCTGATGCTCGCATCGGACTTGTTGGCGCCCCCGAACCGGTCAAGATGGGCGGAAAGAAAAGGATAAGCCCATTTCAGCGCGAGACCCAAAGCGATCACCCCCAAAACCCCAACACAGACCCCCTTCATCCGGCCTGACCACATGCCGGTCCGACGCCCGGTCGCACCGGATGTTTTCCCATGGACGACGCCTTGCGCCCCGTCTTCGGGCACCAGCCCGTCAGCCATCGAGGGCCTGTCTTTTTCGATCGTCACGAGGGTAAGCCGTCCGTTTCGATGTACCGTCTGATCTTGTTTCTGAGCCGTATGACGGCTTTGGTGTGGAGCTGCGAAATCCTTGATTCCGTGTATTCCATCACCTCACCGATCTCCTTCATGGTCAGCTCCTCGTAGTAGTAAAGCGTCACGACGAGCCGCTCGTTTTCCGGCAACGATTCGATGGCCTGGGCAAGGACCTCCCTCAGCTCGGTAAGGCCCATGGCTGAAACCGGATCACTGTGACCGGCATCCTGATAGATGTCCCAGAGACTCCCGCCCTCACGGTTGGAAAGAAGGTCCCCGATTTCGTCCTCACTGACAATGGAGACCCCCTTTGCCTGGTCAAGCAGTCGATAAAAGGGCTCCATTTCCATGCCCAGTTCGTGGGCCACCTCTTGGTCCGTGGCAGGCCGCATGGCCCTCATCTCTACTTGCCGATAGGCTTCCTCAAGGGTCTTGGCGTTCTTCCTCACCGAACGGGGGACCCAATCCATGGATCGGAGCTCGTCAAGCATCGCGCCTCTGATGCGAAATTCGGCGTAGGACTTGAATGGGACACCTTTGTTTTCGTCAAACTTTTCGATGGCGTCCAACAACCCCATGATGCCGGCGCTCAAAAGGTCCTTCTGGTCCACATGGGGGGGCAGCTTCATGGAGAGACGCCCAGCCACGGACTTGATGAGGGGGACATATTTGGTGACAAGCTCTCCCCGCGACTTGGCGTCCTTCCCGCCGAATCCATTGGAGGCGACCGGATGGTAACGCTTGACCTTGGCCGCCGTCACCGCCGAGGCCATATGGTTCTGGAGCGGACTCGGCGCCATATCGGAAAAACCCATAGTCTCCTCCTGAATCGACGCGGAGACGTAACCGCCATGATGCCCCACAGCGGCCTTCAAACTGCGCCCGGAATGATTACGACCTTTCATATGATGCGTGGTTCCCTTCTGCCTCACGGCCACTATCGATCCGCCTTAATCACGCGTGGTTCCGCTGCAAACTGAAATCAGTCACAACCTCTTTTCGATGTGCATATGGCTCAGGCCCGGATGTCAGCAGCTGAGCAGTCTTTGCCAAAAGAATTTGATGTCCCCCTCGAAATCGCTGGCCCGATCTTCTGTCAGGATTTTATCGGCCAGCGAAACGAAGTCCTTGCTGGCCCTGGACCCCGGGTAGCGCTCGACCACCGCCTGTTGTTGCCGGACGGCCCTCGGCACGTTTTCATCGTGTTGGATGCATCCCAGGTAGTCCATGGCGGGGGAGCCGAGAAACCGGTCCACCACCATACTGAGCTGTTTAAAGATGCGCAGGCCTTCTTCAGGGCTTCGCGCGATGTTGACCAGTATCTTGAATTTCCGTTGGTGGTACTTTTTGGTCAACACCTTGATGAGGGCATAGGCATCCGTCAAAGAAGTGGGTTCGTTGGTCACTACGACGACCCGCTCCATGGCCGCGAAGTTGAAATACATGACGTTGGCTGAAATGCCTGCACCGGTGTCGATCAGCATGATGTCAAACTGATCCTGAAGGGCGTCCAGCTCATTGAGAAGAAAGAGCCGTTGCGAATTGTCGAGATCCGTGAGCTCCTGAATGCCGGAGGCCGCAGGCAGGAGATGGCACCCCCCGGGCGTGCTGAGAATCACTTCCTTCAGACGTCTCTCCCCCGAGATGACGTGCTGGATCGTGAATCTGGGGTTGAGGCCCAAAAGGATGTCCATGTTGGCAAGGCCGAGATCGGCGTCCAGGATGAGGACGCGTCTTCCCATCCTGCCCATGGCGAAGGCCAGATTGGCTACCACGTTGGTCTTTCCCACACCACCCTTCCCACTCGTGACGGAGATGACCCGCACCCGATCATTTTCTTTCGCGGCCGCCTTCAGGCCTGCATTTTGAATGAGCGGTATCCTCTGAATCTCTTTGCGGCCTTCAACCATATTTCTTAAATGCCTCGCCTGATCCATTCAACACACCTCGGCCATAGAACGATCGTCACCCGCTCCGCATTTGTTCAAAACCATGGAGGCCAACGTCTTCTTCGTCGGCAATGCAATATCTTCGGGAACCTGCTGCCCGGTGGTCACGTAGGACAGGGGCTGCTGCCTCACGAGTAGAAAATTGATCATGTCGGAGGTGTCCTCCACTTCATCCAACTTGGTGAAAATGTAACTCCCGATGGGCAGGACACCGAATTGCTTTTCCGCCTCACTCAAATACCCCAATCGAGCCGTCGCGGGCAGCACCAGATAGTGATGGATCCTCTCGCCCATGTCGAGAAAAGCGCCCATTTCAGCGATTTCCTTGCGGTTGTTCGGGCTCCTGCCCGTCGTGTCGATGAGAATGAGATCGCAGTCTCTGTGCTTGCGGATCCCGCGAACGATGTCCTCCTTCGTGTGGACCACCTCCATGGGAAGCGCCATGATCCGCGCGTAGGTTTCAAGCTGAGAGACCGCCGCAATGCGAAAGGTGTCCAGGGTCAGCAGGGCGACCTTCTTTCTTTGCCGGATGGCGTTCAAGGCGGCCAGCTTTGCGAGCGTTGTGGTCTTTCCTGCGCCCGTTGGGCCGATGAAGGAACGTATTTTCTGCTCGCCCTTTGGTTGGCCCCTTTCGCCGGTGACGGGAATCGCGTTGACCACATCCAAAAGACATTTGCGGATGTTCTGGGCTTTCAGAGGTTTTGGCCCATGAGACCCGGCGTCACTGCCGGGACTTACGACAAACCGCTTGATGGCGTCTTCCTTCAGACCGATGCGCCTCAAAAAGCCGTAGCGCTCGCGCAACGGTTCGTTATATCGAATCTCCGGGGAAAGACCGGCGTGGGCCTGAAAGGCCCAGAGCAGCTCCCGAAGCTCCCTCACTTCCATCGTGAGCCTTTCCCACTTGTCCTCCACATGGGCAGGAAAGGGGGCGGGGGCTTCATGGCTTGCCTCGCAGTTTGGGTCGTAGTCGACGGCTGCCGTCACCTCGATCACTTTGCAGATGTTTCCGTCACCCTCCACGGGCTGCTCAATGGTCCTTGTGCGGATGATCACCGCATCGGGGCCCATCTCCTGTTTGACCCGCCGGATGGCCTCTTGCGCGTGAACGGCCGTGAATTTCTTGATTCGCATCAGATCAACCCTATTGCCCCGATAGAGTGGACTTTCAAGCTGTTCGGGATCTCGTTATGTGCCAGGACCGCCACATTGATCTGAAACCGCTCAAGCAGCTTCTTCAGGTGACGTCTGGCGGTGGATGAACAAAGCATCACCGGCTGCTCAACGGAGGCCGACCCTTTTTCCAGGGCCTTTTTCGCACCATCGACAATGCGCTGAAGCTGAACGGGCTCGAGGGCCAGATAGCTGCCGTATTCCGTCTGGTTGATGCCCTTTGTGATGAGCTCTTCGATCTGGGGCGCGACGGAGAAAACCTTCAGCGTGCGGTCCTTGTCCACATAGGGCTTCACCAAAGACCTGGATAGCCGCTGCCGGACATACTCCGTGAGCAGGTCCGTGTCCTTGGTAAGGGCGGCGTAGTCCGCAAGGGTTTCAACGATGGTCAGGAGATCCCGCACGGAGACCTGCTCTCTGACGAGGTTCTGAAGGATCTTCTGTATGGCCCCCGCGCTCAGCAAGGCCGGCGTCAACTCTTCAACCGCCTTTGGATTGGTCTTTGACAGGTTTTCAAGAAGCTTCTGGACTTCCTGCCGGCCGAGAAACTCATAGCCGTGTTGCCTGACCACCTCCGAGAGATGGGTCGTCATCACACTGGATGAGTCCACAACGGTGAAGCCGGCCAGTTGCGCGTCCCCTTTCTTATCAGGGGCAATCCAAATGGCGGGCAGACCGAAGGCCGGGTCAATGGCGCGGATGCCGTCAATCCTTGCTTTCGCGTTTCCGGGATCGATGGCCAGATAGTGATCCATCATGATTTCCCCTCTGGCCATTTCGTTTCCCCTTATGCAAACGGCGTATTCGCCGGGCTTGAGGGTCAAATTGTCACGGATATGGAGCGACGGGATCACGAGCCCCATCTCCAGGGCGAATTGTTTCCTCAGGGAACGAATCCTCTCGAGCAGTCCACCCTGTTTCTGATTGTCCACCAGAGGAATCAGTCCGTAACCGATTTCGAGCTCCAGGGTGTCAAGCGGCAGAAGCCCCTCGACCTGCTCGGGCGTCATCTCTTCGGGTCGTTCTTCGGGTTTCTTCTCCGCCTCGCCGGCCTTTGACGCCTGGGAAGCGGTCAGCGCCCGGGATATGAAATACACGATTGTGGCAAGGAGACCGAAGGGCACCAGAGGCATGCCGGGGGCCAACCCGAAAAGCATGATGATCCCGGAGGCCACGGCCAGGGCCTTTGGCTGAATGGAAAACTGCCGCGCCATCTCGTGGCCCATGGTGCCTTCGGAAGCGGCCCGACTCACCAGGACGCCGGCGGCCGTCGATATGACCAGGGCCGGAATCTGGGAGACGAGACCGTCCCCGACGGTGAGAAGGGTGTAGTTCTCAGCGGCCGTAGACACAGTCAGGCCCATCTGGAGCACACCGATGATGAGTCCTCCGAGGATGTTGATGAACGTGATGAGGATCCCGGCGATGGCATCCCCACGAACAAATTTGCTCGCGCCGTCCATGGCACCGTAGAACTCCGCTTCTTTGGCGACCTCCGACCTTCGAGCGCGGGCTTGGCCTTCGTCGATGAGGCCCGCGTTCAGGTCCGCATCGATGCTCATCTGTTTGCCCGGCATGGCATCGAGGGTAAAGCGCGCGGCAACCTCTGCGATCCGTCCGGACCCCTTGGTGATCACCACAAAATTGATGATCACGAGAATGGTAAAAACCACCAGGCCGACGGTTGCGTTTCCCCCGATCACGAACGACCCGAATCCCTTGATGATCTTGCCAGCCGCATAGGTGCCGCTGTGGCCGTTGAGAAGGATGAGCCGGGTGGAAGCGATGTTGAGGGAGAGGCGAAACAGGGTGGTGATCAGGAGCAGAGACGGAAAGACTGAAAAGTCCAAGGGTTTGATGGTGTAGATGGTCAAAAGCAGGATCAGGATGCTGGCCGTGATGTTCAAAGCGAGCATGACATCCAGCACACCTGTCGGCAGTGGGATGATCATGAGAATCAGAATGCCGACGACGCCCACAGCGATTCCGATATCACTATGGGCGCCCCACGATGACTCTTCCCAATATGCCCGCAAAGAACCCAAGATCATTACCCCGTTTCGCTAGACTGATCGACGTTTCAGGCCGTACACGTAGGCCAGAATTTCCGCCACCGCACGGTAGAGCCCGGATGGAACCTCTCGACCGATGTCCACCGATTTATACAAGTTCTGTGCCAGGCCTTTGTTCTCAACGAGGGGCACCCGATGGGCCTGCGCAATCTCTCTGATCCGGAAAGCCATCTTTTCCGCGCCCTTGGCCACCACTTTCGGCGCGGTCATGGTCAAGGGATCGTACTTCAGGGCGATGGAAATGTGGGTGGGGTTGGTGATGACGACGTCCGCCTTCTTCACATCCTCCATCATCCGTCTCCTGGCCATTTCACGCTGGATGGACCTGATCCTGGCCTTGACCATCGGGTCGCCTTCCGTCTGTTTGAACTCCTCCTTGACCTCCTGTTTGGTCATTTTCATGTTCTGCTCGTATTCCCATCTCTGATAGAGGTAGTCGAGCAACGCCAGGACGGCGATGACGTAACAGCTCCGGGTCATGACCTTAAACGAGGTCTCTGCCAGGTAGCTGAGAATCTGAACGTTTTCCTGGTAGATCAACTGACTCAACCGGCCCATTTCATTATCCAGCACGGAAAAGGCCGTCCAGCCCACGATGACGATCTTGGCCAGGGACTTGGCCAGTTCCACGAGCGATCGTTTGGAAAAGATGCGTTTGGCACCCTCCATCGGGCTAATTTTTGACGCCTTCGGTGCCAATGGTCCGACGCTCCAAACAGCCCCGACCTGCAGATAGTTGGCCAGGATCGCCACCACAGCGATCGTCACCATGATAGGCACGACGGACGCGAGGCTTGCCAGGATGGTCTTGTTCAGGAAAGTGAAGAGGTTGAAGTCGCGGGCCGCGAAATCCGGTATGGAGAGGAAGGCATCGCGGATCATGGCTCCCATGCGGGAAGCCAGATGGTCACCGTCAAAGTAAAAGAAAATCACCCCTGAGGCGAGGACGGAAACAGAGACGACCTCTCGGCTCTTGGCCACCTCGCCTTTCTTGCGCGCTTCCTCCCGCCGTTTTGGGCTTGCAGGTTCGGTCTTTTCTTGAAAGGGTTTCTCCGGCACGGGGTCCCCTGAAATTTTATCAAACTAACCAATTCGAAAACCAAATGACGAATATCGAACAAGGAATATCGAATCACGAAGTCAGTTTCCGGGAGTCTTCCCTTCTACATTGGACATTCGACATTCGATATTCTGCGGTTCGCCTTTTACGCAATCCGAAGCACCCCCATCAGGACCGACCCCATCCGTCTGATCAACCCCGCCAGAAAAGGGGAAAGGCTGTTGAGCGTGACCCCCAGAAGAATCAATCCCAGCGCGATATTGAGCGGGAAACCGATCATCAGGATATTGACCTGGGGTACGGTCCTCGCAATGATGCCGAGACACAGATTGGAGAGGAAGAGGGCCACCAGGATCGGTGCCGCCATCTTTATGGCGATCAAGAACATCTCCCCGCTGACCTTCACCAGGACTTTCATCAGGGACGGGCTCAGACGAAAGCTCAAGGGTGGCACGGCCTGGAAGGACTCGGCCAACGCGCGGATGAAGAGATGATGGCCGTTGATGGAAAAGAAGAGGAGGATCATGAACATGTAGAGAAATTGGGAGATCACGGTGCTCTGGCCGCCTGTCTGGGGATCCATGACGCTCGCCACGTTGAACCCCATTTGAAAGCCCAGAAACTGGCCTGCCAACTGTACCGAGGCCATGAAAAGCTTGACAAAAATCGCGAGCAGGAAAGCGAGCAGGATCTCGGAACACACGCCCAAGAGCATCCCCAGGTCGCTGTCGGGAAACGTCTGCGTCATGGGCACGAGCGGCACGATGATGACGGTCAACAGGAACGAAAACCCAACCTTCCAAAGCGAGGGAATCCCTGTCGCGCCGAAGAGGGGCAACATGAAGACAAGGGCTCCCACTCGTATGAAAACCCAGAAAAACCCCTGCACTTGTTCCAGGGTTTCAAGCGGTATCGACATGGTCGTCTCAATCACTCGGGGGCTTGCTTCGCCGGGGTCCGCCCGGACAGACTATCTCACGACGTTCGGAATGCTCGCGATCAACTGGCTCGTGAAATCAGACATCTTTCCAAGCATCCAGGGGGCTGCCACCAGAAGAACCAGGAGGACCACGACGATTTTCGGGATAATGGTGAGGGTCATCTCCTGCACCTGCGTGGTTGCCTGGAGGATCGCGATGACAAGACCCACGACAAGTCCGGCACCGAGAAGGGGCGCCGACAGGAGCAGCGCGAGCTTTACGGCCTCACCGGCCAGGCTGACCACATATTCAGGCGTCACAACATCACCTCACATGAAGCTCTTCACCATGGAGCCCACCAGGAGATTCCAACCATCCACAAGGACGAAGAGCATGAGCTTGAACGGAAGCGAGACCATGAACGGCGGAAGCATCATCATGCCCATGGAGAGCAGAACGCTCGCGACCACCATGTCGATGACCAAAAAGGGCATATAGATCAGAAACCCGATCTGAAAGGCGGTTTTGAGCTCACTGATCACGAAGGAAGGAATCAAGACGGTCGTAGGGATCTGATTCAATGCGTCGGGACGCTCGGTCTTGGAGATATTCAGGAACAGGGCCAGGTCCTTTTTCCGGGTCTGTTTGAACATGAATTCCCTCACAGGCTCCATAGCCCGCTTCAGGGCCTCTTCCTGGTTGATTTCCTCGGCCAGGTAAGGCTTCAGGGCCTCTTCGTTGATTTTGGTATAAACCGGAGACATGAGGAAAAAGGTGAGCAACAGGGCCAAACCGATCATCACCTGATTCGGAGGCATTTGCTGGGTCCCGAGGGCGTGTCGGGTCAGTGAAAACACCACGACGAGCCGCGTGAAGGACGTCATCATGACCAGGATGGCCGGGGCCAAAGAGAGGACCGTGAGGACGAAGAGGATCTGAAGGAGCACGGAGACCTGTTGAGGTTGGGCCGCATCCCCGGCCCCGATCGTGACCGTGGGAAAGAGGGGGCCCATCTGGGCCACGGCCTCACAAGTCCCCAGCGTCAGGATAGACAGGCATGCGATGGCAAGGCCCAGGCTTATCGGGCCGTTAGGCCGGATCATGGGTCACCCCTTTTCGGCTTTCCTGAAAAAAAACCCTTGATCATGTTGCGCTTGAGAATGGACTGAAAACCCTCGTGAGTCCCCGGACGCCTTTCCATGGTCTCGCCCTCAACGGGCCGCTCCAGCTGGGAGAGCAACCTCACCTCCTCCTGGCCCACCCCAAGAATCAACCACTGGTCCCGGATCTCCACCAGCGCGACCCACCGTCTGGGGGCGATGGCCAGGGTCTCGACCAGCTGCATGCGAGTGGTTCGCCCAGGACCTGCCGCGCGCCATCGAACCTTACGCGCCAGGAAAAACAACACGACGATCAAACCGATGACCAGGATGAGGGAGCCCAGCATCTTCAGGACCGCAGTGGTCATTTCCTCTTTGCCGGCCGGAGGGTCTCCCAACGGGACGCCCTCGGCGAACGTGGCGGGAACGGTTGCCAAAATGAAGACCATCGCGACAAGAAGGGTTGCCATGGTCATGTAGCGTGTGGATTTTTTTAGCATGATTGCAGAAGGGTTGCGCTACGCGAGCTTCTTGACCCTTTCTCCGGGACTGATGACATTGGTGAGGCGCACCGCGAATTTCTCGTTGACGATCACCACTTCGCCGTGAGCCATTAATTTCTGGTTGATGAAAACATCGACGGGCTCGTTTGTAAGCTTCTCGAGCTCCACGACGGATCCCTGGCTGAGTCTGAGCAGGTCACCGATCTGGATCTTTGTCCTGCCGAGCTCCACCTTGATCTCGAGCGGAATGTCCAGGAGAAAGTCCATATTCTGTGGTCGTTCCGCCGAAGAAACAGAGGGCTCAAACTCGGCGAAGTCCGGATCCTGTGGCCCCTTTCCTCCCCCATTGACATTTGTCTGACTGTCTTGATTCCTGTCGTTCATCGAATTGCTCCCACGCGTCGTCAACTATCGGAAATGGTGTTTTCCACCCTGAAAACCTTTTTTGACCTGGACTTTCCGACAAACCCTTCAAACTTGGGTATTCCTTCCACCTTGGCGGTCAACCGCCCCTGGACCTCGTTCTGAAGCACCAGGATGTCCCCCTCTTTCATGTTGAGAAGCTCCCGGACAGAGAGAAAGGTCTTCCCCAAGTCGACGCTCATCTCCACCTCGGTATCCTGCAGATGATCCGTGACCGCGCTGATCCAGGCGCGATCCGTCTCAGCGTCCTCCACCTGGTAAGTGCCCGCGAGCTTTTCCCGAATGGGTTGGATGGAAGAGTAGGGAATGCAGATCGTGATGCTGCCGGCCGACTTGTTGAGCTCCACTTCGAGCTTGACACACAGGAGGAACTCGGAGGGTGGCACCACGTTTATCGCCAGGGGATTGCTCTCGGAGCGGACGAACTCCGTCTTGATGGGAAATACCTCTTCCCATGCCTCTCTCATGTTGGCCATGGCCATGGCCACCACCTTGTCGATGATGCGCTTCTCGATGGTTGTGAAATCACGGCCTTCGACCTTTGTGGACCCCACCCCGCTCCCGCCGAAGTAGGCCTCCACCAGATTGAATACGAGACGACTCTCTATGACCATGAGACCCATGCCCCGTAACGGCGTCATCTTGAACAGGTGGAGGCTCGTGGGCACGGGCAGCGATCTCTGGAATTCCTCAAACTTGATAATCTCGAGCTGGCCTGGGTCCACTCCCACCCGCTTTCTCAGCGACCCTGAAAGCGTTCCCCTCAGGGCCTGGGCAATGCGGGTGTTCACCAGGCCGAAAAGCGGCAGATTGCCCCTGAGATTCCGGCCTTGCGCGTTCCAGTCGCAGGCCTGGTAATCCCCCTCTTTTTCAGCCGGTTCTCGATCGCTCTCGACTTCACCGGTCTCGAGGCCCTTCAAAAGGGCATCTACCTCGTCCTGTGACAGAATCTGATTCAACGATGGCTTCCTTCGGGCATTGCGGTTGACGAATCGCTATTGCACGATGAAATCAGTGAAATAGACGTTGGCGATTTTCCCTGTTTTCAGATAGCTGTTGATCATGGAAAGGATCTCCGCCCGCAGCTGGTATTTCCCGGTCAAGTCGTTGATGTCGGTGTAGGTCTTGCTGCTCAGCATGGCCAGGACGGCGTCTCTGATCTGGGGAAGTCTTTTTTCGAGCTCCGGCTGAACCTTTTC
Source organism: uncultured delta proteobacterium (assembly GCA_963699845.1). Taxonomy (GTDB): domain Bacteria; phylum Desulfobacterota; class DSM-4660; order Desulfatiglandales; family Desulfatiglandaceae; genus CAWHLE01. Next base: position 95,185 of record CAVOVO010000006.1, read on the forward strand.
CGTGTCAAGCTCGAGGGTCATCGTTGCCTTCAAGTACCGCTTCCCCTGGGGCTCGTTCAGGTTGACGAGGAAGGTCTCCATGTTGTAGACCGGTCCCATCTCTTGGCCCTTCTGGGGTTCAGCCGTTTTGGTCTTACCCTCCGGGGTTCCAGTCAACTTTGCCAGGACGCCGGTTTTCCACGCGAAGAAACCTCCCCCAAGCAAGACGACAACCGTCACGATGATCAGAATCGGTTTGATCATCGACTTTTTCCCTTTTGGTTCGGCCTTGTTTTCCTCTTTGGATTCTATTTCTTTTTCTTCCGCCATTTCAGCACCTCACGTTGACATGTGACCACCGACCGCTCAACACATCCCCAATTCAAAACAAATCGCTACTTCACTGCCACCGCTCTCATTTGGGGCGGAAGGTAGGCGTTGAGCTTCTGTTCGATCACGCGAGGGTTTTCTCCCTTCGCGATGGATATGATGCCTTCAGTGATCAGTTCCTTGACGAGTACTTCTTCCCCGCTCCGGTTCTTCAGCTTTCCCGCGATGGGGAGGAAAAGGATGTTGGCCAAAACCGCACCGTAAAAGGTTGTCAGAAGCGCCACGGCCATGGCAGGACCGATGGTGCTCGGGTCATCCATGGTCTTCAGCATCTGAACGAGCCCGATCAGGGTACCGATCATCCCCAGTGCCGGCGCAAAGGCGCCGAGTGAGCTGAAGATCTCCGCACCCAGCTTGTGACGCTCTTGAATGGCGATGATTTCGGTGTCGAGGATGTCCTTGATGGCGCTCGGCTCCAAACCGTCCACCGAAAGCATCATCCCTTTCTTCATGAATTCGTCTTTCATCTCGTTGGTGTTGGCCTCGAGGGCCAAGATCCCTTCCCTTCTCGCGATGCCCGCCAAGCTCACGAAGTTGGCGATGACTTCCGAAGAGGTCACCCGCTTGTGGAAAAAGGCGTTGCGGACCACTTTGATGACCTTCAGGATATCCGGCAGGGGATAGTTGATCATGGCGGCACCCAGCGTGCCGCCCCCCACGATCAACATGGAAGGGACGTCGACGAAAAGGAGCATGCCCCCCCCCATGGCAATGGCGCTGATCATGAGGGCAAACGAGGTGAATATTCCAACTACGGTTGCGACATCCATGCCGTCCAAGCTCTCCTTCTATTGGATCGTGCCCTTTATGAAAGCAACCAGCGTGCCAGCGACCGCTTATTGAAGCGGAATCCAATGGATTTTGATTTTGCTATAAATTTTAATGAGATAAATGAATGTGACAGGGCTGGGTGGCGGATCAGACCCGGACGCATCACCCATTCGTGGCGGGGTCGTCAATTTCCTGACATCTGTGACCGGACGGTGCCGGGGCCCCTCAAAGACATCGAGTGGCCCCGGCAGGGCCCGCCCATGTGGTCAGGTTATCGTTTCAGATTGATGAGCTCCTGGAGCATCTGATCGGTCACCGTGATGACCTTTGAATTGGCCTGAAACCCTCTCTGGGTGGTGATCATTTTCACGAACTCGGTGGCCATGTCCACATTGGACGCCTCGAGTGAGTTGGGGGCGATGTTCCCGAGCCCGGTGGTCCCGGGCTTACCGGTGATCGCATCCCCGCTCTCCCTGGTTTCCCTGTAGAGGCCCCCGCCCGTCTTGTGGAGACCCTGCTCGTTCTGGAACTTGGCAAGGGCCGCCCGGTAGAGCGGGAGGACCTGTCCGTTGGAGTAAATGCCGGTGATGCTGCCGTCCACATCCACGTCCACGCCTTGAAGGTCACCTGCCCCGTAGCCGTTGGCCGACTGGAACACGGTGGTGGAGGCGCTTGAGAACTGGGTGGTGGTAAGCGCATCGTTCACCCACGCGGTCCCGTCGTTGTGCGACCCAAAGTCCAACCGGACGCTCATGGGAACGCCGGTGATGAACTCGGGGGCAAAGGTGAAGAAGCCGTCGTTGGACAGGTCCGTTGCCACATCCTGCGTCACCCAGTTAGCTGCTGCGGCCGAGTTGGCGAAGTCCGCACCAACGAATGTGTCAAAAGTGATGTCTGAGATGGTCCCCGAGGTGGCGCTGAAATCGATGACGCCCCGGCCAAGGAGCCCGGCTCCGCCCAAGGGGAGGCCTGTCGCCGCATCGATCGCCCCGGCCCTTGCATCTTCCTGGGGGTTGCACGCCACGACGAATTCCCACTGGGAGCCCGCGACCTTGTCGAAGTAAATGGTGAGATCGTGGGTGGACCCGAGCGAGTCGTACACCTTGATGGTGGACTGGTATTCATAGGAGCTATCCGGCATGGGGACCGCGGCCGAGCCGTCCCAGTCGGCCGAGAGGTCCGCTGAGCGGGTCACCGCGTCTGAGTCGAGGTTTGCCGCCAAGGTAATCCGGCTGCTCGCTTCAGGGGGCGATGTGAACGAGTCGAGCACGATGTCCGTGATGGATCCGATGTCCTCGCCATTTTCATCCAGGGCCCACCCTTGGACGATGTATCCTTCCGGATTGACGAGGTAGCCGTCCTTGTTGAAGCGGAAATTGCCGGCCCGGGTGTAGGAAAGGGCGTCGTTGGAATCCTCCCGCAAGACAAAGAAGCCATCCCCCCCGATGGCGAGATCCGTGGTGTTTCCGGTTGACTCAAAGGAGCCTTGCTCAAAAGTGGCGTAGACATCGCCCAGGGCCGTCCCGCGACCCACCTGAGAGCTTCCGGAGCTCGTGAAAATGGACTGGCTCAGGAGGTCCTGGAAGGTGAAGGTGCTGCCCTTGAACCCCACGGTGTTGACGTTTGCGATGTTGTCGCCGATGATCTGCATGGCGTTGCCCAGGTTGCTGAGCCCGCTGATCCCTGAAAACAGTGCGCTTGAAAGTGCCATGGTGCGTCCTCCCCTGCTAATAAATGTTTATCGTTGAATCGCTGACGTCCTGTTAAGTGGTCGGTTCGATCGTGACGTCCTCCCCCACGGTCTGATCCGTCTCGATCGAACCGGACTCAGGCGAGCGGATATCTTTGACCTGGGACAAGGCGACAGGGATCCCCCCCACGTAAAGCACCGGAGATGTGCCTTCCAGTGCCACCCTGTCCACTTGACCCGCAATCAGGGTCTCGACGGACAAGGGCTGCCCCTGCTCCCCCAGTGCCAGGACCTTGAACCTGTAGATGCCCGGGGCCCGCGGATTCCCCGCCGCATCCAGGCCGTCCCACTCGAAGCGGTGCTCGCTCGCGTCCGTGTACCCCTGAGGGATTTGCCTGATGAGGTTTCCTCGCGCATCCAGGATCATGACGGTACACTCCCCGCTCCCGGCCACCTGAAAAGCGCCTGTGGCGGTTTCCCCCGCCTCGAGCAAAAGGCTGTTGCCCTCCGCGGTGATCTCTTTCCCGATGAAGAGGAGCGAATCGAAGCGGTCCGCCTCGCTCTGGGTGGCCTTGATGGACTCAAGATTCTGGTTCACGGCAAAGAGTTGCTCCAGGCTGCTGAATTGGGCGAGCTGGGCCGTGAATTCGGAGCTCTCCATGGGGCTTAGCGGGTCCTGGTACTTCATCTGTGCCATGAACATCTTGAGAAAGGTCTCCTGCCCCTGCAGGGCTTCGGTCTTTTTCGTTGAGGTCGTATCCTCCACCCACCCCAAACCCGTTATTTGATCGAGCATCGCAAACCTCCTGAGCGGTTAAACCCTCACACTGATGTGGCCATCGCCTGAATAGACAGCGTAGCCCCCCCCCGTCGTCTCCGTTCCCTCGCTCGCTTCCTCTTGCAGGTGGTCTGTCCCGGCGGACTGTGATTCCCATTGCCACGCGGCCCCTTGGTCAGGCCGGTGGTGTTGGTCAAGGCCAACCATGACCTGGAAGCTCTGGACAGAAAAGCCAAGGGACTCGAGCTGGCTGCTGAGCTGGTTCAGGTTGGCATCGACGAGCTCTTTGACCCCAAGACTTTCCGTCCCGAGCACCCCGCGGATCTGCCCGTTTTCAATGACCAGACTCAGCTGGATTTTGCCCAATTCAGGGGGCGAGAGCTCCACGGTCGTCCTCTGAATCCCCCCTTGTACCATCCAGACCATCCGGTCGAGGATCTTCGGCAGTGGTTCAGGAAGCACAACGGGGGCGCGGAGGCCGGACTCGACAGGCGGAGGTGGCGTCGGCTTTAAACCCGCGGCGGATGGGACCTCGCCGGAGATGCCGACCGTGACGGGCTTCGCCGCAGCGGTGAGTGTTTCGCCGTTTAGCGGCGCCGGTTTCTCCAACACGGATGCGTTTCCGACGGAAAGGGAATTCTGGTCTGATTTCTTGGCGGTCGTCGCGCTCGATTCGGTTTCCGCCCCGATCCCTCCCGCAGGCTTTGCGTCCGAGTAAGAAGAGGCGGCGGCCTTCTTGGCTGCCGGGTCTTTCTGGTCGGCGTTGTCTTTGGAAAGGATATCCATGATCTTCTGAGGATCCACCGTTGGCGCAGGCTGCTTTTCAGACTCTACCCTCACTTGACTCAAATTGGGCGGAGCTCTCCGGGGTCGTGCCGTTTGCCCAGGCGCCCTGCGAGACTTTCAGAAGATCCTTCGCTTGCGCGACGGTGAGGTTTTCCAAAAACGCTTTCACCTCTTCGGGGGGGATGCCCTTTTCTTGGAGCAGGGCGCCGATCTCCTGTTTGATTCTCTCTTGCTGCCCCGTGGATGGGCCCTCGGCCATGTTTTTTACAAGGGCGATCAGTTGGGGTTCCTTGGCCAGGAGCCCGGTCTCCGTGGTGGTGCAGAGCAAGCCCAAGGCGCGGGAAAAGGAGGCCGCTGCGTTTTCAACCTGAGGGGTCTCCCCGGCCTTTGCCAGATGCGCCTTGACCGCCCTGAGAAGGACTTGTGAATCGAGGCCGCCTTCCCCATTGGTCGCCTTCTCGATCAAGTCCTTCACCTGGGCCGATTCCATCCCCATGGCTGACAACATTTGAGCGACCACGGGCACCTGATGAAGCGGGATCGTCAGGGATTCCGCTCCGGTTTCAGCGGCCTTCTCTTTCATACGGACCAACAAACGATCCAACCGGACAAATCCCTGGGAATCAGAAGCCGCTTGGATGAGGCCCGATGCCTCCTTTGAAGGGATGCCAAGAGATTGCAGCATGGCCTGGAGGGTGGGCACGGCATCGGGGGCGATCCTCAGTATGCCGAGGGCGGGGGCTAGCGATTCGAGGCGTTCCACAAATCCCTTGATCGAAAGCGCCGGACCAAGAAGCGTGTTCGTCGAACCTGAACCCTCTGCTGGGACAACGCTCTTGAAGAGATTCAGCCCGACCTTGCCTGACGTTTGGTTTTCCGCCGTGCCCATGCAGTTTTTCAAAACGGTGTCAAAGATCCCCTGACCGGACTCTTTTTGCCCTCCGAAAAGCGACGCGGCTGTCCCAGTGGCGCCGCTGGCGGAAGGAAGATTCGCTGCGAAATGAAAGGATGTCATAGGTCTTTCGGGGTCCCTGTATGGCGTTAATCCTTGAGACCCTGCTTAAAGCAACCCCTGTGCCACAGGGGATCATCAAATTTTATCTAAAAAATACAATAGGATACAATCGGCAAGGCACATCACGGCAAAACAAAACCCCTTTTGCGGGGCAGCTTTTTCCAGATGGCCCTGAAAACAGGCAAAAACTGCCGGTCGATACCCTGGGAGGGCGCGGCAGTTTTGGGCGGGCTAAAGCGCCTGACCCGAAGAGGTGAAGGTCAACGGTGGAATGTCGGCATGAATACCTGAGCCACACCGAGGCAGGGATGCCGGCAGTACGGATGGGAATCAGGATATCTAAATATCGAACAAGGAATGCCGAAGGAAGGTAAGAGATTTGACCACGATGATGATTTATGACCGGAACCAAAACAGCGAAGCAATAAAATCATGAAACTTCATCATTCGAAATTTCCTGTTCATTATTCGATATTCGGCTCAATTCAACCCGCTCAGCTCCTCGCTGATCAGTGCCCCCTTTTCAGGGGCCATCATCCCGACGATCTCGCCCGCCGACTTCCCCTTCATGTGCCGCAGAATCAACACGACGGTCTCTGTCTTCAATTTGTCCATGATAGCGGCAGCCTTTGCGGGGTCCATGGCGCCGTAGAGGGCAACCAGGTGGGCCATCTTCTCGTCCCTCAAGGATTTCTCCTTTTCAGCCAGCTCCTTGGCGAGAGCCGTGAGTCTCGTCTGGAGCTCGCTCAATTCGCCAAGCTTTGCCTCCACCTCGTCTTTGAGCGGCATGAGCTCGGCCTCCTTGCTTTTGAGGAGCGCTTCCTTTGCCTTGAGCTGTTCCTCTTTGCGCTTCAACTGCTCACTGAGCCCGATTTCAAGGGATGCCGGGGTCCTTTTTTCCTCCGCCATAGCCGTGTGCACCCCGGGGAGACTTGAGGATAGAGATTTGAGAATCGCCCCGTTGAGGCAGATCTTCCCCACCAGAAGGGCGGCACAAAGGATCGACGCCCCAATCAGAGGAATCTTCAAGCGGCGGCTCACGGTTGAGCGCCCCGGTGCCTCAGCACGGCGATCTCGTTCAATCGGTTTCGTTCCTTCCGTTCTTGCTCCAGCATCCATTTGGCACGATCCTTTTCCTTGAGGTTCTCCATGATCTTGTATTCTTTGGTCCTCAGGAGGAGTTGCTTTCGCTCCTGTTGAACCGCTGTTCCCTGCTTGGCGACGTTGGCGGCCTGGGCCCGGACCTTGTCCTCCATGTGGGAGAGGTAGTCGACGTGGCTTCTCATCGAAGCCGCGTCCAGGGCGCGGCCGAGGTCCGCCTCCAGCTCAGCGGCCGAGCGCCGTCGATCCTGAACAAGATCCGCAAGGGCATGCTCGGAAACCCTCAAAGCCCGTATCGCCCGGGCGAGATCCGTTTCCGCCTTTTCCTTAAGGTGGTTGCGATAAACAAGGAGGGACTCATATCGGAACTTGAACGCCATCTCAGGGCCCCTCAATCATTCATTGTCACGGACCATTGCTGCCCTCTAACGGTTCGTTGCCTAGGCAGACATTCCTAATGCAGGCCTACGGCCGCACCCAAATTGCTATTCGAATGATGAATATCGAACAAGCAATATCGAATCACGAAGTCGGTTCCCGGGAATCTTCACTTCTACATTGGACATTCTGCATTCGATATTCTGCGGTTCGCTTCTTAAAGCCTACGAAAACTGCAGATAAGCTACACACAAAGGGTCTAAGAGCCCTTCTTCTTCGAAAACAGGCGGGCGAGCTCCTGAAAACCCGCTTCCATGGTCACTTTGGTCTGCAGGTCTTGCCTCAGAAAACGATTGATCTGATCGATCATGTCAACGGCAAAGTCCCCGTTGCGATTGTTCCCGCGCTCGTAAGCCCCCAGGTTCACCAGGTCTTCGATCCTCGTGTAGTCCGAAAGCGTGCTTCGGAGCAGATGGTTGAGCTCCATCTGTTCTTTCTTCACGAGATCCTTCATGAGCCTGCTGACGCTGGTCAACACGTCGACGGCCGGATAATGCCCCCTGCTGGCCAGACGGCGCTCGAGGACGATGTGCCCGTCGACAATGGACCGAACCGCGTCGGCGATGGGCTCGTTCATGTCGTCGCCTTCCACGAGCACCGTGTAGAGGCCGGTGATGGATCCCCCCGTGTCATGGGTTCCCGCCCGTTCCAGAAGCCTCGGCAAATGGGCGAAGGTGCTCGGGGGGTAGGCCTTGCTCGTGGGCGGTTCACCTGAGGCGAGCCCCACTTCCCTTGAAGCCATGGCAAAACGCGTGACCGAGTCCATCATCAGCAAGACATCTTTGCCCGCTTCTCTGAAGAACTCGGCGATGGCCGATGCCACATAGGCCCCCCGCATTCTCACCAGCGGGGAGGTGTCTGCCGTCGCCACCACGACCACCGAACGTCTCAACCCTTCCTTGCCGAGATCCCTTTCTATGAATTCTTTGACTTCGCGTCCCCGCTCTCCGATGAGCGCGATGACGTTCACGTCGGCCTTGGTGAAACGGGCCATCATGCCGAGGAGCACGCTCTTGCCCACCCCCGAACCGGCCATAATGGCCGCCCGCTGCCCTTTGCCCAACGTGATAAGACAGTTGATGGTGCGGACACCCACGTCCAACGGCATCCTCGATCACCGGCCGATCCAATGGGTTGAGCGGTGCAGCATAGAGGGGCATGGTCTTCGATACGGCGATGGGCGGTCCGTCGTCAATGGGTTTTCCCATGCCGTCAAGGACACGCCCCAACATCGCCTCCCCCACATCGACGGCCCCGCTGTACCGGATACCTACGACCCGGCTGCCGGGCTCGATGCCGCCGTATTGGCAAAGCGGCATGAGGAGCAGGGCCTGCTCTCGAAAGCCCACCACCTCCGCAGGGATCGGTCCGATCCCGTTTCGTGGGACGATGCGGCATACCCCCCCTACCGGCATCCGTGGGCCATCCGCCTCGATAATGGTGCCGATGACCTTTGTGACCTTGCCATCCTGGCTGATGCAAGGGGTGGTGCGAACCCTTTCGATGTATTTATTCAGGGATATCATCTCCTGCCCCCTTCACGACCCCTGCACGAACTGGCACAGCCCGTCTTCCGCCGGCCCCTTGCACCTTGGACCCTGAACCTTGCACCTGCCTTTATTGCTTCCCCAAGCACCGTTCCAGCGCTTCTCCCAGCATGGCCAACTGCTCTTCGATGGTCCCGTTGATCCGCCCGAACCCCGTTTCAAGGGTGCACCCCCCACGTGCCACGGTGCGGTCTTCCACCAGCTCGAACCTCTCCAGCCTTTGAAGTTGGGCCAAATCGGGAAGCATCCGCTGAACCTCTTTCATGTCCTCCGGGTTGACGGAAACCTTGACCTGATTTTGATCGCCCAGATATTCGAAGGCCGCGCGAATGGCCCTGGTCACGACCGACGGGTCGGTAGTGACCTCACGTCTGATGATTTGACGGGCGATCTCCAGACTGAGCCGCAACAGCTCCGCCTCCGCCTCGTCATAGACCTGTTTCTTGAGTCCGGTCATGGCGTGAAGCAGTTTTTCCATCTGGCCCAGGGTCTCTTGAACCCTCTTTTCTCCCAGGCTCAGACCGTCTTTCTGGCCCTGCTCAAAGCCCTTCTCATAGGCCTCCCTTTCAAGACGGGCGAGCCTGTCCTGGACGCTTTCTGCGGTCGGCCCCGGTGCCGGGCGCCGGGTGGCGGAAACAGCAGAACCCGCTGGAACGCCCGGCCCGCCGCCACCCAACCATGGCCCAAGTTGCCGGACTTCTTCCACATCAAAGGAGTGGACTTTGACGTGCGGGTGGACCTCTCGCTTGATGAGATTAGACAATCACGTCCTCGCCGCCTTTTCCGCCAAGAACAATCTTGCCCTCTTCTTCGAGCCGCCTGGCGGTCTTGATGATGTTCTGCTGTGCCTGCTCCACGTCCTTCACCTTCACCGGACCCATAACCTCCATGTCCTCTCTAAGCATCTCGGCTGCCCTTTGGCTCAAGTTTCCAAAAATCTTGTTGCCCAAGTTCTCGGAGGCCGTCTTGAGGGCCACCAGAAGCTCATCATTGCTCACCTCCTTGAGCAATGCCCTGATGGACCGGTCATCCAGATTGATGAGATCCTCGAACACAAACATGGACTGCCTGATTTCGTCGGCAAGCTCCCCTTGCTCCTCCTCGATCTTCTCCAAAATGGACCGCTCCGTCTTCTGGTCCACCTGGTTCAGGATCTCCGCGGCCGCCTGGATTCCCCCGAGCTTCTGTGCACCGGTCTTTCCCACGTTGCTGACCTGCTCTTCCAGCACGTTTTGGATTTCTGAAAGGATGTCGTCCGGCACACCGTCCATCTTTGCGATCCTCACGACCACCTCCCCCTGAATGTTCTCGGGGAGCAACTTGAGGGTGTCGGCCGCAACTTGAAAGCCCAGGTTCGAGAGGATCAGGGCGATGGTCTGGGGGTGCTCGTTGGAGATGAAATTGACCAGGACTTCGGGTCGGAGGGTCTTCAGCTTTCGGAAGTTGGCGGACTTCTTCCCGATGTCAAGGTCTTCCATGAGGGTGTTGGCCTTCTTGGGGTTAAAGGCCTTGGACACTGTTTTTTCGAAAAACGTCTCCCCCGAAGTCCCAGGAATCCTTTCCCCCGCAGCGTCTGCATGAACTCGTCGAGAAGGGACGAAATGGCCTTGGGATCCACCTTCTTGATCTGGGTCATCTCCTCCCCAATGGTCTTGATCTCGGCTTCGTCAAGATGCTTGAACACGTTGGAGGTGAGCTCTTCTCCCATGACCATCAAAAAGAGGGCGGCTTTCTTCGAACCGTTCATGCGATCAAAGTTATCCAATTCAGCTCCCTTCCCTAATCCAGCTCCGAATCACCCCGGCAATCTTTTCAGGCTCCGTCCTGCTGATATCCAGCACCTGGTTTTTTGAAATCAGGTCCCCTGACAATTTCCCACTTCCTGCCTCCAACTGCGGGATTTCCGCCCCGGCCGGCAGCGCCTTGGGCCCCAGATATTCGCCGGCCTGTTTGAGCCAGTTGCGCAGCGGCCTGATCACGAAGAAGAGGAGCAAACCAGCCAGGAAGACATTGAACAAGGGCTTTGTGGACTTCTTCGCGTAGTCCAGCCAGACCGAGCGATCTTCTGCTCTGACCTTTTCTCCCTGATGAATCGCAAAAGGGATGTTGGAAACCGCGACCTGGTCTCCCCTCACATCGTCGAACCCGATGGCGCGTTTGACGATATCTTCGAATCCCTTCATTTCTCTTCTGCTTCGCGGGGCAAACTTGGAGACCTCATTTCCGTCTTCGCCCTTTTCGCTCACATAGGGCCCGTCGATCACCACTGCCGCTGAGAGACGGACGATATTACCGATGGAGCTGACGGTCTGCTTGTTGATCCGGTTGATCTCGTAGTTAATGACTTCGTTTTCCTTCGAAACCGACTTTCCGCTGGCCGTGACGTCTCCGCCGCCTGGCTGATAGATGTCATACTTGAGGTCCGGTGAGCCTGACGGAAGCCCACCCATGCCTTTCGCGGTTTCCTTTTGTCGCTGCTCGCTGCGGATCACGGTGCTGTCGGGATCGAAGCGTTCTTCAGAGATATTCACCTGTTTGAAATCAAGCTCCGCCGAAACCTTGGCGACCACTTTGTTTGCGCCAATGACCGGTTCCAGCATGTTTCGGATCTGCTGTTCCAAGGCCTGTTCGACCTTGCGCCTGTATTCGAACTGATTCCCGGAAACGTCGCCCAGGCCGTCCCCCTCTCCCGCCTTGGAAAGCAACCCGCCCTCCATGTCCACCACGGTGACGTTTTCCGGTTTCAGACCTTCCACGGCACAGGCCACCAGGTTGATGATGCCCTGGAGCTGGCGCCGGTCCAGCGCCCTGCCCTGGTTTAGACGCAACACCACCGACGCGGTGGCCCTGCTTTCCGGTTCCACAAAGAGGGACTCGTTGGTCGTGACGATGTGGACCCTTGCCTGCGCCACGGCATCGAAGTCCATGATGGTCCTGGCGAGCTCACCCTGAAGGGCCTGTTGGTGCTTCAATCGCTGGACAAACTCCGTGGTGCCGAAGGGCATATCGTCGAAGACTTCGAACCCGACGTTTCTTCCCTGGGGCAACCCCTCGCTTGCCAGTTCCAGCCGAAGCTCATAGACGTTCTGCTCGGGGACCATGACGACCCCCCCGCCTTCCCTCAGCTGGAACGGGATCTGCTTTTCTTTGAGCCGCTCCATGATGCGGCCTGCGTCGACCGTGCTCAGATTTGAAAAAAGCACCTGATAGTCGGGCCGATTGGCCCACCATGCCAGCGCCATGAACCCCCCCACCAACGCACAGAGGATCAGGGCGAAAGTGACCTTTTTGGCAGGTGGAATGGCTCGTAACATTTGGATCATTTGCTGTGTCATGTTCGTCTCGTCGGTAGCCATGGGCCCATCCCTTTATCCGAAATCCGTTTCACCGCACATCACATCTGAACACGCATCATTTCCTGATACGCTTCGAGCAATTTGTTTCGCACTTGGAGCAGGAATCTCAGGGAGATGTCGGCCTTTTCAGAGGCCACGACGACCTCGTGCAGGTCCTGACTCTCCCCCATTGCGAACTGCTGAACCTTCTGGTCCGCCGTCTTCAGCTGTTCGTCCACTTCTCTTGTGAGACCTTTCATGATCTCCATGAAATCCCCTTTGTCGGTCTTTTTGGCGCCGGGTGTTTGCGCCTGTGAAACGGCCCCATTGATCGGTCTGATGCTGTTCATCCCCTGACTTCCTTTCTATTGAGGTCCAAATCCGCCAGCCCTGCCAACGCGGGACCCGGGATGGTCCCCTATCGCCACATCTCCAGGGCCCTCAAGGCCATTTCTTTCGAGGTCCGGATGGCCGCCGCGTTGGCCTCGTAGCCCCGGTTTGCATTGAGCATTTGCACCATTTCTTGAACCAGATTCACGTTGGGGAGGTAGACAAACCCTTGTGGGTCCGCGTCAGGGTGCGCGGGGTCGTAGATCTTCTTGAATTCCCCGCCCACCGGGACGATGTCGGTCACCTGCACCCCATAGACGGACGCTTCACCGCTCAACCAGTCTTTGAGCTCATCCTCAAAGGAGCGATTCACGGTATCGGTCTGAAAAATGACCGTCTTCCTCCGGTAAGGAGACCCGTCTTCGGTCCGAGTGGTGTTGGCGTTGGCCAGGTTGGATGAAATGACGTTTATCCTGGCACGTTGGGCCTTCATCCCGCTGGCAGCGATGTCAATGGCATTGATGAGATCCATGTCTTACCTCCTCTTCTCGTCCACCACCATCCTGAGCGCTTCAAACTTCTTTGAAAGCATTTTGGCGGTCGCCTCATAGAGCAAGTTGTTTCTGACCATCTTGGACATCTCGGTGTCAATGTCCAGCTCACCGGGTGGCCCATCCTCCAGAGACTCGAGAGAAATGGGCGCTTCCCCGGTCGGCGACGAAGCGGGGGAGGCAGGTAAATGGTTCTCCTGCGTCCGATTCAAAGGGAGAGGCCCCTGCCCGACGGCCTTCTTGAGCTCCTCTTCAAAGTTGACGCCTTGGGGCCTGTAGCCCGGGGTGTCGATATTTGAAAGGTTGCTCGAAACCAAACTGTGGTTTTTTGCCCGCAGGCCCAAAGCATGAGACAGTAGCCCGACCGTTTTTCCCATCAGGTGGTGGTTCATGATGTCCATGGCTGACCTCCCGTGCCCTGAAACCACATGCAAGACAAGTACCAATGAGGACGTGACCAGTCACCCGTGGTCAGTAAATGCTTTTCAATGGCCTTTGATCCCACATGCACCTCTGGAAAATGTCGACCCCGTGGGACGCAGAAATGGAACCGGAGGGGCTCGGAACAGACAGTGTCACGGATTCGTCAATAAATTGACGACCCGTTCCGGACTATCCTCCGGTCTCCGTGATCGGCACGCCTTCCGGGTCATTTCGATATTCGTTGAGCTTGTTTCTGAGGGTGCGGACGCTGATGCCAAGGATCTCGGCCGCGTGGGTTCTATTCCCCTGGTGATCCTTGAGGGCCCGGAAAATCAACTGCTTTTCCATCTCCCGGAGCGGGACCACTTTGAGGTCGGACCCAGCCGGATCCTGCGTTCCCCCTGCCGGACCGGCCGTGACCTTCAGGTCCCCTTCATGGATCACCTCGCCTTCCGTCAGCAGGACCGCGCGCTCCATGAGGTTTTCCAGTTCCCTCACATTGCCGGGCCAGTGCCTTTCCTTCAGGGTCCGCTCAAGTTCCGGTGAAAGGATCTTGACGGGCTCATGGTTGAGCGCGGCATGCTTTTCCAGAAAGAATTGGGCCAGGGGGACGACGTCCTCTCTTCGTTCTCGAAGGGGGGGCAGATGGAGAGGCATCACATTGAGTCGGTAGTAGAGGTCCAGTCTGAACCTCCCAGCCTTGATCTCCGCCTCCAGATCCCGATTGGTCGTTGCGATCACCCTTACGTCCACCGCCATGGGTGACTGCCCCCCCACCCGGTCAATCTCGCGCTCCTGAAGGACGCGCAGCAGCTTGGCCTGCAAAGAGATCTCCATTTCGCTGATTTCGTCCAGCAGGAGGGTTCCGCCGTGGGCCAGCTCGAACTTGCCCTTCTTTTGAGAGACCGCGCCGGTGAAGGCCCCCTTCTCATGCCCGAACAATTCGCTTTCGAGAAGCGTCTCGGGCAGCGCTGCGCAGTTGACGGCCACAAAAGGCCCATCTCGGCGATCGCTTTCCTGGTGTATGTACCTGGCCAGGACCTCCTTGCCTGTCCCGCTGTCGCCTTGAACCAGGACCGTCGTCCGTTTGGGTGCGATCTTGCGGGCCAATTTCAGGATCTGGGCCATGCGACCGTCCGCCGCGATCACCTGATGGGCCGAAGGCGGCCGATCGGGGCGAAGACGGCCTTTTCCCTTGTTGGCCACAGAATAAGTCAGCGACCGCTCGATGACCGCCACGAAGTGGTCCGGTGAGACGTCTGCAGGCAAGTAATCGGATGCCCCCGACTTGATGGCCGTGACACCCTGTTCGATGGACGGTTTCTGGTCAATGATCACCACCGGCAGCTCCGGAAGACCGGCCTTGACCGAACGAACCAGGGTGAAGCATCCGTTTCCCTCCCCTTGGATCGCCTTCACCCACAGGGCGGGGGATAGGGTGGCGATCTTTTCAAGTGAGTCGGACAGGCCGTCTTGAAGCAGGACCTTGAAACCCATTCGGCGCAATTGATCCCAGAGGGGCTGGGTGAGGGCGCCTTCCGCACCGGACCAGAGTATGCTATTGCTTCGCATGGTCTGTTCCTGAAGGTTTGGCCCACACGGACAATCTCATCAACTGATCCTCCAGATCCATGGCGCCCAACCTGAGCTGCACCCTCGACTGGAGGTCCGCCTCCCCCTCTTCCTGGATTTCTCTGAAGATCTGCCTGGCCGGCGTCCTTTCGCCCAGGGCCAGATGGGCTTCGGCCATTTTGAATTTGATCCTCCAGTATCCGGGCCTCTCCGGTCCGTATCCGGCTTTGAGCGCTTTGTCGTAGAACCCGACCGCCTCCTTTGGCCGACCCTCGCCACTGTACCCTTCGCCTTTGGCCGCAAGGACACCTGCATGGAGGTCCGCGTACGCGGGGTTGGCCTCCGTCAGGCCTGCTGCCTTCTCCAACCACTCTCGCCCCTTCGCGTAGCGCCCCTCCCCATTCTGGATCTCGCCCATGGAAAGAAGCGCCTGGGCGACTTCCCTTTCGGGCAGAGCGGAGCCCGTCCGGATCAGCCTTTCGTAAACGCCGTATGCGGCCCCGTCGTTTCCCGTTTGCCTCAGCACATCGGCCAGGGACTTCTCCAACCGCTGTCTGCCCTCCGGCGGGATCTGGCCTTTGATCCCCTTTTCAAGGGCGTCCTTGGCTCCATCTGGATCGCCCGTCATGCGGCAGGCGTTTGCCAGCTCCAGGAAATAACGGTAACGAAGGTCGGGGCCCAAATCCTCCGGGGCCATCTGGTTGAGGGAGGAAATGGCGGCATCATACCGTCTGAGCCTCGAAAGCGCTTGGGAAAGCAGGAACTGGCTTTCCGGTCTGATCTTCCCGTACAAAATCTTTTCATTTTTCCTGAAAAACTCGATCAATGGGTCCCATTGCTTCGCCTCATACAGCTGATTCATTAGCTTTTCTGCCGAGTCCAGGAACAGGTCCAGCGCGGCCCGCTGGACCTGGTTTTCGTAGGGTCCGCTCACAAGGTCCCTTAACGCTTCCATGGTTTCAGCGTTTTCCCCTCTCCGGTAATAAACTTCCGCCATTTTCAGAACGGCCAGGTCGCCGACAGGGGTTGCCTGATTTTTTTCAGCCACATCCTTGAGCGGCTCGTCACTTTGAGGGAAATCCGCAAGTCTCAACTGGGCGATCGCGGCGCCTTCCGTCCCCTTGAATGTCTCGGCCACGAGTTTGTAAAGGGCCTCCGCCTCTTTTTCCTGCCCGTCTTGAAGGTAGGCATCCCCGATGTGCGCAAGGATCAGATCAGGCGTTTCCGGCTGTGTCCCAAGGTTCAAGGCCCTGTAAAACCAATCCCGTGCCTGAGCGGGTTCACCGACATAGAGATGCGTTTGCCCCCTCATGGAGAGGTACTCCGGATGTCTTTCCAAGTACGCCGGATGGAGCCTTTCGATTTCCTTCAGCCAGGTGAGCGTCTCCGCATACATGCCCCGTCGATAGAAGTAGGCTGCAATGCCGTACCGGGCTTCATCAGAATAGGGGGATTGGGGTGTTTCCTTTAAAATTGCCTTGAAATCCTGTAATCCCTTTTCAGGTGAGCCGTTGCGGAGATAGGCCTTTGCCCGTTCCAGCAGCGCTTCCGTTTTGACGGGGTGTTCGGGGAATCTTGCCAGGAGCGTGTTGAGATACCCCAGCGCCGGAAAATCCTGACCTGCCGCGGTCGCGCCCTGCGCCATCCTCAAATAGGCCTGCGGGACTCGAGGGGATCTCTCGAACTGCCCGATGGCCTCTAAGTAACGCCCCTCCATTTCTTTGAGCATTTCGGTTCGACCGCTCTCAACGAGGTGAAACAGGAAGTCCGCCCTCATGAAAACCATTGACTCCGTAAGGATTGAGTCTGGAAATTTTTTGAGAAATTGAGAGACCAGCTCCATTCCTCTATTGAAGTCCCTGAAATGCATGGCCTCGAGGACCCTTCCGTAGGTCATGGCCTCTTCGGGTTCAAGGCCCTCCATGAGCGCTCCGTCGGACAACCGGCCGCCCACGCCGCCGACGACAAGGCCGCAGGCCGCCTCCTGACCTTCCTGCGGCGACAGGGCCTGGGTCACGGACGCCGGCCCCTCCGCCGCAGAAGGGTCGGCCATCGGTCTTTCCCCTCTCGATATGGGCATTCTGACAAAGCGATCCCCTGATGGGTGCTCACCAGGGGGATTGACCGGTTTCGGGATGGGCGCTTCCTTTGGGGGGTCTGCGGGGAGAGCCGACGGTCGCTCCGGCGATCGGGGGGCTGAGCCGGCGCCTCTCCAAGGGATGCAACCGGCGAAGGGGGCATGGACGAAGGGGGTCCGGTTTCTTCGATGCCTTCGTTTCCGGGCCCGCTTGGGAGCGCAACCGACTCAAACGGTGTTTCATGGGTGCTTTCAAAGAGATCCACGACCAAACGGTTTCCCTCGTCCAGCCAGAAGACCCGCCAGGCCAGGGGCGCGTTTTCAAAATGAAGACTCAGGCTCAGGGTGTCTTCCCCCCGGGTGAGCAAGGCGCCCTTCAAATGTTTCAGGGTCCCAACGCGCTCCACCTTGAAGGCCGTCTCCGTCTGGAAAAGGCTGAGCACCATCACCACGGGGTCCTTCCAATCAACCTTGAATGTGGGACGCGCATCCAGATCAAGGACCACCCGCGTGCAATCCTTGCGGGGCCCGGATCGGATGCCTTTGAGATGCCTCATTCCCTTGGCGTCGGCCGGCCTCCGGATTAACGACCCGTTTTTATGTGGAAAAAGGTCCACCACCAGGAGCGACTTCTCTTCAAGCCACCCGGCGACCATCTTTTGGAAACCGTTTTCGAGCGGAACCGAGACGGTCACGCCTGAAGCGCCATCGACCCCGACGAACGAGACGTTTCCCATGGAGGCGGACATCCGCGTTGCTTCAAGCGGGGTCGTGGACGCATCCGGCAGGCGGATGGACACCCGGCCGGACTGGACCACATCGTTGATGAGCAGGGAAGGCCGGCGATCCATGAGAAAGGCCATTCTCGTCCTGTTTCCCTGGTCTTCCACGTGGAGATCCTTGAGTCTGTTTTCCCCCCGCGCCTCGGCCGGGAACGCAAGCCATGGCGCGACCGAGAGAGCCAGCCAGATCCCGACCAGGCCTTGTGTGAGACGTTTGGCCTTTTTCTTCATGGACAGATACATGCCCTGCAAAGCTCAAGTTGGTCCAGGGTCTTTCGAGGCTCAGGGCGACCCTGCGGTTTGGGCCCTTTCCAGAAGCTCAACAATCCTTTCCTGCATTTCCAGAAGTCGCAGGTTGGTTTCCACCATGAATTTGGCTGAGACGGCGATCTGCCTCAGATATTCCTCAGACCTCCGATTGCTGTAGACCTTGTTTCCCGCATCGCTTTCGGATTGAAGGGCACGGTAAAAGTCCTCGGTCAACCAGATGTGGAGCTTCTCTCCCTTATCACCCCGAAACGGGCCCCTTTGCTCCCCCGTTGCATCTGACAAGGACAGGGGCAACGAAACCCACAGGAGAGCGGCAGTCAAAAACGGAATAACGCTTCGCGCTTTCATGGTCTTCCCCCGGTGAGGCCACGTTCCAGGCGTGGCTGGTCTCCCTCGTGCCACCCCGCCGGTAGGACGGAGAAGCGGCATCCAAGCTAGACAAGGTTAAAGCACAAGCCGTGCCACGCGCCGGTCCACCCACCAAAGGCCTGGGCAAGCGCCCGAGCCCCCTGATTTTTCGTGTAAATCCCCCGCAGGCGCCAGCAGTGCCGGAATCCTGGGTCGCGCGGCTGTGACCTCATCCGTCATTTTTTTGACATTTATGGTCAAGCCGCTCTCTTCACCGCAGGTATGGGTCGGCACACCGTTAGCCGTCTGGCGGACTTCTCTTAAACCCTCTTCCGGGCTGGAGGCGGTGGCCCGGGTCTCTTGGCACGTGCTTTGCTCTGGATCACTGAAGCAGGCTTTGAGAGCCCCTGCCACAAGACCTGAAAGGAGAGGCACCCTTGGGACATAGCAATAGGCTCCGCTTGGAGCTGGATTGGTTCGGACAAATGAAAGATCTGGCTGAAAAACAAAGGGACGCCCTCATGGCAGGCCGGCTGGATGCGTTCATGCTCCACGCGTCACTCAGAGCGTCCATTCAAAAGGCCATTTCGGCCAACCGCAAAGGGAACCGGGCAACAGGGATGTCTGCTTCGCGCAAGGTGCCCGCGCTACCAGATGAGATCACCCAGGCGATCCAGATCATTGAAGCCATCCAGGAGACAGACAAGGAGATCGAAAGGCTCATTTCCCTGAAGCGGGAAGCGATCATGAACCAGATGAAGGAAATCCGCCACGGCCGGAAGGCCCTGCGAGGTTATGGAAAGCCGAACCAAAAACCAGGAGGCCGCTTCTTTGAAACCCAGGGTTAGATTTTACAATTACCCCCTCACGTGTTAAGGGACAGGAAGGCCTTCGCGCAAATCATTCGGCTGACGAGACCACCGGGAATTCCTATCGACCATGATTCCCCTGCGAGACACCATCCGATCCAGAAACTATCCGGTGATCAATTGGCTGCTCATCGCCGCGAACCTCCTGGTTTACCTCATCGAGCTGGCCCAAGGCGACAGGCTGGGTGCCTTCATCGTCACCTACGGGCTTGTGCCTGCGAGGTATTCGATCCCCCAGCTGAGCGAGCATTTCAGCTTTGGCCAACAGGCCTTTGCTTTCCTTTCATTCATGTTTCTCCACGGCGGGTTCTGGCACCTCCTTGGAAACATGTGGTCCCTCTACATATTTGGGGACAATGTGGAAGATCGGTTGGGGCCTTTCAGGTACCTTGTCTTCTATTTCCTTTGCGGGGTCGCCTCCGGGGTTTCCCACCTCATTCTTAACTGGGAGTCCTCAACCCCAACCATAGGGGCCAGCGGTGCCATCGCAGGGGTGATGGGTGCGTATTTCATTCTCTATCCGGGAGCCAAAATCCTGACGTTTATTCCCATCTTCTTTTTTCCCTATTTCATTGAAATCCCCGCTTTTGTCTTCCTCGGCATCTGGTTCCTTCTCCAGTTCCTGAGCGCCGCCGGAACCTCTGCGCACACGACCGGCATCGCCTGGTGGGCACACATCGGGGGGTTTGTCTTCGGGATGGTCTCTCTGACGTTTTTCCTGCGAATTCCCGGCTCCGGGCTGTCCGGCGTCTTTCGCAGCAAGACAGAAAGGCTGCGCACCCCTCACGTCCAGCTCATCAAGGCGCTAGGGTCAGCCGAGGACCTTAACCGCTATGGAACCCTCACCATTTCCCCCAGGGAGGCACACTCAGGCACGGTCAAGCTCGTGAACATCCCATGGGGATTGCAGAAACGCCTTTTCAAAGTCAATGTACCCCCTGGGGTGGTTGAAGGGACAAGCCTCCGCCTCGCGGGCATGGGAAGACAGGTGGGTGAGCGGCACGGCGACCTCTATCTGAAGGTGAGCATTAGGGAAAGCCGGTGACCGGTGGCCTTTGACGGTCTCACGGTCCCGCTTTGATGGACCGCCATTGGGTTCGGTAAACGAGAAAGAGCACGAATCCGCAGGATAAGAGAAAGCAGATCCCCATGCCGTAAAAGACGGACTCGAGCCCGAAACGATCGGCCAGATATCCGGAAACAGCCGCTGCCGTGGATCCCACCCCGAAGGTGACAAAAAATTGGATCCCGTAGCCCAACCCGTGTCGGTGCTTGGGAAGATAACGGGAAAGGAGGTAGTTCTGGGTCGGTTGGGTGGAGAAGAAAAAAAAGGCGTAAAGGATGGCCGAGACAACCAGGACCAGGTTGGTGGTCACGGCCATCATGAACACAAAGATCGTCCCCAGGGCCACCGCGCCGAGATAGACCTTCTCGGGAGGATAGCGGTCAGTGAGCCGGCCGGCCACATATTGGCCCAAAGCCCCGGAAAGCAGCGTCACCGTTGCCACCGTCCCCCCCAACGCGACCTTGTCCAGATTCAGAAACCCAAGTTGGACCTTCTGACCCATGTAGGTGGGCAGAAAGGTCATGATCCCCTTGTAGGCGAGACCGAGCGCCGTTGCCGAAAGAAAGAAGACAACCAAATTCAAAAGGGAGATGGGCCCCTCGCTCTCTTGCTCGACTCCCACAGAGGGATTAGGCTTCGCCTCGGGGCGCCTCGCCGAAACGCTCAGCGAATAGAAACCAATCAGGATGCCCAGTGCCCCGAAAACCACATGCGGGGCCCTCCACCCCATGGCCCAGGCGATCCAGGCAGAGAGCACCGGCACCACGGCCACGCCCAGGCTTCCGGCAATGCCATGTATCCCGAAGCCCTTGCCCTTTTCTTTGATGGCAAGGGAGATGAGCGTGTTGGATGCGGGGTGATAGGTACTGCAGAACATCCCGATCAATCCCATAATCACGCCGTAGGTCCAGAGGGACTGGACCCCCAGGACCATGACCGCCAGGACGCCGGCGCCGAAGAGATAAACCGAGATCAGACGACCGGGCCCGACGCGGTCGGCCAGAATGCCCGCCGGCAAGGACCCGAAACCGAATGCGTACGAGAAGACCGTCACCACCAACCCCATGTGAAAGTAGTCGGTGTTGAACTCAAGGATCAGCAAGGGAATCAACGGCGGCAGCACGCCTTCCAAAAGGTGGACCTGCCCGTGGGCGGCCGTGGTAAGCCGCATGATCTTTTTCTCTTCCTGATTCACGACGTCCTCTTGACGCACAGCATTGAACCCGGGTGCAGACCGCGGCCGGGATTCCCTTTGAAGATTGCGAGTATAGAGAGCGCTGCCCCTTAAGTCAATGTCGCCGGTCCCTTCACAAGTGAGGAAGCGATCCCATGTGCCCTCGCTTAAAGTTTATGTGTGGCAAACCGATAATCCATGTTGTCAAGACCATGGATTTTTGAGAGAACATATCTGTGAAGACGCCTCAGAAATATTACCGTAATTGACTTGGGCGGCCGAGGGGCAGCGCGCCTTCGGCAAACCGGCGTTTGAAAATTAAAAATCATGACAGGAGGTTTTGAAATGATTGGGAGGAATGGGTTAAGACCGATAATGGCGGCATGCATGGGACTGCTGCTCGCGACGGGTTGCGTGACACCCGGAACAAAGGCGACGGTTACGTCGGATCAGGGCGGTCCCACCATGTCCGAGGTCCAGTCCGAGGACTACAATGGTCCCAAGGCCCGCATCGCAGTGGCCCAGTTCAAAGACAAGACGGGAAAAGGGTGGTGGACCGGGCGGATCGGCGATGGCATGGCAGACCAGTTGACCACGGCCCTTTTCAACTCCAACCGCTACATTGTACTGGAGCGGGCTATCCTCAATGACGTCCTGTCCGAGCAGGATCTCGGCGCCTCGGGGCGGGTCCGGAGCGAAACGGCCGCCCCCATCGGCCAGATCGAGGGTGCAGAGCTCCTCGTGGTCGGCGCCGTGACCGAATTCGAGGGAAACGCGTCGGGCGCGGGAGGCGGCATCGGCGGATACGGCGGTGGAATCCTCGGCGGTATCATGGGCGGGTTCCGGAAGGCCCACATGGCCATCGACATGAGGATCATCGACACCCGGACGAGCCGGGTGCTCGCTGCCACGACCGTTGAAGGCGAGGCCTCAGACGTGAACCTGGGCGGGCTCTTGGGCGGGTTCGGCAGCGCCGGGGCCCTGGCAGGCGGCCTTGCCGGATGGAAAAACACCCCGACGGAAAAGGCCCTCCGGGTATGCATCAAAGAGGCGGTCAATTTCGTTGTGACCAAGACGCCTCAGAAGTACTACCATTACACCGACGGAAAGGCCAGCCGGCCCGCCCCCACGCCTCCCCCTGCAGCCACGGCCGCCCCTGCCTCCTCATCAGGCGTTGCCCAGGGGACGTCGGCTTACGTCACTGTAAACCCCGCGACCCTCAATGTGCGCAGCGGTCCGGGCACCGGTTATTCGGTGGTCTTCGGAGTCAAGGGCGGAGACAAACTGCAGGTGCTTGAGTCGAGCGACAAATGGATCCGAGTTCGTACGCAGGACGGAAAGGAAGGCTGGACCGCCGGTTGGCTCACTTCGCCGACCGACTGATCTCTTGACCATGGGGAAAGGCTTTGCCGGGCTGAAAGGATATTCCCGGGACCTGTTTGCACACGCCGCAGCGATAACAGTGTCCCACCTGGCAGGGCTTTGATTCCTGCCCCTTAAGCGCCAGCTCATATTCCCGAAGCAAATGAGCTTTGGACACCCCTCGGGCGATAAAATCCCAGGGGAGCTTTTCTTCGAAGCCTTTCGGGCGGTAGACGAAGAAGTCTGGGTTGACCGTCGAAAACCTCAAGGCTTTGGCCCAGTCTCCATCCAGCTGGTGGGCCCTGAGCAGCATGGGGCCGACCCTTCTGTCTCCCAGTGACAGGAGCGCCTGAATATAGGCCCACTTCGGGACATCGAAATTGACCCTGATTCCGCCTTCCTTTTCCACGGCCTTTCTGAGCCGCCTCTGTTTGTCCTTGAGCGAGGCCACCTGTTCGAGGGGAAACCACTGAAACGGGGTGGACGGCTTTGGGACAAAACAGTTGACGCTCAGCTTGATGCCGCCGATCTTCCCGCGCGAGGCGGAGGCCTTGACCATTTGGTGTTTGAGCCGCTTGACCAGCTCAACGATTTCCAAGACATCGTCCATGCCTTCCGTCGGAAGCCCGATGAGGAAGTAGAACCTGAGTGAGAAGTGGCCCGACTCGGCGATCATCTTCACGGCATCTGTGATCTGATCCATGGTCAGATGTTTGTTGATGACTTTCCGAAGCCGCTCGGAGCCCGCCTCAGGCGCAAGAGCCAGGCTCCGCTGCCCGGTCTCTCTGAGCAAGTCGAGCACCGGTCTTGAAAGGCTGTCGGCCCTGAGCGAGGAAACCGAAAAGGTCCCGCCACGATCGACAATAAAGGCCACCAGGTTTTCGATGTCCGGAACATCGGAAATGGCGGCCCCCACCAGGCCCAGCCGATCGGTGCGCGAGAGGGCCTTTTCCGCGGCCTTGACCAGCTCAGTCCCCCGCCCGAATCTTGGGGGACGATACGCATACCCGGCCGCACAGAATCGACAGGAACGACCGCACCCCCTGCCCACTTCAAGGAGCACCATGTCGGAAAACGTTGCATCGGGTGTCTGAATCGGGGAGGCGGGGATCTCTTCATCGGATGTGCCGTAGGCGGCGTGGCAGGCAACCTCGATCTTCTCCGGCACACCCGCCTCAACGGGGACGAACGATTGGATGGTCCCGTCCGACCCATATTGGATGTGGTAGAGCGATGGCACGTAGACGGATCCCATGTGCCGGGACAGGACCTTCAGGCCATCCATCCGGGTTGAGACCGCTGCCCGTGTCTCTATGAACAAGTCGACAAAGGGGTCCAGGATGGCCTCTGCTTCCCCGAGCAGGAAGAAATCCATGAAATCGGCAAGGGGTTCAGGGTTCAGGAAGGTTGTGACACCACCGGCCATCACCATGGGGAAGGATTCGTCTCGCGCCTCAGAAAGGAGTGGAATCCTGCCGAAATCGAGGATCTTGAGGACATTGAGGTAATCGTTTTCAAAGGAAAGCGAAAAGGCAATGAGATCGAACTGGTCCAGGGGCCGCTGGGATTCACAGGAAAGAAGCGGCTGTTTTTTTTGGCGATAGGTGAGGGCCTCCCGGCCCTCGGGCAGGAAGACACGTTCGGCGACCACGTCCGAACGCCGGTTCAGGCGCCCGTAGACCGTCTGAAACCCAAGGTTGGACATGCCCAGGCGATAGTGGTTGGGGTAGACCAGGGCAACCGAAAGCCTGCCGCCCCAGTCCTTTCGGACGCCCCCCTTCTCCCTGGCCAACCGCTCTCGGTAGAGAGAAACGATGTCGTCAACCATGGCCCATGACACCCCTGAAGCACAGATTTTCCGACCCCATGGGCCGTCGTTCTGGCGGCCGCCCGGGAGGGTCATTCCGAAAGGGTCGCAATGGACGCGCGCCCCTTATGGCAGGCCCCCGTCAATCGGCCTTCACCCTCAAAAAGGTCGGGTAGTCAAGATCGTCCTTGGCGAATGACCGGCCAAAGAGGCCCCGTTTTCCGTTTCTGGGTTGGTTTCGATCCGCTGCGCCGTGGGGGTCCAATCCCTTCCTTTGAAATGTCGGGGTTTCCAGGCTCTGTCCGGCGACCCGGACCGTCCAGTCCCCGGCGGCAAGATCTTCAGGGGTGACCTCCCTCAGCTTCACAACGTTTTGGCGGACCTCCTTGTCGATGCCGGTGGCAATGACGGTTACCTGCACGTTCTCGTCCATGTTGTCGTCGAACACCACACCCCAGAAGATATCCGCTTCCGCGTGGGCCTCTTCCTTGATGTAGTTGCAGGCCTCATCGATCTCCTCCATGGTCATGTCACTGGGACCCGTGATGTTCATGAGGAGCCCGCGGGCGCCTCCGATGGAGACGTCCTCGAGAAGGGGGCTGTTGATGGCCATTTGAGCCGCCTCGGCAGCCCGCTTTTCCCCGCTGGCCAGTCCGGTGCCCATGATCGCCGTGCCCATCTGCTCCATCACTTTTTTCACATCCGCGAAGTCAAGATTGATAAAGCCGCTGCTCATAATCAGGTCCGAAATGCCCCTGACGGCGTTGAGCAGAACCTGATCGGCGCGCACCAGCAGATCCTTGAACGTCATGCTACGGTTCCCCACACTCTTCAGGCGCTCGTTGGGGATGATGATCAGGGTGTCAACCTCCTTTCGAAGTCTGTCAATCCCTTCCATGGCCCTTTTCATCCGTTTGTCGCCTTCGAACTTGAAAGGTTTGGTCACCACGGCCACGGTGAGGGCGCCGCTTTCCTTGCACTGCCTCGCGATGACGGGAGACGCGCCCGTGCCGGTGCCGCCGCCCATCCCGGCCGCGATGAAGACCATGTCGCCGCCCTGTAGCACCTCCTGGATCTCGTTGACGCTTTCCTCGGCTGACACCCTTCCGATTTCCGGCTCTGCTCCTGCCCCCAGACCCCTGGTCATCTCGGACCCGAGCTGCAACTTGCAAGAACACGATGAGCGTTCCAGGTCCTGTCTGTCCGTGTTGGCCACATAGAACTGGACGCCCTGGAGCTTGGCGGCAATCATGTTGTTGATGGCGTTGCCGCCGGCACCCCCTACCCCCACCACCTTGATCTTGGCTTGGTACCGGTCTCTTTCCCCTGCGATGTCGATCTCGTATTTCATTTGATTCCCCCTCCCCTATCTTTAGATGACCTCTTTAAACCATCTTTTCATTCGGTTCATGACGCGGTTGAAGATATTGGTGTCTCGAATCCTGAAGTTCTTCGTTTCCTTGCGCCTGTGGGCGCCGTAGACTACGAGCCCCACGGCCGTAGCGTACATGGGTTTGTTGACCACGTCCGCCAGACCCCCGATGGACTGCGGGTAACCCAGCTTGGAAGGCGCGTTGAAGATCTGCTCGGCGATCTCCACGACACCTGGCAGCTCAGCGGACCCTCCGGTCACAACGATGCCCGAGCTGATCACATCCTCATAGCCCGATCGGACCAGGTCGGTGTGGATGAGGGAAAATATCTCTTCCACCCTGGGCTCCAGGATCTCCCCCAGGATCTGCCGGGAGAGCACCCGTGGCTTTCCGCCCGAAACCGCAGGCACCTCGATGGTCTCATCCCGCCCAATGAGAGAGGAAAGCGCACACCCATACTTCATCTTGATCCTCTCGGCCTCGATCTTTGGCGTCCGAAGGCCGACGGAAATGTCGTAGGTCAGGTTGTCGCCCCCCAGCGCCAGCACCGACGTGTGCTTGATGGCCCCCCTCGAGAACACGGCCATGTCCGTCGTCCCCCCGCCAAAATCGATGAGCGCCACGCCCAGGTTTCGCTCCTCTTTGGTCAGGACCGCCTCGCTGGAGGCCAGCGCTTGGAGCACGATGTCATAGACGTCCAACCCCGCACGGTTTGCACACTTGACGATGTTCTGGGCCGAGGTGACCGCTCCCGTCACGATGTGGACCTTTGCCTCGAGGCGAACCCCGGACATCCCCAGCGGGTCCACGATTCCATCCTGTTCGTCCACGATGTATTCTTGGACCAGGGTGTGGATGACTTCCCGATCCATGGGGATCGCCACCGCGCCTGCCGCCTCGATCACCCGCTCCAGGTCTTTCTTGGTCACTTCCTTGTCCTTCAGGGCAATGACCCCGTGGCTGTTGAACCCCTTGATATGTCCGCCGGCAATTCCCGCATAGACGGAGCTGATCTCGCATCCGGCCATGGTCTCGGCCTCTTCGATGGCCTCCTTGATGGAATTGACCGTGTGCTCGATATTGATGACCACACCCTTTCTGAGACCGTCGGAGGGGTGACTGCCGATCCCGATGATGTCGATGGCGTCCGGACGGACCTCCCCGACCACCGCGCAGATCTTCGTGGTCCCGATATCCAGTCCTACTACGATGTCGCTGGCCATTTCTTTGTTACCTCACAGAAGCGTTATCAACGTCAGTGGATCCCGCATGCGTCCCACTGCCCCAAGGGCCATCATCCCCGCTTGAAGGACACCACACCGCCCGCTTCATAGCTCAAATCAATGAGCGCGGCCTCCTGCAGCCGGCCGATTGCCTTCAAATGATCCACGATCTTCTTGAGCTCGTCCATCTTGGACACCACTTCAGATCCAGGCAGCCGAACCTCCACCCTCAGGGTCTTGAAATAGAGGGACAGACCGGGTTCATTTGCGAGGTTAATCTCGGAGAGATTGCTGACCGCCCACTCCGCAGGCTCGGACTTCAGGGCCTCCATCACAACCACCACCCTTTTGAGACGGTCCTGAATCGTCGTGTCAGCCGGTGCCAGACCGGTGACAATGGGGAAGTCCATGGCGTCTCCTTCCTGAAGCGGCTTGAACACCTCTCCCCAGCGGTTGAAATAGTGTAGTCCATCGATCAAGGCCACCGCGATAGGCTCCTGCCTTTCGACCCGGATCCACAACTGATCGGGGAACCGTCTCTGAACCTTCACAGATCTTACCCATGGATGACCCTCCATGGCCGTCTTGATCTCATTGAGCTTGAGCGACACAATGCTTCTCCCTGTGCGAAGCCCGCAGAGTTGGGTCAACGCCTCCTGCAGTTTGGTATCCGCGCCCTCTATGGTCACGACCTCAAGCCTTAAGTAAGGAGAGTTGACCAGAAAATCGTAGAGATAAGGGAACACAAGGCCAATGGTGGCCAACACAAGCCCCAGCAGAAATCCTCCAAGGAGCCAGGAACGGACCGATCGAACCGCCTTCCGGATCCTCGAAAATTTCCTTTTTCTCGCGCTCGCACCCTTTCGATTCGCTGAAGACCTCTGCGTCATACGTCTCACCTCATCGTCCGATCACCCGGATTTCGAGATCCAGCTGCACACCGTGTTTGCGCCGCACCTCTCTTTGGACCAGATCCATGAGCGCCTGGATGTCGGCACCGGTCGCCCCTCCCGTGTTCACGATGTAGTTGGCGTGTCTCGATGAGACCATGGCGCCCCCGATTCTTGCGCCTTTCAATCCGCTTAGCTCGATCAATCTCCCCGCGTGGTCGTTGGGCGGGTTTCTGAAAACGCAGCCGGCGCTGGGATCGTCAACCGGTTGCATCTTTTTCCGTCTCTTGAGGTTTGTGGCGATCCGATCCATGACCGCTTCCGACTTGGCCGTTTCCACCCGAAACCGGGCATGGGTGATCACGGTGCCGGGCGCCAAGCGCAGCGACCGGTAGGAAAACACCAATTGAGATCGATCCAACCGAGTCGTCTCGCCTCGCGGCGTCAGCACGGTCAGGCCAAGGACCCTTTCACTCATTTCTCCCCCGAAGGCCCCCGCGTTCATCACCACCCCACCGCCCACCGAACCGGGAATGCCCGCCGCGAACTCCAGTCCGCTGAAGCCGCCTCGTCGGCAATATGAGAGGAGGGCCCCCAGGGATGCCCCCGCCCCTGCGTGAATGACGGGCCCTTGCTCGGTTTGATCGTGGCAGATCTCCACGAAGGCGCCGGCCAACACCACGACCACCCCGTCGACCCCGTGGTCCAGGACCAGCAGGTTGCTGCCGCGGCCCACGACAACGTAGGAAATGCCCCTTTGACCCAGCCCGAGGATCAATTCGCGAAGCTCCTCCATTTGAATCGGTTCGTACAACGCCTCGGCCGGCCCGCCGACGCCAAACGTGGTCCACGCGCTCATGGGGGCCCCGAATCGGACCCGATCAGCGCCAAGGGTCCCCAGCCATATCTTGTCTCTTTCCTCCACAAGCGGCCCCATATTCCTTTGAGGGCTAACTTAGACAAAGACCCTGAACCATTTGTGAATATCCCTCAGCCTTTACGCTTGCGCCAAGGGGAGGTCCCCTGACTTGAGCATCGTCATAAGGTCGTCGGCCAGGTGATAGATGTCCCCCGCCCCAAGGGTCATCACGACGTCTCCCGGCTGCAACACATTTCCCAGAGCTGAAAGCACTGCCTCGATGCGCTCGCAATACACCACATCCTTGTGCCCGTGCTCTCTAATGCCTTGCGCCAGCCTCTCTCCGGTTGTCTCCGCCACGGGCTCCTCCCCGGCGCCGTAGATGGGTACCAGGATCAGCACATCGGCCTCGTTGAAGCTCAGGACAAACCGATCGAAAAGAAAATGCGTCCTTGTGTAGCGGTGGGGTTGGAAGATGACGACGAGGCGTCGATCAGGCCAGCAGTCCTTCGCCGTCTTGAGGGTCGCAACAACCTCGGCCGGGTGGTGGCCGTAGTCATCCACCACCAGGATGGACCGCGCTTCCCCTTTGATCTGAAAGCGCCTCGAAACCCCGCCCAGATCGACCAATCCCTTTCTGATCACCCCCATGTCCAGCTCCAATTCAAGCCCTACGCCGACGGCCGCCAGCGCATTGAGGACGTTGTGCTCACCCGGCATGCCCAGCGCAATCCTGCCAAGGGAGTCGTTCTTGTACACAACCTGAAAGTCGACCCCCATTTTCTGTTTCCGGACATCCTTCGCCCTCAATTCGGCCTGAGACGTCATGCCGTACGTCAGGTATCTCTTTTTGAGCCGTGGAATGATGGTCTGGATCTCTTCGTTGTCCAGGCACAAAACCGACGTCCCGTAGAAGGGGATCTTGTTGATGAAATCGACGAAGGTCTTTCGGATCGCGTCCATGCTTCCGTAGTGGTCCATATGCTCGTAGTCGATATTGGTCACCACCGTGATGGTGGGAGAGAGTGCCAGAAAAGATCCGTCGCTCTCGTCCGCCTCGGCAAGAAGCATCTCTCCCTGTCCCAGCTTCGCATTGGATCCTCCCCAGATGTCCAGCCTGCCTCCGATCACCACCGTTGGGTCAAGCTGCGCGGCGGTCAGGATGGAGGCGATCATGGAGGTCGTGGTCGTTTTTCCGTGGGCACCGGCAACAGCGATGCCGAATTTGAGACGCATCAGCTCCGCAAGCATCTCGGCACGGGGGATCACCGGAATGTAGTGGTCCTTGGCCGCCATGATCTCCGGATTTTCAAGCTTTACCGCAGAGGAGTAGACCACCACGTCGGCCCCTTCGACGTGGTCCGGGCGGTGCCCCTGATAGAGGCGACCGCCGAGCGAGGAAAGCCGCAGCGTGACCCCCGTCTCCTTCAGATCCGACCCACTGACCTCATAGCCCAAGTTGAGCAGCAGCTCAGCAATCCCACTCATGCCGATGCCGCCGATCCCTACGAAATGAATGTGCTTGGTCT
Source organism: uncultured delta proteobacterium (assembly GCA_963699845.1). Classification (GTDB taxonomy): domain Bacteria; phylum Desulfobacterota; class DSM-4660; order Desulfatiglandales; family Desulfatiglandaceae; genus CAWHLE01. The sequence goes on from CAVOVO010000006.1 coordinate 125,520, forward strand.
TACCGAATTTCTGCATGGTCCCTCTCCGGGGCATTGCCGGCGGTCGCCCATCGGTTTCCGAAACGCTGCCCCTTCGCCATGGCCATCTCCACAAGTTGATCCACGATCATCCTGGCGGCATGGGGCTTGGCCATGCGTCCGGGCTCTCTCGCCCATTCTGAATAGGGCTTCCGGGTGATCCATGTGTTTGGCGATGACTTCTGCAAGCGCCTGCCCCGTGAGCCGGCGCTGGTCGATCATTTCCGCGCCGCCTTCGCCTGCAAGGGCCATGGCGTTCTTCTCCTGGTGGCGATTGGCGGCATGGGGATAGGGGACCAGGACGGATGGCTTGCCCAAAGCAGCCAGCTCGAATAGCGTCGTGGCCCCTGCCCGCCCAATCACCAGATCCGCTTCCCTGTAGACCCTGGCCATGTCTTGAATGAATGGGTGTATTTCGCCTTTGAGTCCCCGCCTTTGGTAATCCGATTCAACCCTTGACCAGTCCCGCTCACCGGTCTGGTGGATCACCTTCAATTTTCTGCCTTCGCGATGAAGCATTTCGAACCCCTCAACAAAAGCGGCGTTGATGGCGCTCGCCCCCTGGCTCCCCCCCATCACGAGAACCGTAAAAGCGGTTCTGTCCGCAGGGTCCCTCCCTGCCCCGCTCAGGATGTCTTCACGAACGGGGTTTCCGGTCAACACGATGGCGCCTCCCTTGAAGTGGGCCCGACTCTCGATGAAAGAGATGAAGACGCGGTCCACAAACCGACACAAAAGCCGGTTGGTGAGGCCTGGGAATGAGTTCTGCTCGTGGATCGCCGTCGGCACCGACATCCATTTGGAGATCAGACAAAAGGGTCCGGATGAGTAACCGCCCACACCGAGAACGACCTGCGGCGCAAATCGTTTTACGATCCCCGCCGACTGAACGAAGCTCCTTGGAAGCCGCGACGTCACGCTGAGCCCCTTTCGCCACCCGCGACCTTTGATCCCCTCAACGTCGATGGCCTTCACCGGATATCCGTGACGGGCAAGGATCACCGACTCCATTCTGCCCCGCCCTGACACAAACAGCACCATCGGATGCTCGAAACGCTTGCCCAGCTCATGGGCCACCGCGATGCCGGGGAAAAGGTGACCGCCGGTGCCCCCACCGGCGATGATGCACCGAAACGTGCTACCATCACGTGTCTCCCCTCTAGCATTTCGCAACGGCCGGCCTTTCCCCATGACGGATCGTCACTTTCTTGACGAGATGTTGAGAAGAACCCCCACACATAGAAGATTCATGACCAGGGATGACCCTCCGTAACTGATGAAGGGCAGCGTCAACCCCTTGGTGGGCAAGAGCCCCGTGACCACGCCCAGATTGACCACCACCTGAAGCCCAATGAGGCTGGTCAGCCCAAAGGCCAGATAGGTGCTGTAAAGGTCCCTGGCATTCAGGGCCACTTTCACACCGCGTGCGATCAGAATCCCGAAAAGGACAATGATGGCAGCCGTCCCCACCAGACCCAACTCTTCGGCCGCGATGGCAAACACGAAATCCGTGTGAGGCTCCGGCAGGTAGAAAAGCTTCTGTTTGCCGTTGCCGAGCCCGACACCAAAAGGCCCCCCCGCACCAAAGGCCAAAAAAGAGTTGATGATCTGAAAACCGATCCCTTTCGGGTCCTCCCAAGGGTTGATAAAGGCCAGCCATCGGTTCATCCGGTAATTCGCTCTCGAAATCATCCAGATGACACCCGGGGGCCAAGACCAGAAAAAGCAAAAGCAGGTGAGTGAGCCTAACGCCTCCGATGAACAACAGGAGCAAGAACCAACAGGCCATGATCACGGCCGTGCCGAGGTCGGGCTGAAGCAGGATCAGGCCCATGAACGCCCCGGCAATCAGGCAGTGGGGCACAAGCCCTTGGGTGAAGCTGGCCATCTGGTTCCCCTTCTTGGCCATGGAGTAGGCCATGTAGACCACCAGGGAGAACTTGGCCAGCTCCGAAGGCTGGAGGGTGATCCATCCAAGCCGGATCCACCGGTGGGCGCCCCCTATCTTGGCCCCGATGCCGGGGACGAAAAGCATGGTGAGAAGAAGGGCGCTCAAGCCCAGCAACGGATACACGATTCTGAAATAAAGGGTGCACGGGATGCGTGAGGCCAGAAGCATCAGCCCGATTCCCAACAGACAAAAAAGCGCCTGTTTCTTGAGATAGTAGTAACTGTCCCCGAGCTGGTGATCCGCAAGGGGGGAGCTGGCGCTGTAAACCATCACCAGGCCGAGAAACAGGAGGCACATGGCCGGAAGCAAGAGCCCGTAGTCATATCCCACCACCGAGACAGGGTTGCGTCGTTCCTTCATGGCCGATCCTCGCTGCAAACGGGGAGCGCCCCATGAAGGGCGTCCGCTTCAGAAAGGCCTCTGACGGCAGTTCTGAAAATCCTCCCCCTGTGGGCGTAGTCGGAAAACATGTCGAAGCTCGAGCAGGCCGGCGCGAGCAGCACCACATCACCCGGAGATGCACTCTGATATGCCTTCGAAACGGCCTCTTCCAGGGAATCCGAAACGGTGCTCCGGACCACCCCCCGAAAGGACTCAAGAAGAAGGCCCTTTGCCTCGCCCACGAAAACGCAATGCGTCACTTTTCCCCTGGCGGCTTCGACGAGGGGACCATAGTCGGCGCCTTTATGACGGCCCCCTGCAATCAGCACGATGTTCTTATCAAAGCTATTGACCGCAACGACGGCCGAGTCCACGTTGGTGGCCTTGGAGTCGTTGTAGAATGAAACCCCTCCCAGGGTTCTCACGTATTCGATGCGATTGGGTAGTCCTTTGAACCGGTCTATGGTCTCTTGAATCACCGAAGGATCCAACTTGAGCGCAAGGCCCGTCAGGATCACCGCCATGAGGTTTTCAAGGTTGTGGACGCCCGGAAGGGAAAAGGAACGCGTGGAAAAGAAGGGTCCCTCCGTCTTTCCGATACGTGTTTTGATCACGTCCCCCTCGATGTGGGCCTGCCGCCCAGCGCTTTTCTCCTTTCCGTACCGGAGCACGGAAACCCCGCCTCTGGGGGAAACACTGGCCAATTCCTTGTCGTCATCGTTCAGGATCAAGACCTGCCCGGGTCCCTGGTTTTCGAATATGCGCATCTTGGACCGGACATAGGCCTCATAGTCCGGGTACCGGTCCAGGTGGTCCGGCGAGAGGTTCAGGATGAGCGCAACCTGCGGGGAGAATCGCGAAAGGGTGTCGAGCTGAAAGCTGCTCACCTCCGCCACCACATAGTCTGAACGACCTCCCTGCGCCACATACGCTGCTAGCGGCGTCCCGATGTTGCCGCCCACGAAGACCTTGAACCCCGCCCGCTCGATCAATGCGCCGATGAAGCTCGTCACAGTGGACTTGCCGTTGGTTCCGGTGACAGCGACGATCGGGGACCGGATGTACCGGCTCGCAAGCTCCATCTCGCCCAGGATCGGGATCCCCTTGTTCCCCGCCGCGCACACCACGGCTTCTCTGTGGTCGACGCCCGGACTCAGAACGATAAGATCGGCCCCTGTAAACGTCTCCTTTTGGTGTCCTCCGGTTTCAAGGGCCACACCCAGGGTGGACAGCTCCTCCAGCAGCGAGGGATTCAGCCGACCGGGGGGCTTGACCTCGCTCACGGTGACGCGGGCGCCCAGCTGCACGAGCCACCGGACACACCAGGTGCCCGAGACGCCGAGACCGGCCACGACCACTCGTTTACCCGATAGTTCGAGAGATTCGGAAACGCGCTGCTTCATCCCCCGCCCCTCTTGCCGCAAAATGGGTTCTGTCCCCGTTTCCCTTTCATGGCCCACCGATGCATCCCGGTCTCCGCTCACGTCTCCTATCTGAGCTTCAATGTAATCAGTGACAGAAGCGCCAAAATAATGGCGATGATCCAAAACCTCACGATCACCTTGGGCTCCGGCCATCCCTTCAGCTCGAAGTGGTGATGGATGGGGGCCATTTTGAAGATCCGGTGCCCGCCGGTGAGCTTGAAGTAGGCCACCTGAAAAATCACCGAAAGGGCCTCAAAAACGAACAAACCCCCAACAATGATGAGCGCCACTTCCTGTTTCGTGATAAGGGCCACCGTGCCGAGCACGGCGCCCAAAGACAGTGAGCCCACATCCCCCATGAAGACCTCTGCCGGATAGGCATTGAACCACAGGAAGCCGAGGCCTGAGCCAACAACGGCTGCGCAGATGACGGAGATTTCCCCCGAACCGGGGACGTAGGGGATCTGAAGGTAGGATGCGATCCTTGCGTGGCCGGCCAGGTAGGCAAAGGCCAGATAGCACGCGAAGGCAACGGTGGCCGGGCCTATGGCAAGGCCGTCCAAACCATCGGTCAGGTTAACGGCATTCGATGCCCCCACGATGATGAAGGTCGCAAACAAGATGTAGCCCCAGCCAAGGTTCGGTGCCACGTTTTTGAAGAAGGGGACATAGAGGCGAGAGTCGAAATCCGGATGCAGGTAGAGTGCCAACGCCGCCACAAACGCTGCAGCCACTTGAGCCAGAAACTTGGCCCGAACGGACAGGCCGCGGCTGTGCTTCTTCGTGACCTTGACGTAGTCGTCTGCAAATCCGATGGCCCCGAACCCGAGCGTGATGAAAATGCAGATCCAAACATAGAGATTGACGGGTTCAGCCCACATCAGGACGGAAAGGACCATGGCCGGCAGCATCAGACATCCGCCCATGGTGGGGGTTCCCGTCTTCTGTTTGTGTTGGGGCGGCCCATCTTCCCGAACGATCTGGCGGACTTGCAGGATACGGAGCCGGTTGATGACCCAACGGCCGAAAAGAAAGCAGAACCCCAGGGACGTCAGGACGGAAAGCAGCGTCCTGAACGTGATGTACCTGAAGACGTTCAGCCATGACAGATCATTTTGAAAAAGGTAGAAAAGCTTGTAAAGCATCTTCCCCATCAGACCCGATCAACGCTCGGGTTCCGGACGGATGATCAGTGAATCGAACCCGCACACCCGTCGGCCGCGCTGACGACATCCAAAAGGTTGCTCATTCTGAACGGCTTCTGGAGGCGAGAGACGACCATCGGCATTTCCGCATTGGGCAAATCCATGGCCAACGCGCTTCCCGTCATGACGATGATCTTTTCCTTCCTCCCTGCCCGCTTCATGGCTTCGAGCATGGCAAGACCGTCCAATCTCGGCATCTGGATATCGGTGATCACCAAATCGAAATCCTCTCGTTCCATTTCGTCCAGGGATTCCTGGCCATCCTTCGCTGCCCTCACCTCGAACCCCTTGCTTTCCAGGAGCTCGGAGATCAGGTGCCGGATGCCCATTTCGTCATCCACCACAAGGATCTTCTTAATGTGGTCCATCGAACCTTCCCTTCCTGTCCGTTGACGTTGACAAGACCGCTCAATCCGAAAGCCGGATAAGGCCTTCCACAACCTTATCGAGCGCCATTCTCCTCGATCCTTTCACGAGCACGATATCGCCCCCCTTCACCCCCCCCATGATGCGGGCAACCATGTCGCCGTGGTCCGTGACCACTTCCGCTTGGCTTCGGTGCATCCCGGCCGCGATGGCCGCCTCGACCACGAGGGTGGCATGCGGGCCCAGGGCCAGAAGGCGTCCGGCGCCGGCTTGCGCGGCCGCGCGCCCTGCCTCCCGGTGGGCCGCTTCGGTTTGCTCGCCCAGCTCCAGCATCTCCCCGATGCCCAGAATCACCCTGCGCTCCCGTCCAGCGAGCTCAGCGACGGCGTTTAGGGCGGCCCGGAGCGCGTCCGGGTTGGCATTGTAGGTGTCGTCCACGAGTGTCACACCGTTTTTAAGCTCAATGAGGGTAAATCTTCCCTTAACACCCTCAAACCGCGTCAACCCATCGACCACGTGGGCCGGCGATCCGCCCAGCGAGAAAACCGCCGCCGCCGCCGCCAGCGCGTTCATCACGTTGTGCTGTCCGTGGACTCGGAGTCTTACAGGCCAAATACCACCCCCGCCGTGGAGGTTGAACGAAACCCCGGCCGACCCGTGAGAGAAAATATCAGAGGCCCTCACCTTGTTTCCGCTTCCAAGCCCGAACGTGATGAAGTCCTGCCGAAACCTCGAAGCCGTCTCCATGAGCAGCGCATCGTCACCGTTCAAGACCACTACGGCACCCGCCGAGATACGCTCGACCATCTCCGTTTTGGCCCTCGCCACGTTGCGGATATCTCCGAGACCTTCAAGATGGGCGCGGCCCACGTTCGTGATCACCCCCACATCCGGGTCTGCGATCTCGGTCAGCCGGTCGATCTCTCCCCGGCGGTTCATCCCCATTTCCAGGACCGCCACCCGGTGCTCAGGTCCGGCCGAGAGGAGCGACAGGGGGAGTCCGATCAGGTTGTTGAAATTCCCAGGGTTTCGCAAGGTCTTGTGGGCCAGATCAAGGATCGCGCCGATCATATCCTTCGTGGTGGTCTTTCCCGCGCTGCCCGTCACCGCAACCACGCGAAGCGCTTGGCCATGCCGCCACCAGCAGGCCAGATCCCCCAGGGCTTTGAGGGTGTCGGCAACCGCCACGGCGATGAGGGGAGGCCCTTCGGCCATGGTCAATTCAAAAGCACGGGTGTGGGCGTGGTCCCGATTCACCACGACACCTGCCGCCCCCCGGTCCTTTGCCTGTTTCACGAAGTCGTGGCCATCGTATCTGTCGCCCTTGATCGCCCAGAAGAGCTCCCCCGGCCTGACGGTGCGGGAGTCGGTGGAAAGACCCTGAAGAACGGTTTCAGGATCCCCTTTCACCCAACGCCCGGCCACGGCGACATTGATTTCCCGTGCGGTGATCTCCCCCCACACTGGTTTCACTTACAACCCCTCGGATGCGGCTTCGATGGCGATCATTCGATCGTCAAAGGGTCGTCGGTCGCGACCGATGATCTGATAGTCCTCGTGACCCTTCCCTGCGATGAGGATCAAGTCCTGCTCCGTCGCCATGCGCACGGCCCTCCGGATGGCGCTCGCCCGATCGAGCTCCACCACATAGCCCCGCGGCCGATCTATAAAAGACCCGTTTTCAAGAGAAAGCTTCTTCATCCCGGTCCCGGCAACCCCCTCTTCGATTTGGGCCACGATGGACCCGGGGTCCTCTGTGCGGGGGTTGTCCGATGTGATGAGAACCACGTCACTCCCTTGACCTGCAACCCGGCCCATCTCTGAACGCTTGCCTTTGTCCCGATCCCCGCCGCAGCCAAAGACCGTGATCAGGCTCCCGCCTGTGAAAGGTCTCACGGCACCGAGCGCCTTCATGAGGGCATCGGGTGTGTGAGCGTAGTCAACGGCCACTGCAAGACCACGGCGGTTTTTCACCATCTCGAGGCGTCCGGGAACGCCTTGGAGCTGCGACACACCGGCGGCGATGTGCTCCGGCTCGATGCCCAGGCTGAGCGCCGTCGCGGCGGCGGCCAGGATGTTGGACAGGTTGTAGCTGCCGATCAAATTGGACCGCGCCTCGAAGGCCCCCTCAGGCGCGAGGATGCGCGCCGAAATGCCGTTTCGGCTCAGCGCCACACGGTCCGCCCTCACATGGCTCGATTCGTTGAGCCCATAGGTCAGTACCTCGGCATCGGTCAGGTCCATCAGTTCCCGCGCCCTGGGGTCGTCGAGGTTGATGACGGCTCGGGCCCGCAACACTTTGTGGTTGGCCGCTCTTTCTGCAAGGCCTAGAAACAAACGGCTCTTGGCCTTGAAGTACTCATCCATTGAGCCGTGATAGTCCAGATGATCACGGGAAAGATTGGTGAAGACCGCCGCCTTGAAGGGGCAGTGGCGCACCCTTCCCTGATCCAGGCCGTGCGAAGAGACCTCCATGACCACATGGGTCACCCCCTGATCGGCCATCTTTCTGAGGGATTCCATCAGATCCAGGGACTCCGGGGTCGTGACCGGCGCGGGACAGACGTGGCCTGGATAACGGTAGGTGACGGTCCCGAGCACGCCCGGCCGCCGGCCGGCCGCCAGCAAAATGGATTCCAAGAGATAGCTGGTGGTGGTCTTGCCATTGGTCCCTGTGATGCCGACAAGATCCATTCCGGAAAACGGATGCCTGAAGTAGGCCACTGCCAGTGCGGAGAGGGCCTCGTGGCTGTCGGCGACACGGATGAATGTGGGGCCGGAGCCTGTCCGCAATATCTCTGCCACAACGGCCGAGGCCCCATTTTCAATCGCCTGATCGATGAAGGCATGACCGTCGAGCGCATGGCCCCTGACGGCCACGAAAAGGGACCCGGGCCGGACGCGTCGGGAGTCATAGACGATCCCCTTTATCTCCACGTCCGGGTCGCCATCCATTCCGATGATCGTCGTGCCTTCAAGCAGCTGCCTGAGTCTCATGGTTGTTTCTTCTCAGATTGCGCATTTCCTATCCTTTGTGGGCTGTTTCCTCCCAGTGGGCCTTTTCGGCCGTCGTGTCTCACGACGGAGGACGAAAGCTCACCTCCACCGACGCGACCCCTTTCAGCGGGACGCCCGCCTTTGGATTCTGTTGGATAGCCAATCCCGTCCCTTCAAGATTCATATCCAGCCCGAGCGCGCGCACTTCGGTAACCACTTCCCGCATGGTGCGTCCACGAAAGTCGGGAAGAATCCCCGCTTCGGCCCTTAAAGAGAGCTGTAGCTCGCGCATGGCCCCTCCCTCCTCGTCCGATAACGCCCGGCCGGCTTCGCCTGCACTGGGTCTTTCGTTCTGCGCAACCATTTCCGTGGTCGGGTTGACCCTGATGGCATTGAGGGACCAGGAACCGACCTCACGAAACACAGGGGCTGCGACGATGCCGCCGTAATGCCCTTTCCTCGGCTCGTCCAACACCACCAGAATCACCAACCTCGGTCCTTCTGCGGGGACAAAACCGACAAAGCTGGCCGTGAACTTGGTCCTTGAATAGGCCTTGGTGGCCGGATCCACCTTCTGGCCGGTCCCCGTCTTCCCTGCGACCCGGAATCCCGGGATCGCAGCTTCCGGTGCCGTACCCTCCTTTTCCACGACCCCTTCCAGAATCCCGGCCACCTGTCTGGCGGTCGATTGCGAGATCACCCGGTGCAACACCTCCGGTTCGTTCTTTTTGACAATCCGCCCGGCGTGGTCGACCACGGCCTTGACCAATTGAGGTTTCATAAGGTTTCCGCCGTTTGCGATGGCGGCCATGGCCATGGCCAATTGGAGGGACGTGACCGTCATGCCCTGGCCGAAAAACATGGTGGCCTGCTCGATGGGCCTAACCTTTTTTTCCGACCGGATGAATCCGCCCCTTTCCCCTGGAACGTCGATTCCGGTGACCGTTCCGAAACCGAATCGCCTCAGGTAGCGACCAAACGCCTCGTAGCCGAGACTCTGCCCTATCTTGACGGCGCCGATATTGCTCGACTTGGTTATGATTTCCGACACGGTCAAGAGGCCGTACTTATGGGTGTCATGAAGGGTTCTGCCGGCAAACTCGTAGCGCCCCTGTTCGCAGTCATAGAGCTTGGAGGGTCTTACGGCTCCCTCCTCCAGCGCCGCCGCGAGCAGGAACGCCTTGATGGTCGACCCAGGCTCGAAGCAGTCGGTCACGATACGGTTTCTCCATGTTTCGGGTCCATAGCTCGAAAAGACATTGGGGTTGAACCCCGGGACCACCGCCCATGCCAGGATCTCCCCCGTGGACGGATCAAGGACCAGACACTGGCCGGACCTCGAGACCGTCTTGTCCATGGCGGCCTTCAGGACCTTCTCGGCCTTGTATTGGATGGCCTTGTTAATGGTGAGGACCAGGTCATGAAGGCCCTTGGCGTAAGGGATCGACCTGCTGACGTAGAAAGACCTGCCCAGGGCATCCCGCATCTGCATGAGGGTATCCTGAGGGCCTTTCAAAAGCGCGTCGTACTTGCGTTCCAACCCCTCCAGCCCTTCATTGTCATTCCCGACAAAACCGATCAGGTGTGCGGCAGTCTCTTTTCCTGGGTAAAAACGCCGGGTCTCTGAAGTCACGCCCAATCCCTCTATGGCCATGGTCTCCACACCTTTTGCGCTCTCCGGATCGATCCGCCGCTTGAGCCAGACGAAGGGCCGCTCGGCCTCGAGTTGGCTGAGGAGCGTCCTCTCGCTTTCACCCAAGGCCTGTGAGAGGCGCTGGGCGGCCTTTCGCTTGTCCTTGACCTGCTGGGGATGGGCATACACCGAACCCACCTGAACACTGACGGCCAACTCATGCCCATCCCGATCGTAGATGGTCCCTCGCTTCGGCGGCAGTTTGACGACCCCACTGTAGCCGGCCCGCGCGAGCGCGCCGAGCCGTTCTCTCTGCAAAACCTGAAGCTGATACACCCGGCCGAGGACGACCACCAGGCCCAGAAGCAGCATCGCGGCCACACAGTAGATGCGGAATCGGATCCATTTCTTTTCGTCCATCTTCATGGCAAGACGACAATCTGATTCGGTGCGGGCTGTCTGAGCCCAAATCGTTTGACCGCATGGGCCTCCAGATTGGCCGGTGACTTCAGAAAAGCGATTTCAAGCCGCAGCTTGCGGTTGATTTCAAGGAGTCTCATTTCCTCCTTCTTCAGCAGGGCGATGTCGTAGCCGATTTGCGTTTTCTCATGATTCGACCATACATAGCCGATCCCGGTCCCCATGAAGGCGATGAGCAAACCAATGATGAGAGGGACCTGACGGGACGTCAGTCCCAAACGATTGCCTTTCCGGGGTAGGTTGTGAATCCGAACCCCTGTCTGGCAGTTTCGAGACATCATCATGGAAGAGACACGATTTTGAGCCGCCATGGTCAAACCCTTTCCGCAGCCCTGAGGAGCGCGCTGCGTGCCCGCGGATTTTTTGCCACCTCCCCCGGGCTCGGTCGAATCGGCCTTTTGGTGAGGCGCCTGAAAAGGACCACCTTCCCGCACACGCAGGTGGGGAAACCTGTCGGGCACGAACACTGCGATTCCCAGTCCATCATGGCACGCTTGACGCGCCTGTCTTCAAGAGAATGATAAGAGAGGACGACCAGCCTTCCGCCGCTGCCGATCAGATCAGGGGCCTTTTCAAGAAAGCGGTCCAGGTTCTCAAGCTCCTGGTTGACGGCGATGCGCAGGGCCTGAAAGGACTTGGTTGCGGGGTGCTTCGCCCCGAAACGAGGATGGGATGACACAGAGGAAGCAATCAGGCCCGCCAGTTGTTTCGAGGTCTGGATGGGACCCTCACCGCGCGCCTTGCCGATGGCCCGGGCGATGGCACGAGCCCGCGTCTCCTCCCCGAATTCCCTCAGGATGGACTCGATCTCTTTGAGTTGGAAGTTGTTTACGATGTCCCTGGCACTGACCTGGAGGTCGGGGTCCATCCTCATGTCAAGCGGTTCATCCCTTTCAAAGCTGAACCCCCTGCCGGAACCCTCGATCTGCTGGGATGACATGCCGAGATCAAGGAGCACACCTTGCACCCCTATGATCCCCATCTGACCCAGAACCATGTCCAAATCAGCGTAGTTGGCCCGGACAACTCGAACGTCAGAGGCCAAACCCCTGAGCCGTTTTTCTGATCTTTGAACGGCATCCGGATCCCGGTCCAGGCAGATCAATTGACCCAATCCAGCGATCTGTTCAGCGATGGCCTCGCTGTGCCCCCCGGTCCCGACTGTCCCGTCCACGTACACACCGACCGGGCCCCTCACCAGCATCCGGACCGCTTCATCCAGCAGCACTGGTCGGTGTGGATACGTCAATGTTGGCCTCCCTTACAGCCCGTGTTGAGAAAGGGACTGACTCGCCTCTGCAAAACGATCTCTTGCCTTCTGGAACTCCTCCTCCCACTTCTGCTTGTCCCAGATCTCGAACCGGGACAATTGCCCCACCAGCACCACCTCTTTGGTCAGCTCACCAATCTCTCGCAGATCCGGCGGTATGGTAATCCTCCAGTGCTTTAGGGGACACTCCACCGCCCCTGAAATGAAGTACCTCAGATAGATGTTCACGCTCTGGTCGAACCGAGGCAATTTGGCGGCCTCCTCTTCGATGGCCCGCCAGTCCGATCTGGCAAACGCCCAGAGGCAGCGGTCATGATTGGTGACCACAAGGCAGTCCTCACCCTTTTGCTCCAACACGTCCCTGAAACGGGTGGGAACCGCTAAACGTCCTTTGGGATCCAGTGTATGCCTTGATCGACCTCTGAACATGGAGATAGGCCTTTGCTCCCACTTTATGGCACTTTATGACACTACCTGACACTTCTAGGCACAAAATCCCCACTTGTCAATAAAAAAAAGCACTTCAAAAAAACACCGCGCCCGTGATGGTGAGAGGAGGTCTTGCCTGCGAGAAATAGAGGTCGGAAGTCGGAAATCTGACTGGATCAGGGCTACTTGAAGAAATACAAAAGGGAGAGGAGGGACATGCAGGTGAACAGGATGTTGGGCGTAAGACCCGAGCAGGCGTAATCCTTGTCGCCTCGCTGGACGATCAGCGGGATGGATCGGAGAGGGAGAGGCAGAGGTCGTCTTCAAGGCACGTGAAAGGCCGTGTCTCGTGCACCGTGGCTTCCCAGTATACCTGAGCCGTCAGCCGGCGCAAGGCCGATAGGGTCGTATGTCTTTGAGATGCACGGCAGGGGTGGGCCGTTTTTGGATGAGCACTCTAGTTGGGCCGGGGGGCCGAGTCCGTTACGATCTCCAAACCGACCAGGTAGTGGCCCTTGAAACGGCCGTGTTGATCCCTGGTGATGTGCCGGATGGCGGTCTCGAGACAGGTGGTTGGGCACACTCGGTCGTGGGCGTAATACTTCATGTTGAGGATTTCCCCCACCTTCAGGCGCGAGAGGATCTCCGAGTCTTCTTTGACCACCACACACATGGACCTGGATGCCACGTTCCAGATCTTGAACTGATAGGCCATCCCCAGGCCGTCAAGGCAGAATTCAACACTGTAGAACTGATCAAGGACTTCCCTTGGTTCCGACCTTCTGTCGATAAAACTGGTTGCCGCGGCATATGCACTCATGTCAATGGACCCCTGCGATGGGAGGATCTGCCAGCGCCGATGGTCAGGGAATCATGGCGCTCGCAACTTTTTTACGTTAAATATGCAATTTCAGTGCCATGGAACTCGGTCCTGCCAAAGAAGGACCTCGTCCCCGAGGACTCGTCCCGACCCACGCGGATCATGGACCATGGCCGGACATCGCCTGAACCGGACAGACCCGCCTCCTGCGTGTTCCGCGTGTGCGAAAGGACCGTGATGGTGCTTGGGGTCAGAATCGGCACGAAAACGACAGCCAAGCCCATGTCCATCCCATCGGCATGTCTGGCACAATGGTTGACGCGTCATTTTTTCGACGAGGGTGTGTCTGAAAATGCAGACATCAAACCTCAAAATCCATTCGCGGACTCACAATCCGGACCGCTTGTATGCCTTGGCCAGTTGAGCGTAAGTGGTTGCGCCCTCTTTCAACCGGGCGATCTGATCCTCGGAAAGCCGCCCTTTGACTTTCCCCGGCATGCCCAGCACATAGGACATGGAGGGGATTCTGGTCCCCGGTGTAAGGAGAGCGCCGGCCCCGATCATACAGAAGTCATCGATCTCCACATCGTCCAGAATGGTCGCGTGGCTCCCGATCAGGACGTGATTCCCTATGCGCCTGCAGTGGACCACAGCCCCATGCCCTATAATCACCTGCGACCCGATCACAAGGTCCGCCCCCGCGTGGATAACACTGTTGTCCTCAACGATCGTCAGGCACCCGATGCTTATCCTGGCAAAATCCCCCCGAATCACTGCGCCGGGCCACACGCTGGCCTGCTCCCCGATTTCCACATCGCCGACCACGTAAGACGCCTCACTGACAAAAGCCGAATCGGCGACCATGGGGGTCTTCCCGTTGAAATCCCTGATCATTGACGTTTCCTATCTCTTCCAATGCCGGCGCGCTTTGGCTAAATCATCTGTGAGGCCGTGGCCAAAAGCGTTGGTCTTCCTTACATTTCACTGGATCTCTGGCGTGGTGAGGGGGACCATCGCGAGAGGCTTCAGTATCCATAGTCTCCTGTCGTGATCTCCACAAGCTTTCCGTTTTCGAAGCGCAGATATCGCGTCAAGCGCCGTCTCCCCAGGTCATAGGTCCATAGCTCGATGATCACATGTTCATTGACGAGGAACGGCTCCCTGTAAAGCTCGTCTTCCCTCTTCCGCTGAGGCTCCAGCGGCCGATAGAAGTCCCGTTTGATCCTTTCCTCCTCCCAGGCCTCCACGTGATCGGGTTCGCCGCACTTGGCGATCACCTCATAGGCATAATCCCCTTCCGTCACGATTCTCCCGCCGCAGCGAAAGCCATGGGCCGAGCCGCTCGGAGCCGTCACCCCAAAAAGGATAGAGAGACACCAGAGGATGGGCCTTGTTTTGCTGGTCATCTTTCCCTCCGCGAATTGAGCTATTTTAATCATCCGTGGCCGCGGATTCCACTTCCATATGAAAACCATTCTCGACCCTCCTTGAGAAACGGCGGACCGGAATTATTTTCTTTACCATGAGCATTGAAGATTTCTGAAGCCAATGCCGATTCATCTGACAGTTCGTTGAAACGTCTTGAAATGATGAAACTGAAATGCCTCCCGACTTCAACACCATAGAATCAGCCACCGGACGGTCTGAACGGCCTCCAAGGGCTATGGATTAGAAAAGGGAGTAAGTGGCGGCATTTTGGTGGCTTCTCGGGTGTGCGTGCATCTTCTTCACCGGGCAGATTTTGGGTTTTGAATGTGAACGGGTTTGCTGCGGATGGAATAACGGCATCAGGGGAAGCCGAACTTGGCGTGACCAAAGCGCGGTGGCTTGTCAACTAACATTTCAACCCTCAAAATCCATCAAAGGTCACTGACATGATGTTTCTTGGACCCGCGGCGGTGACGCCGCGGGCTTTTTTTTGAACATTTCCCTTGTCTTCCCATGCCGATTTTCGTATTAGTCATCTGAAATTCGGTGCGCCGGTGCCCATGCTGTCTCCGGGCCTGAAGACGCCATCAAGCCTCTGAAACTTCCGGATGTACCGGACACCCGTCACGAAGCCTTCTGTCGGGGAAGGGCCCTATGTTCTGCGTCCCAACGGACCATGATTACATGAGAGGAACCCATGGCGGCTCCCGGCAACACCTTCCTGATCGGCTTGGCCCGGGGTCGAAACACGGGCGGCCCCCACCGCGTTGGAACCACGCGGTGGGCATCGAGGTCAACCGTCAAATCCGTAATGGGTAGGGTAACGAAGGCGAAACGTGCTCACGGGTGGGTGGGGAGGTAAAAGTGGTCGGGACGCGGGGATTTGAACCCCGGACCCCCTGAACCCCATTCAGGTGCGCTTCCAGGCTGCGCTACGTCCCGGCACAACCTTTTTATCATAGCCCGACCTGCAGCTTTGTCAAGGGCAAAAAACGTCTGCCACGGTTGATCCGCCACGGCGGAGCAGAGATGACCCATGAGCCACCCCGAATGCATCAGCAATCGGAACATTCAGATCATCGCCACATATGTGAGGAGCAAACTGGGCGGATGCCGCGATCTGTTTGAGGGGCTGCCCTATCCCACAAACGAATACGCCTGCGCAGGAGACTTCTTTCTCAACGAAGACGAATGGACCACGTTTGACAATTTCGAAGCGATTTTCCGGCGTGCCCGCCGCCTGGTCGATGAGCCGGGTTTTTTCTTTAACTGTGGCGCTTCCTCGGCAAAACTGGCCTCCTGGGGTCGGTTTCATGCCTTCGCAAGGCTTTTCGCCCACCCCAACGACGGGTATGAACGCTTACCTTTTTTCAACAAAAACCTGGACGACACGAAGGAAATCGAGGTTCTGCTGCCCCCCTCTTATGATCGTCGCATAAAGAAAATGCGGACCGTTCTCAAGGTGGAATTCCACGAAGACATGGATCCACACAGGGACTACATCGGCGACCCCTATCTGAAAGGCATCCTCTCCTCAATTCCCACCATCTGGGGACTGCCTCCCGCTTCGGTCCGCCAGATCATGAATCCTTACAAGCCAACCACCCTGTTCAACCACGAACCCGAATTCTCCCGTTTTGCCCTTGATGCCAGGACTGAGGGCAATCGTCTCATTTTGCGCGACCCTTCGAGCGGCCTGGATCGGACCGTGGGTGAGCGGGTGGTGCTGGAACCGCAGTCTGTCGATGGTCGGTGGTTATTCCTGGGCAGACACGCACCTTGCTCACGTGAAGAAACGGACCAGGTCGGTTTCAGGCCGGAGGCATTTCTTGCCACCCAGACCCTTCGCGCAGGAAACTGCATCATACTGGAAGCGGGTGAGATTTTCGATGGTCCCTATTTCATCTTGAATGTCACGTATGACCCGTTCCCCTTTGTTCAAAGGATGGGCCACCTTTTCAAGGGCTCGCGAAATCGCGGAGAATCCGACATGGACATGGTCGAGACCATCGATCGCCTCCGCATGACCATCAAGGCAAAAAACGACGCCTACCGGGCCCTCTCAAGAGCAAACAAAATCCTTGAAGAGGCCAAGGCGAGACTGTCCGAGCAGAAGCAAGAGCTCGAGCTCAAGGTGAAGCGGAGGACCCAGGCCCTGGAACTGGCCCATGAGGATCTCATGCGCATGAACCGTGAGCTGGAATCCACGGTCAACGACCAGGTCATCCAACTCCACAGATACCACGAATTGCGCCGCTACCTCTCACCCAAGCTCACGGAGGAAATCCTGCTGCAAGGCCGGGAGTTCGGGACCGCGCCGCGGCGAAAGCTCATGACGGTCGTTTTTTCGGACATGCGGGGGTTTTCATCTCTGACGGACAATCTGGAACCCGAGGAGATCTTTCAAATCCTCAACCAGTATCACTCGGAGATGGTCAAAATCATTCACCAACATGACGGCACCCTGAATAAAATCATCGGTGACGGGTTGCTCATCTTCTTCGGAGACCCCTTTGCGGTGGAAGACCACGCGGAGCGTGCCGTGCGCATGGCTGTGGACATGCAAAGGAAGGTCGCCCACCTTCAAAATGAGTGGCAAACGTTCGGACAACCCATTGGGGTGGGCATCGGCATTAACACAGGCTTCATGACGCTCGGGAGCATCGGGTCGGACCATTTCAAGGACTACACGGTCATCGGCACCCAGGTGAATCTGGCCGCCCGCCTCGAGTCCATGGCTAAACCCGGCCAAATTCTTGTGGCCCACCGGACCTACAGCAGGGTGAAGGATCACGTCGAGGCTGAAGCCATCGGTGAAATCAAGATCAAGGGGATCCATTCCCCCGTAATGGTATACAATGTCAAGACCGTAACCGATGGACAGGGAACCCCCCTGATTACGGTTTGACTTCCAAACCGGATCTTCCGATTCTTGCTTTTGGGGGCTGAGACAAACATGAAGTCGGACATCATCTTGGATGTGATCGGGAATACCACTGCCTTCTCTCTCGTTGGGGAGAGCAGCGGGTATTTGATCACCGTCAACGGTCACCGCTACCTCCTTGAATGCGGCGCCCAAATCTTCCCCGCCCTGGGCTACCGGGGATTGGACCTGATCAAAGGCATTTTCGCCAGTCATTCCCACGAAGACCATCGTCGATGGTTCACGGACATCGTGCTCTACAATTATTACGATTCGAAATCGAGCCGCAGGGTCAGGCTCATTTCCGCCGAATCCGTGCTGGAAGAGTATCACAAGAACTCCAAAGGGGCCCTTGAGCGATCCCTTTCACCGGACTCGAAACAGGTCATCGACGTACCTTATGAGCGGATGGTGGAAGCGGTGTTGCTGGGGCCCAGAAGCCGGTACGCCATCGTCCTCGATACCGTCGACACTGGGTGTTACCGATACCGGGTCAAGGACCGGGGGGCAACGTCATCGGCCCGGAAAAGGCCAAGATCGTCATCAACCCGGTAGCGAACCGACCGAGGCTCCTTTTCAAGGACGACGAGACCGGTGAGTGGGTCGAGCCCCAAAGCTATTATCCTTTCAGCTCAGAGCAGTTCTATGAGAAGGATCAGAATCCCTTTTTGGATGAAGCGGCCGGGCTGACGGTTGAAGCGGTCAAGGCCCCTGTCTGGCACGGCGTTCCTACCATCGGCTTCAAATTCAAGACGGCCAGAAACACTCTTTTTTACAGCGCCGACACGGTCTACAGACCTTCTCTTTGGAAGGACCTTTACCAGACCTACCGTCCCCAAAGGTTTGATAGACTCCGACGCGAAGCCTTCGAGGCGCAATCCATCATTATCGGCGATATCAATGACTTCACGGAAAGGACATGGAGCCGACAGCGTTACGAGACCGCCCTGAAGGCCTACCAAGGGGCCGTTGTGATCCACGACGTGGCCAGGAAGAACAGCGTTGTCCACACGAATTACGAAGACATCTGCGGCGCCAAGATCGATCAACTGCTTTTCACCCACACCCCCGACAACCTCACAGCAAAACGCCCCATTCTCAAGTCAGGGAAGCGGATCGTTGTCAGAAACGGCCGGATATATGAATGGGTGGACGGTCACCTGTTCTCCTTCGACGCCGACGTGTACGTAAAACACCTTTCCTCGTGTTACACCGGATACCGCTCAAGCAAGGGCCCATACAAGCTCATCTCGAAAAACGCCCTCCTTGGCGTGGTCGAGGCGGCAGACCCTGAAAAGGGGTTGATGCGACTGGATCTTTATGAAGACATCAACGGCAGGTACTTCCCGGTCCTGAAGGAGCCCAACAAGTTTTACCGGGTGCGCACGGACGGTCAGGTGGAGGAAGTGACCGTCGAGGCAACCTCGAGTTACGGCCGACGGGTCGAAAGTGTTCGCAACCGCGTGCGGGCTTCGGGCCAGAGCAAGACGACCGAGGGAAAAAGGGGCGCGGGCAAATGAATCGTTGCTTAATCCTTTCCCCCAGGCACGAATGCAGGCTTAAGAGATACCAACGCTTCGGTTAAAACATAAGCGGCTTGCAGTGCCTCTGTAGGGCAAAGGGGGAAACATTCTTTGCAGTTCCAGCACTCCTTGGAGGCGATCTCCGGAATGAAGCATATCTCTCGCCTGGTCCCCCGGTCTATAAATCCAACGGCGTTCTTCTTCTTGACTTCAGCACAGTATCTGACACATAGACCACAATGGATGCAGAAAGAAGCCTCTTTTTCAAAACGATCTCGGTCTGCCCCATATTCCTTAGCCAAATCCTGTAGCTCAAAGGCATCCGGAGAATGAGCAAGCAATAGCTCGAGAATCATCTTGCGAATTCTGTCTATCTTCTCAGATCGGGTTCTTACAATGATATCCTTTTCTGCCGGGTAAACGCAGGAGACAACAAGTCTTGTCCCGCCGCGACTTTCCACTTCCACCAAGCAAAGTCGGCAACCTCCATAGGGTTCCAATTGCTCGTGGTAACACAGAGTGGGAATAGATATCCCTGCACTGCGTGCCGCCTCCAGGACGGTCATCCCTTCCTTTGCCTTAACGCCTTTTCCATCGATCTCTAATAAAAATTCGCTCATTTTTGCTTAGTCTCTCTGGCTATTGTTCGCGCTTCTTCAGGGATGGGAGACGGCACAGGCTCTCCGGATATCTTTTTCACCGCGGCAAAACGAGGTGGGCAAACCTCAAAGCACGTTCCGCACTTGGTGCATTTCTCCTGGTCAATCACATGGATCTTGTTCTTACCGCCGATAATCGCTTCTGAAGGGCATTTTCTGAGGCAAAGCATGCAGGCCCGGCATTTTTCCGGGTCAATGTGATAGGCGATGAGCTCCTTGCAGGAAAGGGCCGGGCAGCGCTTCTCCTTGATGTGCGCATCATACTCCTCTCTGAAATATTTCAACGTGCTTAGAAAGGGGTTGGGAGAGCTCTTACCCAGAGCACAAAGGGCGGCTTCCATGGCTGTCTCGGATAGCTGCTCCAGAAGCTCGATATCGCCCTCTTTTCCCTTACCCTGGGTGATGTTCGTGAGGATTTTGAGCATCTGCCTCATGCCTTCACGGCAGGGGACGCACTTCCCGCAGGATTCATCGGTGAGGAAGCTCAGAAAATACCGGGCCACATCGACCATACAGGTGTTTTCGTCCATGACAATCATCCCACCGGACCCCATCATGGAGCCGGCCTGGGTCAGCTCATCAAAACCAACCGGCAAATCCAACAGGTGCTCCGGGATGCATCCGCCGGACGGTCCTCCGGTCTGCACCGCCTTGAACCGCTTGCCTCCGGGGATTCCACCGCCTATCTTGTAAATAATATCCCTCAGAGGCGTGCCCATGGGGACTTCCACCAGGCCGGTATTGGTTATCTTGCCTACCAGCGAGAAAATCTTTGTGCCCTTGCTGCTTTCTGTTCCGTATTGAGTAAACCAGTCGGCCCCTTTATTGATGATCAGGGGGACATTGGCCCAGGTCTCCACATTATTCAACACGCTGGGTCTGCCCCAAAGGCCCACGATGTTGGAGCGAATATATTTCGGTCTGGGCTCTCCGGCCCTGCCTTCCAAGGCCGTCATCAGAGCCGTGGATTCACCACAGACAAAAGCGCCTGCGCCTTGGTGCACGATAACCGTGAAATCAAAGCCCGTGCCGAGGATGTTCCTGCCAAGAAGGCCATGGTCCTCAGCCTGCTTGATGGCGATAAACACATTTTCTACTGCTAAGGGGTACTCCTGTCGAACGTAAATATAGCCCTCGTGGGAGCCGACGGCATAGGCCCCGATGGTCAACCCCTCTAGGACCGCGTGAGGATTCCCCTCGAGAAGGCTCCTGTCCATATAGGCCCCCGGGTCCCCCTCGTCGGCATTGACGATCACGTATTTCACGTCGCCTGGGGCATCGCGGGATCCTTCCCACTTGCGCCCCGCTGGAAAGCCGCCCCCCCCTCTCCCTCTCAGGTTGGCTTTCTTGACTTCCTGCAATACCTGGTCGGGAGCCATCCCGGAAAGGGCTTTGGCTAAGGCGGAATAACCGCCAATGGCCAGGTAGTCATCGATATTTTTAGGATCAACACTGCCGTTGGAACCGAAGACCAGCCGCTCTTGATATTTGTAGAAGGGGATATCATATTCGTGAACGATCTTTTCATTGGTGTCGGGGTCCGTATAAAGAAGGCGCTCCACGACCTTTTTATCCTTTATCGTCTGGGAGACAATCTCAGGAACATCCTCGGGCTTTATTTGGAAATAGCATATTTCCTCGGGGTGAATGACGATGATGGGACCCCGCTCACAAAAGCCGTGGCAACCGGTCCTCCTGAATTCCACCTCAACACCTAAGCCTTGTTTGTCAATCTCCTCTTCGATGCTCGCGGCGACTTCTTTGCTGCCGGAAGCATGGCAGGCCGATCCGGAACAGAGGGTAATGCAAGGTTTATTGGGGTCTCTTTTTGAGAGGATGCCCTTTCTGAGTGCATCCAATTCGGCTGGTGAATTTATCCGCGCCATAATCTTTCCCTAATCGTAATTTCTTAACACGTCCGGTGTCTGAGCCGGCGTCATCTTGCCATGGGTCTTCCCGCCGATTTCCATCACCGGCCCCAGCGCACAGCAGCCAAGGCAGTTCACGGTCTCCAGGCTGAACTTCAAATTCAGGTCCGTTTCGCCGGGTTCGATGCCGGTCAGTTCTTGCACCGTATCGAGGACGCGCTGCGCGCCACGGACATGACAGGCCGTACCCATACAAATGTGAATTTCATGACGTCCTTTAGGGACTAAGCTGAAGGCTTTGTAAAAGGTCGCGATATGCTGTATCCGGGTCATGGGAACCTGCAATCGGTCGGCGACCCTCTCCAGAGCTTCCTTGGGAAGCCAATGATTATAAGCCTGAATTTCCAGCAGGACCTGAATGAGCAAGCTGGCTTCGCCCATGATATTTGTCGATGATCTGATCGGTTCTCTCGTTGTCCATAGCCTCTGTCCTGATCTTTTTCTTTCCCCTCACGCGCCGCCCGTTCGTTTCACCTTACACGAGAGCAAAGCACTTCCGGCTCTGATCATACCAGACCAATCCTTGCCTCGATGAATGATTCAGGTATTTTGATGCTTCAGACGGGGTCAGGCCCAACATCTTAGCGATTTCTCCCGTCGGCAACGCGCTTTCCCGAAGGAGCGACACAATCTGGCTGATGGCCAATTTGTCCATAATGGTTTCATCAATGACTTTGTTTACCCCGTCACTGGCAAAAAATTCCCGATACGCCTCTTCCGACTTAACAGGCACTCTCAATCGCTCCCTTTCCACCAGTCGGATATAGGGGATGAGCCTGGTCACCGCCTCCAGCTTGAGCTTTAAGGCCTGTTCGCCAGTGCCTTCACCCCGGCCAAGAGGTCCCAACTCCTTCACCTTCTTGACAAAATCATTAATCGCTTCGACAAAAAGGGTTCCTTCACCGGCCGACATGAAGGCGATCCTTAACCTTGCAGGGTCGAGCCCGATATGTTCCATTATTTTCCTGCACAGAAGCACCATGCTGAGGGCATGGTAATTTCCATGGGTCACGTAGTTACATTCATTCAAACGGCACCCGCCGATAAACACCCCATCCATTCCCTTGGAGAGCGCCCGGAACACAAATTCCAGGTCGACTCTCCCGGAACACATGACGCGAATCAGCCTCATTTCAGGCGAATATTGCAGTCTGGAAACTCCAGCCAGGTCAGCAGCGCCGTATGCTCACCAATGGCATACAAAACCAAGAATTTTCGGCTTGAATGCAAGTCCCTTGCTCATTCTTTCTCACCCCCGTGGTCGGCACTCCCGGAACGACGCATTGGAAGACGCCTGTGCATTTCACGCAGCCGCATCAATTTGGTCCAGGATCTCTTCGTCGGTAAAGTGTTTCAATTGTATGGCCCCGGTCGCGCATTTGGTGTTACAGAGACCGTCCCCTTTGCAAAGGATCGGGTTGACCGCGGCCTTTCTGCCTGCCGGCGTATCATAAAACTCTATGGCGCCATAGGTACAGGCGGTGATGCAGGCCCCACAGGAAACGCATTTGTGCTCATCCACCTCGCATACCGAGCCGGAGGCAACGACGGTATCACGGGAGAGCAGCGTTAAGGCCCGGCCGGCGGCTCCATAGGCCTGGTTGATCGTTTCCGACATCAGCTTGGGATAGTGCGCCATTCCACAAAGAAAAACGCCGTCTGTGCCAAACTCAACCGGTCTCAATTTGACATGGGCTTCTTTAAAAAAACCGTCCGGGTTCAATGTTACTTTGAATAATCCGGCTATTTCCTGGGTGGCTGCGGAGGGGATGACGGCGGCAGCCAAGGCAACGATATCTGCGTCAATCTCAAGCCTTTTCCCTAAAATATAATCGGTCACGGTGATCCTCAAGACAGGCCGATCCTCCCCCTCAACCGCTTCCACCTGGGGTTTGTCCTGCGGCTCATAACGAATGAATTTCACATCTTTGCTTGAGGCTTCCCGGTAAAAATCCTCCTTGAATCCATAGGTCCTCATATCCCGGAAGAGGATGGTAATTTCCATCTGGGGGTTGAGCGCTTTCAGTTTCAAGGCATTTTTTATGGACTGGTTGCAGCAAATCCGGCTGCAGTAATTCCTGTCTTCATTTCTGCAGCCCACGCATTGGATCATCACCAGACTCTGGGAGCCGATCACCCGTTCAACGCCTTGGCCGATCTGCTCCTCCAACTCCAGGTGGGTCATGACCCGGTCATCTTCTCCGTAAAGGTATTCGGCAGGTTTGTATAGATCAGCCCCTATGGCAATGACGGCCGCGCCGTGTTTTATCTCGTTGGACCCTCTTTCGGACTTCACCCGGGTCACAAAGTTCCCCACATAACCGGAAGCGTCCACGATGGTCGCACCCGTGTAAACATGTATGGAGGGATGCCCGTACACCTGTCGGACAAGATCACGCACATAGGCCTGAACATCCATTCCTTCCAGCGTATAGTGTAGTTTTCGTGCGATTCCCCCAAGGTCCGGTTCCTTTTCCACCAAGTGAACCGCATGCCCCTGGGTGGCGATGGAGAGCGCACAGGTCATGCCGGCGATTCCTCCACCCACCACCAAGGCCGACTTGTTGACCGGGAGATCGAATTCCTGCAAGGGCTCCAAGTGGCGGGTCCGGGCTACCGACATCCGGATGATATCCTTGGCCTTTTGGGTGGCTTCTTCCTTTTCCTTGGAGTGGACCCAGGAGTTGTGCTCCCGAATATTGGCCATTTCGGAGTAATATTGATTGATACCCGCCTCCCGCAGCGTGTCCCGGAATAACGGTTCAAGGGTCCTGGGGCTGCAGGCGGCCACAATCACCCGATTGAGCCCTTTTTCCTTGGTCATGTCCGTTATTTCTTTGGCGGAATTCGTGGCACAGGAAAAGAGCTGTTCCTGAGCGTAGACGACATTGGGTAAGGTTAAGGCGTATTCAACGGTGGAAGGAACATCTACCACCCTTCCGATATTCGCCCCGCAATGGCACACAAAGACCCCTATCCTCGGTTCCTCTTTGGAAACATCCCTTTCCGGCGGATAGATCCTTTCTTTGGTCAGCTTCCCCCGCCGGTAGTCAAGGAGCTCACCGCATTGGGCGCCGGCACCGCTGGCTGAAAAAACCGACTCGGGAATATCCGTAGGCCCCTGGAAACCACCACTGACAAAAATCCCGGGCCTGGTTGTCTCCATCGGGTTGGAAGGAATGATTTTGCAGAATCCGTGGTCATTGAGCTCGATCCCGAATTGATCGGCCAGGCCCTTGAAACCCTGTGGGGGGTTCAGCCCCACGGACAGAACGACCAAATCGAACTCTTCCTCTTTGACCCCGTCGTCGGGTGTGGAATACCGTATGGTGACATTTTTGGTATCCGGGATCTCGTTTCCGATGGATACGTAGCTTCTGATAAATCGGACCCCGGGAAGATTCTCGGCCCTCTGGTAGTACCGTTCAAAATCCTTGCCATGGGAACGAACATCGTTATGAAATACGGTACACTGGGCCTCCGGGTAATGATCCTTGGTCAAGATCACCTGTTTCTGGGTATAGGTGCAGCATACGCCTGAACAATAGCTGTTACCGCCGGGGGTAACCTGTCTGGAGCCGACGCATTGGATCCAAGCAATCTTATGGGGGTGCTTCTTGTCAGAGGCACGCCGTATCTCCCCTTCGTAGGGCCCGGTGGCGCACAACAGCCGTTC
Organism: uncultured delta proteobacterium; assembly: GCA_963699845.1. GTDB lineage: Bacteria > Desulfobacterota > DSM-4660 > Desulfatiglandales > Desulfatiglandaceae > CAWHLE01. Next base: position 150,631 of record CAVOVO010000006.1, read on the forward strand.
GTAGTCCATACTGGTTACTACGTTCGCAAACGCGCCGTACCGATATTCCTCTTTCACTTTTGGATCAAAGGGCTCAAGGCCGGGAGACAGAATGATCGCCCCTACCTGCAGCTCCAAGTTCTCCGGCGCTTGATGGAAGTCGATGGCGCTGTTCTGGCATACGCCTTCGCAGATCCGGCACTTCTTCTCCTTCAGGTACAGGCAACTTTCATCAATATAGGCGACCAGGGGAATGGCCTGAGAGAAATATATGTGGACGGCCTTATTCTCCGATATCTCCTGATTAAATGGATCTGGGTATTTGACCGGGCAGTATTCCACGCAGGTGGTACAGCCCGTGCATTTTTCCTCTATGATGTACCTGGGTTTCTTGACCAGCGTTACCTTGTAGTTCCCTGCTTCCCCGGTTACACGTTCAACTTCAGTATACGTCAGAACCTCTATGTTGGGATGCCGGCCGACCTCGACCAGTTTGGGCGAGAGGATTCACATGGAGCAGTCGTTCGTGGGAAAGGTCTTGTCAAGCTGGGCCATATGGCCCCCGATGCTCGGTGATTTCTCGACCAGGTAGACCTTGAAACCGGCCGTGGCAAGATCAAGAGAGGCTTGGATGCCGCTGATCCCTCCGCCGACAATCATGACATCGCCAATATTTTTGTCTGCAAGACTCTGACAAAGCTGTTCGACTTGTTCTTTTTCCACTTCTCTATTCCCTCATCAGGGGTCTTCCGGTCCCTAAATCACTTCCTGGATAATTTCGGTTATGTCCTTAACCTCGAGGCGTTCGGTAAGATCCAGGGTGATCCGGCTATCCTCAAACATGGTGATGCAATAGGGGCAGGCAGTCACCAGCACCTCAGCCCCAATCCCCATGGCCTGTTCCAATCTGAGCTCGGAAAACCGTTCACCTTTTTGAGTTTCCATCCAGATCCTGCCGCCTCCCCCTCCGCAACAGAGGCTGTCTCTTCGCGAATCGGGCAACTCCTTCAACTCCAAACCGGGGATCTTCTTTAAAGCCTCCCGGGGTTCGTCAAATATAGCGTTGTGTCGACCCAGGTAGCAGGGGTCATGGTACGTGATCTTTTTCCCATACTCCTTCTTAATCTCAATCCTTCCCTCCCGAATCAACTCGAACAGGTATTGGGAGATATGAACCACCTCGAAGCTCACCTTGAATTCCGCGTACTCGTTCTTGAAGGTGTGGTAGCAATGCGGAGACGAAACCAGGATTTTCTTCACCCCGTGATCGATAAACGTTTTGATGTTTTCCCGGGCCAACCGTTTGAACAGCTCCTCATCACCTGTCTTTCGGATGCTTTCTCCACAGCAATTCTCCTTGGCGCCCAGTATCCCGAAGTCCACCCCTGCCTTGTTAAGGATGTTGGCTGTGGCGCTGGCCACCTTCTTCAGCCTCGGGTCATAGCAGAGGTAGCAGCCGGGGAAATAGAGCATTTCCATCCCCTCGGTAAACGTCTTGACAGAAAGACCTTCCGCCCAATTGGCCCTCTTTGCTCGTTCTTCACTCAAGGGGTTTCCTTCGCCGACGAGACTTGCACTTGCAGTGCGGACAGGCTTGACGGAAGGGGGAAAGACGCCATATTCCGTTGCAATCCTGCGTAAGGCGACCCCGGAGTCTATCTGTTTGACGTCCCTGGGGCACTGCTGAGGGCATCTTCCGCAGGTCGTACAAAGCCAGATGTCTTCACTTTCTATCTCCGTCAAACCGAACGTGGCCTCCCGGACGATCTTTCGCATGCTGAAGGTCCTGACCCTGTTCCATGGACAAACCGTATCACATAATCCGCATTGAAAGCAGCGTTTGAAGGCTTCTCCACCGTTCGCCTTGATGACGTCTATAATCTCTTTGAAGGGGGCTACAGTCTCCACGGTTTTTCGCAATCCTTTTCTTTTGCCATAATGTTTCAGCCCTTCTTGGACAGGGACAATCGGGCGACGGTATCCCTTACCTTTTCCAATCCGATATTTGTCCACCAGGGATTCCAATCCTATCTCCACGTCCTCCGGCTTCACTTCTTCTTCGACGTCCTCTTCCCTTTCTTCGTAGGTCAGGGCATCGACCAGGCACCACTGAACACATAGGGGTTTTTCTTCGCCTTCGCACATGTCGCATTTCAGGGGAAGACCGGAATCGGGTTCCTTAAAAAGATCCCTGGATGGGCAGGAGGCCCTGCAAAAGGCACACTCTTCGTATTCCTTGCCGTCAATCACATACTTGTCCCGGCCCATGCATTCGGCTTTGGCATGCTCACCCGCGTATACAGGAACATATATGTCTCTCAGTGGTTCACGGACCACCCGGATACGAGACCTTGCCGGATTATTTCCGCTGTATTTCGGCGCAGCGTGAAAGGCGGAGCAGATGACCTCACAGGCCCGGCAACCATTGCACTTGTCGGCATTCACCTTTATTGTTTTGACGATTTTCTTCTTTTTCTCACCCTTCATGGCTACACGTCCTTCTCTTTTTCAGCCGAAGTCTCTTTGGAAGGTGTCTCTCCATTGTCTGAATAGATCCCTCTCTTTTCGAAGTCTTCAAACACGTAGTCCAAACCCAATTCATGTAAAGACGCTTTGGTCGGAATACCCTGATCGTTCCATCCCTTGAATTTGTAATAGGTGTCCAAGAGCTCCTTTTCAAGCTCGGGAAATCTCTTCTTCCAGTGGTCCTCTGGTGGTTTCTCGTCTTTTCGCCTCATGCCCCTTCTGATGTTGATGGCCCTAACCAGGGTCCGGTATCTCTTGATCGATTGCGTGAGTTTTTCTTCATCCATATCGATCCCGGTGCCATCCGAGATGAATTTCGGGTAATTGTGCATATGATACGGAGGTTTCAGGGGGAATGAAGACAGACCGGCGCACATGCCGAGGGCGTCATCGATGTAGTGCATTTTCTCTTGCCAGTCAACAATATCGCAACACATTTGAGGCGTCGGGTAAAAGGGCATCGATTTTTCTCCCCGTGGTTCCCAGTCCAAAAAATATTGCTTGAACTTTTCATCAGGAACCTGGAACCAATCCTTTACAAACGCTTCTCTTTCCTCTGCCGCGGGAAAAGGCGCCTGGGGGAACTGGCCTTCGATCTGCGTGATATTGATCTTTTCGCCGGTGGCATACATCAGGAAATAAATGGGATTCAACATGGACAGCTTGAGAGGCAGTTGCTCATGTTTCTTAATGGTATTATGAGCATAGGCTTCCGCGCCCCGGCCAATCTGCCTGGCCGCCCAATACGTGCCGTTGGCCAGAACATCTCCTATCCCTTCGCGCCGGACAATCCTGTCAAGCAACCAGTAAAATCGCCCCTCGTTATCGGCCGGCATTCCAGGGAAATCATCGTCAGTCAATATGCCGTTTTCGTAAAGCTCAAGGGCGAAGGCCATGACTTGCGGGGCCGAGAATCCGTCCACCCCATACTCCGTGGCGCTTTGAGCGATACCCAGACCGAATTCCAAATTTGAAAAGGCAGCCATGGTATACGTGAGCTTCGAGAAACATTTCATCATGTAGGTCGGAAGACCCGGGGGGGAAATGGTTGCCCCGCATGTCATCGGACAATTGTAGCAACTGATCAGCCGCGTCCGCATAGTATCGAGCGTCTGCGCCCACTCCTTTGCGATTTCCTCGTTCCAAAAATCTTTTCTGCGGACGCGGGAATTTCCCCACATGAAATTCTCGGTGTGCCACTTCTCATCATGGACTTTCATCTCTTGGGGTGACCCAAGCCCGGCCAAAATGGGCATGACCCCCGGAACCGGATTTTCATTTCGAAATTTTATGTATTTCAGCACTTCGTTGCAGAGCGTCATAAATTCAGCCGGTCGGGCAATATTGATGTCCTTTGTTCCACGAACCGCTATCGCCTTTACCCCTTTGTCTCCCATAACAGCGCCTATCCCGCCCCGGCTGGCACTGGACCGGCCCTGCTCGATGGAAGCAAAATAGACCCTGTTTTCTCCGGCCAGGCCGATGGAGGCCACCTGGGCCTTCGGCTCATTGAGCTCCCGTCGAATCAATTCTGAGGTTTCAACCGTCCCTTTACCCCTCAAGTGAGAGGCATCACGTATTTCGACTTTGTCATTGTTTATCCACAAATAAACCAGGTCGGGGGACTTGCCGCGAAGGATCACTTTGTCATAACCGGCATACTTCAATTCCGGCGCCCAAAATCCCCCCATCATGGAGTATGCCATCAACCGGGTCTGAGGCGAAAAAGTGGAAACAATGGTGCGGTTGCATCCGGTGGCAGGTGTGCCGCACAAAAGACCGGCTGCAAATATGAGCAGGTTATCAGGCGAGAAGGGTTCGGCTTCAGGGGGAACCCTGTCCCACAATATCTTTGCGTTCGTCCCCAGGCCGCCCAGATAAAGCTCGGTGTCTCTTGGGTCGGTTTCCACTCTCTCGATGTTTCCTCGGGTTAGATCAACTTCCAAGTTGAACCCTGTTTCTGCGTACCTCATCATTTTCCCCTTACACTGAACTTGCGATATGGTCGTCCGCGTTGCCCTAAAGGTCGAGAAAACGCCTTCTTCCTTCCATGGCGCCGTGCGTGTTCCCCGCGCCCCCTTGGCAAGATCCAGTTCGTCAAAAATCCAATTCCAAATCTTCCGCCGACCCTCCCGTCAACCCGCCGGGGCCTTAAGAAGGCTCCATCTCCTTCAACAGGTTGATGAAATCGCTCCGGTCAAACCCGAGGGTCTTGAAGAAGGAGAGCAGGTCTGCCGAATCCCATCTCACGGATGTCAGGATGTTTCTGACCCCCATTTCACGATAGGCGAGGAACACGGCCTCGGCCAACTGCCTGCCAATGCCCTGGCCCATAAATCTGGGGGCCACGCCCAGGGTCGCGATCCACGCGCTCTTGTCCAGCCCGAACCCCGCATTGACCGTATAGCTGATCATGTAGCCCACGACCTTACCGCCCATCTCGGCCACAAAGCTGGCATCCCCACCCTTCTGCTCCTGGTCCCGGATGATCCGCCCGAAGTCGATCTTCGCCGGCGACTTGGTGATCTCTTCATGGATTCGCCGGATGGCCTCGGCGTCCTCCACCTCGATCTTGCGTATGCGAACGTTCTCCATTGGCTGATCCGTCACCGCGTCTGTTTGAAATGTCTTAATCAAAGCCTGATGATCTTCACACGGGAACCCACCCAGTCCGGCGGGAGATAGACCCGACCGCTGTTGCCGCTGAGCCTCACAATCTTTTCCACCATCTCCTCGCCATACACCTCGAACTTCACTTTTTCCATTTGTATGTCGAGAGAAGGGTCCGGTCCGTTTTTCAGCTTTTTTTCATTGGACATGATAACAAGCTCTTGCGGCTAATGCCGACAACCCGTTGAAATGGTTTAACCAATTGATTTCATGTCTATAAATAAAAAATTCACCATAAAAGGCCGCACTGAAATCTGAATACAATCTAGCTACATCGTAACTATACGTCAACAAAAAAAACAGGCCGGAGGGATTCGTCAAGGGATTCAGCCCAGCGTTTGACGCGCCCTGCGCAACCCTGGTATAAGGCCGTGGTCCGGGGCCTCGGCATCGCTCAGGGTAAAATGGCCCACAGGCCGGGACCGATTTTCATTTCCCCTTCCACAGAGGCACCCCATGAATCCAACGGTTGATGAGCGATACCTCAGACCCACCGCCATCATTGACAGCGACCATCCTCTGATCTTGGACCAAGCCACGAAGGCCGCCGGAGACAGCGCCGACCCGGTGGAAAAGGCCGTCAAAATCTATTACTTCGTGCGTGACACCGTTTGGTACGATCCCTATTCCCCCTTCTACCTGCCGGAGCATTATCGGGCCAGCCGTGTCCTTAAGCGCGGGAGAGGCTTCTGCGTCCCCAAGGCATCTCTTCTCTGCGCCATGGGTCGGGCGCTTTCCATCCCTTCCCGTGTGGGCTTTGCCACCGTGCGGAACCACCTGGCCACCCGACAGCTCATTGAGCTCATGGGATCGGACCGGTTTGTCTACCACGGTTACACAGAGTTTTACTTGAACGAAATGTGGGTGAAGGCCACACCGGCCTTCAATCAGGCGCTTTGCGAACGTCACCACGTCGCCCCCCTTGAATTCGACGGGCACACCGACTCCGTGTTTCAGCCCTTCAACCTGGAACAAAAACAGTTCATGGAATACGTGGCCGACCACGGGACCCATGCGGACATCCCTTTAGAGACCATCGTTGCCGCGTGGAAAGAGGCCTACGGCGAGGCAAGGGTCCTTACCTGGATTCAGGGACTTGAAAACCTCGATGGGCAAACCCACTCGGATTTTGCAAATGAAGAGGTCTGGAAAGGGGACTAGATCGGGCGTTGCCCCGCCATCACGCTGGAGTCGTTCGGCCCCTTGAAGGGCAGACGCCGGATGCCGCGAAGACCGGCGCCTTCCATCATGGCCCTGATCTCGCCTTCCGAATAGGCCTGCCCCTGTTCTGTGTTGAGCAGCATGTTGAGGGAAAAGAGGGACGCAAACAAAGGATGGTCCCGGGTGTCCTCCAGGATGAAGTCATGGATCAGCAATAGACCGCCGGGCGTTAGAGCCGAAACGGTCTTCTCCAAGATCCGCCGGCAATCCGCCATTCCCTCTCCGTGGAGGATGTGGGAAAGCCAGGCCGCATCGAAAGGCCCTTCGATGGGATCCTCGAGATAGTTGCCCGGCACGAAGCGGACGCGTCCCTCCATGCCGAACTGTTTTATCGTCCGGTTCGCAAAGGGTTCGGTGGTCTTTCTGTCGTAGACGCTGGCTGCAAGGCCGGGGTTGTGCATGCAGAAGTGGATGGCATAGGTCCCGGGGCCACCCCCCAGGTCAAGGAGCGTGCGTCCCCCTCCCAGATCGATTTGGGGGACCAACCGGGGCGCAATACCCATGGCCAGGTTGAACATGCCCATGAGAAAGCTCTCCCGCTCCTCCGTCTCCGGGATCGGCCCTTTCTCTGCGGGCCCCCCGGTCATGACCGCCCGGTCCAGCTTGGACCACGCGGCGACCAGGTGGTGATGGTGCATGATCATGTGGCCCAGGTACTTCGGGGAGTCTTTTGAAAGCCAGGTCGTTGCTGCCTCCGTGTTGGCGTAGCGGTCTGCGGTCTTCTCCAAAAGACCCATGGCACAGAGCGCATCGAGCAGCATGGTCAGGGCCCGCGGGTTCGCTCCGAGGGTTCGGGCAAGGGCTTCTCCACTATGACGCGCCTCCCCCAGCGCGGTAAATACCCCCAGCTTGACCGCGGCGTGGAGGGCGCAAGTCTGCCAATAGGCCCCTGACACCCCCAGGATCTGTCCCTCTGTCCAGGATAATCTCTCCGACATCTTCCCTTCCCCTCCCAGGCCGAATGATTTCTTAGTCGTTCTTGATCGCCCCCTGCGACTGAGCATAGGACAAAGGCCAGAGGCGGTCAACGCCAAAGCGCCGCCGGCCGGATGGCCGTGACGGGGCTTTTCCCACATGGATCTAAGTCGGGCGATTCACCGAATGGAGAGCCGGCCGCAGCCGGCGGTGGGGCGCGTCCCACGCCCACTAATAGCCGCTTTGTTTTCCGGACATCTCCTCGATGTCTATCCTGACGATGGCGGCGTGGTCCGTTGACTCCGCGGACATCTCTCTTGCATCCCCATCGTAATGATCCATGATGAGGCCCAAGGCCTGCCGCTTTTGCTCGAAATCGGAGACGAGGGATGCCCTGCCCGTCCCGATGACGCTCCGGTACCGGACGGCCCATTTGCATGCCATCTCGTGCCTGACAAACGCCACGTCAGCCTCCACCTGGAAGCACACGAGGGGGTTCTTCCGGATGAGGTCGAGCTTTCGACCCTCAGGGGCGCAGTGGAAGTAAAGGGTGCCATCCGCATACCCGAAACACACAGGCACCACGTAGGGGGTTTGGCCGTCGCAAAGGCCCAGGTGACAGACCTGCGCGCCACGGATCACATCCTCGATCGCCGCTTTTTCTCTAATTTCCTTTTCCTTTCTTCGCATCCCGGCTCCTCTCTCAAATCCTATTTGACTCGCCCTGGGGCATCCCGTTTTTCATCCACCCCCCGGATGTGCTCAAGCTCCTGCCATCGTGCATAGGCCGCATCCAGGGCCTGCCCCAGCTCATCCAGCCTTGTCCTGGCCCGGCTGATCTCTTTTCCTGCATCTCTGTAAAACTGCGGGTCCGCCATCTGGGCGTAGAGAGACTTCTGTTCGGCCTCGAGCGCTTCGATCTGCGGGGGAAGGGACTCAAGCTCCTTGGTCTCCTTGAAGGTGATCTTCCGGGGCCTGGCGCCCTTCTCCGGCAGCTTCCGTGGCGCCGCCTTTCTGACCAGCGTGTTTCTTTCAGGGGTCTGGGGCCGCTGCGCCAGGTAGTCGTCATAGCCGCCCGCGTACTCGGTGATTACTCCATTTTCCTCGAACACCAAAGTGCTGGTGACCACCCCGTTGAGAAACGCCCGGTCATGGCTCACGAGCAGGATCGTTCCGGAATACTCCAGCAGCCGCTCTTCCAGCAGCTCAAGGGTCTCCATATCCAGGTCGTTGGTCGGCTCATCCAGTACCAGCAGGTTGGAGGGCCGGGAGAAGAGGCGCGCAAGGAGCAGCCGGTTTCTCTCCCCGCCTGAGAGGATGCGCACCGGGCTGCGGGCCCGGTCCGGAGAGAAGAGGAAATCTTTCAGATAGCCGATCACGTGGCGCCGTCTGCCATCGAGATCCAGAATCGTTTCGCCATCTGCGATATTTTCCTGAACCGAACGGTCCTCGTCCAATTGCTCGCGGAGTTGGTCGAAATAGACCGCTTTCAGATGGGTCCCCCGCCTGACCCGCCCCTTCTGCGGCACGGTCTCGCCAAGCAGGATGTGCAGCAGGGTGGTCTTGCCGACGCCGTTGGGGCCGATGATGCCGATCCGGTCCCCCCGCAGGATCTTGACCGAGAAACCATTGATCACCGGATCTCGGCCGTAGGCGTGATGGACCCCTTCGGCCTCGATCACCCGCTTGCCGGTCGGCTTCGCCTCTTCGATCTGAATTCGGACGCTCCCGGTCCGAGCGCGAAGCGCCTGCTGTTCAGCCCGCAGCTTCATGAGCGCACGCACCCGACCTTCGTTTCTGGTGCGCCTGGCCTTGATGCCCTGCCGGATCCAGGTCTCCTCCTTTGCAAGCTTGCGCATGAAGCGCTCGCGCTGGGCTTCTTCCACCTCCAGGGAGGCATCCCGGCGCTCCAGGAAGGTCCTGTACCCGCAGGCCCAGCTTGCCAGCCCGCCACGGTCGAGCTCGACGATCCGTGTGGCCAGCTTCTGCAGGAAGGCCCGGTCATGCGTGATGAGAATCAAGGTCCCCCGGTATTTCTCCAGGGTTCCCTCCAGCCAGGTGATGGTGGAAATGTCCAGGTGGTTGGTGGGCTCATCCAAGAGAAGCAGGTCCGGTTCCGCCGCCAGGGCCCGGGCAAGCAGCACCCGGCGTTTGAACCCGACCGACAATGCCTCGAAACGATCCTCCGGATCCAGGGACAGCTGAGTCAGCACCGTCGAAACCCGGTGGTCCTCGGGGGCTTGCCCCCCCTCGAAAGTCACCACCTCGCGCACGGACCCTGTCAGGTCGTGGGGCAGGTCCTGTGCCAGGCCCGCAACCGAGGTCCCCTTCTGAAGGGTGATCCGGCCACTGTCCGGCTCGATCTCTTTGCCGATCAACCGGAGAAGCGTGGTCTTTCCCTCACCGTTTCGGCCGATCAGTGCGACCCTTTCGCCTTTCTCCACCTGCAGATCCACGTGTTCCAGGAGGGGCGGGCCGCCGAAGCGCACACTCACATCTTGCAGGCTCACAAGCGCCATGTCATTGAATCCCTTCTGTCGATTGGACGGATCAGGATAGGCGACCCGGAAATGGACCCCATCAGCCCCCCGGGCGATTTCGTTGAACGGAGGCGCCGCGAACGGCAATCCAGAGGGTGTGCCGGGCCCCTTTGCCGGGGGTCCGTGCCCACACCCGGATCTCATCCACCGCAAAGCCGGCCCCGCGCAACCGTCCGACAAAGGCTCGATCGGGCCCCGCAGACCACACGCCCAGCACCCCCCCAGGCCGCAGTGCCGAAAAGGAAGCCGCAAGCCCCCCATGGCCATAGAGCCAACCGTTGCCTTTGCTCGTCAGGCCATCCGGCCCATTGTCCACATCAAGGAGCACAGCGTCGTAAGCGCCTCGCGCCGTCTTCAGAATGCCGACCACATCCGCCTCGCGGACCGTGACCCGTTTATCCGCAAGCGGGTGCCCGGCCAGGTGCGCGAGAACCCCCCGGTTCCAGGCCACCACCGCCGGCACCAGCTCGGCCACCTCCACCCGGCTCCCGGCCCCGAGCCCGCGCAGTGCGGCGGCCAGGGTAAAGCCCATGCCCAGGCCCCCTATCAGGACCCGCGCCCTAGGACGATCTGCGATCCTGGCACAGGCCAATTCCGCGAGCGCCTCCTCCGAACCATGCAGTCTGCTGTTCATGATCTCGCAGCCGTCCAACCGGATGGAAAACTCCCGGTCCCGCTTGAAGAGACTCAGGGGCGCCTCGTTTCCAGGCACCCCGGTATGACCGAGAAGCTCCCACGCGATCATGGGCACCTCCGCCGGCGGACCATCTCCTCTATAACAAGAGGGTTCATCGACCGCAGCATTTCTTAAACTTCTGCCCGCTGCCACACGGACAAGGATCGTTTCGCCCGGCCTTGTTTTCAACGACCCTGGTTTTGGGCCAATTTTGCAGTATTTCCAAGGCAGTGACATCTTCCGGCTTGTCAGGCGCGACCTCGGTTTCGTGCTCCCAACCCTTTTCTTCAAATATCGCCGCGACCTCTTTACGCCTTTCTTCAGTCTGCACCGTCACCAGAGCAGGATTCCTTTTCGTACCCAGTCTGGCATGCTTCTTCCCATCATAGATCTTCATCCTTGTCCCCCTTCTGCACTGTGGCTTTCTATTATACTCCGGATCATGCATCTCTTCCATCCGGATCTGAATAGCATTGCCAACGGCCCTGTCCCCCACCATGTCTTTTCTCTTGATAGCCTTTCGAGACCATCCCTGAACAATAAGGCCTTGACCAGCTTGTTCATCCTTGCTAACCATGTTCATAAATATTGAACAGAGGATGCAATGAACCTGGGAGGAAAAATAAGGTCGCTGAGGGAAGAAAAAGGCCTCACCATTAGGCACCTTGCCGAACAGGCGGGCTGTTCCCCCTCCCTGATCTCTCAGCTTGAAAACAACAAGGTCGATCCTTCCATATCCATGCTAAAGAGGATCGCTAAGGCCCTGGACGTAAATATCGTCGATTTTTTCATGGATGAATCCCTGAACCACGAAGATGTGGTGACAAGGGCCAAAGACAGGGTGGACATCCAGTTGAGGAGATGGGACGCGAAGATACAGTCCCTGGTAAGGAACACCAGAAACAAGAGGATGCAGCCATTCTTCACGGTCATAAAGCCGGGCGGAGGTTCCCACGGCATGTACCTGCACGATGGGGAGGAATTCGGCTTTGTAACCAGGGGAAACCTTACCCTGGTCCTTGAAAAGGAAAAGCATGAGATCGGGAAAGGTGAGAGCTTCTACTTCCCTTCCCACATCCCCCATGACTGGAGAAACAACGGCGTTGAGGAAGCAGAGGTCATCTGGGTCATCACGCCGCCGACATTTTAGATCAGAGGAGGCAATATGGCTTTGCTTGATGAAGTGAAATCCAATTATGGCAAATTGAGCCCCTACATAGGGGGAAATTGGCAACCCGACACAAGGAGGGAGCGCTTTTCGGACTACAATCCGGCAAAGGACCAACCCATCGCGGAGGTGGAGATCTCCGATGCGCAGGATGGTCAGGCTGCGGTGGAGGCCGCCCACAAGGCCTTCCAGAGCTGGAAAAACGTTCCCTTCAGGGACAGGGCCGATTATCTGGGGAAGATGAGGGCGGTCTTTGCAGCCAGGCATGAAACGCTTTCAAGGATCCTGGTGCAGGACCATGGCCGAACCTTGAGTGATGCCCGAGGAACCGTCCAGCGGTGTATAGAAAACATAGAATCGGCCTTAGGCGCCCTTTACAGCCTCTACAAGGGCGAAACCGTCCAGCAGCTCGCAAACGGCATAGATTGCTCTCTTCTCTGGGAGCCCGTGGGACCTTTCCTCATCCTCACCCCCGGCAACATTCCCATGCATGCGTGGTCATCCTTCGTCCCTTACGCCATCGGGTGCGGCTGCCCCGTGATCGTCTCCGCCAGCTGGCAGAACCCCGTGGCAAGCGATGCGATCTTCAAAGTCCTTGAAGAGATAAATCTCCCGGCCGGGGTGATGAATCTCATACACGTGGGAACCGGCTTTGACGTGAACCAAAGAATCCTGGAAGACCCGAGGGTGGCAGGGGTCGGTTTCATCGGATCAAGCCACGTGGGCAAAGCGCTTTTCGCTTTGTGCGGCAGACTTGGAAAGCGGTCCTCCATCAACGGAAACGGAAAAAATCACATCGTGGTCATGGATGACGCGGACACGGAAAAGGCGGCCGACTATGTGGTGAGCGGTTGTTTCGGCATGGCCGGGCAGCGATGCCTTGGCTCCGACAACGTCCTCGTGATGGGTTCCGTGTACAAAGCGTTCAGGGAAAAGCTCCTGGATTTAGCAAGAAAAATGAAACTGGGCTACGGCCTTGATGAAACCACACAGATGGGGCCTTTGACCACAAAACAGGGCCGGGAGAAGGTCGAAGCCTTCATCGAAAGGGGCTTGAAGGAAGGCGCGACGCTCACGCTGGACGGAAGGGGCACCCGGGTGGTGGGCTATGAAACAGGCTATTTCCTGGCCCCGACCATCCTCGATGGGGTCTATCCTTCCATGGCGATCGCCAAGGAAGAATCCTTCGGCCCGGTTTGTAACCTCTTGACCATAGAGCGCCTGGATGACGCAATAGGGATGATAAACCACAACACAAATTACGGGCACTCTGCCTGCATCATCACCCAAAGCGGCAAGAACGCCAGGACATTCACGAGGGAATGCAACGTGGGAAACGTGGGCATCAACGCCGGCATCCCGCAGCCATATGCCTTTTTTCCGCTCGGATCTAGAAGGGAGTCCTTTTTCGGCAGTGCAAAATCGAGGATTGACTCCGTGCGGCTTTTTCTGGATCAAAAGACCGTAACGGAGAGATGGAGTTAAGCACCTGTTAACAACAAGCAAGAAAGGAGAACAGGCCATGTGTGAAGATTGTGGAAAGATTACAAGAAGGGATTTCATCAAGGCGACCGTGGTGGGGGGGGCAGCCCTCAGCTCGGGGATCATCACCCTCAATGAGGCCTTTGCCAAGGATACCAACCTTCGCTTCAGCACCTGGCATCCACCGGTAAGCAGGGAGGTGAAGACCGTTTGGACCCCCATGATGGAGGAGCTGAAAAAAAAGAGTGGGGGAGAGCTCGGCTACACCATGTACGCGGGAGGCGCACTGGGCAAGGGGCCCGACCATTTTGACATCGTGGCAAGGGGCCTTTCGGACATGGGGTACTTCACGGCCACATGGACCCCCGGAAGGTTCCCCCTCACCGATGTCCTCTCGCTCGCCGTCTGGGTGGATGGAAAGGACCTTGCCGCAGACATTGGAAATGCCGTTTATCAGAGGGTCCTGAAGGATGAGTTCAAAGACGTGAAGGTCCTGGAGCTCAACGGATGCATCCAGTCCTTCATCTGGACAAAAAGCAAACCCATCAGGAGCCTGGAGGACCTGAAGGGCCTGAAGCTGAGAAGCCCAGGCGGGCACCAGACCAACTACATCAAGGCCCTCGGGGCTGAACCCATCTTCATGCCATTGGGCGATGTGTACATGGCCATGGAAACCGGAACCGTGGACGGCCTGGTGACGTGCTCGCCCCTGATCCTGGCCTTCAAGCTCTTCGAGGTGGCCAAGTTCGGAACCGTCCTGACCCTGGGTTGCGTCTCTGAAGGAACGGTCATGAACCTGAAGTCATATAACGCGTTGGATGACCAACAGAAGAAAATCATTGACGGGGTGTGTTCCAACCCCTTTGAGACCACAGGGGGTCTCACCAGAAAGGTTTACAAGACGATGATCGAAGAGATCGCAGGAAAGGGCGTGGAGCTTGTCGAGATCCCCGATCAAGAAAAGGAGCAGTGGTACGAGCGGTTCAGGCAGGTAACAAGAGACTGGGTCAAGGCCCTTGAAGAAAAGGGGCTCCCTGCCAAGAAGGCGGTGCTTGCCATGAACGAGGAATGCGAAAAGCGCGGGGTAAAGCTCGTGGCCTTCCCTCCCGAATTCAAGAAGGCGTAGGCCGTCATGGAAAGGCTCGAAGGTATCGCCAGGGTGATCAGGAGGACGTCCACTTTTCTCTGCTACATAGGGATGGTCTTTGTGATCCCCCTGATGCTCTTGACCACGGCGGATGTCATTTCAAGGAGCGTCTGGAGCAAGCCGATCGCCGGTACCTTTGAGCTTTCCGAATACCTCCTGGCCATCATCATCCTGCTTGGGGCCGCCTATACCCAGCAGGTCAAAGGCCACGTGGGAGTGGACTTCGTGACCAGGCGGTTCGGGCCGAGGCTCAGGGCCTTCTGTGAAATTCTGACTAACCTGGGCTGCATGGTCATTCTGGCGCTTCTTGCCTGGCAGGGTTACGAGCGGGCCATGGAGGAGACAACCGTATCGGATATGCTGAGAATCCCGCAGGCCCCTTTCAGGATGCTCGTTGCGGTTGCGGGCCTGACCGTTTTTGCGGAGTTTTTCGTGGATCTCTTGCAGAGCTTGAGGGCGCTCATAGGGGGTAAGCAGTGAGTCCTATTTACGCGGGTATCCTGGGCAGCGCCCTTTTGCTCTTCCTCCTTTTCATGGGAATGCCCATCGCCTTTGTCATGATGCTGGTGGGATTTCTGGGGGTGACCTATCTCACCTCCATTGACGCGGCCCTGCCCCTTCTGGCGGACAACCTTTACGGCGCGGTGGCCTATTACCCCTACACCATCATTCCCCTGTTTGTCATTATGGGGGCCTTTGCCAGCGCGGCAGGCATCACCGGGGAGCTTTACAATACCTTTGAAAAATGGTTCAGGAGGCTCCCGGGCGGATTGGGTATCGCCACCATCGCCGCCTGCGCAGGCTTTGCGGCGGTGAGCGGATCGTCGGTTGCCGCAGCCGCCGCCATGGGCACCGTGGCCCTCCCCGAGATGCAGAGATTCAGGTACAGCCCAAAACTGGCCACGGGGGTCATTGCAGCCGGCGGCACCTTGAGCTTTCTGATCCCCCCATCCCTCGGCTTTGTCATCTTCGGCATGCTCACGGAGCAGTCCATCGGAAAGCTCCTCATCGCCGGGGCCGTGCCGGGGCTCCTTTTGAGCATCCTGTATGCCTTTGTGGTCTTTGTCCAGGTAAAGATCAATCCCCTATTGGCGCCCACGATCCATGAAAGGGTGACGTGGAAGGAGAGGGTCCTCGCCCTCAAGGGCGTGTGGGAGACGTTGCTGGTTTTTGTGGTGGTCATGGGCGGGATCTACGGTGGCTTCATAAACCCCACCGAGGCCGGCGCCATCGGCGCGTCCTGCCTTTTCCTCATCGTGCTTCTGAAGCGAAAGCTCACCATCCAGAGTTTTGCACAGGGCCTCCAGGACACCGTCAGGATCTCAGTCATGGTCCTTTTCCTGGTTTCAGGTGCCACCCTCTTCAGTTATTTTCTGGCCCTTTCGACCATTCCGACCGCCGTGTCGGGCTGGATCGCAGGCCTTGGCATCTCCAAGTACCTGGTGCTTTCCATCATCATAGGGATCTACCTTTTCCTGGGGTGTTTTCTGGACGCGGTCTCCATGATGGTGCTCACACTTCCGGTGGTGTTTCCTGTGGTGCTCTCCCTTGGGTTTGATCCCATCTGGTTCGGCGTGGTTGCGGTGCTCATGATGGAGGCGGGCCTGATCACCCCCCCGGTTGGACTGAACGTCTACACCCTTGCAGGCATCGCACGGGATGTTCCCATGACCGATATTTTTCGCGGGGTGACGCCATTTCTCATAGCCATATTTCTGCTGGTGTTCCTGTTGACCCTGTTCCCTCAGGTGGTGACTTTTCTTCCCAACATGATGGGCAGATGAGGAGGCATTGTTGCAAAAAATTTCCTTTTGTCTTAACGGCGATAGCGCACAGGCGGATGTGGAGGATTACGCAACGCTCCTGGAAATTTTGAGGGAACGATTCTCCCTTCTGAGCCCCAAGGAGGGCTGCGGCATAGGGGAATGCGGGGCATGCACGGTTCTTCTGAACGACAAACCCGTTTATGCCTGTCTGACCCTGGCGGTCAAGGCCAACGGGTGCGACGTCAAGACGCTGGAATTCCTTTCAAAGGGATCAAAGCTGCACGCCCTTCAGGCCTCTTTCATCAAGACGGGAGCGGTTCAGTGCGGCTACTGCACCCCTGGGATGCTCATGTCCGCCTACGGACTGCTTCTGGAAGGCGGCAAGGTCACGGATCAGGTGATCCGGGAAGGCATCAGTGGAAACCTCTGCCGGTGCACGGGCTATATTCAGATCGTGGAGGCCGTAAAAGATGCTGCCAAGGTTTAGGTGTCTCTTTCCAAGGACCAAGGAGGAGGCATTGCGGCTGCTCAAGAATGAGCCGAACACAAAGATCCTTGCAGGAGGCACGGATCTCCTGGTGGATATTCGAAAATACGCTTGTTGTCCTGAAACCCTCGTGGACATCACCAGGGTCAAGGATCTGGAGTGGGGATATGACCCGGCCTCTTTCTGCCTCTCCCCGATCGCAACCCACGCCTTTGTTGCCAGGGCAAGCCAAATTAAAGAGAGGTTTCAGACCCTTTCCCTTGCATGCGGCTATGTGGGCTCCCCTCAGATAAGAAACATGAGCACCATAGGCGGTAACATCGCCAATGCCTGCCCCGCCGCAGACTCGATCCCGCCATTGCTCATCCATGATGCAGAGGCAAGGATTGAGTCCCTTTCCGGAGAAAGGACGGTGCGCGTAGAAGACCTTGCGCTGGGCGCTTACAAGTCCTGCATAGGGCCTCATGAGCTCATGACCTCCATCACCCTCAAACCCCTTGACGGCTACCGGGTCGGTCTCAGACGGCTTTCCGTAAGGGCGGCGCTTGCCATAGCCAGGCTATCGGTGGCATGGGCCGTCAAAGAGAAAAGGGGCGCCTTTGAAGACGTGCGGATCGCCATAGGATCCTGCACGCCCGTCCCTTTCAGGGCAAGGGAGGCCGAGGCCATTTTGCGAGAAAAGGGACATAAACCGGGGGGTGTGGATGAGGCCGTGGATACCATCCTCAGAGGCATCAGGGTGGCGACGGGTGAAAGGCCCACCCATGCCTTCAAAATGCCGATACTCAAGAACATCCTTTTTGAAGCGCTCAAGGGTTGATCATGTATGTTGGAAAAGACATGGAGCGGGTGGACGGGCTCGAAAAGGTCCTGGGAAAGGGCGTGTTTGCCGGAGACCTCAAGATGGACGGGATGCTCTTCGGCGTGGTTTTACGAAGCGAGAAGCACCACGCGAAGATCAGGTCCATCGACAACAGGGAAGCCCTTTCAACCGACGGGGTGGTAACCATCCTCACCCACAGGGACATCCCCGGCAGAAACGGATTCGGGGTCCTGAAGAAGGATCAGCCCTATTTTGCTGAAAACACTGTCCGGTTCCTGGGAGAACCCGTTTTGATGGTGATCGGTGTAAGCGAACGGATCGCAAGGGAAGCCGCAGGAAAGATTCGGATTGGCTGGGAGGAAATCAAACCGATCCTGGACCCCTTTGAGGCCGCCGGCTCAAGCCTGAGCCCCCGCGAGGGGGGAAACCTCCTGTGCCACAAGACGGTCATCAAGGGAGACCCGAAGCGGGGCGCTGAGGATGCCGACGTGATCATCGAGCGCACCTACTCGACCCAGAGAGCGGACCACGTCTTTCTCGAATGCGAAGCCGGAATCGGTTATCCGGATCCATCCGGCAGGATCGTGATCGTCTCTTCCACCCAGAACATACACTACAAGGTGAAGGAGGTCGCCCAACTGCTGGCCCTCCCCGAGGAAAAAATCAGGGTCATTCAGGCACCGACGGGCGGTGGTTTCGGAGGCAAGCTGGATGTCACCGTGGAAGGCTATGCGGCCCTCGGGGCCTTTCACACAAGAAAGCCGGTGATGGTGAGATATACCAGGGAAGAGAGCATGCTTGCCAACACCAAGCGGCATCCCCTCCACATGACTTTCAGGACGGGGGCCAGGAAGGACGGACGGCTCACCCTGGTGGAGGCAGAAATCCTCGGTGACACAGGGGCCTACGCCTCGTATGGCGAGGTGGTGGCCCTGCGGGCCGCGGTCCATGCATCAGGCCCCTACGAGGTGCCCAATGTGCATGTCGAAAGCCGCATGGTTTTCACCAACAACCCGGTCTGCGGCGCCATGAGAGGGTTTGGAATCCCCCAGACCGCCTTTGCCCACGAATCCCAGATGGACCTTCTGGCAGAGGCCCTGAAGATCGACCCCCTCGAGATCAGGATGATCAATGGGCTCAGGAAGGGCTCCGTCACGGCAACGGGCCAGACCCTCCATCACAGCGTCGGCTTTCTCGAGACGCTCAAGCGGGTTGAGCCGGCATGGAAAAAGAAAATAAAGAACGGCAAAAACGGCTTCGGCCTGGGGTGCATGTTCTACGGCATAGGGAACACGGGGGTTCCAAACCCTTCGGGCTGCCATCTCACCCTCACCCCGGA
This sequence comes from uncultured delta proteobacterium, assembly GCA_963699845.1. Classification (GTDB taxonomy): domain Bacteria; phylum Desulfobacterota; class DSM-4660; order Desulfatiglandales; family Desulfatiglandaceae; genus CAWHLE01. The sequence goes on from CAVOVO010000006.1 coordinate 169,370, forward strand.
GGGCAAAGTCGCCTTCCACCTGGGGGCTTGCGATATCGGCCAGGGCTCCGACACAGTGTTGACCCAGATCCTCCTTGAGACCCTGGGCATGGAAAAGGACGCCGTGGCGCTCATCAAAGGGGACAGCGACACCTCAAGAGATTGCGGCTCAAGCTCGGCCAGCCGGCAGACCTACATCACAGGCAGGGCCGTATACGAGGCGGCAGGCAAATTGCGTTCATACCTGGATGAAAAGGGGCTGAAGCAAGGCAGGCCCCTCAAGGATATCTACCGCGAGGCCCTGGATGAAGGAAGGCTCGTTTTCGACGGCTTCTTTGATCCGCCCACGACGACCCTTGACCCGAAGACCGGCCAGGGGGTCCCCTATGCCACCTATGCCTTCGCCACCCATTTGACCGAGGTGGAAATCGAGCCCGGCACTTACACCTGCACGGTCAAGAAGGTTCATGCGGCCCACGACGTGGGAAAAGCAATCAACCCAATTGCGACCATGGGCCAGATACACGGCGGAATCGCAATGGGGATAGGCCTTGCCCTCATGGAGGAATTCATCCCGTCCAAGAGCATGAGCCTTTACACCTACCATATCCCCGGCTCCATGGACATGCCCCCGGTTGAGACATACCTGGTGGAAGACGAGGAACCGACGGGCCCTTACGGCGCCAAGGGAGTCGGGGAGCCGGCCCTCATCCCACAGGCGGCGAGCATTTTGAACGCCATAAAGGACGCGACCGGGATCAGGGGGTTTGAGCTGCCGTGCAATTTTGAGAGGCTCTGCCTTCTCGCAGAAGGGATAGAAGCTTAAGGAGGCTGACATGAGTGAGCTTTTGATCAGAAACATAGGCTCTGTTTTTACGGGAGACATCGAAGATCCGATAATGGAAGGTCCTGTTTCGGTCCTGATCAGGGAAGGTAAGATTGCATCCATTGAAAAGGGTGACGGGGGGGCGGCGGCAAAGGTCATTGACGCTTCTCTAATGACGCTCGCCCCGGGTCTTGTGGACAGCCACGCCCATCCCGTGTTCGGGGACTTCACGCCCAGACAGAACATGGTGGGGTTCATCGACAGCAGCCTTCACGGCGGCGTGACTTCCATGATCTCGGCAGGGGAAGTCCACCTGCCCGGAAGGCCCAAGGACCCCAAGTCCGCAAAGGCCCTGGCCCTTCTGGCAAAGCGCTGCTTTGACAACGCAAGGCCCTCGGGGGTCAAGGTTTACGCCGGGGCCCTGATCCTTGAAAAGGGATTAAAGGAAGAAGATTTCAAGGAGCTCAGTCAGGACGGCGTGTGGCTCGTGGGCGAGATAGGGCTTGGAACGGTCAAGAACGCATCCGAGGCAAAAGAGATGGTCGGCTGGGCAAAAAAATTCGGGATGAAGGTGCTCATGCACGTGGGGGGCACCAGCATACCCGGAAGCTCAACGGTTACATGCGAGGATGTGCTGGAGGCAAACCCGACGGTTGCCTGCCACCTGAACGGCGGTCCCACCACCATCCCGCCTGAGGAGGCCTTCAGGGTAATCGAGAAGTCAGACTGCGCTATCGAGCTGGTGCACTGCGGGAACATGCTTTCCGCCTGCGAGATAGGGAAATTCCTCAAGGAAACAAAAAGGTTTTCAAGGCTTATCTTGGGGAACGACGCACCTTCCGGCACGGGTGTCATCCCCCTTGGCATCTGGCGGATGGTCACCTTCCTCTCCGGCATGTGCGCCATCCCGGGCGAGACAGCCGTCTGCTTTGCCACCGGCAACACAAAGAAGGTCTTCGGGCTCGACCACGGCGCCGTCAAGGTGGGGGAGCCCGCTGATCTGCAGCTGATCGACGCGCCCATGGGGTCAGCGGGCCGAAACGCCAAGGAGGCCATAGAAAAGGGCGATATCCCCGGAATCGGCATGGTGATGATCGATGGGGTGGTCAAGGTCCAGGTTAGCCGCAACACCCCTCCCCCCACCCGAAAGCCGATCTATTAGCCGGGGGCAATCGTCGGGAATCCTTCTGGAGGGACGGCTTCCACGCCGTCCATGAGGCAATGGTTTGGAAATAGACCTTGATCAATGCAGTGGGTGCGGGCTCTGCGCGGAGGTCTGCCCGTTGGGTGTCCTGGCGATCCGGCAGAAAAAAGTCTGTCTGTCTGACGGGTGCGTGGAATGCAGGACCTGCGAGAAGGTATGTCCGACCCAGGTATTCGTTTTTGCGGAGGGAAAAAACCGGCCTCTATGCACGGCCTGCCCGGTCATGTGCGCCATCCCGGAAGGGGGTCTGGGGGCCTGCCACCGATACACCAACCAACAAGGGGAGATCAAACGAAGGGCAAGGCTGTTGACCATTGACGAGGTGAGGCAATATCTGGCGGGTCCCAACCAGGGCCAGGAAGAACCCCTCATCACGGGCATCGGCTCCGGGACCACCTATCCGGATTTCAGGCCTTCCCCTGTGATTGTAACCGGTCTCAAAAACGGGGTACAGATGGTTACGGTCGTCACCGAGGCCCCTTTGAGTTACAGCGGTTTGAAGCTCAAGCTCGACACGGACCAGTACGTGGGGTCGGAGGGGAAAAGGATATACACAAGGAGAAAAGGCAAGCACCATGTGGGGCACCTCTGCACCGAGGAATACGGATCCAAAATCCTGTCCCTCGGAGGGGTGAACATTCTGACCTCAAAGCACGGTCTTTTCGCATCCACGACCATCAAAGCGCTCCTCGACGGCAAGGAGGCAGTGCTGTCTGTGGAAGAAGGCGCAGAGGTGAAGGTCAAGATCGGCGCATCCCCTCTCATAAACGGCCTCACGCAGGATCGGATGCGGGTCGGGTGCGGAAGCGCCACAACAGGCCTTTTTGCCCCGTACATGGCCGATGCGGCCGATGAAGTCATCGTCCTTGACGGACACATCACGGCCCTTTTCACGGAACACCCGTGCGGAAGGTACCTGGGTAAAGCACGGTCCGGGATTTTTATAAAGGGCCAGAAAAGCACCGACGGGAGGTACTTTCCCGAAAAGGGAGACGGATGGGGCGGGACCCTTATCCATGAACCCCTGCAGGTGATCGAACGCATAGACACCGGGATCTTCAGGCCCGGAATGACGCTTCTTGTCACCGAGACGACAGGGGAGAAACGCGCCTTCTACAGGATGGAAGAACAAGGCCTCAGGGAGGCGGACTTGCCTCCGAAGGCCAAGGCGTTTTTAAGTGTCCTTAAAGAGTCCTGCGAAGCCACGAGGGTCAGCGGTGTGTTTGCGGCAGGGGTCGGCGGTTCGGCCAGGGCAGGAGTGACAAAACATCCCATCCGGCTCACCAGGGCCGTTCACAGGGGCGAGGTCAAGGTGACCGTGGGGGGGGCGAGGCCTTTCATCTTTCCGGGCGGCGGGATCAATTTCCTGGTGGACGTGGAAAAGATCTGTTTCGGCTCCATATACGCCTCCCCCACGCCATCCTTCATCCTCCCCATAGAATACACCATGACTTACGAAACGTTTTGCGCCATCGGAGGCCATCTGGAGGCCGTGCGGCCCCTGGAAGAGGTGCTGGGCGCCAAGTCCGGCTAGATGCTGTACCTGGAGCAGGGGCCGAGCTCCCTTGTCATCTCGGCAAAGCGATGGAAGGACGATCGGGAGCCCGATGAGGAGGAGATCCTGGCGCTTCTCACAAGGCTCCAGGGAGAGATCCATGCATGCCTTTCCATCCTGAGGCTCAAGGCGGGAAAAGTCGTCAACTCGAAGCACCTTCCATGGGTCGCAAGGAACATGGTGGAGGCCGCCCGTCTGATCTCCGCAACCGAGCTCACGGCCATGAGCGGCGTGGCAGGGGCCGTGTCGGACCAGATCAAAACATACCTGGTATCCATGGGCTTTGACTGGGCGGTTGTAAACAATGGGGGTGACATCGCGGCCTATTCAACCCTGGATCAGCGCCTTTCCATAGGCATCGGGCCATTTGATGCCAGGGGTGGTATGAATCGTTCTCTCAAGCTAAAAGGCCCTTTTGACCTGGGAATTGCCACAAGCGGGGTGGGGGGAAGGAGCCTTACGCTCGGGGTTGCGGATTTTGTGACGGTGATTGCCGAAAACGCGGCCCTTGCGGATGCCGCAGCCACTTACATATGCAACCATACCCGCATCGCTACGCCGCAGATCGAACAGGCCCTGTCGGAACGGTTGGACCCTGGGACGGACATCCCGGGAGAAATGGTGACGGTCAGGGTCGGGGATCTGAGCCGCGAAGAGATTGAATCGGCCCTTCAAAAGGGGCTTTCCGCAGCAATTGCTTTGAAACAAGAGGGGTCGGATCATGGAGGTGATCATATCCGTAAAAGGCGTCAAGGCCGCTACCTTTGACGCTGAATCAAAATTCGAGCTGGAGGAAAACCATGCAGATCAGAAAGATCGTAACGGTCGTTGAAGAACTACGGGTTGACGGCGAAAAGGCCTTGGATAAGCCTATCAGAAAGGCCGCCTGCGCGGTGGTCTTCAAGAACCCCTGTGCCGGCATCTATCAGGGAGACCTCTCCCAACTCATTGACTTTGGTGAGACCATAGGGAAAGAAATCTCTGAGGAAGCCGTAAAGGCCCTGGGAGGGAAGACAGTGGAATCCTATGGCAAAGGGCGCCATCGTGGGAGAGAAGGGTGAGCTGGAACATGCGGCGGCACTGCTTCACCCCAAGCTGGGCACGCCGCTTCGAAACGCCTGCGGCGGTGGAAAAGCCATCATCCCGTCGGCAAAGAAGCTGGGCAAGATGGGGGATTCCATTGACATCCCTCTCCATTACAAGGATGCCGCCTTTGTGAGGAGCCATTTCGACGCGATGACCCTGGCCCTAACCGATGCGCCCAAATCCGATGAGATCCTGCTTGCCGTTGCGGTCACCGACGGCGGAAGGCCGCACCCACGGGTCGGTGGGCTCAAGAAGGAAGAGGCCAAGAAGGAAGACGGGCTGAGATAGCCCATACCCGATCAAGGGCACGAGACGGGGGGGTCCGCGCTCCCCCGTCCCCGGTTTCGGGGGCGTTGCCTCTCTTCCAAGCAGGAGGCCTATTTCCGCACCTTTTTGCGGTAACGGCTATGTCTCCTTGCCAATAACCGTGGCGGATGTCATCCGGGTGAACGCGTGAACCCCCTTGAAACGCCATCACCGTCCTTCAGTCAGGAGGGTCGCCTTTCTGTTTCCGTGGCCGGCCTTTCGAGCCCTGCTTTAATGGCACTGCCAAGCTCTTCGACCGAGTAAGGCTTTTTGAGGTAGCCGCCTGCCCCGATCTTCTGTCCCTGCTTTACACGGTCTGTTTCTGCAAACCCGTGGCGATGATCGCCCTCTGATTGGGAGCGTGTTCGAGGATACGCTGGTACGTTTCGAGACCGTCGATACCGGGGTCCATGATCATGTCCAGGACGACCAGGTCGGCCGCATTGCGCATCAGGTAATGGACCGCCTCCTCCCCACTGGCCGCAGATGCCGCCACGTAGCCCAACTGCGTGACAATTCGCGTTGCGATTTCCCTTTGTTCCTTCACATCGTCTACGATCAAGATCCTCTGCCCGCTTGCCTCTCAGTGCGTCGATCGTTTGCGTTTTCTCCTGGTCGGACGGCTCCTGGAATGTGGCTGGAAGATAGAGGTGAACGCTCGTTCCCTTTCCTTCCGTGCTCTGGATATCGATGTACCCTTTATGGTCCTGAACGGACCCCCACACGACCGCCATCCCCAGACCGGTCCCGCTCCGCCCCATCTTCTTTTTCGTGTAGAACGGCTCGAAAATCCTTTGGAGGTCTTCAGAGGAGATGCCGGTCCCGGAATCTGAAACCTCAATACGCACATAGGGCCCTTCTGTCACTTCACTGTATCCTCTGATGGGCCTTTCCAGGTAGGTGTTTTCCGTTTTTATATTGATTGAGCCGCCTTGGTCCATGGCCTCCGCGGCGTTGGATACGAGGTTCATGACGGTTTTCGAAAGATGGATGGGAGAGCCCAGGATGCCGAGAAGGGCCGGATCCAGCTCGGCCTTTACTTCAACCAGGGGATGGAACGAAATCAATCGATCGAATTCCGGGCTCGCAAGGTACTCGGTGATCAACTCGTTGAGATTCAGAACCTTCGGGGCCGATACGCCTCTTCGGGCCAGGGTCAGAAGGTCCTGAACGATGGCCGCAGCCCTCTTTCCTGACTCTCGGATGGTCTCGATGGGCTTGCGTAGAGGGCTTTCTTTCGGCATGTCCATGAGCAGAAGGTCAGGGTAGCTGACAATGCCCGATAGGACGTTGTTTAAGTCGTGGGCAACGCCACCGGCCAGAGTCCCGAGGGCTTCCATTTTCTTGGAACGCTCCAGGCTTTCCAAGAGCCGTTCCCTTTCTTTCAATGCCTTTTTGCGTTCTGTGATGTCCCGTGTGACACCCAGTATCCCCACAGGCGTGTTGTCCTCCCCCAATATGAAGGATGCAGTGACTTCGGCCCACAGGGTCGAGCCGTTCTTGTGGCGCATCTCAAGCTCCAAGACTGACACCAGGTCAAAAGATCCGGATCGCTGTCCAAGCAAGTATTGCTTCTTGAGCTCCTCCACGGCGAGCTCCATGGAGGCAGGTGTCAGGATGCCCTTCAAATCGAGACGCTCATATTCTTCCGGCGTCCACCCTTGCATCTTCGCCGCGGCCGGGCTCACATAGGTGAACTTCAAGCGCATGTCCGTGGTCCAGATAACATCTCGAATGCTTTCAGTCAGCACGCGGTACTTGGTCTCACTTCGCTTGAGCGCCTTCTCAGAGTCCCTTCGGATGACATTCTCATGTTTCAACTCATCTTTTGTCTTCAGGAGCTCCGCTCTCTCAGATTCCAAGGCCGCTGTCGCAGACAACATGCGCGCGTGAAGGGTCTGGAGTCTGTTCAACAAAACGGCCACCGAAACAGCCGACAACGCGTTCAAAATGATGAAGTTCATCCCGGCAACGATCGCTCTTCCCGCTGAAATTCCAAGACCCCCTTCGATGACAAGACCGTTAAAGGCCAGAATCCCCAAGAGAGCCAGCGCGGCAGCGTTCAAGAGGGCAGCCCCCAGAGCGGCTCTCAGGCCAAGCAAGACCCCGGCGACCACCGCAAAGAAGAACAACCAGGCCGGGCCCCCGCTTGTGAAACCCATTTCCAAAATGACAAAAACGCCCACCAGGAAGGGGATCAACAGCGTGATGGTCGAGCGCAACTTGAGACCGATGCCTTTGAAGGTGAGCAAACAACCGGCCAGAATAAATGCAGCAAGATCCGCGAGCAGCAGCAGCCACCGTTTGTCCGTCCAAGCCATGTGGGCGGCGGGGATCAGCGCCAGCAGCGACAGCAGGGTCCCGGCTGCCAAGCACGCTGACCAAAATACGCTCTCGCCAATAACTGAGGCCGTCTTTGAAGGGATCCTCATAGATAAAGATTGACCTCTCACCCAGGCGTTCGGGGAGGCTACGAAGGAGTGTGTTCTTTATCCATTCAAACATCTTTTGCCGGCTTTTTCACGAGACGAAGGCACCTGATGCCACATCCTCATTTAACCCAGCCACCTGGGCGTCATGCAGCCCACATGATATAGGAAATTAAGCATCCGTTCCTTCATTTCAAAATTTGGTCATGATTTCGCGAATGAAACGACCAGCACACACCCACCAGGGGCGCTTCGAACCGTTCCGCATCGAAGACTGGATGGAGAAATATATGGCTGCTCCGGTGGAATTCGGAGGAACGGTGAAAGACTCGAACGGTTTCCCGTTTGACAGCGTGGTTCACCCGATGGGGCCATGTTCAAACACGGAAATCTGGCCCATTGACATATACCAGGATGTGGACTAGCATAGCTATTAGAATCCACAGTTTCGGAGAGGTGCCATGAAAACCGTCCAGATGACCCTTGATGAAGACCTTGTCTTGGCGGTTGACCGGGTTTCGAAGCAGCTTCACACAAGTCGCTCTGCTTTCACGCGAAAGGCGCTTCGCGAGGCGCTGGCGCGCTACAGCCGCGAGCAACTGGAACGCAAGCACCGCCAAGGATACGAACGCCACCCAGTGGCTGCCGATGAGTTTTCGGTTTGGGAAACGGAGCAGGCTTGGGGTGACGAATGAAACACGGTGAAATCCGTTGGTACAAGTTCGCCCGCCCAGATAAAAAGAGGCCGGTTCTCATACTGACAAGGGATTCTGTATTGGAATACCTTGGGGAAGTAACTGTCGCCCCCATTACAGGTACCGTTCGCAACATACCGTCCGAGGTCTTTCTCTCGAAAGCCGATGGTATGCCCCAGGACTGCGTTGTCAATTGTGACCATCTTCAAACTGTTTCGAAGGGGAAAATAGGTTCTTTAATCATTTCCCTGCCTCAGGCAAAGATGGCCGGTGTTGGGCGGGCCATCCGCTTTGCCCTCGATATCTGAAACCGAAACGGGCAACGCTTTCAGGGCGTCGCGGCTGCAAGGCAAACGCATCATTTGGCGGATAATGCGCTTTCCTTCCTTGCATTCCAACCCCGAAACCGGTCCCAAGTGTTTCTAACGGGTGGCACGCCAATCTCCTTTCACTTCTCAGCCTTCCTTTTTGTCTCCTGCGGCCGGACCCTTGAAACCCTTCTGCCGAATGGCTCTCAGACGATAGTAAATACACAGAAAGAAACCCGAAAACCGGATCCTTATTTGGTTGTTTCTTGGCCAGTTTGGGATTATGAAGTGGACTGAGAGGAGATTTCCCCATGACAATGACTAAAATGATTTTTGCTCTTCTCGGGGTCCTCGGCCTATTGCTTCTGGTTGCCCTGTTTTTCTTCGTCTTCAATCCACTGGGGCTGGGCCCGGAACCGAAGACCGTGCTGTCGCCCGAATTCTTCACAAGTCCCGCTCAGGATTTGAGCGAGTTAGAGCTCCTTGTGGACGGGAAAGAGGCCTTCAAGGAGATCTTTTCGGCAATCGATTCTTCTGAATCATCCGTTTACATCCAGACTTACATCTGGAAGGATGACAGTACCGGGCGCGCGGTGGTGGCGAAGCTAAAGGCCGCTGCGGACCGTGGTGTTCGAGTTGTCGTCAGTAAAGATATGTTGGGAACGTTCTTCGAGCTCGGTGATATGCTCAAAGGCGAACCGAGCCCGGTATTCACCAGGACTGGTCTGAAGGGTCTCGAAAACATCCAGGTGGAAACACCCCTATTTGCACACGCAGATCACAGCAAGTACTACATATTTGACGAGCGCAGCGTGATTTTCGGCGGAATGAACATTGCCGATGAATACCACCTGCAGTGGCATGATTACATGGTTTTGCTGCGGAGTAAATCATGGACAGAGGCTTTCACGAATAAGGTTTTGAAGCATTCCAGCCGGCCACGCCCTTCTCCTGTGGTGCTGACGGTCAACAACAGCAAGCAAACAGAGATTCGCACGGCAATGCTTGAGATCATAGACAAGGCTTCAAGGAATGTCGTGATAGAGCATGCTTACTTCTCCGATGACAAGGTCATAGAAGCCGTCAAGCGGGCTGCGGCCAGAGGCGTCAGGGTGGAGGTCATATTGCCGAAGACCCCCGATACCCACCTCTATGCCAACTTGGTAACGATTAACCGGTTACTGGACGGAGAGTCGGGAAAGGTCCCGAGAATTTTCCTTTATCCGCATATGTCTCACGCCAAGGTGATCATGACCGACGACCAGATCGTTGCCGTAGGCTCAGCCAACCTCACGCCCCGAAGCATGCTCACAAGCAAGGAGATTACCCTGTTCGTTCACGGGGTTCCCACTTCCCCTTTTATCAGGGAACTGCGAGACCAACTCACAAAGGATATGGCTGTGAGCGAAGAGGTTGAAAAGCCGTTCAAGCTAGGTCCCCTGGATAGAGTCATGGCCGTCGTTGGAAAATACGTCTGGTGATGTATCCTCCACTTGGGAGTGGGGCGAGCCGCCGATGCCCTCTCTGGAATCCGACTGGAGGAGGAAAAAGAAGGATTGGCAGGTAAGACGCCTGATGATAAAGGAAAAGATGGCCCGGATGGTCAACATCGGGAAATGGCAGGATCGTTGGGTGGGACATCCGGATGTGGGAGAGCCCGAAAAGGCGATGTGCTACCTGGCGGATATCCAGGAGTATGACGAGGACCATCTTGTCTAGCTCTACAAATCTGCTTGGGATTTTCCAGGCAGTGAAGCACCTGCCCGTTGCGGAAAATTTCTTCCAAAAAAAAAGGACCGCTGATACTCAGTCAGCGGTCCTTTTTCATTTTTCTTCAACACGTCAAGCGATCGGTTCGGCTCTGATTCCCCTGCCTTTTGTGGTTATTGAAATGCTCAAAAAATCTACTTACCGCGGGTTTGTGTTGTTGTTCCGCCTCCACTGGACCCGGTCGATCCTTGTCCTTTATCACCACGAACCTTATCGCCGCCGGCATAAACCAACGATGAGAAAAGAATCAAGAAAGCTGTCATAAGCGCAAAAACCTTTTTCATGATATGTCCTCCTTGGATTGGATTACGAGCCAAAATCAAGCTTCTCTAGCGCGAATCAACAGGAATCGATTTACCATCCTTTGGCAGGCCTAGCCAATTCTGTCGTTTTGTTTGTGCAAGCAATATGCATGCCGTTTCTCGGTAAAAAGAAATTTGTCGTAAAATTGGGAAACTAAGGTTGGAGGTGTGCAGATGATTAGAAGAAAGTGTGTCAAAAACGACAAAAAGGGAACCAAAAAGTTACAGCCGATTCCCTGCGATCAGACCGCTTAGACCATAAGGAAAACCGCCCTTTCTGGCACTGGCCAAGTCCAGATACCTGCCACATAACACAGGCTTTTTCGGCAAATTTTCTTTTAGATCAGACACCACGGATATAGGTCCAGGTAGGAATCTTAACGACGAAAAGGGATTTATCCTGCCCACCATGAACGAAGCGAAGATACCCGCCTTGAGTTTCATCGTCATGGCCCATCTGAGATAGACAACCCAAATCTTCAATTGCCATGTGATTTAAGCTACTTGGGTCTATTGGCAAGTTATCGCCAACTTCCGGAGGCAAAACTGCAAGGTTCAACAAACCGTCCTAACCCAAGCCGCCTGATTATGCTTGACAGAAATCCCGTCGCCCGTTCGCTCACGGACCGGCACCGCCGCCGCGCTTCTTCCTCTTGAACGGGTTCAGGAAACGGTCGTAACCCCATTTCAACACAATGCCCGCGAGGACACCGGCCATGTTGGCCGCCACATCATTCAAAGAGGAGTGCCTAGATCGGGAAAAGTACTGCAGCGATTCTACAGAAAGGCTTGTAGTCAGCCCCACAGCCAGGACAATCAAAACGTTTGCGAAGCGAGTTCCGATATGGCCTGCGAGCACAGCGTAGAGCAGGAATCCGAACGGGATGAAGAGAAGCATGTTCAATACCATTTCAAGACGGGTCCCTGGATTGCTGGATTTCAGGCGATTCCATGAGAACTTCAAAAACGGTTTTCCCCTGGACTCGATTTTTTCGGGAATGTGCAGGTCCAGGGGCGCTTTCAGGGAGCCGGTGTCCTTGACAATATTCCCCCTCCCCTCATCGAAAAGGTATTGCACGACTGCCTCCGGCCCGAGTGGTGGGCCCTTTGCCGCCACGGACAACCAGTCATTTCCATGAAGATAACACTGTCTGACTTCTTCGTCGGAGAGCGCCCGGTCATAAACGGCCACGTAGAAAAGCCTTCCCAACCAGGGACGATCCCCGGCCACATCATTGCCCAGAACCAGGCGATTGCCGGGATCCCAATTTGAGAATCCCCCGCTCGGGATCTCTGCTTTCATTCGCCGCTGCCCATTTACATAGACTGCCTGCTTCGAATGATCATATGTGATCAGGAGATGCAACACCGCGGAATCGATGAAGAAATTTTTCACCCACAGGTGTGGGTACATCCCGTTTAGGTTCGTCCTTTCGGTGCGCAGCATCACGATCAGCCCCGTTCCACTTTGGCCGACCGTGAAGTTTCTGAGTCTTTGGGCCTGGGAATAGCTGATGAGCACGGCTGGACCGTGCTGGGTGGTGTTTGCTGGCGCGCACCAGAGTTCCAGGGAAAGGCCGCTTCCCTTCACGAGCCTGTCAAAAAGGGCCTCCGTGGAGCGACCGGATATCACCTCTCCTTCTCCCGGGAACTCTATCCCGGTAGTGCCGCTGAGCCATTTCGTCTGGTTTTCCTTGTTGGTGAAGCGAAAGTCAAATGGCCAAAGCACAATCAACATCAGGACCACGGTGTAGATGGGCAAGGTTTTCCTGTAAAGACCGGCGAAGGGGTCTCTATATATCAGGGCCATGACGATTTTGGTCTCGTCCAGAGTGAGCTTTTCAAGGATCCCTTTTCGCTCGGATTGGGTCCCCTTCGCTTTCCCTGCTCTGTCCAAGTTTGACCCCCGAGAAAAGATACGCATAGTCGTTCCTACCTCAGGCTTGTAGATTCGTCAACCGCTTGTACTTATGCGTATTTGGAGTGACTCCGATGTCTCTTACAGGTATGACGGGCAGTAGAGAGACCTGAGAATGCCGGGTTCAGCCGAGCCCAATCGAGCGTGGGTCAGTGGTTAGCCCAAATTCATGGTTTCTAAAAAAAAGATTGTCTTGAATCAGATAGTTAGCCGAAATGAATGGCTCGTTTAGGCACTACAGATTTGAGAGCTCATAAGATGGTCCTGTTCGTTTTGCCCGGCCGATGGCCGAGCCCTAAGGCGTCATAGATTTTGATGTGCAACATCTCCGGCCTGGAGGACTTGCGGATGTGGATGACCTTTCCGTCGTCCCGTTTCATCATCGTGCTGATGCGTACATGTGTGGACAAGTCTTTCCGAATGGTCGTCCAGTTGTCATGGATCCCATGTGTTCGCAGTGCGATCCGGATGGTATGCATGACGTGATATGCCAGGACGGTAATGAACAGATGGCCGTCCGAGCGATTTTCCTTATGATGACGCACGGGGCGAAGCCCCAGCTCGGATTTCATGCTGCGGAAGGCGTCTTCGACATCCGTCAGCATTGCGAAGAGATCAAAAAGCGCCTGCTCTTTGAAATCAAGGCGATTAGATCGCAGACAATAGACACCGCAAGGGTCCTCCTGCACCTTGCGTTGCCAGGTAACGGCCGTGGCCCGGTCAGTCTTTTCATCTTTGGTTACCGTAATCTCGTAGCGGCGGGCAACCCGTCTGAAGCGTTCCTTGAGCCGTCCGATCTTCTCGATGACCTTGTCGTAACGCTTGGTGCCATGCCGTTTGGAAAGGGCCTTTTGGACCTTTTCGAGCTCCTGCTCAAAACGTTTTTCAAAACGGTTCCTGATCCCCCTTTCCTTGACCTCCTTGTCCGTGGAATGGCAGTAGAGGGTGATCTCATCGTCTTCGGGTCCCTTTGCCAGAGCCGCTCGGATCACTCTTCGATCATCCTCCCTGACGGTCACGGCATCTGTCAGCGGAGGAACTTCGGATCTCCTTTTACGGGAAACCACGATGTAGGGGTAGCCCTGCGCTTTCAGCCAGACGATATTGCCTTCAGTGGCGATGCCGGCATCCATGACGATTATCGGGCGGGTGGGCATGTCCTCGAAGCAAAGGGTCGCGATCATCTCCTGTAAGGTTCCCGGTTCACTGACATTGCCCTCAAAGACCTCTGTCCGTTTGGGAAACCCCTCACCATCGAGAACCAGTCCCAGGGTGAGCAGGGGGCAATCCGATCGTTTTTCTTTGGAAACCCCGAAACGGGCTTTTTGGTTGTACCGGGCCGTGCCCTCGAAAAAGGTGTTGGTCAAATCATAGAGAATGACCTTCTCTTGCAGGTTAAAAAGGTTACGCTCCTTGGCTCGCAGATGTGACTCGATTTCCATTTTGTGGCGAAGCAGCAGATCGGAGGTCTTGTAAACCCGGTCCTGGGAAAGGTCGGTGAAATCGGTGCCCAAAAGCTCATCGAGCCCGCTCATCCTCTGGAGCCACAAGTGGGCGGCCCGCTCCGAAGAGGGGGCGATCAGACGGGCAGCGATCACCCCTATGGCTGCATCGAGGGCTGCTTTATTAAACCCCAGGGTCATCAGCAGTCCATCGAGCTCAAGGGTTTTGATGGTCTCGTAGACAACGTGTTCTGCCCCGATGGTTCGGGACCGTTCGTTGTCGATGCTGTCGATAGCCACACGGTGGTAATCGGGATCACGGCATTTTCTTTTTGCCGCTTGCGCAACGCCTTGATAGCCAATGAGTCTACGGGCATAGCGGGCGGCGAGGGTTTCAATCTCCTTCGGGTAAGGCAGGAGAGGGACCTGGCCGGTGACGATCTCTTCGATCCGGTTGGCCAGATCCTTCCATTGTTCCTCTGGGAGCGAGAAATCCGCTCCCAGATTGAGGAGCATCCGCTGTCTGGGCCCCCGCTCGGTTCGGACAGACTCGATGAGCTTGAAGGTATGGTATGCCTTTTTGGCTTTTCTATCGGTGTGGGTTGTTTTTCTGATGAACATGGGCCCATCGTAATGGGGGCGGGGTGTCAATACAATAATTTTCACTTTTGGCACTACAAATGTTTTTTGAAACGTAACTTATCGATATTACTATGTCTGGTTTCTCAAAAAACCAGGAAATGCCTCAAATCCAGACCAGAAACCATGAATTTGGGTTAAGTCAGGTGAGCGTCCCGGGAAAGCAGATAAAGCATATCTGAGGTAAGCGGGAAGATAGGAAGGAGAAATACTGCCTTCGCTTTGTAGAACTTTGCAGAACGCTGCCGCACTTATCGCGCTTCGGGCTTGCTCTTGGATCACTCCTTGAAACTATTATGCATGGGAATGAGTTTTTTTATGGGAAATCAAGTAATTGTCATTTCCGGACGGATACCGCTAAATTCTGTAAACCATAAGGCTTTGATTGCGGCCCTTTACCTGGGTTGGGGGGAGAGGGGTCAGGTCATAGTCTTTCATAAGATGCTGACAGGTCTGATGACTGACCAAGATGTCAGCGTCGTAGAATTTGCACAAATCAGCAACTCGCGACGCCACGTTGACGGTGTCACCGACCAGGCAGTAGGTATGACGTTCCGCTGGTCCGACAACGCCCGCTAAGACGGGGCCGGAGTGTATGCCGATGCCATGGGTGCACTGGGTTTGTCCAAGCTTTTGAAACCTGGCATTCAATTCTGTCAATCCCTGGCGCATTTCCAAGGCAGCTTCAACAGCCTTGTCCGGATGATGATCATATGGGAGGGGAGCACCAAAGACAGCCTCTATCTCATCACCCACGTACTGCAGAACGACCCCGCCGAAACGGTGTATGATTTCGGTCATGGACGAATAATATTCATTGATCCGGGTAAAGACTGCCCGGGGCTGATTTTGTTCGGCAAAGGAGGTGAAATTGCGCAGGTCTGAGAAAAGCAAGGTCACATTTTTCATCTCGCCGCCAATATCAATTCCGCCGCTCAATACGAGTTCGGCGACCGAGGGGTGAACGTGCCGTCCGAAAGCTTCCTCTACCCTCTGGCGCATCATCTTCAAGGTCAGGTGGGTCTTGACCCGGGCCTGAACGATGGGAGGGCTGAAGGGTTTTGTAATGTAATCCACAGCCCCAATTTCCAGCCCTTTGGTTTCATCGGATGCATCGGATCTGGCCGTAACAAAGATGACTGGAATTCCCTGCGTTTGGGGATCCGCCTTGAGGCGGCGGCAGACCTCGTATCCATCCATGCCTGGCATCTCTATGTCCAGGAGAATAATGTCCGGCGGGTTTTCGGATCCGGCGATTTTAAGTGCCTTCTCACCGTTCAAAGCCACCTTAATTCTATGATCTTGGTTCAAGACGCTATCAAGCAAATCGATATTTTCCGGGGCGTCGTCCACCACCAAAACCGTACTTGTAGTCTTTGAATCAACCATTTTGACTTCCTCCTGGTGAGTCATCGAGCGCCTGTTCCACCTTGGTCAGTGTTTCCTGGGCCTCTTCAAAAGCGTATTCCCCGATCTGTTTTTCCAGGTGGGCCAATTCAGCCTCAGCCATACCGGGCGGAAGGGCTTCTCTGAGGGTCTCGAGCGCCCTGATCGCCCGGGTGTCGTCCTCTTCCAGGAACGCCCTGAGTTCATTTAAGAGGGGAAGAACACGCTCGCGGTCTATGGATTTCGGAACCCCCTGCGGAGACCCCCGCTTCTCTGCGCTATCCGGCTCTTGAATTTCCAGAGCGGTAATTGAACTCAGAACCAGGTCCAATGCCTCAGAAAAAGCCTCCAACAATCCTGGTATGACTTCGGTCTGATTTTGTCTGAGGGCTTCATCCAGGTCCCCAGCAGCCAAGTGCAGGTTTCTAGCCCCTATGTTCCCGGCCACCCCTTTGACGGTATGCACCAGACGGGCTGCGGTGACCGGGTCGTCCCTATCAAGCGCGTTTCTGACATCATTGGCGACGTCCCCATGGTTGCGACGGAATTTGCTCAGTAGCCTTAAGAAAAGCCTCCTGTTACCGCCTGCCATCGTCAGGCCCGATTCCACTGAAATGCCAGGCAGGTCGCATAGGGGGAGGACTTCATCTTCTGCTGATTCTCTGTCGGTTCCGGCCCGGACGCACTCCGGAATCACCCTTTTTCCGGGCTTGATCCATTTGATGAGGGTGGAAAAAAGCTTCTCAGGGTCGATTGGTTTTGACAAATAATCGTTCATCCCGGCCTCGAGGCACCTTTCCTGGTCACCGAGCATAGCGTGGGCGGTCATGGCGATAATGGGTAAGTCCTTAAAATGTCCTTCTTTACGTATCTCTCGGGTTGCCTGGTAACCGTCCATCACCGGCATTTGAATGTCCATGAGCACGGCCTCAAACCCCTTTTCTTTGACCGCACGGATGGCTTCCACACCGTTTGTAGCGATGTCAACCGGCAGACCAGCTCCTTCCAGAAGCCCTCGGGCTACCTGCTGGTTGATCTCGTTATCCTCCACCAAAAGAACCCAGGCGCCCCGTATCCCTTCCAGCTTTTCAGCCATCCTTTTCACCGGCACTTTAGGTCGGACGCGTTCAGGGTCTTCCAGGCTTAAGGCCTGCATGATCGTGTCGAAGAGGACAGACGCACTGACTGGTTTGATCAGAAAACCCTCCAAACCGACCTGTTCGGCCTGACGCATGATCTCTTCGCGGCCGTAAGCCGTAACCATGATGATCGTCGGAATTTTGGCCAGGCCGGGATGATTCTTGATCCGCTGTGAGGCCTCAATGCCGTTCATTCCAGGCATCTTCCAATCCATCAGCACCAGGTCGTAAGGGTGGTGTCGGGAAGTTCTTTCCAGCTCTTCGAGGCCTTCTTCCCCGGATTGCGCAAGCGATACCTCGAAGCCGAAGGATTCGAGCATGCCCATAAGGATCTCCCGGGCGGTGGCGTTGTCATCCACGACCAAAACCCGCATATCTTTCAGGGTCGTCGGCGATTCCAGAATCTTCTTTTCCTTTTGTGCGCTTCGCCCTAAGGTGGCAGTGAAAATAAAGTTGCTGCCTTTCCCGGGCTCACTTTCAACCCGGATTTCCCCTCCCATCATATCTATCAGCCGCTTACAGATGGTCAGTCCCAGGCCGGTGCCGCCGTATTTACGGGTTGTGGAGGAATCGGCCTGGGTGAAGGCCTCAAAGAGATTGTCTATCTGTTCTTGGGTCAGGCCAATACCGGTGTCTCGCACAGAAAATTCCAGGGTTACCTGATCGTTTTCTTCTTGGACAAGTTGGGTAGAGATGATGATCTCACCTTCCTTTGTGAACTTGACCGCGTTGTTGGCCAAGTTGATCAAGACCTGCCCCAGCCTTAAGGGATCGCCCTTCAGAAAAAACGGTACGTCCCGAGCAATGTCAAAAAGAACTTCGAGATTATCCTTTTCCTGGGACTTCATGGTCACCACAGGGGCCAGATTATGCATGACCTCCTCAAGGTTGAAGTCTATTGATTCCATCTCCAGTTTGCCGGCCTCGATTTTGGAAAAATCCAATATGTCGTTGATGATACCCAGCAGTGAATTTGCAGACATCTTGATCTTTTTCAAATAATCGTGCTGAGTGGGCGACAGCTCGGTCTGCAGCGCTAGGTGGGTCATTCCCATAATGGCATTCATGGGGGTGCGGATCTCATGGCTCATGTTGGCCAGAAACTCGCTTTTGGCGCGGTTGGCCTCGTCGGCCTCTTTCTTTGCCTTTCTTAATTCATTTTCAGCCTTCTTGCGGTCGGTGATGTCGCGCGCAGATTCGATGGCACCGGCAGGCTTTCCCTCAGAATCATAAAGAACCCGAGCCTTCGCAGCCAAATATATCCCCGCTTCCCCAAGGCTGGGGTGAAATGTCTCCTCCGAGAACAGATACTCTCCCTCCCTTTTTAACGAAATGTATTTCTCCTCATAACTTTCGTCCCAGTTGCGAACCAGGTCAATCAAGATCGGCCGTTTTTCGCCATAAAAGGGTATGGCATACTCGAAGTCACCCTTGCCCACCATGTCCTCGGCTTTCACCCGGGTAAGTTTCTCAATGGCCCGGTTCCAGGCCACCACCTTGCCCTGGTTGTCCACCACCCAGGTGGGGTCGGGCAGGAAGTCGATAATCTCCATCAGGTGCCGGCGAGAGTTCTCCAGTTCCTCTTCGGCCTTTTTCCTTTCGGATATATCGCGAATCGTTCCTCGAAATCCGATCGGTCTACAATCGGCATCGCGCATCAACGCAACCGAAGCTTCCAAAGAGACGTGGGTTCCGTCTGGAGCTTTAACGTTCCACTCCACTGCGGTGGCCGGCTGGCCGGTCTCATAGACCTTATGGTAAATTTCAAATAAGGTCTTGGCCCCATTTTCATCGCAAAACTCGGCGTAATTCTTGCCAATAAATTCTTGAAGCGTTGTCCCGGAAAGCTTCCCTGCTACTTCCGAGCCACCGGTTACATTTCCCGCTAAATCAAGCTCGTAATACCCGGCCTCAACATTGTCGAGTATGGTGCGATATTTTTCCTCGCTTTGGCGCAGGGTTTCCAGGTTTTCGCAAAGGGTCTTCATCATGAAATCGAATGATTTTGTCACCCGGTCAATTTCATTACCACGTCCGACGTATGCATAAGTGCCGGAGAACTCATTGATCATAGACTGTGTCTTCGACTCCAGGCTTCTGAGCGGCCGAACCACATAATAGATCAACCAAAGGGCAGCCAACAGAACCAACCCCACAATTCCCAATAGCATCCACCATAAATTCCTACGCTCCTGGTTCAGTTGCGCGATGCTCTTGCTTATATCCTGTTGGATGATCAGGCAAAACGTCTCATCAGCAATTCTTATCGGAACATAAATTGTGGAAATCGGATTTGTTGAATTATGATAAAGCAAGGATCGGTTTTCACCAATACTGCTTACTACCGACTCCCGCTGTATTAGGCGCCTATAATCCGTAGGGGCCGAACTTGCAAGAAGCTCTCCCTCTGAATGAGCAAATGAAATCTGGGTTTCAGTCGCTTCGGCAATCCTTTTGGCAAATTTGTCGCCGATCTTTATGCCGACCACCACTGTTCCATACAAATCTTTTGCCAGGGGCCAGTAAACGGGGGCAGTTGTCCGAATCGCCCACCCCTCCGGGCCTTCCTCAGCCCCTGTAGACAAGTTGCCGTTCAGTGCTTCCCTCACGCCCGGTAGCGGATAAGGACCTCTTTCTTCGACACGATCCGTTTCAACGAGCCTTGCCATTCACATCGGTGAGAAGAAAAATGTCCACATTGAGGGTCGGAAACAGGCGGGTAACCACATCGTTGACAGGATCCGAATATCCGGACGCTGAAAAGTACGCCAGGCCCTCAGCCAGTTCCTTGTTCTCTTGAAGGGTTTTGGTCAAGGCTTGCAGCGCTTTAACGTGGTTTTCAACGATTGCCTTTATAATGAAACCGATGTTGTCGAATTTTTCCCGCTCCCGCTCAGCCTGGATTCGTTCGAGCGATGTGACATTGACTCTGTAAGCAATGACCGCAATTCCGACGGATACAAACACAAAAAGGGTAATGATCGGTAAGACGATCGTTCTTTTAGGTCTGAATTTCATAGGAGTACCAATAAAAGTCAACGTTATCTTCTTAATCAGCGGGAGTAAAGATCCACGCCCTAAGGACCAGGATTTCTATTTTGAACTAAACGCCCCAATTGGCCCCCTTGAGCAATTCGTATTTTCTGATATCGTTCTTAAACTGCACGTATGCATCATGTACCTTGCGGGACATTGCATCGCGATCTGCCTCTTCTTCGAGAACCTCCGTTGAGATCCGCTCCAGTTCCTTTAAAATCGCCCGAGGAAACAAACGCAACTGAACCTTCCTTTCTTGAGCAATTTTTAGCATGGCAATGGTATTATAGTATTCGAATTCAGTGAAGACCTGAAAAGCAAGGTCCAACGTCGCGGCTCTCAAAATAAGCTTGAGATCTGGGGGCAGTGTTTCAAAAACCGCCTGGTTGACGATAAACTCGAATCCGGTGCCGGGTTCATGCCATCCAGGCGCATAATAAAACTTTGATATCCGGTCAAATCCCATTTGCATGTCATGATAAGGGCCTATCCATTCCGTGGCATCTATTTTGCCTGATTCCAAAGCTGCGTAAATTTCACCAGCCGGAAGTAGAATGACCTTTGCACCCAACTTGGTCAAAACCCTGCCGCCAAGGCCTGGCATTCTCATTTTCAACCCTTTGAAATCAACCGCAGACGTGATCGGCTTGTTGAACCATCCGCCCATCTGCATTCCCGAATTTCCAGCCGGCATGGGGATCACGTTGTAAGGGGCATACACCTCGCGCCATAGCTCGGTCCCCCCACCTTTATGGAGCCAGGTATTCAATTCTGATGCCTTAAGTCCAAATGGCACGCTACTAAACCACTGGGCCGCGGGTACCCTCTTAGCCCAATAATAGGAAGCGGAGTTCCCACATTCCACCTTTCCATCGGATACCGCATCGAACACTTCAAGGGGCTTAACCAGTTCCCCGCCAGCATACACCTGTATTTTCAACCGGTCTCCGCTCAGTATCGCCACGTGCTCCGCAAATCGCTCTGCTCCGCTTTGAAGAATAGACATGTCTTTCGTCCATGATGTGACCATGCGCCAGATCCGTTTGTCTGTTTCAGCCCTGGCAACGGTCGTTTTCAGCCCACTCACCGCAGCGACGGCAGCACCGATGCCAAATCCTTTTATAAATGTTCTGCGGTTCATATATTCTCCTTTCATTCCGAAAACTATTCCAAGAAAATCGGTTTTCCGGCATTTGTCTTCGCTGTTCTTACTTTCTCATCTAATAATTCCTGCCAACTTTCCATAAGTCTGGGATTTCTGGATGGAACTTTCAGCGGTCAGCCAAGTTCTTGTTGTTTTCAGTCTTGGCTGACAGGTAATGGCTGATCGCGCCATCCGAAAAGGGTCATTTTTGGATGGGCACAATCTAATACTACAGCGAAACATTAACCTTTAACCTCTTGGCCAATTTTAGGCGTTTTTTGCGGTGCGATTTATAAGCGACAAGGTTTCGATGGATGTGGTATTCCACAATTTCCATGGCTCCCTCAATAGTTAACGATTTAGTGGGCAAAATTGCGGCCAACAGCCTCCGAACCAAATGGGGCGTCAACAGAGGGCTTTTTTTTAAAGCTCAATCGCATTCTTAGCAAAAAATGTAGCGCCAGAAATACGTAAATCATATGACGATGCCAGGCAGGCCAGGAGCGATGTTCATAGTAATCCATGCCAACCTGATCCTTGCCTTCATGAAAGCACTGCTCGATTGGCCATCGCATGGTAGATGCTTTGACAAGCTCTGCCATCGGGATATCTTTTGGCGCATTGGAGATGGAATACTTCACTTGCCCATCCATGTCCTTGCGCAGGAACAGCCATTGGGGGTATCCCACAGGCAGTCCGTCCCGGGACAAGTAGATGCGAATACGCGCCACTTCGGCGATAATGGGTCCTTTGGCGCCCTCCGCGACGACGAAGGGCTCCCAAGAGACTTGCTTGGATCTTGCCAACTGTGCAACGCTTTGCGCCTTGGGTTGACCGGGCAATACAGTGGCTTTCTTCGGGCGGGGGCCTCGACCCTTATAAGGGGGTTGGCCTGTTTTTGGTTTCTTTGTAAAGACCTGAGCATCGGAGCGAATGGACACAAAATAGCTCGAGTGACCGGGCAGGGCATTTAAGAATTCAAGGTCGCTGCCAAAGGAGGCATCGGCGCCGATCCACTTGGCCGGAAACAGGTTTGTGGCCACGACCTCATTGATCAACTCGATGGCAATCTGTTGTTTGGTCTGAAAGACAAGATCTTCCGGGACCAGGTTGTCTTTACGTCTTTGTTCCTGTTCTTTGGTAAACCAGCTTTTGGGCATGTACAGGCCACAGGCAAGGAGGCCATAGCCTTTGTGACTCGAATAGCCGACAAAGACGCCTGACTGGCAGTTCTCTACTTTTCCGAGGGTGCCGCAATATTGCCGAGCGACCCCGACAGATTCCTTGCCTTTTTTGACAAATTCACTGGGATCAACGCTGATCATCCCATCAGGAGAGGCGATCAGCGGGGCGAGCATCCCCTGATGGGTGCGCTGCATGCCCAGATGATCCCAACGGTAGGTCTTCATAAACATTTGAATCGGCCGTACGGATTTCTTATCGAGAAATTCGAGGGCGATCGGTTCGGCGGATTTGGCCGTGGCGTTGCTCATC
The DNA here is from genome assembly GCA_963699845.1 of uncultured delta proteobacterium. Taxonomy (GTDB): domain Bacteria; phylum Desulfobacterota; class DSM-4660; order Desulfatiglandales; family Desulfatiglandaceae; genus CAWHLE01. Next base: position 192,028 of record CAVOVO010000006.1, read on the forward strand.
AGTCCGGATAGGTAGGCCAACCCCAGACGATGATGTTCGATACGCCCATAGCAATCATGAAACTGCTTGTGGAAGTCGACAAGCTCCTGAGCCATGGTTTTGACATCGTCCTGACTGAGATCAAAATCAGCCGAAATCCTCGGGTGCCACCGGCAGTGTTCTAAAAGCATAGTCAGCGCCTCCACTTTGCGTTTGGCTTGTGGAGGACGATCAGGCAGGGGGGCGGGCTTTTGTCGGCAACCGATAATGTTTCTGAAATCAGGCTCTATGACATAAAGGTAGATCTCCTTTCGGCTTCCGTGGTATCGGTAACCTCTTCCCAGTTTGGTGCTTCCGTGGGTGTGTCCCACATGCAACCAGTTCGAAGCCTTGTAGCATGTGCCTTTGAAAAACCGGGGGTCGACAAAGGTTTCCAGAAGAAGCAGTCGCTGGTTGAACTGCCGTTGCCAGTCCACAGGCAGGCGCACGATGTTTTGTGCCAAAACATGGGATGCCATGTTGGGGATTCGTACCCAGGGCATCACCAAGAACCGGCTGTTCCCGGCAACCTCCTTGAGATGGCGTTTCCTTTGCTCGGCCGACCAGCCAATGAAGCAGTCCCTGGCAGCCAGTTTCAAGGCCGGGGCGCTCCACGATAGGGCCGCCACGGGTCGCTCATGGATGAAAGCAAGATATTTGAGGCTGTGCCCCAGGAGTCTTTGGTAACCCAGATAATGATACTTTTTGACCAGTTCGTCCCATAGACGTTCCCAATCAGTCCCGCTGACCAACTCAATAGCGACAGGGTCAAAATCCTTCAGATCTCCTGTCATCGGCGTTCTGTCAATGGAATCTGAGCTTTGGGTCATGCAATCATTGAGCTCAGGTCGTTTCATGGTATAAAATGTATCTCCAGCTACAGGGCATATTCCACCGGCGCCCGATGCGACAGATTTTTCGCCGGGCATATAGTCAAAAATGACACCGTAACCCCTGTCAATCGCCCTGTTAGACTGAAACATATACCCTTTTGTCATGCGTGTCTATAAAATAATGCGCTCTAACAACATTTGTAAGTTTTCAGCATAAATGGGCATTCCGGCCTCACCCCCAAAATGCAAAAGCCTCCGCGCGGATAGAGGTGTCCACGGAAGGCTTTCTTTTCATGACCTTCTGGAAATCTTTTCATGATTTCCCCCCAGAAGGTTGAGGTTATGCTGTTGATTTTACGTAAATTAGATGGAATGAACTCGGTTCATACTACTTAAGACCCGAAACGGGACGTCTGTCAAGAGGAATCGGCTGGCCTGTGATGGAGAAGGGTCATTTAACTCGGCCGGGCCATTTGACTAATTGGGGATAACTTGCCATAAAAGCCAGCGTCCGACGGCAAATTTTCTATGTTATTTCCAGTTGATAGACCATCCCTTTTAGGTCAAGGAAGCGACCAGGAATCACATACGCCATTGGGGCTGAGTTCGGCGTCCGCCGCGCAGGTTGGCCTGATGTGCAGAGGTCCTTCACCAGCCATGGCTGTTGTTCGGATGAATCATGCCGTGATGTTTTCCTTCAACATATCGAGGATTTGCTCCTGGTCCAACAGCTTGCCTTTGAAGACTACCCTACCGTCAATCACTAGACCGGGGGTTACATAAACACCCTTCTCCATGAAGTAATTGAGGTCGCTTATCTTCTTGACATGGACGCGGTCGAGGAGCCGCGCCACGTCAAGCGCCTTGAGCACATTTTGATAGACCGTCTCGCAATTGTGGCAGCCTGGCCCAAGGACTTCGACGATGATAGTTCTGTCCTCGTCCTGGGTTCCACTTTTGAAGGCCTTTTCAATCCATTTTCTGACTTGCTCCCTCGACGGAACGCTTCCCTGATGGCAGACCCGGCCACCCATCACGAGCACCGGTGTCATCATGACACCAACGCTCAGCGCCTTCTCTTCGCAGGGACGCAGGGCCAGATCCAGCTCCGGTGTCCATTTGGCTGCGGGCGTTTTCGGGCAGCAGGTAGGATCGGATGGCTTGGTTTCTCCGGGACCATCCATGATTCGATACACCTCTTCCCAATCCATAGCGATTCCCGCCTTCTTTCCCACATCTTTCGCGGTCCCCGGCTCCAAGCCCAATGATCTGGCTAATTGCCTCGCCTCATCGTCCGTATAGACCAAATGCCTTATCATTACCGGCAAGTTCAAATCGTTTGCCACTTCGTGGGCCATTTGTGCCAGACGGTCACACCTCGGGCACGGCGGGTTCGTACCGATTACCCAAATTTCTTCTCTTGTCGACATGAGCTCCCTCCTTTTCTCAGTGTAGGCGAAAACGCAGACCACTACGGTTGATATCCCAAGTTGCCCTGTCATGGTCCAAAGGTTGCTCCTCTTCCTTAAACAGGCAATCAATAAGCAACGGTTCACTACTATCGAACATCCTGATCGAATTCCAAGGGGTCCCGCCCGGCCGGGAGGCCGGGTTAAGCCTTTCGGCCGGCCATTCCATCTCGGACTTGTCAATCCCCAGTCCTCTTGGAATGCCTACCCATCACCACTTTGGGGAGCATGGCCTCAGGAAACACCTGGTGGGCCTCGACCATGAATCTTCCGATAAGGGCAAGTTGGGTCCTCAACGTGCCCATCCATCGCCACAAGCACTCCTTGCCGGCGGCGGTGAGGAAATATTTTCGCTTTGCCGGTCCCGGCTCTCCGGTTTCCCACGCTGAAGTGAGCATGCCACGCTTCTCAAGCATGTTCAGGTGACGATAGAGGCCGGCCATGTTGAGCCCCAAGTCCATTTGCTGCAACCGGTTCAAAATGATCTTCTGGATTTCATAACCGTGAGTGCCGTTGTGATTATACAAGGTGAGAAGGATCCAGGGTCCCACGAGGGTACTCATGTTCTTGCCGGAACAAGGACAGCCTTCGAAGTCAATGGTTTCCATATTATAATCCCACATTTATTATACGATGTCGAATAGATTAGAAAACAGTATATGAAAAAGCAACCATTTTGTTTCGACCGTTTCTTCTGCTCTGAAAATAGAGCCCTTATCCTCTCCGTTTCTTTTCTGGATTTTTATAGGAACGCTCTGCCACAAGTCCTCGACCTTTGTCATTTCCCGAATGTGTGAATCCTGTATGAGCGCCACGAACTTGTCGAGCTTCATTGTTCGTAGGGATGTATTTCCCTCCAGGGTCACCTGGCTTGAAAATCTTGGCTCTGTCCAACTTGCCATTGGTCTTGTGCAATGCGTCCGTGACAGGGTTGATCGACCTTTGAAACGACAGGTTGACTCCTTGACATGGGAAGGCATATTAAAGTTGTGGGTGGGTGCGTCGCGAATGCAAAGGTGCGGAGAACATAATGATAGGGATAGAAAAGATTGATCATATCTGTGTTGCCGTGAGAAATCTCGATCAGGCTGCACAAGTTTGGGCTGCGTTTCTTGGGAAAAGCAAGCCTGACAGGGAATATCGTCACGATCCGGAGGGGATTCATGTCCTTGGCTATACGGTTGGAGAGGTGTACCTCGAGATTATGGCCTCTACCAGGGAAGGCAGCGAAGTCGATCGTTTCATTGCCAAGAAGGGAGAGGGTATCATGCTCATCTCGTTCAAAGTCCCCAACACGGAAGCCGCCATCAAGACGCTGACCGAAAATGGGTATACGATGATAGACCTTGAACCACGCGTTTGGAGACAGTCACGTTACGCGTTCGTCCACCCAAGCTTTATGAACGGGGTGCTCGTCGAGCTCATCGACTGATTTCCACGCAACCAAATGACAAAGCGGCGCTAGAAAGGCAAAGCGGGTTCTTTGTGATCAGATGTTTGGCTCATTAGGCGAATCAGGAAGGCGGCCGATCGCCTCGGAAAGCACCTCTTCCACCCCGTTCAGGCCCACGTTGAGCCGCTCGCGCAACGGCAGGCCGGTCAGCTCGCTGATCCGTTGGATCTCATCCCAATGGGCGTCCAGATCGCCCAGTGGGTCGATGGGAACGATGGCGGTGAGCATTCTGAATTGCTCGCGGACCGTTTGCCGGGTCATTTTTGAACAAAGACTTGCGGCCGAACTTGGAGAAAGGCCCGGTTCATGAAAAAATAGCGGTGTTCCGGGTCGATCTCCAGAAGCCGGCCGCAGCCGCCCAACTGGCAGTCGATGCAGTTGACGGCCTTAACCTTGGTCAGACCATATGCTTCCACCAGACGACCCATTTCACCGTTGAACCCCAGGCAGGCATCGCCATAAACCACCACGATCCGTCGGCCGTATTTCCGGCCGAAAAAGGCCATGGCCGAGGCCAGGGCCGCCTCCAGGCGCTGTCGGATCGCTGTGCAGGCGGGAGCTTAAAAAGTGGGTGGCAGCCCGGATCCGGCCCTTATCCCGCAGGGCGAGAATCTCTTCGCGCAGAATCGCGCAGGCAAGGAGCAGGGGCCCTGGCTCATTGGGTGTCATCTGCGGTCTCGCAGGTTTGCGATACTGTGGATGGACCGGAATACGAGCGCACCGCGTCCACAAAGGCGGCGATGTTTTCGCTTCTTGCCGGCGGATAGATGTCGGCCGGGGGCAGGACGAGGGTCAGGCCCTTGTCCAAAAAACGTCGGACCGTCTCCCGGACATGGTCCGGTTCCGCCTTGGCCAGCATCGCGTAGTCGCCGATCACAGCGGCCAGGGGCAGATCCGGCGGCACCTGCTCCGCGGACCATGTCGAGATTGCAGGCCTGGTCCACCCCAAGGCCATCGGCCCCACACTGAAGCATCAGGCCGATGAACCGATCGGTATTGCCGGTGAGAAACAAGAAGATGCGGTACCTGCTTTACAGAAAGGATCGTTTGAAGATGGGGAAGATTGAGGTTTTCGAAAAGCCGGGGTGAAATGGCCGTGGCGCCTCCTTCCTCCACCACGATGAACTGAGCCCCGGCCCGCACATAGGCATCCCTTACGCCCATGATCATTTGGGCCAGCCTTCCGAGGATTTGGCGGACTGCATCGGGTTGTTTCATCGTCATGACAAACATTTTGTCCATGTCCATCACCTGCCCGGCCAGGGTAAATGGACCTGGAACAAAGGCGCCCACGGCTCCCCGGCCACCGGCCTCGGCCCTGAGCTGGCCCAAGGCCGCCAGAATCCGCGGGATTCGGCCTGCCGCACCGATGTCCGCCGGGATGACCACATCTTCGGGGTCGGCCACGAACTTGTCGGCGATGGTCGGATAGACCGGGATCCCCTCCTGGTTTTCGTGGTAGCGGACTTTGGCCCCGAGCGCTTCGGCCTCCACGTTCAGGTCAAAGGGCAGCACGGTGGATTCAAAGCCCAGGTCCAGGTTGGAGAGGGCCGCCTGCGCCATGGCCTCTGATCCCTGCAGGATCTGATTGAGCTGCCGGCCTTCCCGCCACAGGCGCTCGATGGGTAAAAATGGTCCCAAGCTGAAGACAGAGCGCCTTCCCCGTCGAAACGATTCGATCAGATCGACAAAAGCATTGGCCATGAGGCTTTCTCACTCCGGAACATAATCTGCAAGAGTCAATGATTACATCCACATATCGGGAACGATCGAGGCGCAGCCGTCTTGCCGCATGAACCACCCATTGCCGGTCGTCTTTCCATGATATCATGGATCTGATGCCATGGAATAGAATCTCTTAGACGGGTGATTCCAAAGGAAAACGCATATCCCCTGGGAGAGCAAAAAGCAGGAGAGCACCTCAGATCGGGGTCTGGCTTTTTCCGCGTTTTTCTGTTAACCTATTTTAATAAAGGAAAAGTCTTCCCTTTCCGAAAATCATATAAAGCAATCGAACTTGCATCTTGTGGCTCACGCCCGGCGCCCAACCGGTTACACCACCGTGACGAAAGATGAGGATAACAGCTCGGCTAACCTCGCCGCATATCCCCCAGAGGGTCGTCTTCCGACAGGCGCTAAAGGCTGCTTTCGGTCGCCCTGTTTATCACGCCGTGTGCTCTGCGTCGCGGCGCTGCTGGTCGCGTTGGCCGGTGGGATAGCCGGCTGCCGGAGCCCGGAGGAATACCGTCGGGAAGCGGACCGGGTTGCCCAGGACATCATCCGTGAAAAGCAGCAAGTTGCCCTCCGCAGGACCGAACCTTTTCAGATTGAGCGCCCCAGCGATATCCTCCGCCGAAAACTGCTGATCGACCAGAACCTCCCTTACACGGGGCCGGAGTCTCTGGGCTCGGATCAGCTTCCCCGTATCGATCATTGGCCTGAGCGAGCCATTTCCGAAGCCGTTGCCGGCCCCGGCCTTTCGATCGAGCCCGACAAACCGGTGATTCTGTCACTCATGCAGGCGCTCCAGGTGGCCGCGCGGAATAGCAACGACTACCAGACCCAAAAGGAGTCGGTTTTCCGAGCCGCGCTGGATCTGGATCTGGAGCGGTTTGCCTTTCGAAACACCTTTTCCGGGTATGTCAGCTCGCTCATCAGCGCGGATAGCGGCGGCGATCAACCGGTGAGCGGCATCGAGGGCAGCGCAGGGGTGGGATGGGGCAAGAAGCTCATGACCGGGGCCGATCTCAGCGCCGCCCTTGCGGTGGATCTGGCGAAACTGCTGACCTCGGGGGGATCGTCATCGCTCGGGCTGACGGCCGACCTCTCGGTCTCCATCCCGCTTTTGCGGGGCTCAGGCAGGCACATCGTCACCGAACCGTTGACCCAGGCCGAGCGGAACGTGATCTATGCCATTTACGAATTCGAACGGTTCAAAAAGAATTTCACCGTCGGCGTGGCCCAACGGTATCTTTTCGTCCTGCAACAAATGGACGAGCTCAGGAATTCAGAAGAAAACTACCGTAGCCTGATAACCTCGGCGCGCCGGTCACGCAAGTTGGCACAGGCGGGTCGTCTTCCGGAAATTCAGGTGGACCAGGCGGTTCAGAACGAATTGAGGGCCCGAAACCGCTGGATCCTTTCGCAACAGGAGCTGAAAAGGCGCCTCGATTCGTTAAAGAGCGCCATCGGGTTGCCGCCGGATGCCCGAATCGAAGTGGACCCGGACGACCTGACACAAGTCCGGGCGCCCGCTGAAAAGACGATTGAGAGAATACCGGGACGGGAGCTGGCGAGAAAGTCGGCGGAAGCGCCCCCGGCGGATGCGGCCATCGAGTTGGCCCCCCCCAGCGAGGACGACGCCGGCCCTATGGAGATCGACGAGGCTTGGGCCATACGCCTGGCCCTTGAAAACCGCCTGGACTTGAGGGCGGCAGCGGGGGCGGTTTACGACGCCCAGCGGCAGGTGGTGGTGGCCGCGGATGGACTGAGGGCTGAGCTGACGCTCCTGGGCTTCACAACCATGGGGGAGCGACGAGGTATCGAATCCGCCACGTCAAGGAACGCCACTTACCGATTTGACAAAGGGTATTACAGCGCGTTGCTCACCCTGGACCTCCCGTTTGAACGGACGCCCGAACGAAATGCCTATCGGGAGCGATTCATCGACCTGGAGCGTGTCGTTCGTGACTTTCAGGCGCTCGAAGACCAGATTAAGCTCGACATCAAGGACGAGCTCAGGGTCCTGCTGTCATCCCGGGAAACCCTCAAGATCCAAGCCCAGGCCGTGGTGGTTGCCCAGAAACGGGTAAAGAGCAGCACCCTGTTTCTCGAAGCGGGCAGAGCGCAGATCCGGGACCTCCTGGAGGCCCAGGAAGCGTTGTTCTCTGCGCAGAACGCGCTGACCGCGGCCGCCATCGGCTACCGCATCGCCGAGTTGAAGATACGAAGCGATATGGGGTTGCTGGAAATCGGGGAGGACACGTTGTGGCTGGCGATCCCGCCCCCGTCAACCGGCGAATAGCCCTTTTCCGTCCGGGACAACACCTCCACTCTGAGGGGCGCTTCCCCCGCATGGAGGGCGATGCTTGGAACAAGTGTTTATGAAAATACCCGTTCTCTTCTAGCACCCAGGAAACGCATCATGGCCTCAGCACAAACCCCAAGAACGAAGGAGAGCCGGACCAGGCGCAGTCCCAAAATCGTGGTCGGATTCGGTATCGTTATCGTGCTCACCGCACTGGTCCTGTTCCTCTCCAACGCCTTCGAGGAAGGCGGAGTGCCCGCGAGGGGCCTGCCGACCTTTGTCACGCAGCGAGGACCTTTGACCATCAGCGTGATCGAGTCCGGAACGATCAAAGCCCGAGATCAAATCATCATCAAGAACGCGGTCGAAGGGAAGACCGTCATCATCAGGCTCGTTTCCGAAGGCACCATGGTTAAAAAAGGCGATCTCCTGGTGGAGTTGGATGCCAGTTCCCTGGAGGACGCGAAGATCGACCAAGAAATCCGCGTTCAGAACGCCGAGGCGGCCTACGTCAGCGCCAAGGAAAACCTCGCCGTGATCCGGAACCAGGCTGAAAGCGACATGGACAAGGCCCGTCTCACGCTGGAATTCGCCGAGCAGGACCTGGAACACTACAAGAAGGGAAAATTCCCCAACGCGCTGTCAGCGGCGGAAAACCGGATCACCCTGGCCCAGGAGGAGCTCACCCGGGCCAGGGAGACCTTGAAATGGTCCCAGAAACTTTGTGATGAAAAGTACATTTCGCAGACGGAATTGCAGGCGGACGAGCTGACGGCCAAACGCAAAGCGCTGGACCTGGAGCTGGCGAAAAACGACCTGGAGCTGCTGCGAAATTTTACCTATCATCGCGAAATCGCCCAACTCGAAAGCGATGTGGCCCAGGCAAAGATGGCCTTTGAGCGCACCACCAGAAAGGCGAAGGCCGATGTGGTTCAGGCCGAGGCGAACCTCACCGCCAAAAACGCTGAGTACAAGCGCCAGGAAGACAAGCTGGCCAAGATCCACGGGCAGATCGCGAAGACCCGAATTTACGCACCGGCAGACGGATTGGTCATCTACGCCACAAGCGCCAAGAGCGGCGGCTGGCGCGGCAATGTGGAACCCTTAAACGAAGGGCAGGAAGTGAGGGAGCGTCAGGAGCTCATCTACCTGCCCACGACCACGTCGGCCATGGCGGAGGTCGAAGTCCACGAGGCGAACCTTAAAAAAGTCACACAGGGGCTTCCCGCAGTCATTTCTGTGGACGCCTTGCCGGGCGAAACCTTCGCCGGACGTGTGGCACACATCGCGCCCCTTCCGGACGCTCAAAGCATGTGGATGAACCCGGATCTGAAGATATACAACACGACGATCTACCTGGACGGCAGCGACCCAAAGCTTCGCGCGGGCATGAGCTGCCGGGCCGAAATCATCTTCGAGCAGTACGACAGCGCCCTTTACGTTCCGGTACAGGCCGTTCTGCGGGTGAAGGGTGAACCGACCGTATACGTCGTGGACGGGGACCGAATCGTGCCGCGCAAAGTTCAGATCGGCCTGGACAACAGCCGGATGATTCGAATCGTCAGCGGCATCGAGCAGGGGGATGAGGTGTTGCTGACGCCGCCCTTGGAGGCGGGCGCCACAGCCGATTCGGGAAGAAAGGCGGAAAAGGGCGCCCTGAACGCGCGGCCTGGGGGAGAGGGGGGCAGGCCATGAAGGACCAGACGACCTCCGGCAAAGACATCGTGCGGCTGGTCGACGCGCGCAAGATCTACAAACGGGGCACCCAGGAGGTTCACGCCCTTGCCAGTGTCACGATGTCGTTCGTGAGGGGAAGCTTCTGGGCCGTCATGGGGCCCAGCGGCTCGGGGAAGAGCACCCTGCTGAACCTCCTCGGCTGCCTGGACCGGCCGACGTCGGAAGCTATTATCTGGACGGCCGCGACGTCAGCCGTCTGCGAGACGACGAGCTCAGCGAGATCCGGCTCCGCTACTCGGGTTTATTTTCCAGAGCTTCAACCTGATCCCCCAGCTCACCGTTCAGCGGAACATCGAGCTGCCGCTCTACTATCTGGGGTGGGAAGCCCACAAGAGCGCAGAGCGTGCCGTGGAGCTTGCCGAAGAGGTCGGGCTTGCCGAGCGTCTCGACCACCGCCCGGCGGAGCTCTCCGGCGGGCAGCAGCAGCGGGTGGCCATTGCCCGCGCCCTGGCCAACGACCCGCACGTCCTGCTGGCCGACGAACCCACCGGCAACCTGGACACGGCGACCGGCGACCAGATCATGGATCTCCTGACCAGACTGAACGCGCAGGGCAAGACCATCATCATGGTGACCCACGAACCGGACATTGCCGAGCGCGCGGCACACCAGCTGCACATGATCGACGGCGTGATCGACCAAGAAAAAAGCGAGCTTCCATGAAACACACGAGAGTGCTGCGCAATATCGCCCTGGGCATCAAGAACCTGCTGCTGCACAAGCTGCGCTCGTTTCTGACCATGCTGGGCGTGGTGTTCGGGGTGGGCAGCGTGATCGCCATGCTCGCGGTCGGCGAGGGCGCCAGCCAAGAGGCCCTGGAGCAGATCCGCAAGCTGGGCAGCAACAACATCATCATTTCCTCCATCAAGCCCGCCGAAGAGGAGGCGACCAGCTCAAAGCGCGCCCACATGAGCATCTACGGGCTGACTTACGAGGACGACGCGCGCATCGCCGAGAGCTTTGCCGACGTTCGGAAGACCGCGCCGGTGAAGGTCATCGACAAGGACGGCCGCCTGGGCGCGCGGGCGCTGGAGCTGCGCGTGGTCGGCACCACGCCCGACTGGTTCGAGCTGGTGCGCCGCGACGTGATCGCCGGCCGCGTCCTGCTCAAATCGGACCAGCAGCAGGCAGCCGGTGTCGCGGTGCTGACCGAGTACGGCGCCCGACGGCTGCTCGCCACCGAAAGCACCATCGGCCAGGTCATCCGCATCGGCGGCGACTACTTCGAGGTGGTCGGCATCGTCAAGAGCGAGAGCGGCCAGGCCGGGGACATCCAGTCCCCGACCAGGAGGTCGACGCCTACATCCCCATCGAGGTGGCCCGGGCGCTAGTTCGGCGACGTGTTCACCCGGCGCACGGCCGGGTTCGAGGATCCGCGAAAAGGTGGAGCTGCACCAGATCATCGTCGAGGTCGGACGCGACCGAGAACGTCGAGGCGGTCGCCGCCGGCATCGAGGCGCATGCTGGCGCGGTTCCACCGCAAGAAGACTACCGCATCAGCGTCCCCCTGGCCCTGCTGCGCCAGGCCGAGGCCACCAAGCGCACCTTCAACATCGTGCTCGGCTCGATCGCCGGGATCAGCCTGCTGGTGGGCGGGCATCGGCATCATGAACATCATGCTGGCTCGGTGACCGAGCGCACCCGCGAGATCGGCATCCGCCGGGCCATCGGCGCGAAACGCCGGCAGATCGTCGGCCAGTTCCTGATCGAGACCATGGTGCTCTCCACCATCGGCGGGCTGATCGGCATCGGCATCGGGGTGCTGATCCCCTGGCTGATCACCTACTTGGCCGGCATGCCCACGGTGATCACGCCGGGGGGAATCGTCCTCTCCCTGGTCATCAGCCTGGCGATCGGCATGGTCTTCGGCCTCTACCCTGCCATCCGCGCCGCCAAGGTCGACCCCATCGTGGCCCTGCGGCACGAGTGAGCGCTTCTAATATTCACGCTTCCAGTGGTATGACTGATCCGGAGTCTGCTCCGAATTGCAATGGCCATCAAGGAAAAAAGGCGTGGGCACTACGGTCTGATTATCTTTCATGCGAATCAGGGTCTGTGACGCCCAGGCAGGTGCCTGTCACCCCATCCTTCGTGATCCGCTCGACTTGGACGGCGACAAGCTCGCCTTCGTGCGGCTGTGACGAGCGAAATTGGACGGGGACGTAGTTGTCCGTCATGCCCCTGGCAAGTCCCTTTTCTTCAGAGCGCCACCCCTCCGAGACAACCATGAATGTTCTGCCCACGCATGAACGATAAAAGGCCGCCCGCTTCTCCGACTCCAAGGGCCCGGAGCCTGGCGGCCCTTGATTTGATGACGTGAGGCGGAAATCTGATTGTCCAGGTCGCAAGCCACTGTCCCCTTACGCCGTGAGAAGGGGAAAACATGGAGGTAGGAGACGGGGAGATCCCGGATCAGCGAAAAGGTATTTTCAAAGGCCCGTTCATCCTCACCCGGGAAAGCCAACCATCACGTCCGCGCCGATGCTTGCCATAGGGATCTTTTCCTTGATGCGGGCGACGAGGCGGGCGAAGTCATCCGGTTCGTAGTGGCGATTCATGGCCCGTAGGATCCCTTTGTCGCCGCTTTGAAGCGGGATGTGGAAATGGCGGCAGAGCCACGTCTCCGTTGCCACCAGATCGATCAGGTCTTCGTGGATCTCAGCGGGTTCGAGCGAGCTCAGCCTGATGCGAAGGGGTAGTTTTTGGTCGCGAACCATGGTCAGGAGGCCATGAAGACCCATGCCATCCCCCAGGTCCGCCCCGTATTTCCCAAGGTGGATGCCTGTGAACACCACCTCGCGATACCCCCTTTCGGCCAACCCTCTCAGGGCACCCATGACATCCGGCGGTGGAAGGCTGCGGCACGGGACCCCTGGCAAAAGGGACGACACAATAACTGCAAAAGGACTGGCAGCCATCCTGGATTTTGAGGTGCGCCCTGGCCCGCTCGGAAAAGCTCGAAATGGGAATGGGTTCAAAGACCGGGGGTGTGCCGAATTCTTGCACATGCAGTTGTTTTCACGCGGGATTTCTTCGCCTGGATCAACACGTCCGGCAGTTGTCCCTTGGCGTGGTTGCCGTAAACCATCCCCACACCGGCGATCGATGCCAATTCGTCGGGGTTGAGCTGGGCATGGCACCCGGTTACCACCACAAAGGCCCCGGGATTGTGCCGCACAGCCTTTCGGACTTCCTGCCTGGATTGATGGGCCGCGCCCTGTGTGACGGTACACGTATTGACGACGACCACATCAACGGACGCCGGACCTCCGTGCCAGGCCCCAACCGGCCTGCAGCAGCCGTTCCTCGATGTATGCCGACTCATATTGATTGACCCTGCATCCGAGGGTCACGATCTTGAAAAATGTCATCTCTTCTCTCGCCAAGACGCAAAGCACGCAAGTAAACCACCGTTTGTGGCCAGGACCCACGCGCGGATCAACCGAACCTCGAATCCCCCGGGGCAGGAATTTTCGGTCATTCGGATTTCGGATTTCGGTATTCGGATTTTACCTTCGGTTTTTCACGATCCACCCTCCCCCCAACAGTCGGTCCCCATCATAGAGCACGAGGCACTGCCCGGGCGTGATCGCATATTGGGGCGCATCGAACTGAAATTGGAGGGTCTCACCATGACATGCCATGATCCGGCCCGACGCTGGGACATGACGGTAACGGACCTGGGCAAAAAGCCCTTCCTTCTTCGGATACGGCCTCACCGTCGATCCAGTGAAAGGAAGCGGCCTCAACCACGGTCTCCAACAATTCCTCCTTGCGGCCCACAACGACCGTGTTTTCTTCAGCTCGAATCTCCTTCACGTAGTAGGGCCGGTCGGAGGCGATGCCGAGACCGTGTCTTTGCCCGATCGTGTAACGATGGCTTCCGCCATGGGTGCCCACCACCTCCCCGCGGTCGTGACGATGGTCCCCTCGTTCGGGATCAATACCCCTTCCGTGTCCTCGATGTAAGAACGGTAGTCGCGACCCGATAGGAAACAGATTTCCTGGCTCTCCGCTGCCCCATGAACAGGAAGGCCGAGTTCAGAGGCCCGCTTGGCGCACCTGACCCTTTGTGAGGCCTCCCAAGGGGAACAGGGCCCTTTCCAGTTGTTTCTGGCTCAGTCGGTGGAGAAAGTAAGACTGTTCCTTGCGTCCTTCCATTCCGCGCCTGAGCACCCACAGCCCCCGTTTTTCATCTCTATCCAGACGAACATAGTGACCGGTTGAGATGCGGTCGATGGATTGTTCATCTGCGAAGTCGAGGAGATATTCGAACTTGACCCGGGCATTACACACGACGCATGGATTGGGCGTCAATCCCTGCAGGTAGGCATCTACAAAGGGGGTGACCACCCGGGTGTTGAAACCCTCCGTCAAATCCTTCAAAGCCAGCGGGATCTTGAGGTGGCTCGCAACGGCCTTGACGGCCCTGATGCGCCCTTCCACGACGGGACCGGGGCCGGAAGGAGGAAATGGACCCCCCGCACCTCCCATCCCTGCTCCTGGAGAAAGGCCGCTGTCAAAGGCGCTGTCCACGCCGCCGCTCAGCGCCACCGCTACGCTTGAAACCTTGTTCTTCATCTCAGAAGCGATTGCACACCTCTCCGTCGGGAAGAGAGTGATCAGTTATCAGTGTTCAGTAATCAGTAATGCTTTCACGATCACTAGGTACTGTTCACTGATCACTAGGTTTTTCCAAAGGAGGCCCAGTCTTGCGGCAAGCGAACCGCGTGGCGTTTCGGAGGGATTGAATCGGGGATTACGAAATCAGCGCCTTGTTGAACTTGACCTCCATGGCCCGAGCCGGGCAGGCGGACACGCAAAGCTCACACGCGCTGCATCGATCCTTGTCAAAAATCACCTCCATCTCGGGACGCTTGATATGCAAAGCCCCCGTGGGGCAGACGGCCGTGCACGCACCGCACTGAAAACAGGTTTCCTCGTCCCGTTTGATGTCCTGTCCGATGTTCTCCACCAAGACGCCGAGGCTTTTCAGATACTTGACTCCCTCCTGGAAGTTCTTCCGCTGTCCGCTCAGCTCAAGGACCATGAGCCCTTCCTTTCGAGGGTAAATGGTCGCTTTGAGGATGTTGAAGGACAGATCGAATTTCTTCGCCAAGTTGAAGACCACCGGTTTGTCCACGAAGTCCTTGGGAAACCTCAGCGACACGATTTTTGAAATCATGGGCTCATCCTCACAGTTCTTCATTTGAACTTCTTCATGACCCTTTCAAATCCGGGCAAGGCCCGTTCGATCATATCGTCCGGGACGCAATAGGCGATCCGGAAGTGCCCGGGCCCCATGAACCCGCTCCCCGGGACCGTCAGGATGTTCTCCTCCTGCAGCGCGTTCACAAACCGGACGTCATCCGCGATGGGGCTCTTTGGAAAAAGATAAAACGCCCCTTCCGGTTTTACAAATTCATAGCCGAAACCGCCGAGGGCCTCACAGAGCATGTCTCTTCGTCTTTGATAGATGGTTACGTCCACCGACGTTTCCAGGAGCATGGGGAATCGCCCGCTGCATGAGGGCCGGGGCGTTCACGAACCCGAGAATCCGGTTGCAGAGCACAAGGCCGTCCAGGATGGTCTCTTTCCCGGAAATCTCCGGATGGGCTGCGATGTAACCGATCCGCTCCCCGGCAAGGGAGAGATCCTTGGAAAAGGAAGTCACCAAAAAACTGTCCTTGTACGAAGCAAAAACGCTTGGGACCTTCACGCCGTCATAAATGATCTTTCGGTAGGGCTCATCGGAAATCAGGTAGACGGCGTGGCCCAGTTCCCCGCTCTTGCGGGAAAGGAGACGTCCCAACTCGGCCAGTTCTCCTTCCCTGTAAACACGACCCGTGGGGTTATTGGGGGAGTTGATGAGCACGGCCTTTGTCTTGTGGCTGAACGCGGCCTCAATCGCCGACAGATCGAGCGAAAAATCAGGCCTCGTGGGCGCGACCCTTGGGACGCCCTGATGATTGTCCAGGTAGAAGTTGTACTCCACGAAATAAGGACTCGGGATGATGACCTCCTCGCCGGGATTGAGAATGGTCTTCAGGACCACATTCAATCCCCCTCCCGCGCCGACCGTCATCACGATGTGCTCGGCTCCGAAGCGGGCCGGATTGTGCGTGCTTAGGTAATCGGCCACGGCCTTTCTCGTGTCCACAAAGCCCGCGTTGGGCATGTAACCGTGCTGACAGGGAGTGGTCAGATTCAGCAAATCCCGGACGACCTCCGCAAATTGAAACGGCGGGTCCAGGTTGGGGTTTCCGAGGCTGAAGTCAAACACGTTTTCAGGGCCATACTTGATCTTTCTGTGCATCCCCTCTTCGAACATCTTTCGTATCCAGGAAGATTTCTTTATGGATGCTTCTACCTTTTCTGATGCCCCCATGACTGTCCCTCCAGCAATTTTTGAAGTAAGATGACGATTTAGATTACTTTTTTCCCTGGACTTGTCAACAGAAAACCCAAGAGGATCGAGCTTGACAAGGGTACCTTATGTCCACTAATTTCAAATGTTTAGATTCTGTTTCTGACTAATGAAAATAGCAATAAGGAGGGAGCCCCCATGAAAAAGCCGGCAAAGAGGAAAGGGACCATCGCCATCCTGACCGGAGGTGGTGACGTTCCCGGCCTGAACCCCTGCATCAAGACCCTGGTCTACAGAGGATTAAGCGAAGGACTCCGTGTCCTGGGGATCAGGCGCGGGTGGGCAGGGATCCTCGAGATATGACCCCCAGGATCCCAAGCCGGACAAGCGGTGCCTCGAATATCTCGATCCAGGGGTCGTGAGGACCATCGATCGCTCAGGGGGTACCCATCTTCACACCTCCCGGACAAACCCGAGCGCCGTCCGTCCAAAGGACGTCCCCGACAGGCTGAAAAAGCTCTTCAAGAAGGGGGAACAAAAGAAGGACTTCACCGACCTTGTCCTCAAGAACCTGGCGCAGCTGGAGGTGGACGCGGTCATTCCGATCGGGGGTGACGACACGCTCAGCTTTGCCGAAAGGCTTCACCGAGAGGGGTTCCCCGTCATCGCCATCCCAAAGACCATGGACAATGACGTCTACGGGACGGATTACTGTATCGGGTTTTCAACGGCGGTCACCCGCTCCGTCACCTTCATTCACGCGCTCAGGACCTCGACGGGCTCACACGAACGGATCGCCGTGATCGAGCTCTTCGGACGGTACTGTGGAGAGACATCCCTGATTTCCGCGTATCTGGCCGGGGTGGATCGCGCCATCATCTCCGAGGTCCCGTTCGACCCGAAGAGGCTGGCAGCGCTCATCATGAAGGACAAGCGGGAAAATCCCAAAAACTACGCCATGATCACCATCTCGGAAGGGGCCAAGATGGTAGGCGGCGAGATGATTCTCTCCGGCGAATCCGACGCGTACGGCCATCAGAAGCTGGGTGGGATCGGCGAGGAAACAGGGGCCGTCTTGAAGGAGCTCACCGGAGAGGACGTGCTGAACCAGAAGCTCTCTTATCTCATGAGGAGCGGCGTGCCCGATTCCCTGGACCTCATGGTGGCCGTCAACTATGCCAATATGGCCATCGATCTGTTTCTGGACAAGAGCTTCGGCCGACTGGTTGCCCTCAACCGCGGCATCTACAACTCCATCCCCATCAGCACCATCGCCACGGGGCAGAAACGGGTCGATGTGCGCGAGCTGTATGACGTGGATGAATACCGGCCCAAAATGCGCCACGTGACCGGGAAACCGATGTTTCTTATACTAAAAGGTGCAGGGTACAAGGTGCAAGGTACAAGGGCAAGAGAAAGACAAAAAACCATGAACCTGAAACCTGGTTTTCATCATCCTGAAACCTTGCACCTTGGACCTGGCCTTTATCTCGGCCTGAACCTGAAACCTTGGACCTTAAACCTGGATTCACCTGTGCCCCATACGATCAAGAGAAAACGAACCCGGCGGATTTACGTGGGAGAGGTCCCCATCGGCGGCGGCGCGCCCGTCGCCGTCCAATCCATGGCCAACACGGACACGAGGGATGTGGCCGCGACCCTTTCGCAGATCCGGAGGCTTGAGGAGGCGGCTGTGAGATCGTGCGGGTGGCGGTCCCGGATATGACCGCGGCGAGGGCCATCAAGGCCCTCAGTCGCGAGAGCCCGCCTGCCGCTCATCGCGGATATCCACTTCGACCACCGGCTGGCCGTTGCCGCGATAGAGGCCGGCGCCAACGGGCTGCGCATCAACCCGGGGAACATCGGCGGACGAAAAGGCGGTGGCCAAGGTCGTCCACGCGGCCAGGGCCAACCGTGTCCCTATCCGGATTGGGGTGAACGCAGGGTCTTTGCCCAAGGACATCCTCAAAAAGCATGGGCACCCTAACCCCGAGGCCATGGTGGAAGCGGGGATCCGGCAGGTCCAGGTGCTGGAAAGACTTGGCTTCGACCAAGTGAAGATATCGTTGAAATCCTCCAATGTGATGAATACGGTTAAAGCGTATGAACGGTTGAGCCGGACCCTCGACTACCCCCTTCACCTGGGGGTGACGGAGGCCGGGACGATGGTCTCCGGCACGGTTAAGAACGCCTTGGGGATCGGTTTCCTGCTTGCCAAGGGGATCGGGGACACCTTCCGGGTCTCGCTCACGGCTGACCCGGTCGAAGAGGTGAAGGTGGCTTACGAGATCCTCCGTGCCCTGGATCTTAGACACCGCGGGCCCGAGATTATTTCCTGCCCTGTCTGCGGACGGTGCGAAATTGATCTTCTCCCCGTTGTTACGAAGGTCGAAGAGGCCCTTCGTGGGATGAAGGGTTCCCCGAAGGTGGCCATCATGGGTTGCGTGGTAAACGGTCCGGGTGAGGCAAAGGAGGCCGACATCGGCGTCGCGGGCGGCCGAGGCCAGGGGATCCTTTTCAGAAAGGGTCGATTGGTGAGGAAGGTCCCCGAGGAGAAGCTGGCGGAAGTCCTCATCGAAGAAGTCAAGAAATGGGCGGCAGAGAAGACGGAAGCAGGTCCGGGGACCCGTTGAGCGGTGCCCTTGGAGGGCTTCGCCCTGCCGGGACGTTGGAATAATGGAATGCTGGAATAGTGGAACTTTGGAATAATGGGTTTACTGAAACTGCTGACAGCTGATCGGCTGATCGCGCACATCCAAAAACGGCCGTTTTTGGATGTGCACTAGAAGAGAGGAGTCAAGGTTCCTGATGCGATACTCAAATTTCTTCATACCGACCTACAAGGAGACGCCCTCCGACGCGGAGGTCATCAGTCACCAGTTGATGGTCCGGGCCGGCATGATCCGGAAGCTCACCTCCGGGATTTACACCTACCTGCCTGCGGGACTGCGGGTCATCAAGAAAATCGAAGCCATCATCCGTGAGGAGATGAACCGCGCCGGCGCCATCGAGCTCTTGATGCCGGCCGTCCAGCCGGCCGAGCTCTGGCAGGAAAGCGGCAGATGGGACTACTATGGCCGCGAGCTGCTGCGATTCAAGGACCGCCACAACCGGGATGGCTGCCTCGGTCCCACCCACGAGGAGGTCATCACCGACCTGGTCAGAAACGAGATCCACTCCTACAAGCAGATGCCGGTCAACTTCTACCAGATTCAGACCAAGTTCCGGGATGAGATCCGGCCCAGGTTCGGCCTCATGCGAGGCCGGGAGTTCATCATGAAGGACGCCTACAGCTTCGACGCGGACGAAGAGGGCGCAAACAGGAGCTACGAGGCCATGTACGAGGCCTACACCAGGATATTCAGGCGGTGCGGTCTCAGGTTCAGGGCGGTCGAGGCCGACACGGGCACCATCGGCGGCAGCTACTCCCACGAGTTCATGGTCCTGGCTGAAACCGGTGAGGACCAGATCGTGAGCTGCCGGTCATGCGACTACGCCGCCAACCTGGAAAAGGCCGAGGTCTCCCCGCCGCCCCCCGAACCTGAAAGCGAAAAAGCCGTCGCGAAACCGCTTGAGGAGATCCTGACGCCCGGACAACGAACCGTGGACGAGGTCACACGCTTTCTCTCCATTGCACCCCGGCAGCTCGTCAAGACCCTGATCCTGAAGGCGGACGGCGAGGTCGTGGCAGCGCTCGTCAGGGGGGATCACGAACTCAACGAGGCCAAGCTGAAGAGCCTTCTGGGCGTTCAGACGGTCGAGCTGGCGGATCCGGAAGCGGTGTCTGAAAACCACCGGTGCACCCATGGGATTTGCGGGACCCATGGGCCTCAAGATCCGGATCGTGGCCGATGCCGCGGTGAAGGACATGGTCAATTTCGTCACGGGCGGAAACCGAGAGGATCTTCATCTCAAAAACGTGAACCTGGATCGGGATTTCAAGGTCGACCACTTCGGCGACATCCGCGTCGATCACGCCCTGATGATCCATGCCCCAGGTGCGGCGGCGGAATCCTTTTCAACCGCGGCATCGAAGTGGGGCACATCTTCAAGCTGGGGACCAAGTACAGCGAGGCCCTGAAGGCCATCTACCTGGACAGCGAGCGGGAAGGAACGGCCCATCATGATGGGCTGTTACGGCATCGGGGTCGGACGGACCGTGGCGGCCGCCATCGAGCAGAACCATGACGCAGAGCGGCATCATCTTGCCCATCCCCATCGCCCCCTTCGAGGTGATCATTCTGCCGCTTCAGATGCACGAACCGGATGTGGTCGAAACGGCGGAAAGACTCTATGCCGAGCTCCGGGACAACGGCATCGACGTCCTTCTCGATGACCGGGACGAACGGGCCGGGGTCAAATTCAACGATGCCGATCTCCTCGGTATCCCCATCCGGGTCACGGTGGGAGTCAAGGGCGTTCAAAAAGGGCGAGGTTGAAATCAAGCTGCGCATCGGATTCGCAGACCAGTGCGCAGCACCCATCCATGATGCGGCGGAGACGGTGAAGGCATGGGTACGGGCCCTCTATGATTCGCTTAAATGACATCACCTCCAGCCTCCTCAGCTATCATCCCAAGCGCGGATGCGTCCACTGATCGAGAAGGCCTACGTCTATTCGGCCAAGGTGCATCAGGGACAGATCCGCCTCTCAGGCGAGCCCTATCTTTCCCATCTCCTGGAGGTCGCCTACATCCTGACCCAGATGAAGATGGACGTGGTCGACCGTGGCCGCGGGTCTGCTTCACGACACCCTGGAGGACACGAGCGCAACCCATGATGAAATCCAACGGCTCTTCGGCGAGGAGACCGCCAATATCGTCGACGGGGTCACCAAGATCAGCAAGATGCAGTTCACGCAGCCGTGAGCAGCGGCAGGCCGAAAACATCCGAAAGATGATCCTGGCCATGTCCTCGGACATCCGCGTGATCCTGGTCAAACTGGCCGACCGGCTCCACAACATGCGGACGCTGGGATTTCAGTCCCCTGAAAAACAGCGGCGCATTGCCCAGGAGACGCTGGACATCTATGCACCGCTGGCCGGCAGGATGGGCATCTACTGGATGAAATCGGGCCTGGAGGATCTCTGCCTCTATTATCTGGAACCCGAGATCTACGAAAAGATCAAGACGGAAATCGCGCAGGAGAAGGGGCGAAAGCGAACGCTTCATGTCAGAGGTGCGCGAACTCCTCTCCAGAAAGCTGAGCGAGTTCGAGATCCAGGCCACCATCAAAGGGAGGCATCAAGCACTTCTACAGCATCTACAAAAAGATGTTGGACCAGAACCTCTCCGCGAACCAGGTCTACGATATCCTCGCCTTCCGGGTCATCGTTGAATCCATCAAGGAATGCTACGAGGTCCTGGGGCACATTCATGCCATGTGGAAACCGGTCCACGGGCGGTTCAAGGACTACATCTCCGTTCCAAAGGCCAACATGTACCAGTCCCTCCACACCACGGTGATCGGGCCCTTGGGCCGAGCGCATGGAAGTGCAGATCCGGACCTGGGATATGGACCGGATCGCCGAGGAGGGCATCGCGGCCCATTGGAAATACAAGGAGGGGACGAGGGCCGACAAAACCGACGACAAGCAGTTCGCCTGGCTCAGGCAGCTTCTGGAATGGCAGCAAAGCCTCAAGGACCCCATGGAGTTTCTTGAAACGGTCCGGATGGACCTCTTTCCCAACGAGGTGTACGTGTTCACGCCTCAAGGGGAGGTAAAGGAATTCCCGCGAGGGGCGACGCCTGTTGATTTTGCTTACAGCATCCACTCGGAGATCGGCGACAAGTGCATGGGGGCCAGGGTCAACGGCAAAATGGTCCCGCTTCGATATCAACTGGAAAACGGGGATATCGTCGAGATCATCACCTCCACGAAACAGCATCCCAGCAAGGACTGGCTGGATTTCGTCAAGACGCCCCGGGCCAAGACCAAAATCAGGCAGTGGATCAAACAACAGGAAAGAGAGGAGGCCGTCAACCTGGGCAAAGGGATCCTCGAAAAGGCCTTGGAACAGGGAAGACTGCCTGTCTCCGCCATCATGAAGGGCGATGACCTCTCCGAGGTGGCAAAGGATGTGTCCTTGCAGTCCGTCGAGGACCTGCTTGCCCAGATCGGCTTCGGTAAGTTGTCCGCCAACCAGGTCATCGGGCGACTAAGAAACCGGCTGGGGCTGAATGAGGAAAAGCCGATCAGCCTGATGACCAAGATGGTCGACAGGCTCAAACGCAGGAAAAAGGGACAGGGCATCGTGGTCAAGGGCGTGAATGACATGCTGGTCCGGTTTGCCAACTGCTGCCACCCCCTGCCTGGAGAGCGGGTGATCGGATTCATCTCCCGAGGCCGAGGCGTCACGGTTCACCTGCAGAGCTGCAAGCACATCGTCAACGCCGACTCGGAGCGTTTGATCGAGGTTTCCTGGGAACCGGCCGAGGAGGATGTCTATCTGGCCAAGCTGCGGGTAACCAGTGTGGACAAGAAGGGGATTCTTGCAGACATCAGCTCGATTCTCTCTCAGAAGGACGCGAACATCATTCAAGCGGAGGTCAATACCACAACGGACAAGAAAGGGATTTCCCTCTTTACCATCGAGGTGGGAAACTTCAAGCAGATCCAGGAAATCATGGGCGCCATCAAGAAGGTCAAAAACGTCCTGACCGTGGAGCGGCTCTGATGGGATGGCGCCGCGATAACGGTTTTGAATCCTTGACTTACGGCTTTGAAACGCGGCCCGACTTGATGCACTGGGTGCAAACCTTGATTCGCCTGACCTGACCGGCCTGCACGGACCGGACCTGCTGGAGGTTCGGATACCACCGCGTTTTGGTCTTGTTGTGAGCATGACTGATATTGTACCCGGTGGTCGGCTTCTTTCCGCAGATTTCACATGTTCTTGCCATGGCGCTCTCCTCGTTATACGATCGGGACCGGCCCGCTTGGGCTGGATGGTTTCAGAAAAACTGTAAATAAATTTTTTACTGGAAACGAATAAAAAAGGCAAGCGGTTTTTCGTTGGCAACTCATGAAAGGTCTGCCGGCCCATAATAAAGACAGGAGCTCAATCCAATTGAATCCTCCATGTACCCCTATGCAAGGAATCGATCCCGCGAGTGACGCTCCGGTCCCGGCCCTTTCGCCGGAACGAAACGCGCTCCCCCAAAGCCTCCACCATGTCCACCTCATGGGGATTTGCGGGACCGGCATGGCGTCCCTCGCCGGCATGCTCAAGAAAATGGGTTACCATGTGACCGGGTCCGACCAGAATGTCTACCCACCCATGAGCGACCTCCTCAGGCAGCTCTCCATTCCGGTCATGGAAGGTTATGACGCAAGAAACCTGGCGGTTTCCCCCGACCTGGTGGTGGTCGGAAACGTCATTACGCGCCAGAACCCCGAGGCCATCGCGCTCGCCGGGATGGGACTCCCGTACCTTTCCTTTCCCCAGGCCATCCGCCACTTCGCCATCGGAGACAAACGTTCCATCGTCATCTCCGGGACCCATGGAAAGACCACCACCGCTTCGATGGTCGCCTGGCTCCTGGAAAGCGCCGGTCTCGAACCGGCCTTTATGATCGGCGGCATTCCCAGCAACTTCGGGGTGAACTTCAGGCTCTCCGCCGGCAACAACTTCGTGGTGGAGGGGGATGAGTACGACACCGCGTTCTTTGACAAGGGCCCGAAATTCCTCCACTACCGTCCGTGGACCGTTGTCTTGACCAGCGTGGAATTTGATCATGCCGATATCTATCGCGACCTCCACCACGTAAAGGAGAGCTTCAGGAAACTGATCCGGCTGATCCCCAGGGACGGCCTCCTCATCTGCAACGCAGATGACCCGGTGGTAATTGAGCTCGCAAAGGATGCCGACTGCCCCGTGAGCCCTTACTCCATGAACGGGAAGGGGAGAATGGAACGGGACCTTTGAGATGGAAGAGGACGGATCGGTCCATTTGAAGGTGTCAAACCGACGGGAAGGAGGTTTTCGGCCTCAAGACCCTGCTCTACGGTCGCCACAACCTCTCGAATCTGCTCGCCGCTGTCGCAGTGGCCAGGTTCCTGGGGGTGGAGGCTGGCGGCCATTGCGGGAGCGACTGAGACCCTGAAAGGGGCAAAACGGAGACAGGAAGTCCTGGGCGAAAGGAGAGGGATCTTGGTCATCGACGATTTCGCCCACCATCCCACGGCGGTCCGTGAGACCATCGCAGCCGTGAGGGACCGGTACCGGGGCCGGCGGCTCATCGCCGTTTTCGAGCCCAGGTCCAATTCAAGCCGAAGGGCGGTATTTCAGGAGCAGTATGGCCAGGCCTTCGACCGTGCGGAGATCATCCTCATCCCCGAACCGCCCATGATGGAGAAGATCCCCACGGAGGAGCGTTTCTCTTCCGCAAGGTTGGTGGAGGACCTTAAGACGAGGGGAAAAGAGGCCCACCATTTTGTGTCAACGGACCGTCTGCTGGAAAATTTGCTCGAGCTGGCTGCAGAAGGTGACGTCGTCCTGTTCATGTCCAACGGCGCCTTCGATCACCTGCCCAGACGTTTCCTGTGAAGCGCTTTAGACCGGAGATCGGGCGGCATCTTCGAGAACAGATGGGTCACAAAAGGAATGGAGCGGCCAGTGCTGACATCTCCCCGGTACTACATTGGCGTGTTGCTTTCTATCAGCCCGATCGAAATATAACTGCTCTCGTCACACACGATGGTTGATGGGTCCAGGGATGAGTATGGCGGCTCACCTGCGTTAAGCGTCCGCTCTTCCACAATACTTGTTACCAGGGCGCACACTCCCGGGCCTTCCAAGCGGTAGGAGGCGTCCTGCGTTGTGGTGTCGATATAGGAAACAAGGGGTATAGGGCCGCTCAACTGCATCGACCGGTAGGTGGAAATAAACGCGCCAGCCTGGCCCGGGTAGTCGGTGATGCTGTAGTTGGCGCTCAGCGACTCTATGGCGCTGCCGTCGGCGTTGAACCTGAGATTGATGGTCTGCTGGAGGCGCCTGGGGGTCTTGATGAAGCCCCCGGAAGAGTAATCGAGCGTGTGGGTGAAGGTGTTTGACAGCGCGCTGACCTGTCCCTCGCCGCCAGAAATTCCCTTCCACCCAGTATGTGTAGTCCGGGGACCCGTCGGACAGCTCGAACACCCCCTGCACGCTGCCTAAAGATACAGAGACCTTGTTCACCCGCGACAGGTCATTGGTGAAATTGGGGGCGCCGGAGCGCGCCGGGCATGTGCTGAAGTCAAAGACCCCTTCGGCCATCAAAACGGTCCCTAAAAGGGGCCCACAAATGTCCCCTATAATACCTATCAATCCGTAACCGTTTGAAGTTTCTTCATTTTCGGCTTCCTCGGTTTCAAGGAACTCGATGAACGATGCCAACGGATCGACTGGCTCCACCTTCTGGCGAGTACTCATTTCTGCACAAAATACCCGAGCAGTTTTCCCAGATAACCCCCGAAGCATCTATTTTCATGCTCCCGATGAGCAACATCTCACTAATGGCCTCGTGGATCTGCGTTGGCGAATATCCACGGTTCGCCGCCAGGATAGTCAATGCCGTGACCATGGCCTTGAGCTCGCTCTCGCTGAGGCCGCCCGCCATCAGGCCTTGGATCACACTTTGATACACCTCTAACAGCTCTGTCCGGCACACCGAAATATCGTTGAACGTGTCATACTCAAGCGGGTCTGCCGGAAATAGCTGTCACAGGCCGACGAAAGAGGACTTCCTGGGCCTTTCCCCCGTTTCGCTAAGGCCCCGCACACCGGACAATTCACCGGTCTCCGTCAACGTGTCCGCCAATATGGCGCGGATCACCTCTTCAAGGCTGCTGCCTCCCCCAAGGGCCAGTAAAATAGCCGCGGCGGCCTCCGCGCCGCCACCGAGTTGGTCCACGGCCTTATTGGAAAGCGCGATCAAGTCCAAGGTGGTGAAATCGCTGGACCAGAGGTAGCAGTTCTCGAACAGGGCCGTGGATGCCGTGCCGGCGGGAACCGCCAGCAGATAGACCGTGTAACGGCTCTGGGGCAGGGCGCTGATGGGAATGGCGCCAAACAGGGTTCGTCGGCCGACTAACACGCCGGCCTTCCAGGGCGCCAGTCCCGAGGAAAGGGACTGGATCTGCAGGTTGCTGGTGATCAGCAGGATGGCGGTTGGATCAAGCTCGCTCACCTTAACACCCAGGTAGAGGTCCACGGGCCGGTCGAATGCGCCGGTTTGTATTTGCAGGGACAGGCTGTCTCCACTCTCGGCGACGCTGCCGAAGGCGATGGGGCGGCTGATCTCCGCGTTGTCGTCGGGGACCGGCTCGGTGATGCCGTCGTAGGGCGGAACATGTGGGGACCCGAGGGGATTTCCTGGCCCTGGGCGGGGGAGCAAATAGCCAGAAGAAAAGCGAACAAGGGTATTGCGATGAGCCGGGACTGGAACATGTCTCTTCTCCTTTTCCGTCAGTGGCGGCCTGAACCCAATGCGTTTGGTTAAGTTTGGAACAAGGTGTAGGATGCATCGAGAGCTCAGCGACGGATCCACCGCTGCTTAAGGCGCATCCGCTGCGCTTGATCCGCCAGGCAGGATAAGAGGTCGCTTTCAGTGGGACAGCGTATAGGGGATTGCGCTCTTGTGTCAAGCGCAAACTCCGCGCATCATCTTGGGGAGCAAAGGATCGCGGTGTCGAAGGGCGGCGATTTGGTTGCATATGGGTCGCGAAGAGGCGTAAGATGGTGTTCACCCTCTGAAACCAGCGGTACGTAATTTCAGTGACTTGCATTGAACCATTGTATGGGGGCTTCGTTCACCTGCCCAGGCCTTTTTTGGAGGCGCTCCAGGTCTGAGACCAATGGAGCGGCCGGTTCGTCCGGATTTCGCTCACAAAGAATTGGGCGTTGACATTGCTTATTTCAGATAAATTTTATAAATTAAGTGAAGATGCCTTTACATGTTTGAAATCAACCACGGCGGGCCGACCGCCACGGAAGGCACAAAATGATACTATCAATCATTTTCATGTTCTCATAAAGGAGGGCAAGACCCATGAGGGCACTCAAATGGATTGTTCTGTTGCTCGGCGTGCTGATCGTTCTCGTGATTGCCGCGCTGGTCATCATTCCAAATTTTGTTGACGTCCAGCGTTTCAAGCCGGAAATCGAAAAGAGGGTCTCCGAGGCCACGGGAAGGCCTTTTACCATTAATGGAAATCTCCACCTCTCCCTTTTCCCTTGGGCGAGTTTGGCTTTTTCAGACCTTCATCTCGGGAATCCCAAGGGTTTTGAAAGCAAGGATTTCGTCCAGATCCGTTCGTTTGAAGCTCGCGTGAAGCTCCTGCCCCTGATTTCAAAGGACGTCCAGGTCAGCCGCTTCGTCGTGGAAGGTCTGCGCGTCGTGATGGAAAAGGCAAAAGATGGGCGCGGCAACTGGGAAGGACTGATGAAGATCCTCCGGCGCGGCAACGCCGGAGGAAAAAGACAAGGCGCCTTCGGGAGGGCTGCCCATCAAGGCCCTGGCCGTTGGAGAATTCGCTGTCAGGGATGCATCCCTTTTGTGGATCGATCACTCAAAGGGTGAACGCAAAGAGGTCTCAGACGTGAACCTGGAGCTGACGGATGTCTCCTTAGACAAAGTGATCCGCCTGACCCTGTCGGCCAAGCTTGACAACAGACCCATCGTCGCTGCAGGGAAAAATTGGTCCGGTCGGAAGCGATCCGGGCAAGGGAACCGTTCCGCTGGACTTCCTCATCAAGGCACTCGGCGAGATGGAGATCACCATCAAGGGGAATCTCACCAACCCCGCAACCCAGCCCAAGTACGACCTGGCCCTGGCCATCAAGCCCTTTTCCCCGAAGAAACTCCTGGGCGCTTTCAACAAGGACCTGGTGATCCAGACGGCCGATCCCGGGGTCTTGAATTCGCTGGCCATGAGCGCCAAGGTCCAGGGGGACCAGAAGCGTGTCAATCTCTCGGATGGCCTGATTATTCTGGATGATTCGAAAATGATGCTCTCTTCCAGTGTCGGAGACTTTGCGGGTCCCAAGGTCTCCTTCGACCTCAACCTGGACCGGATCGATGTGGACCGCTATCTCCCGCCGCCGTCCGAAGAGAAGCCCGCTGAGTACGCAGAAGCCCCAGGCGGTGCCGGCCGTCCCACCAAAGCCCGATTACGCCACCCTCCGCAAGATGGTGCTGGATGGAAAAATCAGTATCGGCGAATTGAAGGTCAAAGGGGCCAGCGTTCAAGAGGTGTTGCTGAAGGTTTCGGGCCGGGGCGGCCTCTTCAACCTGGACCCCCTTTCCCTGAAGCTCTACCAGGGCGATCTCCGCACCTCCGGAACGTTGGATGTGAGGCCGGAGCGCCCCGTTAGCCGCCTCACCCTCACCGCGAAAGAAATCAGTGTCCAACCCCTCCTGACAGACGTGCTTCAGAAGGATTTCCTCGCGGGGACGGTCAAGGCGGTGATGAGCCTCGAAATAAAGGGAGACGACCCCCAGACCATCAAGCAGAACCTCAACGGAAAGGGGGAGCTGGTTTTCAAGGACGGCGCCATTGTGGGGGTCGACTTGGCCGGCATGGTCCGGAACGTGAAATCCGCGTTCGGTATGGAGAAGATGCCCGCCGAGAAGCCGCGCACGGATTTCTCCGAGCTGAATGCGCCATTCAGGTTGACCAAGGGCGTCTTTGACACGCCGGGAACCACCCTGGCCTCACCCCTCCTCCGGCTCCAGGCAACCGGAAAGGCCGATCTGGTCCAGGAGACCCTCGACTTCAGGGTCGAACCCAAATTGGTAAACACCATCGTCGGTCAGGGCGACACGGATAAGCGTTCGGGCATCATGGTCCCCGTCATTGTCGGGGGGACCTTCTCGAAACCCACCTTCCGCCCGGACCTGGAAGGAATGCTGAAAAAGGGTCTGGAAGGGGGGTTGCCCAAGCCCTCTGAATTGGAACAAATGCTAAAGAAACGCGAAACCCGGAAGGGCCAGGGAGAGAAGCCGCAGCCCAGCCCCCAGGACCTTTTCAAGGCCCTTCCCGGGCAGAAGTAGCGGTGGTAAAAAAGAATTGAAAGGCGATTCGACCCCTGTTATGGAACTGGGGCGCAACTGAAGGAGAGGGTTTCCAATGAGCGTTATCATCGATTTTTCTATTTTTCCGGTGGATAAGGGCCAGAGCGTGAGCATGTACGTCGCTCGGGCGGTGAACATCATCAATCAGAGCGGTCTTACCCACAAAATGGGGCCCATGGGCACCTGCATCGAAGGGGAGTGGGAGGAGGTCATGGGGGTGGTGGACCGCTGCTTTAAAGAGCTCAAACCGGACTGCAGCCGCATCTACATGACCATCAAGGCCGATTACCGTGAAGGGGCCGGAAACCGCATGGAAGGCAAGCTGCGGTCGGTGAAGAAGAAGCTGTAAGGCACCTGAAAAGGAATTCTGATGCCGCCTCACAGGGGATGACGCCCATTTGGGGCCTGTCGGTCTCGCTGCGTCAGGGTGTCTTGATGATCTCCGATACGTCAGAGACGTTGATTTCAAGCATCTTGACGCTGGCGAGGATGCGCTTGGCGTTTCTCACGACCGCAGGGATTTCGTGGCCGGTCTTGGCCACCTCCCCTGCAATCCTTTTCATCTCCTGGATCAATCGATCCAGCCTCTCAATGTCGACTTCCGGGCTCATTTCTACTCTCCGGGTCAGTGGGTCTTGCGCAGGTCCTTGAATCGCTTTGCCTTGACCTCGTATCTCGGCAGGGATCCATAGTCGTGGAATTCGATATTGTAACCCAGGTTGGTCTTGATCCTCAGTTGATCCACCAGCCTGTTGGTGACGGACTTCTCGTTGATTGAGGCCTCGGGTTTCAATTCCACCCTGAGGGTGATGCGATCGATGTCCCCCACCTTGTCCACCACCACCTCGTACTCATCTCCAAGTCCCTCCACCCCCCTTACGGCCTCCTCAATGGCGGAAGGGGCAAGGAGCACCCCTTTGACTTTGGTGATGTCGTCCGCCCTGCCCATAACGCCGCCCTTGATCAGCCTGAACGACCGGCCGCACGGACAGGGCTCGGGATCCCATTCGATGATGTCCTTGGAATCGAAGCGCACACAAGGCTGCGCCTGCCGGTCCAGGGCCGTGATGATCATCTTGCCCTGGCGTCCCGGCTCCTCGATGACCTCCCCTGTCTCCACGTCCACGATTTCCACCAGGAACAGGGCCTCGTTGACATGCATCCCGCCCGGCTGCGCCTCACATTCGTACGACCACGCCCCGATCTCGGTGGCGCCGGCGTGGTCGTAGACCTTAGCGCCCCAGGCCTCTTCCATACGCTTCTTGGTGCTCGGGATGCTGGCGCCAGGCTCGCCCGCGCACGTGATTTTATTGATGGTGAGCGTCCTGGGATCGATGCCCAGTTTATTCATGGCCGTGTCGGCCATTCCGAGGACATAGGTCGGTGTGGCCATCAGGGCCGTTGCCCTGAGCTCCTGGATCTTCAGGATCCTGGCCGTTGTGTCCAGGACACCACCCGGCACCACCTCACACCCGATCTTCTCGGCTGCGTAGTGCCCTGCCCAAAAGGCGACGAAGACGTTGTAGCCAAAGGGAATAAACACCCGATCCGACGGCCGATACCCCTGGGCCCACAAGATGAAGGACCAGCACTCGGCCCACCATTCCCAATCCTGCCAGGTATCGGCCTGGTAAACCGGCTGACCGGTGGTCCCGCTGGTTTGCCTGAACTCGCTCACTTCATCGAGGGGGACACAGAGGGCGTCGCCGTAGGGAAACGGGTCTTTGCGCTGAATGTCTCGCATCATGGATTTCTCCACGGTGGGTACTCGCCGGATGTCCTCGTGAGAGCGAACCTCTTCAGGCCTGATGGGGGCACGGTCGTAAAGGGACCGGTGGAACTTGGAGTGCTCATAGGTCCACCTGAAGATCCGCTGAAACTTCCTCAACTGGAGCGCCTTGATCCCGTCGGGAGACAAGGTTTCGAGCAATGGGTTCCAGTATGGCCGGTCGGCAAGCATTTGTCTTCCTTTTCTCACGGTGAACCATGACCAGAAGAAGGGGAAGTCAAGAGAGTCCACGATAGGAGAGAGGTAGAGGGCTGTCAAATCAAAAGCGCCGATGGGATTCACCCAAGCAGGGGCGGCACCTCCGTCAATCCTTGCCACGGCTTGGGTGAAACGTTTCGTAAAAAGCCCAATCGGTGCAGGCGGATGGGTTCCGGTGATCTTGCATCCGTCCTTTGAAAAATGCGGAAACTCCCGGAGATCTGTGATAGAAGTGAGGGGACCTTTGGTTGAGCGATTTCCCGAATTTGGAGCGAGCGGCGTGAGTGCCTCTTTTTTGATCCGCAACCCCACTCATTTAAAGCCGCTGGAAAAGGGCATTGCAGAGCATTTGCTGATCGTTGATCCCTTCATTCGGCAGCGGTCTGTATCTCAGAATGGACAGCAGGAGGCGTTGGTCGACCGTGAGCCAGGAACCTAACAAGATCATTTATTCCATGATGGGGGTAAGCAAACATTATCAGAAGCGCCCCATCCTCAAGGACATCTCTTTGTCCTATTTCTACGGCGCCAAGATCGGTGTGCTGGGGCTTAACGGCTCCGGAAAGAGCTCGCTCTTGCGGATTCTGGCCGGGGTGGACAAGGACTTCAGCGGAAAAACCGCGGTAAGCCCGGGCTACACCATCGGCTTTCTTGAGCAGGAACCTCGCTTGGACGACACCAGGACCGTCCTCGAAATCGTCCGTGAAGGCGTTCAGAAAGTGGTGGACCTTCTTGATGAATTCAACCGCATCAACGAGAAATTCGCCGAACCCATGTCCGACAAGGAGATGACCCGGCTCATCGAGCGCCAGGGGCAGGTCCAGGAAAAGCTGGATGCCGCAAACGGTTGGGATCTGGATTCGCGTCTGGAGATGGCCATGGACGCGCTTCGGTGCCCTCCCGGGGAAACCCCCGTGAAGATCCTGTCGGGAGGGGAAAGGCGCCGGGTGGCCCTCTGTCGGTTGCTGCTGCAGAAGCCCGACATCCTGCTTCTGGACGAACCAACCAACCACCTGGACACGGAATCCGTGGCGTGGTTGGAGCATCATCTGCAACGCTATCCCGGGACGGTGATTGCGGTGACCCACGACCGCTATTTCCTGGACAACGTGGCCGGCTGGATCCTCGAGCTGGACCGCGGGGAAGGCATTCCGTGGAAAGGCAACTACAGCTCGTGGCTGGAGCAGAAGCAGAAAAGGCTGGCACTGGAGGAAAAAACGGAAAGCGAACGGCAGAAGACCTTGCAGCGAGAGCTTGAATGGATTCACATGTCGCCAAAGGGGCGTCACGCCAAAGCGAAAGCCCGCATCAGGGCGTACGATGAGCTCCTTTCCAGGGACAGCGAACGAGACAGCAGGGACCTGGAGATCTACATCCCTCCGGGACCCCGCCTGGGTAAAATCGTGATCGAGGCGGAAAGCGTGAGCAAGGCTTACGGCGATCGCCTGCTGGTCGAGGGCCTTTCGTTTGCCATGCCCCCGGGCACCATTGTTGGCGTGATCGGGCCAAACGGCGCCGGCAAGACCACGCTCTTTCGGATGATCACCGGCCAGGAGCAGCCCACATCCGGTGCGATTCGCGTCGGCGATACCGTCAAGCTGGCTTACGTGGATCAAAATCGCGATGTGCTCGACCCCCAGAAGAGCGTTTGGGAAATGATCTCCGGAGGGGAAGAAAAAACCCTCCTTGGAAACCGAGAGGTGAATTCCCGCGCCTACGTGGCCCGCTTCAATTTTCTGGGCCCTGATCAGCAAAAAAAAGTAGGACTGCTCTCAGGGGGCGAACGCAATCGCGTGCACCTGGCCAGGATGCTCAAGGCGGGAGCCAATGTTCTGCTCCTGGATGAGCCGACCAATGACCTGGACGTGAACACCATGCGCGCGCTGGAAGATGCGCTTCTCAACTTCGCCGGATGCGCGATCATCATCAGCCACGATCGCTGGTTTCTGGATCGCACTGCCACGCACATCCTTGCGTTCGAGGGCGACAGCCGGGCGGTCTGGTTCGACGGGAACTATACGGACTACGAAAACGACCGGAAGTCGCGCCTGGGGGGCGAAGCCGATCGACCCCATCGAATCAAATACCGACAGCTGACCCGATGATCGGGTGAGCGCACGGGAATCAACACCGTGTGTTTTCATGCCTCCCACGCCGAGGGCCCGCCCAGCCACACCATGGACCGTGACGCACGCATCGGCATGACGAGGATACCCGCCGGGATGCGCACTATCCATTTGCCCCGATCCTTCTCTTGTTTCACCCATACATTTTTGCGCTTTAATGATTTCCTCGGGTTGCCGATACTCTAGTTGTGTGTTCACAGAAGGAAACCCATCTCTCCTGCGGCACCATCGGGACTTACCGGTGTCTCTTGGGCGAAGAGGGTCGTCCTCAGCGGAGGGGCAAGGAGAAAGGATATGAAAAATGGGGTCCTTGTGGTCGATAACCATCCGGTCATGCTTAAGTTCATGGCCGGCTTCCTTGAGAGGAAGGGGTACATCGTAAAGACAGCATCGGATGGGCTTTCCGCGCTGAAAATCCTTAAGGGCTGGGTCCCCCATGTGATTTTTGTGGACCTGGTGATGCCGAACATCAGCGGGGACAAGCTGTGTCGGATCATCCGGACCATGCCCGAAATGGACCGCACGCGGGTCATTATCATGTCCGGAATCGCGGCGGAAACCGATCTGGATTTTCTCGCGCTGGGCGCTGACGGGTGTATCGCCAAGGGGCCATTCAATGTGTTGGGCGAACATGTCTGCGTCGCGCTGACTGCCCTGGACCAGGGAAACGACGCCCTCTTGAAGGAAAAGGTCTTTGGTGCGGAAATACTTTCCCATCGTGAGACCACACGCGAGCTCCTCTCCACGAAGCGCCACACGGAGATCATTCTGGACATCTCTCGGAAGGAATCCTTGAGATCACCCAGGAGGGCAAGATCATTTATGCAAACCCCATGGCGGTATTCTCTGACTGGCATCCCGGAGGAAAAGCTACTCGGATCGAACGTCGAGGCGATGTTGCATTTGGAGGGCAACTCCCAGACCCAGAAAAAGATGCAAGCGGAAAAGCAAAGCAATGAAACAGAAGGGAACGAGCCCTTCTTGATCCTGAACGGCCGCGAAATCGAGACACAGCTGGTGCCGATGGAGGACGAAGGCTCGACGGTTATGATCCTTCATGACGTGAGCGTACGAAAACGGCTTCAAGACCAGCTTCAGTACGCGCAGAAAATGGAAGCCATCTCCACTTGGCAGGCGGGTGTGGCCCACCAATTCAACAACGCGCTCTTTGCCCTCACGGGCAATATCGAATTGATTCAGCTTGCATCGAAAGGAGAAGGCCGGATGGAAAAATATCTGGTGCCCATGAGATCGTCCATCGATCGAATGACGGACCTCACGGGCAAGCTGCTTGCCTATGCGCAGGAGGGTAAGTACAAACCGACCCGGACTTCCTTGAACAAGACGATCACGGAGACCCTGCCCCTGATCCAGTGCGCCGTGAACCCCCTGTGGAGGTGAAGGCCCAACTGGATGAAATGGTTTCAGCCATCGAAGCGGACCCCGCCCAGCTGCAGATGGTCCTCACTGCGGTGGTGGCCAATGCGGCGGAGGCCATCGAAGGCGCAGGGCCGGATCCGGATTACGACCTCGCAAGTCGCTGTGGACGCCAGGTTTGAGAATGTGCCGGCACACATCACATCCGGGCGCCTACGTCTGTCTTGCCGTGGAAGATACAGGGCGAGGAATGGATGAATCCATCAGACAGCGGATCTTTGAGCCCTTCTTCAGCACCAAATTTCAGGGAAGAGGACTCAGCATGGCCGCGGTGTACGGCATCATCAAGAACCACGGGGGCTTCATTCTGGTCGACTCTGAACCCGATCACGGCACCTGTGTTAGGATCTATCTGCCCGCCAAGGAACATGAAGAAACGGAAGGAGAGGTACGTCGTGGATCAAACAACGAATGGCAACGGGACCATCCTGGTGATCGAAGACGAAGAGGCGGTTATTGACGTGAGCCGTGCCATGCTCGAGCACCTGGGATTCAACATCCTGGAAGCCAGAACAGGCTCCGAGGCCCTCAGGGTCGCGAGAAGCTACGACGGACCCATCGACCTGGCCCTGCTTGACATCGGCCTGCCCGACATGGACGGCCGGAAGCTTTATCCGCTTATCAAGAAGGCCCGGCCGGACATGAAGGCCATCGTCTCAAGCGGTTACGCCATCGAAGGTCCTGCGCAGGAGATCCTCATGGCAGGCGCTGAAGGATGGATCCAGAAGCCCTACACCTTCCAGGCTTTTTCGGAAAAGGTGGCCGAGGTCTTGAACGGGTCATAGGCATGTTGTCTGCTCAGCCCAGGACAAAGACGTGAGGAAAAAAGAGCCATCGGGTTGGCGGGTGACCTTCAACCCGAACATCACCAGCGTGTCCGTGAGGGGCCGGCCGAAATAAAAGGCCATCTCATTCGGGGCTATCCCCAACCGCTGGGTCACCAGTGGTCGGAGGTTGTGATCGAATTTTAGAATCCGAATGATCCGCTCAACCGCCTTTTCGCCGTCTTCCGGGATCAGATCCACCTGCCTCTGAAGGGCCCCGTAACTGCATTCGGCCTCGTGGCGTGCCATGAGATCGAGCAGGACGGGGTCGCGGACCACGTCCTTCCTTGAAGCTTTCTCTCCGGCGTATACCTCCATGAAATCGGCGGGATCCCAGCACTCGAGGGCGATGCACTGCGAGGGCCTGTAAGGATAGATGCCACACGCCTTCGCGCTTTCATGGAAGTGCATACAGCCGTCGCCCTTTTCTCGTTCGCGAACCTTGACCATCTCCACATCCGTGGTTCGCAATCCTCCGTTGACGTTGTCACGGACCAATTCCCCCACTCGGATGGTGTAAAGGTCCGCAGGGGCGATCCGACCCTCAAGGACCAATCCCGATGTCTTCCCGTTGAAGCGTCGGACTTGCTTGAAGGCAGCACTCCCCGCACCGAATGCAATGGTCTCTTTGCGGCTTCGGAGCTTCGGACATGAGCTACTTCACCCCTGCCACGGCTTGGGCGATATTGTAGGAAAAACCGCCCATCTTTTCGAAGGCGGTCAGCATGTCCACCAGGATCAGTCCCGGGTCAACCGTGCAGATGCCGCTCTGAAGCCGCATGAGGTAGTTCCCCCGCATCTCCTCCCTCATGTTGTAGATCCGGTCCACCATTTCCTGGGCTTCAGCCATGATATCCGACTCCTCTTTGCGCATGCCTTCCACTACAAAAGCCAGGAATTTCTCTTACCTCCTCCGATATGACCTGGTAGTCGTAGAGACCGCCTTCCGAGAGTTGAAGGCTCTGCTCCATCATCTCCTCGATCAGGTGGGCGATATCCTCGACGCAGTCCCCGGTCCGCTCCAGGTTGTTGGCCATGCGCATGAGGGAGGCCACTTCTTTGGACTCCTCGGGGATGATGGGCTTCTGCACCACTTTCACCAGAAACTGGATGATCTCCCTTTGCAGAATATCCACCGAGTCCTCGCGCTTCTTCCACTTGGAAAGGTTCGACAGGTCTCGCTCCTTGAAAGAGCCGATCACGTCGTCATACATCATCAATACGACTTCACCCATGCGGATGATCTCCGCCCTTGCCTGGCCCAACGCGACGGACGGAGTGTCCACGAACCTGGAATCTATGTAACGGATGTGGTGAAGCTCTTCCAATTCCTGCGTCTCCTTTTTGTGAGGCGTCAACCAGATACCGGCCTTCACCAGGTAACGCAGGAAGATCAGGAAGAACATGGCGTTCAAGAGATTGAACAGGGTGTGTGAGTTGGCAATGTAACGGGCGATGTTCGGCCTTTCACCGTTGACCACAAGGTCGGGAGGGCCGATATCCATAAAGGTCCCGGTGACCCAGGAAACGATTTGAATGAAGTAGGGAAAGACAAGGACGACGTTGAGCACGCCGATGACATTGAAAAGGGTGTGCGCCCGAGCCGTCTGATGGGCGGCCAGGCTGGTGCCGATGCTTGCCAGCTCCGCTGTGATGGTGGTCCCGATGTTGTCGCCCAGGATCAGGGCCACACTTGCCTGGAAATCCAGCAATCCCTGGCTGGCAAGCGCCATGGTGATCCCCACGGTGGCACTGGAGCTTTGAAGAATCATGGTCAGCACGGTCCCTACCAGCACACAAAGGAGAATGCCGGAGAGGTCTCCGGCCTGAAACCGGGTGAAAAAGGAGATGAAGGCGGGGTCTTTCTTCAAAAACCCGAATCCGTCCTTCATAATGGTGAGACCGTAAAACACCAGCCCAAATCCCAACAGGATATCCCCCACATAGCTCCACTTCTGGCCCTTGATGAAAAACTTCAGGACAACCCCCAGGGCGATGGCGGGGAGCGCAAAATCCTCGATCTTGAAGGCAATGAGCTGAGCCGTCATGGTCGTCCCGATATTGGCACCCAGGACCACTCCGATGGCCTGTGTCAGGGTCATGAGGCCCGCGTCCACGAAGCTCACGAGCATGACCGTGGTGGCGCTGGAGCTCTGAATGACGCTGGTGACGGCCGTCCCCACGGCGCAACCCACGAACCGGTTGTCCGAAACCAGCTTGAGGATTCGCCGCATCTTCTTGCCGGCGACCTTCTGAAGCCCCTCGGACATGACCTTCATGCCGAAAAGAAACATGCCGAGACCACCAAGGGATTGAAAAATGAGCCACTTCATATTCATAGGTCTTAATTTTCCATTTACTGATTAGTTGAATTCTCGCCCCAACCGGACCAGGACTATTCGGTGGTCCTTGCCGCCCATTTGACCGGCGATTGAAAGGAATAACCCGGAGCTCATTTTAGCGCCAATGAACAACCCCGCAGCAAGCTGTCAGATGTGGAACTGCGGATCCCCTTTTGGATTGAAATTTCCTTCTAAAAACGGAAAGGGACTGCTGCGTCAACGCGCAACAGCCCCCTATACCAAAATCCGCCAGTTCGGTCAATCCAAGCCTGTGGGATATCACCCGACCTTCAGCACCATGGCCGCGCCCGTGTCCCCTGCCGCACAGCCGCCCCAGAGGAGATACCCGCCGCCCAGCATGGCCACCTCCTCGATCCCTTCGATGATGCATCGGCCCGCGGTCGGCCCTTGGGGGTGCCCGAAGATCATGGAGCAGCCATAGTTGTTGAAACCGTTCCAGTCGATCCCCATCTCCTTCGCCAGGTAGATGTCGTTGACCGCAAAGGGGTTGTGGGTCTTGATGGCCTTCACATCCTTGATGGAGATGCCCGCTCTGGTCGAGGGCCATTTTCACGGCCGGAACCACCGCCATGGCCATGTAACCCTTCTTGGCCCTGGAAAACCCGTAGGAGATCACCTGGATCTCGATGCCGGGGTCTGCGCTCAGCTCCTTGGCCTTCTCCCGGGTCGTCACCACCAAGGGCGCAGTTGCCGTCCGCCGGGTGGGTCTGGGACCCGAAGGTCAGCACGCCGTCGGGCAGCACGGGCTTGAGCCCGGCCAGCCCTTCCGCAGTGGTTTCCATGACGCCCTCGTCCTTTTCGATCAGCAGGGTCTTTTTCTTGGACAACCGCACCTCGGCCGGAAACATGTACCGTTTCTGGAAGGCCCGGTCGTCGGCCAGGGCCATCATGTACTGCTCGTAGCGGCGAAGCGTCAGGGCGTCGCACTCCTCCCGCGTGATTCCCGCCTCCTTGGCCACGTTTTCCGCGGTCTGGATCATGGCGTTCTTGGCCCAGGGATCCCGGCCGAAGTTGTCCATCACCCAGTTCTCCGACTCCACCTCCCCACCGGGGCCGTTGGGGTTGGGCCAGACCGTGTGCGGTCCGTTCGAGCACCGGTCCGTCATGAGGACATAGGGTATCTGATACAGCCCCGTCTCGATGCCTGCGGCCGCCTGGTAGATGCAGGTCGTGGACGTGGTGCAGGCCTGACTGAGGGTCACCCCCGGGATGCTCGGCGGCCCCCATCAGGGCCGCGGCCCAGGTGGCCCCGTAAAACCAGTGCTTCTGGCCGATGGTGATCCCCAGGAACATGTAGTCGAACATCTTGGGGTCCCATTTCTTCTCTGCCAGCCACCGTTTGGAGGTGTCTGCCGCAAGCACAATGGCATTTTCATTGGCCATGCTGCCCTGCCATCGGCAAAAGGGGGTCGAATAATAACCTTTGTAGGGGATATACGCCTTTGTCAACATTGCCTTTCTCCTCCTGTCATCTCGATTGCTCAGTGGACTTTAACGCTTCGGAACCGATGCCTACTTCTTGTCACTCCATTTTCCGTATTTTTCTCTCAGGATGCGGTGAAGGATCTTGCCCGTGGGTGTCCTGGGCATCTCCTCGTCTTTGATGAAATCAATGGACTTTGGCCTCTTGAAACCGGCGAGCTTCCCACGGGTCCATTCGAGGATCTCCTTTTCGAGCGCCTCGCTCGGTTCACAGCCCTCGTGCAACACCACGACCGCCTTGATGGACTCCCCCCATTTCTCGTCGGGGATCCCGATCACGGCGATGTCTCTTATGGCCTCGTGCGCCCCCACGGCTCCTTCGACCTCCGAAGGGTAGACGTTCTCGCCGCCTGTGATGATCATGTTGGCCTTGCGGTCCACCAGCGCATAATAGCCGTCCTCGTCCCGTTTCACCATGTCTCCGGCCGATGACCACCCGTCCCGGAAGGCCACCTTGGTCTTTTCGGGCTCTTTGAGATACTCCTTGAAAAGCATCGGCGTCCGGTAAAAAAGCTCCCCCACCTCACCGTCCGGGACCTCTCTGCCCTCTTCATCCAGGATTCGGATGCGGTCGGTCCCGAAGATCTCCCGGCCGATGGAGCCAAGTTTCTTGAACTGGTCTTCGGGCCTGAGCAGGGTCACCAGGCCGCCTTCGGTGGTCCCGTAGGCCTCCCAGAGCTCCGCGTTCTTGAAGTAGTCCATGATGGCCAGCTTGAGATCCTTTCTCGCCGGGGCGGAGGAGATGAGCAACTGGCGGATGGAGGAGACGTCGATGCGTGCTCTTCACCTCATCGGGCAGGGCCAGCATCATGATGTAGTGGGTGGGGACCAGGGATGTAAAGGTGATCTTGTATTGGTCGATGGTCCTCAGGAGGTCCTCCGGGTCAAAGCTGACCATGTTGTAGACAAAGACCGGCCCGCTCACCAGTGTGTAGGCGAAAGAATAGAAGATGGAGTTCACGTGGCACATGGGCATGACCAGCATCACCTTGTCCGTGGGCCGCACGCCCATGTTGATGTCGTTCAGGAAATACTGGGCCAAGTAGCTTTCGTGGGTCCGCATGACCCCTTTGGGCCGACCGGTGGTGCCGGAGGTGTACATGATGGTCCAGGTATCGGCGCGTCGACCATGTGTCCGGTTCCTCGGGGGGAGGCCTTGGCCAGCAGGTCCTCATACCCCACGTACCCTTCCGGCACGGGGCCATCGCCCAGATAGATGTAGCCGTCTTTGGGTATGGGAAGCTTGTCCCTGATGCCGTTGATCAGATCCACGAAAGGGGCTTCCACGATCAACGCCTTGCACTCGGAGTGGTTGACGATGTATTCGATGTCAGGGCCTGCCAGCCTGAACATGACGGGGACCGTGACCTGCCCGCCCTTGGCGCAGCCGGCGTAGATGTCCATCCACTCTCCCCGGTTGTAGCAGATGACCGCAAAGGTGTCCTTGTGCCCAACGCCCAGGTCTTTGAGCCCGTTGGCCAGGCGGCAGGCCCGATCGTTCCATTGCGTGAAGGTGTATGCATTCTGCTTGTCCTGCCATCCCAGCTTCTCCGGGTAATTGATGGCATTCATCTTCAGGACCGTTCCCACATGCATCCACTTACTGATGGTCATGATCGAGCTCCTCCTTCATTTCTATCATGCTCTCGGCTGCCTCAGGCTTTGAGTACGCCTCCCTGGCAAATAGGGCGGCGCCTACAGCCCCTGTAAATTGCGGAAATTCCGGGACCAGGACGGCGCGGCCGATCATCTGCCCCACCATCTCCACCAGGTAGGGGTTGTGGGCCACCACGCCGCCGGTCATGACCACCTGCTCTCGTCAGGGAATCCATCTCCATGACCCGCTTGATGACGGAATGAAAGAGCCCCTTCACAATGTCATTCACTTTCTTGCCCTGCCGGATCTTTTCCAGGACCTCTGTGGCCGAAAATACCGTGCAATAACTGCCAAGTTCCACCATCTGCTCTGCCGACCGGGCCAGACCGTCCATCTCTTCCAGGGGGATATCGAGCCGCGCGGACATCTCTTCCAGGAAGGCCCCGGTCCCCGCTGCGCATTTGCGGTTCATCTTGAAACTGACCCGCCGTCCCTGGGCATCCAGCTTGATGATCTTGTTGTCCTGCCCTCCGATGTCGATGATGGTCATGGCCAAGGGGAAGATAGTGATAGCAGCCCTCGCATGGCAGCTGATTTCCGTCTTTGAGCCGTCCCGAAACGCGACATTTTGCCTCCCGTAGCCGGTGGAGAAGCAATGCGCCACATCCTCTTGAACGGCCTTTGCCATGTCCAAGGCCTCTCCGTAAGCGTGCGCCACCGCCTTCGCAAAATCCGTTCCGGATTTCGTGACGGCGCGTCCCATGAGCCTTCCATCGGAATCGAGGATCGCCACCTTGGTCCTGGACGCACCCACATCCACCCCTGCGAACAACCTGTCGGTCACGATCACTCTTCCAGCTGCTCGATAAAGGCCTCGATGTTGGTCTTGGCCTGCTCCTCGGAATAGCACCTCAGATCATTGAGGTCCCCGTTGATGGTCAGAACGGAGATCCCCAGCCGCTCGCCGAGCCGCTCCGGCATGCCGTAGCGGTTGTTGGAGTTGTTGGGGCAGGTCTTGGCGTCGTGAAAGATGATGCCGTCGAATTTGAAGCGGTTGAAGCAGTCGGTGATGTAAGCCTCCTTGTAGGCCTCATCCCTGACGATAAAAAGTTCGGTGTAGGCCCGT
This sequence comes from uncultured delta proteobacterium, assembly GCA_963699845.1. Lineage (GTDB taxonomy): Bacteria > Desulfobacterota > DSM-4660 > Desulfatiglandales > Desulfatiglandaceae > CAWHLE01. The sequence continues at coordinate 233,930 of CAVOVO010000006.1, forward strand.
GCCATGCTCTCGAACGGTCCTCCGGATCCAGCTGGTCGAAGATCCAGCTGTTGCAGTAGGTCGATGCCACCACACAGGCCTTGAGCCCGGACAGCTGCTCGGAAAGGGCCTTGAGCTTGCCCCAGATGGGCATGCCCTCCCAGTAGATGCGGTGCCTCTCACCGTCCACGGCGCCGACCCCCTGATCGATCCGCGTCCTTGAGCTCCTCGAGCAGCGTCTCGTAGTAGTCCACCGCCACCTTTGTCCCCCGGGCCACCACGGCCGGTCCCATGTGAATGGTCGCGTCAAAAAAGGTCCACGGCGAGGGAATGGCCGCGGCAGCCTCCAGACAGGCCCGCCAGAGCTCCGATGTCCGCTGCGAAAGCGCGACGGCCTCCTTGAAACGATCCATATCAAAGTTTTGGCCGCTCACCTCTTCCAGCCCGGGCACCAGGTCTTCGATTTGTCGGGCAATATCCTGGATCTGATAGTCCCTGATCGGTCCGATGCCCCGGTGGGTGTGAACGCCCATGACCGGGACCTCCAGCTCCCTGCCGTACCAGGAAAACCAGTCCTGGACATCCCTGCACTGGTTGGTGTTGAAGACGAGCACATCCGGCCTGGGGACGGATTCGATCTGGTAGGCCTGGGTCAGGGGTGTCTTTTTCTGAAGATATGAACCGATGTCGCTCGTGAGATAGGAGCAGATGTCCGGGGAATACCCCATGGCATTGGCATAGGGAATCAGGTCGGAGGCCATCCGGCGTCGCGCCCAGCATGGCCCCGTGGTTTTCCGGGAAATAGACCAGAAACCCCATGCCCCGAAGCAGCTCTGCCGGACCCACACTGGTGCACCAGGCAATCTTCCTGGACCCGGTGCGGGAGGCCTCATCCAATTCATAGAAATGGTCGGCCATGATCTTTTTCAAGATCTTCCCGGACTGCGAATTCCTTTCTCAGCGACTGCGTCCCGTTACTCATCCATGTTCTCCTCTAAATGCCAGCTAGTGGCTCACTCCATGGCATTTGCCACCATTTCCGTGATGTCCATGATCTTGATCTTGCCCCGTTCATCCTTGGGGATGGCCTTGGCCCCCTTCTTCAGGTTGTCCTTGCAGGCGGCGCAGCCCGACACGATGATCTCCGCGCCCACCGCCAGGGCGTCCCGCACCCGGACGGCAGCCATTTCCACCGCCATCTCCGGATTGTTGGCCCCAACACCGCCGCCGCCGCCGCAGCACCGTGGCCTGGAGCTTGGTCCGTGCCATGTCCGCATATTGCAAGGCCCGGGATCTTCTTCAATATGTTTCTCGGTTCATCGAAGATCATAAAGGCCCTTCCCAGGTCACAGGGGTCATGGTAGGTCACCTTGACAGGCTTATCTTCTTTGAACCGGATCCGCCCTTCGTTTATCAGCTTTTCCAGATACTGGACCGAGTGGTACACCTCCACCCCCAGATCCCCGATCTTCGGGTAGATCTTCTTGAAGGTCTTGTAACAACCGGCGCAGGGGGTCACCAGCTCCCGGGCACCGGTGGCCCTGATCTTCTCCATGATCTTTTCGGCATGGCTCTCAAAATCATCCGATCCCATGAGAAAGAGCGGGAACCCGCAGCAGCCCTCTTCGGTGGCGAGGGTCGTGTAGTCCACGTCCGCCCGATCCAGGGGCTTGAGCAGGCTCGGCACCATTTTCATGTCCAGGTAGCTGGGGACGCACCCCATGAAGAGAAGGGTCTCGGCCTGGGACTTCAAGGTCCCCTGCTTTGCCTTTTCCCTCAGGGCCGGCGGGTAGATGTAGATCCGTTCTTCCCTGGCACTCGCAAAGACATTCCCGGTCTTGAGGATGTTTTCCCGGACACCGAGAACGGGCGTGGGGGTCAGGCCTGCGTCGTAGAGCTTCTTGCGCACACCCTCGACGATTTCGTCCACCTTGATCCGGGCCGGGCAGAAATAGGTGCAGGCCTGGCAGGTGGTGCAGCTGTAGAAGGCCTCAGCCAGCTCCTTGGAGGGCTCAACGGTCCCGTTCATGAAGTAAAAGGCCAGGGCGTTTCGGCCCCTTGCGTTTCTTGACTCCCTGTGGGTGACCCCGAAGGTGGGGCATCCCAGACGGCAGAACCCGCAGTGGATGCAGGCCAGGACCTCGTTATCCAGGGCCTCCCCGAGGGAGCGGTGCTTTTCGGGGTCCTCCAAGAGCGGCTTGAAGGCAAAGTAGTCATAGATGTCCGGTTTCGCATTCGGCGTCTCTTCGAGCCCCATCTTGCCGGGATTGAGAATGTTTTCGGGGTCCATGGCCTGTTTGATCTTGCGCATCACCTCAAAGGCCGGGCCCAGCTGCAGCCGGATATGGGGCGCGCGGGTCAGGCCGGTGCCGTGCTCGGCGCTGAGGGTCCCCTTCATTTCCATGGCCGTCGAAACCAGCTCTTCTACGGCAGGTCTCAACCGGTCCCAGTCCTCCCGGCTCCGCACATCGGAGACAAAGGTGGTGTGGACGTTTCCGTCGCCCACGTGGCCGAAGGTGGCGATGATGACATTGTGTTTCTTGGCGATGGCCTGGGCCTTGCGAATCATATCCGGGAGCTTGGTCGACGGCACCCCGAAGTCCTCCGCAATGGGGACGAGACGGTTTCCGGGCTTGATCCTCGAAAGCGTCGGGACGAGCCCCCCCCTTGCCCGCATCATCTCCTCCCTGCGGGCGGGATCGTCGGACCATTGGAATTCCTGGACCCGGTATTTCTGGCAGATCTCTTCGATCCGCTTCATGTCCCGGACCACCACCTCCTTGACGCCGTCGGCCTCCATGATCAGAAGGGCCTCGATCTGACTGACATCGCGTGCCAGGGCCTTTTCAACCACCTTGAGGCTGAACTTGTCCATGATTTCGCAGCCGGCCAGCTTGATTCCCGAGGTGGTCACCTCGGTCACCGCATCTCCGGCTGCGTTGAGATCGCCGAAAATGGCCAGGGCCAGGGCCCCGTACTCGGGCTTTGGCTCCAGTTTGACGATCACCTCGACAATGATGCCGAGGGTGCCTTCCGCCGCGGTGAAGAGGTGGGTCAGATCGTATCCCAGAGAGGTCTTCGGCGCCGTGGTGCCGGTCTCGATGACGCTCCCGTCCGCCAGGACGACCTTGAGGCCCTTGATGTAATCCCTTGTGGTTCCATATTTGACTGCCCGATGGCCGCTGGCATTGGTGGATACCATCCCGCCAATGGTGGCAATGGCCTCACTGCCCGGATTCGGAGGAAACATGAGGTTGTCTTTGGCAAGGATCTGGTTCAGCTGCATGCAGATCACACCGGGTTCGAGGCGTGCATAGAAATCCTTCTTGTTGATCTCCAGGATGTTGTTCATGCGGTGCAGATCCATGAGGATGCCGCCACGCACGGGCAGGACCGCCCCTGTGACGCTGGTACCCGTCCCCCGGGCCGTAACCGGTATCTTTTCCCGGTTGGCGATCTTCATGACGGCGGATACCTGTTCCGTGGTCCTGGGAAAGATGACGGCATCCGCCACGCCCTGGTGGACCGACATGTCCCTGGAATAGCAGAGGCATTCCACCCGGTCCCGAAACATATTCTCCGGCCCGACAATTTGGCTTATTTCTTCATAAAAATCCATGAATCAACCTCCTGAAGCCAACGCTCAAGCTGCGCGCAGGTCTCCCGACTCCCTAAATATGGTTCCAAGGCACACGCGTCATGGCTATGATCTAGCTATAACGTAACTATATTGGATGGGGCAAAAAATTGTCAAGTCAAAACCAGGAACGGATGACGGAATGGAGTGGTGGAGTATTGGAGTATCGGAGTATTGGAGTAATGGATGAAAAGGGGCACACCCTTCCATCGCTCCAGCGCCCCGCATCTCATCACTCCATCAGTCCATCACTCCACCACTCCGATCCTCAAGACGGACGCCGCAGAAGCCCCCGGATTTCCACCCGGTCAAACCAGCGCAAAGACCGCTTGAGCTGACTGAGCCAGCTGGAGGTGTAAATGTAATTCACCATGATCCCGCAGGAATCCCGCAATCCCCTCACAGACGGATTGGCCAAAAAATTGACGTGCTTCTCCGAAACCGTGGCGCCGTTACCCAGATGGAACCCTGCAACAGGGTTAAGTGGTCTGTCGTTTCGGCCCTTTTCCTTGGTGATGTAATGGTAAGCGATCTTCACCAGGGGCTCTCGCAGGAGCTCCGTCAACGGTTCGTCCTTGACCCATTCCTCCTGGGAGAGGATGCGGAGCAAAGTCCTGGTGAGGGCACCCCTTTTGTCTTCCCGGTCGGGTTCCCCCTGGATCAGCCTTTCCGCGTGTCGTTTAGTGAAAAGGGACCACACCTGGTCCTGCTTCAAGTCGAAGTTTTCGTCTTTCCCTTCCAGAATCGGCTTCAGATACTGCGGCCAAAAACCGGTGAGCGGACTCAGAGTTGCGAAGTTCTTGATCCGATCGTCTTCCCTTTCGAGGTACTCGACCACCCTTGCAATGAGGATCTTGCCGAGGCCGATGCCCGGCAGGCCGTTTTGGGTGTTGTTGATGGAATAGAAGATGGCCGTATCCACCCTGCTTCCTCCATTTTCGGGCGGAGGCGCCGAGATGATGTGCGAGATCTTTCTCACAAGCCCTTCGCTCAAGGCCACTTCGATGAAAATGACCGGTTCGTAGGGGATCATGCGGTGGTACAAGGCGAAGCAGCGGCGGTCCCTCCCAAGGCGCTTCCCCATCTCCTCGATGCTGGATATGGGATGAACCAGATCCCTGTCCTTGATCACCTCGATCTGTCTGTAAGAGGAATCGAGCGTGATCTCCTCCAGGTAGAGAAACCCCTCCTGGAACCACATCTCAAAAAGAGAGACGATATCCGAATTCACACCACTCAAATCGAATTCGGAACGCCGCTGTACGGAAAGGAGGTCCCCTCTGAGGTCGAGCAGGAATTTCAATCCCCCCGGGACACGGGAAATCTTATCAAACAGTTCGAGTCTGGGCGATCGGGATCGGACGCGCAGCTCCGTGAGGAGCCGATACCATTGGGGATCATCCTGCTCAGGGTTTGAGAGGGCCTTCACCAGGGGTTCGATTTCACCCCGATTGACCCCCAGGTCCGTGGCCATGACCGTGAAAAAGGTTTCCCGCTCCTGGTCGCTCAACGCCCTGTAAAGCGCAACCATCTCTTGAAACGGGGTCTCCTGGGAAGCTTCCTCTTGAATCCTGCGAAGGGCCTCTATCGCTTTCCTGACATCACCCGCCGGACGGTCATTTCGCTTTTCTCGTTTTCCTGCCATTTGCTTGAACCCTCCGTTTGCCTCCATCCGAACCCGATCAACCCGGAAGCACGAAATCTGAAGCCGGGTTGTCGCTTCATGCCCTTCGCATTCAACTCCAGTCCATCTCCCGCTTCTCAAGCGCCCGGATCTGGTCCCTCAGCCGGGCCGCCTCCTCGAAGTCGAGCCTGCCGGCCGCCCCTTTCATGCTGGATTCCAAGGCCTTGATCCTTTTCTCTATCTCATCGACCGTCAGATACGGGGCCTCCTCCTCGGCCGCCTGGGGCAAGCTCACATAGTCGGCCTCGTAGACGGAGGTCAGCACGTCCCTGATGCCCTTCCGGATCGAGGTGGGCGTGATGTCATGGGCACGGTTGAATGCCAACTGGATCTCCCGCCGCCGGTTGCACTCCTCCATGGCCCGATTCATGGACGCCGTGATCCGGTCCGCATAAAGCAGGACCGTACCGTTGATGTTTCGCGCAGCCCTGCCGCAGGTCTGAATCAGGGATCGATCCGAGCGCAGAAACCCTTCCTTGTCCGCATCCAGGATCGCCACCAGCGAGACCTCCGGCAGATCCAGGCCCTCTCTCAGAAGGTTGATGCCGACCAGCACATCGAACACTCCGAGCCTCAGGTCCCGGATGATCTCCATACGCTCGATGGTCTTGATGTCAGAGTGCATGTAACGCACCCGGATCCCCAGATCCGCATAGTACTCCGTGAGATCTTCGGCCATGTGCTTCGTGAGGGTGGTGACCAGGACCCGCTCGTTTCGATCGACCCGGTCTCTGATCCGCCCGATCAGGTCATCCACCTGATTCTTTGCAGGAAGAACGATGATCTCCGGGTCCATGAGGCCGGTGGGCCGCACGATCTGCTCCGCCACCTGCTCCGCCCTTTCCAGTTCGTAGGGGCCGGGGGTCGCCGAGACGTGGATCACCTGCTTCACCCTCGACTCGAATTCCTCAAAGGTCAGGGGCCGGTTGTCGAGCGCCGAAGGGAGGCGGAACCCGAATGACACGAGCGTCTCCTTCCTGGACCGATCCCCCCGGTACATGCCCACCAACTGGGGGACGGTGATGTGGCTTTCGTCGATGATCACCAGGAAGTCCTTGGGGAAATAGTCAAGAAGCGTGGGGGGCGGCTCGCCCGGGGCCCTGCCGGTCAGATGCCTCGAGTAGTTCTCGATGCCGTGGCAGTACCCCATCTCGATCATCATCTCAAGATCGAAGCGGGTCCGCTCCTCGATCCGCTGGGCCTCCAGGAGCTTGCCGCGGGACCTGAAGGTTTCGATGCGCGCCTCCAGCTCCTCCAGGATCTGTCGAACGGCCCGTTCCCGCACCTCCACCGTGGTGACATAGTGGCTGGCGGGGTAAATCGTGATGCGATTGAGCGAACGAATCACCTTTCCCGTAAGGGGGTCGATCTCCTGGATGGACTCCACGTCGTCCCCGAAAAAGGTGATCCGAACGGCGCGGTCCTCCTCGTGGACCGGGTAGATGTCGAGGACGTCGCCCCGGACCCGGAAGCGCCCCCTGTAGAAGTCAACCTCACCCCTTTCGTAGTGTATGTCCACGAGCTTCTTCAGGGCCTCATCCCTTGAAAGGGTGGTGCCCTTTTCCACGTAGAGGAGCATGTCGTGATAGGCCTCGGGAGAGCCCAGGCCGTAGATGCAGGAGACGGATGGCCACAATGATGACGTCTTCCCGGTCCAGCAGCGAGCGCGTTGCGGCGTGGCGCATCTTGTCGATCTGGTCGTTGATGTGGGCGTCTTTCTGGATGTAGGTGTCCGATTGCGGGATGTAGGCCTCAGGCTGGTAGTAGTCGTAGTAGCTGACGAAATACTCGACGGCGTTGTCCGGAAAAAAGTCCTTCAGCTCCCCGTAGAGCTGCGCGGCAAGCGTCTTGTTGGGCGCCATGACCAGGGTGGGCTTCTGCACCGCTCGCGATGACCTGCGCCATGGTGAAGGTCTTTCCGGACCCGGTCACCCCCAGCAGGGTCTGGTTGCGCATGCCCTTTCTCACGCCTTCGGCGAGGGCGGCGATGGCGTTGGGTTGATCCCCGCAGGGCTTGAGATCCGTGACAAGCCTAAACATCCAGTCTCCAGGTGGTCCCTTGCGGACCGTCCTCCAGGATGACCCCCATCTCCTTCAACTGGTTGCGGACCGCATCGGCCCTGGCCCAGTCCTTTTGGCGCCTTGCCTGGGTCCGCTCCTGGATCAGCGCTTCGACCTTGGCGGGATCGACCCCCTCGCCTGCGTCCGAGACCTGACTGAAAAAGGTCTCCGGCTCGTGCTGGAAAAGCCCCAGGATGTGGCCGGCCAGGGCGAGGTTTCGGAAATCCGCCTTTAAACGGTCGATGGTCTCCGGGTTGGGCCCGGTCTGGTGCGCAGCCATGCCCTTGTTGATCTCTTTGACTTTCTCGAAGATCACGCCGACGGCGCCCGCCGTGTTCAGGTCATCGTCCATGAACCCGATCGAACTGCTGCAAGAAAGGGATCGGAAGCCCCTTGGGCGAGTGCGCCCTGAGCCGCAGGGTCATCCCCTGAAAGGGGCCCGACCCATTCCCGGAGCTTCTGAAGGGTCCGGTAGATGCGGACCAAACCCGCCTGCATTCCCAGCACGGCCTCTTTCGAAAAATCAAGGGGGCTTCTGTAGTGTTTGGACAGCAGAAAGAGGCGCAGGACTTCAGGGTGGTAGGTCGCCAGGGCATCCCGGATGGTCAGGAAGTTGCCCAGGGACTTGGACATCTTCTCGGATTCCAGGGTCACGAAACCGTTATGAACCCAGTACCTGGCAAAGGCGCCCCCCCCTGCCGCCACGGACTGGGCCCTTTCGTTTTCGTGGTGAGGGAAGAGCAGATCTTCCCCGCCCCCGTGGATGTCAAAGGTCTCGCCCAGATACTGACTGCTCATGACGGAGCATTCGATGTGCCAGCCCGGCCTCCCGGGACCCCAGGGGCTGGGCCACTGGGGCTCGCCCGGCTTTGAGCGCCTTCCAGAGAACGAAGTCCATGGGGTGACGTTTCTTTTCGTCGACCGCCACCCGGCTTCCCGCTTTCATGTCATCCAGTTTGCGCCCGGAAAGGGCGCCGTAGCTTTCGAATTTCTCTACGGAGAAAATACACGTCCCCCTCTGCCGCGTAAGCGTAGCCACGATCCAGGAGGCGCTGGATCAGCCGGCATCATGCCGTCGATGTGGTCCGTGGCCCTGGGTTCCACGTCCGCCTGAAGCACCCCCAGCCGTCCCATGTCCTCTCTGAAGGCATCAATGTAGGTCTGGGCCAACGTGGCCGTATCCTGGCCCAGTTGTCTGGCCCGATCGATAATCTTGTCGTCCACGTCGGTGAAGTTGCGCACATAGGTCACCTCGAACCCCCTGGCCCTCAGATACCTCACCAGCACGTCAAACACGATGGTCGACCGCGCGTGCCCGATGTGGCAGAGGTCATAGACCGTGACCCCGCAGACATAGATGCCCACTTTCCCCTCACGGAGCGGAACGAACGGTTCCTTGCTGCGCGTCGCCGTGTTGTAGAACTGTAGCCCCACCTGTCCATTCCTCCAAAATCCGTTTTGCCTCTCTATCCCCAATTCAAATGGACCTTTTTCAGCAACCTGCGAGGCTCACCACGGCATAGGCGGCCATCCCCTCCTGGCGACCGCAAAACCCCATGCCCTCCGTGGTCTTGGCCTTGATGTTGACGCGTTCTGCGCCTGTATCGAGGATTTCCGCCAGGGTCTTTCGCATCTGCGGGATGTGAGGCCGCAAGATCGGCCGCTGCGCCACGATCGTGGCATCCAGGTTGTTGATGGAAAGGCCCTCCCGCTTCACCCACGAAAGGACCTCCGCGAGCAAAGAGACGCTGCTTGCCCCCCGGTATTGCTCATCGGTGTCCGGAAAGTGTGTCCCGATGTCTCCGAGACCCAGACCGCCTATGATGGCGTCAATGACGGCGTGAACCAGGACATCCGCGTCGGAGTGGCCGTCCAGTCCCAGATCAAACGGAATCGTGACCCCTCCAAGGATCAGGGGGCGACCCTTGACCAGACGATGGGCATCGTAACCAAATCCGATCCTGTACAAGAAGGCCTCAGCCCCGGAATAAATGATCGTTATCAGTGTTCAGTGAATCAGTAATGTCACTGCTCCAACGGCCTACCTGATACCGCCTAATGGCAGGTGCTGCAGTTGTGGCTCGAGCACGACGCGCACCCGGATGAACCCGACGCAGGCGTAAAGCTCTCTCCGCTCTTGAACCCGCACGCGGACATGAGCCGTTCCAGCTTTTCGCCCTTGCACTGCGGACAGGTCACCTTGTCGTCGCAACGGATCACCAAGGCTTCGAATTCCTGACAGCAGTCTGAACACCTGTATTCATAAATTGGCATTTTCGTTCTCCTATTCTGACACAAGCCTCTCCCCTGCCAACTTCTCCGCAAGGCATGCGGCGAGCAGAGGGAACATGATCTCGTGGTGCCCGATCAGATTGTATCCCTTCCCACCGGCCCGCACCGGACGTTCCACGACGTTTGTGAGCGGGCGGTAATGTCGGGTGAAGTCCATGTTGACGGTCACCAGTTCCCTGACCTTGTACCCCAGGTTCCTCACCAGGCTCAAGGCCTTTAAGAACACCTCGGGCAGCACGACCGCGGAACCCATGTTGATGTGCACGCCCCCTTCGAGTCCGGAGACGAGCCTTGCAAAAAGCCTGAAATCCATGTGTGACGTCTTCCCGATGGCGGCCCCGTCCGCACTGGGGTGAAAGTGGATGATATCCGCGCCGATGGCCACGTGCACGGTCACAGGAATGCCCAATGCGTGGGCCCGCCCCAGAATGCTGTAACGACCATAAGGGAAGCCGGCCCCCAAAATGGCAGCCCCCACGGCGCGGCCGAGGCCCCATTCCTTTTGTGCCCCATCCTTGATGGCCTCGTTCAGAAACCTTCCCGTTTCCTCGGCGGCTCCGAAAGCCCCTTCTTCCAGGTCTCGGTCCACGTCCTCCGAGGTGTGCCCTGCCATGGCCAGCTCGGCATCGTGGATGATCCCCGCGCCGTTCATGGCAACCGCGCTCAGGATCCCCTTTTCCATCCACTCCACAGATGAGTGGGCTGAGCCCCACCTTGACCGGGTGGGCGCCCATGGCCAGGATGACGGTCCTTCGCGAGATTACGCTCCGGGCCAGATGATCCACCACTTCTTTGAGCGCCCCGGCAGCGAGGACCGACGGAAGGGTCCCAAGCCACTCCGCCATGGGCCGCCCCGGGTGCCAGGGCGCACCCAGATCCTTGATGGAGACCTTGCTGGGCCGCCGGCTCAGCGGATAGGTGCGGACGGATTCAAGGGATATGGGCTTTATGTCCAGGCCCATCACGCCCCCTTCGCGTGCTGCTGGAAGAGGAGATAATCCACCAGATGGCAGAGGATGTGGCAGGCGAGCAGATGCCCCTCCTGCACCCTGGCCGTGTCGTCGCTCTCGATCACGATCGCCGAGTCAACCAATGTACGCAGCTCACCCCCATCGCTCCCCGTAAGAGCCGCTGTGTGGATCGAAAGCCTGCGCGCGGCCCTGACCGCGGCGTGAAGGTTTCGCGATTTTCCGCTCGTGCTGATCGTCAGGAGCACGTCGCCTTCCATGCCGAGCGCCTTGATCTGTTTGAGAAAATCTCGTCGAAAGAGTAATCGTTTCCAATACTTGTAATCACCGAAGTGTCGGTTGTCAAAGCCAGGGCTGGAAGCGGCGGCCGCTCCATCCGATATCGGTTGATGAACTCTGCGGCCAGGTGCTGCGCGTCGGCCGCACTTCCGCCATTGCCGCAAATGAGCAGCTTTCGCTCCCTGGCAAAGGCCGACGCGATCTTTTCGGCAAGCCGGATGAGACCGTTGGCGGCCTCGCCCGATAAGGCCGTCGTGACCTTCACACTGTCTCGTATGATTCCCTCGATGATCTTTTTCACCATCGTTCCCTGATAGTCTCCCGGCTCAGTCCGTTTCCAAACCCGATAGGGTCCTGATGGCCCGGGCCACGACAGGCAGCTCATGATCCTGGATCGTTCTCACATCCAGGATAAACCGATCCCTTTCAAGCCTTCCAATGACCGGTGGGTCGTAACCCCTGAGCCAGACTTCCGTGAAATGGGAAGGCATCCGGCCTGGAACGAGGCAGACCAGCCGCGTGGGGATTTCAAGGAGAGGGAGCGCGCCGCCTCCCACCTTCGAGCGGCCGTCCTCCTGGTGCAAGGAAAAATTTTCCCCTTCAACCGGCCCGATGAGCCGCGTAAGCCGTCTGGCCCTGCGCTTCAAATTCTCATAGGGCTCCGAGAGCATCCTCAGTGTCGGGATTTCCCTGAAGGCCACCCGCTCATCCCTGTAAAGCCGCAGCGTCTCTTCAAGCGCCAGGAGGGTCAGCTTGTCGATCCGCAAGGCCCTCGCGAGCTGGTTCTTCTTGATGGCATCCACCAGGTCTTTGCGCCCCAGAATGATTCCGGCCTGTGGTCCCCCCAGAAGCTTGTCCCCGCTGAAGGTGACCAGGTCGGCCCCCTGCCCCAGGGCCTCCTGGACCGTGGGCTCCTTTGCAAGTCCCAGCTTGGACAGATCCACCAGACACCCACTCCCCAGGTCCTCCATGACCGCAATGCCATGACCGTGCCCAAGTCGGACCAGATCGGCGAGGGGGACCTCTTCCGTGAATCCCACCACATGGAAATTGCTCTTGTGGACTTTGAGAAGGAGCGCCGTATCCGGCCCGATGGCCCCTTCATAGTCACGCAGGTGCGTCTTGTTGGTGGTGCCCACTTCCACCATTTTGCAGCCGCTCTTTCTCATCACATCGGGGATCCGGAATGACCCGCCGATTTCAACCAACTGCCCCCGAGAGACGATCACCTCCCGGCCCCTGGCAAGGGTGTCGAGAGCCAGGAGGACCGCAGCGGCGTTGTTGTTTACAACGGTGGCAGCCTCTGCCGAGGTCAGCTCCTTGAGGATCCCCTCCACGTGCGTGTAGCGGCTCCCCCTCCGCCCTTTGGTCAGATCGTACTCAAGGTTGCTGTAACCGCCGCTCAAGGGACCAAAACGCTCGATCACACGCTCGGCCAGGATGGACCTGCCGAGATTGGTATGGACCACCACCCCGGTGCCGTTGATAACGGAGCGAAGGCTGGGCATGGCAAGACAGTCAAGCGCTTTCAGCACCCGCTCGGAAACGCCCGCCATACTCAAATCGGGGCGTGCCGTGACGGATTCCGCCTTCAAGATCTCATCTCGAAGACCTTGAAGCGTCCCCTGGACGGCCTTCACCACCAAGGTGCGAGGGGTTCGCGCCATGGCCTGCTGGATGACCTCGGTCGCGAGCAATCGATCCACCGAAGGGATATGCCTCAGGAGGTCCTGCTTCTGTCTTGAATCCATGTCGACGCCCCTCCTACACCGCTTTTTCGCCAAACAGGTGATTTCCCAAAATAACCGCGGCTTGGCGTGGAGAGGGAATATACCAGAAAACCGGATGGAATAACAGGGGATTTCAGCTCACTTTCGACCGTGTTGATCTGAGATACCAGCCCGATCTGAGGCGCCGGTGGGGATCACCGGGGCGGTTAAGAATGCGAGGGTCAAATGCCGATGTTTATTTGTAAATGGATTCCCCGCTGATCCAATGAGCCCGAGCCTAATTTTCGCAGGCCCAAGAAGGAAGTCAACTGGAGGACCCATGGGAACTGAAAGCACACTTCAAATGGAAATCGGTTACGGGGAAGATGGCGTTTCCCTTACGGTAAAGGTGGATGCCACCCCGAACCAGGAAAAGGTTCAAAGGGCGCACACCCTCGAACAAACGCTCAAACGGCAGAACATCCCCTATGACAGCAAGGACCAGCTCGTGAGGGTGTACCTTCGGAACGAAGGCGACCTTGAAAGGACTCTCGAGTGCTTCAGGATCTTCGAAAAGCAGGACAAGAGCAGAGAGATCCGGCTGAATGTCCACAAGAAAATCGCCACGGAGCTGGAAACGAAGCTCAAGTCCATATTCCCTCCCCCTGAGGCCGCCATTTCCGTCAAAGACACAGGCGGCCGTGGCTTCTTGAACAAAAACGGCGGGCGGACACCAAAGGCCCCGGGATCCAGGTTTTTTCAAGATTCCGAGCACGCCCGGACTCAATCCGGGGTCGAGTTTGATCTTGCAAAGCCCGAGGGGGTTGTGTTATAAAGTTGACTTGGTGGTGGGTGTAGCTCAGCTGGTAGAGCACTGGGTTGTGGCCCCAGAGGTCGTGGGTTCGAGCCCCATCACTCACCCCAAAAAATCAAGCCACTTAGGACACCTTCCCCGGTGTCCTTTTTCATTTTTCAACCCCTTCCCCTGGTCGGACCCTGGCGCTGAGACCTGTTTTCCAATTGACAATTGATGACACAGTTCGGATGATCAAAACCCAAGGTCGTCAAGAGGCTTCGCCGCTGGTGTGGTAGAGCGCAGCCTCGATGGCCTTCTCGATGATCCTGGGATCAACCTGAGGGCGACGGACCACACCGGAGCCTCTGGCAAGATAGAGATCCCTTGAGGGAGTGCTGCCGGATCCACTTCTTGGTACCCGTGGTGTGCTTCCGGACCAAGGCGTCGTGGAGGTACACTTCGCCGCGCCTTTGGGTGATATCTTGCTGATGGAATGTTCTATGAACCAAGTAGACACTCGATATGCCAACGATGAAGCGGTACAAACACAAGAAGTGAGAATTAAGGATATTACTGTCTCCGAAGATAAAATTGCGGCTTAAGGAGGAGACCCATGGCAGGAAGATTGGCGGGAAAGGTGGCGATCATAACAGGGGGTACGAGCGGAATCGGGCGACGCACCGTGGAAGTTTTTGCACAAGAGGGAGCGTCGGTTCTCGTTGCCGCGCGCCGGGAGAAGGAGGGAAATATGTTGGCTTATTCCCTGGGCGAAAAGGTGAGATTCCTGAAAACCGATGTGTCCCGGGAAGACGATGTGAAGGCCATGATCGCCACTGCGGTGAACACCTTCGGGCGTTTGGACTGCCTGTTCAACAACGCCGGTTGCCCGGCCCCTGTCGGGAGAATCGAAACCGTTGACTTCGACCATTACCAGGCGGCCCTGTCCGTGCTTCTCGGGGGTGTGATGCTCGGGATGAAACACGCCGCTCCCGTCATGCGCCGCCAGGGTTCGGGCAGTATCATCAACAACGGCAGCGTTGCCGGGGTGCTCGCCGGGTACTCTTCGTCCGTGATTTACTCGGCCGCCAAGGCCGCCGTCATTCACCTTACAAAGTGCGTGGCCATGGAGTTGGGAGAGAGCAACGTGCGGGTCAACTGCATATCACCTGGCGGCATAGCCACGGGCATTTTCGGAAAGGCCCTGGGCCTGCCGACCGAAGCGGCCGAAAAATCCGCGGAGGCAGTCAAAGGGGCACTGGCGACCATGCAGCCCATCCAACGGGCCGGTCTCCCGGAAGATATCGCCCAGGCTGCGGTTTTTCTGGCCTCCGATGAGTCGAGCTTTGTCAACGGCCACAACCTCGTGGTGGACGGGGGTCTTATTGGGGGCCGTCTCTGGTCGCCCCAGCAGGAGGGTCTGAACCTGATGCGCGCGGCCTTCGGCATCTCAACGTGAGCAGACGTTTTCCCCTCTCTCCCCGGTTTTGTCGAACGAGATCGATCAAGGCCGTCCGGTCGGTCTTCAGAGTGCGGATGTCGATTTAACCATTGTTGAGGGCCTGAGATGAAGTGGGGTGGATGCCTCTTCTGCCAGGGATGCGGATAACCCGGAATGGACGGATGAAGGACCATTGATCTATGCCTGCAAGCAACAGGCGACCCTTTTCACCCATGACACTGGTTTTCTTCAGATTGGGGACAGATGGTGGAAGGAAAAACGCTTCACGGGATTATATCCTTCTATCAGAGACGTTATCCTATAGGCGAATGCGTTCGGAATCCACGCAAAGAATCCTTGCGCAAGCTGGCCGGCAGATGTAGCTCAAAACAAGGCGAAAAATTGTTGGAATCCATAAAGCCCTGTGAACAGATTGATGAGAGCCATCTTGCTGAGCTGAGGCGCGCTTATGGTTCATGACGTAAGCTCACCTCTTTGCCCTCCATGTGTTGAACAATGTCTCCTATCGGAGGAAAAATCAGGACCTGGCCAACGAGGATTCGGTTGGTGTCGCTCAGACCTGGGTTTGCTTTCTTCACCAACTGCAGGACCCCACGGTCAGCCCTGCCATAGATGGTCATTGCAAGCTTCCTGAGCGTGTCTCCTGCCTGGAGCTTCACTCTCTGGGCAGCCGCTTTCTGAACGGCCTCCGTTTGAGGGGGGGCGGGCTCGACCACCGCAGACTCGACGGGTTCATTTTGGTGGTCCAAGAGGAACACGTCGGATCCCTCCCTGTTTGGACGATGCTCCGGCACTTCGAGGCGTAAGAGCCGAGCTTCGTCGGTCCTCTTTTCAGACGAAGGGGAAGGCCCCTCCAGGCTTGCCGTTGCAGTCGGCATCAACCCGCGGTGTTTCAGCACGTCCCTGGTGTGGTCGAACGCGCCTTCACGCCAGAGAAACGCTGTCAGGGCAAGGATCAGCACGAAAGCGGTTGCCCAGGCCCAGCGCATACCGGGTCTCCGGGAGGGGCGAACCCGTTCGATCTGCAACTTCAAAGGCTTCGGTTGAGCCACGGCGCTATCCGTCGGCGAAGGAGAAACTTGTATTTCCTGACGGCATTCCCGGATCATGTCGGCCGTAATTTCTTTGCTATGCCGGGCATATCCCAAGCGCAGCGCATTTTCCGCAAGGGCATTGATAACTTGGGGGTAACCCCGGGAGCGCTCATGGATCACTTCTACCGCCTTCGGAGTGAAGATCTCAGTCTCAGCGCCCGCCGCTTTGAGCCTTGTCTCCACGTAGGTCCTTGTGGCCTGACGCTCAAGGGGCTTGAGGCGATAGCGCATGCTGATGCGTTGAAGAACCGGCAAGAGCTCGGGCCGACTGAGCTTATGGTTCAACTCGGGCTGCCCTGCCAGACAAACGCTCATGGCGCTTTTTTCGCCGGCCTCCATGTTGGATAACAGCCGGATCTCTTCAAGGAGTCTGAAAGAAATCTTGTGCGCTTCATCAACAACAAGCAGGAAGGTCTTCTGCTGCCGATGACACTCCTTCAAGAAGCGTTCAAAGGCAAAAAGAAACTCAGCTTTGCTCCTGAAACGGGCCTTTTCCTGAAATGCCGCGCGGGCGACGATGATGAACAAGTCCTTCACCGTCAGGATGGGATTTGAAATGCTAGCACAAACGACATCTGAGCCAAGGCTTGCAAGAAGGGCCTGCAACACGGTCGTCTTGCCCGTCCCCAACTCGCCGGTCAGGAGGATGAAACCCTTTCTCTCCAAAATGCCATAGGTCAGGAAGGCCAGGGCCTCATTGTGCTCCTCACCCAGGAAGAAGAAGCGTGGGGAGGGCGAAATCGAGAAGGGCGGCTCTTTGAGTCCGTAGAAGCTTAGATACATGGAAAGCTATTTCACCACCGTGCAAAGGGATCATAGGGATGACCCTGTATCCCCTTCTTCAAGGGCCGGCCCCAGTTTTATGTCTAAGATGGCGACAATTTACCTTTCACGGGCTTCCAGCAAAACGTCCACGATTTCAGATGCCATGATCCCGATGTCAATGCCTTCAACATCAAGCGGGGAGTTTTTGGCGCACAGGATGTGAAGGTTCACAGGACGCTCCATGGCCGTACAATTATACATTATATATCGCCTGCCTGGAGATGATGCAATTAAGAAATGGTCAAAGCGGTGCTGCCGACCACTGATGTTGGCGATTTTGAACAAAGTGGACACTTGAGCACGCAGCCTCCCCTGCTCACCAGAACGCATCATGAGCGACTGATGCCCGGCATATGGTGGCGACAGCCGTCGGGCGAGAACACCCGAACACCTCGTTAACATGTCGTTATCATGGCAAAAATAAAACTGGCCCGTGATTGGAGTTGAAAAATGTTATCTTAACTTCACACATACCCATGTGTGATAGTAAGTGTGATCATTAAGGGGGTGATGGTTATGGCGACAAATTTACAAATAGATGACAATCTTATTCAAAAGGCTGTCAGGCTCGGAGGCCACAAGACAAAGAAGGCCGCTGTCTCAGAAGCATTAATTGAATATATTCAAAATTTGGAGCAGGAAAAAATTCTCTCGATGTTTGGGACTGTGGAATACGATCCCGAATATGATCACAACAAGCAGAGACGCAAGTCATGAAGGTCATAGTTGATACCAGTGTATGGTCCATGGCTTTAAGACGTCACAAGCAGGAAGCCGATACGACAGTCCATGAATTTCGGCGCATGATTCAGGATCATCGCGTCCAAATGATTGGGCCAATACGGCAGGAGATCCTGTCAGGTATTCGAAGTGAATCTCAGCTCAAGAAACTTCAGAAACATCTTGAAAGCTTCCCCGATCTTCCAGCCATCGCCGAAGACTATGTGACGGCAGCAATCTATTTTAATCGTTGCCGATCAAAAGGGTTACAAGGCTCAAATACTGATTTTTTGATTTGTGCCATGGCCAACAGAAACAAGCTTTCAATATTTACTACAGACAAAGATTTTGAGCTGTTTTCGAAGCACATAGCAATTGCTCTCCACAAACCGGCATAGTTGTAAACAAGCTCGACACGCCGCCCCGATCCGCAACCTGTCCAATAAAGAAGAGGCGCAACCTTTTAAAGTTGCGCCTCTATCTCTCTCTTTGGTGCCGAAGCGGGGACTCGAACCCCGACAGGCGTACACCCACTAGACCCTGAACCTAGCGCGTCTACCAGTTCCGCCACTTCGGCGTGTAAGGGGTTGATATTTACAAAAGATAAGCTTATATTGAAGGCCAAAATTTGTCAACACCTTTCTCTCCGGCCTGGAGCTGCCGCGATGGGATCGGCAACCCACCCGCAGAGATTTAAACGGATATGATTCTGGAACTGGAAGCACTTCGAGCCCCGCTCACAAACCCCGTGCTGACCATCGGGAACTTCGACGGTGTGCACAGGGGTCACCTGGCCCTTTTTGAAAAGGTCAAGGCCCGCGCTGCCGCCATCGGCGGACAGTCGGCCGTCATGACCTTCGATCCCCATCCCCTCAGGGTCATGAAACCCGGAAACGGCCCCCCCCTGATCACCCCGACGGAGCAGAAACTCAAGCTCGTCGAGCAGGCCGGAATCGAGGTCATCTTGTGCATCCCGTTCGACAAAACGTTTGCGGCCATCTCCGCCGAGGCACTTCGTCAAGGACATTCTGGTGGGCCGGGTCGGCATCCGGGAGATCGTCGTCGGCTATGACTACTCCTTCGGCCACAACCGCCGCGGAAACATCGACATGCTCCGGGAAATGGGAAGGGACCTGGGCTTCCTCGTGCACATGGTGGAACCCGTGCGGGTCCAGGACACGCTGGTATCGAGCACCATGATTCGCAGACTGGTTGAGGAAGGAGATCTTCACCACCACGCGGGTGCTGCTCGGACGGCACTATCAGATCAGCGGAACCGTCGTGAAGGGGAAGAACCGTGGCGGCCGCCTGCTCGGTTTCCCCACGGCCAACCTGAGACCCGTGGACGCGTTGATCCCCAAACGAGGTGTTTACGCCGTGACCGTGCTGGTGGACGATCGACTCCATGACGGCGTTACCAACATCGGGTACAACCCGACCTTCGGCGACGCAGCCCTTTCCGTGGAGACCCATCTCCTGGACTTCTCGGGAGACCTCCTTGGCAAGACCATCCGGGTCAATTTCATCCACAGGCTCAGAGACGAAAAGACCTATCCCGAACGTTGAAACGCTTTCGGCCCAGATCGGCCAGGACATCATCGAGGCAAGGCGACTGCTCAAGGTGGCCCGGGCAACTGGAGAATCCGCTTGACAACGGCCGAGGGCTCCTTCTATTTTTATTGTTTGAAATCCTGAAGACCAATCCATCACAGGGGTACGTCCGGAGGCGCGCTCACGACGGACGGGCGGGCACCTGCCGAGGCCGCCCCTGTGACATGATCAAAGGAGATCACGAACCCATGAACAGCACAATCATGGACCGGAGGAGGTTCCTCAAGTACTCCGGCCTCTTGGGACTGGGCCTTGGGGCGGGCGGTTTGATGCCGACCGGCTCGGAGGCGGTGCGGTTTGACCGGCAGATGCACAAGGTGTCTTCCAATAGGATTGCCATGGGCACCTTTGTCTCCATGACCCTCATTCACCCCTCCAAGGACGAGGCCCAGGAGGCCATGGAACTGGCCTTTGTGGAGATTGACCGGCTCTCGCGCCTTCTGAGCCGCTTCGACGGGGCGACCCCCATCTCAGCGCTCAACCGAGAAGGGGTGCTCACGGACATCCCGCCCGAAGTCCTCGGGCTCATTCGAAAATCCATGGGGTACTACCAGCTCACGGGCGGGGCCTTCGACGTGACCGTCAAACCCGTGGTGGACCTCTTTGCGGCACGCTTCTCGGATCCCAAGGCGGGTTTCCCGTCGCAATCGGAAATGCGCCACGTGCTCGACTGCGTGGGCTCGGACAAGATTCTGATGGAGGAAAAGGCCATCCGATTCCTGAAGCCGGACATGGGCATCACCCTCGACGGCATCGCAAAGGGCTACATCGTGGACAGGGCATCGGAAATCCTTCGAAGCCGCCAGATCGCCAACCATCTCATCAATGCCGGGGGGGACATTCGGGCCGTGGGGCGAAGGGAAGACGGCGAGCCTTGGGTGATCGCGGTGGAGGACCCGAAAAAGCGGAGCCAGTATCCGGACCAAGATCCGGCTCTCCGACGGTGCCATCGCCACGTCGGGGAACTACGAGGTCTATTTCGACCGCGAGAAGATGTACCACCACATCATCGACCCGAAAACCGGGCGACTCCCCCCACCAGTTCGCCAGCGTCTCGGTCACCGCACCGACCGCCATGGACGCCGATGCCCTTTCAACCAGCGTCTTTGTCATGAAGCCCGAGCAAGGCATCCGCTTTATCGACACCCTGCCGGGTTGTGCGTGCTTCGTGTTCTCAGAGGAGGGCAAGCCCTTCAAATCGGATGGGTGGTCCCCCGGGGCCATATAGCGGCCTCGACCCGGTCGATAAGCGGTAGCAGCGTGGGAGGGTGAATGGCCGACACGGCCACCCCTCCCGTTCTTTTTTCGAGGGCCGAAGCCGCTTCGGGATCCAGGAGATCGGTCTTGTTGAGGACGAGCACCACGGGCTTGGCGGTGAGCTCCAGTTTCTCCAGGACCTGCTCCACTGTCTTGATCTGGTCTTCCATCCTCGGGCTTGTGGCGTCGATCACGTGCAGGAGCAAATCGGCGTCGTGAAGCTCTTCGAGCGTGGCTGCAAAGGCCTCCATGAGGTCTTCGGGCAGGTCCCGGATGAACCCGACCGTGTCGGTGATGATGCCCTCCCGCTCCCTGGGGAACCGCAGACGACGGCTGCTCGGGTCAAGGGTTTCAAACATCCGGTTCCTCACCGCCACGCGGCTTCGGGTGAGCCCATTTAAAAGGGTGGATTTGCCCGCGTTGGTGTAGCCCACGATGGAGATGACCGGCAGGTCCCTCACGTTTCGAAGACGCCTCCTTTCCTGGCGCTGCCTCCGTATCTCCTCGAGCTCCCGGTTGAGCCTTGTGATCCGCTCCCGCACGCGTCTTCGGTTGATCTCAAGCTTTGTCTCCCCGGGGCCCCGGCCGCCGATGCCGCCCGTGAGCCTGGACATGGCCGTGTTCTTGGTGGCGAGTCTCGGCAGGAGGTACTTGAGCTGGGCGAGCTCCACCTGGATCTTCCCTTCACGGGTGACGGCCCGCTTGGCGAAGATGTCAAGAATCAGCTGGCTCCGGTCGATGATGCGGAGGTCCGTCACGTCGGTGAGGCTCTTCACCTGCGCCGGGGTGAGCTCCCGGTTGAAGATGAGAAGGTTTGAATCCGTCTGGAGGCAGCGGTGGACCAGCTCGCTCACCTTGCCCTTGCCGATCAGGAAACGGGGATCGGCCCGCCGGATCTGCTGGATGACCCGGCCCACCACTTCCACATTGTCCGAGACGGCAGAGCTCCGCCAGTTCGTCGAGCGATTCCTCTTCCTGCCACCGGGGCCCCGTCGTCACCCCCACCAGGAGCCCCCGCTCCCTTTTCTCCAGAGGGCCGGGAGGGTCGCAACCGCGCCAGCTCGTCCTCGAGTGACGCGATGAGCTGCGGGAAATCCACGTCCAACTGGCCCAGGTCCGGAACCCGCTGCGCCACCCAGCCCTCCTTGTCGGCGCCTTCCGGGAGGATGTGGGCATAGTGAATGGACCCGGGGAGCCCCGCTTCGTCCACCTCGACGGAGACCATGAGATCGAGTGCCAGCAGGACCAGATCGGTCAGGTCTTCCCTTGTGAGAGGCTCGCCGCTAAGGTGGGTGTGGACGCAGCGAAGCCCTTTCAGCCGGCCGATCCCGCCCCTGAAATCAGAAAGGTCCGGGATCCAGATGTGACCGTGATCCCCCACCATCACATACGTCACCTCGCCCCTGCGGTCGATCAGGAGGCCGATCTGGCGGTTGATCTCTCTGGAAAGCGATGCAATCTGACGGGTCAATTCGCGGGAGATGATCTCACTGGGCGGGGTCTTTCGGCGGTAAAGCCTTTGCAACCGCTTGAGCTGGCTTGCCTTAAGGCCTGTGGTCTTGCCGTATATCTTCTCGATATCCCGGTTCCTCTTCGGTCACGCGGTAGATTGCTGCCTCGTCCCTTCAGCTGAGGGGTCCTTCGTCGGGGATATAGTCCCTGAAACGGGTGATGTCCCTTTGAAAGGTGAGCCTGAACGTGTCCGTGGGGCCATTTCGCTGCTTTGCGACGATGATCTCGGCGACGTTGCGGTTCTTCTCGGAGTAGGGGTTGTAGACCTCGTCCCTGTAAATAAAGGCAATCACGTCGGCGTCCTGTTCAATGGCGCCGCTCTCCCTCAGGTCCGCCAGTTGCGGCCGCTTGTCCTGCCGGTCTTCCACCTTCCGGTTCAGCTGGGAGAGCGCCATGACCGGGACGTTGAGCTCCTTGGCCAGGGCCTTGAGTGATCTCGATATCTCGGATATCTCGATCTGGCGGGATTCCGCCGATCGACGGCCCTGGATCAGCTGCAGGTAATCGACGATGACCAGGGTCAGGTCGTGCTTCTTCTTGAGGCGTCGGCACTTGGCCTTCATCTCCAGCACGCTGATGCCCGAGCTGTCATCGATGAAGATGGGCAGCTCCGAGAGCCGATTGGCGGCGTCGAGCAGTTTCCCCCAGTCATCGTCGCGCAGGAAACCGCTCCGCAGCTTGGAGGCATCGACGCCCGCGTCAAAACCCAGAAGCCGGATGCCGAGCTGGAGCTTGGACATCTCCAAAGAGAAGACCGCCACCGCCTTCTTGGTCAAGGTGGCGGCGTTGTAGCCGATGTTGAGGGCGAGCGCGGTCTTCCCCATGCTGGGGCGGCCGGCGATGATGATGAGATCGGAGGGTTGAAGCCCGGCCGTGAGCCGGTCGAAGTCCCTGAAGTCCGTGGGCACGCCCGTGATGTGGCCCTCGCTGTGAGGCGACGGCCTCGAGCTTTGGCGAAGCTCGTCTTGATCACCTCTTTGAGGGGATCGAACCCTTCCCTGACCCGCTGTTCGGCAATGTCGAAGATGGATTGCTCCGCCTGGTCCAGCAGGTCATCCGTGTTTTCCCACGGCTGAAAGCAGGCATCCGAAATGGTCGAGCACTGGCCGATGAGCTTACGGCGGATGGCGTTGTCCTTGACCATCTCGGCGTAATGGGCGATGCCGGCGGACGTGGAGACGGCCTCCACCAGGGAGGCCAGATATTCCGCCCCGCCGATGTTTTCGAGGAGGCCTTTTTTTGTCAGGAATTGGGCGATGGTGATGATGTCGATGGGATCGCCCTGGTGATAGAGCGACACCATCCCCTCGAAGATCGCCGCGTGGGCCTCCCGGTAGAAGTCCTCCGGCGTCACCACGTCCACCACCTGGTTCATGGCGTCGTTGTGGATCAGGATCGCCCCCAAAATGGCCTGCTCCGCTTCGATGTTCTGGGGTGGGACCTTCAGATAAGAGGGCTCAGTCTGCTTGTCTTTGGGTTTCGCCCTTGCCATTCAAACCGTGCCTCGGGGCTATTGGCCCTCCTGCGGGGCCACGACCACCTTCACATTCCCTGTGACCGTGGGATAGATCTTGACCGGGACCTCGAATTCGCCCAAAGCCTTGATGGGCTTATCCAGCAGGATTTTCCGCCGGTCGATGACGACACCCTGCTTTTCCATCGCCTCCGCAATGTCCATGCTGGTCACCGAGCCGTAGAGCTTTCCCTCTTCCCCCGCCTTTTCCACAAAGGTGAGGACCAGTTCAGAGACCCGGTCCTTGAGCTTCACGGCCTCCTCCTTTGCCTTGATGCGGCGGACCTCGATCTTCTTTCTCTGCAGCTCAAAGGCCTTCATGTTCTGCGGTGTGGCCAGCGCTGCCAGCCCCCTCGGGATGAGGAAATTGCGCCCATAACCCTTGGCCACGTCCACCAGATCCCCTTCCAAGCCCAGATCGTCCACATCCTGCTTTAGTATGAGCTTCATAAACTCAACCTCCCTTGTCACGCCTTCGGCCACGCCTGCGGCGTGGTTCAGCGTCCCGCCCTCTTGTGGATTTTCCTGAAATCAACCCACTGGTCAAAGAGGCCCGCGAGTGTCAGGACCGCGAGAAACATCTGCTGTACAATGATCAGCAGCGAGACACCCACCCTGGCCCACAGGGGGAACCGAAACTTGTTAAAGAAAAACGAAAGGATAGACACGCCCTGGAGCAGGTAAACCACCATCAGAACGATCAACACGTTCCATGCGATGGATTTTACCGCCCCCGACGCCAAAAATAAAGCGAATCCCGAAACGATGACCGCCCAGACCAGGTATTCCGGCACCCGCCAGTGTTGCAGGGGCACAAAGTCCGGGTACTTGAGCCTGCCAAAACGAAAAAGAGGCTTGCTCACCGTAACATTGAGCCAGACCACAAACCCCGTCCCGATGATCATCAAAGAGGGGTAGATCCTCGAAATGACCTCCAGGATGGCCCGGCCATAAGCCTGAAGCTCAGCCGCCCTTTCCGGATCGTCCGCGGCGCTCCCATAGATCGCCATGACGGCGTTTAGCTGTTCTGTGAGATACCCCTGGATCACCTCAAAGGGTCCAAGCCCCTGCGACAGTCCCGCTGCATGGAGGAAACCGAAACCCACCCCCAGCATGGCAAGGGTCCCCCACAGCAGCGTGTGACCGTAGCTCAGGTTCCGCCTGTAGAGCTCGGAAAGCACCAGGCCCAGCACCGCAAACTCGACCGAAAATAGGACCAAATGCGTCTGGCCTGCCAGGTGGGCCGTGAACCCGATCAAGAGCAGCACCAGGGCCGACGCCTTGAGCCCTTGGGCGAACCCCAGCTTCGTTGAAAAATACAGGAACGGCAGGGGGGTCAAAAGGCCGAAGAGCGGACCAAGGACAGGGACGGTGATGAAGGCGGAAATCAGAATCGCAGCCCCACCCAAACAGCCGAGCAAGTCCGATAGTTTCATGAATCCCTGGAACCCCGGCCCCCTGGATTGGCCAGCGTCGCCGCAGTCTTCTCTTGGTGCAGCGGGCCACCCGGGTTACTTCAGCGTAGACGTGGTATAGGGCAGCAGGGCGATGTTTCGAGCCTGCTTGATGGCCATCGTCAGCTTTCTTTGGTGCTTGGCGCAATTACCGGAAATCCGTCTGGGAATGATCTTTCCCCGTTCCGAAGTGAAATAACGGAGCATCTTGGCGTCTTTGTAATCGATCCCCAAGCTGCTGTCCGCGCAGAACTTGCAGACCTTTCTCCTGTGAAATGATCTTCGTCTGTCGTAAGCCATGTTACTGTTCCCCCTGACTCGTTTCAGCGGTTTCCTGGGGCTGCGGCTCTTCCGCTTTTGCCGGAGCGCTTTCAGCGGGCTTGGCCTTCACTTCCTCTGCCTGGCGCTTGAGGGCCTCGACGTCGGCGTGATCGCTGATCTTGACCGTCTGGTACTTGATAACGCGGTCATCCAATCGAAGGTCCCGCTCCAGCACGTTCGTGATGCCGGCCTCCCCACAATACTGGAGAAGCACGTAGGCACCCTTTCTCGAACTTCTTCACCGGATAGGCCAGGGGTTTGCTCCCCCATTCGTCCACCTTGATGATGACACCCCGGTTCGTTTCAACCAGTCCATTGAACTTTCCAAGGACCTGCTGATAGGCTTCGCCGGGCAAGTCAGGGTTGACGATGTAAAGCGTCTCGTAATACTTCATACACCACATCTCCTTTCGGCCTGGGTCCCGAAACGGACCTTCTGTGGTTCCCCGGCCAACCAGAACTGCCCGGCAGCCCGGAGAACAAGGAGTAAATCTAAAAAATGATTTTTTTACCAGTCCACGGCCCGGCTGTCAAGAACCAAATGGTCTGCTCCTCGGACCGAGCCCCCTCATTGACATTGTCCCCCATCTGATATAAGCCCTCATAGGCAGCCCGCCTCGGGCAAGGGTTCTGCCATCGAGAGGAGAGGGGAGGATTTAACGCCTGAGCTCACCCAGAAGCCATGCCTGACTTCACCAAGGAACGACTGGTGGCCGAAAAGGCCGCGAAACGGGCCGGCACCGCCCTGCTTCGCATGGTCGGACGCATCCGCCATATCAGGAAAAAAGGGCCGATCGATCTGGTCACCGAGGCCGACCTGCGGGCCGAGCGAATCATTCTTGACGCCATCCAGACGTGCGTTCCCCGGCGACAACATCCTTTCCGAGGAGGCCGGAGCCCGAAACTCGCCTACAGCGACCCGCACATGGATCGTCGACCCGCTGGACGGAACGACGAACTTCGCCCACGGATTCCCCTTTTTCGCCGTCTCCATCGCCCTTCAGCTGGAGCGCGAGCCGGTGCTGGGCGTCGTCTACATCCCGTCATCGAGAGAGCTTTTCGAGGCATCCAGAGGCCGGGGGGCCTTTCTGAACAAGCGGCCCATCCGGGTCTCAACGACCGCCAGGATCGGCGATGCGCTTTTGGGCACGGGGTTTCCCTACTATGTCCATGAACAAGCCCAGCGGGTCCTGCCCCTTTTTGGACGTATGATCGTCGCCGCGCAGGGCGTCAGAAGGCCAGGGGCTGCGTGCCATCGATCTCTCTTATGTGGCGGCCGGCCGGCTGGACGGCTTCTGGGAAGAGGGACTCAAACCCTGGGACACGGCCGCGGGCGTCGTCCTGGTGGAAGAGGCCGGCGGCGTGCTGAGCACCTTCGAGGGACCCCCTACTCGCCGTACGATCACACGATCGTCGCCGCAAACCCCGCCATTCATGCCGAGATGATGAAAATCCTTCGAAAAGCAAGTAACACTAATCGTGAGTCAAGGCAGTGATCAGTGGGCAGAGTCGATATTAACGCCCAAGTGCCACAGTTCCAGACAGCCCAAGACTCGCTGAGCTGTGTCCTTCAGCGGGTATGACCCAGGTCGAGCAAGGCATTGCCCATAACGTCCTGCTTACTCTCTTACCCGTCCACGGACAACATACCATGTGCCTCGCTCTCCGAGACCCCTTCGACCTTCACCCGTTTGACCCTTGAAAACGGACCGGACACAATCGTCACCTTCGCCTTGGGAACACGCAACCGCTTTGCCAGAAATGCGATGAGGGCCTGATTGGCCCTGCCTTCCACGGCCGGGGCCGTGAGCTTCACCCGCAGGACACCCCCTTCCGAGGCAACGACCTTGTTCGTGGAGGAACCGGGCACGACCCGGATGGTCAGTACGGTTTCCGGTTTTTGTCCTTGAGCCGTCATACCTTCACGAAGCCTAACCCATCCGCGCCGCCATCTGAATGAGGCTCTGGACCACGAAGGACTGGAGAAAGATGATGGCAAGGATCACGATGATCGGGGAAAAATCGATCCCGCCCAGGCTGAGGGGCAGCCTTCTTCTGATGGGGTAGAGGACGGGCTCGGTCACCGCGTTGAGGAACCGCACGATGGGGTTGTAAGGGTCCGGATTGACCCACGAGATGATGGCCCTTCCGATGATCACCCACATGTAGAGGGTAAGCCCGATGTCCAGGATCTTCGCAATGGCTACCAGAAAATTGGATATGACGAACATAGACGCCCTCCCTCAGTTTCCTCACTCTGAATCTGACTGTGATCGTCTTTCGTCGCCCTGTCGAGCGGGGCGGCGACGCGTTTGGTTTGATGCGGGTATGTCGGAGAAGCCCATAAGCCGGGTTCTGTTTCCCGAGGCAGTCACCCGCCTGCGGGACAATGACCATTCATCTAGCCCCGCCGTTACCGGCGGGATCGAGCGACCTACCCGGGAACTCGGGCGGACCACCCTCGTTCGTTCCCCTATTTGGCCTTGCTCCAGGTGGGGTTTACCTAGCTCCCGCCGTCACCGACGGAACTGGTGAGCTCTTACCTCACCATTTCACCCTTACCCCGCGCTCAGGCGGGGCGGTATCCTTTCTGTGGCACTTTCCTTCCCGTCACCGGGACTGGGCGTTACCCAGCACCTTGTCCTGCGGAGCCCGGACTTTCCTCCCCCCTCGTCCCCCCTGAGGCGGACAGGGCAGCGGTCATTTGTTCTTCTCCAACATACCCGCGCCATTTTATCAGAAACAGCCCCTCCGATACGGGCTGGCGCCCAGACGACCCCTTCACCCGATAATCTCGGTCCCCACCCCCCCTTTGGTGAAAGATCTCCAGCAGCATCGCGTGCTCCTGTCTGCCATCGATAATATGGGCCTTCCTGACGCCCCCCTCCAGGGCATCGAGACAGCAGCTCACCTTGGGGATCATCCCACCCTTGATGGTCCCTTCCTGAATCATCCGCAGCGACTCCTCCCGCGTGAGGGTGGAGATCAGGCTTCCGTTGCCCGTCCAGGACGCCCACGGTGTCCGTGAGCAGGATCAGCTTTGCGCGCCTTGAGCGACCTGGCGATGTGACCGGCCACGGTGTCGGCATTGATGTTGTAAGTCTCGCCCTCCTCCCCCGCCCCCACCGGCGCGATCACGGGGATGAAATGGCTCTCAACCAGCGCGGACAGGATGTGGGTGTCGACCTCCGTCACCTCGCCGACCATGCCGATGTCAATGATCTCAGGGGGCTGGTCGGCCCCTTTGCGTTTTACATACTTCATCTTGCGGGCCGTGATGAGCTGCCCGTCCTTGCCCGAAAGCCCCACGGCGCGACCTCCGTTCCGGTTGATGAGGCTCACGATCTCCTTGTTCACCTTTCCCACCAGGACCATTTCGACCACGTCCATGGTCTGTTTGTCGGTCACCCGCATCCCGTCCACGAACGACGACTCGATGGAAAGCCGCTTCAGGAGCTCACCGATCTGAGGCCCTCCGCCATGAACCACGATGGGGTTGAGGCCCACGTACTTCATGAGGATGATGTCCAGGGCGAATTCCTGCTTCAGGGTTTCGTCCACCATGGCGTGGCCCCCGTACTTGATGACGAAGGTGCTGTTCTGAAACCGCTGAATGTAGGGCAGGGCCTCGATCAGAATAGTGGCGCGTTCCGTATGGGTGATCATAGGATGTACCTGCTCAGGTTTTCATCTTCCAGGATGTCTTGCAGCTTCTCTTTCACGTAATCCCTGTCGATGCGGACGACCCGCTCTTCCAGGTCGGGGGCGTCGAATGAGACCTCATCCAGGAGCTTTTCCATGACCGTGTGCAGCCGACGGGCCCCGATGTTCTCCATGCGCTCGTTGACCATGCTTGCGAACTCGGCGATCTCCCCGATGGCGGAATCCTCGAAGATCAGCTCCACCCCTTCGGTCGTGAGAAGCGATTCGTATTGCTTGATCAGCGCGTTCTTTGGGCTCCGTGAGGATGCGCACGAAGTCTTCCATCGTCAGGGGGAAGAGCTCCACCCGGATGGGGAATCTTCCCTGCAGCTCCGGCAGGAGATCGGAGGGTTTGCTGACGTTGAAGGCCCCTGCGGCAATAAAAAGGATGTGGTCGGTCTTGACCATCCCGTACTTGGTGCTGACGGTGGACCCCTCCACGATGGGCAAGAGGTCCCGCTGCACCCCCTCCCGGGAGACATCGGGGCCGTAGCGGGATTCCGCGCCGGCGATCTTGTCGATCTCATCCAGGAAGATGATCCCGTTTTGCTCCGTCATCCGCACGGCCTTCTCGACCACCTTGTCCATGTCCACGAGGCGCTGGGACTCTTCCTGCTCCAGGATCTCCATGGCCTCGGGGACTTTGACCTTTCGCTTCTTCTTCTTGGCGGGAAAGAGGTTGCCGAACATCTCCTTGATGTTGAACTCCATCTCCTCGATGCCGGCACTGGAAAAGATCTCCACCATGGGAACGGCGGAGGCGTTGGTGACTTCCACCTCCACGTAGCGCTCATCGAGCTTTCCGCTTCTCAGCATCCTTCGGAGCTTCTCCCGGGTGGAGGTGGACTCCGTCCGGTCGGCACGAACCACCTCCAGGATCTTCTCCTTCTCCCCCTCTTCGCCTTCCTTCAGCTCCTCCCTCTTCTTCGGGAGCAGGATGTCGAGCAGCCGGTCTTCGGCCAGCTCATGGGCCTTGGCCTTCACCTCCTCCTGCTCATCCTTTTTGACCATGTTCACGGCCAGCTCCATGAGCTCGCGCACCATGGACTCCACATCCCGGCCCACATAGCCCACCTCGGTGAACTTGGTCGCCTCCACCTTCAGGAACGGGGAGTTGGCCAGCCGGGCCAGGCGCCTGGCAATCTCGGTCTTGCCCACGCCGGTCGGCCCGATCATGATGATGTTCTTGGGGGCGATCTCGTCCCGCAGCTCCCTGGGGACCTGCTGTCGTCGCCAGCGGTTTCTGAGGGCGATGGCCACGGACCGTTTGGCCTCGTCCTGTCCGATGATGAATTTGTCAAGCTCCGAAACGATCTCCCTGGGCGTCATGACTTTGATGGAATAAGGGTTTACCTGTTGGGTCCTCTTTCATGATCTCCTCTGATGGCTTCTCCTGACGCGAAATCCGCTCATCCAAAAAAGCTAATCCGGCAGCTCGTGGAGCACAAGGTGCTCATTGGTGTACACACAGATGGATGCGGCGATCTTCATGGCCTCTGTTGCAATTGCGGCCGCATCCAGGCCCGAATGGCGTACCAGGGCCTTGGCCGCCGCCAGGGCGTAAGGGCCTCCGGAGCCGATGGCGGCAACCGATTCATCGGGCTCGATCACATCGCCCGTCCCCGAAATGACAAAGATGTGGTCCTTGTCCATGGCAAGGAGCAGCGCCTCGAGCCGTCTCAGGATCCGGTCCGTCCTCCAGTCCTTGGCCAGTTCCACGGCCGCCTTGGTCAGATTGCCGTTGTACGTGTCCAGCTTGTCCTCCAGCCTTTCGAGCAGGTTGAAGGCATCGGCCGCCGCACCGGCAAATCCCACCAGCACACGGTCCTTGTACATGGCCCTCACCTTGGTGGCCCGCTGCTTCATGATGGTCTCACCAAAGCTCACCTGCCCGTCTCCGGCCATGACGGCCCGGCCGTCCTTGCGGACGGCGAGCACGGTCGTCGCCCTTACGGCCCCGGAAGATGGGGAAATCTTGCTTTCTTTCGTCATGCCTTGCATGTCTCCCCTCACTTGCTCCTCGGGTGGGCCCGGTCATAGACGGCCATCAGCCGGTCCAGGGTCACATGGGTATAGCGCTGGGTTGTCGACAAAGAAGCGTGGCCCAGGAGTTCCTGCACCGATCGCAGATCCGCTCCCCCATCCAGGAGGTGCGTGGCAAAGCTGTGTCTCAAGGCGTGGGGGCTCACGCTGTGATCCAAACCCGACTTGAGGGCATGTCTGCTTGATGATCCGCCCCACACTCCTGGCCGTGAGCCTTCCGCCGCGTGCGTTCAAGAAAAGGGGGCCCTCCCCTTTCGCGTGCCCGACCCGCCGCCTCAGGCTCTCTGTCTCTGCCAGGTAATGTTTCACAGCGGCCAGGGCCTTGCGGCCGATCGGAACCAAACGCTCCTTGTTCCCCTTCCCCACCACCCTCACGATCCGTTGCTCCAGATCCATGGACGGGATGTCCAGACCGCAGACTTCGCTCACGCGCATCGCCGCAGGAATAAAGGACCTCTATGATGGCCAGGTCCCTGCCCCCTGAAACGGAGCCCTTTTCCGCTCCCGCGAGCATCCTGAACATCTCGTCCACGGGGAGATAGGTGGGGATGTATTTCTCCAGCTTGGGCGTCGCAGTTTCAGAGGCCGGGTTACGGGCAAGCCCCCGACGCTTCTCCAAAAAAACGAAAAACGTCCGGACAGCCGAAAGCTTGCGGGCGATGCTCACCCGTTTGTAACGACCGAAGAGGCCGCCCAGATACTCGCGGACCAGGGCCGGTGTGACGCCCTCGATCCCCTCTTCTGTTCGGCCGTCCAAAAGGCCCTTTGAAGCCAGAAAGTCCATGAACTGGGAAAGGTCGTTGCGATAATTCCGGACCGTGTGGGGCGAATACCCCTTTTCACGGCGCAAATACTCAGTAAAGGCGGCCAAAGCATCCTGTCCTAAAACACCGGTGTATTCTTGCATCACGGCCTCAGCTCACCCTACTCAAGGCTTGCCCAAAATTTTAAAAATATCATATGCATCGCCAATAGCAATCAAAAAAGTCCGCACATTCTCCGCTTGACTTTGTTTATCCCATTAGTGTAACTATTTTCGCCATTTCCAGGAACGCTTGCGAACGTCCTTTTCAAGTGCATTCTGAAATTCGTCCGCGTTACGTGTAAGGTGATCTGACAAAGCTCAGAGTTTCCCCTGACTTTTTTCAAATTTTCCAATAAGACGTACGCGGATTCCATGGCAGCTCCTTACAATCCGCAAGGGAGGTTTTCGGGTTGTTCAATCAACGGTCCTGGCCCAGTCCCTTAGAGGACTTGAGACAATCTTGAGAATTCTAGCGAAAGGGTTTTGAATTATGGAAAAGAGAGCGGAACAACTGCGCAACGTTGCCCTGATTGCCCACGGTGGCTCTGGAAAGACGACACTCGCCGAGGCCATGCTCTTTGCCTCAAAGGCCACGACCCGGTTAGGGAAAGTGGACGAGGGCACATCCAACTTCGATTTCGAGCCCGAGGAAGTATCGAGGCACATTTCCATCAGCAGCGCCTTTCACCACTGCAACTGGAAGAAGCAGAGCATCAACCTCATTGACACGCCGGGCGACGACAACTTCCTCTCTGACACAAAGCTATCCCTTCAGGCCGCCGACAGCGTGCTGGTGGTCGTGGACGCAACCTCGGGGATCAAGGTGGGCACGGAAAAGGTCTGTTCTTTCGCTAACGAGCTCGGCCTCCCGCGGATCATCTTCATCAACAAGCTGGACAGGGAAAGGTCCGATTTCTTTGCCGCTCTGGATGCCTTCGTGAAGACCTTCCAGATCAAGGTTACCCCGGTATTTCTCCCGATCGGCGCCGAAGACAAGTTCTCGGGCATTGTGGACCTCATCCGAGGCAAGGCCTACGTGTTCAAGAAGGATGGAAGCGGGGAGTTCGACACGGTCGAGATCCCTGCGGATATGCAGGAAGCCGTCACCGAGTGGCGTGAAAAGATGATTGAGAACATCGTCGAGGCCAACGACGACATCATGGAGAAATACCTGGACGGGCAGCCGCTCTCGGAGCAGGAGATCGAGGAGACGCTCTTCCAAGGCATGAAGGCCGGGACGCTCATCCCTGTGGCCTGCGGTTCGGCGTTGTTCAACATGGGTGTTCCGCAACTGATGACCATGATTGTTCAGGGGCTTCCTTCACCCATGGATAAGGGTCCGAAGCAAGGTCAGAAGCCGAAAACCAAGGAAGAGATCGAGAGACCGCCGTCGCCCGATGCGCCCTTTTCGGCCCTCGTCTTCAAGACGGTCGCCGACCCGTTCGCCGGCCGGCTAACCCTGCTCAGGGTTGTCTCAGGAGCTCTGGAGGCCGATTCCACGGTCTACAACGCCAACAAGGATTTCAGAGAAAAATTCGGCCAGCTTTTTGTCCTAGAGGGCAAAAAACAGCAATCCATCGAGGCGGCAGGCCCTGGAGACATCGTGGCCATCCCCAAGCTCAAGGAGACCTCCACCGGAGACACCCTCTGCACGGAGAACGACCCGATCATCTACCGACCGGTCCAACCGCTTCCCCCGGTGATCTCTTACGCTGTGGAGGCAAATGTGAAGGGAAGCGAAGACAAGGTCTTCGGCTCCCTTGCCCGACTCATCGAGGAGGACCCGGCCCTTCAGCTCAAGAGGGACCAGAACACCTCCGAAATCATTCTCTCAGGTGTGGGACAGATCCACATCGAGGCCACCTGTGAGAAGCTGCAGCGGAAATTCGGAGTGGAGGTCAACCTCCACACGGTCAAAATCCCATATAGAGAAACCATCAAGAAGGCCGCCAATTCGGTCGTATACCGCCACAAGAAGCAGTCCGGCGGACGCGGGCAGTTTGCGGAAGTCCACTTCGACGTCTCGCCCAAGGAAAGGGGGGAGGGGTTTGAGTTCGAGCAGGCCCTCGTTGGGATGAACGTGCCCAGGAACTTCGTCCCCGCCGTGGAAAAGGGACTCCAGGAGGCCATCGTGAGCGGAATTCTCGCCGGCTATCCGGTGGTGGACCTGAAGGTTCGGTTCTACGACGGGAAATCACACGAAGTGGACTCGTCGGAAATGGCGTTCAAAATCGCGGCCAGCATGTGCCTCAAGAAGGCCCTGCAGGAGGCAAACCCGATCCTCCTGGAGCCCATCGTGAAATTGGAGATCACCGTCCCCGAGGAGTTCATGGGCGACGTCATGGGCGATTTGAATAGCCGTCGGGGTCGGGTACAGGGGATGGATTCGAAAGGGAGGCTGCAGGTCATCAAGGCCCAAGCGCCCATGTCGGAAGTCCTGACTTACGCCCTGGATCTCAACTCCATCTCGGGTGGGCGGGGGACCTTCACCATGGAGCCTTCCCATTACGAGGAAGTTCCTGCCCACATGGCGGAAAAAGTCATTGCGGCGGCCAAGGAAAAGGAGTAGGGCCGCGTCAGGCAGGTCTTGAGGTGAATCAGACCGAAAGGGTCAGCCCGCCAAAGGCCGGCGTGCTGACCATCAGCGACAAGGGGTCCCAGGGCAGACGCGAGGATCAGAGCGGGGAGGTCGTGGCGGCCATGATCCGTGATCTGGGCTTTCCCGTGGTGAATAGAGACATTGTCCCGGATGCGGTCGACCGCATCCGGGACACGCTTTGCCGATGGGTGGACCACCATGGGCTGCGCCTCATCGTCACGTCGGGAGGGACGGGCTTGAGTCCGAGGGATGTGACCCCCCAGGCCATGAAAGCGGTCATCGACTACGAGGTCCCGGGAATGGCCGAAGCCATGCGTGCGGCAAGCCTCAAAAAGACGCCCCATGCCATGCTATCGAGAGCCATGGTGGGCGTCAGGAAAGGCTGCCTGATCATCAATCTGCCGGGGAGTCCCAAAGGCGCACGGGAAAACCTCGAAGTGGTGCTGCCTGCCCTCCATCACGCCATTGCAAAGCTCTGCGGCGATCCGTCGGATTGCGCCGCAAGTTACGTAGTGGCTCAAATCCGTTTTTCCCGGAGCGGTTTCAAAAAGGGACACCAACCAGGCGTTCGGCGCTAGCGGAAGCGACCTCTTTCTGATCGTTCATCTTTGCTGTCGAGCCATTTTCCCGCTCTTTCGCCTGCATTCGGAGATCCCGCCGCCTGGCCTCATAAAGGGCGATCTTCTGCTGGTAGACTCGATTCCCGGGATCCAAACCAAGGAGCTTTCGGTAGGCCGTGATGTTGTCCTCGACCCTGCCGGCCGGGATTCGTTTCGCGTCTTCTTCCAGGCCGTGGATGACCACCCTTTTTTCAAGCGATGGCGTGTCCCTGTAATTGAGACCATTGAGGTCCTTCATGATGGAAAGGGTGTCTGCCGCCCGCTCGAACTGGCCCTCGTCCAGAAAGGCAAGCAGCCTTGAATAGTGCCCCTCCAGGGGGTGGACCGTGGACTCAAATTCTTCGGACGGCGGGAGCACCGCAGTGTGTCCCAATTCCTGGAGGGCGGAAGGCGGTTTGAGATCGCTGCGTTGGGAAGCAGCCAACTGGTATCCCACGACCCCCAGGACCACGACCAGAGAAAGAAACGCTGCGATCGCCAGTCTTTCCCGTCCCATGGATGGCGCGACGGGTTTACCGCAGTTGGGGCACTTCTTCTCATCCATGCTGAAAAGGTTCTGGCAGTCGATACACTGATGGAAAGCCATACCCGCAGAGTCCTCCGCCTTTTTCGAATGAAAGTGACAGGGCCGTTTACAGAGAGGCAGGGTGTGAACAGGGAAAACCCTGTTGCCCACTTCTCTGCACGCCTGTACACTTACATGCACAAGGCCAGGGGGCTTGGTCCCGGGCCTTGGGGTGTGAAACCCGGGCTTGCTTCGCAAGCCGATGACTGATCAAGCAAAATTCGTACCGGATTGCCGATTGCAGTCCACCATGTGTGAAGACATGAAGCGCTTTGGCCGACCCCACACAGCTGTCCCATGGGTCTCCCAGATGCCTGGGATCGCCTGGAACCTGTTCCTCCTGGCGGTGGGAAGCGGCATCTGCGCTGTGACCGTCAACGCCATCCTGATCCCCAACGGATTTCTCGCCGCCGGCTTTACAGGCCTGGCGATCATTATCCACTATTTCTTTCCAGCGCTTTCCGTGTCTTCGCTCTACTTCCTCCTGAACGTTCCCCTGTTCGCCCTGGGATGGAAATCTGTGGGGCGCCGCTTTTTTCTTTACAGTATAGTGGGCATGATTATTTTCAGTGTCGCGATCAAATTCATCGACATCTCTATCCCCGTCGAGGAAAAGGGCCTCGCGGCACTCCTTGCAGGAATCCTGATGGGTATCGGGTCGGGCATCATTCTGAGGTCGTTCGGTTCTGCCGGCGGTGTGGACATCCTCTCCGTGATGCTGCTCAAACGGTTTTCCGTCAGGGCTGGAAGCACATCCCTGGGCTTCAATGCGATGCTCCTGGGCCTCTGCGTCTTCCTCGTCTCGCTCGACATGGTGCTCTACACCCTGGTTTACATCTACGTCACGTCGTCGGTGCTGAACGTGGTGGTCACAGGTCTCAGCCAAAGAAAAGCGGTCTTCATCATATCGTCCCATTGGCGAGAGATCTCTCAGGGCATCATGGATGAGATCCAACGGGGCGTTACGATCTTGCAGGGTGAAGGCGGATTCACAGGGCAAACGCAACGCGTCCTCTACACAGTGGTCAGCTTTCGAGAGCTTGCCCGCCTGAAACAAATGATCCGAAAGACCGACCCGGATGCCTTCGTCGTGGTGACGGAGACCCTGGAGGTCATGGGTCAACGCATCGGAAACCAGCCCCACTGGTAAGCGGGGCGTGATCGAGGGTCTCATGAGCCTTTACGGTATCGTCTCGGACCTGCGGTTTCAGGATGGTCTCGACATTCTTTTTCTCGCCGTGGTGGTCTACTACCTCACCCTCTGGTTCTGGGGAACCAAGGCCTTCAAGGCCCTGGTCGGGCTCCTTGCCCTTGGCCTCATTTACACCGCCACAAGGTCCTGGGGCCTCTTTCTCACCACGTGGGTGTTTGAAATCCTCTGGCAGGTGCTCGTGATCCTCATCATCATCCTTTTCCAGACCGAGATCCGTCAGGTCCTGGAACGGGTCAACCCGCTTCAGATGCTTGGGCTCCGAAGCGATGAAGGCGCCACGGACTGGGTGCCGGGCCTCGTGCAGGCCCTCACGGCCCTGGCAAGAAAAAGGATCGGCGCACTGATCATTATCGAGCGTCTGGACTGGGTGGAGGAGTGGATTACCGGTGGCGTGCCCCTTGAGGGTGAACCGAGGGTCGAGCTCATCATGAGCATCTTTCAGAAAGAATCCCCTTTGCACGACGGCGCCATGCTGATCCGCAAGGGAAAGGTCACCAGGGTTTCCTGCTACCTGCCTCTGAGCTCGGCTGAAAACCTCCCCACCCAATGGGGCACCCGGCACCGGGCGGCCCTGGGGCTTTCCGAGAAGTGCGACGCCCGGGTTCTGGTGGTTTCCGAGGAACGGGGGGAGATCTCGCTTGCGCGGAGCGGAGAGATGGTTCCCATCGAAAATGTGGACCATCTCTCAAAGGCTGTGCACGAGGCCGTCCAGAGGCCGGGTATCGAGGGAAAATCCTGGTCAAAGAAACTGAGACAATATCTCACCCACCGCTGGAAGCTCAAACTCGGGATACTGGGGCTTGTGAGTTTTTTCTGGTTGCTCCTGGCCGACCAGCAGAACTTCGAGGCAACGCTTATGATTCCCGTCGAAATCAAGAACCTGCCGCCGAACCTGGAAATTGTATCGCCGCCGGATGCCGAGATCAAAATAACGGTGCGCGGTCTTCGAAAGGATGCAAGCACTTTAGACCGAAAAAACGTAAACGCGCAGTTGGATCTTTCGTCCGCCCACGTCGGCACCAGGATATACAGACTGGGCCGGGACAACATTTCGCTTCCCAATGACAGGGTCAACATCGTGGTCATCGAACCTCCCCAGCTCGAATTCAAATTCAAGCAAAGGCCTTGAACGAAATCGTTCCATGCATCACCCTGGTCTGTAAATTTTCTATTGACTTTTTGTGAGCGGTTGGATAGAAAACGCCCATCTTGGAGACAGAAGTCTCCATCGCATTTTCGTCTTACTCTGTTTACTTCACGCGCCAAGGATTAAGCCACGAAGGCAAAATGGCCGAACGCAGCGGCCAATGCTCGTGGCTTTTTTTATTGCAAGACAAGATATCAAGTCTGGAATTGAGGCCACGAAGGCTGCTCGTGTCAAGAAGACGCGGCTTTTCGTGGCCTCATTTTTTGTGGGGAGGCGCAAGCGGCCAGGAGAAATCAGCCGCACCGGCTATTGCTGGCTTGGCAGGGGTGCTGAACATGATTCACTACTTTTATGGAGGAGACAGCTGAGATGAAGAAGAACTTGATCCCTTTTTTGATCATAACGGCGGTCGCTTGTGCAGGAAACGCTTGGGCCGATGAGGCAGCCTTGCAGAAGGAAATCGATCAATTGAAACAAAGGTTGGGAGAGCTGGAAGGTAGGAAGGAAGCGTCTGAGATCGGGTGGTCCAGGCGCATTGGAGACCATAGCCAATAAAGTCACCTTCAGCGGCATCGTCGCCGGGGCTTACCAATATGAGAGCGTAAGCGGAGCGTCGGATGTGGATGACTTCGGGCGCGGGGCTGTGCCCGTTCAGCCGGAAGTGAGCGTCAAGCCGACGGATACCGACGAAATTCTTATTCAAGTTCGGATTTGCTGCCGGCAACGGTTTGAACATTGGAAAGAACCCTTTCGCCCTGGCGCCTTGGGCCGCGGATCTCGAAGACGACGTCAAGGATATCAATGGTCGAAACAGGGATTATCTGCTGACGGCATGGTACAAGCATCTGTTTGCCTTCGGCGAAGAACACACCCTCGGGTATCACAGGCGGCATCATCGACGCCACGGATTACCTTGATGAAAACAGGTATGCCAACGATGAATACACCCAGTTCATGAACGAGGCCCTGGTCAACGGTCCTCACGCATTCCTTCCCTCCTACGACATTGGGGGGGCGCTGGAGTGGGAAATGGGAAAGCTTGCCATAAAGGGTGTTATCATGGGGGTAGGTGAAAACGACGAGGGCAATGCCTATAACTTCTACGGCATCCAGGCGGGCTACACCCTTGAAACGCCCCTTGGTGAGGGGACCTACCGCGTCATTGTGGATACAACCAGCGACGATTTCAGCGACCCGGACGACAAGAATGAAGAATCATTAAAAGGTGTTATGATCTCATTCGACCAGTCGCTGGGAGAGATTCTGGGTGCATGGATCCGTTTCGGATGGAGTGACGACAAAGCGATCATCGATTTCAAGGACCTCTACTCTGGAGGGATTGACATCAGCGGCAAGCTGTGGGGCCGTGAGCAAGACAACATCGGCATCGGCTACGCATACCTGCGGGGCGGCAACCAGGACATTGACCGGACCCAGGCGGTAGAAGGATATGTGCGATTTGCGTTGACCGAGATCTTCGCTTTGACCCTTGATGTGCAGTACATGGACGACAAGTACAAAGAAGGCGCCGGGGATGATGTGGACGGATGGATTACCGGCATTCGTTTGACAGCAGAATTCTAGTCTCCATGCTGCGAAATTCCGTTTGGGAAATGGTTTAGCGATATGAGTGTTGCTTAACCCGGTTTGACTCTAAGAATAGGAAAGGGAGGGATGTCTTATGCGTACTGTCATTTCAATTTTGTCCGTCGTGATCGGAATGGTTATGGTATTGGCTCCCAATCCGGCATCGGCCCATTTCGGCACGATCACACCTTCGGTTGACATCGTGACCCAGGACGATAGCAAGACCTTGAAGTTTGAGATCAAGTTCATCCATCCCATGGAGTTGCATTACATGGAGATGGTCAAACCCAAGCAGTTCGGGGTGGTCCACGATGGCAAAAAGACCGATTTGCTCGGCAGCCTTCAGGCGACCAAAGGGAAAAGCCCCGACCAGAACGAAAAGTTCACCTTTTGGACCACCGACTTCCAGATCCGCAGGCCGGGTGACTATACCTTCTATGTCGAACCCACGCCTTACTGGGAGCCCGCCGAGGATAAATTCATTGTTCATTACACCAAAGTGTGCGTAAATGCGTTAGGCTTGGAAAAAGGCTGGGATGAGCCGGTCGGACTGGAGACCGAAATTGTTCCCTTGACCCGGCCTTACGGGCTTTGGACCGGCAACCTCTTTACCGGGCAGGTGCTGCTCAAAGGCAAAGCCGGTCCCTTTTGCCGAAGTGGAGATCGAGTATCTGAATGAGTCACCTGGAAATATCAGCGTCGTGATCCCTCCGGCGGACCCCTTCGTGACTCAGGTGGTCAAAGCCGATGCCAACGGCGTTTTCAGTTACGCCATGCCCAGGGAAGGCTGGTGGGGATTTGCCGCCCTTAACGAGGCCGACTGGAAGCTGAAACACGATGGTCAGGAAAAGGGAGTGGAGATCGGGGCCGTATACTGGGTCCATACCAGGGATATGAAATAAAGGCGTCAGGCCCTTTGCTTGTAACACCCCTGCAATTTGTTTAGAAGTTGAAAAGCGAACTGCAGAACATCGAATGTAGAATGTCCAATGTGGAAGTGAAGGAATCCAGAAAGCGACTTCGTGACAAATAGAGGTTATGATGAATATCTCAAATACCTTTTTGTTTTCGTTTTCGTGTCGGTGCTATCCAGCGGCACGGCTTTGGCACACAAGGTTAACCTGTTTGCCTATGCAGAAGCAGGAAAGGTTTACACGGAGAGCTATTTTCCGGATGGCAGCCCGGTGGAAGGCGGCAAGGTGTTGGTTTATGACAGCCAAAACAACCTGCTTTTGGAAGGGCTGACCGACAAAAAGGGACTGTTCAGCTTTGCCGTGCCGAAGGTCGATGATTTAACCATTGTCATCGATGCAACCATGGGACACAAAAACAGTTTTAAGCTGAAAAAAGCCGAATTGGAGGCCTCGAAATGATGGATGATTCGAAGAGGGCTAATGGTCAGCGTCCTGTGGCTCTTTCTGGCAGGCCTTCCAAGCTCGCTTCCTGCCGAGACGCCTCCGGGGGAGAACTGTCAGGAGGTCATTGCGCTTTTAAAGGAACAAAACAGCAAGTTGTCCAACGACCTAAGGCGCATTCAGCGGGAAATCGCAGCCCTGCGCGCGGATCTCGACAAGCCGGGTATCAAAGACGTTTTCGCGGGTATCGGTTACATCTTCGGCCTGTTCGGGGTGGCCGCTTTTGTCGCTTCACGCCGCAAGGGGTAGATCATGCATATTTCCGATGGGGTTCTCCCCCTTTCCGTGACACTCGGCGGCTATGTGGCCGGCGCCGCGCTGGCAGCCTGGAGTGGTCGCCGCACTCGCAGCGAGGAACTGCCCAAGTTGGCGGTCATGACGGCGGCCTTTTTTGTCGCTTCGCTGGTTCACGTTCCTCTTGGGCCGACCAGCGTCCATTTGATCATACCGGGCCTGACGGGGGCACTGCTGGGGCCGTCCGCCTTTCTCTCCATTGCCCTTGGGCTTCTGCTGCAAAGCTTGCTGTTTCAATTTGGAGGCTTGACCGCGCTTGGTGCCAATGCCTTAATGATGGGGTTGCCCGCCCTCGTTTGCGGTTGGCTTTTCCAGAGACTCAAAGGCCGATCTCAGGCGCGACAGGCGGTTGTGGGCGGGTTGGTGGGCGCTTTAGGGACGGCATTGGCAGCATTGATTCTGGCGATACTCCTGGCTACGGGCGGCGAGGATTTTTTCGGCGTTGCCAAAATTGCACTCCTGGCGCATGTTCCGGTCATCATCGTTGAGGGTCTGGTGAGCGCATTTACGGTCGGCTTTCTTGCCCGTGTCAAGCCGGCCCTGTTGCAACCGTCGTTCCTACGCTCGACCAAGGAAACCCATGGCTGATGTAACCCATATCCAGATGCCTTTGTGGCAACTGCCCCTGTTGGTGTTGTTACCATTGGCCGCGGCAGCGCTCATGGTCGTTTGGCTGCGGCGCGTTGCACGCATGCGCAGTGCTTCTGCGGAGGAACGTGACTGGTCGGTCCCGCCCCTGGCCGAAGGAGGCGGTGCTTCCTTACTGCACCGCTGGGACGTGCGCTGCAAGATCGTGACCATACTCCTCTACAGCTTTGTCATCGCTTCCTTGACTCACCTGGCGCCGGCCCTGGTTGCCATCGGCGTTTCACTGTCCATTTTGGTGATTTCAAGGGTTTCCTTTACCAGGGTGTTGTTCCGGCTATTGGCGATTACCGGTTTTGTCGGCATGTTTCTGGTGGTCATGCCATTTTCGGCCCCGGTGCACCCCGGTGACACCGTGTTGGTCTTCGGCAAGGTAGATGGGCTCATTTTCAATCTGCGTGGGTTGCTCCTGGCTGCGACGATCGCCGCCAAGGCCGTGGCCATTACGTTGCTGATGGAGCCGCTGTTGTCCACCGCGCCTCTCCCGGTCACCCTGCACGGACTCTCCAGGCTCGGTGCCCCGGAGATGGTGGGCCAGATGGTGCTGCTCAGTTACCGGTATTTGCATGTCTTTCGCCACGAGGCCCGGCGTATGTCTTCCGGTATGCAGGTACGGGGGTTTCGGAAGCGTACCGACCTGGAAACGCTTGCGTGCCGTGGCCAACTTTCTGGGGATGCTCTTTGTTCGCAGCTTCGAGACGGACCGAGCGGGTTTTCGACGCCATGCGGGCCCGCGGTTACCAGGGAAAATTTCCGGAACCTGCCGAGTTGCGTTTGCAGGCCAGGGATCTTTTCATGGCGACAGGCTGGTTTGCTGTTGGAGCGGCACTGGTCCTCTATGACCGGATTGCTTGGTGAGGAGGATCATTCATGCACGAACCGATGCGACCGGTTGAGCGGCCTACCCTGAATTCAACCCTTTTCAGCGTGCGCGGGCTGTTCTACCGCTATCCGGATGATACCGAAGCCTTATCCGGCATCGACCTGGACATTGCGCCAGGCGACAGAATCGCTTTGGTCGGACAAAACGGCTCCGGCAAGACCACCCTGATCAAGCAGCTCTCCGGGCTTCTGCTGCCAACCGCAGGGGAGGTCTGTTACAAAGGGGAGCGGTTGAACGGTGCGTATCTGGCCCGAACCCGCCTCGAGATCGGTCTTCTTTTCCAAGACCCGGATGATCAGCTCTTCGGGCACACGGTGCTGGAGGATGCGGCCTTCGGCCCCCGCCATCAGGGTTTGTCGCGGGATCGTGCGGAGCGGGTGGCCAGACAGGCGCTGGCAGCAAGTCAGTCTGGTAGAAATGGCTTACAAGGCCCCGCACAACCTCAGCTTCGGGCAAAAAAAACGCGCCGCCCTGGCCGGGCTTCTGGCCACGCAACCGGATGTGCTGCTTCTCGACGAGCCGACCGCCAACCTGGACCCTCGGCAGGAGGAAGTGTTTCTTGATCTGTTGAGGCACTTCTCCGGCACCCTGATTTGCATCAGCCATGACCTGATTTTTCTCTACGAGCTCTGCGACCGGGCCGTTGTGGTCAATCGCGGACAAATACACCACGACGGCACACTGCGCGACCTGATTTCCCAGCGCCGGTCATTGCGGGAGCACGGTCTCGATTTTTCCTTTCGCCTG
Source organism: uncultured delta proteobacterium (assembly GCA_963699845.1). Taxonomy (GTDB): domain Bacteria; phylum Desulfobacterota; class DSM-4660; order Desulfatiglandales; family Desulfatiglandaceae; genus CAWHLE01. Next base: position 277,366 of record CAVOVO010000006.1, read on the forward strand.
GCTGCCGGCGGTTGGACGGCCGATCAGACGGCCACGGCGCCAATGGGCGCCCCCCGTCCTACCATCCCTTCTCCTGAAGCATCCGGGGACAAACCCCTGGTGGTCCTGAGCGACTACCATTACCGGTACCCGGACGGCACGCCCGCGCTTATCGGAATCGATTTGCGTATTCATGAGGGCGAACGAATTTCGATGGTCGGTGAGAACGGCGCCGGCAAAACCACGCTGCTGTCCTGTCTGATCGGCCTGCGCCAGGGACGCGGAACGTTTCTTTTTGCCGGACGGCCAGTGACGCGCCGACAGCGCAAGGCGCTATGGCGGCAGGTCGGCATGGTCTTTCAGGACTGCGCCGATCAACTTTTCTGCTCAAGTGTGCAAGAAGAAATCGCCTTCGGGCTGCATCAGCTCGGCTATTCGCAGGCCGAATGCCGCAAGCGGATTAAAGAGGCGTTATCGTCAGTGCGATTGGAAGGATTCGAAGCGCGCGTCCCGCTCCACCTGTCAGGCGGCGAACGCAAGCGGCTGGCGCTGGCCTGCGTTCTCGCCATGGAACCGAACCTGCTCATCCTGGACGAACCGACGGCCGGACTCGATCCGCAGGGGGGAGAGCTGCTGCTGGAGATCCTGCGGAATCTCAATGTGACCCTCGTGCTGGTGAGCCACGACCTGTTCTTCGTCAAAGAATTGACCCATCGGACCCTTGTGATGCATCAGGGCCATATCCTGGAAGACCTGTCTATCCATGCCTTCATGGGGGATGAAAGGCTGGGGAACCTCAACGGCTTAGCCTTTTCCTATCGACAGAGGAACAGCACCGCCATTCACGATCTTCAACATGAACACGAGCATAGCCATTTTCACCAACATCTCCATGCGCATCCCCATCGCCACGTCGACGCAGCGCACGAACATCTTCACGAACACGCCCATGAACACCCCCACCGCTTCGTGCACAGCCATCACGCGAAAGAAGAGGATCACAATCACGCACCCCGACGCTATCACGACCACGATCACCCCGGTCATGGGAACGAACCCGGTGACCACCACTGATCCCGCCGCCGGCAAGGACGATTCTCCAGGCACAAAAGACCCTGCCGGGTGGATCCGGCCCAGTGCCCCCGAAGTGACTTTCGTCTTTCAGGTCCGACCCCTGTCTCTGGATGGCGGACAAACCACTCCTCAAGGCCCGCGGGCGTCTTGGGGATTCATGGGCCTTGCGAAACGGTTTAAACAGATTAATTTTGCTTGACTAGCAGCATATCCGGAAACGGGAGTCCGTGAGAAAGACCCAGGACCGTGAAACGGTTTCAAGGGACCGACAGGCGGGACGCCCGAGCGCCTGGATGTGATGCAACCCCGATGGGAGCCGACAGGCATGAGCGTTCAGACAAGATTGATCGAGAGCTATCTGGTTGAGACGGAGCCCTTTTATCTCGCCACGGGCAATGAAATTGAAATATTTACCCGCGCTTACGAAAATCGTTTGCCGGTGCTGCTCAAGGGGCCTACGGGATGCGGCAAGACCCGTTTCATGGAGCACATGGCCTGGAGGCTCAAACGTCCGCTCGTAACGGTGGCCTGTCATGACGACCTGACGTCCGGGGACCTGGTTGGACGCTACCTGATCCGGGGGAATGAAACGGTCTGGATCGACGGTCCTTTGACCCGGGCCGTCAAGGTGGGGGCAATTTGCTATCTGGACGAGATCGTGGAGGCCAGAAAGGACACCACGGTCGTCATCCACCCCCTTGCCGACGATCGCAGGATCCTCCCCATGGAAAAACGCGGAGAGCTCATCAGCGCCGCACCGGAATTCATGCTCGTCATCTCGTTCAACCCCGGTTATCAAAGCATCATCAAGGACCTCAAGCCGAGCACCCGGCAGCGGTTCGTCTCAATCGATTTCAACTACCCCGAGCCCGACCGAGAGGGCTTGATCGTGTCCAGAGAATCGGGCATGGATGCGTCCATATCCCAGCGTTTGGTCAAACTGGGGGAAATGACCAGGAACCTCAAGGAAAAGGGACTTGACGAGGGGGCGAGCACCCGATTGTTGATTCACGCCGGGAAGCTGATCCGTTCCGGCATTGACCCCAGGGAGGCTTGCCGGGTTGCCATCACCAATACCCTGAGTGACGATCCTGAAATGGTCCTGTCCATGGACGAAATGGTCGGATCCCTTTTCTAGCGCCGGTTTAAATAGCCGTCGTTCCCGGCGCCTATTCCGCCTTTGAATCGAGTGAACCATGGCATTTGTCACTGCGAGAAAACACCCTGAAAACGAAATCCTCCGTCTCTTCCCCATACCGCTTTACACGCACCATCGCATTCTGGACGAGGAGGACCTCCTGGAAATGGGTCTGGGGGAAATCCTCGACGAGCTCCCCCCAAATGCACGAAAAGACATCCTGGATCAGGCCAAGGCCCTGGCGGCCATCCAGCCGGAGCTGGCCTTTCACTTTCTCCTTCGCCACCGCCCACTGATGGAGACCCCGGGGCTGGAAGATCTAGACGGGCTGGTGAAGGTGGTCCTCGACATCTACGACGCCCAGGGGCTCAATCCCGCCCGAGCGTTCCTCCTGGACCCCGAGGCCCACCCGGAATTCGGCCGCATCTGGGGTAGAGGGCTGGCCCTTCATGGCGTCTATCGCGTTCTCTTGAACTATCTCCATGGCCTGGGGAGAGCCGAAACCCATCTCGAAGAGGGAAACGCCCATTTCACGGACACGGTCTCCATATTCGTCCCGCCCCGGATCGCGCTCTTTGAACGCGAGCGGCTCAATTTCCTGCTTTTCAAAGTGATGGTTACCCACAAATTCGCCCAGATCAGGCTCGGGACCTACCGGCTCGGTCCCGAAAACGGACCCAGTCCATCCGATGCGGAAGAGAAGGCCGGCAACGCATCTGCGAATGGGCATTTGGTTTCCCCCCTTTCCCGTTTTCTCCATTCCTTTCCAGAACCTCAGTTGGCAAGGGATCTGTTTTCCTTCTTTGATACGGCCCGAATCGAAATCTGGATCCGTGAGACGCTGCCGGGTCTTTACTCGGACCTGATGAATCTCCGGCGCCACCTGGCCCGGATCAGGAAAAATCCGGTGGACCCGACGCCAAGAAGCCTCGCGCTGGATGGGCTTTACAAGTGGTGGCTCGGAAGACCCTCAAAGGACTCTGAAGGATCGGGCGACGTCTTGTTTTCGCCCCTGGTCGGTGAAGTCCGAAAACGGCTGCGCACGGCAGCGCTTGGCGGCGCACCCGTCGATCGGGTCGCCCGGCTGGTGGAAGAGGTCTACGGTCTTTTCCAAGGACTGCCCGGACCCTACGTACCGGTCGAAGCCATCCCCTACGTCGGAGAGCTGCGTCCGGAGGAGGCAGAGCGCGCCCGGAGAAGGAAACGGGAATCCATTCGCATCAAATTCCAGGAGGAGCTCTGCAAGCTCATCGGAGACTTGCCGGAGCCTGAAGACGTGCGCGTGGAGGTCCCGTCCATGGACGAGGCCGTCTCACGAGGCGGGACCCCTGAGCCCCAGGCGTTTCCCAAGTTCCTCCTCATTGACGGAAACCCCATACCGCTTCCCGAGGCCATGAACAAGACCATCGAGGAGATCTACGAAGACCTGGGGGCCATCCCCGGCCACTACCTTGCCGTCGCAAGCGACATGTCCGGCCACTATTTCCGGTCGGTTTGCCAGATGCCGGAGGGAACGGGCTTCGTGCTTTCCGAAGAGGACGAAGCCACCCATGCCCTGGATGAGTGGGACTACCGAAGACAGGGCTATCGCAAGCGATGGGCCCTTCTGCGGGAGATGGACGTGGCGGCCGGAAGCCTTGATTTTGCCCGCGAAACGCTTTCCCGTTATGCCGGAATGACCCAGCAGATCAAGCGGCAGTTCGAGCGCATCAGGATGGACCAGACCATGCTCAAACGCCAAAAGGATGGTGACAACGTAGATCTCGACGCCGCGGTGGAGGCATTTACCGACCAACGGGCAGGGCTCTCCCCGTCAGAGGGGGTTTTCGTGCGGCTGAGCCGCAACAGACGCGATATCGCAACCGCCTTTCTGATCGACCTGAGCGGGTCCACGAGCGGATGGGTCAACCAGATCGAACGTGAGGCCCTCCTCATCCTGAGTGAGGCCATGCAGGTCCTCCAGGACCGCTTCGCCATCTACGGTTTTTCCGGCCGAACAAGGAAGCGCTGTGAGCTCTTTGCGATCAAGGGATTCGAAGAGTCTTACGGGGAGGAGGTCCGGGCGCGAATTTCCGCACTCGAACCGCGGGAATACACGAGGCTTGGGCCTCCCATCCGGCGGCTGACCCAGATACTGGGTGACGTGGACGCACGCACCCGGCTTTTGATCACCCTCAGCGACGGCAAACCGGATGACTGGGACGGGTACAACGGCGACTATGGCATCGAGGACACGCGTCACGCGCTCATCGAGGCCAAACGCACGGGAATCCATCCCTTTTGCATCACCATCGACAAGGCGGAGCACAGCTACCTTTCCCACATGTTCGGCCCGGTCAACTATGTGTTCATCGATGACCTGGCCAAGCTGCCGATCAAGATCCCGGAGATCTACCGCAAGCTGACCACCTGAGTGGCGCGATTCATTTCAACGCCTTTTTAAACCGGCCGGCCACCGCGCGGAGATTTTGGGCCCAGTCCTCGGCCAGCGGGTCTGCCACGACCACCTGGGCGCCGATCTCCCTGGCGATCACGTCCGCGCCCTTTCTCGAAAACTGGGGCTGGACAAAAATGACCGCGATATTTCTCTTCCTGGCGAATTCCACGACGTCCCGCAACGCCTGCGGCTTGGGTTCCTTCCCTTCGGTTTCCACCGCCACCTGTTTCAGGCCGTAGGCCGCCGCAAAATAGCCCCAGGATGGATGAAACACCATGAAAGTTCTGCTAACGCCGCTCTGAGCAAATGTGGCCATCAGGTCCGCATCCAGATCCACGATCTCGTCAATGAACACCTTGTAGTTCTTTTCGTAACGATCACGGCCCGCAGGATCCACTTTGGTCAGCGCCTGAAGGATGTTTCTTGCCTGTAACATAACAAGCGGCGGCGAAAGCCAGACGTGCGGGTCTCCGGAGGCGTGATCGTGGTCCGGACTGATTTCCGCCCGTGGGTGGTCGACCATCCTGCGCCTTTCAATGCCTTCTTCCGTGTGAACAATCCGCATGTCCTTGTTGAGCCCTGCAATCTTCTCGAGCCACGCCTCTTCAAAGGTCACGCCGATGGCGAAGAAGATCTTGGCAGTTGAAAGTGCGGCCATCTGCCTGGGTTTGGGCTCGTAGGTGTGAGGGTTTCCGCCCGGCTCCACAAGCACCGAGACACGCACCCGGTCCCCGCCGATCTTCTCCACAAAGGTCTTCTGGGGTAATATGCTTACAAAGACTGAAATGGATTCCGAGGCCATGACTGATGGCGCCACGCTGCTAACCAGAAGGACACACAAAAAGGAGAAGGTCACCGTTGACCACTTCATAAATTCCTTTCCATGTCGAATCATGCGCAGTCGACTTAGCAGTTTATCCCGCCCGCCCCAAATCGATCACTACGGATCCCGATGGTGCGCGTTTGACAATACTGAGTTGTGCCTATTGGCTACTTCAGTGATTGAAGCGCCTTTTTAAGCGCCATGAGCGGGGGCCGCTCGTTAATGTCATGGATATCCATAAAACGAATGACGCCCGCCTTATCAATGACAAAAAGGGCGCGTTCGGTAAACCCCTCTGATCGCAGCACACCGTACTGCTTTGCCACCTGACCGTGGGGATAAAAGTCCGACAGGACCGGGAACCAAAATCCTTCCTGTTTGTTGGAAATCCCCTTTGTCCAGGCATAAAGCGTGGGAATATTATCGACCGTGATCCCCAGCAGTACCGCTTCATTTTCATCGAATATCTCTTTTGCCAGATCGTAGACCGGCCACTGATACGTACAGACCGGGGTCCATGCTGCCGGGACAAATGAAAGAACAACGTTCTTCTTTCCGATAAACTGCCCCAGGGACATGCTGCCACCCTTCACCGCGGGCAGGGTAAAATCGGGCGCCTTGTCGCCAAGCTTCAGCGTCGTTTCACTGTTCCTTGGTTTCAGCTTACCAACCGGGTAAATATTTTCCGGCGCGCCGCTTTCTGCATGAACAGCGCACAGCCACAAGAGGACGACGGTCCAGACACAAACCAACCACAGCATGACGCTTTTCCTTAACATGGCTTAACTCCTCAACCGTCTGATCAGCAGGGTCCATCTGCCCGGCGGAACGCGGAGATTGGAAGTGAAAAAAAAAACAGGCGATTATGGGTCCTCGTGCCTCTCCGTCGAGAAACCGCTTGCCAAGCATGTCATGAAAACAGAACGATTTCTACACCATATCTATGATCGATCTCTTACAAGGATTCAAGGAAAATCCTTCTGAGCCGATGAAACGGGCGGTACCCCATCTAAGGCGGTCAGATTCGATTCTGTCACGATCATTCCTTGCAGGCTCCGAATCCTGGCACTCAGGACTTTGCAGATCTGAAGAGAAATGGCCGGATATTGCTCAAGGAGCGCCATAAAGTCGCCTTTGTCCAGGGTGAGAAGGCGGACGTCCGTCTTTGCGCGGACAATGAGGGTTCGGGGCACCGCCGTAAAGAGGGCTGCCAGTCCCAGGCTGTCACCCTGCGTTATGGTCAAAACATTGGATTGACGGTCCTCTTCCTCAACGACGACCTCACCCTGGACGATCAGGGACATCCCCTCCCAGCCTGCCCCGGCGCCCATGATTTCATTGTTCTGTTCGTACTTCTTTTCTTTGGCAATCGGCGCCAACCTGGCAAGCTCATGGACGGGAAGGTCTTTAAACAGGGGGGCTTGGCTGAGCATACTCAACTTCTCAACCGCTTGATGGATCCCATCCACGCCATGTTCATCTTCCCTGAAACCCAATCGAGCCAACAACTGTTTTGAGATCCCCACTGCCAAAGGCTCGTCGCCCTTGGCCCATTGTCCGACCGGTCCCGCGACCAGCGATGGGTCCCCCGGGTGGGACAGCAGGTCGAGGGCCAGGAGTTGAATCACTTCGTCCTGGCTTTCCAGCAAGTGGCGCAAAAGGGCGTCGGCTTTGTCGGCAAACTGCGGCAGCTCAAAATGCTTTCGGCCTTGGTCCAGACACACGGCCCATGAAGACCGCTCCACGAGCGGAAGCACCATTTTGGACAGCGATCGATCCAATGTGCTCTCCAGGGCTTCGAGGCCATTGGCCCGCAGCTTGGTATCCGGCGAACGCAGGGTCCGCCGGATCTTCCCCATCATCCCCGACGAATCTCTTAGGGCCAAAACCCGCAGCACGTTGTCCACGCAGGCCTCTTTCTTCTCGTTTAGGTGTTGAAGCAACAGGTTGCGCCCACGGCTTTCTGCCATGGTCTGGAGACCCTCGCATTCCGCTGTGTGGTGGAAGGCGCGCTCCAGTTGCGTTCTGGCAAAACGGAGGACCTGTGAATCGGTGATCTTCAGGGATTCGGCCACCGCAAAGACCCCTTCCCTTACCCTTCGATCGGGGACAAGGAGGGCCTCCTGCAAGAGCGACCCGATTTGATAAGAAGTTTCCCGGAGCTTGTTGACGGCCGCATGTCGAACCCGTTGGGAGGGGTCCCCAAGCAGGCTCACCACACGCCGGACCTCGGACTCGCCATGGATCTCATACGATTCAAGGGCAGCGAGCCGGACCGATTCCGAGGAAGAGGCCAGATGCGGCAACGCCATTTCATTTAAATCCCGGGGCCCGGCTTTGTGGAGAGATCGCAGGATTAAGGCCAAAATAGAGGGGTCCGTCTCCTGCCTGACCATTTCCTGCAGCTTCTCGATGCATTGCGCGTCCCCCACTTCTCCTCCCGCAATCACACCCGCCCTCCTCTCCGGGAGGCTCTCCGAACGGAGCCATTGGAGAACGACGCTCACATGGTCCACAGGCGCCCTTCCGACCAAGCCGGTCAATGCGTAGGCCTTGACCTCAGGGACCTTTGCCTTTTCAAAGACCTCCTGCCACTGGGTCGGCTCCATGTCCTCACAGACCCGTTTGGCCGTGCGCGCGAAGGCGATCATCAGGTCAGGTTTTGCAGGATCCGCCAGTCTGAGAAACGTATCCGCCGCGCGCCTGCCGGCCCGGGGTGAAAGCAGGGGAAGGAGCGCCAATTTGGTTTCGTCATCCTCCTTTTCCAGTTTCTCCAATACGTACTGATCCAGTTCCTCGATCCCGGCGGTCTTCAAAGCCTTGCCGTACCAAACGGCATCCCCCCCTTGGCTTGCCATGAAGGTTTTGGTCAGCTGCTTGCGAAAGGTCTCCGTTCTGCCGAGCAATCGGATATCCTTTTCTCCCAGACCGCTCAGGTCCAGCATGCTCTTGGACAGGAGGTCACCAAGGATTTTGGCGTAGTTTTTTTTCAGAATGAAGGTGGTCAAGATCCATACCGAGACCAATGCCATTCCCGCGATGGAAAGGTATCTGGGGGGACCAAGCTTCTGCATGATCAGGATCAGACCTGATCCGGCGAGAACGCCGACCCGGACCACCGTTCCTCTCAGGAAGGGCCGCATCAGGTTCCGGTAGGAAGGCGGGAAAAGCCCCTGCAGCAACGCCATGGCCGGCATGTTGATGCTGTTTCGGATTGACGCGGTGGAAAGCCTCGCGTACATGGCTGAGAAAAGATCGAAACGAAGGAGCAATGCAGCGAAGGCAAGCATGTAGTTAAAGGGGTGAAACATCATGGCCACCGGGAGCCCGAATCGGGCGTAGACCCTGCCCGCGAAAAGGCTCATGGCCAACGCAATCATATTTTGGACACCTTTGAAGTAGCCAAAAAAACCGATCATGCCCCCTTCCTTGGCGAAGGCCTGGTTCACCGCATAATTGAACTGGTAGTTCATGATGGGGATCACAAGGTTGGCGACAAGTGTCAGGACGATGAGGATCTGGGCCAGCCTGGATTCCTTGATCACGGGGAGCACCTTTTCGATTTGACCCAAGAAGGCATGCCCCTCCTTCCCCTTTTTCTCTTTTCGCTTCATCAGGCCGGCGGGATATGACCTGCCGGATCTGGCCGTCAGGGCGGCAGCAGCAACCGTTGTGGCGAGATAGGCGAGCATCAGGTTATCGACGGACATGAACTTTGCCATGGCGGGCGTCAAGAAGCTCCCCGTGATGCCCCCCAATAGCCCGCCGGAGGTGATGAGAGGAAAGATCCTTTTCGACTGTCTGGTATCGAAAAGATCGTTTGCCAGGTTCCAGAAGAGAACGCCGAGAAGCACCTCGTAAAGGGCCTTGAGCACGTAAAGCAGTGGGTAGATCAGGCGGTAATCCAGCGGAACCACAAACCGCAGCACCCCCACCGATATCCCGCAGAAAAGCAATACTCGGGTCAAGAGGCGGCTGCTGCTGATCCTCAGCATCCAACCGCTCATGAGACCCATGACGAAAAAGGTGGAAAGGGAGACCACGGCGGTCACGATGGGAAGGTACTGTACCCCAAATCGCTTGAGGAAGGCGGTCTCTGCGTAGTTGTTAAAGAGAACGTTGGAGCTGCGAATCAGAAAAAGGAGTCCCGCAGAAAAGAAAAAGAGACCGATCTCTTCCTCGTTAAGTTTCAGCCATTTACCCGCAAGGTCGCCTGTTTTCATCTTCTCCCGCCCCACTGTCACGTCTTCCCTATTTCAGTGTTCCCACCGGTGAATCATGGGAGAGTCCTGAACGGGCCAAAATCCTTTGTCCTGATTCTGCCCATCTTTGAATGTGAGGTAACTGTATTTGCCGTAGTGGGTGATCTTTCGCATGACGCCCGCAGCCGCCCCGCTCGACAGCGGATAAAACAACCCCATGTAGCGCCCCTCCGACCGTGGGTGGCCAAAGACCGCAAAGAGCGCATCGTTCGCCTCGTCATAACGTTTCCCGTTAAGCTCAAACCACCCATCCCCCACGGCCAAGCCAGGCGGAAGGCGTGAGAGGAGATTGCGGTTCCTTGGCAGTCCGACCATGAGAACGTCCCCCTTCCCGAGGTCCGCTTCGTCGACGGGCGTCTCCGAGACGATCTTGAAATCGTCGATCCCGAATGACAACGGCAAGAGGCTTGCGGCTTCGCTCATATCACCCGCTCCGGGTGTCGGACCAGAACCAGGAGAGCGGTCGAGGCCTTGAGCGAGTTGACGGTGGCCGGAATCTCCGATGGTTGAAGGCGCCTGAAACAGTCGAAATCCGGGTCCCCTGTCAGCGCCAAGGGGCGGCTTTCACATGGAATGCGGAAAAAAGTGCCGTCCCCGAAAGATTGACGCGCGTCAGCTGTCTTGGTTCGGTTTCCGAATTGAACCTCAAGGGCCACTTGCAGGTCGAAATAGGGCAGCTGCTGGGTGAGACGACCCCTCGACCACCCACGCCTTTCCGTCCCGACGTCTTTCAACCCCTTCCAGCGCGAGCCGGGGCGCACCCGGTCGCTCGACCCACTGTTTGAAAAACGCCTCCGGCGACCGGTTTCCGGTCCGTTCGAAAGCATCCTGAAAGTCGCGCCAGGAAGCCTGTTCAAAGCGCTTGTTCTTGTAGACCTCCCTCAGGGCCTGCCAGAATGCATCCTCTCCGATGAGGCGCCGGACCATGTGAAAGACCATGGCCCCTTTGTCATAGCCGATCGTCCTGGTCACGGGGTCCGTCCGGCTGACAAAGCGGCTCAAGGGCAAAGTCCTGCTCCGGCGGGAACGAGCGTCGCATAATTTCTGAGCATCTGAAGCCGGTATTCCCGCGCCGCCGATTCCGACTCCCGTTCCTTGTAAAGGTAGTCCGCCACGTAGGTGGTCAGCCCCTCGCACCAGTTGCCCTGGCTCATGTCCACCTGGACGCCGTTGCCCCACCAGCAGTGGGCGATCTCGTGGCCGAGGCTCGTGTGGATGATGAAAGGGAGGCGTATGACCGTCCCGCCGAGCAGGGTGTAGGAAGGGAAACCGTATCCGGTCGGGAAGAAATTTTCAACCACGGCGAACTTCTCGAAGGGGTAAGGCCCGAACAATCCATCGTAGAGCGCAAGGTATCCTGCGATGGCATCCAGGTAGGGCCCGCTCAGGGCCACTGTGTCCGGAAGCAGATAGGTGGCCGCGATCACCTTGCCCACGGCCTTTTCGTGCACCACATAGTCCGCTGCCGAAAGGGCGAGGCCCTCCACGGGTTGGCGGACCTCCCACCTCGTAAAGGTCCTCCCGCCCCTCGTCTCATGACCAAGGGACCGGCCCGACGTCACGCCGATCACGCCGGGAGGGCCATTGATTTCCACGGCGAACGTGGCGCGGCTTCCGCGGACCTCGGGGTACCACCCCGCACCGGCCTGCAAGAAAGAGCCTTTTTCCGAGATGACCCCGGTGACGCCGAATCCTGGATTGTCTGTGTTTACAGGGAAGGCGGGGACAGGGTCGTCGAATACCGCCTCATATCGGATCTCAATCGTCATCCTCCCCCCTTTGGGTGTCACGCCAATGGGTGGAGAGACCACAAGCTCGAAGCCTTTCCTTCGGATCGGCTGGGAGCGCCCTTCAACGGTCAGCGTTTGGACTTCGACCCTTGGGGCAAGCTCAACGACGAAGGCTTGCGTAACCGGTTCGACGGCGATCCGGTCAAACCCGATGAGCCTCTGTGATTCCGGGAAGAGGCTCACCTGCAGATCGTGGTGAGCCGTCAAGGGGCTTGCAAGCAGGAATGGGCAACGGAAAAGGGCTGTTCTCAGGAACAATGAGATCAAGAAAGGCAGGAACACAGAGAGACGGGCCGTTCCAAGGGGAACGGTTCCACCGGGGCTCAATTCCCCTCCCCTGCACCGGCAATGTATTTCTTGATGAACCGATAATCCCGATCCGCGACTTCAATGAATTTGACACCCATGCCGGCGGGGCGATCAGCCGTGCTGCTTTCCCGGTTTCTTGACCAGAGGACTTCGCATTTTATTTCCATGGGTTCTTTTTGATCAGGAAGTTGAAGCTTCAAGTGGAATTGATGGCCCGGCCGCAAAGGGTTTTCCGTCTTGATGAAAAGTCCGCCCGTGCTCACGTCCCCCGTGTAGGCCCGGACAAAGGCGTCCTTATCCTTGAACACGAGGGAGAGGACCTTTGGTATCCGCGCCTCGCTCCGGACAGAATACTCGCAGGCCCGATCCAGCAGCTTCTTGAAACGGTGGATGATGGCGGTGAGGATGGTTCTGAACTGACTCGAGAGTTTGTTGAACTCCTGATCCAGAAAATCGCGGTCGATCAACCCCAACGTGGTTTCGCCGACAGCCCTGGCCGTGGCCGTGCGTTTGATGCCGCCGATGAACCCGAGCTCCCCGAACACCTCGCCGCTGTTGAGGATTTCAATGATGTACTTCTCTCCGCCGACGGTCTTTGAGATCTCTACGGTGCCGGAAAGAATCACATAGACCCAGTCCCCCGAGCTCCCTTCCTTGAAGATGACTTGGCCGTCGGTATAGGTTTCCTCTATGGCCAGGTTGAACATGCGATTTCCTCCGTCGGGTCCACAGCGTTAGCGTGTCATCAATGATTCCTTATATTTCTTTCTGCAAATTCTGTGCCCCCTGCCGATTGCGCCACAACCTCAGAGCGGCAGCGCAACCGTTCACTTTTGTGCAAAATATAAATCACCTATTGTCCGCGATCAACATGAAAAGAGAGACCCAAAGGTTTTCAGCCGAAATCTTGCTGCGCCGTGGCAAGGGCGTGCAAATCGGAATTCTGCTTGACACGGTCAGGAGGAGGGGTGATATATGAACATTTGTTCATATATTAAAATTAAAGGCCCTTCCATGAAAAAAGCACCCGATCAGGACGTTAGAATTGAGGGCAATGGATGCCAGGTGAGGGTTGTTCACCACCGGCGGGTGAACAAGGCGAAGGATGAGGCGATTGCCTACGGCGAAGTGGATCGCCTTGCCCTCACATTCAGGATTTTGGGGGATCCGACCCGTCTCAAGATGGTGATGGCCCTATTGGGCGGCGAAATGTGTGTGTGCGACTTGGCCGCTTTTCTGAACGTGAGCGAGTCAGCCGTGTCCCATCAATTGAGACGACTGAAGGACCTTGCCCTGGTCAGGCAGCGGCGTGATGGAAAGGTCCTGTACAACGCCCTCGATGACGAACACGTTCACGAGCTGCTTAAGATGGGCCTTGAGCACGTCCGGGAATAGTGACATGAGAGGTTTGGAAATATGAATTTCTTCCTGGCCATCCTTTTGGAGGCATGGCACCTCCTTCTGGATTCTTCCGCTTACATGATTTTCGGGTTGCTTGTCAGCGGCCTCTTGCGGGTTTTCATGAACCCCGCGGCCGTGGTGCATCACTTCGGCCACGGCCGCGTCAAATCGGTCGTCAAGGCCGCCCTGCTGGGAATCCCGATCCCCCTCTGCTCATGCGGGGTGCTCCCCGCGGCGGTCTCTTTGAAGAAACAGGGGGCCAACAACGGGGCCACGACCGCCTTTCTCATCTCCACGCCCGGAGTCGGGCGTTGACTCCATCGCCATTTCCTATGCCCTGCTCGACCCCATCATGACCGTGGCCCGCCCGGTGGCTGCCTTCTTTTCGGCGATGGCCGCGGGGATAACCGAGAACCTCTTCAAGCAGAAAAAAGGCCAGGCGGTGGAACACCCGGATCTGTCCTGCCCGGTGGATGGTTGTTGCGATGGCATGGACTGTCCGTCTGACTACGCACGGCCGACACCACACTTACAAAGAAAAGGTCACAGCGGGCGTTCGGTACGCGTTCGTGGAGGTGTGGGGAGATCTGGTCCTCTGGTTTTTCATCGGGCTCCTGTTGGCAGGTCTGATCACGGCGGTGATTCCAGCCGGTATGATCGACCGTTATCTGGGAGGCGGCATTCACTCCATGCTCCTGATGCTCGCTTTCGGCATCCCGCTTTACATCTGCGCCACGGCTTCGACCCCCATCGCGGCGGCCCTGATTCTGAAAGGCGTCAGCCCGGGCGCTGCACTGGTATTCCTGCTCGCCGGTCCGGCAACCAATGTCACATCCCTAACGGTGCTTTTCGGCATCCTGGGAAAGCGGGCCACCGTCATCTACCTCCTGGCGGTTGCATCGTCAGCCGTGGGTTTTGGCTTGCTGGTGGACGAGGTTTACCAACTCCTCGGCGTCTCGCCCCAGGCCGTGGTTGGACAGGCAGGAGAGCTGGTGCCTCCATGGGCACAGCTGGCCGGGGCGCTTCTGCTTCTCCTGCTCTCCATAAGGCCCCTCTACCTGAGGTTTGCGGCGTGGAGAGCTCGAACGAAAGAGCGCAACACCCCCGGAGAGCCCTTTTCTCAGGAGTGCCCGACCCGTGAGGCGGCCTTCACATCTACTCTGCACCGGTTCCACCTGAGGGTGCTCTCCCGGACCGGGCCGGTCCAGATCGGGCGCTGAAGAAAGCAGGTCCGTCATGGAAAACGTGATTGTCGTCATTATCGTTGTTCTCGCCGTGGTCTATCTCTTAAGGAGCTTTTTCAGGTCATCCAGGAAAGACGCACCATCGTGCGGGTGCGGATGCTCCGGTTGCAGGTCCGAAACGGTCTGTCCGCCGGAGGGCAAAGATGCCGGCAGGGCGCAGTCGCAGGACCCCCATGCGACTTAGCCGTCCCATGGACCCCGATCCTCCTTGCCCTCTTCGGGTATGGGGTGATCGTCCTTGCGGCCTACCTCTTTCAGGGCCGGCTGCTCTATTTCCCTGACACCTATTCACGCTCAGAGGCCGGGCAGCGGGCCAATGGTCTGGGGCTGGCCCTCTGGACCGATGGGGCCGGGGGACTACCACGGGTTCATCTCCCGCCCCGATGCCGGGAATGCGCTGGGCACGGTCCTGGTCTTTCACGGAAACGCCGGCTCCGCCCCGGACCGCAGCTACTATGTGGCCGCACTCGGCCGGCTGGGTTACCGGGTGATCCTGTGTGAATACCCGGGTTATGGGGCAAGAGAGGGTCGGCCCAATGAGCGTTCGCTGGTTTTCGAGGCCCACCGCGCCGCCCGGACGCGCTGGCCCGCTTCGGACCCCCGGTCTTACGTCTGGGGCGAATCGCTCGGCTGTGGCGTTGCCTCAGCGCTGGCAGGCGACAGGACCCTTGCGATCGAGGGGGTGGTGCTGCTCACCCCGTGGGACACCCTGCCCGACCTGGCCCAGTCCAAATTCCCCTTTCTGCCTGCCCGGTTCATCCTGCGGGACCGGTACGACAACATCCATCCTCTCAAGGGCTTCAAGGGCAGGATCGCGGTCATCATGGCCGGCCGAGACGAGATCATCCCCAACCGCCACACCAGACGGTCTCTACGACGCCATCGAGGCGGACAAGCGGTTGTGGGTCTTTCCCGATTCGGGGCACAACGACTGGCCGGCATCGCCGGGCCTTGGGTGGTGGCAGGAAGTCATGGGCTTTCTCAGGGGCGACGGTTGACCCGCGCTTGCCCCTCCCCGCGGGGGGCTCACTGCCCGTGGGCTTCGCAAAAGCGTCTGTAATGGTCCAGACTCTCCTTGATCATCTCTGGCACCGGCAGCTCGTATGGGCACTTCTCCTCGCATTGGCCGCATTGAACACAGCGCTCGGCCGTTTCCATGGGCTCCTTGCTCATGCGGATGGACATTTGGGGAGGGAAGCGCCGTGACTGGGCATTGAAAAGAAGCACCCGCCAGATGAGGACCCCTTCAGGGCACGGCTGGCAATACTCACACCGGTGGCAGAACCGGGTCCCGATCTCGGTTCGTGTCTTGTCCATGTCCTCCAGATCCTGCGGGGTGAGGGCCTGAGGTTCATGGTAAAAACGAACGTTTTGGTCCACTTCTTCCCGTGACTGCATCCCGGGGATCGGCACCACGTCAAGGTACTGCTGCAGGAATCGGAAACAGAGATCCGGCCGATCCAACAGCCCTCCCCCGAGGGGTTTCATGGCGATGATGCCCATCTGCCGCTCACGGGCGAACCCAAAACACTTCTCTTCCGGGTCTTTTTCAATGAAGTTGAACGGCAACTGGACCGTGGCGAACAACCCGGTCTCGCAAACCCTGGCCGCGATGTCCGGATTGTGTGAGCTGAAACCGATGTGGCCGATCTTGCCGTCGCGTTGGGCCTTGACCATGGCTTCGTAGACCCCACTTGGTGCCAGCACCTGGTCCATGGCGTCCTGGTTGGAGATGTTGTGCATCTGGTAGAGATCGATGTAATCGGTCTTCAACCGTTTGAGACTGGTTTCCAGCTGGCCCAGGGCGGCCTTGCCATCGCGGAGAACGGTCTTGGTCGCCAGGATCGTTTTGTCACGAACCCCCTCCAGGGCAATGCCGATTTTCTCCTCGCTGTCCCCGTAAAGGTTGGCCGTGTCAAAGAAGTTGATCCCCTGATCATGACCGTACTTCACCAAACGGGCCGCCTCCTCAACGGCGAGCCTCGTAATGGGGATGCCGCCGAACCCGATCTCCGAAACCATGAACCCTGTCTTTCCCAGCTGCTTTTTTTGCATGGTGATCCGTTCCCCTCCGATCCTACCTTTCGCCGATTGAACCCGCATGCATGATAAGGGCAGTCTGTCGGGTGCGTCAATCCGCAATGGGCTGGATGGGATTAGAGATTGACACATGGACCCCGCTGATGCGAAGTTTTGACCTGCAATGAATGGAAGGGGTCAAACCATGCCTTTGAAAAAGGAGGTTCTTATGGCTGCCTTGAAATTTGATGAAGAGGTCTGTGCCGCATGCCCAACCGCAGATTGTCTTCAGAAGTGCCAGTATCAGACATTCGAAAACCATGAGGCCCACCAAGAGATGATGAAGGTGGTAAATGGCGAAGACTCCCGCGTGCTCCATGATTGCATGACCTGTTATGCCTGCGAAGAATACTGTCCGAGAGGCAACCACCCCTATTACCTCATCTGCGAGCGCAGAGAAGAAAAAGGCATGTTCACGGCACCGAGACCCATCACCAACCAGTGGATCAACATGACCCAGATGCAGGGAAAACAGATGGTGGGCAAGGTCGAAGAGACGGCGGTCTCTTCCTGCTTCATCCCTGCCCTTGCCGGGTTGGCCTCCGGAGCAGATCTTCAAGGACGTGGCTTCAGCCATGGTCTTCGGCGCGGAATTCATGTGCCCTGCCGTCCACACGCATTTCGCCAAGATGTCGGTGGTCAAAGAGAGGCTTCCAAAGGTCATCGAGAATTTCAATCGGTTGGGGGTGAAAGAGGTCCTTTGTCTCCACGATGAGTGCTACGGCACCTACACCTCCATGGCCCAGGCCTATGGCATCCATGTGGACTTTGAGCCCATATACTACATGGACTTCCTGTTGGACAGGCTGAAGACGTTGAAGGACCGCATCAGGCCGCTCAATGTCAAAGTGGTCTACCAGCGCCCCTGCTCCAACCGACTGATCCCTGAAAAGCACGCACCTGGTCAAGGACATCCTGGATGGGGTGGGCGTTAGGCTTCTTGAGCAGAAAATATCAGGATGAAAACAGCCTTTGCTGTGCGTGAGATCCTGCGCTCGGTCTCGGGCTACAGGCTCGCAAATGACGTCCAGCAGAGAAACATCGATGACATGGTGGATGCGGGTGCTGAGTATTGTGTGTTCAACTGCCCTGCCTGTCAGTCCACGCTGTCTGAAAAGGTCACCAAAAGGGGAATCAAACCGATCCACATCATCGATCTCTGCAAAATGGCCATCGGTGAAAAAGGAGGGGCTACGAAATGAAGGACCTACACCGGTCTCTGATTGAAATACTGGGTGAGAGGGGCGTTTCAAACACGCCCGGAAGAGCTGTGGTTTTATTCTCGGGACCCCGGGGTGCTGCCGCCTCACCTCCCAGACTATGTGGTGGCCCCCAAGACCACGGAGCAGGTGCAGAAGGTGGTTCAGCTGGCCAACAGGGAAAAAGTCCCCATCGTGCCCATGGGAAACGGCATGGCCCTGACGGGTCTCGTCATCCCCTTGAAGGGGGGCATCGTCATGGACATGAAGCGGATGAACAAGATCCTGGAGGTGAACGAAAGGGCAAGGTACGCCGTCGTGGAAGGGGGCACCTCACAAGGGGTGCTCAAGGCCCACCTGCAGACCCATTACCCCCACCTGAGGCACAGCCTTCCGGACGCGCCGCCCACGACGACCATCGCCGCCAACGTGGCCCTCCATGGTCAGGGTCGCCTGACCCAGCAATACGGCTTCAACTCCGACATGGTGACGGGCCTGGAGGTGGTGCTGCCGACAGGCGACATCTGCAAGATCGGATCACCCTCTCTCGGGCCTTACTGGTTTTCAAAAGGGCCTACCCTGCCGGACCTGTCCGGGCTCTTCCTGGGTTGGCTGGGGACGACCGGCATCTTCACCAAGGTGGGTCTTGAAGCTCTACCCCAACAAGAAGATCAGGGACGTGGAATTGTTCGTGACCGACAGGGTCGAGCTGGTGTCGGAGATATTGTACAAGCTCACCCATCTTGAGATGCTGGAAGACCTGAACGTCTGGTTCCAACCCAAGCCCCTGATGTTCAAAGGCAACTATCACATCACCATCTATTTCACCGGCGACACGGAGGAGGAGGTTGAGTTCAAGAGAAAGCTGGTCTGGGATGCGCTTCAACCGTTCATGGACACGAAAGACGGCGGGTTTATGGGGCTTCAGTTTATGAAAGAAATGCTCCTGGAGATGCCCCAGAGAGGGATCGCCGCCTTTGCCGACGTGCCGAAGGGGGGCGGCTTTGAGTATTCAGGGCCCATCACCCTGATTGAGCACTTCCCCCAGTATGCCGCCAAGGTGGTGGAACTGGCCGTCAAGTACGACGTCCTTTACGCCAGCTCGGCGAGGGTCATATCGGGGGGCCATTCCATGATGTTCAGTATCTCGTTTGCCTTTAACCGGATGGATCCGGCCATGATGGAGCGGGTGAAGCGGGCGCTGGACGAGGCAACCGAATTTGCCCTGGACATGGGGGGAATCCCGTGGAAGCCCAATTTCATGGAACAGCAAATGACCATGAAACGGATGGATCCCAACACGCTCAAGCTGCTCCAGATGGTCAAGCGGAACCTGGATCCGCAGTCCATCATGAATCCCGGAAACTGGGAGGTGAACTGATATGGGCCAATCGCATTCCATCGAACATGGCAATATCGTGCATCGTTGCTTTCGGTGCGGATACTGCAAGTTTCCCGGAAGCTACGTTGACTTCAACTGCCCTTCCTACAAGGCCTTCGGGTGGGACACCTATTCACCCGCGGGAAGGATGTGGCTCATCAGGGCCTGGCTCAATGGGGAGGTGGAAACGAGCCCCCATTTCGCCGAGATCCTTTATTCGTGTGTGGCCTGCGACAACTGCAAGGATCAGTGCGTCTACCCCGCATTCAAGGATTTTTTGCCTGAGATCTTTCAGGAGACCAAGGCCGAAATGGTCAATGAGGGGAAGATCCCGCCGCCGGTCAGGGACTATTTCAAGGCCATCGCCGTAAATGGCAACCCCTACAAGCTCCCCCAAGGGGAAAGGGGTAAATGGGCGCAGGGAACGGGCCTGGAGGATTTCTCCGGTCAGGAATACCTCTTCTACGTGGGCTGCGTCGGCGCCTACGATGAGGTGGGACAGAAGATGGCTCGCTCCGTGGGGCGTCTGCTCGCCGATGCCGGGGTGTCCATGGGCATATTGGGGAGCGAGGAGACCTGCGACGGAAATGAGGTCAAGATCCTTGGGGAGATGGGGCTTTTCACAAAGCTGGCCGAAGAGAACATCTTGAAATTCAAGAAGAAGGGCATCAAGAAGATCATCACGCTGGACCCTCACGCCCTGAACGTCTTCAAAAAGGCGTATCCCAGGCTGGGTGGAAAGTTTGAGGTCTTTCATTACACTGAAATCCTGGCCGGGCTTCTGAGAGAAAAGAGGGTCACGCTTTCCGGTTACAAGGCGAAAGTGACTTACCACGACCCCTGCTATCTGGGCAGACACAATCTCATTTACGACCCCCGCGAGAGGTCCTGAGACGTATTCCCGGTCTTGAACATGGTCGAAATGCAGCGGAACCGGGCAGGCGCCTTCTGCTGTGGGGGCGGAGGCGGGAACTTCTTTACGGATATGATAGGACCGGGCGAAGACAGCCCAAGCAGAGTTCGAATCAGGGAGGCCCTGGACAACCGGGGCGGAGATTATCGCGGTGGCCTGTCCCCAATGCGCGAAGATGTTCACGGACGCCGTCAAGGTCGGAAGAAAAAGAAGATGCACTGGAAGTCTTGAATCTGGCTGAAATCGTTCGGAGGGCCTGGTAGGGTAACGCATTGGCGCTCGCCGGCCCTGCATAGGCGGGGTTATCTCCATGCTTCGTGCGGGGGCACCGGTGCTCCGTTCTCAGAATCGATCATGCCGTCTGGAAAGGCTTAGGGCCCTGCCGGGTCTTTGCCCTTCCCATCGTCGAGCTCATAGAGCTTCTCGACGACGTACTCGATGTATTTGTAACACTTGTCCTTCCAGATCCCTGATTCCTGAAACTTCTGATACCCCCGGGTTCTGAAAAATCGATGCCGAGAAGCCCCCCGCAGGTCATGCCTCCGAACTGCTTCTTGAAATCCTTGACCAGTCGGCCTGCATCTCGCGGGCATCGTTTCTGGCCTGCTTTGCCTTTTCCTTGTCCGACAGGGCGCATCGATACTTCAACCCCAGGGCGACCGCGCCTCCGGAAACCGCGCCACAAGGGGCATCTTGTTCTCTGCTGATCCCCCCGAAAAAGGTGATCCCGGCCCAAAGAAAATCCTCGTTGCCCAGCTCGTAAGCTTCCCACATAACTTGCAGGACTGCCGGCCCTCAGTGATAACCCTTGCGCATGTATTGCGCGACTTTGACTTTTGCCTCTTCAAGCGACATGCATATTGCCATCTTCAAACCTCCTCTATGTATTCCTTCCAAAATGGATCGATGCTCAGTAAGCAGTAAATTCTCTTAACTGATCACGGATCACCTTTCACTGATCACTGATCACTTCCTTTCCTCCTGGACTTTCCTCAGGGTCTGCCAGAGATCCAGGGCCTGCCGTCTCGTTTCCTCCAATGACTGATCGTTATGGATCACATAATCGGCATAACCCACCTTCTCGTCAATGGGTACCTGGGCCTTGATCCGGTTGACCGGCCTCCTCCTCGCTGATTCCGTCCCTTTCCATGAGGCGACTGATCTGGGTCTCCTGCGGCACATAAACAAGCAGGGTCTTGTGGAACATATACTGCAAATTGAGCTCGATCAGCAATGGGACGTCCACCAGGACAATGGCGTCGGGGTCCTTCTCCACAATCCCGTTCAATTGCTCGATGAAAGTCTCAAAGATCCTCGGATGGGTGAAGCTCTCAAGCTTCTTCCTCTTTTCAAAATCGCGAAAGACAATGTCCGACAGCTTTTTCCGGTCGAGCTGCCTGTCTTCCTGAAGCACCTGCTCTCCGAAATAGGTCGACGATGTCCTTCCAGGCCGGCTTTTCGGGTTCCACCACCTGTCGGGCGATCACATCAAAGTCAATGAGGGGGGCACCCAGTTCCCTCAACATGTTCACGACCGTGCTCTTCCCGGTTGCAATGCCCCCTGTCACGCCAAGCAGCAATCGGTTGTCCTTTCCCCGAATGGCCTCCACCTGGCGGAGCCGCCGTAGGACATGGGAAAGGCCGTGGTGAGGTCCTGCTCGGCGCCGGCGTAGCTGATGGGGTAGCGGATACCTCTTCGGTAGAGGGCCTCCATTCCCCTGAGCGCCTTTTCCATCATGCCGGCCGGAATGGCCATCACCAGGTCCTCATCCTGGGCGTGGCCGTAGCGGCGTTCACCGTAGCAGGGAATGGTCATGGCCGGCTTGCCGGTCAGGTAGCACCTGGCAATGGCATCCGAACAGGAGGACTCTCCCACGCAGTGAAACGACATGACCTCATAGTCCTCAAACTGCAGGGAATTGATCAGGAGCATCATTTGGGCCGGATTGGCATAGATGAGAACGATATCCGGCTCAAAGGGTTTGTAGACCAGCGGGGCCATGACCACGGCCTCGTATTTGCCGGTCGGAAGCCGGGGGATCGAAGCCTCATATTTCCTTCCGTCCTCCCTTGTCTTCACCCAGACAATGCTTCGAAACGTGCCGTCTTTATGTATCTCGGGGGTATCGGTCAACCCGATGATGGAAGGACACACCGGCGAAAGAAAATCGTCCAGGTCTGCCCCCACGGTCCAGTCAAAATTTCTCACAAGGGTGATGAGCTGACAGAGCGTCCTCTTGCCGTTGGGTCTTCTCAGGAACGGAATCCCTGCCAGGCCCTCCCGCTTTTCGAGCATCTTGAATGCCACAGGGAAAGACTTGAGCCTCATCAGAAGCTCCAGTCTTCTTATCAATTTTTCCCAGTCAGTTTGCCTTTGCATGCGCCCTCCATCTCTTCCTTTCCCACACCCCTGAAGGCCAACGGTGTGTAGTTGCCGCGCTTGAGCGCCTCAACCAGATCTCTTTTCATCCTTGATCAGCTCGAAAAACCGGGTCGCGTAAATCCCCACCGCGGAGATTTCGTGGGCATCGCTCCCGCCCGTTGCGGGCAAATGGAGTGCGGTAGGACACCTTTGAAGCGAAGTCGTTTTCCTTCTGTGTCACCTTGCTGTTCAAGCACCTCCACACCATCCACGAACTTGAAAAGCGGCCTCTCCATGGCCTTTTCCGGGGTCAATCCCAGCTTGCCCACCCCGAAGGTCAGAAAGCCTCTGAAGGGGTGCGCGGCAATGATGAACCCGCCGACCTTTAAGACCTCCTCCCTCAGGTCTTCCAGTTTGACGATCCCCTTGATGTCCTTCTCAAGGCCGAACACGACCACATCCCCCTGATCCGTCGTGATCTCGTTTCCCCTGAAGACGGGAAAATCGTGTTTCTTCGCGAGATCCGACACGACGTTCCGGTCCCAGACATGGTTGTGGTCTGTCAGACATATGCCGTCGAGCCCCACGCGCTTGGCTTCCTCAATCGCCTCATCCACCGACATCGCACTGCAAGGGGACGCAGGGAACGTGTGGACGTGAAGATCGATGACCATTCCCCCGCCGGTCTTCACGTTGCCGGCGATGGAAGGAGAAGGCCCCCTTTGTTCAGCGCGTGCCCCTGTTGATTCGGGAGCCCTGTGGGCGAGGGAGAGGCGATTCAAGGCCAGCCGCTCGTTCTCGTTTCCGTTTCCCCTGCTGAGCATCGTGGCCGCATCCCTGGCCGCATAGCAGCACTCGAGGAGAATATCGGCAAAGTGCCGGCATGCCATCCGCCCGACCGTTTTTTGGACCCTTTGGGTGAAACCGTCATCCATGCGAAACCCGATGGCTTCCTGCAAAAAGGGAACGGCCCGATGACATTCCGAATTCTCCGCCCTTTTCCATTTGCCGCCAACGGAAACGATCTCCAGGTCGGGCAGACGCAAGGGCCACATCGACCTCCAAACCGTAAATGTCATCCTCCAGGAGGCCATGGGCCACCAAGGTATCCGGGTCTTTTCTGTAAATGCTTACCAGTTTGTTTCGTATGAATTTGAACATGTCTTTTTGATCCGTCAAACCCGTTGGCCGCAAACGGCCACCTCATTACCGCTGCGGATCGATCCCTTCCACGAGGGGACTGCCCGGTGCAAAGGCGGCGCAGCTGTTGTAGAGCCTTGGGTTTGACCTCACGATGTTCTCGAAAAAGTCTTTTTCAGCCAACTTATCCTTCGGGGCGCTGAGCAATACGTCCTTGGTGAAGGTGAGGATCACCGCGCCACAGCATTCTTCCAGCATAAAAATCAATTGTTTGTGGACCGCCGATTTTCCCAGCATCCCCTTTATGATCTTCTTCAGCCCGGGCCCAATCCGAACGCCCACAACATCCCGAAGCGGTTCAACAGAGATGTCCGTGTGCGATCCTTCGGCGGATCGCTGGATCTTCCCGAAGGCGGCTGCAATCTCCAGATCAGGGAGTTTCACCTGAATCTCCACGAACGCATCCATGAGCGGATCCTGAATACGGCAGCAAGACCTCATGGTCCGCTCATCGATCTGCTCGACACTGGTACATCTGTTTCTGGAAAAACACAAAATGTCTGCCATGATTCGCCCTGTTTATCTCCTCTGCGAAAAAGAGTTTCTCCGCGGGCGTTTTTGCTCTTGCCGCCTGTTTTCTATAACCGGGGGTGCCCCTGTCAAGGAATCGCGGGACTTGAAATCCCACGGGGTATGACTTAAGCTTGTCTGAGTCCACGAAGGGCAGGCGTCTGTGGTTGATCCGTCATGACAGGAAAACCTGACCGATCGGGCGCAAGCGCGTCGGAGGGTGCGTCGGGCCGCCCTGTCGGAAAGATGGATTGAGTGGGCCAATGAAATCATGCAAGGAGGAAACACATCATGAAAGAGGCATTTCACAAGATGATTGAGCTCCGCAGGACTGTCCGAAAGTTCAAGCAGGACCCGGTCGACTCAGGGATCCTGGCCAAGTTGGTTGATGCCGCCCGGTTATGCCCATCCGCGGGAAACAAGCAACCCCTCGTCTTCATCGCCGCCAACGAACCCTCACTCTGCAAGAAGATTTTTGAGACCGAAAAGTTCGCCGCCTACCTGGCTGGTGCGGGACAGCCGGGCCCGGCCAGGAGCCCACCGCACACATCCTGGTGGCACAGGACAAAAACCTGGCCATCGCCGAAACGGTCAGGGATGTGGGGGCCGCGGTTCAGACCATCCTCATGGGGGCATGCGCCTATGGCCTGGGTGCCACCTGGTTGAGGTCCTTTGACCGTGTCAAGGCCTGCTCAAATCCTCGGGCTCCCCGAAACATATGAAGCAGACTCAGTGATCGCTCTCGGTTTCCCGGCGGAAACCCCGAAGGTCGTCCCGTTGAAGGACGGAGACTTCAAGTACTGGCGGGATGAGACCGGTCAGCACTTCGTGCCCAAGAGGGCTTTCGAAGAGGTCTGCTTTCTAAACGGCTTTGACCGGAAGTGGAAGTGACCTGGACGTTTGCGGGCCTGCCCTTGCGCCCGCGGAACGGAGCGGAACATTGGAATGGAGATGGGCCAATGATCATTTCAGAGGTGCGGACCATCGGCAGCGGCGTGATCAGGCCTGAGGGCGTCATGGTGCTCAAAGACGGGACCATCCTGACCGCCGACGCGCGAGGCCAGTGCGCAAGGATTGACCGAACCGGGGAAACCTCCTTTTTCGGAGACGTGGGGGGCGTGCCCAATGGGATCTGCGTGGACCGGGAAGGCCACTGCATCGTCGCCAACATCGGAAACGGTGAAGTGCAAAGCCTCTCGCAGGACGGCCGACACAGGGTGATCGCGACCGAAGCCGACGGGAAAAGCATCCCGACGCCCGAATTTCCCTTTTGCGGATTCGAGAGGCAGACTTTGGGTCTCCAATTCCACCGATCGCGAAAATCTCGATGAGGCCCTTCAAGCGCCTGCCCCGGATGGCTCGTGGTCCTGATCGAAAACGGCAGCGCCAGAATCGTCGCAGAAGGGATCTATTTTGCAAACGGCGTGGCGGTTGATCAGGAGGAGCGTTATCTCTATGTGGCCGAGTCCACAAAGCGAGATATCCTGCGTTTCAGGATCGGAGACGACGGCACGCTGAAGGAAAGAGAGGTCTACGGTCCGTCCTTTCTGGGTCCGCTGGGCTTTCCGGACGGGATCGCCTTCGATGAAGCCGGAAACCTCTGGGTGACCTTCCCTGCCTGGAATGCGGTCGGCTACATCTCCCCGGACAGGGACCTGGTTATGGTCATCGAGGACCCGATTGGCGAGGTCCTGAAACGCCCCTCAAACATCTGCTTCGGCTGGGAGGGGCGGAAGACCGCCTTCATCGGCAGCCTGGACGGAAGCACGATCCCCTATTTTCAGGTCCCCTATCCGGGCATGAGACTCGTTCACCAGTGAAGCGCATGCTTATTCTAACCCAGGCACATGGCCGCAACCAAGTCAAGAATCGAATGATGAATATCGAAGTCATTTCCCGGAGATCTTAACTTCTACATTGGATATTCTGTATTCGATATACTGCGGTTCCTCTTTCAATTCATGCGCGAATGGCAGAGAAGTCACGGACCAGGGCGCTAAGTCAAGCGGTGCGATCTTCCATGGCCCGCAGAGCGGCCAATCGTTCAATGATTTTCAATCGTGTCTGTTCTCCACAACGATGAGGTGAGCGAAATGGGACTTAGAGACTACACCGTCTACGATTTCATATGCCGCAACGCCGCCCTTTACCCTGAGAGGGACTGCATCGTCTTTCACGATAAACGGTTGACCTATCGGGCGTATAAGCAAAAATGCGACGCGCTCGCGGCCGGACTTCTGAAAACGGGCATTCGGAAGGGCGATCGACTCGGAATCATAGCGCAAAACTCCGACGAATTCATGATCCTCTACGGGGCCGCAGCAAAAATGGGGGCGATCCTCCTCCCCGTCAACTGGCGGTTTCAGCAGGATGAGATGGAATACGTCTTGGGTGACTGCACGCCCAGGTTTGTCTTTGCGGGTCCGGACTTTCAGAAGAACATCGAAGCGGCCCGGGGCAAGGTCGCGTCCATCGAGAAATGCTATGCCATCGGCGGCGGAGACGTCCCCGACGGGTTTCCATGCCTTTGAAGAGCTCTATGCGACGACTCGGAGACCCAGGAGGACATCGATCTTCCTTCGGACACGGGGTTTGTCATCATCCACACGGCCGCGGTGGCGGGCCGTCCGCGCGGCGCCCTTCTCAGCCAGGGGAACATCTTCCACATAAGCCTCCAGATGATGATCGGCCATGGCATCGGGCCGGAGGACTGCCACATCTGCATCCTGCCGCTCTTTCACATCGCGGGCCTTGCCCAGGCCATGACCACGATGCACGCCGGCGGGAAAAACGTCCTGCTCGACCGATTCGACGCGGAGCGCACCCTCCGACTCATCGAGAAGGAAAAGGGCACCACCTTTTTCAACTTTGCCCCTATCCTGAAGACCATCATAGACAAATACGATGAGCTCGGCGGTGGTGTTGACCTGACAAGCCTCCGGGTGGTAAGAGGGCTCGACCACCCGGACAACATCAGGCGGTTCAAAGAGATCGCCCCCAACACCGCTTTCATGACCGGGTTTGGCCAGACAGAGGCCCTGATGGTCACAGGGGGCCCCATGGAAGAAAGACCGGGAAGCGCCGGACGACCCACGCACGTGTGCAAAGTCGCCCTTTTCGACGACCATGACCAGGAGGTGCCCGTGGGCTCGCCAGGCGAAATCTGCGTGCGCGGTCCCACGGTTTTCTTGGGCTACTGGGGCAGGGAGGAGGACAATCGCTACACCTTTCGAAACGGCTGGCACCACACGGGAGACATCGGGCGCTTCGATGAAGACGGCTATCTCTGGTATGTGAAGCGGAAGGCTGAAAAGGAGCTCATCAAGCCGGGCGGGGAGAACGTCTACCCCGCTGAGGTGGAAAAGGTCATCCTGTCCCACGAGGACATCGCCGAGGTGAGCGTCATCGGCGTCCCGGACCGACAGTGGGGCGAGGCCATCAAGGCGGTGTGTGTCCTCAAACAGGGAAAGTCCCTGGACCCGCAGGTCTTGATCGATTTTGTGGCCTCAAAAATCGCCCGTTACAAAAAGCCCAAGTTCGTGGTTTTCGTGGATGGACTGCCCAAGACCTCTGAGGGGGACATCGACCGGGCCAAGGTGAAAGAAGCGCACGGGGGAAAGTACTGACGCATCCCCTTAAGCCGAAGCCTCCTCCGTGGTCAGAATAGCGGTGCCAGATCCTGGCCTTGTACACGGAGGGGATCAGTTTCACGCCTGTTCCGGCCGTTTTTGCCTGGCTATCCGCATGAACTCCGTGTTAAGAAAATTTTTCTGCGTTTGATTCTGAACAACCTTGGCAAATGGAAACCGATGAATAGAGAAAATGTGATTCGTGCCTTGAAAATGCTGAGAGATAGGAAGGGAAAGGAATACGACATTGTGCGGATTGGCCTCTTCGGCTCTATCGCTCGGGGGGTGATGCATGAAGGGAGCGATATTGATGTGGTCGTCTTCCTGTCAAAGCCGGATATGTTCAATCTCATAGCAATAAAACAGGACCTGGAGGAGCAGCTCAACTGCCGGGTGGATCTGGTCCGATACCGGGAGAAAATGAATCCTTTCTTGAAAAAGAGAATCGATAGAGAAGCCATCTATGTATGATACGGAATTGGTTCACGAAATCCTGACACAGATCAACGGGGCCGCTGAAAAGGTCTTAAGAAGATTCGAATCTATACAGTCAGTTGAGGATTTCACAAACTCCGAAGCCGGGATGGAGAAACTTGACGCCATCTGTATGCAACTGATCGCTATTGGGGAAAGTGTCAAGAATCTCGATAAAATAACGCTTGGCGAACTCATGGATCGGTTTCCGGAGATCGAATGGAAAAAGATTAAGGGCATGAGGGACATTATCAGCCATCACTATTTCGATATTGACGCAGAAGTCATATTTGACGTCTGTCAGAATCAGATAGTTCCCTTGGTATCAACAATTGGCAGGATGATCCGGGACTTGTAAACCAAACGCCCCCCTGGCCGGCGAATACCTCCTGACCTGTTTTCGCGAAAAAACGCCACCCAAAGAAAATTTTCAAGAAGGCACCTAACGTTGACTCTATTTGGTAAAGGCATCGGATAAGGTGAATGGCATGCCTTTCTCGCTTTTCCCATTCCTCTCCAAAGAGATGGCTGTCTGGGGGTTAAGGATGATGGGCCATTGACCGATTCAGAGATAGAAAAGCATCCGTGCGGGAGCTGGGTCAAAAAATGCCATGAGCGGGTTTGCAGGAACGTGGGCCTTGAGATCAGGATGAATCTTGCCGATTGACAGGGTGTAAGGAGCTCACATGAGCAAGCAAAACGCTTGGTCCCTTCGGAGAGACCAAACAGACTTTATCCACTTCCAGTCCAAGACGGCGGAGTGGCTGGCCGAGAAGATATTTGACGCATTCCCGGAGGCGACCGGCCTCATGTTCTATATCCTTGACTGTGGGTGCATCTATCACCGCAGACAAGCCCCTGACGGCGCCCTGGATATTCAGATCGGGATCTATCGGGACCCGGCCAAAGGCGACTGTGGGGAATGCATGCCACAACCCACAGGCTGGGAGGCAAGGGTGCTTGATGAAATGGTGATCTACAAATGCAGATTGGAGGTCATATTTTGTCACCGAGAAGAACACTCATAATGCATGCGTCCAAAGCGTTACTTGTGGTCCAGGGTCTTACCGTGGGCCTGTTGATCAACACCCTTCTTTTTCTTTTCACGGGTGTGGTATTGGGCTGGGGGGTTGGTGCCCCTGAGTGGTATGTGCGCATCCAAGACAAGGTCCTCTTTGGAATCATGGCGTCTTCTGCGATCGCGAGCTTGGTGCTATCCAAGACCGATGACAGGGGGAAAGATGTTGAGCCCTGAAACCGTCCCAGACACCTAACGATCCTTCCGAGTCCTTCTTTTCCTTTCGTCCCCGCTCCCTGTAGACGCTCTGATAAGCCATCCCAAATCTTTACCAAGCAGGAAAAAACCGGGCCATGGAACTGACCCACTGCCCGTTCGCCATCAAGGCGTTGGATTTCCTTTTTAAACGTCCGGTTTTTTCAATGTCGGCCTTCCACAATGAAGCGGACATTTCGATTCATTCGGCCCGCAGGATCCTAAAACATTACTGGAAAACGATTTCTTCCATCTCTTGCGCGAGACCAAGAAACGGCCGCTGGCGGTTTTGGCCTTTCGGGATCTCTTGAATATAGCGGAAGGGCGGCCAGTATTTGGATGGAAAACGGTCCAGGCGACCATTCTCCGGCATGCCCAGGAGATCGGGTGGCCTTATGTCCCCCGGGCCGAGGCCGATGCGCGGCGGGGATTTGATCCCGCGGCAATGAAGCCGGCCCAATGTCTATTGAGCTGGAAATGGTATTAGGGGTTCCGGACGGGTTTTGGAAAAACCGCAAAAGTCATTTCCAGGAGTATCTTGCTTCTCGATGGCATGATCAAACGCATCTGCCACCAGTCGGAGCGGCCGTGCCGGATTGATTAGATCGGAACGGGCAGAGGCTTGGCCATTTTTCTTCGTACTGCAAAATAGCCTTGCCTTCACCCTTTCACCCTGGACGAAATTCCGGTGTCCCTTTCGCGGGAAGATGCCTTTCACCGTCTCATGACGGTTGGGGGGTTCCCCGAGCCGTTTCTGGAAGGAGACGAACGGGAGGCACGCCGATGGCGCAGGGAGCGTTTCGACAGGGTGTTGAGGGAGGACATCCGCGACCTTGAGCCCGTCCGAAACATCCAGCTCCTGAGCCTGTTTCTGGACGGCCTGCGTCACAGGGTGGGCGGTCTTGTGGTTCTCTCCAATTTGGCATCCGATCTCGAGATCTCTCCGAACACGGCCAAATCGTGGATCGAAATCCTTGAGCGAATGTATCTCGTTTTCGTCGTGAGGCCATTTCACCAAGTCTTTGCCCAGGGCTGTTCTGAAGCCTCCAAAGATCTATTTTTTCGACAACGGAGACGTCATTGGAGACGATGGCGCGCGTTTTGAAAACCTGGTGGCGACCTCTCTGCTCAAACGGTTGCACTTTCTGGAAGATCGTGACGGCTACAAATGCGAATTGCGCTACATCCGCGACAAAGAAGGGAGGGAGGTCGATTTTGCGATCGTCAAAGAAGGGGTGATCGAAGAGCTTATCGAGGCCAAGCTGACGGAGGATGAGATTTCACCGTCTCTTCTATATTACACAAACGATTGCGGCCCAAGAAGTCAACGCAGATTGTGGCGAAACTACGCCGGACCTATGACCGGGACGGAATCGCCGTCACCGATCCATCCACGTACTTCGACCGCTTTTTCGTGAAATGATCCATCGGAGTGATCGGGACCCTTCTTTCAGAGCGAACCCGAATAGGGCTCACGGACGGGAAGGCAATAAGGAGACGGGCGGTGCGGGAAGCCCAGACGATATATGGGATCGATTTCAACGGGGCGAAGGACGCGGGGAACAAGGCCAGATTTTACAAGCCAAGACCGAGCTCAGGGTTGGGAGACGCCCGGGGTGTTGTGAACAAGGGGAAGATCCAAATCCATTGACACATGCGGCTTGACCTGTGAACCGTCCTTCTGGTAATCAACTGGTGGACTGAGAGCCATTATGGCAGCGGCATTTACATGACAGAGGACGACCCTGTCTTGCCTTGTGACACTTGGACACTGGCCGAGCGTCACAGGTGAGTCAAACGAGCAAACATTAAAAGGAGGCTACAAATGAACATTGATGATGTGAAAAACATTGCTGTGATTGGGGCTGGAAACATGGGCCATCAGATTTCCCTTCTCAGCGCCATCCGCGGCTACAAGGTGGTCTGCACGGACGTGAGCGATGAGATACTCAAGAAGGCCGAGAAGTTCGCGGACACCTATCTCCCCGGCCGCGTGGAAAAACAGAAATTGACGGCAGAAGAGGCCAAGGCCGCCCGCCAGAGGATTTCCTTTACAAACAACATGGAAGAGGCGGTCAAGGACGCAGACTATGTGATCGAAGCCGTCATCGAAGTCCTGGACGTCAAACGCAAGCTCTTTGCCGCGCTCGACAAGATCGCGCCGAAACATGCCATTTTGGCCACCAACAGCTCCACCTTTGTGAGCTCCCTCGTCGCAGACGCGACGTCCCGTCCGTCAAAGGTGGTGAACCTCCACTTTTTCAACCCGGCGCTGGTCATGAAGCTGGTGGAAGTGGTCAAGGGGCCCCATGTCTCGGACGAAACCGCGGACATCTCCTTTAAGCTCTGCGAGCGACTGGACAAGGTGCCGGTAATCATCAAGAAAGAGGTGGAGGGCTTCCTTCTGAACCGGATCTTCAAGGTCATCAGTCAAGAGGCCTTGTGGATGCTGGACATGGGGGTGGCCACAGCCGAGGATATCGACAAGGCCTGCGTGTTTGGCGCCGGGCACCCCATGGGTCCGTTCCGGCTCATGGATCTCACCGGCATAGACCTGAGCTACACCATTTCCATGGGCAAGTTCAGGCAGACCGGCGATCCGGCCGACCGGCCATCACCCAGCGTCGTGGATAAATTCATCAAAGGCCACTACGGTGAAAAGACCAAGATGGGCTGGTACGATTACACGAAGAAGTAGCCAGGGCGAGCCCGGAGACAGTCCTTGCGATTCAATGGGGCTGTTCTCCGGGCACCCATCCCTGCCCTCGATTTCTTATGCCCCGTGCCCTATTCGCTTTGCCCTTTCCCGCCCCCTGAGGACGAAAACCGAAGGACCGGCGTCTCCCATTGGTCCGTAAACATATCGATGACCGCAGGGCCATTGGGGGCCTTTTCTTTTTCAAGCGCTGATTGAAGCGCATCCAGCGTCTCTACCGTGTAGGCCCTGGCACCAAATCCCCTTGCGACCATTGCGAAGTCGATGTGGCGGAAGTCCGTGGAGATGAAGCCGTCTTTGAATCTGTTCTTCTCCACATGCTTGATCCAGGCCAGGGTGTCGTTGTTGAACAGAATCGTGACCACGGGAAGCGCAAGTCTTGCCATGACCGCCAGCTCCTGGACCGAATAGGCAAACCCCCCATCCCCGGCAAAGAGCAAGATCCGCTGCTTCTTGCCGGTTGCCAGGGCGGCTCCGATGGCAGCGGGGGCCCCCCAACCGAGTCCTGCAAGGCCCCGGGGGGCTAGAAACCGGCGCCCGGGTCTCGGCATCCGGCAGTAGGCAGCGGCCCAGCCAGAGGCGAGACTTGCGTCGCAGACGATCATATCTTCCTCGGTGACCATTCGGTTGACCACATCCATGATGGCCTGGGGTTTCATCGGATCGCCGTCCTTGCCCTTCTTGTCAGCCGCCGACCTGTGCCAATCTTCGCGCATCTTCGCCAGTTGGTCTTTCCGCCAATCGGTTTGGGGCCGATCTTTGCCGAGCAGGCCAAGCAGGTCTCGGATTGCCAGACGGGCATCGGAAACCACGGGAAGACTGTCCGGAAAATTTCGACCGATCTCCTCGGGATCCACGTCCACATGAATCGTCGGGACCCCGGGTTTTGGCATGTCGTAGCCGAAGGTCGCCAACTGTCCGGCCTTGGTCCCCACAAATACGACCAGATCGGCCTCTCCAATGACCTGGTTTGCGATGGGGTTGGCCATGGAACCGCAGACCCCGAAAACCAGCGGATGGGTTTCTTCAATGATGCCCTTGCCGGTGATGGTGGTGCACACGGGCGAATCAAGGTGCTCGGCCAGGGCGCGCACCTCCTCCCCCGCATTGGAGATCAATGCCCCGCCGCCAACCAGGAGAACCGGTTTACGTGATCTGAAGGATCGCATCCTTTGCCCGCTTCACCGCTTCTGGATCGGGCCCGATCCGGTGACGAGGGAAGATGGCCCCCCGGCTCCGATCCACAGACTTCGGCTCGGCCGCGTCGGCCCAGAAAACGTCTTCCGGGATGGACAGGACCACCGGCCCCGGCTTGCCGGTGGTTGCAACGCGGAAAGCAGCATCGACCACGTCCTCCAGGGCAGCGGGCTCATTCAAGGTCGTCTGCCACTTGCTGATGGTGGAAAAAATCTCCAGCTGCTTCATGGCCTGGGATGCGTTTCCCCTGGTCCGTCTGTGTTCCCACGCCCTGGAGATGTCCGAGATGATGGCCAAGACCGGGATGGAAGCATTGTAGGCCTCTGCGAGGGGTGAAACCAGGTTGGTTGCCCCTGGACCTACCGTGGCATCACACACACCGGTCTTTCCCGTAATCCGTGCATGGGCGTCTGCCGCAAAGCCGGCGCTACGCTCATCCCGCATCAGCACATGGCGGATTTTCCCATTCTGTTTCATGATTCCTTCATAAAGCGACAGCGTCTGCCCGCCGGGCACGCCAAAGACATATTCGATCCCATACTCCACGAGGAGCTCTGCCAGTCGATGACCGACCTTCATAACGACCTCCATTTCTTTTCAGCAGCAGTTAATAGTATATTCCGAGCCCGCCGTTGATATCCAGGACCTGGCCTGTAATGTAGGCGGCCTTGTCGGAAAGCAGAAAGACGATCCCGTCGGAGACATCTTCAGGCGATCCGAGCCGTTTGAGTGGAATGCTTTCCTTGTAGCGCTCGTTGACCTCCGGCGGCACGTCCCAGATCATGGGCGTATCGATTCTTCCCGGTGCCACCGCGTTGACCCGGATATGGTATTCCGCCACCTCACGGGCGAGGATTTTGGTCAACCCCACCACGCCGGCCTTGGAGATCACGTAGTGACACCCCGTGATGACCGATCCCACCTTGGCCGCCAAAGAGGACAGATTGACGATCGCCCCCCCTCCTCGCTCAATCATTCTCGGAACCGCTTCATGGCAGCATAAAAACACGCCGCGGATGTTTACGGCCATGACCTGGTCCCACTCGGAAACCGGCATCTCCCAAAGATTCAGTTTTTTCCCCTTGTGCTTGGGAGAGATCCCCGCGCTGTTGACCAGCATGTCGATCCCACCGAAGCGGGAAACGGTCCTTTCGATCATCTGTTTGACATCTTCTTCCGACGCAACGTTAACGTTCAATGTCAGAATTGAAGCCTTGAAAGCCTTGAGTGTTTCTTCCATCCCCTCCAGGGCCGCACCATTTGTGTCAGCCGCCACCACCTTCGCCCCTTCCGACAACAGGGATCTCACGGTGGCCGCGCCGATTCCCGAGGCCCCGCCGGTCACTATCGCAACTTTATCTTTGAAACGCATCCTTACCTCCTACCTCTTTCTCGCCAGACGCAAAGAACGCCAAGGGCTTGGGTTTCGGCCCTTCGGGATTTTGTGGCTTTGCGAGAACCATCCCTTTCTGCGGAACAGTTCGAACCTAACTAAAGCCCCAAGTAGGCCGTTCGCAAGTGGCTGTCCTTCAATAGTGCCGCTCCCGTCCCTTCAAGGACGATCCTCCCATTCTCAAGCGCATATCCCCGGTGAGAGAGCTCCAGGCTCTGCTTCACATTCTGTTCAACCAAGAGCACGGTGATTCCCTGGAGATGAATGGACTTGATGGTTTCGAAAATGACTTTGACCACAATGGGCGCAAGTCCAAGAGACGGCTCATCCATCATCAACAGCCTCGGCTCCGCCATGAGGCCTCTCCCAATGGCGAGCATCTGCTGTTCACCACCGCTCAGTGTCCGGGCCAGTTGGTCTTTTCTCTGCGCGAGCACAGGAAAAAGTGAGAACACCTTGCGGACGTTGTCCTCTTTCCGGCCCCTTGCCCTGGCGTTGAAGGAACCCATCTCAAGATTGCCCATGACGGTCATGTAGGGAAAAACCTTTCGGCCTTCGGGAATCTGAATCAACCCCAGCGGGACTCGATCGTGGGGGGCCAATTCATTGATGGGCTTATCAAGAAAACGCAGGCTCCCTTTTCTGCAGGCGTTTAGCCCGGAAATGGTATTCAAGATCGTACTTTTCCCTGCAGCATTTGCTCCTACAACGCTGACGATTTCCTTCTCCTTCACATTGAGAGAAACACCCCACAAGACTTGAACATCGCCGTGAGCGACGTCGATCTCCTTCAACTCAAGCAATGACATATTCCTCTCCCAGATAGGCCTTGATCACCTTCTCGTCGGATGCGATCTCGCGCGGCGGTCCTTCGGCGATCTTCTGGCCGTGGTGGAGAATAATGACTCGGTCAGAGAGATTCATGACGACCTGCATGATGTGCTCGATCAGAATGACGGTAATGCCTTGTTCACGAACCTTCTCTATGAGCTGGATTGCCTCGGCCGTCTCTCTGGGATTCAGGCCCGCCATGATCTCATCGAGGAGAAGCAGGCGGGGACGCGTGGCCAACGCCCTACCCAGCTCAAGCCTTTTTCGGTCCTCGAGGGTCAGTCCCTTGGCGATATGATCCTTCTTGTGATAGAGGCCCACAAACTCCAAGACCCCAAGTGCATGTTCCCTGGCCTCCTTCTCAGAATCCAAGCGCGAAAACAAACCGATCATCACATTTTCGAGCGCGGTGATATTGCCGAAGGGCTTCACGATTTGAAATGTGCGACCGATGCCTTTGCGGCAGAGTTTGTGTGCCGGCCTAAGATCGGTCACATCCGTCCCGTCATACGCTACGATTCCTGCGTCCGGTTTCAAGAAGCCGGAGATGATGTTGAAAAAAGTGGTCTTGCCCGCACCGTTCGGGCCGATGAGACCCACAATCCGGCCCCGTCTGATTTCAACATCAAGGCGATTGACAGCCATCAGGCCGCCAAAACTGATGGAGAGCCCTTGCGTTTTCAGTATGATGGAATCCTCGGTCTTGGCTTTCTCTTCATTGGATGTTTCCACTCGGAAGTAGAGGTCTTCCTGACGCGTTTCAAGGTCCGGCGGTTCTGGCGACCGGCTGACCACTGCTCCGGGGGTTTTGGAAAACCATCCTTTGATCCATTTCAAGATGCCATTGGGCAGAAAAATGACCACCACGATCAACAGCAGTCCGTAGATGAAAAGATGAAGCCCGTGAAATTGCCCTCCCAGCCATCCCCTGAGGAATTCCTGCAAGGGCACGAGAAAGGCAGCGCCCAATATGGGCCCCATGACGGTTCCCACCCCGCCCAGGATGGCCATGATGGGCATGAGGACCGAATGGCCCAGGCCAAACTCACCGCTGGGATCGATATAAAGGATATATTGCGCGTGGAAGCTCCCGGCGATGGCGGTGAGGAAGGCGCTGAGCATCATGGCCTTCACTTTCGTGAACGTCACGTTCACACCCGTCGATTCAGCGGTATCCTCATCTTCCCGCAAAGCAAGCAGCGCGTAACCAAATTTGGACTTCTCGATGAACTTGGAAACGACGGCTGCCCCTAGGAAAAGACCAATCATGATGTAGAGGTATCCCATCTTGCTCTGGAATATCAAATTCGCGAACCCAACGGTGATCGGAATACTGATCCCCTCCGAGCCGCCAGTGAGATCGCTGAAGTAGACGGTGAGTATCCTGAACACCTCCAGCACGGCCAGTGTGCTCATGGCGAAAAAGGGGCCGTGGAGCCTGAAACAGGGATATCCGATGACAATCGACGCCAACATGGCGACGAACCCGCCGGCAAGCATCCCCAGCCAGGGAGAAAGACCGAAGTGAACGAACAGCAGGGTGGAGGTGTAGGCCCCCAAGCCATAGAAGACGCCATGCCCGAGGGAGAGCTGTCCCCCGTAGCCCCCGATGATGTTCCACGCCAATGCCAGGAACGCGTAGAAAAAGAACGTAATGAGGATGTGGACAAAGTAAGGGTTGCGCACGATCAAAGGCAGGACGGCCAGGACGATGAGGAGGAGGAACAAGGAGAGATGTCCGCTGCCAACGCGTTTCATTGTTCTGCCTGGATCATTCATTTGAATCCCATCTCTTGAGCACCGATCTTGCCCATCAATCCCTGCGGTCGAAGGACCAAAACGACCACGAAGATCACATAGTAAATCGCTCCCTGCAGTTGGGGGCTGATGAAAAACCCACTGAAGGCCTCCACCAGACCAATGATCAACCCCGCCAGAAAGGCACCGAACATGTCGCCCATTCCACCCAGCACGACCACCACAAACGCGATGATGGCGAATCCGAAACCTACGGAGGGGACGGCGGAATAGATCGGCAGCAGAAGCGAACCCGCCAAGGCCTCCAGCCCCACGCCCAGACCAAAGGCCACCATGTACACCTTCTGAATGTTCACCCCCATGAGGGTCGCCGCGTCCCTATCCTGGGCAACGGCGGTCAGGGCCTTTCCCCAATACGTGCGCTTCAAGAAGAAATAGAGACCGATCACGATGGCAACCGTGGCTGCCAAGACCACCAGCCTTGGGACATTGATCACCAGCCCGCCAAGCAGGATCACGGCATTGGAATAGGATGTGTCAACCGCCCGTGGATCGGATTTCCACAAGAGGAGGGCGCCGTTTTGTAAGACAATGGACAGACCAAAGGTAGCGAAGACGAGGCTGTTGCTGGGCGCGTTCAAAAGGGGCTTGATGATCACCCTTTCTGTCAGCACGCCAAAAAGGAACACGGCGGGCGCTACGAGCAGGATGGAGAGATAGGGATCAATGCCGAACAGGTGGAAGAGCCAAAAGGATGCAAACATCCCGATCATCAGGAATTCGCCCTGTGCGAAATTGATGATCCGGACCACCCCAAAAATCAGGGTGAGACCGATGGCGACCAGGGCGTAAATCCCCCCGAGAAGCAGGCCATTGATGATGACCTGAAGAATAATGGGCCACATATGCTCCCCTGCCTTTGCTGCGGGATATGTTAGCGCCTTAGCGATAACATTGCGCGCAAAACGGTCACAATTCTAGGGTTCGGGGTTCAGGGTTCTGGGAGCAGCCCTGAAAACCGAAACTTGACAACCGATTTGGTTGCGGCTTGTCCGAGTCGGGGATTTGGAAAGGGAAATGAAGGACGAGAAGCCATTCCCCTCTCCGCGATTCACCGAGCCTTCTCTATCTTTCACTCCATTTCGGGAAAGGCATGATCACCTTGATCCCCTTGGCCATGGCCTTCGGGGGCCAAATGGTGTAAAGGCTCCCCTTTTGCCACTGTTCCACAAACCAGTCGGGCCTGATGTTCTGGCCGGCGTTTGGTTCGTTTGGTCCTGCGAATTTTACGGCCCAGCCGATCGGCATAAACCCCTCAGGCTCGTCCATGGCGAGGGCCGCCTTTCGAATGGCCTCAGGATCGGCCGCCCCTGCCTTTTCCATCACCCTCCAAAGGACCCAGGCGCCTGAATAATTGCCAAAGGGATGGGGCGAACCAATGTCTTCCTTCCAGACCTTCTTGTATTCCGATATGAAATTGTTCAGTCCCTTGGCGTAGTCCGGGTTGATGGTCAGACTGGGCCATCCGGAGCAGATCACACCGTTGACGTCGTCGCTGACCGCATCCTTCAACTTCCCGGTGTTGTGCCCGACCCCTGTGCCAACAAAGACTTTCACGTTAAAATCGAGCTGTTTCATCTGCCTGTGCAACAAAATGGCATCATTCACATAGCAGGTCGGGATAAGCGAATCGGGACCCGCGGCTTTGAGCCTGAGAATGAGGGAGGAGAGGTCTTTGGTGTTTGCATCGTAGAACTCGTAGGCAACCAGCTTGGCCCCAACTTCCTCAACGGCCTTTTTCACGGTTTCACTGACGGATTTCCCGTACGATGAGTCTTCGCCGATCACCGCCACCTTGAATGTATTTATTGGGATGTTCAGCATTTCAGCAGCGGTGACCGTGCCAAATCGGGCCGCAGCCCGCGCCAGTTTGGAGGCCTCCGGTTGAGTCCGAAACAGATACTGGTATCCCCGCCCGGTGATGTTATCGGCGACAGAGCCTGTCTCCCAGTAGATGACCTTGTTTCTTTCCGCCACGGTGGATGCTGCGAGGGCCCTGACACTGGAAAAGGTTCCCATAATGATCTTCACGCCCTCTACCGTGATAAGCCTTTCGGCTTCACTTACAGCAGCCTTGGCATCCACGGCATCGCCCTTGACAAACTCGATCTGTTTTCCGAAAAGGCCCCCTTTGCTATTCTGCTCAACACGGGCCACTTCAAAACCTTTGAATACCTCGCCTCCCTCGTAAGCCAATGGCCCACTGAGGGGGAGAAGTACGCCCACCTTTATCACATCGGCCCCATGCGCCGGAAAGGGCACCCATGCCATGAAGATCATTAGGAGAAAAGACAACACCACCCATTGATGCATACGAACCTTTGATCCCTTCATTTCTTCCTCCTTCCTTGATAATGGTCAGGTCCAAGGGACAAACTCACAGGGTATTCTCCTCTATCCCTCTGTCACCTCCTTTCTTGCAGCAACATTTTCTCGAAAACCAAAGAGAATCGGAACCGTTGTCCCTATGTCTTAAAGATGGCGCATGGATGAAAGGACTGGAGCGGAAAGCGATACAAGACCATCTACCAGTCTTCCGAAAGACGCTTCCAGGGCATCCGACTAAAGCTTTAGATGACGCTCTGCGCTCTTGCCAAGGAGAAGCTCGATCTCGGATTCCGTAAACTGGATGCCTTCCGGGGCTTCCTTGGGAAGGCTGCGGATGAGGCTCACCCATTTCTTGTTCGGCAGATTGTACAGTCGAAATGCCGGCCCGTCGGTGCCGAAAAGCATGTTGTCGGCCCCAACCAGATACATCATCTCGCGTAGTGTTCGAACGAAAGTCGGATAATCGCGCATGGCATTCTGCTGCCAGCCCGATATGTCTGTAATCAGATTGGTGCGCTTGGAGATCATGGAGGCAAGCTCATGCCACCAGCCGAACCCCATGTGGGCGGCGATGATGGTCAGATCCGGAAAGTCCAGGGACACATCGTCCAGGTGGATGGGTTGGGCGTATTTGTTCCGGAAAGGGGGAACGGTCGCTCCCGTGTGAAAAAGGACGGGAATGGATAGCTCAGACGCCTTTTCGTAAAGCGGATAGCAGAGGGGGTCATTGGGATAGAAGCCCGATGCGGGGTGAAGCTTCAACCCTTTCATTCCCCAGCGTCGCACCCCGCGGTCCAGGATCTCGACGGCATTCGGTCTGCGGGGGTCCACGCCCACATAGGAGACGATACGATCGGGATAGCGGCTTGACACTTCCGCATGGATTTCGTTCATTGGTTCTACGGGGACATTGGCCTCACCCAGCTCGATGCCAAGATCCAGCGCGGCGATGATGGTCTTGTCAATGCCCGCCTCGTCCATCTCCGCGATCAGGACGCTGCCATCCGGGTCCCAGTATCGTTGAAACAGGTCTTTTCTCACCGCCTCGGTGGTCAGCACTTCGCCGGTCGTGCGTTTTCGCACCGCACAGACTCTTTTTGCCATCCCCTCCCAAAAAGAGTCCGGAAGCCAGTCTTCATTCCAAAGGTGGGCGTGGGCATCGATGATCATGCTCATTCCTCCTGTCAATTGATAGGGTTTAGGAAAAGCTTGAGCGCGTCTTTCTTCCCGGCGATTTCAAAGGCCTCCTGGGCGCGTTCAAGCGGAATGACCTCCGAAATCATTGGTCTGAGGTTCAGCTTCCGGGAAGCCATGAGCCTCAAGACCCTGTCCCAATCGAGTGATGCGCCCCCGTAGCTCCCTTTGACCGTTTTCATTTGACGGACCAGATGGTGGGTGCCATCCATCGGAATGGCCTCTCTGTAAATCCCCACCAGGATCAGCTCGCCACCCTTTCTGAGCATCTCCAACCCAGACACGGCGGCAGACACGGCGCCGCTGGCCTCGAAAACCACCGCGACCCCCTTCCCTTCCGTCAAGTCCTTGCTCTTCAGGACCAAGGCCTTGCTGTCTCCCACGAAAACCTCATCCGCCCCCAGGTCCACGGCGACCTTCAAACGGTGGCGATCCGCTTCCTGCCCCACCATCATGATGGACCCAGCACCCAGGGCCCGGCACATCTGGAGAATCAGCAACCCGATGGGCCCGGGACCGAAGATCACGACCATATCGCCCGGACAGAGGCGGGCGCGTTGCACGGCCCCAAGGGCCACCGCCGCAGGTTCGGCCATGGCCGCCTCTTCCAGACCCACGCCCGGCGGCACGTGGTGAAGGGATTCGAGCGGCACAACGACATATTCCGCCATGGCGCCATTTCTCTCGAGGCCGATACGGCCGTGGCGGACGCGTTCCTCACAAAGGATCCCTTGACCCTGTTTGCAGTAGAAGCATCTGCCGCACATCTTTCCTGTCTCACTGGTGACCTTGTCCCCGGGTCGAAAAAGGCCTTCCCGACCTCCGTGGACCTCCACGACCTCTCCGGCGAATTCATGCCCCAGGACTAACGGAAAATATGGGCTCAAGAACTCATAACCCGGCGTCCATTCGTAGATATGGAGATCACTCCCGCAGATCCCGACCCTTTCCACCTTCACCAGGGCCTCCCCCTCTGACGGCTTGGGGATCGGCAGTTCCAAAACTTCGATTCCAGGGCCAGATTTTGATTTTGCGACCGATTTCACCGAGCGCTCCGTCTCGTCCGGATTGACAGGATTGAACTGAATATGATATATCATCTTACATTTTTTGAAGTCAACCCATACTTTTGCGGCAAGTCCGCCGGCGGAAAAGGATTTCCGTGGAGGCATAAGAATTGAATTTTGAAATCCAGAAACTGCACCGAGAAAACCTTACGACCCGGGCCTACGAAGGGATAAAGGATGCCCTCATGAAGGGCCAATTCCGCCCCGGCGAAAAGATAGGAATTAGAGAGCTCGCCAGACAGATGGGGACCAGCCCCACCCCGGTGAGAGAGGCATTGTTGCAGCTGGTCTCGTCTCATGCACTTGAGATGAAGCCGGCGCACTCGGTCACGGTCCCGGTCCTCACAAAGGCGCGCTACCTTGAGGTTCGGACCCTCAGGATCACCCTTGAAGGGCTCGCGGCTGAGCAGGCAGCCGAAAAGATCAGCACGGGGAAGATCGAGGGGCTGAAACGCATCCATGGAGCGCTGGCAAAAGCCAAGACATCAGGGAACTACAAAGAGGCACTGGCCAGGAACCAGGCCTTTCATTTCGAGCTGTGCAAGGCTGCGGAAATGCCGCTTCTCCTTGCTTTGCTGGAGATCCTGTGGCTCCAGATCGGCCCTTCCCTGAACCTGATCTATCCGCCCGCTTCGCAGGACACCGTGGAAAAACACTACCACCTCCAGGTCCTCGATGCGTTGAGCGAGCGGGATGGCGTGCGCGCCAGAGAAGGCATCGAGAGCGATCTGATCTACGGGGGGTCCCAACTGCTCGAGTATCTCGAAAAACAAGATGATGAGGAGATGCCAATGGTCGCCAAACCGTGTGGAGATCACACCATGAAAAGATTCGAATATCTCATCTGTGCTTTGATCCTGGCCGTGGGCATCGCCATGGGCGGGTGGCACGTGGGTCGAGGGATCATACACCTTCGAACAGGGGATCGATATGTCACGGTCAAGGGCGTGTCGGAGCGCGATGTGACCGCGGACGTGGCCCTTTGGCCCATCCGGTTCGTGTCGACGGACGACGATCTCAAGAAGGCCCAGATGCGCATCAAGGAAAGCAAGGAGGTCATTCTGGACTTCCTCAAGCGACAGGGGATCCCTCGCCGATGCCGCCCAGGTCCAGACGGCTGGATGTGACGGACATCCTCGCAAACCCCTATCGAAGCGGGGAGACCCGAAGCCGCTACATCATTTCGCAGACATTGATGGTGCGGAGTTCCGACCCGACCCTCATCGACAAGGCGAGTCAGGCCATCGGTGAACTG
This sequence comes from uncultured delta proteobacterium, assembly GCA_963699845.1. Classification (GTDB taxonomy): domain Bacteria; phylum Desulfobacterota; class DSM-4660; order Desulfatiglandales; family Desulfatiglandaceae; genus CAWHLE01. The sequence goes on from CAVOVO010000006.1 coordinate 320,642, forward strand.
GTGGATGCAGGGGTGGTGCTGTCTTCCACGGGAGGGCCCGGCGACGGCCCAACCTATCTCTTCACAGGTCTCAACGAGATCAAACCGGAGATGATCGCCGAGGCCACGGCCAGTGGTCGTGAGGCCGCTGAGCAGTTCGCCAGGGATTCGGGCAGCAAGGTGGCGGGGATACGGCAGGCCAATCAGGGCGTCTTCGTGATTCTCCCCAGGGACCGCGCCCCCGGCATCATGGAGGAGAGCGAAATCAACAAGACCGTCCGCGTGGTCTCGACCATCGAGTACTATCTCGACTGACCTTGCCGTCATCGACCCTGTCTTCGGTTTTCCCCATGCACCGTTCGCCGTGCGCCTATCTCTTATCTGTACTCCCCCGTGCACCTTACGCCGTGCGCCGTTGCGCCTATCTTTTATCTGTTCTCCCCCGTGCGCCTTACGCCGTGCGCCGTGCGCCTATCTTTTATCTGTACTCCTCCCGAGGCGGCGAAAAGAGGTCCAGCACCTCCGTCCCGTTTTCGAGGCACTTCGCGCGGTGGGCCACCCCTGACGGAATGAGATAGGCCCCCCCTTCACTCACTTTTTGGGTCTCCCGGCCGATCGTCAGCTCGACGGACCCTTTGATCACGGTCCCCATCTGCTCGTGGGGGTGCGCGTGCTCGGGGACCTCGGCGCCCGCTTCCATGGCGAAAAAGACCATCATCATCCGCTCACCCGAAATCACCCGCATCTCAACGCCTGCTGCCGGTTTTCTTGCGTTGATGGACTGGACGTCGTAGTAATGCATATCTTGCTCCTTGGTCTCTTCGATTTAACCTCTCCTCCAACGGAGAGGGATGTTCCTGACGAGGTCTTACCGGGCTACTTTTTCAAGTAGTTGTCCTCCAACGCCTTGACCAGGTTTGCCATGGTCAGATAAAAGGGGGTCGGTACGCCAACCTCTCTCCCGTATGCCGCGACCTTCCCTCCCAGGAAGTCGATTTCGGTGCGCGTCCGGTTGGTGATGTCGAAGCACATCGAATCCTTGTGCACGCCAACCTTCTCAAGATACCCCAAAGCCTGTTTGAGGTAATCTTCGCCCAGGTCGTAGCCTTTTGCCTTGGCCACAGCCAGGGCTTCCTTGAAGCAGGCATCGGCAATTTCCCGGGTAGGAGGAAAATCCAGTGCCTCTTTGATGGTCTTGTCCGTCACCGCGCAGATGGAGGCCATGGTGCATTTCATGATCATCTTTTTCCACACGTAGAGCTTAATGTCGTCCACAAACGCCGTATCCAATCCTTCCTCGGTGAAGATTTCCGCGATCCGAAGGCCGATTGACCTGTTTTCCGGAACCAGGCTCCCAAGGTGGTTCGGTCTGTTAAAAAAGGCCGTTTCCACCTCCCCATCTCCCTTAATGGAGACACCAAAGTTGAGGGACATTCGGAACGCGCTTTCCACACCGAATTTCTCTGCAATGACATCCTCCGTCCCAAGCCCATTGTGCGTGCTCACAATCCTGGTCCCTGGCTGGAACAACCCTTTCAGTTCGTCGAGGACCCTGTCCAGATGAAATGTCTTTGTGGCCAGGAAGATGAGGTTTGGGTTCATTTCCTTCACGCTCCCAATGCGATCAAAGAAATGACGGACAGGGACCTGATAATTGAGCTGTCCTGATATCCTGATGCCATTTTTTCGAAGCGATTCTCCCAGCCCGGGCCTTGGATCCACAAGAATCACATCCGGGTTCCCGCTGAGCAGGGCCGCGGCCAGAACTGCTCCTGTCGCGCCGATACCCACCACCGCCATTCGAAGATCATCCATGACGCACACCCCCTTGAATTGGCATTTCCCCGGGATTCCAAAAGGCGCCCTGTGAGCACCGAGGACGTGTTCTTTCTTCGACGCTAACGCCTTTGTTCGGTGCCGTCAAGAATATCCCTTCCGCTCGCGGTAATATGGACTGCAACGCGGCCCAGGACCTCCCACGCTGGGGCGAGCAGGGTTTGGGAGATTTGACTTGAAATTGCGGCTTAATGGGGGCATAAATATGGTTTAAAAAGCGCTGACGGCCGTTCTCCCTGGATGACCAAGGCATCGGAATCAGATGACTTGTCCCAGATAGCTTTTGCCGTGCGATTGCAAGGGGGTTCGGCGGACCCGATGTCCTATCCGTTCCCATTCGCGAGTACGAAGGAAAAACCATGAACCTTATCGAATCCCAAGTTAGAGATATAATCCGGTTCAAAGCCTCGGCGTATCCTAATCTCAGGAAACTGGGATGGGCTGCAACCCGGTTTTTCTTTGTTTTCTGCGCCGGTCTTTCTGTGACAACGGTTGTGGGTTGTTTTGTCCTGTCCCCCCTTTTCTGCTACTGGTTTTTCGGCGACTATCGGTTTTGGAAGTATCTTCGCTTTGCTGTGCCCATGATCCTCTACTCGTATTACCTTTTTTACCTGTTTCTTCGCGGACGATCGATTCCGTCATTCTCTTGGACCGCGCCGCCCATGAGTGGACCCGATCGTTCGTCCGTACGGATCAACCCCAAGTGGGCTTACGGTGAATCGTGCGGAGGCTGCAGCATTTGCTGCAGGACCATTCGGTGCCCCTTTCTGGATAAAGAAAAAAAGAGATGCCAGAGCTATGGATCCTTTTACTGGCGTTATTTCAATTGCGGCCGTTATCCCGCGATGCAGCGGGAAATAGATTTCTACCAGTGTCCAAAATGGATCATGAGGGCTTAAGAGGTATGGCCATCTCCTGAACGCCAAGAACATCCCTTCCCATCGCGGGTTATGTGGGCTGCAGCATAGCCCACCCCACAAGGCCTGAGCCTTTCGGCCGGAAACCAGAAAAAACGCTAATACTTCAAAAGGATCAAGATTTCCGGCTTCACTTGTCTAAGCGGCTGTGCGGATCAACGCCTCGACGGTCATTTCCAGGCTCTTATGCCGATGGATCCCCTTCGAGACCATGGCGACCCTTTCCCGGATCTCATGATCTCCAAGGCAGCGTTCGAGCGCCTCTTTCAGTTTTCTGGCGCTCAATCGGCTCCGCCAAATAGGTCTTGGACCCAGGCGGGATTCGTACACGCGATGTCCCCAATAGTACTGATCAAGGACGTGGGGAATGACGACCTGGGGGACCCCACTCACCGCACTCGTGGCGGTCGTCCCCGCACCGCCGTGATGAATCACCGCTGCCATCCTCGGAAAGAGCTTCAGGTGAGGATATCCCCTAATAAGAAACACATCCCTTCCTGCGGATGATGGGGATGGGCTGTCCCAGAACTTCCCCACGACCACCCGCTGCCCGATCGATCGGATGGCATCCACGACCAGTGGGACCATGCTTGCCTGATCCCGAGCGGGCATGCTTCCAAAGCCCGCATACACAGGCGGAGGGCCGTCATTCAGGAAGGCCTCCAGCGCAGCCGAGGAGAAATCGGGCTGATCCAGGTGCAGGTAACCCGTCTGTCTGTAATCCACGTCCACATCCGGCGGCACTTCGGCAATCCCTTTGTCGGAAGCCACAATCACGCGCTTCCCCAGTATGTGGCGCCACAGGTTCCCGACCGGCCCAAGGCCCATTTCCCTCCGCTTCCGGTTGATAAGCAGGGTCAGGTTGAATTGATCAAGCACCCTGACCGCCTCCCATGTCAAACGGTTGTACCAGCCGGGAAGCCCGTTATGTTTGAAGAGCAGAAATGGGTGATGGCTTGATGGCAGGAGCTGCGGGGTGAATGCCACAAAGCGGTAAGGAATGTCCATGGACTCAGCCACGGTAGAAAGGGCGAAGGTCAGAGACGCCCCAACCACAAGATCCGCACCTTTGATCATCGCAGGCAAGAGGTCGAATTGGGCCATTAATTCCTTTCGCATATGAGTTGAAAAGCGAATCGCAGAATGCAGGGAGTGTGCGTCCCGCATGGTGTCGACAAAGGCCGTGAAATTGCCCCCCAGGGGCCGAAACGGGCACTTCATTTCCGCAGCCCACAACGCCTTTTCAGGAGGAGCAGCCAAAAGGACCTCGTGTCCAACCGATTTCAAGGCCACTGAAAGGGCCATCATGGGCTGCACATCACCGCGGGAACCAAAGGTTACCAGAACGATCTTCAGAGAATACTCCTATGCGTCCTTCGTTTTGGGGTTCATGTGAGTTCCAATGAGTTTCATCACTCAACCAACTTCAACCGGGCAGTCCCTGTCTTCCCTGGCAACCTGCCGCACTCCCTGAGATGTCCCCCGGCCATCTTTTCCCGAGATAAGGGAGAAGTTTGCATTTCGCCTGAATTTACAGGCCTTGTCAATGAGCGCTCTCCATCTTATTTTTAAAAATTATACCTAACCAGAAGACCCAAGTGGTCTCCGATGTCATTCCCGGGCCGGCTCATGCCTGTATGAGTTGTCTGAAGTTGTGCCCGATTCCCTGACGAACCGCAAAGGAGTTCTCGTGGATTCATATGTGTCTGAAAAGGTATGCCCCATTCCTGAGCCCTTCAGGCCGAACCTGGGTCGCATACTTTTTATCTCCGCCCTCTTCTTTTTGAGCTTTCTGGGCCGATTCATTTTTGCCCCGCTCATGCCAACGATCGAGCAGGAGCTGGGTATCACTCACAGCCAGGCAGGGTCACTGTTTCTCATGATCTCGCTCGGTTTTTTTGCGGCTCAGATCTGTTCCGGGTTTCTGTCTTTCAGGGTCCATCACAAGGGCACTCTGGTTTTGTCCACCCTGGGGATCGGTCTGGCGCTTGTCCTCTTTAGCGTCAGCTCCTATTCTATGGTTCATCCGCGCTTGCCTCATATTGCTGGGAATGGCGGCCGGCCTTCACATCCCCTCTGCCATTGCCACCATCACGGCCATGGTGAGCAACCATGACTGGGGAAAGGCCTTGGCCGTGCATCAGATGGCCCCCCCCTTGAGCCTTGTCCTGTGTCCTCTGATCGCCAACTTGATGTTGGGCTGGGTTTCCTGGCAGGTCATCCTGGCCATTTTCGGGGCGGTGACCCTTGTCGTTGGATTGGCCTTTCGCCGCTTCGCCCGATGCGGTGAGTTTCCGGGGGATGCGCCCTCGGCCGGCCGTTGTCAAAATCGTGATCTCCATGCGGTCCTACTGGATCATGGTGGTGCTCTTTGCCCTGGCCATGGGTGGCAGTATCGGCCTTTACACCATGCTCCCTCTATTTCTCGTCAATGAGCGGGGGCTGGACGTGGACTGGGCCAATACCCTGCTGGGACTTTCCAGGATATCCGGACTATTCATGCCTTTTGTGGCGGGCTGGTTCATGGGCCGTATCGGAGAAAAGCGGTTTCATCTTTGTGGTCATGCTCCTTGCGGGGATCACGACCATCATGCTCGGCGCCGTGTCAGGTCCGTGGCTGATCGTAATCATTTTTCTTCAACCCGCTGTGCTCGGATGCTATTTCACGGTGGGTTTTGCAACCCTCGCACGAATCGTTCAACCCAATCTTCGCAGCATCGCCGCATCATTTACCACACCGACCGCCTTTCTCATTGGGGGTGGCGCGCTGCCCACGGCGATCGGGTACATGGGGCAGGGCTATTCCTTCGGGCTCGGGATCGTGCTGATCGGCGTAGTGACCATTGTCGTCGCGGGGCTCGTGTTCTTCATCAAGCTGGTGGACAAGATGGAGGAGGGGTGCTAGAAATCGGAAAGAGGTCTTGGTTACGAAAAGGAATCTGATCCAAGACCCTTGTTCCCTGTCAGTGCTGATCGCGCCAATCCTGAGATCCTCATGTTCGCATGGGATCAGGACAACATCCCGATCAAGTGACTGGCCTGCCCCTTGGTGATGCCTTTGGGCACTTCAATCTTCCTGCCCCGGAGTGTTCTGAGCTGCTTCTCGGTGGCCGGCGCCCGCCGCCAGCGCGTATCCAGTCGGACCAGCGGCAGCAGGTCACTGAATCGGCGCGCCACATAGTCCTCGGCCTCCGAGATGGCGGAAAGGAGCTCGCCTCTGCTCAGGAGCGCCTCCTCCCTGCCCTTTTCACGAAACTGCACGTCCCACCCCCCAAGAATGGTGGGCGAGACCAAAACCGCACGACCCTGCGTCAGCCCCAGCCGGTAACCGCCCCTCCCCAGACCGACCCACGCATAGGCCGCGTGCATTTCCAGTTCCGGGGGTAAGTCAAGGTCGAACAGATCAGCCCTTGTGCAGCGATAGCGGAGATCCGTCAACGAAGTCGCCCTATCGACGGAGACCCAGGGTCTGTTTCGCTCTACCCATTGCATGGCCTTTTCGACTTCGTCCGTGGTCCGGCCCTCGAGATCGAAATGCTCCGAAAGACCGAAAAGGCTCGGAAGGGTCGTCAACCGGTGTTCCCGTGTGACATCCACGATATCAATGATGGTGACATTGTCCTTGCCTGGGTGGAGGCGGGTCCCTCTGCCGATCATCTGCGTATATAAGAGCGCTGACTTGGTGGGACGGGCAAGAATGATCCCTTCCACCCCGGGTTCGTCATAGCCCTCGGTGAGCACCATGCAGTTTGCAAGCACTTGAATCTTTCCTGAACCGAAATCATTGAGCAGCTTTGTGCGAAGTGAACGATCCATGTCCCCGCTCACCGACGCTGCGCGAATACCGTTCTGATTGAAGGCGGCAGCCAGATGGCGTGCATGCGCGACATCCACACAGAAGCAGAGGGTTGGTTTGCCTTCAAGATGTGAACGATAAATCTCGACAATGATCTGGTTTCGGGCTTCGACATCGACTGCCTGCGAGAGCTGGGAGGCCACGAAGTCGCCCATTCTCGTCTTGACGCTTGCAAGGTCAGTCTCCGTCTCAACCCTGTAACCTGCAACAGGCGAGAGAAACCCCGTCTGGATCATCTCGGGAAGAGACCGCGAAAAGACAATTTCCTGAAACACGGCATCAAGGCCCACCCCGTCGCCCCTCTTGGGCGTCGCCGTGAAACCTACGACCAGCTTTCGGGTTTCCGGACCGAATACGCCGAAGTGTTCGAGCACCCGCTTGTAGGTCGAGGCAATGGCATGGTGGGCCTCGTCAACCACAATGAGAAAGAAACGGTCCGGATCGAGACGTTTCAGCCTCCTCGATCCCCTGCGGCCCAGAGTGGGGATACTCGCCACGACGACGTCACAATCAGGGTCTGCGGTCCTGTCCGCCTGATCGACCTCGACACGCAGGTCCGGGTTTGCGGCTCGGATCTTGTCCCGGGCCTGGTCCAGTAGCTCCCCCCGATGGGCAAGCACCAGCATTCGGTTTTTCATCTTAAAGTAGCGGGGGAACTCGGCAAAAATGACAGTCTTTCCACTGCCGGTCGGGAGGCAGACCAGTTGACGGCGGGCGCCCGCCTGATAGCGTTCAAAGATTGCCGTCAGGCATTGGCGCTGGTAGTCGCGGAGTCTTGGAGGTGTGTTCAATGCTTCGCTTTCCGTCATGCTTCAGGACTAGCCTCTGTGTGTCTGTAAAGCCTCAGCCTTTTGGTGGATTGCCGTAAACGGAAATGAAGGCTTTCCCCCAGCACAAAACCATCCCTTCTCTCTGCCCATGGTGCTTTCCGTGTAACATATCATGTTTACTAAATCGAGGACTCGGTCATTTTCACCGGTTTTGTCAAGTCCACGCTTTTGAGATTCAAGCGAAAAGGCATTGCAGGATGGTGGCCAGGAGGTTGACTGCTGTATTTCCTTTTGCCTAAGTTTGGAATGTTGTGATACGATCCTGTTCTTATTGCATCAAACCAGGCCCCGTTCCCCGGACCCGCCGAATCATGAAAGGGTGCGGCCATTTCGGATGCGGAAGACAGTCAACGAGTTGGAATTCCCCGTCGCATGAAGGCATCTCACCCCGAGACCCGGACGAGTCGCCCGTGGGGCAATGGAGGTTACGGATGGTGGAAGATAACGTATGGACCACGAAGTTGACACCCCAGGCATTTCTTGAGCGAAGCGCCACCGCCTTCGGAGATAGGGAAGCGGTCGTCTACGGCTCCCAGCGCTATACGTATTCACAGCTGCTGAGGAGAGTGAACCGCTTTGCTTCTGCCCTGATAGCGGCCGACGTTCATAAGGGCGATCGGGTGGCATTCCTGGCGCCCAATGTCCCCGCCCTGGTCGAGGCCCACTTCGCTGTCCCACTCGCAGGGGCGATCCTTGTGCCCATCAACATCCGTCTTTCTGCAACCGAGGTCGAGTATATCATCAACCACGCTGAGCCCAAGGCGCTCTTCGTGGACGCCCAATTCGTTGATTTGGTTGAGCCTGTACTGAAAAGACCTGGATCAAAGATGATCGTGACCATCTTGGATGACCAAGAGGGCAGAAAACAGGATCTGCCCGACTATCATGAATTTTTGCGGTCCGGCAGCGATGAATCGCTCAAGTGGGCCATCGCCGATGAAGAAGACCTCATCTCCATCAACTACACAAGCGGCACCACAGGGAAACCCAAAGGCGTCATGTGCAGCCACCGGGGCGCCTACCTGCAGGCCCTGGGGGTCGCACTGGAGATGCATCTGGCCAATGACAGCCGCTACCTTTGGACCCTGCCGATGTTCCACTGCAATGGCTGGTGTTGCAGCTGGGCGGTTACGGCCGTCGGTGGGGTGCAAGTCTGTCTTCGCCGGCCCGATCCGGAAACGGTCTGGGACTTGATCCACCGGGAAAGGATCACTCATTTTTGCGGCGCACCCACGGTCTTGACGGCTTTGATCAATCATCCGGCAGGCAAAGCGGCGCATCTTTCCCACAAGGTTCGGGTCGTCACGGCCGGGGCCCCACCGTCACCTACCCTCCTTGGCCAGGTTGAGGCGGTCGGCATCGAAGTCATCCACCAATACGGCCTTACCGAAACCTACGGACCCTATACGTTCTGCGACTGGCAGCCCCAGTGGAACGCGCTCCCTGCAGATGAACGGGCAAGGATAAAGGCACGACAGGGGGTTCCCCTTGTCACATCCGACCGCGTGCGGGTCGTGGATGACGCCATGCGGGACGTTCCCGCCGATGGAGCGACCCTGGGCGAGGTGGTCATGCGCGGAAACAGCATGATGCAAGGATACTACAGGCAGCCGGAGGCAACGGCTGAGGCCTTCAAAGGGGGATGGTTCCATAGCGGCGACCTTGGCGTCATGCACCCGGACGGTTACATAGAGCTCCGGGACCGAAAGAAAGACATGATCATCAGCGGCGGCGAACACATCTATTCCATTGAGCTTGAATCGGCTATTGCAGAACATCCCGACGTGCTTGAAGTGGCAGTGATCGCCATCCCCGATGAAAAATGGGGCGAGGTGCCAAAGGCCTTTGTTGTTCCAAGGCCCGGAGCCAATCTGACCGAACAGAACATTATCGATTTCGCCCGTGAACGGATGGCCCCCTACAAACGCCCCAAGGCAGTGGCTTTTGGTGACCTCCCGAAGACCTCAACCGGCAAGGTCCAGAAGCACCTTTTGCGTGAAAAAGAGTGGGCTGGGTTTGACAAACGTATCCATTAGTTCAAATGAAACTCACCCCACGTTGTCCACATCTTCAATGGTGAATCAGGATGGACGCTAGAAAGCGCGCTGACATCAAACCGGGGGCCCGGGTGCAGGTCGTGCAGAAACAGGATCAGCGTTCCGGGAGACTGACGGAAGGAACCGTCCAAGAGATCCTCACCAACTCGTCCACTCACCCCCACGGCATAAAGGTGCGCCTGTCAGGTGGGGTAGTCGGCCGTGTGAAAGCGATCATCCCTGAAAGCTGAGAAGAGGCGGGGAGTAAGTCCGGACATCGCTTGGCCGTTTGTGCCGCCGATGAAAAAAATGAACCGGGAGCCACAGATTGCTGCACATCTTCGTAGATGCCGACGCCTGCCCCGTGAAACAGGAAATTTATCGGGTGGCGGATCGCTACAAGCTCAGCGTCACGCTGGTCGCAGGGTCGCGGATGCGGATCCCGGATCATGCCAGGGTAAACCTCAAGGTGGTCGACCAGGGGTTGGATGCAGCCGATGACTGGATTGTGGAGCACCTGGAGGCGGATGACATCGTGATCACAGGGGACGTCCCTCTGGCGGCCCGGTGCGTCCGGAAAGGCGCTTATGTGCTCGGGCACCACCGGGAAGGCATTCACCGAGGACAACATCGGCCCCGCGCTGGCAACCCGCGATTTGCTCTCCGGGTTGCGAGAGCTCGGTGAGGTTACAGGAGGACCCCCGCCGTTTGACAAACGAGATCGCTCCCGTTTTCTCGAGGGGCTGGACAAAGCCGTCAACGAAATCCGTCGCAGGCGAAAATGAACGGGAATTAGGGAAACATGGAGGTCTGAAATGCCTACACCCGCTTCGCAAATGGCGCTCAAAGGCTTGAGGGATCTTTCCACCCTTCAGTGGTATGTGATTCCCCTTCTTGCCCTCGTCTTCTATGTCTACACAAACGAAATGAAGAAGGCCAGGGCCACCGGCAACTGGAATGCCATCTTTGCCGGGCTGACGGTCTTCGGGATGGATTTCATCAACGAGACATGGAACGGCTGGGTGTTCCATCTGACCCAGCGCTCGGCACTATGGACCACGCCCGGTGAAACGGCGCTCAGGACCATGGTGGGCTGGAACATCGAGATCATGTTCATGTTCGCCATCTCTGGGATCATCTACTATAACACCCTTTCCGAGGACAAAGAGGTCAAGATTTTCGGGATCCCCGACCGCTGGTTCTGGGCCGTCGGCTACGCGGCGTTCTGCGTCTTTGTGGAGTGCCTCCTGAACAAGGGCGGCCACCTGGTCTGGGAGTACGAATGGTGGAATCGCTCTTTCCGAGGCGTGTGGCTCATATTCTTCTTCGGTTATTTTCATTTCTATGTCGCCGCCATCGTCGTACTCAGTCTCAAATCCATGAAAGCCAAGATCATCAGCGTCGGCACCCTTTACGCCATTGCCATATTAGGTAATATCGTCGGCATGGGAATCCTGGGGTGGGTTTATTGAGACATGGGGACTCGGGGGACTCGGGGACGCCAATAAATAAGTAACCAACCGCCTTCCCGCCAGCTTTGGACTCAAACACGACTCATGATTTATTTATATATTTATGGTCGTCCCCACTCCCCCCCAGCCTGTCGCATCCTATCGAATCTCGTCACCCGTCGTCCAGGTGGGTTGGTCTGACGCCGCCTTCACCCGTTCATCGGGTGAAAGCCGTGGTTGGGACATATGGCAAAAAGGGCACAGTTGTCAACTGTATACGGCCTGACACCTATACCTTGTTGCATACAATTTCTATTGACGGGGGATAATAGGATTATTTCTAGTAATCAGGCAAGTCCGATGGAGTCCTGAGCCGTAAGAGGCACGGGCGAGTCAAAGGATTCCTCTATCGATTTAATGCAAGCCTCTCGTTGAACTCCTCGGGGGTGAATGTGTATTCCTGAGTCCCGTAGCACTCTACGGAAAAGGAAGCACATACGCTGCCCATCCTGGCACTCTCCTCGATATCCTTACCACGGACAAGACCACTGATTACCCCTCCCCTGTAAGAATCCCCGGCGCCTGTCGGGTCCCGCACAATCTTTGCTCTAGCCGCAGGGATCTTTATTTCACCATTAAGCGTGGATATCCGTGACCCAAGCTCGCCCATGGTCACAATAATCGTCCTTGCGTGCTCGAGTAAGGCCTCTTTTTTTAGGCCGGTCTTATTCAGAATCAGATCCAGTTCATAATCATTTGAAATCAGAATTCGACATCCATCTATGGCCTGGACAAGGTCTTCCGGTTCCAGCATGGGTATCGACTGCCCAGGGTCAAATATATAGTCGATCCCTCTTGCCTTACAGAGACGAGGATAGTTCACCATATCCCCAAGATTACCGGGCGAGACAATAACAATGGTCTCCTTTGGGTTGAGGTTGTCAAATTCCAGCGAGGAGGAATAGTTCATAGCACCCGGGTTGAACCCGGTGATCTGATTGTCTGCCTTGTCGGTGGTGATGTATGCGCTTGCAGTGAACTCATCCTTTATAATTTTGATCTTATCGGAAGCGATACCATTCTTTCTTAGCCATTCAAGATACTTATGGTCTTCTTGACCTAATGTGGCGGAAATTTCGGGCTTTTCACCCAACAATGTGAGTGCGTAAGCGATATTGCCTGCCGTACCGCCGAATTTCTCCGTTATGCCGTTTACCTGGAAACAAACGTTTAAGACATGCACCTTGTCGGGGAGGATGTGATCCGAAAAATACCCGTGGAAATCCATAATCCTGTCATATGCGAGTGAACCGGCAACAATGATATCCATAATTAATATAATACCTCTCAAATTAGTTCAAAATCGTCGTCAGCGATACAATGCAACCATTCGTGCGCACTGGGTTCACTCGATTCGAAATGAGACATCATTGAATCGTCTATGACTTCATCATTGGTGACAACACACACAATCCATCCGGGAAAACCGTGACAGACACCACAGTGCTCGTTTATTCTGTAGGCTGAGAATTCCCTCCCATTGCAAAATATGCGGTATTTTCTATCACGGTGTTTGATTCGGATTGTCTGGTTGAGCCATCCTTTATGCGTAAAAGCGTCGATTAACTGGTGTAAGATATCCATGGGCTTTTTCTCTTCCGCTGGTTCTCGAACTCGATTTCGGGTTCCGCGCTTATCCGATGACAGAGAAACATCAAAGTGCCACATCCTAGAGTCCGCGAAACCGAATTGACTAGAATACGAAATTATATAAAAACCCCATATTTCTGTCAACATCCCCTAATCGGCTGATAAAAGAATATTTTTCAGCAATTTCCGGTTAGAAAATTGCATGAAAGTTTTTTTAAAAAATTGAAAAATCCACAACTTGAGACCATATTTTTACTTGACTTTTCAATTAGGGCATGGGCAGAGAATTTGTAAATCCTTAATGATTTGAAATAGTTGCAAAATGAAAATCATCGTGAAACCTTTCCGCTGCCCAAGAAAACCAGCGGCTTTCCACCAACTATTGCGGCCCATTGATACGGCCATCACCGACATGCCGCCATTGCTGTCACGGGGAAACAGACTCTTGCAAATGAGCTTCGAAGACCAACTCAAAACACTTATCTTTTTCCACTTGGAAGAGCACACCTCCGCTCAGCACCTCCTCCAAGTCCTCGAAGAGGATGCCTTTGCGCGCACGACCATCGCCCCCGAAGAGGGGAATGAACAACCCCGCCGCAAGCAGCGGGGTATCAAAACCAACATCGAATCGAATAATTTTAACGCAGCAAGCTGCGGGGAATTGGACCCCTTTTGGATTAAAATTCGAGAAGTTAATTGTATGTAAGCAGCTCTCCTTTAACTGGAACATTCGCTGAAATGTGACCCCATGTTTCTTCGGGTTCTTTGCCGCTTTCTTTGGGTCCCATTCGAATCTCATCGTTGCCTTCTTACTGACTATTATACCAGAACGGGCGTGCTCTCATGCCAAATCGCGTGGGGCCGAACTCTTGCGGCTATGGAGCGCCAGCGGGATAGCCGTCAAGCGTTCGGCATAGTTCGGAATTCTTGACTCTTATGATTTCAACTACTTTGTTGATAACGTAATTCATCCTGTCTTTTTTGATGCTCCCTGCCCGTCAATCTTCAACGTTTTGTTCGGCAAACCGTTCCCTGGATTCTCTAACTGCTGCAAGAATATCTTTTGTTGTTGCTTTGGTTTTAATTCCTGGAACATCAAATGGTGATTTCTTACTTTTCCTAAAAATTATGGAAAAGGTTTCGCCGCCTCTCCTTTTGATAACAACCTCTTCACTTCTGGCAATATTGAGAACATCTGCAAGACGCTGTCTTGCTTCAGAATATGTATAGACTTTCATGATGATTTACTCCAAAATCGTGATTCCAATCTTCCGTGCTACCCTTTGCATTCCACGGTCAAGCGTAAGCAATGGGCTATTAAGGTTTTCAGCGCATTTTAAGAAATATGCATCGTATGCGTAGAGGTTAAATTTAATCGCAATACCCAATGCCGATTTTATATCGGTATGTCTCAGATCAACCGGTATTTGTTGAACGATCTCCCACGCCGATTCAACTTCTTCTTTTTTCAAAATGTTCTTTTTCATCATTGCCGCCAAGGCATTCCCAATTTCAAACGGCAAGACATCAGGAGCAATCAATTCATGGCCTTCAGTAAGTTTAATTATTTTGCCCTTTTCCGGCTCGTTTAAGGCAACGGCAATAAACGTATTTGTATCGGCAATTATTTTCATGGGTACAATTGTACGTGTAAAACCCATTTTGTCAAGCCGGAAAACAACTGTTTTTGGGTGGCCACCGTCAGCCATCAGCTCTCGGCCAAGGCTAAGAAAAAGAAGGTGGCTGAATGCTAAAAGTCCTATCCGGAGATCACCGATTTATGGATGGACATGACCCAGGACGAGTTGGGATCAGCAGGTTCGGTGCCGGCCGCACTTCTGCCTTACGATGAGGAGGTGGTGGTCTCACCGGCGGCGGCCTGGCGCAGGAGCCGTTGTTTGATTTTAAAGAGCAGCGGGCTCAGGCTCACATGGTACTGGTGCGGGTTGTGAAACCGCTTGTAGGCAGGGTTCAGTTGATCGAGGTTTCGTAGCGTGTTTTCCCTGATCTCGTGAGCACTCGGGGAATCGTAGACCACCCTGCCCTTCTGGAACACGCGGATCATGAGCTCACGCAATCGAAACTGCCTCGGGTAGGTCTTAAACACGTGCGGGTACATGGGGTGATAGACCTTCAAGGCCCGCCCCTTCTTGATTTGCTCCCTTTCCAGAAACAACACATCGCCTCTCATCTGCCCATTCGGGTCAAAGATGCGAACCACCCGCTTGAGGCCCGGGTTGGTGATCTTCTCCGGGTCGTCGGAACGCTTGATCTTCGGCACCATCCGCCTGCCGTCTTCGTTCAGTGCCGTGAGCTTGTAAACGCCGCCGAGGGCGGGCCATGAATAGGAGGTGACGAGCCGTGTGCCCACCCCCCAGATGTCGATGCGTGCCCCCTGGCTCTTGAGGCTCTCTATGATCCACTCGTCCAGATCACTGGATGCGACGATCTTGGCTTTGGGAAAACCGGCTTCATCGAGCATCCGTCGGGCCTCCTTGCTGAGGTAGGCAAGATCGCCGCTGTCAAGCCGGATGCCCACGAGCTCGTAGCCTCCGGCCCGCAGCTCCCGGCCGACCCGGATGGCATTGGGAACACCGCTTCGCAGCGTGTCGTAAGTGTCCGCAAGGAGCAGGCAGGAGTCGGGGTACACCTTCGCGTATGCCCTGAATGAATCGAGCTCGGTGGGAAAGCTTTCCACCCATGAGTGGGCGTGCGTCCCACGGACCGGGATCCCGTAGAGCTTCCCGGCAAGGACATTGGATGTGCCTTCCGCCCCGCCGATGTAGGCGGCCCGTGAGGCCATGAGGCCCCCGTCCGGGCCGTGCGCGCGGCGCAGCCCGAAGTCGATGACCGGGTCGCCTGCGGCAGCCCATCTCACGCGTGCGGCCTTGGTGGCAATCAGCGTCTGAAAATTCATGATGTTGAGGAGCGTCGTCTCGATCAGCTGGGCCTCCGGCAGCGGGGCGGTCACCCGCACCAAGGGCTCATGGGGAAAAATCACGCTCCCTTCAGGAATGGCCCAGATGTCCCCCTTGAATCCAAAGTCCTCCAGGTATCGAAGAAACCCGTCAGAAAAGAGCTTGAGTCCTTCCAGGTAGGCCAGGTCTTCCGGACTGAAGTGGAGGTTTCGGACATAATCGATGAGATCGGCAAGGCCGGCCGCCACACAGTAGCCGCCATCGTCGGGGATTCTCCTGAAAAAATAGTCGAAATTCGCCCACTGGTCCTGTTTCCCCTGTTGCACGTACCCGCCGACCATCGTCAACTGATAAAGATCCGTCAGCAGCGACCACTTTGGCCACATCCGTCTGCCCTCCCGTTCAATATGACCCTGGCATCGAGTGCGATGGCCCCGCCTCCCCTGTTGGCGACGCGGACCGGGTTGATGTCGATCTCCCGAATCTCAGGGAAATCCATGAGCAAGGCAGACAGGCGCAGGAGGGCGTCCTCCAGTGCCTCCATGTCTGCGGGCGGCTCTCCCCTTATTCCGGCGAGGATCTTCTTTCCTTTGATCTTTCCGATCATTTGCCTGGCGTCGTTCGACCCGATGGGCGCCACCCGCCACACTACGTCCCCAAGGGCCTCGACCAGAACGCCCCCAAGGCCGAAGAGAATCACCGGGCCAAAGACCGGGTCCCGCTTCCCGCCGATAATGACCTCCCGTCCGGGCGGGGACATGGGTTGGATGAGCACCTCGATGGGCTCATCTGTCCCGGCCGCGGCGGCCATGGCATGGAAACTATCCAGGATACCCGCTTCGGTGTCAAGACCGAGCTTGACTGCGCCCATCGGTCTTGTGGGAGACGTGGGGCCGGTTCAGCTTCATGGCCACCGCACCCCCCAGTTGGCGCCAGGCCGCGACGGCCTTATCCGTTGAGCAGGCAAGACGATAAGGGTCTACCCTCAGCCCGTAGCACCTCAAGAGATCCAGGGCCTCGTTGAGATAAAGGAAGCCTCGGCCCGCAGGCTGCAAGACGATCCCGACGCGCGCCATCCAAGTCTATGGAGGACGGGGGAGCCTTTTCGGCACTGGAGAGGATCCTGGATGACCACCCGTAGGAGAAGTGAAAGGCCCGCAGGGCGCTTTCCGGCGCCTCGAAGATGGGAATGCTCGAATGGCGCTTCAGGTAGTCCTTTTCCACCGCATCCGTGAAGATCACCGTGGCAACGGCTTTTGATAGGTCGTGACAAGCGCCTCCACGTTCCGGACGAGCTCACGCGAATCCTCCTGCTCATAGCCGCGCCGATAGACGTGTCCCAGCAGCACGCCGTCCACATCTTCCCGCTTGAGCATCTCCTCCACGATCTCCTGGTAAAAGGTGAGCTCAAAGAGATCCCCGAGGTCCATGGGGTTCTGGAGACGGATCACCTTGGCCCTGAAGCGGCTTTCGACCGTCTTGAGGAGCGATTCTGGAAAGGGCGGAAGCTCGAATCCGTAGTGGGCACAGGCATCCGCCGCGATGACGGCGTGTCCGCCCGATCGGGAGACCACGCTCAGGCGGTTGCCTTTGAGCGGAGGGAGGGTCAGGATCTTTACGTAATCGATGGCGTCGGCCATGCTGTTGACGCG
>CAVOVO010000007.1:0-124529 GCA_963699845.1 uncultured delta proteobacterium
AACCAAGAGGGGGTACAGTATTGCGATGATCCTCTGGAGCATCGCGGCGATGGGACATGCGCTGGCGCGGTCGGCCTTTGGATTTGGTGCGTTTTCGCTTCGCGCTCGGGCTTGGAGAATCGGGGAATTTCCCGGCGGCGATCAAGACTGTGGCGGAGTGGTTCCCGAAGAAGGAACGTGCGCTGGCAACGGGGATCTTCAATGCCGGCTCCAACGTCGGCGCGGTGGTCGCCCCGCTGGTGGTTCCCTGGATAACGCTCACCTACGGATGGCAGGAGGCGTTCATCGTCACAGGTGCCATTGGCTTCTCCTGGCTCATTTTCTGGTGGTTTCTCTACGAGGCTCCCGAGCGGAGTAGACAGTCTCCGCAGCAGAGCTTGCGCATATTCAGGCCGACCCGGCCGATCCTTCGGAGAAGATCCCCCTGGCTCAAGCTCATCTCGTATCGTCAGGCATGGGCATTTGCGATCGGGAAGTTTTTGACCGATCCCATCTGGTGGTTCTATCTCTACTGGGTGCCGAAATTCCTCTACAAGACTACCGGCTGACCCTGGACACCCTGGGGATTCCTCTTGTCATTATCTATGTGCTGGCAGACGTTGGGAGTGTCGGGGGGGGATGGTTTTTCGTCTGCCTTCATCAAGAGGGGGTGGAATGTCAACAGGGGCCGGAAGCAGCCATGCTGATCTGCGCTCTGGCAGTCCTCCCGATCATGTTTGCCTCGCAGGCCTCAGAGCTCTGGATGGCCGTTGCCCTCCTCGGCCTGGCCACAGCGGCGCACCAGGGTTGGTCGGCGAACATTTTCACGACGGCTTCGGACATGTTTCCCCGCAAGGCCGTCGGATCGATTGTGGGATTTGGCGGTATGGCCGGCTCGATCGGCGGCATGCTCTTCTCGACCTCGGCTGGCCTGTTGCTTGAGTGGACGGGAAGCTACATGACGCTGTTTGTCGTCGCCGGTCTTGCCTATGTCGTCGCCCTGGGGGTCTTTCAAATCCTGGTGCCGAAGCTTGAACCTGCCAAGTTCTGAGTTCGCATGATAGGAGGAACTGCACGAATGAACCAGCATGAGCTCTACAAATCCTATAATTTTTCGGACCGGACTGTCGTCGTGACCGGCGGAATGGGGGTCCTGGGCCGAGAGATGGTGCAGGCTCTCGTCGGCTGCCGGGCGAACGTCGCGGTCATAGATCGGGATACCCAGCGTGCCGAAGCGCTCCTGAAAGAAATCGACAGCACCCGGGGCCGACTCATCATCGTGCGTGCCGATGTCCTGGATCCTGATCTGCTCCAGACCGCAGCTGAGAAGATCCTCCAGGAGTCGGGCGGGTCGATGCGCTCGTCAATGGCGCCGGCGGTAACCACCCCCAGGCAACAACCTCCGCCGAACTCCAGTTCTTCGACATCCCACCGGAGGCCCTGCGCTCGGTGCTCGATCTGAACCTCCTTGGGACGATTCTTCCCTCCCAGGTGTTTGGAAGATTGATGGCGGAGAAGGGCAGTGGCGTGATCCTCAATATCTCTTCCATGGCCAGTTTCCGCCCGATGACACGGGTCATGGCCTACTCGGCGGCGAAGGCGGCGGTCAGCAACTTCACCCAGTGGCTTGCCGTCCATCTTGCCCAGGAATACTCCACGGGGATCCGGGTGAACGCCATCGCTCCGGGGTTCTTCCTGACGGAGCAAAATCGGTTTCTGCTTACCGAGCGGGAAACGGGTGAGTTGACCGAACGGGGGAAGAAGATTCTTGCGCACACGCCTATGGGACGCTTCGGGGAGCCAAGCGACCTCGTCGGGGCGACTCTCTGGCTCCTTTCACCACAATCCTCGTTCGTCACGGGGATTGTTCTCCCGGTGGACGGAGGCTTCGATGCCTACGGAGGGTGTGTTGGGCCGCGACCAGAAGATTTGTCGCACCGTATTGTATCATATGAACCACAGGAGTATTCGATGAGGAAGGCTAGATATTGGGCTGGTTGGACTGGCCGTCATGGGGGAAAACCTCGTGTTGAACATGGAGAGCAAGGGGTTTACCGTTGCCGTGTATAATCGAACCGTCGAAAAAGTGGACACCTTCCTTTCCGGTCGTGGGAGGGGGAAGAACCTCATTGGAACACGTTCAATTGAGGAGTTCGTTCGTTCCCTGGCGAAACCACGACGCGTGATGCTGATGGTGAAGGCGGGAAAACCAGTGGACGAGTTCATTGAGCTCCTGTTGCCACACCTGGAATCCGGTGACATTATCATTGATGGAGGAAACAGCCACTTTCCGGATACAATCGACAGAGACCAGTCGTGTTGAGAGCAAGGGCTTGCTTTATATCGGGACCGGGGTCTCTGGGGGCGAGGAGGGGGCATTGCGCGGTCCTTCGATTATGCCTGGGGGCTCCTCTGCTGCTTGGGCGCATGTCAAGCCTATCTTCCAGTCCATCGCCGCGAAGGTAGACGACGGCGTTCCCTGCTGCGACTGGGTCGGCGCAGACGGTGCCGGCCACTTTGTTAAGATGGTGCACAACGGCATCGAGTACGGTGACATGCAGCTGATCTGCGAGTCCTACCAGATGATGCGGGAATTGCTCGGCATGGAGCCGGGGAGATGCACGAGGTCTTCAAGCGGTGGAATACCGGGGAGCTCGATAGCTATCTCATCGAAATCACGCGGGATATCCTGGCCTTCAAAGACACGGATGGAGAGCCGATGGTTGAGAAGATTCTGGACACGGCCGGGCAGAAGGGGACAGGTAAGTGGACTGCCGTCGCTGCGCTTGACCTCGGCACCCCTCTGACCCTGATCGGTGAAGCAGTCTTCGGGCGGGTCCTCTCCTCGATGAAAGATGAACGAGTGCGTGCCTCTAGCATCCTGCGGGGGCCCAACGCTGCATTTGCGGGCGACCGGGAGACGTTCCTCAACCATCTGGAGCAGGCCCTCTACGCCTCCAAGCTGGTATCCTACGCACAGGGCTACATGCTCATGCGGGCGGCTGCAGAAGAGTACGGATGGAAGCTGAACTATGGCGGCATCGCTCTGCTCTGGCGGGGGGGCTGTATCATTCGTTCGGCCTTCCTCGGGAAGATCCGCGAGGCCTTCGATCGGGATCCGTCACTCTCCAACTTGCTGTTTGATCCCTTTTTTGCGGAGAAGCTGAAGGTCGCGCAGCAGGCATGGAGACGCGTCGTTGCCACGGCAGTCGAGCACGGTGTCTGGATCCCGGCACATGCCACGGCACTCGCCTTCTACGACGGGCTGCGGAGTGCCCGGCTGCCGGCCAATCTCCTGCAGGCGCAGCGAGACTATTTTGGGGCGCACCAGTATGAGCGTGTGGATGCCCCGCGGGGAACGTTCTTTCATACAAACTGGACTGGCCGTGGCGGAGCTACGGCATCCTCCACCTACTCGGCATGAGAGAGAGTGTGTGAACCCCCAACACGCATCTTCAGGCACAATGAGCGACCCAGACCGGCACGGCCTCCTGAGTGAGACCGAGATCAGGGAGATCATCGAGGATTTTGTCGACCGGGAGCGTCTGGCCGGCAAACGGGTTCTGGCGATCATCCCTGACCACACGCGCAGCGCCCCGATGGGTATCCTCTTTCGTGAGCTCTATCGTCTGCTGGCCCAGCCCCCTGGCGTGCTGGACTTGCTCATTGCCCTGGGTACCCACCCGCCCATGTCAGAATCGGCCATTGACCGGCGTCTGGAGCTTTCTCCCGGCGAACGCTCCAGGCGCTACTCCAACACCCGCGTCTTTGGACCCACGAGTGGAAGGATCCTCAGCGACTGCGGATGATCGGGACAATCCCCGCTGAGCGGGTGCCAAGAGCTCTCAGGTGGGCGTATAGCCGAATCCGTGCCGGTGAGCATCAACACACGGGTGTTCGACTACGACGTCCTGGTGATTGTCGGCCCAACATTCCCGCATGAGGTTGTCGGTTTCTCCGGGGGGAACAAATACCTTTTCCCGGGGATCTCGGGCCAGGCCATCATCGACATGTTCACTGGCTCGGCGCGCTCATCACCAACCCCCTGATCATTGGAAGGAAAGACACCGCCGTTCGGGCCGTCGTCGACGAGGCTGCGTCGATGATTGAGGTCCCACGGCTGTGCATGAGCCTCGTTGTGCGGGAAGGAGGACTTGCGGGGCTTTTCTGTGGTACCCCTGAAGATGCTTGGTCTCGTGCGGCAGATCTCTCCGAGCGCGTCCACATCAGGACTACTTCACGAGCCTTTCACCGCGTTCTTTCGTGCGCCCCCACGATGTACGATGACCTCTGGGTGGGGGCAAAGGCCGTCTACAAGCTGGAACCCGTGGTTGCTGATGGCGGGGAGCTGATCGTCTATGCACCGCATATCCGGGAGATCTCCGTCACACACGGCTCGATCATCGAGCGGATCGGATATCACGTCCGCGACTATTTCCTTCGGCAGATGGAGCGCTTCGCCCAGATCCCGGGCGGAGTCCTGGCTCACTCGACGCATGTGAAGGGCGTGGGGACCTACGACGGTGGCGTAGAGCGGCCCCGGATGGATGTCGTGTTGGCGACCGGCATCGCTGAGGAAACCTGCCGGCGAATCAACCTGGGTTACTGCGATCCCGCAACGATTGATCTGAAGGAGTGGCAGGATCGAGAGGAGGACGGCGTCCTGTATGTCCCGAAGGCGGGAGAGATCCTGTATCGTCAGCGGTCTGACCCTTTTTCATCCTAAAACATACCACCCGAGGAGACAATCGTGAGCTCAGGTTTGACCATTCGGAAGGAAGCGGCGCTGGATCTCGTGAGTCTGGGTGCTCTGGTGCACCGCCTCGATCCCGGCGTGATCCCGTTTCGCAAGGCCACCGCGTGTGCGATCCATGTGAGCGGAGGTGAGTTCAACGTGGCGGCAAATCTCGCCGACTGCTTTCGCCTCCGAACCGGCATCGCGACGGCGATGGTGGACTATCCTATCGGCCAACTGGTTGCAGAACGGGTCAGGGCAATGGGTGTGACCGGCTTCTTCAAGCACTTCCCTCATAACGGTGTGACCGGTCCAAATATAGCCACGGTCTACAGCGATAGGGGCCAGGGGGTGAGAGCCCCTGTGGTGTTTTACAACCGCTCGAACGAGGCTGCTGCACAGCTTCAGCCAGGAGATTTCGATTGGAAGGCGATCTTCCAAGGGGGGGTGCGGTGGTTTCACAGCGGAGGCATTTTTGCGGCGCTCTCCCCGTCGACCGGCGAGGTGATTCTCGAGGCTATGAAGGCTGCCAAGGAATCAGGCGCAATCGTGAGCTTCGATCTCAACTTCCGCGAGAAGCTCTGGAACCTCTGGGGCGGTCAAAAGAAGGCGGTTGACGTCATCAGCCGCATCGCCGAAATCGTCGATGTTCTGGTCGGAAACGAGGAGGATCTTCAGAAGGGTCTCGGGGTCGCGGGACCGGAGGTGGCACAGAAATCCGCACTTGACGCAGGGGTGTTTCTCGGCATGATTGACAGGGTCGTCAAAAAACATCCCCAGGTGAAGGTTGTCGCCACGACGCTTCGGGAAGTGCAGTCGACAAACCATCACCGCTGGAGTGCAGTGGCATGGATCAACGGCCAAACGCATACTGCACCCACGTGCGAGCTGGATGTCTTGGACCGCGTCGGAGGCGGCGACGGATTTGCCAGCGGGCTCTTCTACGGACTCCTCACGGGAGTTCCCCCTGAGGAGGCCGTTCGGCTGGGCTGGGCTCATGGTGCACTCCTCACGACTTTCCCCGGAGATACGACGATGGCAACGGTGGAACAGGTCCGGGCCTTCGCACGTGGGGGTTCTGCCCGCATTCAGCGATAGGACCGGTGGCCCGGGGCTCGTCGAAGTGAAAGGAATGTTCTTGATGGACACCTCACGTGAATCAGTATGGATGCCGTGGCGCATCCAAATTCTGCTGTTGCTGGTCCTGGCAGCTTCCACGATCTCGGTAGCCCAGACTCTGCGACTCGCGGTGACAAACCCTGAGCCGTATGCCCGCCCCGGAGAGATCGTTGCGCTCCGCTGGGACGAGCTCGGCGGGGTCTTTTCATCCATCGATCCGGCTTCGATATCCGTCACGACCTTTCCGGAGGGCGTGGCATTGCCGGTTCAGCCAACCGGCGAGGAACTTCTCGTTCAGGTCGACCTTGGTGCCGGTCAGTCGCGCGAGTTTCTTGTCCATTCCAAAGTTCCTCCGATTCCGCCCGTGGCCTCGCGGGTTGATGGGCTATTCGTCCTTCCCCGGGAGGATTTTGCATGGGAGAACGACCGCATCGCATTCCGGGTCTACGGGCCTGCTCTGGCAGGCGAGGTGAACAACGGCATCGACGTCTGGACCAAACGCGTCCGCTCCCTCATCGTCCAGAAATGGTACCGTGAAAGCGAAGGAAGCTCGCCGGGCAAGGACAACTATCACGTGGACCGGGGAGAGGGGGCGGACTTCTTCACGTAGGAAAGAGCCTCGGGGCCGGTGGTGCCGCGCTCTGGTCAGACGGAAAGCTCTACCAGCCGGGCGTGTTTTCAGCCTCGCAGGTTATAACAAACGGGCCACTCCGGGTCCAGTTTGAACTTACCTACGACAGTATCTGGGTCGACGACGCCCTTTACAGTGAAACGCAACGCGTCACGCTCGACGCCGGGAGCAACCTGAACAGGATTGATATTACCTATCAGGGCGGTGATGTTGACGAAACACTTGTCATCGCCTGTGGTCTGGTGGATCGCCCCGGGGCGACAGCCCGGAGCGATACGTCGGAGTGCTGGCTGAGCCTCTGGGGAGCCACGACGACCGATACCACGAACGGATATCTCGGAACAGGCATTGTCGTTCCCTCTTCCACCTTCAGCGGATTGGTCGAGGACAGCCTGCACTACCTGATACTGGGGAAGACCGAGCCGGGTACCCCGTTTACATACTATGCGGGCGCTGGCTGGACACGGAGTGGGGATTTCAGGACATCAGAGGACTGGGCGGCCTACCTTTCGCGCTACTCTCGTTCAATCCGATCCCCCCTCCGCCTAACCGTTCTGCGCGAAACGAAGTAGCGGACCTTGCTCTTCAGCGGAGAATTTTGCAAGATCGCTCATCCTACTAACCTGAGAGAGGACTCGCTATGGATGTACGTTATTCACCTGATCCCGCTGCCTACCGGACCATGGACACGGATGCACTCAGAAAACATTTTCTCGTGGACTCCCTCTTCGCGCCTGATGAGATTCCAACGGTCTACTCTGATGTGGATCGTTCCATCACGGGCTCTGCCGTACCTGTCAAGGGAGAACTCCGGCTGCTCAGCAGCAAGAAAGAGATGGCCGCCGACTACTTCCTGGAACGCCGCGAGCTTGGGATTATCAATATCGGCGGCAATGGCACGGTCCGGTGCGATGGCACGGCGAACGCGCTCGGGTACAAGGACGGGCTCTATGTGGGAAGGGGGACCAAAGAGGTGGTGTTTCTGAGTGATGACCCAAAAAAGCCGGCGCGTTTCTATTTTGTGAGCTTCCCGGCGCACGCCCAGTGGCCGACGACCCTGGCGCCGGTGGGAAAGGCCACTCCCACGCGGCTCGGGTCAGTGCAGGACTCCAATAAACGGACCATCTACAAATACATTCACGGCGGCGCCATCCGGAGCTGCCAGCTCGTCATGGGGCTGACCGAGCTCGAGGAGGGGAGCGTCTGGAACACCATGCCGGTCCATACCCACCAGCGGCGGTCCGAGATCTACATGTACTTCAACCTCCCGGAGGATGCCGTGGTTCTGCATCTTCTCGGCGAACCGGCTGAGACGAAACACCTGATGGTCCGAAGTGGCCAGGCGGTGATCTCTCCAAGCTGGTCTATCCACTCCGGGGTCGGAACACGAAACTACTCCTTTGTGTGGGCAATGGGGGGCGAAAACCAGGAGTTTGACGACATGGACTGGGTCGAGATGAAAGGACTCCGCTAAGGCTCCACGGGTTCCCCGGGCCCCGGTGCCGTTGTCGCCACGAGACATTTGCCAATTCCCAGGGCTACATATGACCAGGGCGTTTCTTTTGGTGCTCCTCCCATGGGCCATGCTCCATGCCCCTGCTCAGACATCGGCGCAGGAGGATCTTTCCCGGCTCTCACTTGCGGAGTGTGTCAACGAGTTCTCCACTGCCGGATGTGAGTCTACGGCCGCCGGCTACCAGTACTGGTTTGTGGATAAGGAGTTCCTGGACGGGAGGACGATCAAGATGAGCGTTGTCCGGCCGCACGAGGCGACGCATACTCCACACACGCACCCCGAAGATGAATTCTTCTTCGTCCTGGAGGGGACTGCAGAGCTCATCCTGGGAGGCGAGCGCAAGACGGTTGGCCCACTAACGAGTTTCTACTGCCCTTCCTCGGTTAAGCACGGCATCCGCAATGCGGGTGCGACTGACCTCAAGTACCTGGTCATCAAGAAATACCCGTTGCGGCAGAAGTCCGAGCAATGACGCGCACACAAGGTCTCAGCATCCTCGTATGCTCCTCAACATTGCTGTCGGTGACGTTGCTTGGAGCATGTCAGTCCGAGCCGCGCTCCTGGCAGAGGCCGTCTGATTCCGACGAACCGTGGATCGAGGGATTTCATTCCAGTGCCCGCCACTGGAATGACCGCGGGGATGACGACCTCGTGTTTCTGCCCCGCCAAGGGCAGTCCCGGTATCCGGTATCCGACGTCGTCAATGTCGCAGAAAACGTTCTTCTGTATCAGAACACGAATGGTGGGTGGCCAAAGAACTACGACATGTGGGCTGTTCTCACGAAGGACCAGGGGACCGCGCTTGAACGGGCCAAGGGAAGTACCAACACCACATTCGACAACGGCGCCACTCATTCGCAGGTTCACTTCCTTGCCCACGCATATCGAGAGACCGGTGATACACGTTATAGGGATGCCTGCCTGAGGGGTCTGGACTTCATGCTCTTGGCCCAGTACGACAACGGAGGCTGGCCCCAGTCGTTCCCGGACAGGAGTGGATACCGGTGCCACATCACCTTCAACGACGGAGCGATGATCGGTATCCTGCGTGTGCTGAAACGCATTGTGGATGGGGACCGAGAGTTTGCGTTTGTCGACGAAATTCGCCGCGGGAACGTGCGGGATGCCTACCGGCGGGGCCTCGAGTGTGTCCTTCGCTGTCAGATCGTCGAAGAGGGAAGACCGAAGGTGTGGTGTCAGCAGCACGATGAAGAGGACTTCAGACCCCGCGGAGCCCGTACGTTCGAACTTGCTGCCCTTGCGAGCGAGGAGAGCGCCGAAATCGTCTCGTTTCTCATGAGCATCGACACGCCGGACTCAGCGGTAATCCAAGCGGTTTCCTCTGCGGTACAGTGGTTCGACGCCGCTGCCCTATCCGGGATCCGGGTGGAGGTCGTGGAGGCTCCCGCGGCCGACTATCGATATCATGCCTCCCGCGAGGATGGGGCTGGCGCCATACGTGCCGTAGACGAAGGGCGCCGGCGGCGGCGTGGTCGTGCCATAGTAGATGTCCTGGATCAACCGCTCGCGGTTGAGGGCGTAGTTGAACGCCTGGCGGATGCGCTTGTCGGCCAGGTAGGGCTGGGCCGAGCGCACAAACATGCCGAATATGGACAGGGCCCAGCCAGCGGCGCGACGCGCAGGTGATCCATCTTCTTGAAGCGCTCAATCTCCGACTCGGGCGCCCGAATGGCGATGTGACACTCGCCGGTCTCCACCGCCGCGGCCATGGCCAGGCGATCGGTGTAGGGGACGAAGGCCAGCTTGTCCAATTGTGGCTTGCCCCCCCAGTAATCATCGAAGGGCTCGTACTCGACGATCTGATCGGGCACGTAGTTGCTGACGCGGAAGGGGCCGGTGCCGATGCCCTGCTTCTTGGCGTAGTCGGTGCTCTTCAGCCCCTGTTGCCCCTGCGCATCCACCTTCCACTGATCTTCCGGGTACTTGCTCAGCAGATGCTCGGGCATGATCACAAACCCATTGAGCTGCTCGAGTAACGCGTTGCGGTAGGGCTTGGGCATCTCGATGATGAACGTATAGTCATCAGGCGCCGAGACGCCGGTCACCTCGTCGGCCGTGCCTTCGGAGAAGTCCTTGATGCCGACGATGTAGTCCGCAATACTCTTGATCCCATTCCAGGTCCCGACGTTGGGATGACCCACGAGCCGGCCGAAGGTGAACATGCAGTCCTTCGAGGTGAAGGGCTCGCCGTCGTGCCACTTGACGCCTTTGCGCAGGTGGAAGATGGCTTTGTTGCCATCGAACTCCCAGCTCTCGGCCAAGTCGGGGATGAATTCCGAGTAGTCCTGGCTATATTGCACCAGGCCGCTGAAAGCCACCGGCGCAAATCAATGTCAGTGTTGCCGGCGTTGAACTCCGGCACAAGAGGTGGGCGTAGCTAGTCTTCTGGGCATAGCCGATGACCAGCGTGCCGCCGCGCCCTTCTGTTGGCACCGGCGCAATAGTTGGCGCGGTCGTGGGCGCGGCCGCCGGCGGGCTCGTTGAGCCGGCCGTGGGGGCCGGCGTCTGTGCGCAGGCCGCTATCGCCGCCCCGGTGGCTGACAAAGCCGATATCTCCAGAAAACGTCGGCGAGAAACCTTCTTGTTGCGTTCCATTTCTACTGTTTCCTCCTGAGACTTCTGAGACTTGTGCCTCCTGTGAAAACTGCTTCACACAGAGTCATCGGGCGGGACCCTTGCCCCGCTGCCTGCTTCACTTCCGCCAGGTCGGTACTCCGTCTCTCACGCTCGTTGCTCCCGATCACCTCCTTCCCCGAATTCTACAACTGCCGATGTGTGGATCACCAGGCTGTGCCACACGGAAGTCCACCGACGTAGTCTGGCTCCGTATGGGCGGTTCATCGCACACCAGCGCGATGCTGCACGGCATCATCATCGATGTGGCGAACCACTAGCCTCGCTCCACGTCCAGTTCCAGCACATAGATGCGCTCGCTCCGGCGAGACGAAGGCGTTGGGCGCGAGCGAGACGATCGGGTACTCCGCCAGGATACGGCTGCGGATGTCCGACTCGGTCGGGACCGGCATCCAGCCGTAGGGCATGCGGTCGTAGGCCAGCAGGATGCGGTTGGGCGAGACCTCGACCATCGCCGTATAGGCCGTGGTCTGGTCGGGGTCGGCTGGGTTGAGAAGCCCCCAGCCACCAGCGTGCATATGGTGGGCGGAAAATCAATGGAGCGGGGGAGGGGTCCGGTGGGTGGGACGCCCTTGAACAGATAGCGCTCGTCCGGAGAGCCCAGGGGCTTATGAATGTAGTAAAAGAGAGGGAGATGATGCCGGTTCAGAGGCATCCCCCAATCCCTCGGTTTGATCACGAAAATAGTGGTGTCGTCAGAGACCGGGAGCGCGTAGCGGCCCTCTTGGTCCGTGACCACGACCTCGACACCGTTTGAAACCTTGACCCCCGCGACGGCCCGTTCGCCCTCATCGCGGACGCCGTTGCCGTCCCTGTCTTCAAAGACCACCCCTTGGGCCAGTCCGGCCGACGATGGCCCAGGGGTGGGTGGGGCTGTTCGCAGTGCCGGTCCGCAGGCCGACACCAGAAAAAGAAGCAGAAAGAACCATCTCTTCATCGCGAGCTCAAAGCCCTACTCTGACCCGGTATACGACCTTCGCCTCACCGCCGGCAGGGACCGGCACCTCAAAACGGATGGTAAAGGCGTCGGCCTTCTCGTAGGGTTGAGAGTGGGTGAGGACGGCCCAGTTTCCCATCATGGGTTCCACCACCGACACAAGGACGGCTGCCGTCTTCTGGTTGCGCAGCGTGATTTCCCACTCGGACTCGTAAAGCCTGGTGGAAATCTGTTTAAAATCCTTCTGCACGCGTTCTGAAACCACATCAAAAGCTTCGCCGGTCGTGACTCGGAGCGTTTCGTTCGGAGGCAGGTGCCCGATGCGGTCTTCCCCGACAAATACCTGGGCTTCCGTCGTCATCCTCTTTGTAGACGCGGGCGATCCCGGCGGGGAGGGGCACGCCCAGTCCGTTTTCCTTGCTGTTTTTCAATCTGATCACGACCTTTACCGGCTGCTTTGTATCCTGTCCCCCGAAGGGTCGGATCAGATAGCCTTTGCTCCCCTCAACCATGAGCGTTTCGGTGATCTGCAATCCCCTGGCCTCCAGCAAACGGATCTGTTTCGTCTGTTTGTCCTGGAGGTCGGTGGGCCGTTTGAGGTCGTAGAGATGGTACTCGAAGAAAGGCCTTTCCTCCAACGCAGAGGCGTCAGCCTCTTTCATGGCCATTCGTGCGTAGACCCGCTCCTGCTGAGGGGATTCGACCCGGTGGATCTCCCCTGCCACGAGCTTGAGTCGAGCCATCTTGAAACCGGCGCCGCATTGGTTGCTGATCGTGACCCATCCGGAGAGGTCCGCAAGGGATTCGACCTTCTTGAGGACCAGGATGTAGTCGGCCTTCCAGGAGAGGTCTCTTGTCAAATAGGCAACACGGAGGTCGTGAACGGCCGGGGATCTGTTCTCAAAAAGCCACGTGAGGGTTGGCCTCAACGTGAAATGGTCGGGGAGCCCCGGCAGCACCTTGTACCCGGGGTATCCCAAAAAGACCTGCCCGTCGATCTGGTACACCTCGCCTTCCGTTACACCGAGCAGAAGCGCTTCCACCACCTCCTTCCGGTCTAGGGGCTCGTTCCAGTGGACAATCTTGATTTTTCTCCCGACAAATTCCTTAAGCAGGGCGTCGTGCGTGGGCAGGTCGTAGTCGTATTGCTGTTCAAGGACCGCAAGGCCATCGGGGTGGCTCAGCGATTCCACCGTCACGCTCTCGGGTATGATCTTGGCCGGGAGGTCGACCACCCGCAGCGTGACTTCGCCCACGGGAAGTGAGACCTTTCGGCCTTCCTGAACCATGGCCACGTTTCCGGTGTAAACGGTGATCTGGACATCCGTTGGCTCGCCGCCGTCAACGTCGGGAAGGCCCAGGCCGATTGAGGGACAGATCAGCGCGAGAAGGCCGGTCCAAAGTGTCAGGATAACGCGGGACCCTGTCATGGTTGACTCCTCCTCACGAACCCTTTCCAAGGGGCCGCCCAAGGCGGGCAAAGGGGTTGTTGAAAGGGCCGTCCTTCCTTTTGAGGGGGACCCTCTCCTTTGGCACGGATCGTTTCATCGTTTCCTGTCTTGGAGGTCGATCCGATTGGACCGGCTGCTGGCGCATGGACAGGGCGATGCGGCGTCTTTCCATGTCAATGTCCAGGACCGTCACCGAAACCTTTTCGTTGACCTTGATCACCTGGTGGGGATCCTTCACAAAGCGGTCCTTCAGTTGGCTCACGTGGACCAGCCCGTCCTGATGCACCCCGATATCGACGAACGCGCCAAAGGCCGTGACGTTGGTCACCACGCCCGGAAGCCGCATGCCGGGCTGAAGGTCCTCCATGGTCTGGATTCCGCTTGCAAATGCGAAATCCTCAAACGCGCCCCTGGGATCGCGGCCGGGCTTGGCCAGCTCGGCCAGGATATCCGAGAGCGTCGGCATGCCGACTTCCTCCGTCACGTAGCGCTTGAGATCGATCTTTCCCCGCCTGGTCTCGTCTTCCATGAGGTCTTTTACCTCACAGCCCAGGTCTCGAGCCATGGCAGAGACGATCCCATAGGATTCCGGGTGGACGGCGCTGCCATCCAGGGGGTTTTGCCCATTTCGAATTCGGAGGAACCCCGCGGCCTGCTCAAAGGCCTTGGGCCCCAGGCGCGGTATACGTCTGAATTCCTCCCTCGTTGCAAACGGTCCGTTGGCGGTTCTGTGGGCTACAATGTTTTTCGCCAGGTGAGGCCCAAGGCCTGAAACATAGGTTAGCAGCTGCTCGCTTGCCGTGTTGATTTCGACACCCACCGCGTTCACGCAGCTCGCCACTACGTCATCAAGGCTCCGCTTGAGGCCGTTTTGGTCCACGTCGTGTTGGTACTGGCCCACGCCGATGGATTTGGGGTCTATTTTGACCAACTCGGCCAGCGGATCCATGAGACGCCTTCCGATGGACACGGCCCCGCGGATGGACACGTCCAGGTCGGGGAATTCCTTTCTTGCCACCTCGGAAGCCGAGTAGATCGATGCCCCGCTCTCATTGACCATCACGATGGGGAGCTTCCCTGGAAGGTCCAGCTCTCGCAGAAAGGCCTCCGTTTCTCGGCCGCCCGTCCCGTTGCCGACTGCGATGGCCTCCACTTGGTACATGGGTATGAGCGTTGCGAGGGTTTTTGCAGCGGCCTTGCGGGCCGACTCCGATGTGAGCGGGTAAATGGTCTCAATCCCTTTCATCGTCCCCTGCGGGTCGATACACGCCACCTTGCACCCTGTCCGGATCCCAGGATCGATGGCCAGAATGCATTTTTGTCCCAGCGGGGGGGCAAGGAGCAATTCCCGGACGTTTTCCGCAAAGATACGAATCGCCTCCGCGTCGGCCCGTGTCTTGGTTTCGAGGCGGATTTCCGTCTCCATGGCCTGGGACAGAAGCCGTCGATAGCTGTCCGCCACGGCCTGCCGAACTTCCAGAGAGGCCGGCCCATCGCCCTTCACAAAGAGTGATTCCAGGAGCGCCACGGCTTCGTCCTCGGGCGGGTTGACCTCCAGACGGAGCAATCCCTCCTTTTCTCCCCGGCGCAAGGCCAAAACGCGGTGAGAAGGGGCCGAGTCGGCCGGCTCCTGCCAGTTGAAGTAGTCGCGATACTTGGCGGCTTCCGTCTCTTTGCCCTGGATCACCTTGGATCTGAAGACCGCCTTGCGTGCGTAAAGATCCCGCATACGCTCCCTGGCCTCAAGGTTTTCGTTGACCCATTCCGCCATGATGTCCCTCGCACCGGAAAGGGCATCCCCCGTGTCCATGACGCCCTGTTCCGGATTGACAAACCGGGCCGCCTCAGCGGGCGGATCCATGCCGGGCGGCTGTCCGAAAAGGGCCTCTGCCAGGGGTTCGAGGCCCTTTTCCCGCGCCACGGTTGCCTTCGTGCGTCGTTTGGGCCTGTAGGGGAGATAAATGTCCTCCAAATGGGCGAGGGTTTCGACGCCAAGGATTTTGTCTTTCAAATCCTCAGTGAGCAGCGACCGTTCTTCGAGTGACCCGAGGATGCTTTCCCCCCTCCTTTTTCCAGTTCCTGGAGCTGGGCGATTCGGTCCCTGATGGTCGTGATGGCCACCTCGTCGAGCGTCCCGGTGACCTCCTTTCTGTAACGGGCGATGAATGGAACGGTCGCCCCACCGTCCAGGAGTTGGGCGGTGGAAAAAACCTGACCAGGAAGAAGGTTCATTTCTTCTGCTATCTTGGAAACGTGGTGGTCTTGCATGCTTATCCTTCAGCTATTTTTAAGACTTCGAGACGCCATTCAGAACCTGTCGCGCGTCTCCTGTCCAATCCCTGTGGGGACCGGTGACTTGCCGTAACCATAGCCGGGGTGCAGGATATTGTAAAGGGTATAGTCATGTGTGTTGACAACGGAAGGGCTCAGGCAGTAATCCATAAAAGGGCGAGCCCCATGGTTTTTGATGGGAGGGTGAGCGGAAAGGAGAAGCAATCATGAGAAACGCGCTTGACCGGATCATGACGGCCCTGGATGGGTCCGCGTCCGACATTATAAACCTCCAGTCGGCGCTCACGGCTAGGGTGGCCCTTGGTCCCGAAAACGGGGGATCAGGGGAACACGAGAAAGCGGCCTTTGTGGAGGGCCTGTTCTCTGATCTTCACCCTGATCGACTGGAGGTCATCAAAGCCCCCGACGAAAGGGCAAGAGAGGGTCACCGACCCAGCGTGATCGCCAAGTGGGCGGGGACCAAGGCGGGACCTACGGTATGGGTGCTGAGCCATTCCGACATTGTCCCCCCCGGGGATCTGTCCCTCTGGGAGACCGATCCCTTTTCGGTCAGGGTGGAGGGGGATCGCGTGATCGGGAGGGGTGTGGAGGACAACCAGCACGGCATCGTGAGCTCATATCTGGCCATCAAGGCGATCCTTGAATCGGGTGTGCCACTGCCGAGGTCGGTCGGGCTCGCCGTGGTTGCAGATGAAGAGACCGGAAG
This sequence comes from uncultured delta proteobacterium, assembly GCA_963699845.1. Lineage (GTDB taxonomy): Bacteria > Desulfobacterota > DSM-4660 > Desulfatiglandales > Desulfatiglandaceae > CAWHLE01. Next base: position 16,022 of record CAVOVO010000007.1, read on the forward strand.
CCGCTACGGCCTTGATTACGTGTTTGAACGAGCCGGGGTGAGCTATTCGGAAAGGAGAAGATTGGATCGTGGTCCCCGATGGCGGCAACGAGGAGGGGACCATGATTGAGGTGGCAGAGAAGTCCATGCTGTGGGTGAAATTTGTCGTCACGGGGAAGCAGTGTCACGCGAGCACACCGGACAAGGGGAAAAATAGTCTGGTGGGGGCCGCCCGGCTGATTTTGGGCCTGGCTGCGTTGAAGGAGCGATTTGGAGATCGGGACGTGCTCTTCAGCCCTCCCGCCTCAACTTTCGAGACGACGAAGATGGAGGCCAATGTGCCAAACGTCAACACGATCCCTGGGAAGGATGTGTTCTACCTGGACGGCAGAGTCCTGCCGCGATACGCGCTGGGAGACGTGCTTGAGGTGTGCGAAGAGATCGCACAGGGGGTTTCCCGTGAGACGGGGCTCGACATCCAGGTGGATCCGGTGCACGTGCAGCCGGCACCCGCCCCCACCTCGGCCGAAGCCCCCGTGGTGAAGGCGCTCGCCCGCGCCGTCAAGACCGTGACAGGAAAAGAGAGCAAAGCCATGGGAATCGGGGGGGGGGACGGTCGCCGCCTTTTTCCGCAAGGCGGGGTTGCCTGCCGCGGTCTGGGCCACGGTTTCGGAAACGGCCCACCAACCAAACGAGTACTGCCGTATTTCAAAGGTGATCACCGACGCCAAAATCCTGGCCAGGCTTTACCTGGACGATCAGCCGTAACCGCCATCGACGAAGGGTTGCGGTTTCTATTTTGAAACCACGAGTTTTTGTCCAGGTTGGATGGCCTGGCCCGGCTTCAACTGGTTGAGGCGGCGGAGTTCATCGATGGTTATTCCATACTTATTGCTTATCTGGTAAAGGGTTTCCCCCGCCTTGACCACATAAGTTTTCGTGGGCTGGGCTGCCGGCTTCTCTTTCTTGGGGGACTGGGACTGCGCCGGGGGGGCGCTCTCTTTTTTCTGAGGGGCTTCAGCCTTTCGGGTCAACGCCTCGATTTTTTCTTCCACGACGCTGAATTGGCGCTCCGCACCGGCCATGGACTGCTGCGCCAGCCTGGCCTGTTTTTCCGCTTGGGCCAACCGCTCTTCAAACCCTGCCAAGCTCGAGAGCTTTGTCTCTATCTGGTCTACCCTGGCCCTAAGGGCTGAAAGCCGCTCTTCGGCCTTGCCGCCTTCCCCTCCGCTCGAAATGAGCATGAAAAGAACGATCACGAGCAAAACGCCCAGACCGCCCGCGATCAACAATAGGCCTCTGTTCATGGGTCGGTGCTCTGAACGAGCACGGCGCCGCGGGTCATCTTCCCTGTCCGGAGGGTAATCCAGGTCCTCGGATACCTCCTCCATGATACCATGCAGCTCATCATCAGTATCTCGATTCATAGTGCCCCCTTCGTCTTGGTTACCGGTTCAGCGTGAGCGTTCTCAAACGCGTCCTGATCGCCGGAATCAACCGTTCGCGTCCATTGCGCCATGCCTTCAAAGGGATTTCTGAACGGACGGGAGACAATGGACTTCAATCTGAAAAATCTTATACGCCACGTCCAATAAGATCAAGACATCATTATCTTTCCCGAAAGGGATCCAGGTTCTTGGGCCGCGGGGCGCTCGGTTCGCGCGCGTCTTTCCTCAATGCCACGAAGGGGTCAGTCGCCCGTCGGGCATGATTTCCGGACAACGGTCGGCACATCAAAGCAGTGTTGGATCGCCTCGGTTGCCGCCTCCATCCGATCCAACGGAAGGACGCCGGTAATGGAGGCCACAGAGCAGGCCAATCCTACGAAATGGGCCTGTGCCTGTTCGAGGGAGCGAAAAAGGGCGCTTGCGATGCCATGGCGGTCGCCAAAGTGGGGCCCGTTCATGGAAAAGACCGCGACGGGTTCTGAATGAAGCCAGGTCAGGTCAGGGATGGCGTCAGAAACCATCTCTTCGAAGTCGAGCTTCGGGTGGGATTTGAGAGAAAAAAGGACCTCGGTTGTTTCCTCCCCACCGGTGCGTATGGGATTCAAAAGAAGAAACGTCAGGGTCACGCTGAGCCGGCCCCATGCCTCGAAGAGCGCCGTCAGACACCCTAATCCCCCATCCTTGAGCCTGACCCTGACGAGGGTTTGATCGCCCTGCCATTCCAGGCAGTAGACCTTGGGTCTTTTTTCATGGTAGGAGGCCACAACTTCTTTGAACAACTGCTCCTTGCCTTCCTGGGCCAGCTTCCAATCGGCAGGGGTACGATAGGGTCCGAAGCTGAAAGGACCGAAAAGCGCCTCCGTAAGACCGTCAAGGGCATCCTCCCTGATGGCCATGGAGATGGCGGATGGGGAGCTGGCAAAGGTTCCGGGCGTGAGCTTCCGGCGGCTGAGGACATTGAAAAGGGTGCCGGCGATCTCAGGGGCCTGCCGGTGTGGGAACACGGAAAGGATCGTCTGGTTGGGTCTCGCGGCAACCCTGATCCCCGCGAAATAGTACCGGACAAGCTCAGAGATCCACTCGGCTTCACCGGATTCCACCATGAGCGCGAGCCCCCAGTTGGCACCGTCATGAACGCAGGTCAAGTAAGGAATATTGATGCCTTCTTCTGCGACACGGTGACAGAGCTTCCCCGGGAAAAAGCCCAGCGATTTGGGCACGACCATCGTAAACAGGTCAACACCCTTCAAAATCTTGAATCCGCCGAGTCTCGGGGGGAGGGTCATTTGAAGGAGAGCCCTTTGATTCGTTGAGGAATTGGTTTCAAGCTCGCGGCCTGCCCAAGGCCCGTCTCAACAGGGCCCCCTGTCTCCAAAAAGGGGGCCCCTCCGATCGGAGGGGCGGTGGCAGATCAGGTCCCGATCAGGCCCGTGACCACCTTCCAGAGACCCTGCGTGTCGATGGGCTTTGCGATGTAGTCATCGGCTTCCGTGGACATGCCGTCCCGTGGGTATAGGTCGTTGAGGGCACGGCCTCACCCACGGCGGTCAGAAGGACCACCGGGATGTCGCGCGTCCTGTCGTTGGCCTTGAGTTCGGCACAAAGGATGTAGCCGTCCTTGCGGGGCATCATGACATCCAGAATGATGAGGTCCGGACGCCTTTGTTTAATGGATTCTTCCCCCTCCACGCCGTCATAGGCCCTGCCCACTTCACATCCTTTGCTCTCCAGCATCATGGCCACCGTTTCCACCAGATCAGGATCATCATCTACCACCAGGATATACTTTCCCGACATAACCAAACCTCCTTTAGCTGCAAGTTGTTGCCATTGATAAACCTGTCACACCGCGAAATGGAAGGATATATCACAACTGCGGGTCTTGGATAAAAGACCGCTTCGCTCGACGATCTCCGGGACTTTCTCTTCCCATTCGATGGCCATGATGTGGAAACCCCTCACGCCTTCCACCTCTTTGAGGCGTTGGATGGTTTCCACACAGATGTTGATGCCCTCGTCGGACTGCTTCTCCTTGGGAACACCGCTCATCCTTTTCACCACTTCGTCTGGAACGTCCATTCCGGGAACCCGGTTTTTCATGTATTTGGCCATGCCTGCGGACTTGAAAGGCGTGACCCCTGCAAGGATAAAGATCTTTTCATGGAGACCCCGGTCGCGTGCCTGTTTCATCCAATTTTCAAATTTTTCAAGATTGTAGATGCACTGGGTCTGAATGAACTCGGCGCCCGCCGCGATCTTCTTGGCGAGTCGCGGGACACGGATCTCAAAGGGGTCGGCAAAAGGGTTGGCCGCCGCCCCCACAAACATCCTTGGCGGCCGTCTGGATCTCGTCGCCGCCCAGGAATTTGCCTTCGTCACGCATCCGCCGGACCGTCTGAATGAGCTGCATGGAGTCCAGGTCAAAGACATTCTGCCCCTGGGGATTGTCTCCGAATTTCTGATGGTCTCCCGAAAGGCAAAGGATGTTGTATAATGTCGAATGACGCCGCTCCCAGGATGTCGCTTTGAAGGGCGATGCGGTTACGGTCCCGCACGACCATCTGCAGAATCGGCTCAAGCCCCATGAGTCTCAGCTGGATGCAGGAGGCCAGGCTGCAAAGCCGCGTCACGGACGTCTGATTATCCGTGATGTTGATGGCATCCACATGGTCCTTTATCATCTGGGCCTTTTTTGTGATGATGCTCGAGGATCGCTGCCCCTCGGCGGGCCGCATTCGGAAGTGACCGCCAGGTGACCTGCCTTCAAGAATCTTTTCGAGCTTGCTGGCTGTCTTGGTCTCTTTCATTGTCTCACGTCCTCCCTGACCACTTTTCTCGGTCCCCCGGCCCGCTCTGTGGACCAGTCCTTTATGGGCGCGAGGTTTCTCATAGTCCTCAAGTCTGCCCAAGTTCCTTCAGTCGGTCTACGATGAGCTGCCAGGCACAGATCCAATCCTTGTCTATCTCACAGTTCCCCTTGGTGGACCCACCGCAGGGCCCGTTAAAGAGCCTCTTGGCGCACCGGGACACGGGGCAGATGCCGCCGGTCGTGGCCAGGATGCACTGGCCGCATCCCTGGCACCGCTCCGTCCAGACGCCCCGCTCCTCCGTGACCCCCATGAAACAGGTGTCGACCCCCGGCAGGACAGGGGTCTTGAAATATTTCTCGGCCATGAACTGGACCCCCACACCGCAGGCCAGGGAAAGGACCGCGTCGTATTGATCAATCGACCGTTCGGATCTCTTCCAGGTACTCGTGGTCACACTGACGTTCCAGGGTGACCTCGTCGATTTTGACGTCTCTTTCCCTGATTCATGAAGTACATGCGGAGGGTCGAGGCAAGGACGGCCACCTCCTTTCTTGCCGCCCGCCTCGCACACGGTGACACATTCGTTGCAGCCTGCAACCAGGATCTTGTTGTAATCCTTGACCTCTCAATGATTTCTTCAATGGGTTTCTGTTTGGCCACAATCATAAGTCAATCCTTTCTTTCTTCCTCGACATTATTCGTCGTCAGGGTTGATAGCCGGCCAAAACTTTCGTCAAGTCCTGCAAGCCGCCTTTTTCTTGAGGGCCAACTTGATGGGGTTGGGCCCCAAGGCCGTGATCTTTTCCGTCATTTCTTTTGCCTCCTGGACGAAGCGCGGGGCTTCACTGGAGGAGAGGTTGTACATCTGTACCCGTTCCCCGCCGATACCGATACGTATCCAGGATCTCGCTGCGCCTGTGCTACTCGCTTTCGGGCGCGGATGATTGCCTTTGTTGAAACTGGCACTCGCCCTCGATGCAGCCGACCACGTAAACGCCGTCGGCACCCTTTTCAAAGGCGCGAAGCAGGTGGATGACATCCACCTTTCCGGTGCAGGGTACGATGATGATTCGAATGTTCGTCGGGTACTGGAGCCTCATGGAACCTGCCAGGTCCGCGGCGGTGTATCCTCAGAACTGACAACAGAACGCGATGATGATCGGATCGAATTTTTCCATCAGAGGACTCCTTCCAGCAAGGCGTCCACCTTGCTCATGACCTGATCATCCTCGTACCAGTTGAGTTGAATGACTTTGGCCGGGCACTCCGCCGCGCAGATCCCGCAGCCACGGCAAAGGGCCGGGTCGATTTCGCTCACCCCGTCCCGGTTGATGCGGGGCACATCGTAGGGGCAGGAGCGCACGCAGACAAGACATGACGCACAACGCTCCTGATCCACCTTGGCCGTGACCACGGAAAGGGTGATTTCAGCCTGGGACAGAAAGGTCGGCGGCCCGCGACACGGCCGCCAGTGGCCTGGGAGATGGATTCCGAGATGAGCTTGGGTCCATGAGCGCGTCCCGCAGACGAAGATCCCGTCGCTCGCCATGTCCACGGGGCGCAGCTTCACGTGAGCTTCCATGAAATACCCGTCTGGATGCGGGCCACCTTGAGAAGGAGGCCAGTTCCTCCGTGTCCTCCGGACGCATCCCGGCGCTCAGCGCCAGGAGGTCCGATCGAAACTTGGATTTCCCGCTGAAGCACGTGATCCCTGAACGTCACGCGGAGGAGACCCTCTCCGTTTGACGTCCACCGGCGGCGGGTTGTCCTTTTCAAACCTGAAGAAGAGGACGCCTTTTTCGTCTGGCCTTCCGGTAATAGTCTTCCAGGACGCCGTAGGTGCGAATGTCCCGGTAGAGGACATAGACGTCGGCCTCGGGGTTCAGCTCCTTGATATGAAGCGCGTTTTTGACCGCGTTCTGGCAACAGATCCGCGAGCAGTTGGGATAGTCTTCGTTTCTGCGATCCCACGCACTGGATCATCACCACGTCGTTTGAGATCGACCGCGCCCTTGTCTTCCAGGCGCTTGCCGAGCTCGATCTGGGTCATGACCCTCGGGTCTTCGCCGTAGAGGTATTCCGTGGGGTCGGTATTCATTGCGCCCCGGTTGCGAGGATCACCACCCCGTGGTCGATTTTTCTTTCATACATGCCGGGGCCGACCATTACTTCCGTGGTGAAGTTTCCCTTGAAACCGCCGAATCCAACGACCAGGGATTCCGTCAGGACCTGGATCTTCTCGTGTCGGTTGACACGTCGGCCAATTCAAGGATGTAGTCGTTGATGTCTGGCCCCCTCGATGGTTTGGGTGAGCTCCCTTGCAAGCCCTCCCAGCTGCGGTTCCTTTTCAACCAGCACCACCTCAAAGCCCTGATCCGCCAGCCCCAGTGCCGCGGTCATGCCCGCCACACCGCCCCCGATGACGAGCCCGCGTTGGTTTACGGAGATCCGTTTGGCAATGAGCGGCTTGAGGAGGCCCGCCCGGGCCACGGCCATTCGGACCAGATCTTTTGCCTTTTCCGTGGCGGAGCCGGGTCGTCATCTGCGATGGACCCAGGAGTCCTGATTCCGGATGTTGGCCATCTCAAAGAGGTACTTGTTCAGTCCGCAGCCCTGAAGGGTCTCCTGAAAGAGGGGTTCATGGGTCTTGGGGGAGCAGGCGGCCACGACGACGCGGTTGAGACCGTGTTCATGGATGGCCTCCTTCATGCGCTCCTGATTGTCCTGAGCGCAGGTAAAGAGGCTCTCGCCGGCATAGACCACGTTTGGGAGCTTGGAGGCATAAGCCGTCACATCGGGCACATTCACCACGCCCGAGATATTGGTGCCGCAGTTGCAGACAAAGACGCCGATCCTGGGCTCGGCACCCGACACGTCTATTTCCTCGGGGAGCGGTCTTACCCTCGTTTGCGTTCCGCGCGCCTCCCAGAGGTCCACCCCGGCCTTGCAGGCTGCGGCACTTGCTTCCATGACGGAAGAGGGAATGTCCTTTGGGCCGACGAACGCGCCGCAGGCGTAAATGCCGCTGACGCTGGTCTCAACAGGTGCGAAGGGGTGCGTGCCGACGAATCGGTGGGCGTCGAGGGATATGCCCATACGATCGGCCAGCTGCACGGCCGCTTCGTCCGTCTCCATGCCCACGGAGAGCACCACCATGTCGAAGGTTTCCTCGTGGAACATCCCGTTTGCATCCGAATACTGGATCAGGAGGTCGTCCGAGCCAACCACCGGGTCGATGGTATGCACCCTGGAGCGAATGAGCCTGACCCCGTGCTGCGATTTGGCCTTGTCGTAGTAGATCTCGTAGTCCTTCCCGAAGGTTCTCATGTCCATGTAGAAGATGGCCGTGTCGAGCGGTTCGTGGCTGTGCTCCTTGGCGATGACGGCCTCTTTGACGGCGTACATGCAGCAGACCGCGGAGCAGTAACCGTTGTCGCAACGGTTGAGGTCTCTTGACCCCACGCACTGGAGCCATGCTATTTTCTTGGGTTCCCGCCCGTCCGAAGGCCGCTGGAGATGGCCCATGTAAGGGCCCGTTGAGCTCAGGATCCGTTCGAACTCGAGACTTGTGACCACGTTGGGCAGTTGGGCGTAGTGATAGGTCTCGTAGCGGTTCGGGTCGAAGGGCCTGAAGCCGGGGGCCAGCACGATGGCGCCCACATCGAGTTCAAGGGTTTCCGGCCTTTGGGCGTGGGTCTCGAGGGTGACGGCCTTGGGGCCGCATGCCTCCACGCACTGGAAACACTCGCAGCAATAACCGCAGTTCAGGCAGCGGTCCGCCTCGCCTCGGCCCTCCGCTTCCCCGTAGCCAAGCTCCACCTCCCTGAAGTTGGTGCTTCGGATTTCAGGGGAGAGCGCGTTCATCTTCGCGCGCGCCTTGACCGAAGTGGGTCTTGGGATCGGGCGATAAAGCGGGTTTTCTGTGGCGGGCGTCTCCCTGCCTTCCTTGAGGTCCCGGCCGTCCAGGTATCTCACGATGGATTCAGCGGCTTCCCGGCCCGATGCGATGGCGCCGATGGCCACCCAGGGTCCCGTTTGCGCGTCCCCGCCGGCAAAAACGCCGGTCCGTCCTGTTTCAAGCGTGACGGGGTCCACTTCGAGGGTGCCCGAACGGGAGAATTTGACTCCGCTTGCCTCCTCCAAGCCTGACAAGTCCGGCAGTTGGCCGATGGCCGGCACCAGTTGGTCGACCTGGATCGTATGTTCGCTTCCGGGAACGGGGATGGGCCTACGCCTGCCCGATGTGTCGGGTTCCCCCAGTTCCATTTGGATGCACTGGAGCCCGGTGACCTTTCCGTCCTCGGCCAGGACCTGAATGGGGGCTGAGAGAAACCTGATTTGAACCCCTTCGGCTTCCGCCGCCTCCACCTCCTCGGCCCAGGCCGGCATCTCCGCACGTGTGCGGCGGTAGATAATGGTGACTTCCTTGGCGCCCAGACGAACGGCTGAGCGAGCCACGTCAATGGCCACGTTCCCGCCGCCGATGACCGCCACACGTTCGCCGATACGGGTCTTGCCCGTGAGGTTCATCTCCCGCAGAAAGTCGACCCCCTGGCGGACGCCTTCCGCCTTTTCTCCGGGGATGCCAAGCTCAATCCCTTTGTGAGCTCCAAAGGCCAGATAGACCGCCTTGTACCCATTCCGTGATAGGTCTTCCAGGGTCATCTGAGGTCCGAGCGGCGCGTTGGGCTTGATCTCCACGCCCAGATTGGTGATGACTTCGATTTCGTTGGCGAGCACGTCCCTTGGCAGTCGGTGCTCGGGGATCCCGACGCGAAGCATGCCCCCCGGCTCCGGCAAGGCCTCGAAGATGGTCGCCAACACCCCTTTTCGAGCAAGATGGTAGGCCGCGGAAAGCCCTGCCGGTCCCGACCCGATGATGGCCACCTTCTCGGATCTCGGAGGGAGGCAGGGGATCTCCACCTTTCGCGGGTCAAATTGATCGGCCGCCAGCCGCTTCAGGTCCCGAATGGCCACCGAGTCATCCACTTCCGCCCGGCGACATGCGTCCTCGCAGCCGTGGGGACAGATCCGCCCCAGGACCCCTGGAAGCGGAAGCTCTTCCATGATGATCTTGAGGGCCTCCTTGTACTTTCCCTCCTTGACCATCTGAACGTATCCCTGCACGTTAAGTCCAGCGGGGCATGCCATGTGGCAAGGGGCCTTGTCGGCCTTCTGGATGGCGTAGGCCCCCGGAATGGCCTGGGCGTACTTTTTGTAAACGGCCTTGCGGTTGGATAGCCCCTGATCGTACTCATTGGGCAAGGCCACTGGACAGGCTCTTTCACAGTCGCCGCACGCAGTGCACTTGGAAAGTTCAATGAAACGCGGGGTCTTGTCAACGGTGACCTTGAAGTTCCCCTTGGCGCCCTTGAGCCCTGCCACGGTCGCCCCCGTGATCAGGTTGATGTTCAGATGCCGGCCGACCTCGACCAGTTTGGGCGAGATAATTCACATGGCGCAGTCGTTGGTGGGAAAGGTCTTGTCCAGCTCGCTCATCACGCCGCCGATGGCGGGGGATTTCTCCACCAGATGAACCAGGTATCCGGCGTTGGCAAGATCCAGGGCGGCCTGCATTCCTGCGATGCCTCCGCCCACGACCATCACCGATCCAACAACAGGTTTGTGTTTCAGGTCGGTCATTGGGTTTTCCTTTCTTGGCAAATAGGGGCCTACGGTTTGATCTGGTCGAGAATCATGGGTAGCTTGTCCTCCCATCCGACGGTGGCAATCAGAACCCCTGCCATCCCCATCTCCTTGAGGCGGGAGATGGTCTGGGCGGCGATTCTCGTGCAGATCTCCACTTTGTCCGGAGCGGTTTGGATATCGCGGATCATCTCGGCGGGTATGGAAACGCCCTTGATGTTGCGATCGATGTATCTTGCCATGCCGGCAGATTTGAGGAGCAGAACGGTCGGGATCAGTGCGATTTTGGATGTGTCGACCCGTTTCACGAACTGCTGGAAGGCCCGCAGATCGAAAATGGGGTGGGTGACGAAAAACTTCGCACCGAGGGCGATTTTTTTCTGGAGGTTTTCGAGCTCAATCTCAAGAAGCCCTCCAGCCGCCGTATTGTCAAGAGTTGAGCCCATGCAGAAACGCGGGGCCCCGTTGAGCTCGATTCCGGCGATGTCCTTGCCGGTTCCAAGCCTCTGGACCACCCCCAGGAGCTCCATGGTGGTGAGATCGTTCACGGTCCGTCCCTGTGGATGATCCCCGTGGGTGATGTCGTCCCCCGAAACCACCATGAGGTTTTTGATCCCAAGACCGCTTGCCGCCAGCAGATCCGCCTGAAGCGCCAGTCGATTTCGGTCCCGGCAGCAAACTTGAAAGACGGTCTCGATTCCCTCCCTTTGGAGGAGCGCGCAAGATCCGAGCGAGCTTGCCTTGAGGACCGCGCTTGCCATCTCAGGGACCATGAAGGCATCGAGCCGACCCCTCACTTGGTTGGCATGCTTCAGGTAAGATGCAAAGTCGTTACCCTTGGGGGGCTCAAATTCTCCCAAAACCACGAACCTTCCCGCATTGATCTTCTCTTCCAACGCCATAACCATCACCTCCAAAATCGCAGGAGATTGCCGCTCCGCACAGCCGACTGGTGTTCCTCTATAGGAAACTGTAGAGTTATTCAAGAAGAAAAAGAAAGGCCAAGGTGACACATTGTAGCACTCTGGCCGAAATACGCAAGTCGAGATAAAACAGAGGCGCACGGCGCACCGGAAGAAGGACGAGGTGCACATCCCCATCTCATATCCCACTTCCGTTATCTCACATCACACCCTCATCCGGGATGCAGGGGAGAAGAATTCTGAATGTGGTCCCTTTGTCCGGGACGCTGTCCACATCGATGGCGCCGTGATGTGCCTCGACGGCCTTCTTGACGATGGCCAGTCCCAGCCCTGTCCCCAAGACCTGGCGGGTCTTCTTGTGCTTGACCCGGTAAAATTTGTCAAAGATCTTGGGCAACTCATCCGGCTCGATCCCCACCCCCGTGTCGGAGACCTTGATCTCCACATACTCGCTGAAGCCCTTGGCCGACACGAATACCCGGCCGCCTTCCGGCGAGTAATTGACGGCGTTCGTGATAAGGTTGTTGAAAATTTCGGTCAGACTCTTTGGGTCCGCCTGGATAGGTCGCACGTTGTCACAGGCCCATTCGAGGACGATGCCCTGTCCTTTAGCCCTGGGTTCGATCAGTGCGACGGCCTCGCTGATGATATCCGTTACGTCGGTCGGCACGCGGCGCTCTATCTGTTGGGCCGCTTCCATCTTGGCTATTTCAAGAAGATCATTAATTAATTCAATAAGTTGATCAACTTTCTTAATTCCCCTGTTTAGTATTTCTTTTTGTTTATCCTGCAGCGGCCCTGCCAGACCTTCAAGAAGGATACTGTTTTGCTGTCGTATGGAGACGACCGGGCTTCTCAATTCATGGGCAACCATATGAATGAAGTCGGATTTCATGTCATCCAACTGCTTGAAGGCGGTGATGTCTTCGAAGGCTGTGACGGTTCCGACCACCTCCTGACCCGGCCCAAAAGCCCCAGCCGAAAGGGCTCGCACCGAACGTCTTCCGCAGATCATTTCCTGAGACACGAATTGGTCCGCCGGCCATTGGCCGGACTGGATCTGTCTCAGCGTCTCCATGAGCGTGGGGTTGTCCAGGACATCAGAGAGCGGTGTGGGGCCCTCGAGGGGGGTTGCGATTTCTAGGATTCTCGTCAGGGCCGGATTGTGGAGGACCACCTCCAGGTTCCGGTTGGTGACCATGACACCGTTCGGGATGCAATGGATGATGGTCCTCAGCCGAGTCTTCTCAAGACCGAGATCGTAAAGGTTCCTGAGCCTCTCCTCTTCGTATTCCCTGGTTTTCTGCTCAAGGCGCCTCTTTTCCAATGCGCGGTTGATGGTGAGCAAGAACTGCTCGATCTGGAAGGGTTTGGTGACGAAGTCGTAGGCCCCCTTTTTCATGCAATCCACAGCCGTGTCGATGGTCCCGTGGCCCGTGATGATGATGATCGGGATGTCGGCATATTTCTTCCGCGCTGTCTCCATGACCTCCTCACCGCCCATGATAGGCATTTTGAGGTCCAGAAGCAGGACATCCACCTTCTCTATCGAAAGGCAATCTATGGCTTCCCGGCCGTTTTCAGCGGTTAGAACCTCATAGCCCCTCCCTTTCAGGACACGCTGACAACCCTCTCTCACCACCCTCTCGTCGTCAACCACAAGCACCCGTGCTTTCTCTTCCGTCATTCGGCTATCCCCACGAAAAGAGGTTGCTCCGCCGGCTGTTCCACAAAGCCCAGGGGCATCTCGATGGCGAACGTCGTCCCGCCTTGCGGCGGACAGTTAAAGGTAAGGCTCCCGCCGTGAAGCTTCACGATGTTCTGAGAGATGCTGAGCCCGAGCCCTGTTCCCTTTCCCACCGGTTTGGTGGTGAAAAAGATATCGAAGACTTTGTCGCGCAAATGCTCGGGGATGCCGGGTCCCGAGTCCGCCACTTTGATGCTGAAGACTTCGCGCTCCTGGTCGTACCCGGCGTCGATGGCCAGCGAGCCCTTGCCGTTCATGGCATCTGCTGCGTTGATGAAAAGATTGGTCATGACCTGTTGAAGTTGGCCCAAATCCCCGATCATCTCAGGCATGCCGGCCTGGACCTGCTTCCGCACGCAGACATCCTGGAAGCTCGCCTGGTGGATCAGCACGTTGAGCGATCTATCGATCAGGGCCTCGATCGTAAACGCAGACACCGTTCCGACCGACTGACGACTGAACTCGAGCAAGTCTGAGACGATCTTCTTGCAGCGGAGGGTCTGGTCAATGATCTCCTGGACATCCTTCCGTTTTTCTTCATCTCCGTTTAAGCCTTCTTTGAGGAGCTCAGCATAGATCAGGATGCCGGACAGCGGGTTGTTGATCTCGTGAGCAACGCCTGCGGCCATTCGGCCGACCGACGCGATCTTTTCTGATTGAACCAGCTGAAGGTGGGCCTCCTCCAGGTCCTTCCGCATCTTGAGGACCTCACGCATGTCGGTGAAGACACCTACGCTTCCGATGTCCTTGTTGTCGATCTTGATAAGGGAGGCACTCAATGTGACTGGAATGACTTCCCCTTGCTTGGTGACGATGGTCATGCTCGTGGGGTTGAGCTTGCCGGGGGGGCCGTACTGATGGCTCCGCATTTTTTGCATGTTTTCCTTGGCCACGTCGATATTGTAGAAGGTGCTCAAGTGTCCCCGGTTGATGATTTCGTCCGATGTGTACCCGGTCAACCGCTCCATTCCTTCGTTGAAGATGAGGACGTTCCCCTTGGTATCGACCACCACGATCCCGTCAACCGTGCTCTGAATGACCTTCTCAAAAAAGGTCTTGGCCCTCTCAACCTCACGTTCCAGGGATATCCGGTCCGTGACATCCCTGGACGCTTCGAGGATCTGGGTCATCTCACCGCTTTCGTCCAGGACAGGCGAGAGGGTGACCACGTCAAAGCGTTCCTCGCCGTTTGGACCCAGGTACTCCCTGATGGTGGAGTAGATCTTCTTTTCCCTGATCTCGTCGAAGAAATCCTTTACGTAGCAGGCCTTGAGGATTTCTCCGCAAGGGCGGTCCATGCCGTATCTTACCTCGTAACAATGTCTCCCGAGGACGTTTTCGTAAGTGAGGCCGAACTGCTCAAGGAAAGTCCGATTGACGGTGTCGATGGTCATGTCCGAGATGTTGACCACCATGATGCGGTAGGGCAGTGAATCGAGGATCACCTGTTTGTGCCTTCGTTCCTTGTCCTGGATGAAGTCGACGGCCTCTTGGAGGAGCTCCGACTGCATCAGCATCTGGATAAGGTCCCACAAGAGCCTGGCAGCCCGGAAATCCAGGACGGACACGTTCGGGGGTTTTGTCTCGGCGATTTGATCGACCAAGCCGGCCCTTCCCGTCAGTTCGATCACGAGATTCAAACTTTCGAGACGCAAGAGCTCCCTGTAATCTTGTGTGGTAAAGAGACCCAAATTTCGCGCGTATTGGAGGCCCGGCGCGGAAGGGTCCAGATCACACACCCCGAGGAGCTTCATGTTCAGGCGAGAGAGTCGTTCCTGCTTCAAGATTTGGAGCAGGTTGAGGCAGGCCTTTCCACCGCCCACAATGGCCACGTGCAACGGGAAGTCGGCGGCCTGATTCCCGCGAAGGATCTGTGGTCCGTTCCGAGTGCTTTGGTGTCCTTTTTCTGGAATGAGCAACTCCAATTTCAGACCTTCGTCAACGTGAACCGAACAAAGGACCGGTCATTCGAAATCAATGACCGGATTCCGGGTTGTCGATACCGATCTGCCGGCTCAGGAACGCGGCCAACCGCTCATTTCTAGGACTTGCCGGTTTGGCGTTTAACTAGACGATGGGTGAGCTTCCTGCGAAGCTCTGCGACGATGCACTTCAATGAGGGTGATTCATTGACCGGGCCTGATTGATTCCAGCCCTTCTCCAGCGCCAGATCCCTCTTCCGGTCGAATTCCTCCACCGTGGAGGCCATGGATTCCCACAACAATAACTTCTGGAGAATGTGTCGCTCTGGGGCGGTCAGATCCTTTTGTGTATCAAAGGATTTGCCTTCAGAGGTGGTGATGATCATGGGTCAGGGCTTGTCCTGTGAATGTCCCGCCTCGTTAACTGAATACGCGTCCATCTGCAGAACCATTGAAATAGGTCTTACGGGACCTGGAGGACGCCTTCAATTGTAATGAATCGTATGAATGAAATTCAAGAAAAATTTTGAAGGTCCTCGGCGGGGCAGTTGGGGTAAGAAAAATGCGGCAGTCATCGGGAAGAGGCTGCCTGGGATTTTCCCCCTCCTTGTACGTAATGGTCGGGGGGAAGTCCCTGGATCAGTCAACCTTCGGTCGAGGAAGGACGCCGGCCTGCACTGCGATTTCGGCGACCCGGTGCTCCCACTCAATGGCCATGAAGTGGACCCCGGCAACCCCTTCCATTTCCTTGAATTCATCGATCTGCTCGATGGCAAACTTGATTCCTTCTTCGGCGGCCTTTCCTTTTCCCGCACCCTTGAGACGGGCGATGACCGATTCCGGCACGTCCATTCCCGGCACCTGTTTGGACATGTACTGGGCCATACCGACGCTCTTCATGGGGGTTACCCCTGCAAGGATGTAACATTTTTCGTGCAGGCCGAGATCCACGACCCGTTTCATGAACGTACGGAAACGTGTCCATGTTGTAAATGCACTGGGTCTGGATGAAGTCGGCGCCTGCCGCAATCTTGAGGGCCAGACGGTGGACCCTGAACTCGAAGGGCTCGGCGAAGGGGTTGGCGGCGGCCCCGACGAAAATTCGAGGCGGGACGTCTATCTCTTCGTCGTTCAGGAATTTGCCCTCGTCCCGCATCTTCTTGACCAGGGCGATGAGCTGGATCGAATCGATGTCATAGACGTTTTTGGCCTCAGGGTGGTTGCCGAACCTCTGATGGTCCCCTGAGAGACAAAGCATGTTCCGGACCCCCATGGCATAGATGCCCAGGATGTCGCTCATCATGGCGAGCCGGTTGCGGTCCCTGCAAACCATCTGGAAATTGGGCTCCACGCCCTCCTGCACCATGATGGTGGACGCGGCCCAGCTGGACATGCGGACCACGGCGGTCTGATTGTCCGTGACGTTTACGGCGTCAACCACGCCTTTGAGATGACCGATTTTTTCTTTCAGGTGTGCGACGTTTGCCCCCTTGGGAGGGCCGCACTCCCCGGTAAACGCAAAATGGCCGGCCTTCAATACCTTCTCGAGGTTGCTCCCCGACTTCAAGTCGTTCATTGCACCAGCTCCTCCCTCACGCTCTTTCGCGGACCGCCGTCCCTGGCCGTACGCCAGTCCTTGGCCGGTCTCAGTACGGCGAGGTCCGCCAGACGACCCTGCTCCGTCTTTTTCCGGACGATCATGTCCCAGACGCAGTCCACTTCCTTGGAGATCTCACATTTGCCGCCCGAAGATCCGCCGCAAGGCCCATGGAGCAGACTCTTGGAACAGCGGGCGACGGGGCACAGCCCGTCGAAGAAATGAATGACACATGTCCCGCAACCGGCGCATCGCTCAGACCAAATCCCATGCTGCACCGCACCTCCAAAAAAGGTGGTGTTGACCGCAGGGAGGAACCTCTGTTGGGGGTAGGCCTCGGAGAGAAACTGCGGCCCCACGCCGCACGCCATGGAAATGACCGCATCATATTGGTCAACGCTTTTCCTGAGTTGTTCCACATATTCGGGATCGCACTGCCGCTCAAGCGTCTTTTCATCCACCTCCAGCGGCCGGCCCTCCTTCTGGCGGGCGATCTTGAGGGTAGAGGCGAGGATCCCCACCTCCTTGGTCCCGCCCACGTTGCAGACCGTGACACACCCCTTGCATCCGACAAGCATGATCTTGTCGGCGTCCTTGATCATTTCCAGTATTTCTTCCAGTGGCTTTCGGTCCGCAACGATCATGATGGTTTTTCCTCTTGTTATGCAGCCTTTTTCACTCCGACGGGGCTCGGACCCAGTTTCTGGATTCTTTCGACCATTTCGCGAGCGATTTCTGCGAAGCGGGGACCTTGGCCGGATGACAGGTTGAACATCTCGACCCGTTCAGGTTCGATGCCAATTTCGGTCGAGGACCCGTTTGACGTAGTGGACCCTCTTCTTGGCTTTCAGGTTGCCCGTGAGGTAATGGCATTCGCCCTCCAGACAGCCCGCCACATAAACGCCGTCAGCGCCGTCTTCGATGGCCTTGAGCAGGTGCAGGATATCCACCCGCCCGGAACAGGGCACCTGAATGATCTTTACATTGGTCGGGTAGGACAGTCTCATGGAACCTGCCAGGTCCGCAGCCGAGTAGGCTCAGTACTGGCAGCAAAAGGCTAGAATCTGTGGCTCGAATTCCGCTTTCATTTCAACTCCTTCTCTGTGAGGAGACCTGAAAAAGGGCGTCCTCCTTAGCGATGATCTGATCGTCTGTAAAATGGTGCAGCGTGATGGCCTTGCCTGGACACTCCGCCACGCAGGCCCCACAACCCCGGCATTCCGAGGGGTCGATCACCGCATGGCCCTCATCCCCGATGCTGGCGGCCCCGTATGGACAGGTCCTCACGCAGGTGAGACACACCGCGCAGCGACTCGGGGTCCACTTCGGCGACCACACCCCCTACCAAAATACCCGATTTGGACAAAATCGTCGTCGCCCGTGCGACAGCCGCTTTGGCCTGGGCGATGGACTCATCGATGGGTTTCGGATAATGGGCGAGACCGGCCATGAAAAGCCCGTCTGAGGCAAAATCGACCGGTCTCAGTTTCATGTGGGCCTCAATGAGGAATCCCTCCGCATTGACCGGGACTTTGAAGAGCTCGAACAGCGCCTTGTTGTCATTGGGCAGGATGGCGGTGGCGAGCACCACCAGGTCGGGGGTCAGCTGGATGGGCCGGCCCAGCACATGATCCATCACCACCATGGAAAGGGTCTGGCCATCCGACGTGAGCTCGGGCAGATGCTCCAGGTCGTAGCGGATGAAAATCACCCCTTTTGCGCGGGCCTCGCGGTAGAGATCCTCTCTGAATCCGTAAGCGCGAAGGTCCCGGTAAAGGATGAACACATCCATTTCAGGGTTGATTTCCTTGAGCGTTGACCGCGCTTTCCAGACTGTGGGTGCAGCAGGTCTTGCTGCAATAGGGCCGCTCCGGGATCCTTGAGCCCACACACTGAATGAAGACCGCGGTTTTGGACCGCTTGACCCGCGCGTCTCCCTTCATAATGGCCTCATCAAGCTCCAGATGGGTCATGACACCGGGGTCTTTGCCGTAAAGATACTGATCCGGCAAAAATTCCTTTCCACCGGTGGCCACGATGGTGATCCCGTGCTCGATGATGGTCGCACTGCCGCTTCCGTTGCCGGAGGCGAGGGTCGTCGCGAAATTGCCGATGATGCCGGTCGTGTCCTTCACGGCCGTGTCGAGGAGCACCTTGACTCGGGGATGGGTCTCGACCTTTCGGGTCAGGTCCTCCAGATAGGCGGCCACGGGTTCCCCTTTCCAGGTGGAGCGGAGCCGGTGGGCCACGCCGCCGAGCCTGGATGACTTCTCCACCAGGGTGGCCTGATAACCCTGCTCGGCCACGCCGAGCGCCGCCTCCATGCCGGCCACGCCGCCGCCGATGACCAAGGCCGCCCTCGTGACGTTCAGGGTGATCTGATGCAGCGGCTCGACAAAGGCTGCCTTGGCCACGGCCATGCGGACCAGGTCCTTGGCCTTTTCGGTGGCCTTAGCCGGCTCGTTCATGTGCACCCAGGAGTTCTGGTCCCGGATGTTGGCCATTTCAAAGAGGTACTTGTTGAGCCCCACGTCCCGGATGGTCTCCTGGAACAGGGGTTCATGGGTGCGCGGGGAGCAGGAGGCCACCACCACCCGGTTGATGCCCTTTTCCTTGATGACCTCCTTCATCTTGTCCTGGGTGTCCTGGGAGCAGGTGAAGAGGTTGTCCTCCACGTACACCACATAGGGCAGGTTGGCGGCGTAGTCTCGCACGGCCGGGACGTCCGCAATCCCGCCGATGTTGATGCCGCAGTTGCAGACAAAGACGCCGATGCGAGGGTCCTCCCCGGATACATCCCTTTCGGGCGGCAGCTCCTTGACGCGGGTCAGCGTTCCCCGTGCCGCGGTGAGCAGTTGCCCGGAGGCCGCCGCCGCGGCCGAGGCCTCCATGACCGACTGCGGGATGTCCTTTGGCCCCTGGAAGACCCCGCAGAGATAGATGCCCTCGCGGTTCGTGCTCACCGGGGCAAAGCTGGTGGTCTGGGCGTATTGGTGATCATTCAATTCAATGTGAAGCTTTTCGGCAAGCCCTGCGATCTCGCGGTTGGGAGCAAGCCCCACGGAGAGGACCACCATGTCAAAACGCTCTTCCCTGAGCTCGCCTGACTCGGTGGCATAGGCGATCTGCAGGTCTCCATCATCCAGCGGCTCCACCGAGTGGATCCGGGAGCGGATGAATCGGACCCCGCTTTCCTTTTCCGCGCGGACGTAATACTTTTCGAAATCCTTCCCGTAGGTCCGCATATCCATGAAAAAGATGGCGGCATCCAGATCCTGGTGGCTGTGCTCCTTGGCGATCACGGCCTCCTTGATGGCGTACATGCAGCAGACCGCGGAGCAGTAGGCGTGGTCGCAACGGTTGATGTCGCGGGACCCGACGCACTGGAGCCAAGCGATCCGGGTGGGCTCCTTGTGATCCGAAGGCCGGACCAGGTGACCCTCGAAGGGGCCCGAGGCGGAAAGGATCCGCTCGAACTCCATGCTGGTCACCACGTTGGGGTGGTTGGCGTAGCTGTATGTTTCGTACGCGGTGGGATCAAATGGCTGAAACCCGGGGGCCAGGACGATGGCCCCTACGTCCACGGTTCGCTCGACAGGCACCATGGCGTGATCGACCGCCCCGGCCAGACACGCCTTCACGCACTGGTAGCACTCCGAGCAGATCCCGCACTTGAGGCAACGCTCGGCCTCTTTTCTGACCTCTTCTTCTGAAAAGCCCAAAGCGATCTCGCTGAAATCGGGCAATCCTTCGTGGGCAGCCGATTTCCGCATAGGGACGCGGGATTGGAAGGGAGTCCCTTCCGTGGAAGGCTTCTCATATGACCAGTCTTTTTCACGGTTTTCCTTCAGATCGACGCCGTGGAAAAACCGACGGATGCTTTCGGCCGCTTCTTTACCGCATTCGACCGCTTCGACCACGGATTTGGGCCCATAGAGGGCATCTCCGCCGGCGAAAACCCCTGGGAGAGGCGTCTCCAGGGTGAACCGGTCGGCTTCCAACCCTCCCCAACGCGACACGGCGATGCCGTCCGTCTCGGAGAAAGAGAGGTCTGCAGCCTGACCGATGGCCACAATCACGGTATCGGCCACGATCGTCGTGAGATCCGTCTCGTCGTAACGGGGCCTGAATGCGCGGTTTTCGTCGAAAACGGCCGTGCACCGCTTGAACTCAACGCCGGTCAGTACACCGTCCTTTTGCAGGAACCGCTTCGGTCCCTGGCTGTTGACGATCTTCACCCCTTCCTCGAGGGCCTCTTCGATTTCATAATCCCAGGCGGGCATCTCCTCGCGTTTTTCAAGACAGACCAGGGATACCTCCTGGGCACCGACCCGCCTTGCGGTGAGTGCCACGTCCACGGCCACATTGCCGCCGCCGACGACCAGCACCCGTTTGCCGACCTTGACCGGTTGCTTGAGGGCTGCCTCCCTCAGAAAATCCACCCCCTTGAGCACATCCGGATGGTCTTCGCCCTCCACATTGAGGGGCCTGCTCCTGTGAAGGCCCGTGGCAATGAAGAACGCCTGGTAACCCTGGTCCTTGAGATTCTGAAGGGTGACATCCTTGCCGAAGCAGACACCCGTCCTGATCTCGACCCCCATGTCCTCTATGACTCCGATTTCAGCCGCCAGGAGGTCTCTCGGGAGTCGGTAGGCTGGAATCCCTACCGCCATCATGCCGCCCGCCACGGGGAGTTTCTCAAAGACCGTTACAGGGTAGCCGCTTTTTCGGAGATAGTAGGCCGCGGTCAAACCGGCCGGCCCCGAACCCACAATGGCCACCTTCTCGGTTTTTTCTTCCTCAACCTGGGGGACGTAGCGGGTCTCCTCGGAGAGGTCCAGGTCCGCCAGGAAACGGTGGAGATACTGAATGGCGATGGGCTGGTCCACGTCGCCGCGCGTGCAGATTCCTTCGCAAGGATGGTGGCAGACGCGGCCGCAGACGGCCGGAAAGGGGTGCGCCTCTTTGAACAGCTCCAGGGCCTCACGGTATTTCCCCTGGTTGATGAGCGCGATGTACCCCTGGATTGAAACGTGTGCGGGACAAGTGGCCTTACAGGGGGCGGTCCCCCGCTTCTCGATGGCGTAAGCGCTCGGCATGGCCTGGGGATAGAGCTTGAACGCGGCTCGGCGATCGCGCAGCCGTTCATCGAACAGATTGGGGATCTCGATGGGACAGGCCTTGGCGCACTCCCCGCAGGCCGTGCACTTGGTGGTGTCCACATACCGAGGCCGCTGGAGAAGCTTTACGTGAAAGTTCCCCGCCTCTCCGCTCACCTCTTGGATCTCGGTCATGGTGAGGAGATCGATGTTGAGGTGCCTGCCGCACTCGACCAGCTTGGGCGAGATGATGCACATGGAGCAGTCATTGGTGGGGAAGGTTTTGTCCAGCTGCGCCATGACCCCGCCGATGGCGGTGTTCTTTTCAACCAGGTGCACAAGGTATCCGGAGTCTGCAAGATCGAGGGATGCCTGAATGCCGGCAATCCCTGAACCCACGACCATCACGGAACCCTTAATGGTATCGCTGCTCATGAGATGACCTGTCTCCTGCTTGTATTTTGAGTTGGGTTGGAAACCAAGGAAAAAAATAGCCGGGAACGTCCAGCTTTGTGAAATTTAGAACATGCCGCCCAATTAATTAACGTGAAGTCCCAGGGCTGTCAAGAGAATTATGGGCGATGATTTCTAAAGTCAGAATTGAAATTCCCTAATTTGCTTGATGTGATTAGACATCCCTGATATCTTGTTTCGTTATCTTATTCGAGAGGGAAAAGACGTCGTGCCCATTTATGAGTACCAATGTGGCGAGTGCGGGAGTGCGTTTCAGCGTTTGATCATGAAGCCAAGTGAGGCAGAAGCGCTCGTTTGTCCTTCGTGCGGGGGCCGCTGCCTTTCGCGGCTCATCTCCCGGGTGGTCTACCATGCGTCGGAACAGGCACGTCTTGATTCCTACGATCCAAGGGCGCGGCAAGGCGACTCCTACTATCGGGACAGCCGCAACATCGGCCTCCATGCGGAGAAGCGGGCCCGTGAAATGGGGGTTGATTTGGGGTCCGGGTTCAAAGAAAAACTGGAGAAGCTGCGAACGGACCCGGGCAGCGTGCTAAAAGATGAGTGATAGGTAGTCCCATGCGTCAAGAAGGGGATATTGTTTTGATTCACCACCAGGATCAACCGGCCCTGTTTGCGCGGATCGAATCCATCGAGCCGGATGTGAAAAGCGACT
This sequence comes from uncultured delta proteobacterium, assembly GCA_963699845.1. Lineage (GTDB taxonomy): Bacteria > Desulfobacterota > DSM-4660 > Desulfatiglandales > Desulfatiglandaceae > CAWHLE01. The sequence goes on from CAVOVO010000007.1 coordinate 38,322, forward strand.
GGTTCCAGGCGACACTCCTTTTTTTAACCATTCCCACCCAGACAGTGACCTGGATCCTCCGACGCGAATACATTGATGGTGCTCCATTCACCATGGGCGGAAGACCCATGAGATTGGAGGAGGTGAAGAGGGCGAAGGCAAGGAAAGCCCCTTCGATCCCAAACGTTCAGGATGGGGTCCCGCCACCTAAGGCGCCCAAGGTCATCCCATTCAAGAAACCATCACCCTAGCAAGCATGAAGATATGGGGAAGATAGAAGTTTTCATTATCAGGGCCATTCTGGCGGGGGTTTTCGCGGTCCTCATCTCGCGGTTTTTTTTCCAGGAGAGGCCGCTTTTCAAGGTGGTGATCCTTGCTTTGGTCCTGATGGGGTTTGCATATCTTTTCGAATACCTTAGAAAGCGCGATCGAGGAGGAAATTGATGAAAGAAGATAAGAAATTGGTTTATGCCTTTGAAGAAGGCGACGGGAAGAACAAAAAGCTCTTGGGGGGTAAAGGGGCCAACCTTTGTGAAATGACGCACATCGGTCTTCCCGTGCCTCCCGGCTTTGTGATCACGACCGAGGCCTGTCTGGCCTATTTGGATCAGAAGAAACGGGGCCTTCCACCCGAGCTGATGAAGCAGATCCGGGATGCCATGGCCGCACTCGAAAAAAAGACTGGAAAGGGATTTGGGGATGCCAAGAACCCGCTCCTGGTCTCGGTGCGATCCGGCGCGGCCATGTCCATGCCGGGGATGATGGACACCGTGTTGAACCTGGGACTCAACCAGGAAACCGTGGAAGGGCTCATCAAGGCAACCAAGAACGAGCGTTTCGGCTACGATGCGTACCGTCGTTTCATCCAGCTTTTCGGTTCCGTGTGCATGGACATCAAGGACGAGGATTTCGACGAGGTGTTCAGCGAAGTCAAGCGCAAGCACAAGGCCAAGCAGGACGTGGACCTTCCGAGTGCGGGTTTGAAAGAGGTCTCCGAAGGGTTCCTGGTTGTCTATCAGAAAAGGACCGGGGAGCCTTTCCCCTCGGACCCCTTCTTGCAGCTCGAGCGGTCGGTGGAGGCGGTTTTCAAGTCATGGATGGGTAAGCGGGCGATCGACTACCGCCGCGAGTTCAACATCACGAAGGACAAGGCCAACGGAACGGCCGTGAACATCTGCACCATGGTCTTCGGCAATCTCGGCATCGACAGCGGGACCGGGGTCGGGTTCACGAGAAACCCGGGCACCGGGGAAAACCGGCTTTTCGGTGAATACATGTTGAATGCCCAGGGCGAGGACGTGGTCGCAGGCATTCGCACACCGAAGCCCATCAAGGACCTGCGAAAGGACATGCCGGAGGTTTACAAAGAGCTGGAGGAATTGCGCCACACCCTGGAGAACCATTACCGGGAAGTCCAGGACTTCGAATTCACCATCGAGCGAGGGAAGCTCTACTGCCTCCAGACCAGAAACGGGAAAATGAATGCGGCGGCCCTCATCAAGACCTCTATCGACATGGTCAACGAGGGGCTCATCACCGAGGATGGGGCGCTCCTCAGGATTCAACCGGATATGCTTGCGCAGCTCCTTCACCCAAGACTTGACCCCAAGGCCAAGGTCCGGGTGCTGGCAACGGGGTTGCCGGCCTCTCCCGGGGCCGCCTCCGGGAAGATGGTCTTCGACGCGGACCGGGCCGAGAGCAAGGCGAAGCTTGGCGAAAAGGTGATCCTCGTGAGGGAAGAGACCAAGCCTGATGACATCCACGGTTTTTTCGCGGCCCAGGGAATTCTCACAAGCCGTGGGGGGAAGACCTCGCATGCCGCGGTGGTGGCAAGGAGCATGGGCAAGCCGTGCGTCTCCGGCTGTGAGGCCATTCAGATCAACCATCAGCTGCAGAGAGACCGTGATATCCGGTGTCACGATCAGGGAAGGCGACGTGGTGACCATCGACGGGAGCACGGGAAACGTCTACCAGGGAATGGTCCCCACCATAGAGCCGGAGTTCGTGGAGGACCTGCTGGTGCTCCTCGAGTGGGCGGACGACATCAGCGATCTTCAGGTCATGGGAAACGCAGACACCCCTGACACCGTGGCCAAGGCCAGGAAGTACGGTGCCGTGGGGATCGGGCTCTGCCGCACGGAACGGATGTTCAACCAGCCGGACCGGTTGCCCATTGTCCAGGAAATGATCCTGTCTGAGACACCCGAACAGAGACAGAGTGCCCTGGACCGCCTGCTCCCCTTCCAAAAAGAAGACTTCAAGGAGATCTTCCGGATCATGGGAGGGCTGCCGGTGACCGTCCGGCTCCTGGACCCACCCATCCACGAGTTCTTGCCTTCAGCTGAGGAGCTGGTCCACGAGATCAGTCACCTGAAGGAGCTGCGCGAAACGGTCGACGGCATGGCCGACCTTCCGATGACGTTGAAGATGCTTGATCCCGAGCTCCACAACAAGTACGCAGCAAGCCTTGAGATGATCACCCACGGCTTGGAGGAGCTTAAGAGCAAACACCTGGATAAGACCCTGATCGAGTCAAAGGAAGCCATGCTCAGAAAGGTCAGGATCCTCTCGGAGACAAACCCCATGCTGGGGCATCGCGGGGTGAGGCTCGGCATCACCTACCCGGAGATATACGCCATGCAGATCAGGGCCGTCCTGGAGGCGGCTGCCGAGATCGCCCTGGAGGGTTTGTTGGTGTCACCGGAGATCATGGTCCCTCAGGTGTGCACGCTGGAGGAGCTCAAATGGGTCCACAATTATGTGACCAAGATCCACAAGGAGGTGGAGAAAGGCTACAAGATCCAGGTCCCCTACAAATTCGGGACCATGGTGGAGGTGGTCCGGGCCTGCATGAGGGCCGGCCGCATTGCAGAGCTGGCCGAGTTCATCTCCTTCGGCACCAACGATCTCACCCAGGCCACCTTCTCTTTTTCGCGGGAAGACGCGGAGAACAAATTCCTGCCCCTCTACAAAGAGGTCGGAATCCTCCAGCACAACCCGTTCGAGATTCTGGACATCAAGGGAGTGGGCCGACTCATGATGATGACCATTGAGTGGGCGAGAAAGACGAGACCGGACATGAAAATCGGGATCTGCGGGGAGCACGGCGGACATCCCGAGGCCATCCAATTCTGTCACCAAATCAAGATGAGCTATGTCTCCTGCTCGCCGCCGAGGGTTCCCATTGCGCGACTGGCGGCTGCCCACGCCAAACTGCTGGAAAAGAGCTATCCCGCCCTATGAGCCCGTCCGGGGAGGTTGGGGTGCGCGTTCCTCCGGAACCGCACCTCGATCCGCCCTGCCTCACCCCTTGAAATTGGCCAGCTCGTACAACCTGTGGCTCAGCTGGGAGAGTGGAGAATGCCTTGAAGGCTGCTCCGGCCCCCCTTGCGGTTCGAGGATCTCTTCCTGGATGTAATCCATGGCATTGGTGAAGCTCGCCTGGGAGATGGCCTCCACGTGATCGATGAGCCCAAGCTTGAGGAACTTGGCGCCATTGATCCAGACATTTTTCATCAGGTCGCCCTTTTTCCGGGTGCCCGCCGCCTGCGCTTCCATGAGAGACCGCGTGACGACCCAATAGGATTCGAGAAAGGTCTTGATCATGCCTGCCCAGAGGGGGAGGGTGTCGAATCCGGCCTTGGTGAGCTTGTACCCGGAAGGCCCTTCCTCGTTGGGCAAGATGCAGGCCTGTTGCAGGAAGTAGTCGATGGCCGGGTCGAGTCCGCCAACGCGGACATCCGAGCTCGTGGCGTAGACAAACTCATTTCGAAACAGGTCCTTGAGGAAGGTGTAATCGACATGGATTTCCTCGTGGGTCTTGAGCTCACGGGACCCGGTCAGGAGAGAGGCCGCCACAAAGGCATGGTCCACGAAAAAATGGATGATGTTGTTCTTGTAGTAGTCAAGCTCGCGCTTCCTGGCGTCCTCCATGAAGTAAAAGGTCTCTTCTTCGTTCGTTCCCTCCAGGCGATCGATGCCCTTCCAGGTCATGAGGAGGGACAGTGTCTCATCAAGGGCCTTTCGCAGGTCCCCCAGGGAGGAAGCCACCTGACAACCCTGATCCTTGAGGAACTGGAGAAGCAACGCGGCACTGGAAAAAAGCTCCGAAGGGAAAAAGCCCCGTCGATGTTTTGAGAGGACGGCTGAGGCCACCAGGGAGAGCGGGGTCACAACGGTGACCTCATTCATGACCCTGACGAGCTTGTGGCCCAGCGCAGCACTGGTCTCCGGCCCTCCCCCGCCGGTCTCCGCAAGGTAGCTTTTGAGCGTGACGGGCTTTGAGAAACGGATGTAAATCTTGCCGTACTTTCTCCTCAGGAAGCGTCTGGCCCTCAGCACCTGCTTGAAATCCTCCTTTTCCTTGGATTCGCCCGCAAGCTCTTTCAAATAGGCCTTTTCGTCCAGCACGCGGTCGTAGCAGATGGACACCGGGATGAAAACGAGATCCTCTGCGTACCCTTCGCGATAGGCCTGAAGGAGAATGGAAAGGAGGCCGGTCTTCGGGAGAATGGGTTTGCCGCTTCGGCTGCGCCCCCCCTCGATGAAGAACTCGATAGGATGACCTTCTTCGACCAAGGCCTTCACGTAGGTGGTGAAGACCCGAGGGTAGAGCCTTGCGCCTTTGAAATCCCGCCTCACAAAAAAGGCGCCCGCCTTTTTAAAGAGGTGGCCCATGGGCCAAAAGGCCAGATTCTGCCCGGCAGCGATCCTGGGGATATGCATGTGATTGAGGTCAAGGATGTAGTTCAAGACGAGATAGTCCATGTGGCTCTTGTGCGTGGGCACATAGATCAATCCCCCCTGCCGCGCGGCGTCCCTCACCATGGCCAGCTCAAGGGGGTTAATGTCTATTCCGTTGTAAAGTCGACCGAGGACCCAGGTGAGCGCGATGTGAAAAAAACGGACATAGGCCGGGTTGTAGTCTGCCGCGATCTCATCGAAATACTCCTCGACCTGCTTCTTCCATTTGGTGGCTGCCTGCTCATCTCTGCTTGAGAGTCTCCCGATGGCTTCCGACAGCTTCGGATCCGTCAACACCCGTTCCTTCAGCTGCTGCCTTGACTTCATGACCGGGCCCAGGATGATCCGTGTCTGCCGGTCAATCCTTTCAATCAGCACGCGTCGGATCTCAGAGGCCATCTCATCCGAGGTTCGACCATTTTCTTGGTCTTGGAGATAGGACTTGAGGTTCAGCGGTTCCCCGAAATCGATGAACGCCCGGCGGTGGTGCATGAAAAAGAGGACCACCTTGCGGAAGGCCCCTGGATTGTCTCTGTAACCGAACAAGAGGTCAAACAGGGCGGATCGCTCTTTCTGGGGGGTCAACCGATAGACCACCAGCTGAGGGACCAAGAATATGGGTTTTTCCATGTTCTTCTGTGATTCGACAAGCACTTGGAAGGGATCCGGCTCTCCATACACGAACTTGCGCTTGAACCCCTCCGGGTCCAGCAGACAAACGAGCGCCGTGGTCCCGTTTTTGACGGCATCGCGGATCATCTGCTGACTGGAAAAACGGGGCAGCCGCCCGTGCTTCAGCAGATGGGTCAACTGGAATTTCAAGATTCCGGCCAGCTGCCCGAGGGGAAGGTATAGAGACATGTTGAGATACAGGGCAAGCTTGGGAAAAGGCAGGCGGCTTTTCCTGAAACGGAAGTGATAAAGGAGGTAGTCCAGATGCCCTCTGTACTTGTTCACGTAGACCACAGACCCTTCCCGTCCCATGCTTCTGAGGCGGGGGGTCATGGTCTCGTCGAACTTGACCTGGCTGAAGAGTCGATACAGGAGCCAGCTGAGAAAGAAACCCGGCTTGTAATCCAGTCGGAAGGGATGGAGGTCATCTTGGGATCCGGATGTCAACGATTTGAAATCTCCACATTCTTGGTTGATTTGAGATAAATCGGCGCGACGACGATATAGTAAAGTACTGGAACGATGTAATCAAATCAAACCGATTCATTCGAAGGACGCAAGTGTCCCGGTTTCAAGCCGGTTGACAAATCCAAACGGCATGTTAATCTACCCGAAGTTTCTCAGGGTGCGCTTCTTCAAATACAGGGTTGGAGGACAACATGTATATTCCAATGGCGATCTCGGGCATCACCGTCGATCCCCTCACCAACAGCCCCATCGTTATCCTGAAGGCCGTCGAAGGGGATCAGACGCTGCCCATTTGGATCGGACTGCTTGAGGCAACGGCCATCGCCAGCGAGTTGGAGGGGATCAAGTTCTCGAGGCCCATGACGCATGACCTTTTCCGGAACATGATGGAGATGGTCGAAATCAAGGTGCTCAAGATCGAGGTGTGCGATCTGAAGAACAATACCTATTATGCCCTGATCCATTTCAGTCAGGGAGAAAGAGAAATGACCCTTGATGCCCGACCGAGCGACGCCCTGGCGCTTTCATTGAGAGTCAACGCCCCCATTTGGGTGTCGGAGAAGGTGATCGACCAGTCGAGCCAGATCGATCTGAAGGCCGAACCGGAAGACAAATCGGAAGAAGGAAAGAAGTGGCAAGACATCCTTGAAAAGTTGAATCCGGAAGACTTCGGAAAGTACAAGATGTAATGAATGTCTGCGCGGCCTTCCATGGCCGCTCCACCGCTGACGACGCTATCGGCCAAAGGCAACGTGATTTCGGATGCTCGACCTTCACACCCATACGCTTTTCAGCGACGGTGAGCTCCTCCCTTCAGAGCTTGTGAGGCGGCTGGCAGCCATGGGTTATGAGGCCGTGGGCTTGACGGATCACGTGGACGCCTCCAATCTGGATTTCGTCATCCCTCGTCTGGTCAAGGTCTCAGAAGATCTCAACAGGGGCCAGTCCGTCAGAGTGGTGCCGGGCGTTGAGCTCACCCATGTGCCTCCGGCTCAGATCGGGGACTTGGTGGTGAAAGCAAGGAACCTCGGGGCGAAGCTCGTGGTTCTTCATGGAGAAACGGTGGTTGAGCCGGTCGCTCCGGGCACGAATCGGGCCGGTTTGGAGGCCGGTGTCGACATTCTGGCCCACCCAGGCCTTATTACCGTGGAAGATGCGGCCATGGCGGCCCGAAAGGGTATTCTTCTCGAGATCTCGGGAAGGTCCGGACACAGTTTCAGCAATGGACATGTGGCGAAAATGGCCAGGGAGGCAGGCGCCGGAATGGTTTTGGACTCTGACGCCCATGCCCCGCGGGACCTCATGACGGAGGACTTCGGAAGGCGGGTGGTGGAGGGTGCGGGGCTGGGAAAGGGCGTTCTTTCGGAACTGCTTCAGAACGCACGCCGTCTTATCGAAAAAATCGGATGCGCCCGCTGAGGGCTCCTTTTGAAACATCCCTTCCACGTTCCATTCGCCTGTGCATTCACGACGGGACCAAGAGCGCTGATCCAGGCGTGATGCGGTCCGGAATCCGAAACACAAGACACATTTGAAAACCCTATCAGGAACGGATGCGCATGGGACGCTCTAGAACAGCCTTTCACGCTGCAGGTGTTCTGGTTTGCCTGTTCTGGACCGCTCTCATGGGGTTACTGGCTCACAGGATCTATTTTCCGGCCCAGTTGAGTCACGCACGGTCGGACGGGATGGAAAACGTCATCAGGGAAGCGGAGCGGGAGTGGCTGGAAATCTTTATGGGGGAGAAGAAGGTTGGGTATGTCGCACGCCGGATTGGGCCGGTTGGCGAGGGTTACGTGATCAACGAGGAGATCGTCCTGAAGCTCAACCTGATGGACATGCCTGTGACCACCCACACCCTGACGCAGTGTCTGGTGGACGACCGCTTTCAACTGAAGCGCTTCCATGTGGCCATCAACTCCGGGGTCGTGCGCTTCAAGGTGTCTGGAAAGGTCGAGGAAGGGTGGGTTCATGTTGAGACAGGAGAAGGATCCGAGCGCAGACGTCACAGGATCAGGGTCACGGGTTCTGTGGTGGTTCCTTCTGCCATCCCCCAGCTTTTCAAGGGAAGGCAGGTGAAGGACGGAGATTCGTTTGTTTTCTCCATGTTGGATCCAGCAACCCTGACGCAGCGGGAGGTGACCATCCATGTCCGGGGCCAAGAGACCCTCGAGATCAACAAGGAGAGGGTCCGTGCCTATCGGCTGGAATCAGAGGTGATGGGACAGCCTATCACGTCATGGATCGACGAGTTCGGCGCGGTTCTCAGAGAGGAGGGTTTCATGGGGCTCACCCTGGTTCGCTCAAGCGAAGGCCAAGCCCTGGGCGCTGTGGCGGACGGGAAGCCCCCCGACCTCTATGATCTGGCAGCGGTTACCGTGGACAAACCCCTCAAAGACCCGTCCAAGGTGAATTACCTGAAGCTCAGGGTGAAGGGCCTGGAGACGACCTCCTTTGACGGGTCCCACCTGGACGGGGATCGGCAGGCATTCCGCGCCGGGGTCATCGAAATCCGACAGGAGCCGGTGCCCGGGTCTGCGGGATTCGTGATCCCGTTTCAGGGTCCGGAGGAGATGACGGATTTCCTGTTGCCTGAGCTGAACATCGAAAGCGACGACGAGGCGGTGAAGAAAGCGGCCGCAGACATTGCCGCAGGACAGACGGATCCCATCAGGGTTTCCAGGAAACTGATGACGTGGGTTCACGATCACATCGAAAAACGGCCGGTCATCAGTGTTCCGAGCGCGGTGGAGGTCTTGAGGACCAGGACCGGGGACTGTAACGAGCACGCGACGCTCCTGACCGCGCTTCTTCGGGCGATTGGCATTCCGGCGCGCCTTTCTGTGGGAATCGTCTACTTTCGCGCGAAATTTTACTATCACGCCTGGACGGAGGCCTTCCTGGGACGCTGGGTGTCCATGGATGCCACCCTCAACCAGATGCCGACGGACGCAACCCACATCAGGCTCGTGACGGGCGGGCTTGACCGTCAGATGGAGATCATCGGACTGATCGGCAAGCTCCGGCTGGAAATGATGGATGTCGGGTATCAAGAGTAAGTCGGGCGCACGGCTCAAGGCGCAAGGTGCAAGGTGGGAAATGATAGAAAACTCCCGTCACCCGTGCCTCATCACAGGCATCGTGGGATATGAGATGTGAGATAAAACCGTACGCCGTGTGCCGTGTGCCGTACGCCTTGCGCCGATCGTTTGGATCCGTGTGAGATCTGCGAAGGAGAGGACAAACCATTGGGCGCTATGGGTTTTGCCATTTGGGTGGACCGTTGAGCGATCCGGCCGCAATCCGGCTGAAGGATGTAACCAAGCTGTTCAGAGGGGTGGCGGTGGTGGATCGGCTGACCTTGACGGTCGGCAAGGGCGTGCTTTTCGGGTTCCTCGGGCCCAACGGTGCGGGCAAGACCACCACGGTCCGGATGATGGCGGGGATATTGAGGCCCACTTCCGGGCATGTCCTGATCCAGGGGGTGGATCTGGCGGAAAACCCCACGAAGGCCAAACAGACCTTGGGCTTCATCCCGGATCGACCGTTTCTCTACGAGAAGCTGACCGGCTCTGAATTCCTGCGGTTTGTTCGGGACCTCTACAGCGTGGAGCCGGAGGCAGCCGGCCGGGACGGGACAGCACCGCTCCTTGGCCGATTCGGGCTGACGCCTTGGGCCGACGAGCTGATCGAGAGCTACTCCCACGGCATGAAGCAGCGATTGGTCATGTGCGCCGCCCTGATCCACCGCCCCAGCGTCATCGTTGTGGATGAGCCCATGGTGGGGCTCGATCCGAGAGGCAGGAAGCTCCTCAAGACCGTTTTCAGGGAGGAGACGGCTAAGGGGAACACGGTGTTCATGTCCACCCATTCTCTGAGCGTGGCCCAGGAGATCTGCGATGAGATCGCCATCATCGATCGGGGAAGGATCGTTGCGCGGGGGACCATGGAGGCCTTGAGGACACAGGCGGGGGTCAACGGTGACCTGGAAACCGTTTTTCTCCGGCTGACGGAGACGGAGGAGGAATCGCCCGATGCAGGTCTGGCTGCTCCTTAAGCCCAGGGTGCTGAGCCTCCGAAACCAGGTCCGCTTTGCAGACAGAGGAAGGCGATGGCGGTCCCTCTTTATGAGCGCCATGGCGCTCGGATTCGCGGCCCTTCTTTTTTTTCTCGCCTTTCGGATGCTTGCCTACTTCAAGACCGTGGAGGTGTTGGGTGAGTATCTCTCCCGGTATCTGCTCCAGGGCGTGCTCGTGGTGTTCTTCGGGCTTCTTTTCTTTTCCAACGTCATCGCAGGGCTTTCCAGGCTTTACCTGTCAGGAGACCTGGATCTCTGTCATGCGGCACCGGTCCCCTTGGAGGGGTTGTTTCTAAGCCGTTTTGTGCTGACCCTGGTGGACAGCTCATGGATGCTCCTCCTCTTTGGGGTCCCGATCCTTTCGGCCTACGGCCTGGTCTTCGACGCGGGGGCGGCATTTTACTTCACCCTGTTCCACATGTGCCTTGCCATGGCCATCATCTCGGGCGGATTGGGGGTCCTGCTGACCATGATCCTGGTGAGGGTCTTCCCGGCAAGAAGGACCCGCGACATGGTCTTGCTCCTGACCCTGGTCATGCTGGTGGCCCTCTACATCCTCGTCCGATTTCTCAGACCCGAGCGGTTGGCCGACCCGGAAGGGTTCTTTACCCTCGTGCAATACCTCGACCATCTCAAGGGGGTCCGTTCACCCTTTTTCCCCGCCCACTGGATTGCCGAGACCCTTTGGGGGGCCCTGAGGAACCCGACAGGCCCGGGCCAGGGCTTTCATGTGTTCCTCAGTTGGACCACGGCCTTCGCCCTGATCTACGCCAACGTCTGGACGGCCTGCCTGATCTATGGACAGGGGTTTTCAAGGGCGCAGGAAGGCAGAAAGAAGAAGGTTCGAGGCCGGTCCCTGGACAGGGTTTTCGGGTTTGTTTTCGGGCAAAGGGGCCGGGATCTGGCGGCCCTGACGGTCAAAGATGTCAGGGCGTTTTTGAGGGACAACACCCAGTGGTCCCAGCTGCTTCTGCTGGGAGGGCTTGTGATCGTCTATGTGTACAACTTCTCGGTCCTGCCGCTGGACCAGGTCCCCCTGGGGGGCGGTTTTCTGCTGAACGAGATGGCCTTTTTCAATATGGGTCTTGCCGGTTTCGTGCTCACCGCCCTGGCAACACGGTTCGTTTTCCCGGCGGTGAGCGCGAGAAGGAGAAGCCTACTGGATCCTCCGCTCCGCCCCGGTGGGCCTTGCGCGCTACCTGACAGGCAAATGCCTCTTCTTTTTTTGGCCCCTGGCGGTGGTGGGGGAATTTCTGGTGGTGGTCACCAATGCCCTCCTGGGTGTCCGCCCGTTCATGATGGTGCTGATTGCGGTCACCATGTTGTTCCTGACCCTCGGCATCGTGGCGTTGGCCGTAGGCCTCGGGGCCATTTACCCCAATTTCAAGCAGCAGAGCGGGGGCCAGGTCTCGACGGGCTTCGGAGGGGTCCTTTACATGATGGTGAGCTTTGTGTACATAGGGTCGGTGGTCGTTCTCGAGCTCTGGTCAGGCCACATTCTTTTTGTGACGGCCTCCCGCAGCGAGACCATCGATTGGACGCGGTGGTTGCTGGTGGCCTGTATCTGGGGTCTGATTGCGGCGATCACCACATTGGCCGTGTGGCAACCTTTGAGGAGAGCGATATCTGTATTAGAAGCCTATGAGTGACCACTTCAAGTATGAATACGTCGGCAACCTCCACGTCCATACATCCCGCTCCGACGGGGGGGAGTCCGTCGAGACCATTGCGCGCATCGGAAAGGCTGCGGGGCTCGACTTTGTGATTGTCAACGACCACGACTACATGGTCGACGGGCTCCACCTGGAGGACGAAGGATTTCACGACGGGCTTCTGGTCCTGATGGGCCTCGAGATCGGGGAGAGATATCACCACTATCTGGCCTTCGACCTCAAGGAGATGGTGAAAAGCCACGGTCTGTCACCGCAACAGGTCATCGATCGAGTGAACGAACAGGGCGGCTTTGGTTTTTTTGCCCATCCCTTCGAGAAAGGGATGCCTTTCCTGGAGAGGTCGGTCGCCTACACCTGGAATGATCTGTCGGTTACGGGCTACTCGGGGATCTGTCTGTGGAATTTCAGCTCCAGGTGGAAGGAACAGCTCAAGACCCCCTTTCACGCCTTGTTCTGCCTCATCTTCAAAATGGCCTCTCTCAAAGGGCCGAGCACCGAGACGCTGCGATTCTGGGACCGGTCCTGCCTTGAAAGGAAGATGGTTGCCGTAGGGGGATCGGACGCCCACGGCACGGGCATAAGGTGGAAGTCCCTGAATTTCACGCCGCTTCGATATGAATACCTTCTCAACTCGGTCAACGTGCACGTGCTTCTCGGCAGATCTCTGCCCAGAGAATTGGGCAGGGCAAAGCAGGAGATCTATGGGGCACTGAGAGCGGGGAGGCTCTTCATGGTCCATGAACAACTTGGGGTTGCCAAAGGGTTTCGGTTCTTCTGCGTTCTGGACGACGGGTCGGACCTCACTATGGGCGAGGAGGATCCGTTCAAGCCCGGCCGGTTTTTCGTCGAGCTCCCATCCGAGGGCAGGGTGAGATTCCTAAGAAACGGGGTCGTGGTCCACCAGCAGGATGGCGAGTGGATCTCCCATCCCGTCAAAGAACCCGGCGTTTACCGCACGGAGGTCTATCGTCGCGTCAGGGCCTTCGGCTGGCGGCCGTGGATCTTTTCCAATCCCATCTATCTGCGGTAGCCTTCCGGACCGGGCCGTATAGCCATTTCGTGCTCCTTTCCGAGGTTTTGCTGAATTCGAGCGCCCGGTTCATCCGGGCCAGATTGTCTTGAGGCAGGTTCATCCAATCGTTAAACGTCATTTGTCGAAAGGAGGGCAACATGATGGAAAGACCATGGCTCAGACACTACGACACAGGCATCCCGCATGAAATGGATTACCCTGAAATCACCCTCGACCGGTTCCTTTCGGATTCCGCCCAAAGACACCCGGATCATACCGCCCTCATATTCGGGGCCCGGGTGGGGACACGAATTTTGGACGCAAGGGTGCGTTACGGCGCACTGGAGCGGGCGGTGGAACGGTTTGCGGCAACCCTCCAGAAGATGGGGGTCCGCAAAGGGGATCGCGTGGCCCTCATGCTGCCCAACTGCCCTCAGTTTGTGATCGGGGCCTACGCCACCTGGCGAATTGGTGGTATCCTCGTCTGCTGCAACCCCCTTTACGTGGCCCCCGAGGTGCAGCACTTGCTCAACGATTCCGGGGCCGAGACCATGGTCGTCATGAGCAGTCTCTACGACCGCGTGAAGGGGATCCGATCGGAGACCCCGCTCAAACGGGTCGTCGTCACCAACATCAAGGCCTATTTTCCGCCGCTCCTCAAGATGCTTTTCACCCTTGGTCGCGAGAAAAAAGAAGGCCACCGGGTGGCGGTCTCAGGCGATCATGACGTTTACCGGTTTGAGGATTTGCTGCGGCAGGCCCCCGAAAGCTCGACCCCGGTGCACATGAACCCCGACGACGTGTCCACCCTCATCTACACGGGGGGAACCACCGGGGGTCCCAAGGGCGCCCAGTTGACGCACCGCAATCTCGCATCCAACGCGCTGATGCTCAACGCCTGGGCCGGCGGCCAGGAGGCAAAGGACGTGCTGATCTCGGTGATGCCTTTTTTTCACAGCTACGGCCTTACCGTGGGCATGAACACCCCTGTGGCCAACGCGCTCACCGCCGTTCTGATACCCAACCCCCGCGACCTACAGCACATATTGCGATCCGTGGAAAAGCACAAGGCTACCGTGCTTCCCGCCATCCCCACCATTTTCGCGGGGTTCAACAACCTCCCCGATATCCACAAGTACGACTTGACGTCGGTTCGTGTGGCCCCCTGCGGCGCGGCGCCCCTGCCACCCGAGGTGCAAAAACGCTTTGAAGCCATTACGGGCTGCCGGATGGTTGAGGCCTATGGCCTGACCGAGACAAGCCCCACGGCCACCATGAACCCGCTCGATCGCCCGAAGGCCAACTCCATCGGGATCCCGGTGCCGGACACCGATGTGAAGATCGTGGATGTGAACACCGGGCTGCGGGAGATGGCCATCGGCGAGCTGGGCGAGATCATTATCAGGGGGCCGCAGGTCATGAAGGGATACTGGAACCTTCCCGACGCGACCACCCATGCCATCCGCAAGGGACCGGACGGACAGTCAGGGTGGTTTTACTCGGGTGACATCGGTTTTCTGGATGAGGAAGGCTACTTCCACATCGCCGACCGCAAGAAAGACATGATTATTGCCAGTGGCTACAACGTCTACCCTGCAGACGTGGAGGCGGTGCTCTTCACCCACCCGAAGGTCAAAGAGGCCGCCGTGATCGGGGTTCCCGACGAAAAAAGGGGCGAAACCGTCAAGGCGTTCGTGGTGTTGAGGGAAGGGATGTCCGCCACGGCGGAAGAGATCATTTTGTTCTGCAGGGATCACCTGGCGCCCTACAAGATTCCCAGGATCGTGACCTTCAAAGAGGACCTTCCCAAGTCCATCATCGGGAAGGTCCTTCGTCGAAAGCTTCGAGAGGAGGCGGTGGCGGAAGGGGTCAGTTCCCTTTGAAATAGGGATCCCGTTTTTCCACGAAGGCTTTGAAGGCCTCCATCAGATCTTCCGAGGGAAGCTGGGCCGCGTTCTTCTGGGCGACGTGGGCAAGCCCTGGGTGCACGCCGTTGTCCCTGGCATGGAGGATAACCTCCTTGACGCCCTGGACGGTCAGAGGCGGGAGGGCTGCGATCTGCGCGGCAATTCCAGCGGCCACTTCGTAGAGTGCCTCCCGCGTGGGTGAGACCCTGTTGAGAAAAGCCATTTTCATCGCCTCATCCGCCGAGAAGTCCCTGCCCGTGAGGGCCAACTCCCGGAACCAGCCGTGGCCGATGATGTGGGGGAGGCGCTGCAGGGTCCCCAGGTCGGCGATGATGGCGATTCTCGTCTCGCGGATGGAGAAGAGGGCGTCTTGTGAGGCCAGACGGATGTCGCAAGCGCATAGCAGGTCGACTCCGCCCCCGATGCAGTGGCTGTGGACAGCCGCAATCACCGGCTTTCGGCATCGCTCGATCGCATTGATGGCCTCCTGGAACTGAAGGATATCGAGCCTGAGCCTCTCGCGGAAGGCGGCGTCGGTCCCCTGGAGCGTCGGGCTCATCTCCATGAGATCCAGGCCGGCCGTGAAGCTCTTCCCTTCCCCTTTGATGACCACCACGCGGATCTCCGGGTCCGCGTCAAAGGCCCGGAAGTGGCGCAGAAGCCCCTCAAAGAAGGCCCGGTTCATGGTGTTTCTCTTTTCGGGCCGGTTCAGGACCAGCCAGGCCACATGGTCTTTCTTCTCGATGCGAAATGGGTAATCCTCCCCCATGGTGCTCCCTCCTTTGATCTGATGATCTGATGGTTGACCCAGGCTAGGCGGTCATCCGCTTGGCCGCCCGGGTCGCTTCATCCATGATACGTTCCATGACTTCCTTGACCGTGGGCGTGTCATTTACGAGCCCGATGCCCTGCCCGCAGGAGAGAATGCCCGCATCCAGGTCCCCCTGGGTGTACATCAGCCTGGCTTTCTCCCCGGAGACGACCTGGAGGATCTGGTTCAGGTCGGCCTTGTTTTCTTCCATCTCGGCGCATTTTCTGGCGGCTGCGTTGGCCCAGACCCTGTGGGTGGCCCCGATAGAGCGCATGACCAGCATGGTGTCGAGCTCGGTTGCCTCGACCAGCGCGCGCTTGAGATGATCGTGGATCGGGGCCTCCCGGGTGGCCAGCAAGCGCGTGCCCATGATGACGCCTTGGGCACCGAGGGCCATGAGTGCCAGAAAGCCCCTGCCGTCCGAGACGCCGCCCCCGCCGATGACCGGAACCTTCACGCTGTCAACCACCTTGGGCACCAGGACCAGCGTGCCGATGTCGAGCCTTCCAGTGGCCCCGCCGTTCTCATAGCCCACGACGGTGATCACGTCGGCGCCCATCTTTTCTACCTTGACGGCGTAACGAACCCCCACGCATTTGTGGATCCAGGTCAGCCCGGACTTCTTGAAACGGCTGCAGAGCTCCTCGGGTGCCGAGTGGCCGGAGGTCTCGACGATCTTGACGCGCTTTTCGAGGAGGACGTCCAGGTAGATGTTGTTGTCGATGGGCCGCATGGTCGGGAAGAGGTTGAGATTGACGGCGAAGGGCTTCTCAGTGAGGTCGTTCAGGCGGTCGAGGGCCTCGGCGAATGCCTCCTTGGTGCTGAACATGGCGGAAGCAAGAACGCCGAGCCCACCGGCGTTGGAAATAGCGGCTGTGAATTCGGCGTTTGAGATCCACATCATGGTCCCGCCGACGATGGGGTACTTGATGCCGAGCATCTCAGTGAGCCTGTTTTGGAACATTCGAACACCTCCTTGTCTGTTTTTCCAGGTCATCTTTCAAGCAGTGTCCATCCATAAATCGGCGACATCTGGATGAAGTGTGACATCACGGGATGGGACCGGGAACGCGTCGCCTGCCTGTCGTCTGTCAAGCGTGGCATTCCTCGGCCCACGTCGCGAGGATATTAGAGGGACGCTGAAATCAATGCAAGATCAATTTATTACCCCGCCCGGCCCACCCTGACGGAGTCGTCGGTGATTTTGACGTCGGTTGGCCTGAAAACTGACGATTAGACGATCGATCTCTGTCCTGCATCCCCGATCGGCGGTGACGGCGGCTTCGTTCGGATGGTCCAAACACTTAATGGCGCCAAGGAAAAATCATTTTCTTGGGGGCAGGCAAGGATAGGGGGCTCCAGGGAGCGGATCGGTGGCATGATTCTTGTCATTTCGTGACCCTGATCATGGTCCACAAGGAGGCACAACCTATGCAAATCCTTGCTCCGAGAGAAAATCGTGATCATGGGGGCCGTTGAGCAGGTGTTCATGCCGCAAGCTTTGATTATCTTCCACTGAGAAAATTCCTGTTCCCTGTTTCGTTCATGCGCGCGACTATTCTTCGAACACGATCTTGTGGCTCACCAGGTTCATGCCTTTGAGCCGGCCCTTGACGATCTTCTGCTCTCCGAAGATGTTGACCAGGCGGAACTGCCTGTCCCCTTCGGGAAGGACCTCGTCCACTGATTCCAGGACCAATTTCTCCTCGCCGTCTTTGTAGAAGAACGCACTCGCTTCACACATTTTTCAAAATCTCCTTTGAAGGTTCATCCAAACAGATGCCCGCATGGGCCTTGTCGATTTTTCAGAATCTCTTTTCGAAGGTTTCAAAGCAAGGAATGCAAAGGACCTGGTCGCTGAAACGCCGGGTCCGTGTCTCCATCACCGGTTCGCCGCAGCGCTCACAGGTCAGGCTGGCGAAGATCCGGGCCTTTTTCGGCAACGGGCTTACCGGTGCCTTGAGCTCAAAGACCTCCGCCAGGTCCAATTCCATGATTCGTCTCGAAATGGCGTCTCTTGTTCCCTTCCGCGTCTTCTCTTCTTCTTCGCTCAACCCCTCCGCCTCCATCTTCTGGTGCAGCTTTCTCAGCAGCGGCCCGGCATCTCCGTAGATGTTCGGACGAAGGACCAACCGCATGGCCTTCCCGGACTGACGGAAATAGAAGGTGAAGGCGTTCTTTCCGTAGTCCTTGTGGATGAGATTGCCTTTGCCGAACGTGCACCCGGTCATGTACTGGATGGCGTCCACCCCGCACATGTCCGTTTCGACCACGGCCACAACCTCTTCATCTGCCGACTTGCCCATTTCCTGCAAGGCCCATTCGGATGCCCGGATGCCGATGGCGAGCCCCGGACACCAATGCCCATGAAATTGGGTGGTCTTTTCAATGAGCGCAGCGCTCAGGGTTGTTTCTGTCATGGTTTCCTCCTTATCTCCTCTGAGAAAGGGAATGCCGCCCCGCCCTTTGGGTGGGGATTCTTAAGTAAGCAGGGAGTCACGAATTGTCAACAGCCCGGGTGCGGGTATTTCAAGCCCTTGCTGGAGATGCCATGGATGGAAGAGGGCAGAAGTGTCGGGAAACAGAAGCACCCGTGGATTCCCTTAGAAACCCCCATGTCGACATACACGTCCCATGCCTGCCGTCTGAAAAACTAAAGAGAAAATGGGTCCTGACCTCAAAGGCTTTTCAGCGCGGCCAGGGCCTTTCCCATGTCTTCGATTTGTCGGGCGGTTTGCTCCGCCACGAGACGGAGCGTCCGGGCGGCTTGTTCTGCGCCGATCTCCTGGGCCTCCTCGGCCATGCCGCTGTAAGTCGCCGCGTGGTCTTGGTTATGCCGGATCGTGTGCTCCAGGCGCACGATGAGCTTATCCCTGCGGGAGAGCGAAGGTGTCTCCCCAGCGTGTGTGTCGTGGTCATGGGGGTGGTTCGTTTCCCCGTGGTGATGGCGATGTTCATGGTGGCTGTGTTTTGAATTCTGATCGTTCATCGGGATTTCTCCTATTTCCACAATGGTGCCGCACCTATAAGAGTCACTCGCAAAGGTCGCCACATTTAAAAAAGATGTCAAGGCATTTCAGGAAAAGCCAAAAACAGGCCTGATCGGTTCGGCATGGGCTTTCCCGGTCTCGAGGGGGCGGCTCAAAAAACAATCATCCGAAAATGAAAAGCTTGAGAATCCAGTAGGTGACGATAAGACCGATGACGATATACCAGCCGTTCTTCCTGAACCACCCCATGTCGAATTTTGTTCGCTGAGAGGCCACATCCCGCTCCTTGGATTCAGAACCATCTCCTGTTTTCGTACTTCGTCTACTGCCCCTTGAAGGTGGGTTTTCGCTTTTCAAGAAACGCCCTCATCCCCTCTTTCTGGTCTTCCGTCGAAAAGAGGATCTCGAAATTGCGGGCCTCATGGGCCAGGGCCGTGTTAAGATCCATGTCGAGGCCTTCGTTGACGAGCCGCTTAATGGTCATGATGGCGTATCCGGGTCTTTCGAGAAAGGTGCCGGCCATCTTCTTCGCCGCCTCCATGAGGGACCCTACCGGCACGACCTTGTTCACAAGCCCGATGCGATAGGCCTCCTGGGCGTCAATGGGATCGCCTGAAAAGAGCATTTCCTTGGCCCGTCCGGCGCCCACCAACCGGGGAAGCCGCTGGGTGCCGCCCCCGCCTGGCAACACACCCAGCTTGATCTCCGGCAGCCCGAACCGGGCGTTTTCCGCGGCAATCCGGACATCGCAGGCCAGGGCGATTTCACAGCCTCCGCCCAGGGCAAGCCCGCTGACCGCGGCGATGGTGGGTTGCCTCAATTCTGCGAGTTTGCCAAACACCTTTCGCACCTTTTTGGTAAACCGGTTGGCATCCAAGGGAGAGCAAAGATTCGCGATCTCCGTAATGTCCGCCCCGGCGCCAAAAGCTTTCTCCTGGCCGGTGACGATCACGGCGCCGATCCGTTTGTCCGCTTCGATCTCGTCAAGGGCGCGATCCAGTTCCACCAGCAACTCATCACTGATCGCGTTGAGGCTCTTTGGCCGGTTCAGGGTGACAATGCCGATGGCGCCGTCCTTTTCACAGATCAAGGTGTTGAAGGTCATCCTTATATCTCCTTTTCCTGGTTTTCATCCGCGGGCCCTGGGCCAGGCGAATGAAGCAGCCGATGAACATGAAACTTACAAAAAACAGTGTGCCGGTCAGTTTCGACTCGATCGTTTGCGTCTGGCGAGGTCCATATCGGCTGACGGTTTTCGTGGCGTCCGGCCTTTCCGACATGTCGAGCGCTCCGCCAGCTTGGCTTTGTTGACAGGGGACGAACCAGAGCGGGTTTTATCCCGAGCAGGCCCAGGGGTCAAGGGTTATTGAGAATCAAGGCCCTGGCAAAAGATATGCCCAGATCTGATCCTCGGAGAAGGGGCCATTCTGACGTTTATATCATCTTTTTGGGTGACAGCTCAGTCCAAATCCGTTATGGGTATCAAGAATAGACCGCGTATCTACACAGTGGTCTGAGAGATATCGTTGTTTCCGGAAAAGACAATCTTGTATGCAGGGAAGGGCGTAATGGAAAGCCCATTTAAATGGAGTTACCGTTTCACATTTTGGAGGAAATCAATGAGGCAAATCACCTTGAAATGGTTTTATTTGGCAATGGCTTTTGTGTTTCTGATTATTGCCTGCGCGGGCACTAAGCTAACCGATACATGGGTGGATGAAGCCCACCGGGGAAAGCCTGTATCGGACATTCTGGTCATTGGGTTGACCTATAAAGATAATGAGGAGGTCCGTCGATCTTTTGAAGATAGTTTTGTTGCGCACCTAAAGGCAGCTGGGATAGAGGCCGTATCGAGTATGGGTGCCATTTCTATCCCTGCAAATATGAAACTGGAAAAAGAGGAGATATTGAAGGCTGTTGACAAATTTAATAATGATGCGGTGATCATTACGCATCTGGTCGGTAAGGAAGAAAAAGAAATTTACACCCGTGCCGCTACAGGTTACGGAGGCTATTACGGCTACTATGGGTGGGCTTATGATTATAACCGTAGTCCGGGCTATTCCGGAACGCTTAAATCTGTCCGCTTGGCAACAAATCTTTACGATGTGAAAACGGAAAAGCTCATATGGTCAGGGAAATCGCAAACATTGAATCCGGAATCAACCAAGCAAATGATTGATGATGTCATTAGAGTGGTGGTTAAAGATTTACAAGAAAACAACCTACTTCCACAGAAGTGAGATTGGACATAGGGGTGCCCACAAAATGTGGGGGCTACGCAAGAGATTGATTCGTTGCCACTTTTTCCTATTTACACAGCTACACGATATGTTGAGGTTTAGGGTGTTGGTCAGAAACCGCTAACATCTCCAACAAATCGGTGAGCTGAGCCGTCAGAAATAGTATGAAATTTGATTTGTCGCCTTAAGGCTATTCTAGGATAATTATTGTGACTCTGGCAATTCTGCATGCGATCTGAAGTTGAAACGGCGTCACAATGACGTGCGCCGAACACCAATGGAGGCTGCCACCATGATCACCGCACTCGTTCAGTTCAGACTACCGAATCCCATCACTCTTGAGAAGGCTCGGGATATTTTTCTGAGCACTGCGCCAAGGTACCGCGCAACGCCCGGCCTCATTCGAAAGTACTACGTCCTGTCCGAAGATGGCGGAACGGCAGGGGGCGTCTACCTGTGGAAGTCTCGGAAAGACGCTGAAAATCTGTACACGCGTGATTGGGAAAACTATGTTCAAGAGAAGTACGGCGCGCCACCGTCAGTGACGTATTTCCAAAGCCCGGTTGTCGTGGATAACGTTACCAACGAGATCGTCTCCGATGCATGATCGCCCCCCGCGCGGCATTCATTCGGTGAGCGTCATGCCGAAGCGCCGGCAACGCTGAGGCCGCCGGCACTGAACGCAGCATCAGTCTTTGGATCGTGGGCCCCACGGGATCCCGTGCGCAACTCTTATGAAATGCCTCCTTTATGGCGGTGACAAGAGAAGCGATTAACAACTGAATTTCAGGCCGTGCGGACCTATCCGAAGGGAATGCTGTAAAGGCTGTCGAAGTCACCTCTGCGCTCACCAAACAGACCCTTGAGAACGGGGAAGGTGTCCTGATCAGTGGGTTTTGAAAATCCTGCGTGAAGGATAAAGGCAATCGCTGGGGGGAGAAACCCATGGACCGGCACGGACTTGATGCCGGCCAAGAGGCGGATTGTGAAGTTCAATTGCTCCACGGTGCTGAAGGGTAAGCTGAATGGTGGGCAAGTGTGAAGAACCCTCTGCGGGCTTAGACGGGCCGCGCAGGAAATCCTGAATTATCCGAGAGCCGGCAACGGACAAGAAAAAAGTCCCTATAGGCGTTCTCACCGCCGTGCCCTCTTCTCAAATTTCCTCTCCGCCTTAGGCGGATCACCCTGTCAGCATATTCGCGGCCCGGCACTGTCTCCACCTCCACGCCCTTGCCGGCATCCAGGGCCCCATTACACGCCCGCGAGTTGCGGACACGGCATCTTGTGGCTACATTTTGGTTGAACCACAAGGCGAAATCCCCTATGCTGGAAAAGCAACTTATTATGACCGATAGAGAAGTAGTCATTGGGATTGGGGGGAGCGACGAGGTAATCCCATGAGATCGCTTCATCTCATTTCGAAATACCGTTAAAACGTCGATTCTTTGTAATTCTTCCATAACAGCGCTAGAGAGCAAGAGATATGGAACCAAAAAGCATTCTTCTATCAAATGCATTTACCCTGGTGGAATTTATCCCGAAGGAGGCCCCCGAGGACATGTGGGAGGCCTACTTCTATTTGTCCGAGATGATTTTCCGGGAATTCAATAAAAAAGGACGCCTGCCCGACCGCGGCGTAGTGAGAAGGCTTTTTTCGACGCAAAACCGCCTCTATACCGCAAAAAGATGGCTGATATTCGAGTAGGGAACAAAAGGCCGTCGCTTACGCCCGGATGTCCTATGATACAGAACTTATCCCCGGATTATCGATATCAACAGGCATATCTTTCAGGTCCAACTATCGGTCGCCCCTGAATTCCGGAAAAGGAAGATCGCCTCCCTCGTCCTGAAAACCATCAACGGGACCGCCAAAACGATGGGAAAAGAGACCCTGATGGCGGAGGTCGATAATCCGATCGGCCTTGAATTCTGCAGACATCTCCGGGGCGTGAAGGTCCATGAAGAAGGCGAGCACCGGCTATACATGGAAGACATTGACTGGCGGCTTGCTGAGGAATGGGTCGAAAAAGGAAAGGCAAAATCCCCTCGTACAACCATAGAGCTTTTTCAGGATTGCCCGGAACGCGATATTGATGAGTTCTGCAGGGTCTATACGGAAACCATCAACCAGCGCCCCACCGGCGATATGGAACAGGGGATCATTACCACTCCGGAGTCCAGGCGGGTTGAGGAGCGGAATTTTAGACGAAGAGGCATCGAGTGCTATACCATGATCAGCCGCGAGCGTGACGGCCGGATCAGCGCATTGACGGACATCATGTACAACCCGGAAGAACCCCACAAGGTGAATCAATACTTTACGGGCGTTCTGGCCAGATACCGGAGAAAAGGACTGGCAAAACGGCTCAAGGCCGAGATGCTTTTCGTCATCCGGGACAAATTCCCGGAGGTGGAATACATCAAGACCACCACGGCGAGAACCAACCATCCCATGCGGGCCATCAACAAGGCCCTTGGGTTCCAGCCCACCAAGACCCACATCGTGTTTCCAGTGGGCGCTGCCGGACCTGGAGCAGCGCCTGGAGGAGATCCTCGGGGGCCTGGCTGATTCTTGAAAAATGCGGGGCCTCACCGTGACACCGAAATCGATCACTGTAGAGAAAAAACCGTAAAGGGGTTATCGAAGGGATTACCCCTCGTGATATGGAACTGCAGGTTCTTCAGGTCCATGATGGTTGTGGTGACGGTGATCGAGGTGTCGTCCGTGAGCAGGGGATGGGAAAAACGTCTGCGGCAGATGGGATTTTCTTCGTCACTTCGGTCTTTCAGCACATCCTTCATGGCTTCGACGGAAGGTTGACGAATCAGGTTCAGCAACTCCTTCGCTTTCTTGTACCGGCCCAGGGTACTGGGAAAAAACAGCGGGTCGTAATCGACATCCGACAGGAAATGATTCGTGTGGACAAAGAGGTCATCTACCGGGGCTGAATGGAATTCATCGCCGGCGAGCTCGATGTCCTCGATCGCCCCGCTGCGGTCTGAGATCAGGATGTTCCCCACTTTCCCCGGCAGGTGGGCCTTGATCATGTCAAGGGCTTCGTTGACGCTCTTGCATTCTAAAATGGATCTCAGCAGGACATGGAGGGGAACGCCGTAGGGCTGATAGTCGTCGATGCTCATAAAATTCAGGCAAACGCCAAGGCCGCAGTTATTCATGCCTATTTTCCCGATCATCCCCGGTTCGGTCATGGTGATGATCCTGTGGCCGTCCTCCTTTTCAATATCAAGGATCAGGGCCAGTTCTTCCACTTCGCTGTCCCAGTCCCAGTTCTGGCCGATCAGCCCCTGTCTTCTGAACGCTAGGGAGGTGCATTCGTTTGGGTTGAGATTGAGCAGTTCCGTGCGGCCGTTCAGGGCATAAATCCAGAGCGGGTCGACCTCCGCGGCCTGAGACAGGGCCTCGATTTCCAGATAAAGGTCCCTTCGGAAGGCCTCCGTGGCTTTTCGAAATTGTCCGGCAATTTCCAGGATGCGGTCTTCAGGCTGAAGAAATTGTCTTTTGTAAAAATCCACCGTCCTGTGGATTCTTTCTTTTAGCAGGGTGCCCTGCTGAAGGCCCAAGTCCTCAGCCCCGCCCTGTATTTTGATGATGGGAAAAATTTGATCCATTGTTCAATGCTCTTATGGAAACCCTGTGGTTTGCTCTAAAAATGGCCAAAAGATCTTTTGCGTCTCTGTGCCCCTGCTTGAACGTCATTGCCTTATGGGCGCCGGACAATAGGTGATTTTGAACGGTGTGTCAATGGGAAAGGCGCCTGGTTGTTAAGAGGACTCCGGAAATGAAGATAAAAAAGGCAAGACCACTGGATTTGAATGAGCTCCCCTTTCGTGAAGATTTCCACCCAACGGATGTTCGGCGGGACCAGGACATCGTCCAGTCGTCGGATTTCTTTTCTTAGGATGAAACCGATGTGACGATGGAACTGGTCGAGGAAAGGCTGCAAAAAGATGTCACGAGCAGTAGGGCCTGAAAATCCGTATCCACCAGGAACCGTTGTGGTCATTATCCCAAGGATTGCAATCCGTTCGGCCGGTTAACCAAGGCGCGGCCTTGAACGCCACTTAAGAACGGGATATATGATTGACCAGGATGTGCCGTGTGACGCGGCATTTGGAAGTCCGGGAAAGGGTGAAAGGGTAACGTCACGAAAACACACCAGGGGGTTGTATGTCGACGAACATGATCGAGAGGCCATGGGAGGCGCTGCGCGAAATCCTCGCAGGCAGCGACGCCGGACGTCTGAAAACTTTTATCGAGGCGCTGAGCCCGGCTGAGACGGCCCGA
Source organism: uncultured delta proteobacterium (assembly GCA_963699845.1). Lineage (GTDB taxonomy): Bacteria > Desulfobacterota > DSM-4660 > Desulfatiglandales > Desulfatiglandaceae > CAWHLE01. The sequence goes on from CAVOVO010000007.1 coordinate 63,204, forward strand.
TCCATTTCTCGCCTTTCTTCGCAGGAACAGACGAAACTGCTGACCATCCTCGAACCGGAAGATGCAGCCGATGTCATCGAGGAGGTTTCGGATGCCCAAGCGGTGAGCCTAATCGAGGATCTCCCGGCGGGGAGTGCAGCGGCGATCGTCGATGCCATACCGAGCGACCGGCAAGCGGACCTGTTGGCTGGACTGGACCTCGAGGATGCAGAGGCCATTATCACGGAGATGTCCCCAGAGGAGGCCGAGGACGTCCGCAGGCTGCTCCGATATGAGCCCGACACGGCAGGCGGTCTGATGATCACGGAATACCTGTCATATAACGAGACCGAACGAGTGGAAAACAGTGCTGCGCGACTTGCAGGCCAATCGGGTTAAGTATGGGGATTACCACGTTCAATACCTCTATGTGGAGGATGAGAAGGGAAAACTTGTCGGTGTCCTCCGGATGCACGACCTCCTCTTTGCCGACGCTGAAACCATCCTGCGTTCCCTCATGATCAAGGGCCCCTTGAAGCTTCGCACAGAGGCGACCATAGATGAACTGAGACAGTTCTTCGACGAGCACAACCTTTTTGGCGTTCCGATTGTGGATAACCTGGACCGCCTGGTGGGGGTAGTCCTGCCTGAAGACGTGGAGGAGGCTTCCCACAAAGAAGCCGACCGGCAATACCTGGGGTTCAGTGGAATCATCGGAGGGGAGGAGTTTCGCACCATGCCCATCATGCTCCGCTCCGGTCGGCGCTTTTCCTGGCTGAGCATCAACATCGTCCTCAACATCATTGCGGCGAGCATCATCGCCCTTTACACCGACACCCTGTCGGCGGTCATCGCCATCGTCTTCTACTCCCTGAGCCTCTTGGGAGTGAGGTCCCGACAGAAATTTAAGTGCGCATACTGAAAAACCGAAGCTCAACCTCAGGCTTGATCAGCGTTTCCGTCTTCATTTCTACTTTGCCGGCGCACCAAGACCCTGCAAAACCATACGCATGTGGTCGATGTGGAATTGGACATGAAATGCTCCCAGGCCGCCGATCAAGCCGTTATCTTCTGCGATTTTTCTTGACTAATCTCCATTCCCAGAACATGCTTTTCAGTGTTGTTTTCTTCATCCACTAACCTCTGTTCTGAGGTTCGCCGTGGAAAGACCTCTCAAATATGTTCCGTCAAGCTCCTGGTAGATCCTATCTTCCTCTACCGGGAGGTCCCAGACACCAGCCTGTATACGAACGCATTTCCTTTTCTTCGTTCCCGCCCGGAGGACTGTGCAGTGAAGTGCCCGGAATGTAAGACCGAAAATCCCGAGAACCGGAGGTTTTGCCGGGAATGCGGATCCAGGCTCGTTTTCTTTTGTCCTGAATGCAAGGCGGAAAACCTGCCGGGAGATAAATTTTGCGGCGAATGCGGGCATTCCCTCTTCCGGCCACTCTTACCGGCGTCCAAAGACCTATCCTTCGACGAAAAGATCTCAAAAATCCAGAAATACCTTCCCCAGGGACTGACCGATAAAATTCTCTCCCAGCGTGACAAGATAGAGGGCGAGAAGAAGCAGGTCACAGTCATGTTCTGCGATATGGTGGGATTTACCCCCCTTGTCGAACAGTTCGGTCCGGAGGAAGGGTACCGCATTATGGACCAGGTATATGAGATCCTCATTCACAAAGTACACGATTACGGGGGAACCGTAAATGAGATGACCGGCGATGGGATTGTGGCATTGTTCGGCGCACCGATCGCATTGGAGGATGCTCCCCAACGCGCCATAAGATCCGCTTATGCCATTCATCGGGAAATGACAAAATTCAGCCAAAGGGTAAAAAGTGAAGGGAAAGTCATTCCTCCGCTCGAAATGAGGGTCGGGATTCATTCAGGGCCTGTTGTGCTGGGAACGCTGGGCAATGACCTACGGGTAGAGTTCAAGGCTGTCGGCGAAACTGTTAATTTAGCTTCCAGAATGGAAACCATTGCATATCCAGGAACCACTTTCGTCACAGAAGAGACATTTAATTTGACGGAAGGCTTCTTCCAATTTGAAGCCTTGGGGGAAAAGAAGATTAAGGGCAAGGAAGCGCCGGTCAAAGTCTACCAGGTTATTGCACCCAGCAGGAGGCGGACGAAATTTGATGTCAGTGCAGAGCGGGGTTTAACTCCCTTTGTGGGGAGGGAGCGGGAACTTGAGCTTCTAATGGATGGATTCCAACGAGCCAAGGCAGGCAATGGGCAGGCCTTTTCCATTGTATCTGAGGCAGGTTGTGGCAAGTCCAGGCTCTTATATGAATTCCGAAAGGCTGTTGCCAACGAAGACGTGACATTTCTGGAGGGAAGGTGCCTTTCTTATAGCAGAAGCGTTGCCTATCATCCAGTGATAGACATATTGAAATCAAACTTCGACATACGTGAGGATGAAGGCGATCAGGGGATCAGAGAAAAAGTCCAAAAGGGGCTAAGAATAATAGGTGCTGATGAATCTTCAACCCTTCCTTATCTTCTGGAGCTTCTGTCGATCAAAGACAGTGGCATCGATAAGATCCCAATGAGTCCAGAGGCAAAGAAAGATAGGATTGTCCAAGCAATAAAACGGATTGTCATTAAAGGCTCTGAGATACGGCCTCTAATCATAGCCTTCGAGGACTTGCACTGGTCAGATAAGAGCTCAGTGGACATAGTAAAAAGCCATTTAGAGAGCATACCAGGGTCAAGGGTCTTATTGATATTCACCTACCGGCCCGAGTTTGTTCACACCTGGGGTGCAAAGTCCTATCACAGCCAGATCACCCTGAACCAGTTATCCAAGCGAGAGTCCCTGGTCGTGATGACCCATCTGCTCAAGGGGAAAAAAATCGAACAGGCGTTGGAAGATCTGATTCTCGCAAAGACCGAAGGGATCCCATTCTTCATCGAGGAATTCATCAAGTCTCTCAGGGATCTGAAGATTATCGATAGTACGAACGGCAGCTACAAACTCACTCAAAATCTGAGAAACATCTCTATCCCTTCCACGATCCATGATGTAATTATGGCAAGGGTGGATCGCCTTCCGGACGGCGCCCGGGAAGCTCTACGGACAGGATCTGCCATAGAAAGAGAGTTCAACCACGAACTTATAGGAAAGATTGTCGCCCTTCCCGAAGACGAGCTTCTCTCTCACATATCCACTCTCAAGGATACGGAGCTTCTTTATGAACATGGTCTCTATCCCAACTCCACCTATATCTTCAAGCATGCTCTGACAAGAGATGTGGTCTATGATTCCATTTTGATGAAAACGAAAAAGCAGATCCATGAAAAGATTGGAAACGCCATAGAGGAAATGTATCAAGCCAAGATCGAGGATCATTACGAGGCCCTCTTCACTCATTTTATGGCCAGTGAAAATTATAGGAAAGCGGCCAACTATTCTCAGCTTGCCTGCAAAAAAGCTGAAAAGTCTATGTCTTTACATGATGCCATTGACTATGCAAGAAAACGGATCATCGCTCTGGAAAAAATGTCGCAGACAGAGGAATGGCAGGACGAGATTATTGACGCGAGAACGGCTCTGGGGTTCTACTTGTTCCGGATGAGCAATATGGCAGAAGCAAAGGAGTCGATCGATCCGATCGTGGACGCGGTTTTTAAGAAAGACTTTAAGAGCAAGCGTGGTCAGGTGTACGTCATCTTAGGCAGTTGTAAATACATGGCTGAGGAGGACTTGAATGAATCCATCGAGTATCTGGAAAAAGCCATCGAGGTCACGAAAGACACAGGTGATTTCGCCACGGGCATATATGCGAAATACATGCTGGGGCTGGTCCTCGCCTTCAACTGTGAATTTGAGAAAGCCATTCACTATTTCGAGATACTACTGAATCTGAGCATAGATATGAAATTTCCCTGGCGTGTCTCGATCATGAAAAGCAATATCAGTGTCTATGCCTATCTTTATCACGGCATGGTGGCCAAAGGCTATCAGACCAGTGAACAGGCCGTGCGGATAGCTGAAGAGAGCGGGGATATCTATTCAAAGGCCATGGCCTATGCGAGCCATGGAGCTTCCTGTTACTATAAGGGCCTTTTTGAAAAGGCGGAGCAATACCTGAACATGGGAATTAATTTTACAGAAAAGATAAATATGTTCGCTCACAATGCCATGGCTCATCAATGGCTGGGCCATCTCTACTTTGATCTGGGAGAATATCAAAAAGCCCAGTACCACTACTCCAGTGCCATTTGTGTCCGTGAACGCAGCCGGCTGTTTCCTTCTTCGGCAAATTTGAACAGGATTGCTCTCATAAGGGCAAAACTGTTCAGTGGTGAGAAGGATGTGAGCCTAGATCTGATGTATCGCTCTGTGCGAGAGAACAAAGTAAGAATATACGAAGGTCCTATGGCGAGATTCATCGGCGATATCCTATTGCATTTGGATGAATCCCACTTTGCGTCAGCAGAGGAGTGGATCGGGAAAGCCATCGAAGCGGACGATCGAAACGGAATGAGATGTGATTTGGGCAGGGATTATGCCCTCTACGGTGAATTTTTCAAAGTAGAAGGGGAATCTGCGAAGGCGAGAGAATTCCTGAGTAGAGCGAGCGAAATTTTCAAAGCGTGTGGGGCCGATGGCTGGGTTCGAAAAACGGAGGAGACATTATCGGAGATCTGATTTGAATATCCTTTTACAGGGAAGATCGAAAACCTTCGCCAGGGTTGACGAACAATGTTCCATTGTTCCGCTAAATTGAAGGATTTGCTATATACCTGCCGGCCGAGATCCCCGCCGCCGTCAGCACGGATCCGGGATTTTTCGAAGTCTCATGACCGAAAAAGGAGCTTCTCTGGAGAGCCTGTATGCACAAACTTTAGAAAGGAGGATGACCATGGCAATAATTTACAATCACCTGAAAGAAGAATACGAGAAAAAGGGTTACATGCCCTTTGTCTGTATCCTCAAGTGGACGCCTGACCAGAGACCAATCGTAGCAGCTAAATATTCCCAAGTATTTGTTACCCCCGAAGGCTCAGGAGTTAAGGGTGTACATACGTGGCATTTGATGGGCAGGGATACCATGATTGCCATCGGATGGACGAATTCCCCCATCAGCCTTCAAAAATTCTGCGCTTCCATCACTTTTGGAACCGGTATCACCATGGATGTCTGCCCTGCCATCGACCATTTTGGTTTAAAAGAGGCTTTGGGAGAACTGAAACTCCGATTCCCGGACATTCCCGTCCCCAAAGAAGCAATGCGTAAGAGTAAGACACCTAGTACGGCGGGATGAGCAGGTGCGCCGAACAATTGGAAGGCATGGGTTGGGATGAGCCCAGTGGGTGCAAAACCAGCCCATGCCGGATTTGTTGATGTTTACGAAGGGCTAAAGAGAAAAAGCGCCAAGGTTAACTAAGGCTGCCGCAATAGACGAAACCCATTCTGATCGTTCCTTGCATAGGCCTGGTTGTGATCGCGATCGGCCGACCGACAGTTCCTCGGGGAGTATTCAAAAGCGCCGCCCCGTAACACCGGCGTCCAACCTGACGAAGGCCCCATAGGGTCCGTTGGCCGTCGTGCTCCCCGCCCGTGCCGCGTACGCCCACCGGCCTCCGTGGGAAGGCTGTAAGTTCCTTCCCCTCTCGTGTTTATGCAACATCAGAGTCCATTTGGGTGTTAGGGTCCTCCGCCGAGAATCTTCAGGGGGCCATCCGTTTCAGTTGTTCAAGGGCCTCCTGCAACTTATCGATCGCCTCCTGCAGTCCCCGGCGCAGGGTCTCCAGGGCTTCGGGTACGACGCCTGTCGCCTTCGGCTTCTTCTCGACTTCAACCGCCGGCGCGACAGCAGGCAGGCGCCCCACCAGGGCCTGGATTGAGTCATCCAGGGTCCGATGCATCGCAATCTGGCGGGAGTCGGCCAAAATGATGCGCCGGAGCTCAGGGAAATCAAGGGTCTCGGGCTTGAGAAAGACCGGTTCTGCGTAGAGCAAATGGTCGCCGAGGGGGATGACCAGGAGAATGCCTCGGAATACTTCGGAACCCACCTGGCCCCAGAGGGTGAACTGCTCGGAGATCACGGCATCGTTGTCGATCCGGGCCTCCACCTGGTTGGGGCCGTCCACATGCCGGCCGGTGGGAAAACGGAAGAGGACGAGCTCGCCATAGGCCTTCCCATCGTTTCGCGCGGCCATCCAGCCCACAAGGTTATGTCGATTGTTGGGTGTGAAGGGTTGAATCAGGAGAAACTCCTCCTTTGACTCGCCGGGCAGGCGGGCCACGATGTAATAGGGCTTGAGCGCCTGGGTCTTGCCGAAGGAAGTCTGCACAGGGATGGCCCACTGGTCTTCCTTGTTGTAGAAGACCACGGGGTCTTCCATGTGGTACTGAAGCAGCATCTCGGTCTGGACGTTGAAGAGATCGAGCGGGTAGCGGATGTGTTGTTGGAGAAAGTCGGGCAGCTCGGCCATGGGTTTGAAAAGCCCGGGAAAGATGGCCTGGTAGGTCTGGATCAGCGGGTCTGAGGGGTCGGCGACATAGTAGTCGATTGTTCCGTGGTAGGCGTCCACCACGGCTTTGACGCTGTTTCTCATGTAGTTGAATTTCCGCTGAAACGGGGTGGAGTAGGGATAGCGGTCCGTGACGGTGTAGGCGTCCTGGATCCAGAACAAACGGCCGTCTGCCACTACGCTGTAGGCCTCCCGGTCTCTCACCAGAAAGGGGGTCACGGTGGAGAAGCGCTCCTGGACCGTTCGACGGTACTGGATGAGGCTGTCGGGGTTGATCTCCCTCGAAATGAGGATGTTGATGTCCATGAATTGCCAGGCGTAAATCAGACGGCGAAAAAAAGAGCTCAAAAGTATTCCGCCCTTGCCTTCGTATCGGTTGTAGACCGGCCCGGCAGGACCGGGATAATTGAACTCCTGCATGCCGCTCCGGGTGATTAGGAAATCCAGGCTCTTGAGGCCGTAGTAAATCTCTGGGCGATTCAGCGGGATGATGCCGGAAGGCGGAACGTCCTGGATCAGGAAGGTGGGACGCCCGTCGGCCGCGACGGTGGTGACCGGGCTCATGGCCACGCCGTAGCCGTGGGTGAACTGGAGATGCCTGTTGACCCAGCGCTGGGCCTCTTCGGGGAGCCTTTCCGCGGCGAGCTCGCGGGTGGCCAGCATGACCTGCCGGAGCTGGCCCTCCGGTCTGTAGCGATCCGTGTGCACTGCGGCGAAGTCGTAATAGAGCCTGAAGAACTGGATTTGGTTGTAGATCTGGAGCAAAGGCCCCTCGTCCCAGAGCCGGACATTTTGAATCGTCCCCTGGTTCTCTGCGGCGACCTGCGCGTCAAGTGCGCCCAGGGCAGGGTGGCTCCGGGTCTCCAGTTGCGCCAATCCGTAAGCCTGGCGGGTCAGCTTGATGTTGCTGGCAAGGTAGGGCGTCTCCCTGGCCAGCTCGCTCGGCTCCACGATCAGACGCTGGACGAGTCCGGGAATGAGGCTTCCCGCCACGAGGTTCAAGGCGACCCACAGGGCCACCGAATAGAGGATTAGACGGTTTCCATTGGCGTAGATGCTTGCCAACAGTAGCCCCGCGCTCACAAGGGCAGTGACGGCCATAAGCGTGCGAACAGGAAGGGTGACATGGTCGTCGGTATATCCGACCCCGTAAACCGCGCCGGTGGGGGAGAAGAGGAGCTCGTAGCGACTCAGCCAGTGGCCTGCGGCCATCAGCACGAAAAGGACGGCGCCCAAGACGACCAGTTGTGTTTTGACTTTTCCCGTCAGTGCGAACCGTTCTCCTCGAAGCATTGCGCTCATGTAATAAAAGCCCGCAACGATCACCATGATCAGCACCACCACGGTGATCAGCCATGAACGCGCGAAGCTCAACGCCGGGAGTGTGAAGACGTAGAAGGAAAAGTCATTCTCGAAGATGGGATCCGTTTGGTTGAAAGCGGCGGCATTGAGGAAACGGAGAATGGTTTCCCACTCGAGCACCGCTTTTCCGGCAATGAAAAGGGCTGCGAGCGCCGCGGCGCCGACGCAGACCCACATCAGCAGCCTCTTGGCGTGCTCAAGGTTACCTGCAGGCATGGTTTGGCTTTCCGGCGCCTTCATCTTTGCGTCAAAGCGAAAGGCTGCGTAGAGGTTGGGCGCTGCAAGCGCTGCAAAGACCAAGAACCCGAGGAGGAACAACCAGATTTTGACGCTCACTACTCTCAGGAGGACCTGTTCGTGGCCCAGGTTGGCGAACCAGAGCCAGTCCGTATAGAACGTCCGGCCCCAGGTCACGCCGCCCCAGATGACGATCAGGGCCACCACCGGCAGGATCCACTTGAGTGCGCGCGTCAGCTTGGCAAAGTCCAGATCTTCAAGCCGGATCTGGGGCATCTGGTCCTGAGGGGATTCAGGGTCGAAAAGTGACTTCATGTTGATACCTCCGTCTTTTTAAAAGGAAACCGTCTTTCACTCCTGAATCACGGCATTAGCCCGACTGAAGAATTGGGGAGCGTTTTTTGATCTTGTTCGACAGAATTCGTGAAAGGACATAAAGCGGGATGAAGGTGAAGATGTAGCCCACGGATTCTCCCACGAGGAGATCCAGCGGAAACATGACCGGGAACTCAACCGACTGAAAGCGCGTCTGCATCCAGCCGAGCGCGAAGGGCAATGGCCAGAGCATCCCTGCCGAGTAAGCCGCCATGGTAAAGAACTTCCGGGACCACACATCGGTCGCGGCTTTGTTAAGGGCTTTGTAACTCGTCTTGTCTCCACTCCGGTAGGCTTCTATGGAGAGCTGTTCCTTTCGGTCGGCCTCTCGGTTCAGATCATCGATATACTTCTTGTTGAATCGAATGGCGAAGGTGAGGGTGATTTCCCCCAGCACGGCGCAGATCAGAGATAGCAGAAACGTGCCCAGGAAGTAATCCACAGGGGGATAGCCTGTGATCCGGTAAAGGGAGATCAACAGGCTATCCAGCTGCAGATATAACCCGGAAAACAACGTCCCCATAACCCTTACACAAGCTCGATCCCGAAGAAGCCCCTCAGGGTGTATCGCAGTCCCACGTAAATGGCCAGAACGATGAAGAGGATTTTCAGCGCCTTGTTGGGGATGTATTTCTGCGTCCTCGGCCCGATCATGGAACCCACGAAAATCCCTACCAGTTCCGCCCCGATGAGCGGCCAGTGCACCATGACCCCTTTGAGGACCATGAAGTTGAAGATGCCGAATACCATTCCGATGAGAACGGCCAGGGCGGAGGTGCCCGAGACCACGAACATGGGGAGCCCCACCACGCTGGTGAGAAAGGGGACGTATAGAAACCCCCCACCCACACCGATGAACGAGGCGATCGCGGAGATGATGAAACCGCCCACAAAGGCCCAGATGGGGCTGAATGTAAACCGCTGGCCGAAAAAGGAGATCTCGGTCTTGACGAGACTCCAGTGCAGGGTCTTGACCCCCTCGGTGGTCAGGTCACTCTTTTTCCGGATGGTCTCTTCGAAGGCCTTGGCCGCGGCCTGGGCTTTCTTTTTGGATTTCTGCCCTCGCGGGCACATTTCATAGACCATGAATCCGCCGATCACGAAAACCACGAGACCGAACCAGCCCTGGTACTGAGAGAACTTGATTTTACCTGCGGTGGTGAAGACCACCAGCAGGGTCGCAAACAGTGCCCCGGCACCGAGAAAGACCCCTAGGGCCGGCACCAATCGGCGCATTTTGGCGTAATTGATGCTTGAGACCAGGGCCGAGAGCCCCACCAGCCAGGAATTGGACACCCGAATGGAGTCGGTGATGAACTTGTTCAGATCGGGCGCGGTGTTTTTGAAACTCTTGGCATAATCCCCGAGGCCATAAATGGTGATATGGCCGACGCCTGCCATGATCCCGCCAAAGGCCCCGACCGTTGAGAACACCCAGCCGACCCAGATGGCCCAAAGGAAGCCGATCCATAGCTTCAATTGAGGGCCGCCGGGAATGGAAAGATAGCCCGGCTCGCCCTTTGGATCGATCTGACCCTTTTCCGTCCCCTGGGGTGCCTTGGCAATGGCCTCCGAAAGTGGGTCAGAAGCAACGCTTGATGGAACAAAAGGTGCGAGAAACAAGCCTGCAATCACCATGAGACAAAAAAACCACTTTAAATGACCTTTCATCATGCACCTCCGTTTCGCATCGAGATTTGAGTGATGCGCACCACGAAAGACATGCCTTACAAAGACATGTGACGGGTCCGCATCGCCAAAGACAAGGTCAGAGATTCCACGGAAAACCGTGATGTCGTTCCCTACTCTAGACCACCCCCTTTGGACCATCAAGGAAAAACTAGGCCTTTTGTCTTGTCACTTGCGCCAGTACTCGGGCACCAGCAGCACGATGACGGTGTAGATCTCCAGACGCCCGAGCAGCATGCAGAAGACCAGGATCCATTTCCCGAGGGCTGGGACCGCCAGGAAATTGGTCGCAGGACCCACCAGCCCGAGACCTGGCCCGATGTTGCCGATGCAGGCGGCAACCGATGAGAAGGCCGAGATGACGTCCAGACCGAGACTGCTCATGACCAGACTGGCCAAGACGAAGAGCGCGATGTAGAGGATGAAGAACCCCCAGATGCTGCTCAGGACCTCGTGGGGGACAGGCCTTCCCCCCAATTTCACGGTGATCACCGCGTGGGGGTGGATGAGACGGAAGAGCTCCCTGTAGCCGTGACGGATCAAGAAGCATGACGCGCATGATCTTGATGCCGCCGCCGGTGGACCCCGCCATGGCGCCCAGAAACATGCACAAGACCAAAATGTACCTGGAAAAGGCCGGCCACTTGTCGTAGTCGGCGGTCACGAAGCCGGTCGTCGTGATGATGGAGCTCACCTGGAAGGCGGCATGGTGAAAGGCATCTGAGAGCTTCGGGTAGACGGTCCCGTGAATGTTCAAGGCGGTGACAAGGATGAAGCACGACGACGATGCGACAAGAAGACACGGCACTCCGCGTCCTTCCAGAATGCCTTGAGCTCCCCTTTGATCAATCGATAGTGGAGGGAGAAATTGATACCGGCCATGAGCATGAAAAAGATGATGACCAGGTCCAGATACAGGCTGTCGTAATGGGCGATGCTGGCATTTCGCGTGGAAAACCCGCCGGTGGGCAATGTGCAAAAGGCATGGGAGACGGCGTCATAAAGGGACATCCCACCCATGGCCAAGAAGAGGATCTGAAGGAGGGTGAGGAGTCCATAGACCTTCCAGAGCGTCTTGGCCGTCTCGGATATTCTCGGCTTGAGCTTGTCGACCACCGGGCTCGGGATTTCGGCCTTGTAAAGCTGCATGCCGCCGACCCCCAAGGAAAGGCAGGATGGCAATGGAAAGGACGATGATCCCCATTCCGCCGAGCCACTGGGTCTGGCTTCTCCAGAAGAGGATGCCCTTCGGCACCGCTTCAATATCGCTGAGAACGGAGGCCCCGGTGGTCGTAAAGCCGGAAATGGACTCGAAGTAGGCATTGGTGAAGCTGGGGATCGCACCCGAAAGGAGAAAGGGCAGGGTCCCGACGAGACCGGCAGCCACCCATCCGATCGTGACAATGGCAACGCCGTCCCGGTGGCTGAGGTGGTAGGGCCCACTTTCTCCTTGTGGCGAGGAAGAGGATTCCCCCGATAACGGAGGTCGCCATGGCGGACTGAAGAATCGCTCCTGTGCTTCCATCCCTGTAGATCAGGGAAACCACGAGCGGGCCCAGCATGGAAAGGCCCAGAAAAAACACCAGGATCCCGATAAATCGGGTGATGACTCTGGGATGCATGGCTAGAAGTATTCCAACTTGACGGTCAAGAGCTTTTCGAGCTTGGGTATGACCTGCCGGAGGGCGAAGATCATGAGCCGGTCCTTGGGCAAGATGAGGCTGTCGCCCTTGGGGATGATGATTTCCTCACCCCGGACGATCGCCCCGAGGATGGCGCCCTTGGGAAAGCCGACCTGAGAGAGGGGCACGTTGACGATCTCCGAGGTCTCAAGCGCCTCCGCCTCGATGGCCTCGGCGTGCTCGCCCTTGAGCGGGACGACCGAAATGATCTTGCCTGGACGAATGTAGCGCAGGATGGCACGGATCGCGGACAACCGGGCGCTGACGACCGTATCGATCCCGATGGAGGAGATCAAGGGGATGTAGCTGAGCTTGCTGACGCGGGTGATGGTCTTTCTCGCCCCGAGCCCCTTGCCCTGGAGCGAAATCAGGATATTGTTTTCCTCATCGCTCGTGAGGGCCACGAGGAAGTCCGCGCCCCGGATATTCTCTTCCTGAAGGAGGTCCCGGTCCGTTCCGTCTCCGTTGATGACAATCACCCGATCGAGCTCTTCCGCCAGAATGGCACATTTCTCGGGGTCTCTTTCGATGATCTTGACCGTGACTTTTTTCTTGTCCAAGGCCTTTGCGAGCGCCGTGCCGGTTTGACCGGCACCCACGATGATGACCCGCCGAAGGCCTTCATCCCTGATGTGGAACGGTTTCAAGGCCCGATCCAGCTCATCGTGGCTCACCACCACGTAGACCAGGTCATGGGCCTGGATCTTGTCAGGACCTCGGGGAATGATGACCTGGTTGCCCCGGACAATGGCGCCGAAAAGGAGCTTTCCTTCAAGTCCCTGGAGGGAGAGAAGCTGTCGACCCACGAAGGGTGAGTCCTCGCTAATGGTCAGGCCGATCAGTTTGACTCGGCCTCCCACAAAGTCGATGACATCGGATGCGCCTGGAACCTCCATGATGCTTCGGATCGTCTCCACCATCACCGATTCGGGATTGATGATATGATCAATGCCGAGGACATCATGACTGAGGAGCTCCGGATCTTCCAGGTACTCCAGGTTCCTGACACGGGCGAGCTTGACGGCGTAAGGATTGAGATTTCGGGCAAAGAGGCAAGAGATCAGGTTCACCTCGTCACTGTCGGTCGCAGCGATCAGGAGATCGGCCTCTTTGATCCCGGCATCTCTTGAGGATTCGGGGGCTGGTGCCTGAACCAAGATAGGCCTGAACATCCAGGTGCTCGTTGATTCGTTTGATTTGGTGGGCGTCTTTGTCGATGAGCACCACATCATGATTTTCTTCAGAAAGCTTCTGAGCGATGTGAAAGCCCACCTCGCCGGCGCCGACAATGATGATCTTCAAGGACGATCCCTCTTAGAACTTGTGTTTGCCCTGGGGTTCGCCAACGGGCTGTAAGCTATTTAGAAAACCGACCCCAAAAAGTCAACATGATTCCCTCCGGCCTCGCCCGACTTTACTTTCCTGCTTTGTCCGGGGCGTTCCCTGAAATCGATAGACATCCGGACGGGCGATGATATATAAACCCACCCTTGGAGACAAAGGGAATTCGTCCTGCCCATTATGGCGCTTCGGAGATCCGGGTCGCGTTGAAACGCTGTTCGATCTGATTCTGGACGCCCTGCCTTTTCACCGATCGATCATGGGATATCCATTGAGGCCTGTGTGAAAAGATGAAAGCCGCTGCCGATCAAAGAGACAAGAGAGAAAGTCTGATCCGGGCCGTGGACCGATTGGCGTCTGCTCGGGCCCTGGTGATCGGCGACATTATCTTGGATGCCTATGTTTGGGGGGACGCCACCAGGATTTCGCCGGAGGCACCCGTGCCGGTCGTGGAGGTGCGGGAAGAGACCAGAACCCTGGGCGGGGCCGCCAATGTCGTTCACAACATGGTCACCCTGGGCGCAAGGCCGCTGCTCTGTGGGGTCGTGGGCAAGGACCGGGAGGGGAAAGAGATCCTGGATCGTCTGAAGTCCCTGGGACTGAGCACCGATGGCGTTCTGTTTGACGCCGGCCGACCCACGACGGTCAAGACCCGGGTGGTCGCCAGAAGCCAGCAGGTGATCCGTTTTGACCGGGAAAGCCGGACGACGGTCAGCGCCAGGATCGATGAGCAGGCTTCTTGAGGTTTGTTGAGCACACGATCCCGGAGCTTGATGTCATTGTGGTTTCGGATTACGGGAAAGGGGATGGTGACCGGATCCCTCATGGAAGGCATTATGGCGATGGCGAAGAAGGCAGACGTAAAGGTGGCCGTGGATCCAAAAGTGAACCATGCGTCGCACTATCGGGGTGTCGACGTGATGACGCCAAACCACCACGAGGCCGGAATGCTTTGCGGTTTCGAGATCTCCGACGATCATACCCTCATGCGGGCGGGTCATCAGCTGCGTGAGGACTTCGGTTGCTCGCCTGGTCCTCATCACCCGGGGAAAGGATGGTATGTCCCTTTTCGAGACCGATGGAAGGGTCCGCCACATCCCGACGGTGGCAAGAAAGGTCTTTGACGTGACGGGGGCCGGCGATACGGTCATCGCCACCTTCAGCCTGGGACTGGGAGCAGGTCTTGACCCGCAAGACGGCGGCCGTGATCGCAAATGTCGCAGCCGGCATCGTGGTGGGCGAGGTCGGAACGTCCGCGGTCAGGGCCGAACCTCTCAAGGCGGCCATTGCCCGTGGCATGGCCTTATTCCGGGGGAATCGGCGTCGTGCAACGGGATGAGGTCGGGCGAAGGCTTCGCAAACCCGTTATGTTTCGACATGAGAAACATTTGCGATCCTTTGAAAAGGCGAGTCAAAGGGGTCTGAATCTCACTGCGTGGGAAGGGGATATGAGCCGGCCCGCTGAACCGCCTCCTGTGAAGCTCATTGCCAGCCTGTTTTCCCCGTCCCAACCCCTGCTGGATGAGATCGTGGAAGCGCTCCAGGGGCTTTTCGGACCCATTGACTGGGTCAGCCCGCCTCTCATGTTCGATCGTACCACCTACTACGCCAGAGAGATGGGGTGGCCCCTGCACCGATGCTTCGTGTCCTTCAGGGGACTGGTTCAACCCGACCGTTTGGCGGAGATCAAGATCGAGACCAACGCCCTGGAGGAACGTTATGTGACGGATGGGAGAAGGCGGGTGAACATCGACCCGGGGTATGTGGCGCTTGAACGGCTGGTGCTGGCAACCGGTAAAAACTACGTGCACCGCATATACCTTTCACGGGGGATCTACGCAGACCTCACGCTCGTCTTCAGCAAGGGGTCCTTTTCTCCGTTGCCATGGACCTATCCGGATTATGCGGCGGTTGACACCATTGGCCATTTCAATCAGGTGAGAACGGAATACTTGGCACAGCTCAGAGGGGGCAGGGAACCATGATCCGAAGCATGACTGCATACGGCCGAGCTGAGCTTCAATCGGATGGATGCGTTCTGACCGCGGAGTTACGCTCCGTGAATCATCGGTACCGGGATATCGTCTTGAAGCTTCCCAAGAACTTCCAGGTCTTCGAGGATGAGCTTGAAAACGTTTCTCGCTTCGAAAATCGGACGTGGGCGTGATCGATGTCGACCATACAGGTCACACTCAACCAGGAGTCGTCCACCTACTCGCTGGGACTGAACCTGCCGCTTGTGAGGTCATACTGCAAGATCGTTGAGGAATTGGCGCAGGAATTGGGGATCGAACGTCGGATCCAGCCCGAGTCGATCCTTCAGTTGAAAGATGCCATCGTTTTCCAGCCGGAACCGTGGATTTAGAACGATTCAGGCCGGGCCTCCGGGAGGTCCTGGAGAGGGCCATCGAGCCCTTTGACAGGATGCGCGTCGCAGAAGGCGAGGCCATCAAAAACGATTTTTCTGAAAGGACCACCCGGTTGGCCGTTTATGCCGAAGAGGTGGCGCAGAAGGCCTCGGAATTGGTGCCGCTTTATCGGCAAGCGGTTGATGTCGCGCGTTCAGGCGTTGCTCAAGGATGTGTCGCTGGACGAAGGCCGCCTTGCTCAAGAAGTGGCGTTCTATGCGGAGCGTTCGGACATCACGGAGGAATTGGTTCGCATCAGGAGCCATCTCAGCCAATTCAACACCTACCTTGAACTGGATGAGGCGGTCGGGAAGACGCCTTGATTTCCTGATCCAGGAGATCCATCGGGAAGTGAATACCCTGAGCGCCAAGGCCTCGGATGCTTCCATTTCGACCATGGTGGTGGAAATGAAGTCCGAATTGGAAAAGCTGAGGGAACAAGTCCAGAACGTAGAATGAAAGGGGTCAGCCACATGGGTGCCAAGCTCGTGAATATCGGTTTCGGAAATTCAGTGGTGTCCAATCGGGTGATCGCGATCATCTCCCCCAACGCGGCCCCCATCAAACGGCTCCGTGACGAGGCCCGGGAGGAAAGGAGACTCATCGACGCCACGCAGGGAAGGCGGACGCGGTCGGTCATCATCACGGACAGCAACCATGTGATCCTGTCGGCCATTCAGTCCGAGACCGTTGCCCAGAGGTTCAGTCCCAACTGCACCATCAGCAAAGAGGATCTGGAAGCGGGGCTCATGACCGGTCGACTCTTTGTGATTTCCGCGCCGTCAGGCACCGGGAAATCCACGATCATTCAGAGGGTTCGCGAGGGGCTTGATCGACTGGGCTACTCGGTCTCCCACACCAGCAGGCCCCCCCGCGGGAACGAGCGGGAGGGGGTGGACTACTATTTCGTGGATCGGGTGGGGTTTGAGCGGATGATCGCCCAGGAGGCGCTGGTTGAATGGGCAGAGGTCTATGGGGCGTACTATGGGACCTCCGTATCGGAGTTGGAAAGGCTCATCCGGGAAGGGCTGGATGTCCTGCTGGACATCGACAGCCAGGGGGCGCGAAACATCCGGGCCAGGTTCTCGGACGCCGTTCTCATCTATCTGCTTCCCCCCTCGCTTGATGCCCTGGAAGCGCGATTGAAGGGACGGGGCACGGACAGCCCCCAGAGCCATCCGCAGCCGGATGGAACAGTCTTACCGGGAAATGCGCCAATTGCGCCTGGTATGACTACATCGTGATCAACGATGAGCTCGACCAGGCGGTGGCGGCCGTGCGGTCCATCATCGTTGCCGAGCGCGTCAGGACAGGCCCCATGGAGGAGGCCGTCTCGAAGCTTTATCCCTCTCTCTTTGAAGACCGCTCCCGCCCCGCTTGAAACGTGAAAAGGGATCTATGAGAAATGCAAAACAAAACGGCGCGTCCGCTTTGATCTTCGGCTATCACAATGTCGTGGACGCCCTTGGCCAAGGGGCCGTCAGGATCAATGAAATCTGGCTTGCCGAAGGAAGGGAGTCGCTCCGGGTTCAATCGATTCTGGCGTTGGCCGAGCAGTCAAGGTGTCCAGGTCCGTTTCAAGAGAAAATCGGACCTGGACGGTCTTGTGCCGGAGGCCGCCCACCAGGGCGTGGTGGCCGTTGCGGAACCGTTTCGTTACGCCGATCTGTCGGACATCGCTCAGCCCTCATCGGGCGGACACGAGCGACTGATCCTGGCGTTGGACCACGTGACCGACGAGGGCAACCTGGGGGCCATCATCCGGACAGCCGCCTTTTTCGGCGTCGAAGGACTGGTCCTCCCAAGAGAGCGGTCCGCGGGCGTGAGCCCAAGCGTCATGAAACGTTCTTCAGGCGGATGGATCCACCTCCCCGTGGCCCAGGTGGTGAACCTGAGGCGGGCATTGGATTTTCTCGCGGACAAGGGTTACTGGATTATCGGGACCACCGCGGATGGGCCGGACTCCCTTTACCGGTTTGATTGGAAGCGGGATGTGGTTCTGGTCATGGGGAGCGAGCAGAAGGGGTTGGCCCGTCTGAGTCGGGAACGGTGCCACGCCATGGTCAAGGTTCCGGGCGCAGGACGGATGGAATCGCTCAACGTGTCCGTGGCCTGTGGGATACTCCTGGCGGAAATCGTCAGGCAGCGGGAGGCTTTTCACTGACTCGGCAACGGGAAGCTTCTCAAGGCCCCCGATCTGGAGAAGCGCCTTGACCAGGGCGCAGAGAGGCAGGCCCACGACGTTGGTGTAGGAACCGGCGATGGTCTCCACCATGAATGCGCCGATCCCTTGTATGGCATAACCGCCCGCCTTCCCGAAGGGCTCTCCGGTTGAAACGTAGGACAGGATTTCCATTTCGTTCAGGTCTCTCACGCGCACGAAGGTTGTCACCGACTCGGAGTGGGCGGGCGGACCGGATGGGGGAAGAATCGAAAAACCTGTGATCACCCTGTGCTCACGGCCGCTCAGCTGCCCCAGCATGTCGGCGGCTTCCCTTTCATCTCCCGGCTTTCCCAGGACACGGCTTCCCACCACGACGACGGTGTCAGCGCCCAGGATCCAGGCCGGTCCATGTTCAGAACGGACCTGGGAAGCCTTCATGAAGGCAAGGCGCCGGCAGAGGGCCTCAGGGTCTGGCGATGGGCTCGCGTTCGTCCACGTGGCCCGGGAAACATGCGAAGGGGAGCCTGAGCTGTTCCAGCAGCCTTTTTCGCCTTGGCGACGCCGATGCGAGGATCAAGGGGTTATCCGTGTCGATGGCTTGAATGGTCATGGATCCAGGGGATGTTTATCGCCCTCCTTTCGGGCCTTGATCATATCTACTCCAAACGGGCTTGGCAAACAAAGATATTGCATCGATCCAGCGATGTCGTCTAGAATCGGCCTCCCGCACTGTGGATTCCGACCGGGACCCAACTTGCTTCCATGGTTCGTTACCGGGTCGATGGCCCAATGGGATTGGGCCGCGACCGCTTCTTTCGGTTTGACGCCTCAATCCCCACGAGAAGAGGGCAGCCAATGGAGCCTTTGCCTGGAAGACCTGACGACGACGGAAAACCAGCCCCCTCGCTGAAGGAACAGCTCAGGTTCCAGAAAGAGCTCAACGAGGTCGCAAACCGAATCCATTCAGCCAAGGATACCAACGACATCCTGTTGAATCTTCAGGACGACATCCTGACCATCTTCGATGCGCAGCGCATCACCGTCTACGTGGTGGATGGGGTCAGAAGACAAATCGTCTCGCGCTTCAAGACCGGCAATGAAATCAACGAAATCCGTTTGCCCATCGGAGACGGGAGCATCGCGGGTTATTGTGCCGCATCAGGGTGCGTCGTAAACGTCTATGACGCCTATGATCGTGCGGAGCTCGCCGCCATTCACCAACACATCCGGTTTGACGAGCGATGGGACCGGAAGACCGGCTTCAAGACCAGGCAGGTCCTTGCGGCGCCCATTCTGCACGACGGTTACCTGATGGGCGTGATTCAGCTGATCAACAAGAAGGGCAGTGAGCGATTTACCGAGACCGACTGCCTCTCCGCTTCCAGCATCGCGAGAGTGCTTGGGATCGCCTTTGACAAGAACAAGAAGCTGGCCCAAAGGGGAAAAGCAACCCGATATGATTTTCTCATCAGCAACAACATCATCGGCCCCGGCGACCTCGAAGAGGCCATGAAGCGGGGCCGAGCCGCCCACACCGCTGTGGAGCCGATCCTGATGCGTGACTTCGGCGTGTCCAGGGAGGACCTGGGCAAGGCCCTGGCCCATCACCACAAGACGAGATTCATCCCGTTTTCAAAGCACATGGCCGTCCCGAAAGGGCTTCTCAAGGGGTTGAGGCCCGCCTACCTGCGGAGCCACGCCTTCGCCCCCATCGAGGAATCGCCGGACAGCGTCCTGGTCACCATGGAAGACCCCCAGTTTCTTCCGGGCAGGGACGCCGTGAAGCGGGTCCTGCCCGGACGGAAGATCGAATACGCCGTGTCCCTGAAAGACGACATCTTGAAAATGATCGAGCTCTTTTTTTCGGGTGAAGAAAATCGCGAGACCAGCTCGCGTCGGTCCTTCGAAGAGATCCTGAATCACGTGGACCTGGACCGGGTGGGCGATGGGGAAAACGAGGACGATTCGGTGGTTACGGAAAACGACAGCGCCATCGTTCAACTGGTGAACCGGATCATCAGCGATGCGCATCACCAGGGGGCTTCGGACATTCATTTCGAACCGGGGCACCGCGGAGGCCACGCCGGCGTCCGCGTGAGGGTGGATGGCGCGTGCAGGGCGTATCAGAACATTCCGTCCTCGTTCAGGCGGGCCATCGTCAGCCGCTTGAAGATCATGGCCGATCTGGACATATCCGAACGGCGCCTGCCGCAGGACGGGAAAATCAGGTTCAGAAAGTTCGCGCCCCTTGACATCGAGCTGAGAATGGCGACGATCCCAACGGCAGGGGGGAACGAGGATGTGGTCCTTCGAATCCTGCCTGCCGGCGAACCCCTGGGGCTCCAGGCGCTCGGGATGGCCGCAAGGAATTATGAGTGCTTTTCCGATCTGATCACCAAGCCCTACGGCATGCTCCTGGTGGCCGGGCCCACGGGGAGCGGGAAGACCACGACGCTTCACGCTGCCCTGGCCCGGGTGAACCAACCCGATAGGAAGATCTGGACCGCTGAGGATCCGGTTGAGATTTCTCACAAAGGCCTTCGTCAGGTGCAGGTGAAGCCCAAGATCGGCTTGAATTTCCCGGCCGCCATGCGGGCCTTCTTGAGAGCCGACCCCGACATCATCATGGTGGGCGAAATCAGGGACCGGGAGACCGCTTCCATGGCCATCGAGGCCTCCCTCACGGGCCATCTGGTCTTGAGCACCCTTCACACCAACAGTGCGCCGGAGACCGTGGTGAGGTTGTTGGACATGGGCATGGATCCGTTCAATTTTTCAGACGCCTTGCTGGGCGTCCTGGCGCAACGGCTGGTCAAGACGTTGTGCGAGGAATGCAGGGAGCCTTATCAGCCGTCGGAGCGGGAGTTCGAGGCGTTGGCGCACGCCTACGGAGCGGGCTTTGATGCCCTTGGCGTTCGGCCGGAGCGACGTGACGCTTTACCAGGCGCGTGGCTGCCACCGCTGTGGTCGTTCGGGATACCGGGGTCGCAGTGGGATTCATGAGCTTCTCGTGGTGAGCGACCCCATAAGGGACCTGATCCAGGGCCGGGCGCCGGATGGATGATATCAGGGCAAAGGCGGTCACGGAAGGGATGACGACCCTCATGCAGGACGGCATTCGGAAGGTCATTCTGGGCCATACGGATTTGGCTCAAGTAAGAAGGGTGTGCATGAGATAGGCGGTGATCATGGCCGGATATCCAGTTCCTCCATTCGATTGAGGATGGTCTTGTAGCTGACCTGGAGAAGCTCTGCGGCCTTTCGCCTGTTCCAGCGCGTCTCCTTGAGGGCCATCACGATGGCTTCCTTTTCGATCTCCGAGACGTAGATGCGGGTGATCTTCTTGAGCGAGAAGTCGCTTTCTCTGAAGAATTTTTTCACTTTGTTGTCGGACCAGCTCTTTCCCAGACCGCTCTTCCCAAAACGTATGGATTCGGCGCTGTTGTCGAGGCCATCGCCCAGTTGGAGCTCCTTGATGACCGCGTCCCAGTCCCTCAAGACGAGGGCGCGTCTGACCACGTTTTCCAGTTCTCGAATATTGCCGGGCCAGTGATAGGCCTGAAAGAGCTTGATGACCTTGTTCGGTATCTCCAGCGGTTCCTTTCTGAATTCATGACAGTACTTGTTCATGAAATAATGGGCCAGAACGGACATGTCCTCTTTTCTTTCCCTGAGGGGCTGGGCATGGATATTCACGATGTTCAGACGATAGTACAGGTCTTTTCTGAAAGGTCCCGTCCATCACCTTCTTGTGGAGGTGCGCGTTGGTGGCCACAACGACCCTGGCATCCACCGAACGGTCCTCCGTGCCCCCCAGCCGCGCAAAGGCCTTGTCCTCGAGTACCTGAAGGAACTTGACCTGCAGATTCAGAGAAAGGTCTCCCGATTTCATCGACGAACAGGGTTCCTCCCTGAGCCAGTTCAATGCGCCCCGGTTTGGTCTTGTGGGCACCGGTGAACGCCCCTTTCTGGAACCCGAAGATCTCACTTTCAAGCAATTCGTCGGGAAGTGCGGCGCAGTTGATCTTGACCAGGGGCCCGTTACGTCTCGGGGAGTGATAGTGGATGGCGCGAGCGATGAGCTCCTTTCCCGTACCGCTTTCCCCTGTGATCAACACCGTGATGTCTTTGTCGGAGAGCCGTCTGATCTGTGCCCGTATCCTTCTGATGGACTCGCTCTGGCCGACCATGGCAGAGTAAGGAGGAAGGCGTTCGCTTTCCTCCCTTTGCTTCACTGCGTGTTCAGCGATACCCGGGAGCGTCTTCTCGATTGAAATCGGCCTTGACCGGATGGATGCCTTCAAAAGGGCAGTCAAACGTCTCTCCACCGTTTCTCTGCCGGAGTCATCGGTCAAGGACCAGGACCGGCGTGTGGGGATGCGTGATTCGTATGTCCGTGATCAGTCTGAGACGGGCGTCAGGCAAAATGGCGGGGCCGATTACAAAGAGATCGCAGCCCAGATTTTCGAGCTCACGGATCGAGATCTGGGGGTCGGCCAGGGAGATGGTCTGAAGGCCTGCTTCCTTCAGTCTTTCCTGAAGCCGCAAAGAGTCTGGGCCCTTGACATCGATGGTTACGGTTTGCGGATCCACTCCCATGGCTTTCCCCAAGATTAAACCCTACATGGCAAGGCTCAACGGCAGTGCGTCCTTCCGCAAGGCCCTGTCGATGACCTGCCCCAAGGCTTCCATGCCGCAGGGCTTTGTGAGATAGCCCTTGATCAGGTCTCCTATGGATTCATGAACCGCATCGAACCATGATTCCTCATAGCCGGAAACGATCACGATTTTGGCCCTTTCGTCCACTCTTCAGGATCTCCTTGATGCAGGAAATGCCGTCCATTTCCGGCATGTCTCTGTCCATGAGCACAACATCCGGATTCCAGGAAGGTACTTTTTCAGACATTCCGTGGACTTTTCAAGGGCGAGCACCTCGTAGCCAAGTGCCCGCGTCTGGGCCGCCAGGGCATCGAGGGTGATCTTTTCATCGTCCACAATCATGACCTTTTGTCCTTTTCCGAAGTGAATCACCTTCAAGGGCTCACTGCTCTGAGACGCCGCCGTCTCTTCCGCGGCTGGGAAGGCGAGTCGGAACGTGGTGCCTTTACCGGGTTTTGACGCCACACTGATGGACCCGTGGTGTTGCTCCACGATCCCGTGGACCGTGGAGAGACCCAACCCCGTTCCCTTGCCCACTTCCTTTGACGTGAAAAAGGGCTCAAAAATACGCTCTTCTGTCGCTTTGTCCATGCCGTGACCCGTGTCCGACACGTGGACCACGATCCTTTTATTGACTTTTCGCCCGCTGATTCGGACTTCGCCGCCATCCGGCATGGCATCCCTCGCGTTGGTCAGCAGATTTACGAAGGCCTGGCTCAGGAGGGTCCGATTGCCGACCACGAAAAGGTTCTCTTCAAGCTCCAGATTGATCCGGATCCGTTTGTCGAACATCCTGGTTGTGATCCGATGGGTTTCCCGAATCACCTCGGCAAGATCCAGGATGGTTTCTTCCAGGTCTTCGCCTCTGCTTGAGAAATGAAGCAGGCTGTTGACCAGGTCAACGCCCTTGTTCACGGAGTTGTTGATATTCCGAACGACCTCCAGGACCTCTCCCTTGTCACCGTCAATCATCTCGAGATATTCGGCGTTGCCAAGGATGGCCTGGAGGATGTTCCTGAAATTGTGAGCGACCCCTCCCGCGAGCCGGCCGATGGATTCGAGCTTCTGAGACCTCATGAGCTTGGCCTGCAGCTCCTGTTGCTCTTCTTCCGCGAGGACTTTCGCGGTCATGTCATCACAAAACAGCACCAGCTCTCCTGATGGCAGGCGATAGATGTCGCACTGTCGCCAGGTTGAAACCCCTTGGTCTTCCAACAACGTGGGGGGTAGGTGCTGGGATTTGCCGGTGGAATGACACCTTCTTGATCATGTCGGGTATGCCGAGCATTTCATAAGCAGGAAGCGTCTCAAAGAGGGGCTTCCCGATGACGGATTCCCTGCGCTTTCCTTCTATGGCTTCCGCGGCGCGGTTCATGTCCAGCACGGACGTCGTTTCACCTGATTCGTCCGTGCCGCACACAATCACACCGCTCTGCATGTTTTCGAAAATCGCCCTGAACCGGGCCTCGCTGTGTCGAAGCCTTCTCTCCGTATCCTGGAGGGTCCTCGTTCGACTTTCGACCATTTTTTCCAGATTGGCATAAAGCAGGGCGTTTTCGATGGCGATGGCGGCCGGGCTGCTGAGTCCCGCCAGTAGGTACAGATCTTCTTTTCTGAAACCGTGGGGATAATTCAGAGTGTCCGCGTAAATGGCGCCTCTCACGTGGGACCGGCTGATGAGGGGGACGCAGATGACCGACCTGATCCTGAGGGACTTGAGGCTGTCGGAGAGCTCGATTTCGTTCTCATTGGAGGTGTCCTGAACAAGGATGGGCAGGCCTTCACGAATAACGCGGTCTACGATGGAACGGCTGTATTCGATTTTCGTTTCGGCGGGTTGCTGTCTTGACCTGGAGATGATCTCGGAGACGTCCCCTTTGTCGTCATCGAGCAACAAGATGGCACACCGGTCCAGCCTGCTGAGGCTTTCGAAAAGGCAGTTCATGATCTTTTCGAGTATTTCATGAATGTTCAAGGATTCCGTCAGGACATGAGATACCCGATAGATCAACTGCAGATTACTTGGGTTGGTCATGGGTCTGTCGAGCAGCCAATGCGTATCGGAAAGCTTCTCGACCGGGGGCTTGAGATTCGGCGTGCGGAGCACGAGGGTGCCGTCTACCACAAACCCCCTGTCCACGCAGATGAGGGTGTTGCCGATGGAGATGGGATCTCCTTCACCCACAGGGACCCGATCGCCTGGGATCACCAGCTCCCCCTTCAAGTAAGTGCCATTCGTGCTGCCAAGGTCCTCCAGGAAGACCCCGTCCGAGGTTCTGGTCAACTTGAGATGCCTTGCGGAAATGGCCCGGTCATTGATGTGGATATCACAGGACGCGGAGCGCCCAACAGAGGTCGTCTTCTTCTTGAGGTCGTAGATCTTCCCTTTTGCCGGCCCCTCTATGATGTGAAGTCTCAACATACCCAGATCCCCTTGGAAAAAAGCTGTAGATCTCACATGGCGCTATTGGGCCGTTGCGGCAGGCCCGGAAAAGAGTCGGTCCATGTGCTCCCTCAGGACAGCCATTTTTACAGGTTTGGCCAAGACGACGTCCGCCTTCTTTTCCAGAGCGGCGGCTTCCGGCTCCTTCCCATAGCCGGTGATGGCGATGACCGGGATCATGGGCCATTTCTCCTTCAAGGCCGTCACCACGCCCACACCACTCATATAGGGCATGACGATGTCGGTGATCACCATGTCATATCCCCCGATTTCCAGTTTCTTGAGCCCCTCCATTCCATCCCGAGCACTGATCACGTCGTAGCGGAGGTGCTCCAGGTGCCGGACGATCATCTGAAGAACATCCGGATCATCTTCGATGACGAGGATCGTCTTCTTGTCTCTAGTCGGATTCATTTCCTGCAACCCCAACCATTGAAAAGCTTAGGTGGATTCAGATGCCCGGGCCGCACCCAGAAATGATCGGCGGCAGGCTTTGTGGAAAATGATGCTACCACAGAACCCAGACCGGGTCATCGACTAAATGAGTGTTTCAATGTATTTCAGGTCTTGATTTTGGGTGTTCTTTGTCCCAATCACAAGAACCTTTGCCTTTTGTTGTGATTCCTTCTGCAAATAGATGCGTCCAGAATAGGCGAAGTCCGTCTCAAGGATATTCGATTTTCCCGCCCTTAGTGAAGACTTTTCTTCTTATGGAGATTTGTGAATCACCCTGGTTGAGCCTGTGAATCATTTCTTCAGCTTTCAGCTGAAATTCGTCGGTCAGGGACAGAAAGCCGCTGATCGCACGGTCCGAAATGGCGAGATTTTTATAAAGGACGCGAAAACGCCTGGCGACGGCCTCGGCTTTCTTGAGTTTTCCTCTAGGCTTTTCGGCCCGTCCTTTCAATTTTCCCAGTTCATTTCTGAGGTGGTCCACCTCCTGTTCCAGCTCATCCTTCAAAGTGCGCTCTGGAATTCTAGGTCTGACTCCAGTCTGGAGATTTCTTCAAATAGAGTCTCCACATCCTTCGAGAGAAGGTCCTTTTCCTCCTGGAGGAGATCAATGTTGACCAAGTGTTCGTTCTTCTCGTGTTTCGATGTCCTCCAGGACCGGTTGGAGCATGCCGAGCCTGTGGCTGAGCTCGGATATCCTGTTTTTTTGTTCGGTGTGCTCGATTTCCCTTATCTTTCGTCTTTTGACGATGACTCTGTGAAGCAGAAGGGCGGAGATGAAAACGTACAGGACAAGAACGGCTGTTGGATAGCCAACTATTGTATTTGATTTTGATGTCCATCTTCAATACGAGCCCTTCGTCCAGAACCTGGTAGTTTTCGGCTGCGATCTCAACATAATGGGCAGGCGCTTGCCGCAATTCCATGTCGACGCCCAACTGCCCCAACTGGGTCGAAGCCTCGGTCGGATAAAGCGTCTGGCCGGCTTTGGTTCTTACGAGGACATCTGTTCTCACGCCAAGCTTGAACTTGAGGTCGTGTCGGAGGTATTCAGCGACGTTCCTTGCCACCTCCTCCTTTACCGTGCGTCTCCCTTCCAAAATCGCCGCGTGGTCTTGAATCAGGATCCGGTTCGAGCTTTGCCCGCTCACGGCTCTGAAAAAAGGTCTCAAGCCCCTGAATGGTCAGCACGTAAAGGGTTGGAGGCAAGAGGACTGCGAAAAATAGGATCCTGAAAGAAAGAAGATTCATCTGGGGAAACGGGCAGCGACTCGGTCTACGGGTTTTAAGCCTGTTCAGTTGGGCCCTTGGAGGGTGACCCTGGCCTGCAGAGCAGCCGATTTTGAGAGGGCGAGGCAGGCCCGTGTCAATTGGGTTTTTTCGCCAGATCCGCCAAGACCTTTCGCGCTTCTTCGGCGCCTTTGAAGTCCGGGGCGATCTTGAGTGCCTTCTCTAAGTATTCCCGAGCCTGATCCGGCTGATTGTTCTTCGAATAGGCGAGGCCCAAATGATAGTTGATCAAAGCATTTTCGGGCTCCAATTGCACACTGTCCTGCAGCTCTGCGATGGCGTTGAGATAGCTTCCTTTCAGATAATAAATCCAGCCCAGGGTGTCCATGACGGCGGCGCTTTTAGGCAGTTGCTCTTTAGCCATTTGGGCGAGGCCGAGGGCTTCATCAATATTGCCCCCTCCTTCGGCCAGGTTCCATGCAAGGTTATTGGCTGCAGGGCCAAAATCTTTTTTAATTTCAAGGGCCTTTCGATAATACGTTTTGGGCCTTTTCGCCTTCGCCCTTGTGATCGTAAATGGTCCCGAGCGCCATATAGGCGGAGAGGTTCTTAGGGTTTTTCTCGACAATGCGTTCGTACTGGGCCACGGCGTCTTCGAGCTTGCCCTGCCGCATATAGACCCTTGCAAGTACCGCGTAAGCCGCAACGAGGTTCGGGTTTTTCTCAATTGCCCCTTCCAACGACTGTCGCGCCTTATCAAACGATCCCTTAGAGAAGTAGACATTTCCTTCGAGATAATCGATCAGGGCCGACTGATTCTGGTCGATTTCCGGCCTGGGCTGCCAGCCGGCTGCAAAGGGCCAGGGCCTGATCGTGTTTCTTCTCCCTCAGGTAGATACTCACCATCAGCACCAGCGCCTCATTTTGTTGCGGATCCAGACTCAAGGCCTTTTCAAGGGATTGAAGCGCCTGCTGGGGACGCTCGGTGACACTGTAAAGCAATCCGAGCCGGACGTGAGCCGCTGCATCATCGGGCCTCAGGCTCAAGACCTTTTTGAAGGTTGCTTCGGCCTCAGGGAATTTCTTCTCAAGCATCAGCAGGTTGCCGCTGAGGGTCAAGGCCTTTAGGTCATCTGGTGCCTGCTTCAAAGCCGGATCCAACTGCTGACGCGCCAGATCGAGGCTCCTATCCCGCATGTACAAATCCGCCAAGAGCAGCCTGGCATCGGTATGTCGAGGCTCGATTCCGACCGTTTTGGCGAGGGCTTGCTCCGCAAGCTTCCGTTCGCCTTTCCCGACGAGGCAAAGCCCTTTCAGATAGTAAGCGTGTGGGTCAGAAGGCCTTTCCCGGGTGACGACCTCGAAGCGTTCAAGGGCGCCGCCAAAATCTTTCTTGACCAATAGGATTCGACCCTTCAGGAAATTGGCCGCCACATGCCCGCCGTCCTTTTCCAAAGCCTTGTCCACCGACGTCTCTGCTTCCGCTATTTTTTGAAAGTCGAAGTGGAGTTGCGCAATGCTCACCAGAATATTTGGGTCGTCCTTTTTTATTGCGGCAGCCTTCTCCAGTGTCTCCAGTGCCTGAGGGTAAGATTTCCTCCGCGCGTAATAGCCGGCGAGGTTAAAGAGGGGAACGATGTCCTCCTCAGGCGCCGATTGAACGGCCTCAAGGTAGGTCGGCCTCGGCCTGGTCCCACTTTTTCGCACTTTCGTAGAAGCGCGCGAGAATCAGCCGATCCTGATGATCGGCCTTTGGTAAAGACAACATCTCCTTCAATTCCGATTCTGCTCTTTGCGCCTCACCCTTTTTCAAATAAAGGCCGGCAAGCTCCACGTAGGGTTCCCGCGCCTGCGGGTCCATAGCCTTTGCCTTCAAATAGAGCTTTTCAGCTTTTTCCGTTTCGTTTTTGGTGAGGAAGAGTCGTCCGAGAGCCAGATGGGTCTTGAAGTGGTTTGGGTCTACGGTCAGTATTTCCTCAAGGGTCTTGATGGCGGCGTCGGCATCCTTTTCCTGAATATGGATACCTGCGAGCAGCGTCATTGCATCGATGTTTTTGGGAGATTTGCTCAGGATAAGGTCGGTCTTCTTTTTTGCTTCTTCAGGGTTCTTGCCCAGAAGAAAAATCTGGCCAAGCTTGAGTTGCGCCTCAAGGTTATCGGGATTGACCGAAGCCGCGCGTGAGAAGGATTGAAAGGCCTCCCTGCCGTCCTTGAGCTTCAGATACGTTTCACCAAGGGTATAGTGGGCGTCATCGTTTTTAGGATCCAATTGGACGACATTCTTGAGCTCAATGACTGCCTTCCGCAGCTCATTTTTTTCTATGTATTGTTTGGCCCGCTTGAGATGTTCGGCCTTTTTTTCTTCCTTGCTGGCGCAGGATGGCAGCGAGAACGAGAAAAGGACCGAGGCCAGAACGAGAAGCCAAGGCAGATTTGATCGAAAAACGCCCTTCTTCATTGGTTCTTAGCTCCTTTCAGCCTGGGTGGTCCGAGACAATTTCCAATTGTGTAGGGTACATATCGAGTCAATCTCTTGTCAAACGTATTACCCGTGATGAATGAATCGGCCCATAAACATGCGAACTTCAGACTTGACGCGAAAAAAGGACACCCGGCAATGGCCCGGTTTGGCGACCGTCTGTCTCGCCGTGATCCGGGGTCACCCCGAACAGGTCTCCAGCGGTCCCATTGGACAAAGGGGAAAACGTGCATCTCGTCACACCAAATGATATGTTATCCATGTGTAATCTGTTGAATACGGGTGTCCGAGGATCTTCCAAATTCTTGTTTTTTCCTGAGGCCTTGGTATCGAAAGGAAATCAAACATGGCCAAGTCGTTGCGAAAGACGCTGACAGATCACCCGTAGGAGGCATCGGCACCCTGCCGCATCGATGCTGGTGGGACATGGGATATCCGAGCCTTGGCGCTTCCCTTTGCCGAGGAAATCCCCACCACGGTCAACGCAGCCATCAGCTTGAGGACGTCCGTAAGGCTGGGCCCCTTTGAGGACGGGCATGTGAGGATCTCATCGCGGGGGTTTGGCCGGGACGCGGTTTTTCGCGCTTTCCTCTCCATCCTTCAGACCTCCGTTCGGCGCTTATTTCGCGACCATCTCTCACTTCGGCCTGCACGGGGTGGATGTTCGGATCGATTCTGAGGCGCCCGTGCGGTCTTCCCTTGGGGGATCAAGCGCAGCGCTCGTGGCCCTCATTGAGGCACTGAAGACTGCATGCCGGTTCGAGGATGGCGACAGGACCCGATTCCAAAGGGAAGATACCCTTCATCTTGGATACGCCATTGAGGACGCCATGGCCGGCGGGGGATGCGGTGTTCAGGATCAGGCCGCGGCGGTCTTTGGCGGTGTGCATCAGTGGACCTGGCGTTTTGGGAACACCCATCAGCCGATTGAAAGGCGCCGGCTCCTGGACGCGGAAGGGGAAAAGGCCTTTTCGCAGAGGATGATCGTCGCCTTCAGCGGGACGGGACACGCCTCTGCGCGGTCAACCGGAAGTGGGTCAAGGATTTCCTGGATGGCAAGACGACCAAAGGATGGATTGAGGTGAATCGAATCGTCCGGGACTTGGGACAGGCGATCGAAGCCCAGGATTGGCGTGGGGCTGCGGGGCTCTTCCGAAGGGAGACCCGGTTCGCCGTGCACTGACACCGGAGGCCCTGATTCCCGTCACCGC
The DNA here is from genome assembly GCA_963699845.1 of uncultured delta proteobacterium. Classification (GTDB taxonomy): domain Bacteria; phylum Desulfobacterota; class DSM-4660; order Desulfatiglandales; family Desulfatiglandaceae; genus CAWHLE01. The sequence goes on from CAVOVO010000007.1 coordinate 93,405, forward strand.
GACGCTCATTGAGGAGGCAGAGGGGTTGGGCTGCGGGGCAAGGTTTGCGGGCGCCGGGGCAGGGGGGTGCGTCTGGGCGCTGGGGCCGAAGGGCAAACATCGAGGATCTCAAGGCCCAGTGGTCAAGATCACTTGCTCTCGGTGCGGGGAGGGGCGGTGTTGGTTGCCGGGTGGACCCTGTCGGTGTGCGCTCACTTTAGCGTCGCCTTTTTCCAGACTGTTTCGCCCGGTACGGTTAAGGTCGGCTCGCCTCTTTGGGCGCGAGCTCAGCTCTTCATGCCCGCACAGAGGACTTCCAGGTTCCCTGACTCGAAGATGGGCGTCAGTTCCTTGAACAGGGCGTTGGTGGCCTTTTCCACAAGGAGGATGTCTCCCTCGGTCACGAGGCTCATGTCCATCTCTTGGATGGCCTGCTCCAAGGTCTTTAAACTGAGAGCGGAATCCCGCAGCCTCCCCTGCCGTGAAAATGGCTTTGTGAAGATCCAGTATGGTCCCCACGCAATTTTGGACTCTCAACTTATAATGGTGTCTTCAATGCCATTCTTACGCTCTTTCAGAGAAGCGGCCTCCCTAGGCCTTACCTGTCTCTTCGAGCACATCAGAGAAACACCTTGTAAAAGAGACGGTTTTCTTTCTGGGCCCTTTGTAGAATCGAGAGAAAGCTTATCAAGACTTTTCGGATTCACCACCAAATTGGCGCTCATGGAAAAGGCCATCATGTTGTCCGCCGTCCTGAAGGCGTCGCTGACGAGGACCAGGAACATTTTTCGCCGGATGGACATGGAGAGGTGGTTCAGATGGTCGAGGATCGGACTCTGCGAGAGCTCGTGTTGTCGAACCCTTCGGAGAGCATCAGGAGGTCGAAAGTGGTGAAGCCTTATTTTGCCGACGGCATCCCGGGTGTTCGACGTCAGCACCGGCCTGTATCCAAGAGCCTCAGCGCACTTCACCAGTTCGGCCCCTTGTTCAGGATCCCTGGCCATGATCAACGCCAGTGTCCCATCCATTTCCAGGGAGTCGAAAATGGGATCGGTTTCCCCTTGGATCATGGGTGCCGGGGAGCCTTTTTGGGGAGTGGGGTCACCGATGATCGGAGGGGACAACGGGTTGGGTCCATCCTGTTTCGGTTGTGCGACTGAGAGCCGGTTCTTGCACTTGGGGCAGCTGACGCTGAACTTGCCGGCTTGAGGCACTTTGTGGTCAGGAATCATCAGTTTCGTGTTGCAGGCTTCACAGATGGTTTCCATAAAATGGGCTCCTGGAGTCTTGGGTCAGTTGCGATATTTTTTCGAATAATCCTCATCAATGGAGAGGTTTTCAATGGTCGTGGTCTTTTCTCCCCGAGCGGACTTGATGGAATCGATGGCCCGTTTGACCAAGCGCCTTTCTGGAAGCGTAGCTGAGTGCGGTTTCCTCCGTGATGAGGCCCTTCGTATAGTGCTCGACGATAGACTGATCAAAGGTCATCATGCCGAAGGGCTGACTTCCCTCGATGATTTCGTAAAAGGTCTTACCCTCTGATTCGCCGTTCAGGATCGCATCCTTTACCCTGAGATTGGAGCCCATGATCTCGAAGGCGGCCACCCGACCACCCCCAATCTTCGGCAATAGCCGCTGACAGGCGACCCAGCGAAGCGTATCCGCCAACCGGATCCTGATCTGCCGTTCTTCCTCCAGCTCAAACATGCCGATGATCCGGTTGATGGTCTGACCCGCGTCGACCGTATGGATGGTCGACAGGACGAGATGGCCGGTTTCGGCAGCCGAAAGTCCGATCTCGACCGTTTCCCGATCCCTCATCTCGCCCACCAGGATGACCTTGGGCGCTTGCCGCAACGCGGCTCTCAGACCGGACGCGAAGGCATCGAAGTCAACGCCAAGCTCCCTTTGGTTGAAGGTGGCCCTTTTCTGTGAGTGGACATATTCGACCGGGTCCTCCAGGGTGACCACGTGTACCGCCAGCTTCTCATTGATTTCGTTACAGATGGCGGCCAGTGACGTGGATTTACCCGTGCCGGTCGCGCCGGTGAGGAGAATGATCCCGTTTCGGTCTTGTGCCATCTTAGAAAAGGCGGGAGGGAGCCCCAATTCTTCGATGGTGGGGACCCTGTTGGCCAATTGGCGCATCACCGTGGAATAGTATCCTTTCTGGGAAAAGATGTTGACCCTGAAACGGGCCTTACCCGCCAGTTGATAGGATGCGTCGCAGGACCCATCCCTGAGAAGGGCGCGGGTGAGACGGCGATCGCCGTTGATGAGGTTGAGGGCAAAGATCTCCGTTTGAAAAGGCGTCAATTTGGGAATCGGGGGATTGAAAGAGACGGGCAGCAACTGGCCCGAACTCTCCACCTGGAAGGGTTTGTCTACGGTGATGTTAAAGTCCGACACGTTATCCCGGGACTCGAGCAACGTTGTGAGGATATAATCGATCTGTTGTTTTCGCATGGCCTTTCCCCTCAGTGACCTATCATTCCTGTCTCTTTTCTCAAAACGCCATTCACAGGCTGGATCCGGCTGGCATTCTCGCCCCCTAGACCTCCGTGAAGTCCTCCGGAGGACTTTTCAGGTGCGGCATGAACCTGCTCTTCTCGTTCGCCTTGGAGTAGGCATCTTCCGGGGTGATGACTCTTTTCTTGAGAAGCTCCATGATGGCGTCATCCAGTAGCTGCATGCCGTATTTCTTCCCGGTCTGAAGCATGGAAGGGATCTGAAAGGTCTTCCCTTCCCTGATCAGATTCCTTACGGCGGGCGTCGCAATCATGATTTCAAGGGCAGCGACCCGGCCCTTTCGGTCAGCCCTCTTGAAAAGTGTCTGCGCGACGACGGCCCGAAGCCCATCGGCCAGGGTGTTCCGGATCTGTTCCTGCTGGTTGACGGGGAATACCTCTATGACGCGGTCGACCGTCTTCGCAGCGCTGGTCGTATGGAGGGTGGCGAAGACCAGGTGGCCCGTGGCAGAGGCCTCGATGGCAAGCGAGATGGTCTCCAGATCACGCATTTCACCCACCATGATGATGTCGGGATCCTCTCTAAGGGCCCCTCTCAAGGCGGCAGCAAACGAGCGGGTATGGCTCCCCACTTCCCGGTGATTGATGATGGCCTTCTCGCTCTTGTGGACGAACTCGATGGGGTCTTCGACGGTCAGGATATGATCCTTGCGGATCATGTTGGCCTCGTGCACGATGGCTGCCAGTGTGGTGGATTTTCCGCTGCCCGTCGGCCCTGTGACCAGGACGAGCCCACGGGGCAACGTGGCCAGTCTCTTGATCACCTGGGGCAGGCCCAGCTGGTCACAGGTGAGGATCGTAGAAGGGATTTCCCTGAATACGGCCCCAATCCCGTTTTTCTGCTGGAAAAAGTTGGCGCGGTATCTGGCAAGCCCCGGAATCTCGTAGGCAAAGTCCACATCTCCGGCCTCCTCAAAGATCTTGACCTTGTCCTCTGGGGCGATTTCGTAGAGCATGAATTTCAGGGTATCGTTATCCAGCAGCTGATACTTCACCCTTTCCAGGTCCCCGTTGATCCTGAGAACAGGCTGCTGGCCTGCGACCAGATGCAGGTCGGAGGCGCCGTGTTCGTTCATGAGTTTGAAAAATGCATCAATCTGGGCCATGGAACCCTCCTGGAAAACTCAAGCATAGACTCTGATTCATTTTGGTGGAATGCAACCAACATGCCAAAATACGAGGACCCTCAGGTCCTGTCAAGGACTTCGCCGATCGATCCGCTGACCAGGGTGAAAGCCCATTGCCACTGCCGGCGCGCCCAACGGGACGGTAAGGTCGTCGAAAGAGCGCCGTTTTTCCGCCAGGGGTATCAGGATTTTGACGACGCGGGATCAAATATGGACTTCTACAACGGCCAAGAGTTCTTGGATTGAGCCTCCTAAGACGGCCGCCTCTTTGGTTGACATCCATTTCTTATGGACTAGTGTTTCGAAAACGAGCATCCCAATGGATTCTCGATCCCATGTGGCTGCCGGAGTGAAACGGCGCGTTTCGGGATCGGCTCGGGGCAGTGACCCTCGTATGAAAGGGCGCTCACCCCGGGATGTCTGTTGGTGTTTCATTTGAAGGTTTTGTCCAGTGGTGCCGCCTGGATCGCGCCGTTCAGGGACGACGAGGACGGTCTGACAGCCCCGGAAAAGCACAAAGGGCCGGAAGCAAATCCCCGACCGCCACGGAAAGGCCTTTCGGTAGCACCGAAAGGTTTTTTTTTACCAAAGACCACGAAAACGGGAGGTTGACGATGAGTCAGGCACGGGTCACCATCGCAGATTTGCGGGCCAGGAAAAAGACGGGCCGAAAAATCACCATGATGACCGCGTACGATTATCCCAGCGCAAGGCTGGTTGATCAAGCGGGAATCGACACCATCCTCGTGGGGGACTCCTTGGGCATGGTCGTCCTGGGTTATGCGTCCACGGTCCCGGTGACCATGGATGAGATGATCCACCATTGCAAAGCGGTATGCCGAGGGTCGGAGCGGGCATTTGTCATTGGGGACATGCCTTTCATGTCCTATCAGGTGAGCGCCGAGCAGGCCGTCGCCAACGCCGGCCGCTTTGTCAAGGAGGCGGGGTGCGATGCCGTCAAACTGGAGGGGGGAACCGATATGGCCCCGGTGGTGAAGGCCATCGTAAAGGCCGGTATCCCGGTTTGCGCCCACATCGGACTTACCCCTCAGACCGCAACGATGCTCGGCGGGTTTAAGGTCCAGGGCAAAGACGCGGAAGGGGCGAGAGCTCTCATCGGGTCGGCGAAGGCGTTTGAGGAGGCAGGGGCCTTCATGATGGTCATCGAATGCGTCCCGGATGTGCTCGCAGGCAAGATCACCGACGAGCTGACCATTCCCACCATCGGTATCGGCGCAGGAAAGGGCTGCGATGGTCAGGTGCTCGTCTACCATGATCTGGTTGGCCTTTTCGATCGGTTTACACCGAAGTTTGTCAAGCGATACGCGAACCTCGGGCCGCTCATCAAAGCGGCGTTGGAGGAATACAAGCTGGAGGTGGAATCCGGAAAATTCCCAGGCCCCGAACATGTCTTTGCCATGAAGCCTGAGGAGGTCGAGAAGCTCTAACGTCAGTGAACCGATGCAGTCAGGAGGGCGTTCATGCATTTTTTGATCGTGGGCCCCGGCGCCATGGGATGCCTTTTCGCGGCCATGCTCGCACGCGCCGGCCACCGAATAACCCTGCTGGATTACAGGGATGAGCGTGCCCGGCTCATCAGAGAACGAGGGATCCGCGCGGAAGGGATAAGTGGCGAGCACACCGTCATGGTTGACGCCGTCGCGTCGGTCCCCGCCCACTTCCCGGATGTGGTGCTGGTCTGCGTGAAGGCAAACAGCACCGAAAAGGTGGCCCAGGACCTTGCCGGATGGGTCCCTTCCCCGTGTCCCGGTCCTGACGCTTCAGAACGGCCTTGGAAATGTGGAACTTCTCGAAAAGGTGTTGGGACGCCACAGGGTCATCGGCGGGATCACGGCGGAAGGCGCCACCTTGATCGGCCCAGGCCACATCCGGCATGCCGGTCGTGGAGACACGCTCATCGGGACCCATGGTGCTGAAAGGGCATGGTTGTCTCGCATCCAGGGCGCGTTCAGAGAGGCCGGGTTTGAGACGCGGTCCGTGGAAGACCTGGACAGCGTGATTTGGGGGAAGCTCATCGTCAATGTGGGCATCAACGCCCTGACAGCCGTCACCCGGTTGAAAAACGGCCGGATTCCCGAGGTTTCGGCCACAAGGGACCTGCTCGCAGCGGCCGTTGAAGAGGCCGTGAAGGTGGCGCGGCACAGGCATGTCCGGCTGCCCTATGAAGACCCTGTCCGACGGGTTGAAGCCGTCTGCGAGGCCACGGCCGACAACATCGCGTCCATGCTCCAGGATGTCCTGAACCATCGGCTGACCGAAGTTGCTTTCATCAACGGCGCGATCGTGCGTGAGGCAAAGGCCGCCTCCATCCCGACGCCCGTCAATTGGACGCTCACGCGCCTTGTGGAGGCCATTGAGCAGACTTATGATTTGAGTGTGGCGCGCATCTGAGGGTCGTGTAGAGGCAATTCGTGCGCCCGTCACGATAAGGGTGCGGTAGGAGTGATGCGTCCGTGTCATCTTCAGGATACGTTGAAGTGGATCTTTTTGCGCAGGATGTCGACACCCTCGACCACCCCCTGGTGAAAGGCTTCAAGGCCCTGCTCGAGGAGGTGGCCGAGGATTACCACTGCCGTCTGACCGCTTTCCGGATCGATCAGGGGTCCGTCACCTTCTCCTTCGATGACGACGTTCTCATGGCGGAAATCATCCGAATCCTGGATGCCCGATGATTTCAAAGACCCCCAAATGACATCGCGCGTTAGCCTTGACCACATCACGATCTTCCTGGTCGAGCCCCAGATACCTGAAAACATCGGCTCCGCGGCGAGGGCCATGCACAACATGGGGCTCAGCCGACTCGTCCTGGTCAGGCCAAAGAACTGTGACTTGACCCGCGTGCTCAGGACCGCCACCGGGACGTCCATCGATCTCATCGAAGAAATGGGGGTTTGTGAGGATCTGAAGGAGGCGCTCGCACCTTTTCAATACGTGGCGGGAACGACCGCCCGCACGGGCAGCCAGCGCCCCGCCCTTACGGACCCAAGACATTTCGCCGAGGACCTGATCGCGCTCTCAAGAGCCAACCAAGTGGCCATCCTGTTTGGGCCGGAAGATCGCGGTCTGTCAAATGAGCAGCTCCGCCTCTGCCATACCATCGTCACGATCCCCACCGCGCGATTTGCGTCCTTGAATCTGGCCCAGGCGGTCATGATCGTCTGCTACGAGCTCTGGATGGCAGCCGACGACAAGGCAGGGACCCCTGCCCCGCGCCTTGCCGACACCTTCGAGCTGGAGGGCATGTACGCCCACCTGAGTCAGGTGCTGCAACGGATCGGTTTCATCAACCCCCAGAACCCGGAGCACTGGATGCTCAACATCAGGCGGTTTCTCTCCCGCCTCCCGCTTCGGGCAAGAGAAGTGAGGATCATCAGGGGTGTCTGCAGGCAGATCGACTGGTACACCGCCCAATTTGAAAAAGAGGGCGCACCGAAAGGGGATTGGGGCGAATAGGCGTGCGGCGGACCGCTCAGCTCAGGCCGCTGATCCCCGGCCATTGCCTTCCCCCTTAGGGGCCAACCGTTCAAAGGCCCACTTGAACTCCGACCAGAGCTGCAAACCAATCCGGTTTTGGGTCTCGGCGATCTCCCCCAGGACCTCCTGATCTATGAGGGGGTTGACCAGGACCGCCCTCAGGACCACGATGTTCTGTGGCCGGTATCGGGTCGATTCAAGAGTGGTCCTGGACACGAAAGTGGTGTCATCCTGGCGGAGGGCCTTGTGGAGCTTCACGTTGAGCGCGTTGATGATGCGGTTGATCTTCCGGGTGGCCCGCTCATTTTCCCTCAACCGCCTACGGTCCCGAGAGGTCGAACCGTTTCTCTGCAATTGGTCAAGGCGCTGCTTGACCGATTCCGGTATGAAGCGATAGTTCAGGATGAACAGCTGGGGCGTGTTGAGTATTTCGAAATTCACCCGTCGGTTGAGCAACGCCTCAAACTCCTCTGTGGATTGACGGGCCCGTTTGAAGAGGAGCCCATAACCCTCTCGACCGATGACTTTGAGCGCCGCCCAGGGCTTGAGGCACGAAAAGGGCCTCGATCCTTCGATGGTGAAACGGCCGGTATCCACTGAATTCCGACGAATGATGTAGTTGGACGCGTGCCGGACGAAATTCAAGTCGCGCTCGTTGTTGAAAAGGACCATGCCCAGAGACATGGGGCAGTAGAGCAGCTTGTGGGCGTCGATCGAAACGGAATCCGCCTTCTCGATCCCCCGGAAAAGGGGTTTGTATTCGTCGACCAGCAGGGCGGCCCCCCCCCAGCAGGCATCCACATGGAAATGGGTGGACAGATCGGCCGCGATGTGTCCGAGCTCATCAAGCGGATCCACGTTTCCCGTCTCGGTGGTGCCTGCGATGCCCACAATGGACACGATTCGGACGGCTTCGTCCTCGGCGCTTCGGAGCTCACGAATCCGTTTGCGAAGCTTTCGGATGTCGATTCGATTGCTTCCGTCCACAGGAATCGTGAGGACGTTTTCTTCGCCGATGCCGAGCAGGTTCGCCGCTTTTCGGATGGAATAGTGCCCCCTGGTGGAGACCAGGATAACGGCCCGCTTCACCTGGTAATGGGCAAGGGCGCGACTCATCCCCGCGGCACGAAGTCCCGGGAAATCCCCGTCTGCCGGAAAGGCCTTCTCCCTTGCCACGAAGAGAGCGGTCAGGTTGGCAAGGGTCCCGTCCGCGCAGGCGTTTCCCAGCGCGATGCGGGGGTTCTGAATGTGCCTCTCGTAGAACCGTTCCCCCTTGTCAAAGATCAGACGGTGAAGCCAAGCGATGAGCTCGCGTTCGACAAAGCTCGATGCCTTGGCCGTCTCGATTTTGACCTGGTTCTGGTTGAGGGCCGCGATGATCATTTCGAGCAGGATCATGAAATAGGGGACAGCGCTGATCATGTGACCGATGTAGTAGGGGTTTCCCACCTTCACGGAATGGGCGATGACCTTTGTCTTGATTTCGACCAGGACGTCCTTTATCAGATGTGGGTCCTCGGGAACGGCGATCTGATTGAAGATCTCGGTGAGCTGCGGGAGGCTGATACTGCTGTGGATTCCCCCTTTTTCCTGGAAAAAGTCGTGAATCATGTCAAGGAGCTCGCGGCCGAACTCGACGAATTTGTCGGCCGAATCCGGCATGATGAAAAGCTTTTTCAGGTATTCGAAATTGGTCTTGATCTCTTGTCATTTGTGTCCGATTCACCGGATTGGTCTGCCAGTCGGATGAGCCCCCGGATCCGATCCTTCGAAACCGCCCCTTCCCGGAGGATACGCGGGGGAATGGCCGTGACATCCAACAGCGTGGAGCTCATTGCCCCGGCGGCCGCTCCTCCATCCAGGATGAGATCCACCACGTTCCCAAGGTTTTTCTTCACTTCTTGCGCGTCCCTGCATGGATGGGCCCCGGTGACGTTGGCACTGGTCCCGGTGATGGGTCCCCCCAAGGCCTTGGCGATGGCTGTTGCGAGCGGGTGGCTCGAAAGGCGGATACCGATCTTGCCTGTTTCCGCCGTGAGGAGGGGACTGAGGCCATGGGCCGCCCGAAAGACGAGCGTCAAGGCCCCGGGCCACAAAGCGGAGATGAGGATCTTGGCGGGTGGCGGGATCTCCGAGACAAGTCCCGGCAAGACATCGAGAGACGGGATGAGGATGAGAAGGGGTTGATGATGGCCTCTGGATTTGACCTCGAAGACCTTTCGGATGGCTGTTTCTCTTGAAATGTCAGCCCCGAGCCCGTAAAAGGTTTCAGTGGGAAAGGCGACCACACCGTCTGAACGGAGGACCCCGACAGCGTCTGATACCGCAGCGTCCACCTCCGCTCGGGTAAAGGCCCGCACGACTCTGGCATCTTTCATTTGGCGTTCTCGAAAGCCAGAGCCTTGTCTGCCGCTTCCCTGGTCAAGCCTTTCCGATAATCCAAGAGCTTTTGCGCAATGCGGGGATCTTTCAGCGCCAGGATCTGTACCGCCAGCACCGCTGCGTTTTTTGCCCCGCCTCCGCCCACGGCCACGGTCGCCACCGGGAATGCCCGGCGGCATCTGGACCGTTGAAAGCAGGGCATCGATTCCGCCGAGCGGCGAAGAATCAATCGGGACCCCGATCACCGGTAAGATCGTGTGGGCCGCGACGAATCCGGCAAGATGGGCGGCCCAACCGGCGCCCGCGATCAAGACCTGAATCCCGCGATCAGCGGCCGAAGACACGTATTCCCGAGTGAGATCGGGCGTCCTGTGGGCGGATAGCACCTTCAGCTCGTGGGGGATCCCCAATTGATGGAGCACGTCGCCACACCCCTTCATGATGGACGCGTCCGAGGTACTTCCCATGATGATTCCGACGAGAGGGCGTTCAAGAGACATACACGTTCCTCCTAATTTCGGACCTTAGGTCCGGGTCGCGGACCTGTCACGATTCAAGAGCGGCTTTGCCGGCTCAGATTCCAGGCGAGAGAGGACCTCAGGCCTTCTTTGCCATCCCCACGAGGGGGTATACGATCATCCCCGCCAACCAGGCGATATCCTCTGCGGAAAGAAAGCGCTGACACGGTGCGGTCAAAGAGGATGTTCCCATCGGGGGGGAACTCCTCGTCGCCACGCCACATGATCAGCGCGACCGGTATCATGGGGGCTGCCCTTACCAGGACCGAAACGTCTCCCTGGTCAAAGGGGATCGCGCCGTAAAGCGCCTTTGCCAAGGGGATGAGTCGATCCGGCTGTTGGCCAAAGGCCTCGATCAGGGGTTTCTTTGCACGTCTCATGAAGGCATCCAGATAAAAACGCCCATCAGGCACCTCCTGATAGGAAATCCACTCCCCTTTAGGTCTCACGCCGGCCGCTCGAAACGGCGCCTTCCAGGTAATGCAGAACCAGAATCTGCTGCTGGATGGGCAAAGACGCCCCTGTCGCCTCCAAGGCCGGGTCGAGCAGAGGCCAGTCAACCAGGACCTTTTTCCCCAGGAATTCCATCCGAACAGATGGTCTGCCGGCGTCATCCGTGTGAAAATCTGCGCCCATGAGATCTGGCGGCTTCTTTCGGATTGACAAGCGAGAGACGTCGCCTTCACCAGTTCGAGGGCCTGTTTGTAGTCATCGATTCTCGGCATCGTCCATTCCTGCTGGATAAATAGTGTTTTTCTGTTATAATTTTTCGCGAAAGATTTCAAGCTGAATCCGAGCGGTTTGCTCTGTGTGTCCGGAGGCAAGGTTTGCGAGGGGCCAGACGAAAACATAAGACAGAGGCAGGGCAGCGCGCGGCATCGCCAGACGGACGGGACCAAACCGCTGTTCAATCCGGCCTTCCAAAGACTCTCCGGTTTCAAGAAACGGCCGGAAAGGAAGATCCCCGCGGAGCCGGTCAGGGAGGCCCCCCAAACCGGCCAGGGATGACCCTGGACGAGGAGCGGTGCTTTCTTGATGCCGTTTCGGATGTCCGGCCTCTTGGCGGAACCACCCGAAAGGTCTTTTCCATGCCCGATCCCAACTTGCGCCCCGCCCATACCGCCCCTGACGAAGAGCTGGAGGCCATGGCCCGTCTCTCGGACCTGGTCAGCGGGGTCGCTGGAGATGGACATCACGTCCACGGACGAATATCTGGAGGGCTGTGTCCATGGATTCAGCCCGAAATTGATGCAGAGATTGAAACGAGGGTCATTTTCCGGTCCAGGACTTCCTGGACCTTCATGGTCTGACAAAGCAGGAGGCGGAGGTGAAGATGCGGGAGTTCCTGCATCGAAGCCACCAGGTGGGGTTGAGGTGCGTGCTGGTTGTGCACGGCCGTGGGCACAATTCGGAAAACAATACGCCGGTCTTGAAGGAACAGATGCCTGTTTGGCTGGGCAAAGGGGCGTTCCGCAAGATCGTGCTTGCCTTTGCCACCGCAAGGCCCTATGACGGAGGAAGTGGAGCGCTCTACATTCTACTCAGGCGGAGCAAGCAGGGCGACGGGCTCCATTGGCGAAGGTGAGATGCCATCCGAAACACAGGGCATCTGTGTCATGGACGCCTTTAGGGCGGATGTGCGCCTTCCACTGACAACGCCGGAGCGCGCTTGAATGCGAAAAACCGCTTCATCAAGAGATCTGAACCGAAAGGAATCCTATTCACACATGAGATTGGCGCTCATTGGTTTACCACAGTCCGGACGATCGACGTTTTTTGCAGCACTGACCGGTGCGAGGGGACAACCCATGGGCCACAAGGGCCCTTCAGCGGAGGATCGAATTGCCGCCATCACCGTTCACGACGAACGGGTGGCTTTCCTCTCTGCCCATTACACCCCGAAGAAGACCACATTATGCGCGATTGGAATACCTTCTCCCCTCAGACGTGGGTGCCGGGGAGCCCGTCAAGGGTGAAAGACCCGTCTGGACTCAGGTTCGGGTGTGCGATGGGCTCGTGCACGTGGTCAGAAATTTCCAGTTGCAGGGCGGGCCGGCCCCTGACGCCGGAACAGGATTTCCGGCGTCTGGAAGAGGAGTTGATCCTGACTGACCTGGCAGTGGTCGAAAAGCGGATCGAGAGAATCGAGCTGGATAAGAAAAGGGGCAAGAGGCCTGAAGGCGAGGAAGAGTCCCTGCTCCAGGACCTGTAGGGAGATCCTGGAGCAAGGGCTGCCCCTCAGGAGTGAGGAAAAACTGGCCATGGAGCCTACCCTGAAAGGATTTACCTTTCTTTCTGCCAAGCCCTTGCTCGTGGTTCTCAATAACGGGGATGAGGATGAGACGCTAGCCATCGTGGGAGAGAAGACCGCTCGCGGGCAGAGATCATGGTCGTCAGGGGCCGCCTAGAGATGGACATCGCCACCATGGACCCCGACGAGGCCCGGGAGTTCATGGAGGCCTACGGCCTCAAGGATTCGGCCCTTGGACCGTGTCATCGTTGCCTCTCTTCAAGCTCCTGAACCGCATATGCTTTTTCACGGTGGGGGAGGACGAAGTGCAAGCCTGGCCGATCGCTGCCGGGACCCAGGCGCTTCAAGCCGCAGGGGCGGTCCACTCTGACATGCAGAAAGGCTTCATCCGGGCGGAAGTCCTCTCCTACGAGGATTTCGTCCAATATGGGAGTTTTCAAGAGGCCAAGAAGGTTGGGCGTGTGCGGCTGGAAGGGAAGGACTACACGGTGAGGGACGGGGACATCATAAATTTCCGGTTCAACGTGTGATGTGAGAAGCGGCGCACGGCTTATGAACGCATGGGAAGGAATATCATAAATTTGATATTCAAGAATCAAATGTTTGTGTAATCTGACGAAAGTTTAATCTGAGCATCAGTGAGGTCTAAGATGCGTGACAAAATCAAGGTGGGAATCATCGGTGCGGGGGGATATGGGGGTTGCGGTGCCATCGAGCTTCTTTACGGTCATCCACACGCTGAGATCGGGGTGCTCATCGACAAGCAGGATGTGGGTTTGGCCATCAGTGAGCTCTACCCCCACCTGACGGGATTCTGTGATATGCCCATCATGGCGCCGGGAGACCCGGGTATTCCCAATGACCTGGACGTGGTCCTGTTCGCGACGCCGGACGGGGTCGGCCAGAAGGAAGCGGGTCAATGGCTGGAAAAAGGGGTCAAGGTCATAGACTACAGCGGTGATTTCCGTTTCAACGATCTGGAGACTTACAGGGGTTATGCGGCGAGGATCGGAAGAACAGCCAGAGCACGCCTCCCCCCAGCTTCTGCCCCAAACCGTTTACGGGCTCGCTGAGCTCCACAGAGAAGCGATCCAGTCCACAAAACTCTTGGGCAACCCGGGTTGCTTCGCGGTGAGCTGCATTCTGGGACTTTCCCCTGCGGTGAAGGAAAAAATCATCGAAGTGGAGACGATCATCTGCGATTCCAAATCAGGGGTTTCCGGCGCGGGTAAGGCACCAAAACCCACCTTTCACTACCCCGCCCGCTATGAAAATATGAATGCCTACAAGATCACGGGGCATCAGCATGTCTATGAGATCGAAAGGGAGCTGAGCCTCTTGGCAGGGGCGGCCGTGCGGGTGACCTTCACGCCGCACGTGGTGCCACTCAGTCGAGGGATTTTAACGACCATCTATGCCCGTTTGAAGAAAGGTCAGGACCTCAAAAAGGCCCGGGACGCTTATCTGGCCTTTTACGAGAAGGACCCTTTTGTTCGGGTTTTCGGACCGGACAAACCTCAGGCCAGTGTGAACGTGCGCGGCAGCAATTTCTGCAATATCTCACTGAGTGTGGACGATCGGACCGGGATGCTGATCGCGGTCAGCGTCATCGACAACCTAATGAAAGGGCAGGCCGGTAGTGCCGTTCAGAATATGAACATTATGTTCGGGATGGAGGAGTCTGTGGGTTTGCTGCGTCCCGGCAATTTTCCCTAAAGGCGATGTCAAATGAAGGAATTCATAACGGTCATGAAGGCCCTCTCAGACCCCAATCGCGTCAAGCTTGTGAAAATGCTTCAGCACAAGGTGATGTGCGTCTGCGAGATCAGGGAGGCCCTGGGCGTTGCCCAACCCACGGTTTCCAAGCATCTGAAGGTTTTGGAAAACGCGGGCCTTGTGGCGTACAACAAGGATGGTTTGTGGGTGAATTACCACCTCACGGACGGGGCCAGCAGCCCCTACGCGGCTTCCCTGCTCGGAAATCTGAAACACTGGCTGGAGGAAACCCCCGAAATCACGACTCTGGTGAGACGGCTCCCGATGATTCGCCGGGAGGAGGTCTGCAGGCGGTGATCGTCAGCCGTCTTTGGACGAACCAGCAAGTCTGTCCGAAGCGATGCCCGGCCCTGTAATGTGAAGGTTGGCAATTCAAATGGAAAGAATTACAGGCCCCCTGCACATGGCAACGTAATGGGTGAGGATTGGAAAAACAAGGTCGTTTCAGCAGAGAAGGCCTTTTCAAAGTCAGGCCTGGAATGAGCATTTTCCTCGGAACGGGTGTGGCGGAACCAAGGACCCTGGTAAAGGGCCTCATGGCCTCCGATTCGGGCAAGCTGCGGGACTTGGAGCTGATACAGCTTGTCAGCCTGGGAGATGCCATATCCATCGAGGCGCGATACGCGACCAAATTCAGGCTCAAGACCTTTTTCCCCGGCTGGCTTGCCAGTGAGGCCATCACTGCAGGCCGTGTTGACCTGATTCCGAGCAGGTTTTCAAAGATTCCCAGGCTGGTGGAATCAGGGATCATCAAGATCGACGCGGCTTTTGTCCAGATCACGCCGCCGGACGACTCAGGATACTGTAGCCTCGGGGTTGCCGTGGATGTGGCCAGGCAGGCCATGGAGCGGGCTACCTTGGTGGTCGGCGAAATCAACAGCTCAGGTCCCGCACACGCTGGGTGATACGTTGGTCCACGTGGACGATTTCGATTACCTGGTCATGTCCACCGAGCCCCCGATCTACTTTCCTCGATGGCCGGTCAATGAGGTCTTCGATCGGCTGGGCGCCAATGTGGCCTCCCTTATCCCTGATGGGAGTTGTCTGGCCTTTTCCATCGCGCCCATCTTTGAAGCCCTGGTCGGCCACCTGGTGCAGAAAAGACACCTTGGCGTTCATACCCCGTTTCTTACGGATGCGCTCATGGATCTGGTCAAGAGCGGCGCGGTGACAAACCGACACAAGAATGTTTTCCGAGGAAAGTGCCTGACCGCTTATGCCTTGGGGACCCCGGAGTTCATGCGCTGGCTTGACCGCAACCCCTTGATCGAATTTCAGTCCATCGACGTGGTGACGGATCCCGAAACGGATCGGGAGCTAACGATCGTTTCATGGTTGTCCTTCCGGCGCGAAAGATCGATCTGACGGGAGGCATCGCGCTCCACACCGGCAGAGGGAACGTCGGGGCCGGGCCCGGAGAGGCGCAGGAGTACTTCACCGGCGCGGCCTTTTCCAATGGCGGGCGCACCATCATCGCGTTGCCGAGCCGCAACCTGCAGGGCAAACCGAATATCATCCTGTCGGTCGAGCAGTACCCGAACCAGTTTTCCAACCGCGACGCACTGGACCTTGTGGTGACCGAGTATGGCATCGCTTCCATGACGGGCCGGACCGTTCGTGAGCGGGCCCTTGCCTTGATCGATATCGCGCACCCGGAGGATCGGGCCGAACTGGTCCGGTTGGCCAAAGCCCAGCATATCCTCTATTCGGATCAGACTTTCATGGCGGAATCGGGTCGATCTCTACCCCGAAGCACTGGCCCGCTCCCACACATTCAAGGGAGGGTCTGACCGTGCGTTTTCGGGCCATCAAGCCATCCGATGAGGAAGAAATGCGGCGGCTTTTTTACCGGTTTTCAGACCAATCCCTTTATTACCGTTACTTTTCGCCCATCAAGACCATGCCCCATGAGAAGATGCAGGAATATGTGAACATCGACTACCGTACGACCCTTTCCATCGTCGGGTTGACGGGTGAGCCGGGCCGGGACCGCATCATCGCCGAGGCTCGGTATGTTCAGGTGCCGGGCGAGACGTTCGCGGATGTGGCTTTCATCGTGGATGAGGCATACCAGGGGCGGGGCATCGCGACTTTCCTGCTGCAGATGCTGATTGAGGTGGCGAAAGAGAGGGGCATCAGGGGGTTCAGCGCGGACGTGCTGGCCACAAACAGATCGATGCTCAAGGTCTTCGAGAAAGCGTCATTCCCCGTTCAGGCTGTCTTGGACGGCGGTGCCTATCGTTTGAAAATCGATTTCACGTCGGATTCATACCACTGAAGCGATCCAACATCCCCGTGATTCATTTGGACAGGTTGCGCACGACTCTGGTCGAGTTGACTGGGTAACGGGCAAGAACGCCATAAGGATCGGCACTTAAGAGACGAATGGCTGAGATGGACAGGGAGAGTCCGTAATGTGTCTGTTGTTAATGGCGATTGAATCCCACCCTCGATACAGGGCCATATTCGCCGCAAACCGCGATGAGCTCTACGATCGACCCACGACCCAAGCCGCCTTCTGGGAGGATGCGCCCCAGGTCCTTGCGGGCCGGGACCTGACGGCCGGGGGGACCTGGATGGGGATGACCAGGAGCGGGCGGTTCGCAGCGGTGACAAACTATCGGGACCCTTCCACGCATCGGCCGGAGGCGCTGTCAAGAGGTCATCTGGTCAGTGACTACCTGAGAGGTCGAGAGGCCCCGCTCACCTACATCAAACGATTGGCCGAGCGTCGACACCAGTACAACGGCTTCAACCTGGTCCTGGGCGACCCCGAGGCGCTCTTCTGGTGCTCCAATCGGGCCCCCGAAGAGAGGGGGTTGGGACCGGGCATTTACGGACTGAGCAACCACTTGCTTGACACGCCGTGGCCGAAGACCGAAAAGGGGAAGACCGGGCTGAAGGATCTCATTGACGGAGACGTCGAGCTGAACCCGGAAGGGCTCTTCGCGCTGCTCTCCGACCGCCGGGAAGCTGATGACGACGAGCTTCCCGACACGGGGGTGGGTCTCCCCCTTGAAAGGGTGCTCTCACCCATTTTTATCACCAGCCCGGGATATGGGACTCGGTCTTCGACGATCTTGCTGGTGGATCGGGAGAACCGGGTCACCTTTCTGGAACGAACCTTCCACCCGGTTTCAATCCGGGACCATACCGTCAAATACGAGCTCCTGATAAAGCCGTGAAGGCCTCGAAGCGGTCTTCGCGACTCACTCACCCGAGGAAGCGGTAAGGCCCCTGCAACGGGCGGCTGCATAACGGGCCATGCCGGCGTGGCGGTCCGCTGGATGGCCCCTCTAACCAGAGTCAGAACTTAACGCTTTTCACCAACCCTTCAAATTCCTGCATTTCCTCCTGGCTCAGCTCGCGGTGGAACAGCTTCTCGTTGACCAGGATAGGGATTTTTCTGCTGAGGGCCAGCGCAACGGCGTCGCTGGGACGGCTGTCAACCACTTGTTCCTTTCCCTCCGCGCTGAACACCACATTGGCGAAAAAGGTGTTATCCTTTACATCGTGGACTTCCACGCGGATAAAGGTGACGCTGAGCCTTTCGAGAATGCGAAGATACAGGTCGTGGGTCAAGGGCCGCTGAGGCTCAACCAGTCCTTTTTCCTTGGCGATGGCGGCAAACTCCGCGTCTCCCACAAACATCATGAAATAGCGCTTGGCATCGGGACCCTCCTTCAGGATGATCATGTTGCCCGAACCCGGATCTGCATTCAGATAAGTCTCCTTGATGGTGACCATCTCCGTGCCTGACATGTGTAGACCCCTCAAGAAACTTCATTGAAAAAACAGCTGTTTTCGGTATGACCCTTATTTAAGTCCTAAGAGCAAATACGTACGCGTGATCAGGCATGAATGGTCCCACCGACCCAAATCCAGCCAACCCCCGTGCGACGCGCCGCCGGTTCACCCATTTAGTAAATCCGGTTTTCCGTTCCGTCAAGAGCCATTGTGAAAAACCGGCAGGCCACGCAACCGGCGCGCGGCCATCCATCTCCCGTCCTTTGGCGAGAAGCCGGGATCACGGAGAACAGGCGCGGCTGAGCGCATCTCAGGGTCCTGAACAGAAATATGTTGTAAAACGGCGTCAAAAAGGCTAGAAATTTCTATCCAGAAGGGGGGCGACTCTTAGCGGCCCGGAGGGAGCTCGAATGGTTGAATTGCGTGACTATTTCGTGTGCGAAAGTTGCCATAACAAAGATTTCAAGGTGATCTACAACTTCTCCTTGCGATTTCACAGGGTCAATTTCTCTGATGACCTGATCTACGACAGGCTATCAGAAGAGATATTTCAGTGCACTCAGTGCCAGAAGACCTATACAAAGACAGAGATTCAAGACGGATTGGCGGAGCTGAAAAAAAAACGGAAAGGTGGGGTCAGTCAAGGGTCTCTCTTTGTCGGACATGTAGACGAAAACGAGGTCACGACGCCTCTTTTTCGTAGAACTGGAACCTGTAGGAGCCCAATTCGATCGTATCGAAATCCCTGAGCGGGATGCTCTCTTTGACGATTTCCCCGTTCACCCTGAGCTTGATAATTCCGCCCGTAAAGGTGATGGTGTAGCCTGCGGGCCGCTTGCTGATGGTGGCCATCGTGGGGCTCATGAGAAGCCCCGAGAGCTTGATCTCTGAATGGCCTGATTTTCCGAGTCGGGTGAGTTTCTTCCTGAGCTCCACTTCTCCCAGTCTTGGAACCATCGATGAAGCTCAGCACCCCTCGCTTTTCCTCGGAGCGGCCCTGCGGCCGCGGTGACGCTCTGCTTGGACAGCAATTCACGCTGACTGACCGTGTCGAGGATCATGGTCTGATCCGGATCGACCTGTTGGTCGAGCTTCGAGATCGAGTCTTCCTCGCTCTGCTGCGTCGAGAAATAGAAGCACGTGCTTGCCCACGATGATGTTGTCGCCGTGTTTGAGCCTGTGGGAGACCGCTTTCTTGTCGTTCACGAAAGTCCCATTGGTGCTTTGGAGGTCGGTGAGGAGGTGGTCCGTTCCGTTGCAATCTATCCTGCAGTGATAACCGGAGACGGCCAGGTTGTCTATGATGATGGTATTGTCCGGTTTCCGCCCGATGGTGAGGCTTTCCTTCAACAAGGGGTATTCCTTGATCACCTGCTTGTTAAACATCAGAATCAGTCTGGCCATGATCTTTTCCAAAAGGCGCTCTTATCAAGCGTAAGGGGTTGATGTAGCCACTCATCGCACGAGATCGTGGCGTCTTATTCCTTAGGTCTTAAGCTTTCGAACGGACTCCTTGGCTTGAGTCACGAGGTCCGCCACAGACTCCCGGTCTTCTTGACCACGCTCTCTTGCCGATCCGGACCCTCTCTGAGGGCAACGAAAACGGCCGTGATGTTGTCGTGTCCTCCCCGCTTGAGGGCCTCGCCCACAATCTTTCTGCAAAGGGACTCGGGGCTGTCGTCGCCAAGGGCGATATCGAGAATCGTTTCATCGGGGATGAGGTCGGTCACGCCGTCGGAGCACAAGAGGTAGCGGTCGTTGTCCGCGGGCTCTATTTCAAAGATTTCCACATTCACGGACTCTGAGGACCCCAGATTTCTCGTCAGAATGTGCTTGAGAGGAGAGCTCTCCGCCTCCGAAGCACGCATGATTCCCATTTCCACTTGCTCTGCCACGACGGTGTGGTCTCGTGACAAACGCTCGATTTGACCATTGCGGACCAGATAGACGCGGCTGTCGCCCACATTCGCCGCTACAACCAGATCCTTGGCGACGGCCACCACCGCCACGGTGGTCCCCATGCCGTTATACTGCTGGTTCTCGATGGCCATCTCATACACGACTCGGTTGGCAAGTCTTTATGCTGCTCAGGACGTAATTGCCCACCAGGGAGAGGGAGTCCTCGGGGTAGTTGTAGAGCACGTCCTCTGGAGCGCCCGATTCTTTCCACTGCCGAAAGCTGTTGATGATCATCTCAACAGCCACCCGGCTTGCCACCTCGCCCGCCAGGTGCCCGCCCATCCCGTCAGCGACCACGTAAAGGCCGATGGAGTCGTCCGCGGAGAAAAAATCCTCGTTTTGTTCTCTTTTAAGACCTACATCGGTTATGCCGGAAGAGTTGATTAGCAAAATCAGTCCTCAGCGTTTGAAGAGTTTCTTGGGGTTTCGCTCCGTTATTCCAGCTTGTGGTCTTTCTGGGCCGAATCGGCCTTGGCCGGCCCGGACCCGGTCTGAACCACTTGATCAATTTTATTACGCAAGATCCTCAAATATTTGGCCATTTCTCCAGCAGCTCTTGAATCGGTGGTCCGGATTCTTGGCCAGGGCCTTGTCAATGATTTGTTCGACGGCTCTGGGCAGCGAGGGGTTGATGCTGCGCACCGATGGATGCCTTGCCTGCGTGATCTGGTACAAAAGTGTATTGAGCTTTTCTCCCCGAAACGGCAAGTTCCCCAGTCACCAGGTTGAAGAAGAGCACCCCGATGAGAAAAGATGTCCGTCCTGGGCCCGATCTTGTGTCCCATGATCTGTTCAGGGGACATGTAATTCGGCGTGCCGAGAACAATGCCTGTCTTGGTCAGAGACGAGGATACGGCTTTCGCGATGCCGAAATCGGTGACCTTTACGCCTCCGTCCTGTAATATCATAATGTTTGCCGGCTTAATGTCACGGTGTATGACGTCCGCTTTGTGGGCGTGATCGAGGGCCCCCGCGATGTTTTCGACGATTTCAACGGCCCTTGGAAGCGGAAGCAGGCTTTCCTTTTTGCAATAATGGGAGAGGCTTCTCCCTTCCAGACACTCCATGGCCATGTAAGTGAGATCCTGGTCTTCCCCCACATCGAAGATCGTTATGATTGACGGATGAGAGAGCTGCCCGGCGATCTCGGCCTCCCTGAGAAAACGGTTCTTGACCTCCTGAAGCACCTCTTCGTCGAAATCGTCCGAAAAGCGTATGACCTTGACGGCCACAAACCGGTTGATCTTGGGGTCTTTCGCCTTGTATACCACACCCATGGTGCCCTTGCCCAGCTCTGAGACGATCTGATATCGCCCCACCGACCTGTTCATCCTGACAAAGGAGTCCGATAGCACGGCCCTTTCGCCCGCCGTCTCGTCGGTTTCGAAAGGCAACGGCTTTCCCGGTGCCCCGAGCTTCGCGATCCTTTCATCAACATCCTTGTGCCTGCCCATTTTGCGGAGCGTTTCGTAGGTTCGCAGCGCCTGGGTCAACATGTCCTTCTTTTCATACTCCCGACCAAGATCGTAAAGAAGCTCATTGAGCTCAGGGTCTGGGCGGCACTTCCTGAATTCCTCGAAGGCCTGGTCGAGCTCCCCCTGCCTGCGGTAGTGAAGCCCCAGCAGCTTGTGGGTCTCTTCAAGCTCCCGCTTGAGCCCGGGGACCGCGAAAAGCGATCGGATGCCGACCAGAAGATAGAGGCCAACCACTGCCGTGGCCATGTGGACCGTCTTGAACCACATTCCGGTTGCAAAAAGGACCGCGAGGCCGCAGACCGAGCGAGGCCAGCGCGAGGCCCGATAGGGTAAAGACCTTGACGGATTCCCTCTTGAAGCTGGCGAAGCCGGCCCCCAGAAACAGCACGACAAACAAAGCCGCCCATTCAAGGTGAAGCGGCAGGACCAGGTCGCTTGATCCACGAGCCCCTCAAGATCGTCTGAACGACCCAGGCTTCGTGCGCGGATGAATCCGAAAGACCCATGTTCGCGTGGCGCGTCTGGGCCTGCGATGGTAGGCCGATCAGCGCGATTTTTCCCTCAGCCGTCTTGGGATCCGATTTGCCTGGCGAGCAGCGCCGAGCAGGAAAGGCGAGGTACGGCGTGGTTGGGAATCAGCGGAGGAATGAGGATATCTCCCCCATGGAGAGGGACCCTTTTGTTTCCGATGAGAAGACCGTTTGCGTCCACCAGGACCTCCCTCGGGGAGATGTCGAGGTAGGCCATGGCAATCCGCAGGGGAAAGGAAGGCAGCAGATGCCCTTCGTAATTCACCAGGGCAGGGTGGGCACGATCCGTCAGGCCCGGCTTCAGCGTGGAGAGCCTGTGTCCGATTCCCAGGGCCGCATCACACAGACCCGTCGCGGGCAGGTCCAAATCACCTGCCGCTGGAAATCCGAGAGGATAAAAAGTTCTTCGTGTCCCGGCCGTCTACAAAATTCTTCTTTAACGGACCGTCCGCCAATGGTTCCCTCTGTTTGGACTTTTCGGCTTGTCCGCTCAAAGCGGCAATCGCGACAACGGTGTTACCGGCCCGAGTCATGTGTGCGGCCAAACCGATGCTGTCATCCATCCGTGACTCGAGGCGGCCCAGGTCCTCCTCCAGCCAGTTTGGGACATGGTCCCGTTGCCGCCCACGCTCGTAATCCCTTATCTTTTCCTGAATCCGCCGGAGGTCTTTCAATTCTTGAGTTGCGTCTGTCCTGCCCAGAGGAAGGTCTATGCCGATCACCTTGGCCTTTCCCCTGCGCAGCAACGCCACCGCTTGACCGATGTCCTCCCCGTTGCGCCGACTTGACCCTGAAGCATCAGATCCCGCTTGGTTCAGCTCGACCAAAACGATTTCCGGCTCCGTCTGTTCGGCGCGTTCTCACCCAGAGCGAGGCCCCAGCATCGTAAAGGGGTGCCTCCAGTTTCTGAAACCATCCCGCGTTGAAATAGTTGAGAAATTCCGAAGAGAAAAAATAGCGCAACCGCCACGAGGGCATTAAATTTCAGACGCTTGGGATCCATTCAATCCAAAACCAGCCAGGCCAGAACCAAATCAGGTTTCAAGTGAGAGGATATGGAGTTTGCTGAACCCTGAACACTTAAACCAAGAATAGTAACCGATTTGCGCGCGATTTCACCTCAAGTATTAAGGGTTATCGTACTGAAAACACTGTATAAGCTGAAGCTCTATTCCATTTCGGCCTGTCATGTCAAAGAAAAACCAGACATGCTTGGCCCGGCGGGATTGCTACCCGGCACGACCTTTCATTAGAGATCGGTCCTTCCGCAAATGATGATGAAACCTTTTTGGACGGGTGGGACCCTTAGAGGAAACGCGCTTGAGGGGAGGCACGATTGGGCAGGGACGGGTTTGCCGAGTTTGGGAAAATCAGATCAAGTGCCGAAAAGGGAGATTCATACGAGCCAGCCTACCGACTACAAGCTCACCTCGTATTGCTCCAGGTGATATTCCGGTTTGCCGACAATGATGAGGTGCTTCTTTGATCCTCTTTTCCAGATCCATAATGGAGTCCTGCTCTTCTTCCCTCAAGACGTTCTCGATGTCCGGATGTACCATGACCACCACGTTTCCCTCCTCTTCGCAGACCACGCATTCCCTCTCGATGTCCCTGAAGATCTCACAGCAAATCGTCTTTTTGGACTTGAGCACACCCCGGCCTTCACAATAGGGGCATGGTTCGGTGAGCAGGCGGTTCAGGCTCTCTCGGGTTCTTTTCCTCGTCATTTCGATCAGACCGAGATCGGACATCCGGAGAATGTTTGTCTTGGCCTTGTCCTTGTCGAGCGCCTCTTTCAGGGCCAAGAAGACCCGTTCCCGGTTCGGCCTTTTCTCCATGTCGATGAAATCGATGACGATGAGCCCTCCTATGTTCCTGAACCGCAGCTGATAGGCGATCTCCTTGACGGCCTCCAGGTTCGTCTTGAGGATGGTCTCCTCCAGATTTCGCTTGCCCACGTAACTGCCGGTGTTTACGTCAATCGAGGTCAGGGCCTCCGTCATCTCGATCACGATATACCCTCCGGACTTGAGCCAGACCTTTTTTTCGAGGGCCCGGGATATCTCCATTTCGATCCCATAGGCATCGAAAATAGGGTCTCTGCCATCGTAGAGCTGAACGGAATGGCTCAACCGGGGCGCGAAGGCGTTGATGAACTCCATCACGTTGCGGTACTCCTCGGCAGAGTCGATCACCAGGCGATCCACTTCTCGTCGCAAACAAGGTCTCGGACGGCGCGCAGGGAGACGTTCAAGTCCCGATAAAGGAGTCCGGCGTTTGACAGCCTGTCCATTCTCGCCTGTATGTTGGACCACAGGCGCAAGAGGAAATCCATTTCGGACTTCAGCTGTTCTTTTGAATCTCCCTCGCTCACCGTTCTTGCAATGAATCCAACGCCTGGGGGTCTCATCTCCTGGATGATGGACCTGAGCCGGTCTCTCTCTTCCTTTTCTTCGATCTTTGCGGGAAATGCCGATATGGTTGACCGTCGGCATGAGGACCAGGTGCCTTCCTGCCAGAGAAACGTGGGATGTGAGCCTCGCCCCTTTGCTCCCCAGCGGTTCTTTGGCCACCTGGACCATGAGATCCTGCCCCTCATGGAGCAGTTCCTCTATTTTAAAAGGAATGCTCTCCATTCGTCCCCGAGGGGATTCGTCCTCAGTTGCGGCATTCAGTTCTTCGGCGGAAGAGGGGTTGCCCATCATGAGTCGCTCGAAGTCGAGCAGTTCCTTGTGCACATCGGTCACGTAAAGGAACCCCGTCCTTTCCAAGCCGATATCCACAAAGGCGGCCTGCATGCCCGGAAGGACCCTGACGACCTTTCCCCGGTAGATGTTGCCCATCAATTCCTGGCCGGTTTTCCGTTCGATGTGGAGCTCGACCACCAGTCCGTTTTCAACCAGCGCAACCCTGGTTTCGTGATGTCTTGCGTTGATAACGAGCTCACTTGGCATGGGACGATCCATGAAGCCTGATTCGATGGGTTGCGTTGCACGACAACATCTTCACCTGTTTCCTCCGTTCACTCAAGAACCTGCATGGTTTTTATGATCCTGGCTGAACGTGCCTGCGATTCCGTCAGGCCGAAAACCGCTCTGAGCAGGTCCAGGGGTTTGAGCTCAGGACCCTCGGGATGGGCTGTGACCAGGTTGATCTCTCCGGTAGGCAATAACTCAATGGACCTCACGAGCGGCCTGGCATTGAGCACAATTTGGCCCTTTTTCCCCTGTTTCACGGCCGGCACCGCATCGGCGCCCAGGAACTTTTCCAGTGCCGCCACGCTGGGGCGATCGCCGTTCAAGGTGATGAGATAGCGGCTTTCCTTGACCCTCGCACCCCCCTGCCCCTGATTCAACGGCTCCGCCATGGTGACACGGATGGGGGCGGGGAGTTGCGCGTTGACCTTCTCAACCACTTCCTCGATCGGCCAGGTTTCACTCAACTCCACATCGACCGTTTCGACGAGGCTCTCCGTGCCCACAGGCAGTGCGCAGGCGAAGGTCAACTTCGGCATGGGGTGAAACCCCTCCGAATGGGCCAATGGCAGCCCTGCTCGCCTCATGGCCCTGATGAAGAGCCTGACCAGCTCCAAGTGGCCCAGGTGTCTGAAAAGATCCAGCTTGGTGAAGGTCAGACGATACCTGGCGTTTTTGTAGTGGGAGTTCCCGACCCTTGGCCCTGATGACGTCTTGCCCGGGGGGCTGCCATGAGGGATAGAGGACCGGTTTGATGGTTTGGTGGTCGCACACCCCACAGCTCAGACAGTGCCGCCGGCAGTCAGGGGTCGTCACCGAGGTGGCGGCCCTGTGCCACTCCTCTTTCATGTAATCCTTCGAGACCCTTGAATGGATGTGATCCCAGGGCAGGCACTCGTCCAAATGCCTCAATCGGTGCGCGTAGACGTCAGGATTCAGGTCGGTCATGGCGAAGGCCTGACGCCATCGATTGATGTCGAAGTGTTCGGTCCATCCATCGAAACGCGCGCCGAGTTTCCAGGCCGCGAGGACCGCCGGGGCGAGCCGCCGGTCTCCTCTTGAAAAGACACCCTCCAGCCAGCTCGCCTCCGGCTGATTCCATTTCACACGGATGGCTCTGTGCTTCATCAGGCCATCCTGGATCACGCGAATCCGCTCCGCGCTCTCCTTCAGCCCGAGCTGGGAGGCCCACTGAAAAGGGGTATGGGCCTTCGGGACAAAGGCAGCCACGCTCACGTTGAGCTTGGGGTTCCTCCCCCCTTTCGGTGCTTTTGCCGCGACCGCCTTCGCGAGTCGGATGATATCATGGACGTCGTCCATCTCTTCAAAGGGGAGACCGACCATGAAATAGAGCTTGATCAGGTTCCATCCGGCCCCATAGACCGATTGTGCCATCGAGAGCACCTCGTCCTGAGTCAGGCCCTTGTTGATGATCTTTCTCAAGCGTTCGCTTCCGGCTTCCACGGCCAGGGTGAAACCAGTTTTTCTCACCCGCTTGACTTGTTCGATCCACGAAGGGCTCAGGCTGTCCACCCGCAGGGAAGGGAGGCTCACCGCGACCCGCTCGGGCGCGTGTCTGTCCATCAAGGTTTTGAGCAGGGGCTCGATGGCACAGTAATCACCCGAGCTGAGTGAAAGCAAAGACAGGTCCTCGTAACCGGTCAAACGGAGTGTTTTTTCGGCGAGCGTCAGGACGCCGTTGGGATCCCTTTCGCGTACAGGCCTGTAAATCATTCCTGCCTGACAGAAACGGCACCCCCGGGTGCAGCCCCTCGCTATTTCGATGGCAACGCGATCGTGGACAAGCTCCGTGAAGGGAACGATCTGGCCTGCGGGTGAGTGGACGGCTTCCAGGGCGGGGACAATGGCCTTGTCCACATGGTTGTAGCCGTCCAGAAGCGGTTCCACCGCAGTCAAGGACCCATCCCCGCTGTAATGACACGCAAAAAAGGACGGGACGTAGACGCCGGGAATCCCGGCAAGCCGTTTCAGAAGGTCTTGTCTGTCCTTGATGCCATCCCGCTTGGCCGTTCGGACGGTTTTGCAGATCTCGATCGAGGAAATTTCGCCGTCCCCGATGACGAAGAGGTCAAAAAAGTCCGCCACGGGCTCAGGGTTGAAGCACGCAGGCCCACCCCCGATAACCAGTGGTTGTTTCTCGTTTCTTTGACGGGCCAGAGAGGGGATGCCTCCCAGATCGAGCATCGTCAAGACATTTGTATAAGAGAGCTCGTGCTGAAGGCTGAAGCCGATGATGTCGAGCTCGGAAAGCGTTCTTCCCGATTCCAGTGTAGCAAGTCTCAGACCGCGGGTCTTCATCTCCATTTCCAAATCCACCCAAGGGCAGAAGACCCTTTCAGCGGCCAGCCATTCCTGCTGGTTCAAGAGGTTATAGAGGATCCGCAGACCGAGGTGCGACATCCCCACGTCATATAAATCAGGGAAGGCTAGGGCGATGGAGACCTCCACTTGAGAGAGGTCCTTTCTTATGGCGTTGATTTCGTGACCGATGTAGCGGCTTGGCCGCCGTATTTCTGTAAACCAGTGGCTTTCGAACATGGATCTGCTTGCCGGGTAAGGAAAAGGGTGTCATTCAACGGGATCGGTCGGCGCCCCAGGGCTTGATAGACCCCGCAAATGGCGGGCGGGATATCCAAATCCCTCTTTGAAACAATAGCATAATCCCTGATCAATTGCCACAGACAATCGATCCTCCGCTTCCAGGCCCTCCGCGCACCGGCCTCGTGGAAACAAAGGGTGGAACGGTCCACTCAACCGATTCCTGGGCCGCTTGAGGCCGGGTCGGTCGAGACTTATCGAGACAGGGGCAGGATGACGGAGACCTCAGCGCCGCCGGCCGAGTGGTTGGTCCCTCGAACCTGGCCTTTGAGCCCTTCCGTGATCCGTTTGACAATGGCGAGCCCCAGCCCGGACCCTTCGGGTTTTGTCGTGAAAAAGGGCGTGAAGAGGTTTTCAATCGCCTTCGATTCAAACCCCGTTCCGGTATCCCGGATGCTGACCATCACCTTCGCGTAACCGTTGGTTTCCGCTGGAAAGGCCTCGATGCGTTCGGTTGTCAAAAAGAGTGATCCGCCGTCCGGCATGGCTTCAACCGCGTTCTGAAAAAGATTCCAGAGCACCTGGTTGATCTGCTCAGCGTCCGATTCCAGGTAAACCGGACAGGAAAAGCTCTGCCGCACCTGGATTTTCTGGTTCCAGTGCTGGCTTTTCTGAAAGAGATCAAGAGAATGCTGGATAAGCTGATTCAGCTCAAATCGATCGAATTTGGCCTTTTTGGGCCTGGCGAAGAGAAGGAATTCATTCACAAGGTGGTTCAAACGGTCAATTTCCCGCATCACGATGTCCATCAGCCGCCGGTTCATGTCCTCCTTAGAGGACCCCTCTTTCAATAGCTGGATGGACCCGCTGATGGACGCAAGAGGATTGCGGATTTCGTGGGCAATGGCCGCCGCCATCTCACCGATGAGCGCCAGCCCTTCCACCCGTTTCATTTCTTCTTCTATCTGCCGGAGCTCGGTCAAATCCTGAAAGGCCAGTATCCTTCCCCGCTGATCGGTCCCAGGAAGTGGGAAGGGGGTGATGCAGAAGCGGAGATACCTGTCGTTGCCATGATCCGTTGAATAACGGAAATCAATGAAACGGCCCCGTTTCGTGAGTGGGTTTGTAACGGAAGGCTGTCCGTCTTTCAAGTGGTCCAAAAGGAAAGGGAAGAGGGCCTCTGCCTGGTTTCCAATCACCTCCGTGCGCTTGAGCCTGAAGATTTCTTCTGCGGCAGGATTGAACAGAATGACACGATGGCGGCCATCCAGGGCGATCAATCCGGAGTCGACGCCCTGGATGATGCTTTCATTGAGCGCCTCGAGCTTGTCGAAGTCGATCTGCTTGGCCTCCAGCTCCACATGGCTGCGCCGGGCCTGCTCGGAGAGATAGCTGCTCAGGTAGGAGACCAGGTAAAAACCGGTGGCGTTCACCAGAAAGAGAAAGATAACCTCCGACCCCTTGTACGTCCCAAAACCTGGTCCCCTGCCACCCAGCGGGGAAATGACTCCATAATAGTGACAAAAGACGAGCGCGCCGTAGGTGAGGCTGCAGGCGGTCGCGATGGCCAACCCTCCCTTCCTGTAAAGGATGATGCCGGCGCTGATGATATTGAGCACATACAGGATGGAAAAGATACTGTCGATGCCCCCGGTGGCGAGCACGATGGCTGAGATGGAGAAGGTGTCCAGGATGAGCTGAAGATAGGCTGACCAGATCAGTTGACCGGAATATTTCAGGATCAGGGCGTAGACAAAGGTCAGCAGGTAAATGCCGGCGATGATGAGGAAGTGGGCGGTCTGGAGCTGTCCGAAATAGGGATCCGCCTCCCTGAGCTCAATGAAGAGGGAGGCGCCCAGGAAGATGGACACCAGCACCACCCTCAGGAACATCAACACCTGCAGACGCCTGTAAAGCTCCGGCGGTGACTTCGTGGATGCGTGCCCGGGCATGGGGAAAATCAGCCCAACGCGGCGGCCATCTTGAATATGGGCAGGTACATGGCGATGACCATTCCGCCGATGGCGCCTCCCAGAAATACCATGAGAAGGGGTTCCAACATGGAAGTCAGGGCCTCAACGGCCGCGTCAACTTCGTCGTCGTAGAAGTCCGCGATTTTTTCCAGCATGGTGTCCAAGGCGCCTGTGGCCTCTCCAACCGAGATCATCTGCACCACCATGGCCGGGAATATCCCTGTTTCCGAAAGCGGTTCGGCGATGGTTTGGCCTTCCGCGATGCTTGCCCTGACTTCGAAGATAACTTCTTCAAGGATTACGTTGCCCGAGGTTTTGGCCACGATCTCAAGGGCGTCGAGGATCGGAACGCCGCTGCTGATCATGGTGCTCAGGGTGCGCGTAAACCTCGCCACGGCCACCTTTTTCAAAAGCGGGCCGAAAACGGGAAGCTTCAGCAGAAGGGCGTCCGTCCTTTTTCGTCCCCCTTCGGAATTGCGGTAAAACCTGAACGCCACACCAAGCAGGATGCATGCGCCGATCAGGTAATGGACATTGGACTTGACAAATCGACTGAGGTTCACGACGAACTGGGTCGGCAGAGGGAGCGCGGACCCCACGCTCTTGAACATATCTTCGAAGACCGGAATCACGAAGATGAGAATGATCGACAGCACGACAATGGCGATTGCGACGACCACGGCGGGATAAATCATCGCTCCCTTGATCTTGGATCGCAGCTTTTCCGCCTTTTCGATGTAGCTCGCAAGCCTTTGAAGGACCGTGTCCAGGACGCCGCCCACCTCGCCGGCGGCCACGAGGTTGACATATAGATCATCAAATACCTTCGGGGTCTTTTTCAAAGACTCGGCAAGCGTGGCTCCGCCTTCCACATCCTTTGTGATCCCCTTGAGGATGTTTTTGAAAGTTTTATTGTCTGCCTGGTCCGACAGAACGGTCAGACCCTGCACGAGGGGAAGGCCGGCGTCGATCATCGTGGAAAACTGCCGGGTGAAGATGACCACGTCTTTCCTCGTCACCTTCGGCTGCATGAAGGAGACATTTTCGAAGAGGTCCTTCGGCTTTGCTTTGAGTTTTTTTACGCTAAGGTTTCGTCTCTTCAGCTGAAGGCGGGCAATCCGTTCATCAGCGGCCTCAAGCTCGCCTCTGAGGACTCTCCCTTTTCTTGTCTCAGCGACCCATTTGTAAACTGGCATGCGGGTTCTCCTTGAAGGCTTCAGGCTTATCTGAGCATCGGTTGCATCATCGTGAAACTTTAATTGATTCGCGTATGTTACGTAAGATGGCGTGAGGTTAGAGAATTTGCCGGGGCCTGTCAAGGCCCCGAAGATATCCGGTCTCCGGTATCACAAGGACCGGGCCGGCCAAATGCCAACTGGATTTGAAAGAGTTTGTTCTTGACAAACGATGGACGGTGGATGTTAAAAGAAGCCGTTCAATCGTTCTCAAAGTCAGGGGCATTAGTCTTTTTCATATTGGGCTTTAGGGGGGCGAGTTGGGCCAGGACCCTCTGGGGCTGTGATGAAGCGGCACATTTTGAAAACGCAGAGGAGGTATTGATTGTGAGTAATGTAACTGCACCCATGGGCGGGAAGATCATAGACGTTAAGGTGAAGCCCGGTGACTCGGTCGACGAGGGGGATGAGGTCGTGATCCTTGAAGCCATGAAAATGGAGCTTCCCGTCGTGGCTGAGGTCTCGGGGACGGTGAAGGAGGTCAAGTGTAAGAAGGGGGATGCGGTTGAGGCAGAGGCGGTGCTGGTGGTTATCGGATAGGCTTTCGTTGTCGTTTTTCCCCAGGAATGCTCGACGAACGCCCCTTTTCCTTTTCGGGGATCTAGATGGATATCGA